>CAVPRD010000007.1:0-305238 GCA_963707705.1 uncultured Pseudomonadota bacterium | reverse complement strand
TCTGATCCTAGCCGCGGCGTTGTGTGCCTCATTGGCTGTTTTTCGATTTTCCTTGTGCTAGAGCAAAGTCGGATACTGGCTCGCACTCAATTCCTTTCGGCTGGTCCCGCGGCATTGATTTGGAGCGCATGTCTTCTCCTCATAGCAAGTATCCTCCCTGATAAATTTTATATCGGCCGAGTGCTGCCGCTCACTATTGTATCATTGATTGTATTCTTTGGTGCCGGAGCCGCTTATCAATTTGGGGCCCTAAACAAAGAGGGGTGGGAACGTTTTCGCAAGCTTATAACTGAATTCTTACTCGGTGCCTCATTCGCTCCCGAACACCATAGTTGTTGTGGTCGCGCCTAAAACCGTCGCGCCTACCAATCACGATCTATGGTTTGATGCAGGCTTAAGATTAGCCTATCCCAACGCTCGCATTAAGGGAACGCTTTGGTATGAGGATGGCACTCCCATAATCGGTCAGGATCTTACAGTCGAACGCGGAGAATGGAAGAGTTCTGACACTGGCATTCGACTGTCCTCCTCGTCTCTGCCATTTAGTAACACGGTTATAATAGCTATAGATGAGAGCGATCATTCTCAAATTCTTGAGAATGTTCCCTCATTCATCACAATGGATCCGAGAGCGATATCTTCCTATCATCCCTACAAGCGTATTTTGTGTGGCGGCCGTGCCAGGAAGGCAATCAACCGTTACGGCGCACGGCCCTCCTCCCGCGCGATCCACTGCGTTAATCCTGTCGACACGGTAGAAATTAGCCAGGCAAGTTTCGGATTGAACTGCGCCAGTACTAGTATCTTATCATCTTTGCGTGGATCGTTCATCAACGGCAATATGACCAATCACATTCGACGACGATGCTATAAGCTTTCTCTGTGTAGGTTCGAGGTCAGTGTATTTGACTTCGACAATCCGCTGCCATCTTGCTTTTCAAAAGACTTGTCAATCAACTGGACCTGTGGCCGCAATGGAGGAACTCGCCAAACAGTCGTTCCAAACGCGTTTACCAAAATGGTAGAGCTTTCCTGCCCTGAAGAACACCGGTTCCTGAAATTTTGACTTCGGGCGATTGAACGAAGCCGCTGGCGCGGCAGTTGAGGGGCAGTCGCAGTACTCGCTTCCTGTCTGAGAGGATCGTGGGTGTCAAAGCCCAACCCTTCAGAGCCCATCCGGGAAGTTTGGATTTATGGCGAGGCATTTGCAGCAAGTCGCCTGAGCATGATGCGGATCATGGCGAGGCGGATGAATGCAGCAACGGTCGTTGCGTAGCGTTCGAAGTCGCGAGCGAGGCGACGGTTACGACTATTCGACGCGAACGTTCGTTCGACGATCCACCGTTTACGCAGACAATGTTGATCCGTATCCCGTTTGTTCGACACCGCGCGGCCACGGCAACGATACACGGAAGCTGGCGTCAGCAGGCTCGAAGTTTGGGCGCGCTCATGAATAACCGTTACGCTTCAAAGGGCCAATAGCCCAAACCTAGCCTTAAGTCTTTGTTCGCGTTGATTTGCGTCGCTTCCGTATTTTTTGAGACTTTAGTTGTTACGATGCCAATGGCTCTGAACTGCCGCGCAAGGTTGGCAGCCTGCGTTCCGTTCAGTGCAATCGCGGCGATAGCGGCCTTCAATGCGCTGACCGTGCCGGCGGGCAAATTCCCTCCGATGGCTAACTCACTATCGTGAGCCTCATCAAACTTCCCATCTAGCAAAGCATACCAAAATCGATCGGGCGGCACGAGCGTCGTCACTCAATTTGCTATTGCCGGGAGAACGGCTGTGAGCCTTGTCGAGAAATGTCGTTAGCAGAAGCGCGTTAGCTTCAGATAACTTCTTGCCTGTGATCATTGGTTCCTCATCTGCTAACATAACTTGGTCCGCGTTGGTTGATACTGCGGTTCGTTCTTCCGCGACCTGCCCAGTCGTCGCATTAGATTGACAACAGTTTCATGTGATTGACCGTTGGTCCTCAACAAGGGTCATGGATGGCAAGCACGGTCAACCACCGGGACGTCAGGGAGCTTAAGCTACCATTAGAGGGGCGCGTAAGCGTCGGTTGCAGCCAGTATGCCGATATTGCCACGGTGCATACGTTGTGGGACGACTATCGCTTTCTCTTACCATGAGGACTCAGGGGAGGCCGTAAAGCCATTTTTGCTTCCCGAAGCGCCCAGGGTGCCGCAAGGTTCGCTGAGCCCACCAGCGGCTCTCCCTCTGTCCCCTATAGTGCCCTGTCGTTATCCGAGGGATGCTGTGACGTTTTCGACCCTTACTGAAGCGAGGGGCTGAGCAGGTTCGAGCAGCAGGTCTCCATCGTACCCCTTATACCCGCGTTCTCTCAAGCCCGTCCGACGTGTGGTCTCTGCGGTGCGGCCATGTGGCTCAAGTACGTTGACCCGGTAATGAGCACTGATACGGACCGCGCGTTTAAGTGCTCATCATGCGACTGGCCGAGTATAGCAATCGTTCACTTTGACAGACGCAGATGAGGTAAGAATGACCGCGCGCAAGAACGGCTGGACGCCTGAACTGGATGAGCAACTAAAGAATGCAGTGGAGAACTTCGTTAGCGTCCAGCGGCTGTCCGTCCGCTTCAATCGATCCGAGGGCAGCATCAAATCGCACGCCAGCGACCTGGGATTGGTACTGCCAACTACACAGCGATTTCGCGAGCGTATAGCCGCATCGCGTTGGGTTGCCCGCAAGCGCTCGAAGGTTGACGTGACCACGTAAACTTCGCGGTCGAATGATTTCCGTCAGGAGAACGGCTATGAGGATACTATTGATGTTGGCCACTACATTGGCGTTTGCAGCACCCGGGTACGCGCAAATCAGCGAGTTTCATGTCGTGCAAGACGCCAGAACAAAACGCTGTACGGTGGTTGATAGGAGGCCGTCTCCCTCGACCTACGTTACCCTTGTGAGCAGCGAAACCTATAGAACCCAAGCTGAGGCCGAAGCTGGTATCCTGAGCTTAAAGGTCTGTTCGATTAACTAGAAAAACAGCGAAGTATCTATCTCTATGCGGTCGGTGCTATGCAGTAATGGAAGGCTCCCAATCCGGGCGCCTTGAAAGCTTTATCCCGCTGGAGAAATCTATGCACAAGCCGCTCATGATCATCGCTGGCGCGTGTCTTGTTACTGCTGCCATCGCAGCGCCCACGAGCGCCGAAGCGCAATATTATGGGGGTGGCTACTACGCCCCGCAGCCATATTACGCTCCACAACCATATTACGCTCCGCGCGCGTATTACGCTCCGAAACCATATTACGCGCCGCGTTACTATAAGCCGCGATACTATTAGGCGGACTTTGAAGCGGCGCTTATCGCTTTGCCGCCCGGATTACGCCACGCCGGGCGCGCACTTTCTTCGGTGCGGGCATTGGGATAACGGCTTCGCGCTCAAGCCGCTCTGACTTTAGTCTTGCTGTTCGAGCCATCACGTCGTTGACGTTGATTTCGTAGTCGGACTTCGCCTTAACGCGGTCACGCGCAAAGTGGGCAAGCCTGACGTTCCGTTGGTGGTCGGTTTCGTCCATCGACTTACATAATCACTGCTTTCGCAATTGATAGAAGACGCAACGGCGAGCGTTCTCCACCTGGAGACTGGCTGAAAGTTGAGCCTTACGCCCCTATCGGCCCGTTGGTTCAACCTTCAATGATATGAGCGAGGAGCCGCTCGCCGAGATTGTCGATCGAATAGGGGACCCTAGCGCTGCCTATACGCGGGAAAACACGTTGCTCACAGTCGTGGCGTACCACTGGGCACCGCGTGCTGTAGCCACGCCGCGCGCGTTGAGAGCATTGGCTACCTCGCGAAGGGTGATCGCTCCAGCCTTTTGAATTGACTGTATGACAGGAAGCACATTGGCGGCGTGACGCCGAGCATTGGCCTCATTCGATGCAATCGCCGCAGCTCGTGCCTCATCCAATTTCGGGCCACCAAGCTTCAGGCATCGACGCTTCGTGGCCGCAAGAGCCTCGCGTGTCCGCTTGCTGATAAGTGCGGCTTCCTTTTGGCCCAACGCAGCGAACAGATGCAAGATGAATGGGTCGATGTCGACCCCGGCTCAGCAACAAGGAAGGGGACGCGGTGCACCATGAGGCCGGAAATGAAATGAACGTCAGTCCAACTTGGCTACAGCTACTGGGCAGCGGGTGTCTTCGCGCCTCCGCGAGCGCTGCTACAAGCTGAGGGCGCCGGTCTAGTGCGTCGGAGCCTTTGCCGGTCTCAACCTCTACGAATATTTGCCCAAGCTTGAACTGCGAACCGTGTCAGCGCCTCCCGCTGAGCTTCCATGCTTAGTTCTGAACGGCCCTGTCGAACCGTGGAAACTCTTGCGTATCCAATCAGCGTGCGGATCGACATGGCAGGGTGCTCTGGGCGCGGCTCTGCGCCTGACAATCTTTGACGAGCTTGGTGAGCGCGCCGACGGGACGCGACCGTCCCGGCGATCTCGCAATGATAAAACGGATTATCCTGCTTCGAACGGTTACGGCCAACTTTGGCCTCGACCTAACTTATCGCCGCCATGACCGCCCTGAATATGCCGAGCGCCATCGCGCTCAGAGCAATCGAGATCACGGCTTGGGCCCAAAAATTATTTTCAACGTACAAGAGGATTTTTTGGATTAAAGAATTCATTGTTATGGCCGCGCGCTCGCGCGCTATTATATGGGGTCGTAAATTGAAGGCGGCGCCGGTCGACAGAAGTATGACAGTCAACGGGGCGATTGTTGATTAAAGCTCATTTTCGAAAACTTGCATAGCCTGAACGGAAGTGAGGATCACGCATGGTTAAGAAATCCGACAAGCGGGACGAACTGGAGGACAAGCGAAATGCATACTGAAAGAAACTGCGGAGGGCTCGGCAAAGACCTCACTGAGCTTTGAACGCTATCAGCGCAAGCAAAAGCAAAAGATCGAAACAAAACGGAATCATGCGAGGACAAGCTCGCCAAGATCAACGAAACACTAAAGGATATTTGATTCAACGCGCGGTACGGCCGCGTCCCCTAGAGCAAACCATGGCCGATCAATCTTATCCGGCGCTTCTGCCAGTGAATTCAGCATCCGTACAACCCCCGGAAATAAAGCCGCTTAACGAAGGCGACCGAGATGTGATGGAAGCTTGCGCGAGGTTCTTATCCAACACAATGCTATTGATCGCTTCGGCATCACACTCATTCACAGTCACTTTCCGATTGCTAAAGATGAGATGCTCCTTGAGATAATTGACAGCATCAACCGGATCACGACTATCCGCCCTCATAAAGGAGGCCTACCCGACGGTGTTGTCGAAACAGCGTGGCACTTTGCTAAAACAAAGCTGGTCCCATCGGTCGCGTCGGTTGCCGCGGCTTGGGACCACTCAACGAACCCGCCGACGTACCGCTACCGTCACTGGGCAACGGAGTTTGGCGCCGCAGGTGAGGTTAGAGGGGGCACCTTGGGCTTTACGCCCGCGCTTTTAAGTTCAATACTTCCGGTTGTGTTGCAAACCGGGAGTTGTTGATGAAACCCCACGCGGATTTAACAATAACCTTCGCGACTGCCCTTGGCAGCAGGGCGTAAGCTTCCTTCCTAAAGCAGCGCGGCAATCATGAGCCGCGCTCTCAGATATCATGATTTTCGGTTGAACCAAGCCATGAAGGCGCCCATTCGTAACCGGAACGTGGGCTGGCACCGCTGGTTTGCTTGGTATCCCGTGTATGTGCGGTTTGAAAGACGTTGGCTCACATATGTCGAGCGCAGGTGGCACACGGGCGAAAAGACCGGAGAAGCCAAATGGCGATATCGGTCCGAAGGAACTCAGCCAGCGGCGGATCAACCGCATAAAAAATTCCCCGAGCAGCATGCGAACACAAGTCAATCGCCTGAGCCGCCGAAATTCAGGATTTTTGCGGATATCGCCTCACGTCATAAACGATTACCGTAAGCCTTCGACGCCTTGGCCCTGACGAAAACATTTTTGGCGCGGCGATCAACGCGACCGGTGCGACATCTGGATGACTGGACTTCTGCACGGATCACATTCAGATCGGCTACTTCAAGCAAGATCCCGGCCGCCATCGCCACGGCTGCATGCACTGATTCAAACCTTGTGATCCAGTGGTTAGCCGACGGCCAATACACAAATCCGGTAGAGATTCTGGAAGTCGATAAATTCGCTGGCACCTGCCGTGACGTGACACGCGAATTGTTGGCCGAGGTTGCTGAGCGAGCGGCGGCCTAGCCGAAACAACCGCTAACTTAGCGCCAGCATGACCGCTCTGAATATGCCCAGCGCCATTGCGCTCAGAGTAATAGAGATCGCGGCTTGGGCCCAAATATTATTGTCGAGGTACAAGACGATCTTTTGGAAAACTTGATTCACGTTTATTCCCGCGCGTGTGCACAAATAAACTTTCGCCGAGATATTCGGTATCGCACATCGCCGCTTCCGTTAAGATCGGAATCGGGCGCGACGCGAAGCCGTTGGGTCGGCTCTGGTCACCTCTCCAACGCTGCCAAGACAATCGTGAAAAAGACAAACCCCAGCACCACAGCGGCCCAAGATTCCGATCCAAAAAAAGAAATAATCGCGTCAACCATCGACCTATAAGCCTAAGGGGCAAACGAACGTTCCCCAAGGCCAGAAACCCGGCCGCATTTGGGAGCGGCCGGGCTCTTCGCTGGGGCGCCCCAAAGGGCAATTCCGGGGGCAACGTCTCTTTTAAAGCGGTATCTCTGCGTCCGTGTGACAGCGCATTCTCAAATCGACGGCCTGTTGATAAGTTGAATTGGCAATCAGTTAGTCAGCGTCACAACAATTGTTCTGGGTGATTTATGGGCAAATCTGAGAAACGGGACGATCTCGAAGAAAAGCAAAAGTCCTATCGAAAGAAATTAAAGAAGCTGGGCCAAGAACTCTCCGAACTACAAAACCACTATAAAAATGAACAAGCAAAGCTGGACGAAAAAACGAAGTCTTACGAAGCGAAGCTGAAAAAGATCGATGACAAATTAAAGGACATTTGACTTGGAAAGATAAAAATGCCCGGCGGCCATTTGGGGCGCCGGGCCAGTCTTTAGGTGGAACGGGGATCTTCCGAGGGGAAGATAACCAACGCACCAAGCGTAGGATACGTCCGCGACATCTAGATGACAGGACTGCTGCATGGCTCACATTCAGATCGAGGTTGACAAGGCTGAGCGTATTGTCGCGCAAGTACTTCGCGACGAGCACAACATGCTTCCTGAGCCTGCGATCGCTTTAGCGCGTAAGATAGTCCGCAGGCTTCAGACCAGTTCACCCGCGCTCGTGCCCCGAACGTGAGCAGGAGGCCGACCAACACGTTACGTGAACGCATCGTGCGATTTATTACATCGATGCCCGGAGCAATGCTTGTTATCGTTTTTGTGGTGGTGATCTGGGCAGCGTTGCTGAAATAGGCTCGTGACCTCACAGAAGAAATGTGCTGGCCTTTCTGATGAAGGCCCGCTCAGGCGGGCCTTTCAATCTCATAAAGCAACGGCGCTGGATAATATACGAGGCCAGGCACGACTGGCTGCGGATCGCCGCATACTCGCCTGACAGCAAATAAATTAAGTGGGGGCGATAAGCCCCCAACTAACCCAGCGCCTTGCATTTACAGTCCAGAGGATTAGCATTTGCGCGATATCAATTTCATTGTCCTATGCCGTGAAACGAAATTTCGGGCTACGACGAATATCAAGGGATTTGCTGACGCGCAGTCATGCGGATCCCGGCGTGTTCATCGTGCTTGCGCTGTGCGCCGCAGCAATACTATGGTCGCTTCTTTCGCTATATCAATAGCGAAGTATTTTTTCTGGCGCAGTCCATGCGAAGTCTGGTCTGCCCGCACTCACATGCAAGCAAAATGCCGGCCTTGATCCGTTCCCTTCGTTGACCGGTTTCGTGCACGCCAACTGCCGCGAGTGCGCCATCCACCGTATAAACAGCGGACATCAGTCGATGACCTCCGGTGGCGCTGAACTGCCTCTCGATGGAGCCCGGTAATTGCAGCGCCCCTGTCTCGAGTAGATCGGTCACGGTCGGACATTGGCAGCGCACCGTGTCGTGTCGCAAGACGGGTCTAGCGTGTTAGGGGCGCGCCAAGGCCATCAACACGACAATCCCGAGTCCGATGAGGACAACGGCATTACGGGCAAAGAAGGCGCTGGTGACCACAGCAGCGAAGTTGAGTTCGGTCTTGAGGGTCATCGTGAAATCTCTTTACCAGACAACCAACCCGCATTCGGGCAGGTAGGAGTTATGACAGCCTTTCAAGTGGAAAGGCATGTTGTGCGATTGGCTATAAACATAGCGATTACGCTCGCCGCCGCCCACAATTAGGTTAAACGAGTCAGCGACGAGAAGCGTGCCGGTGGCTACGAGGGCAACAGCGGTGGCCAAGATTAGAATGCTGCTCTTGCGGTTCATCGCTCAGTCTCCTGTGCTCACGGAGACCCCCATCCGCTGAAATGGGTTCTAAGTCGCGCGCGTGTGGCCGTATGTAACTTAGATTTCGCCGACAAACAGCAGTCAGGCACCCGCCACAATGGGCATCGTACCATGCGCAATCCCGTGTCGGTCGGTGCAATAACCACGAGAGCAGCTTTGGTCCCGAGCGTATGCCAAACCGAACCAGCTCACAGCGCCGAGCTCAGTAGACGGAAAAAAGAATAAGCGCCGCCGCAAATAGAACCAGACTTGCAAGAATCCCGGTGCGTGCGACCCGCCAGCCGATGCCGCGCCCCGCCATCAAGCGGTCCCGAATGGATGGAATAATCATTGAGTGACTCGCTTGGCATCCGATCGTGCGAAAAACTCGACTCGATCACTGTTCAGTGATGTCGAGATTATGCGCCGTGTCTCGCAAAACCTCGGCTGCACTTGCAAAGGAGTGCCTTGTCAGTGACGGACACTGGGCGCAAGTCTTGCTCGGGAGATTGTAATCCGATGTTGATAGCCACAGAGCCGCGGCAAGGATGTCGGTGGTAGAGAATGCGGAAACCAGCTCTCGCGTCGCTATAATGTGCCCCCGTGCTTCGGTTGGGAATGCGACATGGCCGCAAGCGCTAAAACTCGTTTTGGTTTCCCGTGCTCACCGGCTTGTGTCTGGATCTCACGCGGCCGTGACGAGAACCCACTCGACGCGCCGGTTAGCACCGTGAGAGGACTTCCTAGCAGCGGATGGCCCGGACGGACACCGTGTCGGCTGGCGGCCTCATGTCTTACGGCACAGATCGCGTCGACGAGATGCGACAGGCGGCATCTTACATTGACCGCATCCTACGCGGTGACAAACCCGCCGACCTTCCTGTGCAGACGCCCACAAGGTTCGAGACGGTCGTTAATCTCAAGACGGCGAAGGTGCTTGGCATTACGGTGCCACCTGCTCTTCTTTTGGCTGCCGACGAGATCATCGAAGAGTTGAGTCAGTGTCCTCTTGCACTGCGGAAATGCTGCCTTGTGCTGGCATGCTCGCCCAACTCCTTTTAGAATCTTGTTCACGTAGGTGGCGGCGCCCAAATAGGCCCGTGTAACTCGGCCCGTACATCCAGGCTCTTTCTTTTCTGTCCACAGACTGGGTGTTCAGGTCGCAAGGCGGAGCGTGGGCCCTTATGCGAAGTTGGGCACTTGCCACCGTGTTCGCGATAAGCGCAGGTCGGACGTCATGAAGCGCCAACTGCACCTCAACCTTTTTATTCAGAGCCGCGGTCACCATGAGGCGTCCTGGCGGCATTCTGCGTCTTCGCCGCTTGGGCTGACGGACATTCGCTATCTCCAGGACTTGGCCCGCCGCGCAGAGGCCGCCTTGTTCGACTCCATTTTTCTCGGCGACACTCTTGCCTTAGGCGAAGACGTGCAGGCGCCGCACGCGTGGCTTGAGCCAATTACCGTATTGGGTGCTTTGGCGGTGACGACCAGCCGGATTGGTTTAATCGCTACGGCGTCAACCACCTATACCCAGCCGTTCAACTTAGCGCGGCAATTTTCGTCGTTGGATCATATGAGCAACGGACGTGTGGGTTGGAACATCGTCACTTCCTGGTTGCCTGCGGCGGCACGCAATTTCGGCGGTGCCGGATCGGAAGGCCATGAGGAGCGATACGTCCGCGGTGAGGAATTTTTGGCCGTCGTGAACGCGCTCTGGGACAGTTGGGCGGACGATGCGGTCCTCGATGACCGCTTGGGCGGACGCTATGCAAGGCCGGAGCGCATCCGGCCGATAAACCACCGCGGCAGCTATTATGACGTCGCAGGGCCGCTCAACATACCGCGTTGCCCCCAAGGCCGGCCGGTGCTTGTCCAGGCCGGATCGTCCGACACCGGCCGTCGTTTTGCAGCACGACATGCCGAGGCTGTGTTCACCGCGCATATGGAAAAAAGCACGGCGCAGACATTCTACGCCGATCTGAAAACGCTTGCCGCCTCGGAAGGGCGTGCAGCCGATCAGATACATATCCTCCCCGGAATAAGCCCCATGATTGCGTCCACGGAGGCCGAGGCCCAGCGCCTGGAGCGCGAAGCGAACGAACTCACGGATCCCGAGATCGGACGCAATCGACTGTCCAGCCGGTTCGGTGGACATGATTTTTCCCACCTTAAGCTCGACCAGGTGCTCGTGCCGGAAGATTTTCCCGATCCGAGTGCTGTAGAGGCAGCGCGCAGCCGGACGGAGGTCATTCTGGGCTTCGTGCGGCGTCAGAGGCCGACGCTACGACAACTGCTCACAACCCTTGCCGGTGCACGCGGGCATCTCACCATCGCCGGGACGCCGGAACAGGTCGCGGATTTGATCGAGGACTGGTTCACCAGTGGGGCAGCGGATGGCTTCAATCTGATGCCGCCGTTTTTGCCCAATATGCTCGACGTCTTTAATGCGGAGGTGATTCCACTGCTGCAGCGACGCGGTCTGTTTCGATTGGCCTATGAAGGTTCAACGCTGCGCGAGCATTTCGGCCTGAAATTGCCGAACAGCGTCTTCGTTCCTTCTGCACAATAGACACCCTCGAGGACCGCTTGTTCGTCCCGATCATTGGGGCTTCATGCCCAAAGAACTTGCCACGGACGTCCAGCGCTCGATCTCATCAATGAGTTCGCGGCGGACATCGGCCGGGGTGCTTGCCATCACGGTAGCGCCTTGATCGGCAAATCTGTCTTGCAAATCCTTGTCGTTCAACGTGAGCGAAATCGCCTGTTCGAGGCGATAAATCACGGCGTCCGATGTACCTGCCGGCGCTGCGAGGAAGATACGCGCGCTCATGTCGAAATTCGGGATGACCTCCGCTATTGTCGGCACTTCAGGAAGGTTGCTCGAACGATCGAGCGAGGTAACCGCAATCACCCGGGCATTGCCCGAACGGTCCAACGAAATTGCGACGGAGGAACTCATCACCGCCATCTGTAGCCGGCCGGCAATCAGATCGGGAGAGAAGTTCGATCCGCCCTTGTAGGGAACGTGCTGAGCGTCAAGCCCAGCCGCGCGCTTGAATTGCTCAAAGGCAAGGTGCTGAAGCGTCCCAACCCCGGGTGAACCGTAATTGTAAGTTCCGGGTGCAGTCTTGATCGCGGCAATCAGCTCCTGTGTGGTCTTCGCCGGAAAGCTGTTCGTCACAGCGAACGCCATCGGAATTTTGCCGACATAGCCGACTGGCGCGAAGCTTTTGGTCAGATCGAAGGGCAAGGACGCGAACAGCACCGGCGCCAGGAGCAGGCCGGTCTCGCCGAGCAATAGCGTGTAGCCGTCGGGCGACGCTTGCGCCACAGCCGCCGCCGCGAGCGTGCTAGTCGCACCGGGCCGATTTTCGACGACAACGGATACGCCGAGATTGTCGCCAAGCTTTTGCGCAAGAACACGAGCGATCGTGTCCATGCCGCCACCCGCCGAATATCCAACCAGTAGCCGGACGGGCTTGGAGGGATATGTTTCGGCTTTCGCGACCATTGAGGGCATCAACAAGATCGCGACGATGGTGTAGACGAAACGCCTCATCCGATGCTCCCTAGCCAGGGCAGCCGTCGCCCCGACCGGCCCGTGATCGAGCAGACAGCCAGGATGTTAGATCAGAGGTGGTGGTTCGACAACTTATCGACCCAAAGAGCGGAAAGTTATCTCTCAGAGCTTGATTTGGTTGCGGGTGAAAACGTGGACCCCGTCCGCGGCCGAAGGCTGCGATCGGACGCCAGCCGATATGCCCGCACCGCCTTGACTTCTCTATCGACGCCCGAGCGATGTCGGTCCCAATCACTTCGTCATCATGTACAAGGAGAGCGATGGCCGGGAATTGGCAATCGGGTTCATCCATCAGCCCAACACGATCGCCTCTCAGCGACTGGGAGCTTGAGATTGGAATATCGAACATCATCAACCGTGATAGTTGATCTCCCCCAGAGGATCGCTTCTGCCGAGACACTGATCCAAACTAGCCCGGGCCCACAGCCGGGCTTTTTCTTTTGCGGCCGACCGCGATTTAGTGCCTCCCTGCCCAGGGCCGTTAAGCGCGCACCCGCTAGAGCCCGCGGAACTTTCCATCGCTGTGAAATGTTTTTGTTCCGTCGACATGGAGCTGAACATGAACAATATCATTTACATCATTGGACTTATTGTTGTCGTCGTGGCGGTTCTCGCTTTTTTCGGTGTTCGATTATAATCGCGGCGATCAACGATCACTCGTGCGAATCAAAGCACTTACTGCGCATCGCTTGCTGAAAACCGCTTGTGCGGAAATTCAAAGGTGCGCTTGCCGAACAGGGGTCGGATACAGTCGGCAGGATTGGACGTACGATGTTGAAGAATTTATCCGGCACGCCGTAAAACGCGACATACACCGCGCATAGCCAAATCGCCAACATCAACAGAAATGCAAGTCGTAAAAGCACCCGCACGGCCGGCCCCGGCTTTTGGACGCGCTGACGGCTACGCGCCGCGCCGTATATACCATCTCGCACGGCGAGTAGGTTCTCTATACTTGTAGATACTATGCGTTCTCGCGAGGCGATCGATTTAGTCGGTCGGAACCACATTTTCTTTCCTCTCAAAATTCGCCGAAACGCGATTTTAAATCCCACGTTTTTCTGCTGGCGACAGTTGTCCCTTTTGGCTGTCGCTGCTCGCCCTGACGCTTACACCTGCCCTGACCTCCAGGCGGGCTCCGAGGGTGCGCTGCGCGGCCGCCGCAGCATTCGCGGAACGCACGTCGCAATCGGGACGTTGATAATCCGGCGACGGCGCCAAATGTCGTTGCTGTCCGTTCGGCGGCTGTGGTTGTTTGCTTCCCGCCGCATCGCCGGGCGGGCTTATGAATCCGGCCATTTTGTATTATCGTTAGTGCGGCGACGGTTACTCCCAGTTCCTGTCGCTGTCCGTCCCGGCCCTTTCATGGCAGGTTAGGAGTCTGGGCGGGCTTACATTGTTGCTGACCGCCGACCGGCATTCGGATTCTTGACTTTGATCCAGTGCTTGCGCGGGCCCGACACATAGGGCTTTTTTTCGGCGTTGACGGAGCGTCTTCGCGGGTATTCGTGAGACTTCCAAAAAGGCCATTGTGACCGTTAAAGTGCGCCGAGGCGGGGTGGCACCATGAGACGACGAGAGTTTATTGCGGCTGTCGCCGCATCGGCGTTGCCGCTTGGGGCGCGAGCACAGCAGTCGAGTCCGATACGGATCGGCATGCTTATGGGGTTTAACGAGAGCGATGCACTGGTCCAATCCTATGTCGCTGCGATGCGACAGAGGCTGGCTGGGCTGGGTTGGGTGGAGAATAGAAACATTCAGGTCGTCCTTCGCTGGGGCGGAGGCGACCCGGAAAAGACGCGCGCCTTCGCAAAAGAACTGGTGGGCATGTCGCCAAGTGTGATCGTGACGAGCACGAACCAGGCCACGGAAACAATGCGGCAAGAAACCCAGACGATTCCAATCGTGTTTGCATCGCTGGGCGATCCGGTTGGCAGCGGATTGGTCGCTAGCATGCATCGTCCCGGGGGAAACGTAACGGGTTTTCCGGCATTCGTTGAGGCGATGGGTGGAAAGTGGCTTGAACTCATGAAAGAAGTCGCGCCGCCCGCGACGCGCGTCGGCTTCATACATCACCCAGGCGTAGCGCCGCATCGTGGATTGGTGCGCGCGGCCCAAGATGCTGCGCCGCTGCTGAAGATCAATCTCGTTCCGCTTCCCGTTCACAATGTAGACGAGATCAGGGCCGCGATCACGACCTTCGCAGCGGGTGGATATGGCGGACTGGTCACTGGCAGCCACGCGGTGACGTTTTCAAATCGCGATTTGTTGATACGCCTTGCGACACAGTATCGCCTGCCATCCCTGTTTGGCGACCCGCTGTTTGCGGAGAGCGGCGCCCTCATGTCGTACGGCAGCGACCAAGCCGATATGTTTCTGGGGGCAGCGTCCTACGTTGACCAAATCTTGAAGGGATCAAAGCCAGAGGAGATGCCCGTTCAATTGCCAACGAAATTCAATTTCATAGTCAATCTCAAGACCGCAGCGGCTATTGGTCTAACCATCCCGCCTGCTATTATCGCCAGAGCGGACAAGGTGATCGAATAGGGCAGCGCGCAAATCTACGTATGGCCGAGCACGTTAACTCAGCCGCGACATTTTGAATTGCATGCAAACGGCGAGAGGGATGAATTTAGACTTGCGACCTACGCGCTGAACTCATTCGACACCCACAAGGACGGTGGTTGAAGTCGCCCATCATCGATGGAGCCTCCCGGTTCACCAGCACACAGGTGAATCAGTGGTAATCCGCCGTCACAACGGCCGATATTTTAACGATATCGACCCAAAGCGGACACGCTCAAAATCATAATCCTCCGGCCCGTTCATTGCGCAACCGCCTGACCAATGTCGATCGGCCGGATGACCGTCTCGCTGTCATCTGCAAAGATGAATGTTCCAGCCGTGTTGCGATACGGCGCGGCCTGGTGCTGCAATCGTGAATAGAGTACGGCAACACTGACGAACTGGTTATGCCGCAGATCGTCATGCGATGCGAGCCTCGAAATGTCGACGACTTGAACCTTTTCTTTTAGGGCAGCCTCCCGCACAACCGGATTATCAACGTCGATAGCACCAGCACGAGCAATGCCGCCGTCAAGAAGACTAGAAACTCGAAGCGCACCGTCATTTTTGGAAACCAGTACCAGCAAGGGTGGCTTGAGCGGGCCGATGGCTTGGACCTGGGCACGAAAGGTTTCCGCGTTGATGTCGGGCGCCGCCAGCACGACGCGGCCCAGCCGCGCGATCACCCGGTTTTTGCCTTCGATACGAAGCTGCCGCAAAGCGTCAGCAGTCAACCGGGCACCCATGCTGTGGGCTACCACCAGAATGTCACTGACTTCGGAACTGCTGCTTAACATTGTCAGCAAAGCCATCAGATAGTCACGAGAATAGCTTGCTGATTCCTTGTCCGTTTCATAGGCACCCACCTGACCTTGCGATGGCCACGCGAACAGGATTGCAATCCCGTCGATTTTCATATCCGCCTGCAATTGGGCGAGCCGGAAAAGCAACTCTTGGAAATTGTTGTTAAACCCGTGCACGAAGACAAAGGCTTTGTGTTTCTTTCGCCGAGTACCGCCTTGTGGGGCAACAACTTTGCGGAAATCGTCTTCGCTCATCACGGCCTGATCCACTACAGCAAAACTGCTCTGTGGATCGGAGGTAGCGGTCGGCATTTCGATATTGCCGGGCGTGTGGGTAGGCGGGACCGAGATAACAAACTTTGCAAAGTTGAGCGCATTGGCGCGATTCGCAGTGAATACGTTCTCCGACGAACTCGCGCGCTCACGCGTGGTCGCTACATAGATCTGCAGCGTCTTTACGCCAGGCGAGGCCCCCACCGGCATCAGCACCTCTGGCCCAGGTCTGGTTGCGCAACCGACCAAAAGGAAGGAAAATAGAACGGCGACTTTCCTGTCTAGCCTGCGACTAGGAAAACTACTCCACATCGACATCGCAACTGACTCCCCCGCTATCCTAATAGAATTTTGTACTGTCTTGGCCCCCCACGGGGCGTAGCCCCTCTCAACGTTAGTCTAGGGCGTGAACTCATGATGCACGCGGACGACGGAGGTATCAATCATCGGCACCGCCGCGTCATGACCGGCAGCAAGCGCATTCATCATCTGGTCCCAGACTTCAGCCTGCCACCAGCGAACGAAGCGATTGTAACAGTTGGTGCGGGGACTATAGGTCACTGGCAGGTCGCGCCCGCGCCGTCTCATTCGATAACTTCGTCGGCGCGGGCGAGCAACGTTGGTGGAACGGTGAGGCCCAGCGCCTTTGCGGTCTTGAGATTGATGACCAGTTCGACTTTGGTAGCCTGTTGCACGGGCAGATCGGCGGGCTTTTCGCCCTTGAGAACGCGGCCGGTGTAAACGCCAGCAAGGCGGTAGGTATCGGCGAGGTTCGTGCCGTAGCTCGCTAGGCCACCGGCCTCGACAAATTCGCGAAATGGAAAGATCGCCGCTATGGAGTGGCGCAGGCTCAGCGCAGCGAGCCGATCGATATTGCTGCTGAATAGAAGATCTGCAACGATCACTAGCGCACGTGCATTGCGTTCCTTCGCGCTGACGAAGAGCGCATCGAAGTCCTGGGTACTGTGGGCATGCAGGATAAGAATCTCCAATCCGAGCTTGTAAGGCCGCCGTCTCTATCTCCCGTGTATAGCCCTCTGTCGTGGAGAGATTTCTCGGATTCACGAGCAGCGCGATCGCCGTCGTGGCGGGGGTCAATTGATGAAGAATCTCAAGCCACTTTTGCGCCAGTTGGAGATTCAAATTGATGACACCCGTGAGATTGCCACCCGGATGATTGAGACTTGCAACAAGTCCAAGCTCGACGGGGTCGGTTCCAAGCATGAAGACGATTGGGATTGTTGTGGTCGCCGCTTTTGCTGCGTGCACCGCGGGCGTACTTCCGAGCGCGACAATGACGCTTACCTGACGATTGACCAAATCGGCGGCCATAGAATGCAGATCGATCGGTTTGGCCGCCCGTCCAACGGTATTCGACCAAGACATTCCGACCTTCGACGTAGCCGGTTTCACTCAAGCCATTGCGAAAAGCGGTCACGAGGTGGGCCGCCTCGTTCGGCACTGCATTTCTCAGGAAGCCGACCACCGGATATGTTGGCTGCTGCGCGCGTGCGGCGATTGGCCATGACGCCGCTGTGCCACCCAGATAAGCAAGAAATTGCCGGCGCCTCATTGCACTCCCGACGATTGAAGTCTTTTCGATTGCGCAAGCTAGCACGTCCGACGCTGCAATGTGGGTACGGATTGACGTTTCCGGCGCCCATAGTCCGCCTCACCTTACTCGATCACCTCATCGGCGCGGGCGAGCAGCGTCGGCGACACGGTGAGCCCGAGCGTCTGCGCTGTCTTCAGGTTAAAGACCAGTTCAAGTTTAATTGGCTGCTCGACGGGCAGGTCGGCGGGCTTGGTACCCTTGAGTATTTTATCCACGTAGCTTGCGGCGCGCCGAAACAAATCAGTCAGGCTCGGTCCATAGGACATGAGGCCACCGGCATCTACAAGTTCCCTAAATGTGTAAGCGACCGGCAGCCTGTTCTTGGCGGCGAGTTCCACGAGGTGTCCTCGCTCGCCGAGCAGCATTCCGCTTACGAGCACAGTCACCGCATCCGCACGCGCGCCGATGATTTCCGAATAGGCTTTGTCGATATCGGCGGGAGCTTGCGCCTCGACGAATTGTAGCTGGATCCCGAGCACTCGTGCGGCACCTTCCGCTGCTTTCAGCATCTCCTTTTCAGTGTGTTCGCCGAAGGCACCAGGCTGCCAGAGGACAGCGACCCGACTGATCCCCGGAACGGTCTGCGTGAGATATTCCAAACCCTTGCCAACGAGGTCCGCGTTGAGGTTAGACAACCCCGTGACATTGCCACCCGGTCGCGCAAGGCTAGTAACCAACCCGGCCGCAACCGGATCTGGAACCGTACTGAAGACGATGGGAACAACCGTGGTCGCTTGCTTGGCGGCCAGAGCAGCAGCCGTACTTGAGGCCACAATGACATCCACATTGATTGCAACCAGTTCGGCCGCAAGGGTCGGGAGCGGTTCGAGCTTTCCTTGGGCATCCCGGTATTCGATCACGACGTTACGTCCCTCGACGTAACCGAGGTCGCGTAAACCTTGACGGAAAGCTTCGAGCGGGCCTCGGTTGCTAAGATTGCTCGCAAGGTATCCTATTCTCGCAATCTTGGCCGCCTGCTGAGCTTCCGCGGCGAGCGGCCACACCACCGCCGAAGCTCCGACTACCAAAGTCACAAAATCACGGCGCCGCATGTCGTTCCCCAAACTCAAGACAAGGCATCTTAGCGTTTGTGACGAGTGCTTTGATAGAGAAGAAATCCGCTACGTTCCTACAATAGGAGATTACGGCCGACGTCCGAGTTCGGTCGATTGTGTTTGCAAAAGTCCGTTTGCACTGATCGAAATTTCTCCAAGCGCTAGTCGCTGCTTTGTCCACAGACTGGGTGTTCAGGGCGCAAGGCGGAGCGTGCGTGCTCGATCATTCGTAACGGCCCTTATGCGAAGTTGGCCGAGAGGCGGGACTTGCCACCGTGTTCGCGATAAGAGCAGGTCGGACGTCATGAAGCGCCAACTGCACCTCAACCTTTTTATTCAAAGCCGCGGCCACCACGAGGCGTCATGGCGGCATTCTGCGTCTTCGCCGCTTGGGCTGACGGACATTCGCTATCTCCCGGACTTGGCCCGCCGCGCAGAGGCCGCCTTGTTCGAACTCCGCGGCCTTCGTGGATAAGCTGCTTAACGGACGCAAGCCCGCAGATCTGTCAGTGTCGCAGCCTACAAAATTTGATTTAGCCGTGAACCTGAAGACCGCAAAGGCTCTCGGCCTGAAATTGCCGGACGCTTTCTTGTCGAGGGCCGATGAGGTTATCGAGTAAAATTGGCGATGTCTGCCTCTGGCACTTTGAGAGATGCCGAAGGCGTTCGGTCTCACCGTACCATAGGTTATGCCGCTCCGGGTATCGCCTATGATGCTTTCGCAAGGCACCACTCTATTGCCTCGGTCTTGTCGCGCCGTTGTCATCGGCGTCGACTATTTGCTTTGCACCAAAAGCAACGGGTGGCTGGGAATGGAACAGCAAGACGAACTGTCGTGTCGTGAAATATTGGCTCTAAAGGAAATTCTTCTAACCGGCCGAACAAGTGACCGTAGATTGTCCGTCCAATTACTGAACGACGAATTGATTGTTAATTCTTCGAACCGCCGTTTGCGACTGTCCAGTAAAGGTCGACGAATGCTGGTGCGGGGATCGCCGTCCCTTTGGAGTTTGGCATCGTAATGATTGAGGCTGCAGGGTGGTGAGTGAAGGAGGAGTCACTCACCACCCGCGCCAGTCGCCGGGCGTGACGCCCGGCAATCGTTATGCGGCAAGCACCCGTTTTACCACATCGTTAAGCCCGATTAGGTCAACGTCTGGTGCAAGAGCGTCGTCGATCCGATCAAGCCGTCTACCCATTGCGTCACGCGACAAAATAAGTTGTCGAAATTCTAGAATCTAAGAGCGTTAGCTCCGATTAGCGTCAATCGAATAGGCGCCTGCTCCGGTAACGAAAAGCGCCAAACACCCGCCCGCGATCGCAAGGTTCTTCAGTAGATGATTGAATTGATTACCGTCGGCGATATTGGTGTGGGCGAAGAGAGCCGCCACAACGCAAAATGCTGCGACGGCTAGAACCACGGTGCGCGTCTGGTATCCGACTAGGAGCAGAACGCCAACTGCCGCCTCAAATGCAATCGACAAGGGCACCGTGATGTCCGGCGCTGGAATCCCGAGCTTGGTGAAATAGCCTACTGTGCCGCCGTAGCCCTTGAATTTATTATATGCCGCAATCAGAAACAGAACGCCAATCAGGATGCGTGCCAACAGCAGTGCAACATCCCGGAAACTAGAAGCTTGCCTATCGATTGCGTTTGCCATGTGGTTGTCCCCCGGCCGAATGGCTCATCCTCGCACCAAATCTAAGAGAGGAGCAACGCTGCGCCGCGCGGTTGTCCCCAGCCTCTAGCCGCTTCGTCCTTACGCTCACCCCGCGCCACAATTTGCAACTCGCCATCGTTCAGCGGTCGCTGCAGCTTCAAGGCTTCTTCGGCGGGTGCCCGCATCCAAGTTTCAATTTCTTCCGGTTTCGTAAGAATGACCGGCATCGCCTTCGAATGAATTGCGCCGACAACATCGTTTGGCTCTGTTGTTAGGAAGCCGAAGAGATCATTGGTTGTCATACCTTCCTTCACTTTTCGCACGGACATCCAATTCGTCCAGATGCCGGCAAAAAACGAGAGCGGGCGAGATTGATCGAAGGCAAACCAGACATTGCCACCAGCGTCCTTATTGAACTCGCTGAAGGAGGTGAACGGCACGAGACAGTGATGTTCGGCTCCGAGCCACCTTTTCCAGTGCTTGCTGGAGGTGTTCCGAATATTGGTCGTGCCTCCGTCCGGCTCCATTCTTAGAAGCTCCTTGAAATCGACGGCCTTGCCTTTGGCTTCCAATTTCTCCGCACGCTTCTTCGTTGCTTGCATGAGCGCCATCTGGGACGACGGCATACCCCAACGTGCCATTGCGAGTTCGCGAATGCCGTCGGGTGCGTTGCGCACGATCGGCGCCATGAAGTCAGGAAAGACACCAGGCAAAGGAGGAAGGTTGCCCGTGCGGTCGCGCATCGCGCGCGTGATCGCGATAATTGCGGCCTGGCCCTTGGTGACAGAATAGAGATTACACATGGTGGCTCTTGGAGAGCTTCACGATGGATGGGGACGGAGCCTGACGATTGCAATTTCTGCATCGGAGCTTGTGCGCAGGGAGAGGACATCAATTGGATGTAGGAAATTCCATCCGCCAATCGCACATTCCCTGAAGAGGGCGTCCTCCTACGCTGGATATCCGGGTAAGCCGCTATGTCAGCGACGGCTCGGTCTTTTGACGCTCGTCCTCAACAATTTTTAGGCGCATCTTCGCAAGTTTAGGCTGCATCACAGTTTCGATTATTTTCTCGACAGGAATAACAACGCCGATACCGGAGTGAATTCCAGAAGTTGCGCGTTCCCCGTCTTCGAGAACAGCGTCTGAATTCAAATTCTGTATATCGAAGTGGCCATGGACCAGTCCTAACAAATAAAGTTGGGATATCGATGCCTGTCTGTGGGGAAGAGTAGTTTTCCCATCAATCGTGCGGATTGCTGGCAAATGTGCAAAAACGGGTGACCCGCTGAGGCCGCCGATCGAGCGAGCTTCGATTAAGTATGCACTAAGATCGCCGCAGTACTTGGTGGTTACCGGCTCCCCATCCAGCATTGCGATATTACCAATCCGCGTGATCGGCACATTCTTTTGTTGTCCGTGATGGCTGAGGAATAAACCCGTAATAACCGCTTCATCCCCAACTCCTATTCCGGTTTTGGTGATCACGTCGTGCGTAGCCGCAACTGAATCAGGCCCAACGATCGGAACGGGGTCGAGGTCAGTATTTCCATCGAAACTCAACGGAGCCACGGCCACATCAGCACCGGAATACGCCGCATCGGGGTGAAACGACCAATCCTGCAAACCTATCTTAATCTCATCGGGGGGGCCGCTTTTTGAGTTTGCGCGAACCCAGATATCGTGATCTTTGCGCAGCAACGCGGAAACAACGTGCTCGGCCGTAACGAAATAGTGAAACAAATGCTGATGATCGTGGATTCGCACAGCGAAAGCAGTTGCTCTCGGGACAAATTTGCCGGCCGGCTTCGCTCCAACGAATAATACGCATTTGCGAGCCCGCTCGGGGACAAGCACGGAAGCCTCCTATGCAATCGCCGAATCAAATTAATAGTATTTGCCTTACCGTCAACTAGTGGCGGTCATCGCCCTTCCGGACACCTCCTTCAACATTGATGTCTCCAAGCTTCAAAGTTCAGTTTGAAGTTCAACCGATTCAGTAGGGAGCGCGATTGCAGGAATTGAAGATCAGAAGTGTCTCGACCTAACCTGTAACCGGCTCAACGATAAAACGTGGCGGTAGCGCGGGCGAAATCGTGGCCGGTGACGACCGCGCTGACCATCCGAGCAATCTTCGCTCCGCCGACCGACGATGGCTCGATGGGGTTCGCATAGTCGCGCGGGTCGGTGAACAGCACCCGCAGGTCGATCACAGGAAGCCCGCGGCGGACCGCCTCGCGCGAAATCACGTCGTTAAATGTTGCGAGGCCCGCGACTTGCAATTGTTGCTCCAGCGGATCGTCGGCGCAGCCGTCGTAGACGGTGCAGATGGCAGTCGGCTTGCCCTGAGCGACGACGACATCGAGCATCGCTCGATAGTCACGACTGAACCGCTCGCGTACGCGCGCGACCTCCGCGAATACCTCTGCTGCGGACTGCGCCGGCAGGGCGAATATCCCGCTTTCGCCAAGCGCGTCGTTGCCGCCGGCGCTCGCGCGCTGCTGGTATCGCACTGGGAAGTGGACTCTCAATCGGCCGTGGCGCTGACACCAAAGCGTTCGAGGAAATGCAGCGCCATCCCAAGCTGGGGCGCGCCGATCTGCATCAGCGCAATCACTTGGTTGATCCCGGCATAACCACCGTTCCGAAGCCTTTCAGGTTCATCTTAGGCTCGGCCGGCACATAATCTAAAGTGTTGGCCCACTCACAACTTGCAAATCGGGCGATTGCGCCGGCGAAGGGCCAGCAAGCCCCGACGAGGAGGCCGCCGGTTCGCCCTTCGCTATGATGGCGGCACAGGCTGCGCGGAATTAGCCGCCCGCGGCTATCTGTGCTGCAAGCTCAGCCGGCAGCGCACTCTTTTCTTCTGAGACGCCTCTCTCTGGCGGGTTCCATTGTTTTGCAACTTCCCAATCATGCAGACGTTTTTTTGCGTCGTTTAATGCTTCCTCACCCACCACTCCCATCAGACGGCCTCTGAATGATTCTTCCGAGGCTCGCCTCCATGCGTCCCACAGAGTCCCGTGTTCTGCCAGGTCCGCCGAGTATTGAGCGCTTATTTCGTACAACCGGCGCCGCTCTGAGGCCTCCATATCTGCAACCCCCGTTCCGCTGTTGTAGTTACGCATTTTGCAGAAGGCGTGAAAGGCCGATTAAGCGCAATCTCCCTTTAAAATAATCCCCATCGCTTGGGCTCCGGGGCTCAAGGGTTGCTTTGGGAGGAAACGCTGGCATTTTACTGCCAGTGCAAACACCGTAGGCGAGTCGTTTAATTCAAGCCACGGCTGATTTGCCGAACTCAAAGACCAGTGTGTGTAGGTTTCGGTTTGCGTCGTTTTCTTTGCTCGGCGATCAGCTCACGAAATTCGCCGGGGCCCTTCAGGAGCAGCTTTTTACGGCGACCCTGTTCGTCCGCTGATGCCGACGGGTCCGCATGGCGATCGAGATGCTCGCCAGCAACATCGTGGGCATTTGACCTCGAACGAGCCAGCCTGTCTTCAATCATGGCGCGAATTGCCTCGGAGCGGGAGTGCCCCTTACGCGCTGCCCAAGCATCTAATTTGGTCGTTAGGATAGTCGGTAAGCGAATTGAGGTAACTGGATCACGACCAGTCGCCGGGCGCCCACGTTTTTTGGAAATATCTTTCTTCTTTGCTTTACTCATATTTCGGTAATGCATTTATTCGGCTCGCAAAGCAAGCGGCCAAGTACGGTTATGAAGCACCGGAGATGATGTATGCGTTTTATGGAACAAGTGTCCGACCAACTAATGATCCGCCCCCGTACCCTTGAGTTCGCGCTCTGGCCGCTCGAGTTGATTGCTCCCAAGGTTCTGTTCGAATGACAGCGCCGTGGTGGCAGTCCAGCGTGATTTACCAAATCTATCCGCGCTCGTTTCAAGACACGAACGGCGACGGCATAGGCGACCTCAAGGGGATCGCGCAACGGCTCGATTATCTGGCTGGCCTCGGGCTTGATGCAATCTGGATATCGCCAATATACCCCTCACCGATGGCCGACTTCGGCTATGACGTTGCCGATCATTGCGATGTCGATGCGACCTTCGGCACGCTTGCCGATTTAGACCGTCTGTTGTTGCAGGCCCATGCGCATGGGCTGAAGGTTTTACTCGACTTGGTACCCAACCACACATCTGAACGGCATCCGTGGTTTGTCGAAAGCCGATCCTCGCGCGATAACCCGAAACGCGACTGGTACATCTGGCGCGATCGCGCGCCTGACGGAGGCGAGCCCAACAACTGGGTCAGCGATTTCGGGGGCACGGCTTGGGAATGGGACGAAACCACCGGCCAGTTTTACTACCACGCCTTCCTGAAGGAACAGCCGGATCTCAACTGGCGTAATCCGTCGGTGCGGGCGGCTATGTACGATGTGATGCGCTTCTGGTTCGATCGCGGCGTGGACGGCTTCCGCATTGACGTCCTCTGGCACATGATCAAGGCGGCGGACTTTCCGGACAATCCCACCAATCCCGCCTATCAGCCGGCGATGGGCGATATGCACCGCGTGCTCCAGCTCCATTCGACCGACCAGCCCGAGGTCCACGAAATCGCTGCCGACATGCGCGCCATCGCAGACAGCTACGCCGCCGATGGGCGAGGGCGAGCGCGTCCTGATCGGCGAGATATACCTACCAGTCGATCGCCTCGTGCGTTACTACGGCGGGCTGCGCGCGGGCGTACATCTGCCCTTCAACTTTCAGCTCGTCGATGCTCCGTGGCAAGCGCGCGCCCTTGCCACGCTGATCGCGGACTATGAGGCGGCGCTGCCCCCGGGCTGCTGGCCGAATTGGGTGCTCGGCAACCATGACCGGCCGCGCATTGCCGCGAAACGCGGGGAGGCGCAGGCCCGCGTCGCCGCGATGCTGCTGCTGACACTGCGTGGGACGCCTACGCTCTATTACGGAGACGAGCTGGGTTTGTCTGACGTGACCATACCGACTGCCGAGATCCGCGACCCGCGCGAGTTGCGCGAGCCGGGGCTTGGGCTTGGCCGCGATCCTGTCCGTACGCCGATGCCTTGGGACACAAGCGCACATGCCGGCTTCACGACCTTCGGTCCTTGGCTGCCTCTCCATGCTGACAGGCAAACGCGCAACGTCGCGCGAATGACTTTAGAGCCTCATTCAATCCTGACGCTTTATCGCCGACTGCTGGCAGTCCGACGCGCGCATCCGGCACTGTCAATCGGCGAATTCTCATTGTTGGATGTGCAAGATGACGTGCTCGCCTATGAGCGCCGTCATGGTACCGAACGTCTAATCGTGGCGCTCAATTTCGGAGGATGGCCACATCGGCTGGCGTTGCCGGATTGGGCGAAGCATTATCGCCCGCTGTTGAGCACGGTCGACGATGCTGTGACGAACACGAATGGCGCCCTGCTGCTGCGGGAAAACGAAGGCGTGATTTTATCGGGCGGCCCGTCAACTAGCGAAGGACGCTGACATGGACATCGCGATGTTGGCGCCGATCGCTTGGCGCACACCGCCGCGTCATTATGGCCCGTGGGAACTGGTGACGAGCTTGTTGACTGAAGCGCTGGTGGCGCGCGGTATTGACGTCACACTGTTTGCCACGCAGGACAGCCAGACGGCGGGCACGCTGGCCGGCGTTTGTCCGGCACCCTATTCCGAAGACCCCGCCATCGACGCCAAGGTGTGGGAGATGCTCCACGTCGCCCATGTCTTCGAGCGCGCGAGCGAGTTCGACCTCATCCACAATCAGGCCGACTTCGTGCCGCTCGCATTTTCGCGACTGGTGGCGACTCCGGTGGTGACGACGATCCACGGCTTCTCGTCGGAGCGCATCCTGCCTGCCTTTAAGGCGTATGAGGATCGCGTCCATTACGTCGCGATCAGCGAACTCCGATCGCCATGCCGACCTGCGCTATGCCGCGACCATCCACCACGGCATCCGGCTAGAGGATTTTCCGTTCGACCGCCACGGCAGCGAGGAGTTGCTTTTCTTCGGTCGCATCCACCCTGACAAGGGGGCGGCCGAGGCGATTGAAACGGCACGTCGCGCGGGTCGACGGCTGGTCATGGCCGGCATCATCCAGGATCAGGACTATCACAACAAACAGGTCGCGCCCGCGATCGACGAGCGATCCGTGGTCTATCGTGGTCCGCTGGGCGGGGCGGCCCGCGCGAAAGCTCTTGGTTCTGCGCGTGCCCTGCTACACCTCATCAATTTCGACGAGCCGTTTGGATTATCGGTCGTGGAGGCGCTCGCCTGCGGCACGCCGGTGATCGCCTCCAACCGCGGATCGATGACTGAACTGATCGACCATGGGGTGACCGGCTTTCTAGTCGATAGCATCGATGCAGCGGTGGATGCTATCACGCACATCGGCGAAATTGATCGCTCCTCATGTCGTGCGGCCGTATCCGCGCGCTTCACCGTGGACCGTATGGCCGATCAGTACCTGAACCTATACCGATCGATTATTGGCTGAGGTCGCCCGCCTGTTTGGCCGAAGGCTGTGAAACCGATAACGCGAGTTGCAAAGTTTAGATCGGCCCTTCCGACTATCGCAAACCGCTTAAGACGACTCATTGCCGCGGTAATTTAGCGATCAGATAGCTATCCCACCAAAGCTCAACGTCCTTGCCGTCGATGAACTGTCGCGCCTTTTGGGTAGCTTCCGCGTCGTCTGCGCATTCAAGCACTTCCGGTGGCCGCGAAATGTGTGCGTCACGGTCGATAAAATAGACGCCATAGAGTGGCATGATGAAAACTCCCCGGTACAGGCGGGAGCATAACCAACTCTCAGCCACCGACGCCTCGGCTATAGCGCCGCTGTCGGTGATAGAATGAGCGTGCGCTCTTTGTTCGCAGATTGCTACTCCCTTCAAACAGACCCATCAACAACGAGTATTTAGCACTTTCAGCGCCCTCTCACACATCCAGCTCGGGCGGAATGCGGCCCGATCGGAACAGTACTTTCGGTTCGTCGTCGTAGTCGCCGGTTTCCGGATCGCCGGTGTTAGCCAGCAGCACGACGCCGGCCTTCGTGGTGGCGAGTCGATCGGCCGCGCGCTGCGCCTGGCGCTCGGTTTTGTAGGCCGAAGGCGGATCGGATTTCAGACGTGCACCGCGGCCGGGCTGGAACGACTGGACGATGTATACGGTTTCGACGGCCATAGGATTGCCTCGCGCGATTGCCTGGTTAGCTTCCTAACTGCGCTTGGTAGGAGCCTTTCGGGAGGGGCGCGCATTCGGATGCTTTAGACTTAAAAGCCGCCCCCCGGGCCGGCCCTTTGAATCTTATTGTGGTGGCAGTCGCGCCTTCAGTCTTTGGGCCGCTCTCGGAATCGTGGCTGAAATCGAAGCAATTGCAACGAGGTTGCAGACTAGCTATTCGAGCAGACCTTCAAGCTTAGAATACCAGCTTCAGCCTCGGCGTGCGTTCTATAGGTTTCGCTGCTCACCAGCGTAACGTATGTCGATGGAGTTGGCCTCTTATCAACTACCGTACATCGCTTTGTTCTGGCATCTTGCACGACATGAAATTCATTAAGCTGCGCAAGCGCCGATGTCGAAAGAGCCAGTGTAGCCGCGATCAGCAAGGTCTTCACAGTGTTTCGAACCTCGTTCGCATCAAGCAAAATAGATGATCGGGACGTTCGCCCCATCGCATGACGAACACTTATAAGCGCGATCCTCGTAGCCGCTTTTTAGTGGCTCAAGGTGTTCGAGCCACATCGAGCCACCGCACCGCTTGCACTTCGGACGGGCTCTCGTAGTACAATCTATCCCGTCGTTGAGCATCACAGCGGCCCCCGAAACACTGGCGGGAGCGCACGCTGCTCTCAGTCACCGGACATGCCAAGGCAAAAGCCTACAGCGGTGATTTGCGTGTATAGACCTGTTGCAGCCAACAAGCGAGGGCGGAAACCGCGGATAGGACGGCTTTCGGTCCCTTGGGAAAAACATCATCGGCCCTTCTCAACCTGGGGCAATCCGATAAGCAAAAAGGCGACCGCGCAACGCGTGGATAGAGATAGCTTCTGGCTTGCGGTGGGTTCACAGTTGCGAATCACCGGCATCAGTCGCCCGCTGATTAAGAGACCGCGTGCGCTCCGGCTGAAGCAGGAGGTCCATGTCAAATTCCGGCCATATTAGAACTCCGGATGAGATACACCTGGAAGAACTGAGAAGCGAACTAGCGCGTTTGATTTCGCCGCGGGTCAACTAATCTAACCGGGTTAGAACCGAATAAACATTCGATCCGTGACGACGGCAAGGATTTATGATGCAGGCACAAAACGAATGGGCGTTTGCCCTATGGAAGGGCCGTCCGACAATATGGTCGGAAGTTGCGGCATATTCATTCGAAAATGGTGCGTGGTGCCCGGCCAGTCCCGCTGAAGTGGGAACAGACGGTATAACTCGGACGAAATCGCTACTTGAGGCCGAGTTTGGCGACCTATCAGGTATGCCACCTTTTCCATTTGAGGAAGTAGCGAAAGCATTTCAGACGGAAGAAAAGCGATTGCGGAGCATGTGAGTGGAGTATTCCTGCGCGCTCAGATAATCGGCCCGCGCCTCGACGGCGGTTTCGGTGATGCGGCCAGTTATCGATTTTCATGGAGTTGGTTCCCACTGGTGTACCAATGGAACTACCGAAACGGTGGAATGGTTCTGGATCGCAATACAGAAGCCCTAACGGACGCTATTTTCCTGCCGCATTTCTCAAAGCCTCAATCATCCGATCCTGCCAGCCCGGTCCTGCCGCTTGAAAGAAATCCAGGATGTCTTGATCAATGCGCAGTGTCACTTGCTCCTTGGCACCCGGAATCGACGGGGCCTTTGGAGTGACTTCGATCGGCTTGGTCGTTGCCGTTTTGAACGCGGCCTCTGCTGCATCCCTCGCATTCGTACTTCTATACTTTGGAAGATAGCTCACGCTGTTCCTTTTGATTAAGCGCTCTCCGAGCGCGAATACTCTCGTGATGTTTTGTCAGCCGACCGCTCCAAAGACCTCAGACTCAGGCCGGCCTGATCTCTGGTTCTCGTCAGCTGAACTGAACTATTGAAGACCCGTCACAAGACGAGCATTTGAATTTGCGGTTTTCGTAACCGGTGTTCATAGGCTCTACGTATTCGAGCCACATATCCGCACCACAACGCGTGCACTTTGGACGAGCTTTGGGAATGCAATCAATTCCGATGTGAAGGGTCACAGGATGTCCGTTTCGAGATATCTCGCGCTCACCGAACGCTTCCGAATCAAAAAGCCAACGCGGACATCTTGTATATATATGGAACGCGAGCGCAAATTACGAGAGCTATAAACTCCGCGGTACATCGCCGCTACGCTTCGCTGAACCAACGCAACTAATATGAACTTTCAGGCCAGCTAAGAGTAGGTCCTCATGGCAACAGGGTGAAACCTTGTCTTCGCTTCCCGCGAATTCCGAGCATACACACACAGCTTCTCTCATCCCGCGTTTCGGTGCCTCTGTTTTCGACCGTAGTTGGTGTTGCGTAATTTCATTTGCGGCGACCGAACCGACACATGGCATCGGCCCGACAGCCATCACAGGCCGTGCCCAACAGCGAGGACACAATGCAGCCAGTGACTCATTTGCTCAAATGGAGGATGGCGCTGCTGTTTGGCGCGGTGCTAGTGCCGGCCCTTTCTCATGCACAATCCCCACAAGTATCGCCGTTGCCGAAGGTGCCGCCGGAGATAATGGCCAAGGAAACGCCTGATCCGCGTGCCTGTCAGCAACAGGAGCTGAACGCGGGAAAGGGCAACAAACCGCGTAGCGAAACCACCGGCACTTCCTTGAGCGAACAACTCACTCGTTCTGACGGTGTTATTTGCCCGCCGTCGGGAGTGGACGCAGACATCAAAGCACCTATCCCTGAGCACCGGTGATCGCGCCTCCGGGAAGCCCTGGCGGCGATCCGAACATACGCCCGAAGTAATCGCTCCGTTAGGCCGAAATTGTGCGTGAATTTCACGAACCAGTCGAAGCGTCTCGCTGACGGCCCATCACTGCGAGCGCATACCCGACAGACTTTGAGCCCCGCACCGCCACATTGGGCCAACTTTCATCGGCTGCTCGCCCACAGCTCAGGGGGATGAGAATGGATGAGGCACAAATACCCCCGCCGGGGGTAGCGGGCACGCCTCAAAACGCACCAGTGACCATTTGTGACTCATTGTGGGCCATCATGGTCCGCGTGGCCCATTTGTGCCACTGGGCTTTCGCAGCAGCTTAACCTTACGAAAATAGCGCGTTATCGACGCATTCGGCTCTGTCGGAGCTGATATCCTCCTAACCTTCGGAGGGCAGCGCTCTATCCAGCTGAGCTACGGGTGCATTTCGCCTTCATAGCCGATGGTTTGCAGGGTCTGCAATGTGGGAATTGGCGCCCTGAGTAGAACGGACTTTCATTAGACCCGGCGCTCGGCATCCGGTAGCGACAACAGCACTGGATCGGGTAGCATATCGCTCCGCGGGATCGAATAAGTCAGCTGCAAGACCATGAGATTTCTCATTCGCCAGTTGCAGCGTCTGCTGATCCTCGTTGTCGGCCTCGTCAGCATATGGCTGATCGTCTTTGTGGTCTTCGAGGATGCGGACCGCAGGCTTCCATGGTTTCTGGCTTTGGCAGTCACCTATGGAATTGCAGCCTACATTATCCTCCCATATGCCATTCGCATGGGCCTCAAAATCCTACAGCGCAAATCGGTGCCCAGCTTCACGATCACCGGCGACGGATTGCCTGGCGACCCCGTAAACTTGGGGCTTATTGGCACGCTGCATCAGCTTCGCGCCGCCTTTGCTGCGGCTGGATGGTCGGAAGCCGACCGGTTGAATCTGTCAAGCTCCTGGCGGATGGTTCGGGCTTTCGTTTTGAAAAAACCTTATCCAACGGCGCCGTTCAGCACCCTCTATCTTTTCGGACGCGGCCAGGACATCGGCTTCCAGAAGCCGATCGATAACAGCCCAAGACAACGGCATCACATACGATTCTGGGCGCTGAACCTCGCGCGTGCCGAGGACACGCTGGGGTCCACCAGCTTTTGGTTGAACACCGATAGGCCCGCGGCAGACGCGCGCGTGCTCTGGGTCGGAGCTGGCACGAAAGACACGGGAATTTCGCTAACTCAACTCTCGTTCCAAATTACTCACGCCACCGACGCGAATACGAATGCCGAGCGGGACTTCATCGTAGCCGAGCTAAAGAAATACCAGGTCATCGATTCGGTGGTGCCGTACCGATCAGGCCAGGATCTGCCCAGCGAACACGTCAACCACTACATCACCGACGGCGAAATTACGTTCGCGAACCTGACAACGGCTGGCGCGACACAGTCCTCACCCGCCAACGCGTCCGCCCAACCCTGAGTTGACCGGCGCCTGTTAACGAATGCTTTGCCTCTGCTGATTTCAAGCGTCGCTTTGGACGCGACTTTGCGAGGCGCCCCGCTTATGGTGATTCTCGAATAGTCACCCCGCTAGGCAAAAATGAAACGCAAACTCTTTCTGTCTGCCAAGATCGCTGTGTCCGCTGTGGTGCTCGTCTTTCTGACGTTTCTCGCGGTACGCATTTATGACACTCAGCGCGGCCTGCCGCTGGAGCCGTGGCACACTTTCATTCCGAAGGAATTGAGCGTCGCCAAGCTCGATGCCGCCGACTGGAAGCAATATGTTGCGCACGAGAATGCGATCTTCGACGAGTTGCGCCGCGAGGTTACACAGAAGCTGCCGCCGCATGATCGCGTTCCGGTCAACCGCTATTTCGACGGCAGCCCGGTTTATCCGGGACGGTTTCAACAGGATTTCAACCGCTCCTTCATTCTGGAGCCGGAGGGGAAGCCGGTCGGCGCGGTGGTGCTGCTGCATGGATTGACGGATTCGCCCTACAGCCAGCGGCACATCGCGCAATTCTATCGTGATCGTGGTTTTGTGGCGGTGGTGCCTCGTATGCCCGCACATGGTACGGTGCCGGCGGCCCTGACCGATGTCGAATGGGATTCCTGGGTTGCCGCGACCCGGCTTGCGGTGCGCGAAGCGCGACGCCGTACCGACGCTTCCGCGCCGCTGCACCTTGTCGGTTTCTCGAATGGTGGCGCGCTCGCCCTGATCCATGCGCTCGATTCGCTCGGCGATCCGAAACTGCATCGACCGGACCGGTTGATCCTGCTCTCGCCGATGGTCGGCATCACGAGCTTCGCACGTTTCGCGGGACTTGCCGCTCTGCCGGCCTATTTGCCGGCTTTTGCGAAGGCCGCCTGGCTCGGGGTCGTGCCGGAATTCAATCCGTTCAAATACAATTCCTTCCCGGTCAACGGCGCAACGCAGACCCATCGCCTGACGCGCGTTCTACAGGAGCGGATTGCGCGCTATGGCCGCGAAGGCAAGCTCAAGGAATTGCCGCCGATCCTGACCTTTCAGTCGGTGATGGACTTTACGGTTTCGACCCGCGCGATCCTGCAGGCGCTCTATGCGCATCTGCCGGCGAACGGTAGCGAGCTTGTGCTGTTCGACGTCAATCGCAGCGTCAAGTTCGGTCCGCTTTTGCGCTCGAGCGCCGACACCGCGCTCGCTCGCATCTTGCCGGGTGGCCCGCAGAATTATCGCACCACGATCATCACAAACCACGATGACGCGCATGGCGAGATGATCGAACGCGTGATCGAGGCGCGGGAATCGGGCGAGCGGTCGCAGCCGGTTGGGCTTTCCTATCCGGACGGCCTCTATTCGCTGTCGCATGTCGCGATTCCGTTTCCGATGAGCGACGGTCTCTACGGCCTGACTCCGGACAAATCGGAAGATTTCGGCCTCCGTCTCGGAACGCTGGCGCCGCGCGGTGAGCGCAACGTGCTGATCGCGAGCCTCGATGCATTGATGCGTGCCTCGTCGAATCCATTCTTTCCGTACGTGCTGCAGCGCGTCGGTGAAGGTATTCCCGGAAAGGCAGCGGCTTCCGCAACGCAATAGCCGCAGCATGTCGGGCGCACGTTGAAACCCCTTTCGAATTCGCTTACAAGCGCTGCCGTCATGAGAGGACATAAGATGCGTCGCGCTGGATTTTCATTATTGCTTCTTGCATTCGCACTCACGCTGCCGATGACGGATGCGTCGGCGCAGAGCGCCGGTCAGGGCGCGCTGTTCGGCGGTGCGACCGGCGCGATCATCGGCGGCATCGCCGGTGGCGGCCGCGGCGCACTGATCGGAGGCGCGATTGGGGCCGGCACCGGCGCGATTGTCGGCGACATGCAGCGCCGACGCCGCAACTTCTACTGGTCTAACGGCCGATGCTGGCAGCGTTCCTCGCGCAACGAATTCTTCCCAGTATCCAATCGATACTGTCGCTGACCGTTTCGCGCATCGGCCATCTGCAAGCAGTCTTCAAGGACGAAATCGAGGCTGTCCGAGGTTGCCTGCGTCCGAAGCGCCGGCTTAAGCTGGTTGCATTCGGGACGATCTGACCGAACGATCCAACTCTTACGCGGTCTGCTCGCCATTGAGCAGAAGCGCGATCTGGCGAGCAGAAGCGCGATCTGCGTGTCTTGACCGATGGCAAAGTGATACTGTTCTCTTTCAAAGTATAGTTGCAATGCAGCCATCCCGAGGTCGTGCTGGTAAGTAATTGCCGCGTGTGAAAGAAGCGCCATTGTCACATTCGCCTCTTTTTGCATAGCCGTCGGCGAACGCAGCTTTGATTTCTTCACCTGACCGACAATGAGCAGGGATTCAAACGTGACATCCTCCGCTACCACTCGCGCCGAAGTGCTTGTCGACTTCGCCTTGCAGGGTGGAGGCGCACACGGCGCCTTTACCTGGGGCGTGCTCGATCGCCTGCTTGAAGAGCCTTGGCTTCGTATCGACGGGATTTCGGGCACCTCCGCCGGCGCCATGAACGCCGCCGTGCTGGCCGATGGCTTTGCCGAAGGCGGAGCACAAGGCGCGCGTGCCGCGCTCGATCGATACTGGCGCTATGTTTCGGAAGCGGCGCGCTTCAGCCCGTTTCAGCGCAGCCCGCTGGACAAGGTGCTCGGGCGCTGGACACTCGATCACTCGCCGCTATTTGTGACGATGGACATCATGTCGCGGCTGTTTTCGCCCTATGACCTCAACCCGCGCGGCTCCAATCCGCTGCGCGGCATTCTGGAAAAACTGATCAACTTCGAGCGCCTCAAGGCCGCGCCGATCAAACTCTTCATAAGCGCCACCAATGTGCGCACCGGCCGGGTACGTGTCTTCCGCAACGCCGAAATCACGCCGGACGTCCTGCTGGCGTCGGCATGCCTTCCTACCATGTTTCAGGCGATCGAAATCGATGGCGAGATCTATTGGGACGGCGGCTATTCCGGCAATCCGACGCTGACGCCGCTGATTCGCGAATGCGATTCAAAGGACACGATCCTGATTCCGATTAACCCTCTCGAGCGAGCCGGCACGCCGATCTCTGCGCGCGACATTCTCAACCGGTTGAATGAAATATCGTTCAATGCTGTCGCCCTGAAGGAACTGCGCATGATGGCGCTGCTTCGCCAGGTGGCGAATTCCGGCGACAGCGAAGGTGCACGCTGGGCGCAGATGCGCGTGCATCTGGTACGCAACGAGATCATGGGATCGCTCGGCTATTCCTCGAAGCTGAACGCCGAATGGGAATTCCTCTCCATGCTTCGCGACGAGGGCCGCAAGGCCGCGGACGAATTCCTGCAGGCGAATGGCGAGGGCATTGGAGTGCGTTCGACCTTCGATCTCGATGTCCTGCTCGATCAGGTGTGACGTATGGGGCTTTTCGGCATCCTGGCCGCCCTCGGCTTTCTGATCGCCTTCGCCTATCGGGGCTGGAGCGTGCTGCTCTTGGCGCCGGCCTCGGCGCTGATCGCCGCGATGTTCGCGCGCGAACCGCTGCTTGCGCATTGGACGCAGACCTTCATGGGAAGTGCGGCGCAATTCCTAGCGCAGTTCTTTCCGATCTTTCTGCTCGGTGCCTTGTTCGGAAAGCTGATGGACGATTCCGGATCGGTGCAGGCGATTGCGCGCGGCATGACCGAAAAGCTCGGGAAAGAGCGCGTGGTGCTGGCGGTCGTGCTTGCAGGCGCCATCGTGACCTATGGCGGCGTCAATGTGTTCGTGGCCTTCTTCGTGATTGGACCGATGGCGATCACGCTGTTTCGGGGCGCCGATATCCCGCGCCGTCTGATGCCCGCCGCGATCGCGCTCGGCTCGATGACTTTCACGATGACCGCATTGCCGGGCACGCCGGCGGTGCAGAATGCGATTCCGATGCCGTTTTTCGGCACCACGCCATTTGCGGCGCCCGGCATCGGCATTATCGCTTCACTCGTGATGCTGGCTTTCGGAATGTGGTGGCTTTCGCGCGTCGAGGCCGCGGCTCGGCGCAAGGGCGAAGGATTCGCCAGCCGTGGGGGCGAGGCGACGGCGATTACGGAAGAATTCCTGCGCGAGCGCGCCACCGCCTCACATGAATTCGATCCGGCCGAATTGAGCCACGGGCAGCATAGCGAAACGACGCCATCGCCCGCGATTGCCGCGATCCCGCTCGTCGTGGTGATTGTGGTGAATCTGCTGATGTCATTCGTGGTGCTGCCGCGGATGGATTTCGCCTTCCTTGCCGAAGAGCGCTGGGGCGGCACGTCGCTTTCGGCTGTGGCCGGCGTCTGGTCGGTTGCCGTGGCACTCGCCGCCGGGGTCATCGCGCTGCTCATTCTCAATTTCCGGCGGCTGCCCTCGATCCGCGAGAGCATGGATGCCGGTGCCAATGCTTCGGTGCTGCCGATGGTGACGGTGGCAAGCCTTGTCGGCTTCGGCGCAGTGGTTGCCGCGCTGCCGGCCTTCGCGCTTGTGCGCGAATGGGTACTGTCGATCGGCGGCGGCCCGCTGGTCTCGCTCGCGGTTGCGACCAATATCCTTGCCGCGCTGACCGGGTCTGCGTCGGGCGGGCTCTCGATCGCGCTCGATTCGCTCGGAGCGACCTATATGCGGCTTGCGGCCGAGCAGGGCATCGATCCGGCATTGATGCATCGCATCGCCGTTATCGGGGCCGGCACGCTGGATTCGCTTCCGCATAACGGCGCGGTAGTGACGTTGATGGCAGTCTGTGGCTCCAATCATCGCGAAAGCTATCTCGACATGGCGATGGTCGCGATCGTCGGCGCCATCGTGTCGCTTGTGGTGGCGATCGTACTCGGCACGGTGTTCGGATCGTTTTGATGCGGTGCGAAATTCAACCGCATCTGCGCGGTAGCATCTTCCGTTTGCCGGGCGAGCGAGACATCGCGCCAGCGAGCTATTGGCGGTTCCATCATTTCCTGCCACGCTTGCGCGTCGCAGCGATGCTTTTGAAAAGACTGAAGCGCGTTCGGGAGACTTGACCACATGCTATCCGCCAGCACTTTCCGCAAATCCTTGCGAAGGGCAGCACGCAGCGCGCTTCTTCTTGCGGCGCTGCCCGGCCTGCTCGCCGGCTGTTCGCGCGAGGAGGAAAAGGTCGCGCCGGAGATCCGCCCTGTGCGTGCGCTGAAGGTGCAGCGGAGCGATGCAGGAATTCCGGTGTCGCTGACCGGCCGCATTGCCGCCGAGGACGAAGTCTCGCTCGCGTTCCGCATTTCCGGACGAATGATCAAGATGGATGTCAATGTCGGCGACCGGCTGACCCCGGGGCAGGTGGTCGCGCGGCTTGATTCGGTGAATGAAGAGAATTCGTTGCGTACCGCGCGTGCAAATCTCACCGCGGCGCAGGGCCAGTTGACGCAGGCGCGCAATCATTTCGAGCGTCAGGACACTCTGCTGAAGCAGGGCTGGACCACGCGCGTCAATCACGATCAGGCCGTGCAATCACTGCAAACCGCAGAGTCTCAGACCGAGGCTGCCGAGGCGCAGCTCAAGACCGCGCAGGACCTGGTTGGGTTCACTGAATTGAAAGCCGATGCGCCGGGTGTTGTTACTGCAATTGGTCCGCGCGCCGGCGAGGTGGTTCAGGTTGGCCAGATGATCGCGCGTGTCGCCCGCAAGGATGGCCGCGACGCAGTGTTCGACGTGCCGGCGCAATTGATCCGCGCGGCGCCGAGCGATCCGATCGTTACAGTGTCGCTGAGTGACGATTCCAAAGTCACCGCGCAAGGACGCGTGCGCGAAGTGGCGCCGCAGGCCAATCCGGTGACGCGCACCTTCGAAGTCAAGGTCGGCCTTACCGATCCGCCGGAAGCGATGCGGCTCGGCGCGACGGTGATTGGCCGGATGGAATTGCCTGCGGTCTCCGTATTCGAGATTCCGGCAAGCGCGCTGACGCGCTCGAACCAGCAGCCTTCGGTTTGGGTGGTCGATCCGAAAAAGAATACAGTCTCGCTGCGTCACGTCGATGTGGTTCGCTTCGACCAGAATCAGGTATCGGTCGGCTACGGCCTAGAAAACGGCGACGTTATCGTGACCGCCGGCGTCCAGGCGCTGCATCCGGGTCAGCAGGTCCGCCTGCTCGGAAGCAATCCATGATGGGCTTCAATCTTTCGGAATGGGCGCTCAAGAACCGCTCGATCACCGTCTATCTGATGATCATCGCGGTCCTCGCCGGGCTCGCGTCCTATTTCCGGCTCGGCCGCGCCGAGGATCCTACCTTCATCATCAAGACCATGATCGTGCAGGCGGCTTGGCCGGGCGCGACCGTCGAGGAGACGCTGAAGCAGGTCACCGAGCGGCTCGAGCGCAAGCTGCAGGAGACCCCGCATCTCGATTACCTGCGCAGCTTCACACGCGCGGGCGTTACCACGATCTTCGTCAATCTGAAGGGTTCGACCACCGCCAAGCAGGTGCCGGACGTCTGGTATCATGTCCGAAAGAGCATCGGCGACATCCGCGGTACGCTGCCGGCCGGCATCGTCGGACCGGGCTTCAATGACGATTTCGGCGACACGTTCGGCATTATCTACGGGTTCACCGCTGATGGTTTCTCGCATCGCGAGTTGCGCGACTATGTCGAGAAGATACGCTCCGAACTATTGCATGTCGCCGATGTCTCGAAGATCGAGATTCTTGGCGCGCAGGACGAACGCATCTTTGTCGAATTCTCCAACAAGGATCTCGCAAATCTCGGCCTCGACCGAGCGACGCTGATCGCGGCGCTGCGGGCGCAGAATGTGGTGCAGCCGGCGGGCGCAGTGCAAACCGAGTTCGAGACCCTGCAGCTTCGCGTCTCCGGTGCCTTCCAGTCCGAAGAGGACGTGCGCAACATCAATTTTGTTGTGGGCGGCCGGGTGCTCCGCCTGAGCGATATCGCCAATGTCCGGCGCGGCTATGCCGACCCGCCGCAACCGATGTTTCGCGTCAATGGCGAGCCTGCAATCGGACTTGCGGTTGCAATGCGAGATGGTGGTGACATTCTGGCGCTCGGCAAGAATCTGACGAAGACGATGGCGCGGCTCAAAGCCGATCTGCCGCTCGGCGTCGAGCCGAAACTCGTTGCCGATCAGGCGATCACGGTCGAGACCGCGATTTCGGAATTCATGGGTTCGCTCTGGCAGGCGATCGCCATCATTCTGTTTGTGAGTTTCATCAGCCTCGGCGTGCGCCCGGGTCTCGTGATTGCGACCGCGATTCCGCTGACGCTCGCGGTCGTATTTTCGGTGATGGAAATCGCCAATATCGACATGCAGCGCATATCGCTCGGCGCGCTGATCATCGCGCTCGCGCTCATGGTCGACGACGCCATGACCACGACCGATGCGATGCTGACCAGATTGGCGCAGGGCGACAGCAAGGAACAAGCGGCAACCTTTGCATTCCGCACCTATGCCTTCGCGATGCTGGCCGGCACATTGGTGACGATTGCGGGCTTCGTGCCCGTTGGCTTCGCCGCAAGTTCAGCCGGCGAATATACTTTCTCTTTGTTTGCGGTGGTCGCGATTGCGCTGGTCGTGTCCTGGTTCGTCGCGGTGATCTTCGCGCCGTTGCTCGGTCTTGTGATCCTGTCGCCGCCCAAGCCGGGGAAAAGCTCCGAGCCCGGCTTTGTGTTTCGCACCTACAAGGCGTTTCTCACCGGCGCCATCCGCGTGCGCTGGCTCACCATCGCATTGACGATTGCGCTGTTCATCGCCTCGTTCCTGGCGATGCCGCTGATCCCACGGCAATTCTTCCCCTCGTCCGACCGGCCGGAATTGCTGGTCGATCTCAGCCTTCCGCAGAACGCGTCGATCTATGCGAGCGAGGAGATTGCCAAGCGCTTCGATGCGGCTTTGAAGGACGACAAGGATGTCGCGCGCTGGAGCACCTATGTCGGGCGCGGCGCCATCCGCTTCTATCTGCCGCTCAATGTGCAATTGCCGAACAATTTCTTTGCGCAGGCCGTGCTGGTCGCGAAAGATGTGCCGGCCCGCGATCGGCTGAAGGTGAAGCTGGAGAAGCTGCTCGCAAACGAATTCCCGAGCGTGGTGGCACGTGTCTATCCGCTCGAACTCGGTCCGCCGGTCGGTTGGCCGGTGCAATATCGCATCACCGGCCCGGACGTTTCCAAGGTCCGAGAATACTCGCTGGAGCTCGGCGAGCTGGTCGCAAAGAATCCCCAGGCCATCAACATCAACTACGACTGGATGGAGCCGGCGCGGCAGCTGCGCATCCGTATCGATCAGGACGAAGCGCGGCTGTTGGGCTTAAGCTCGCAGGCTCTCGCCAACACGCTCAACACCGTGATTTCGGGTGTGGCGATCACGCAGGTGCGTGACGACATCTATCTCGTCGATGTCGTGGTGCGTGCAACCGAGGAGCAGCGCCTGTCGCTTGCGACGCTTCGCAACACCGCCATTCCGCTTCCGGGCGGACGTACGGTGCCGCTGAGCCAATTCGCGACCTTCGAATACGAGCAGGAATATCCGCTGATCTGGCGGCGCGACCGGCTGCCAACATTGACCGTGCACGCCGATCTGCGGCCGGGCGTTCTGCCTGACACCGTCGTGGCTGCGCTGGCTCCTGAAATCAGCGCCTTCTCGAAATCGCTGCCAGCGGGCTATCGCCTCGATGTCGGCGGCACGGTGGAGGAAAGCGCGAAGTCACAGGCGTCCGTTGTCGCGGTGGTTCCCGCGATGCTGCTGATCATGTTCACCGTGCTGATCTTCCAGCTCCGCAGCTTCCAGAAGCTGTTCATCGTTCTCAGCGTCGGTCCGCTTGGCCTGATCGGCGTGGTGCTTGCGCTCTTCGTGTTCAACCGGCCGCTCGGCTTCGTCGCCATTCTCGGCATTCTCGCGCTGCTCGGCATGATCACCAAAAACGCGGTGATCCTGATCGGTCAGATCGATGCCGAGCGCGAGGCCGGCAAGGACGTGATGACGGCGGTGGTCGATGCATCGAGCGCGCGCTTCCGTCCGATCATGCTGACAGCGATCTCGACCGTGCTCGGCATGATCCCGATAGCGCCGACCGTGTTCTGGGGCCCGATGGCATTCGCGATAATGGGCGGCTTGCTGGTGGCCACGATCCTGACGCTGATCTTCCTGCCGACGCTGTACGTCACCTGGTTCAGCCTGACCGAAAAGCGGTCGGAAAAGCCGGCCGTGACGCCGACATGATTGGGTCCGCGATGCAACGCATTGTCTCCCTGCTGATGATTGCCGCGACGGCTGCGACGCTGGTCGCCGTTTCAGCCATGGTCAGTGATGCGGAAGCCGCCATGCGGCGCAGGCCGGATCAGCGACCGCTGGTGCCGCGCTCGCAGGCGCGGCGTCAGGCGGATCGCGCAGCAGAACGTGCTCGGCCGCAAGTCTATGTGCCGGGCCATTGGGCGTGGAATGTGCGGCGTGGCGAATATTCGTGGGTATCAGGCCGCTGGGAGCGATACGATCCGAATCACGCGTTTGTTGGCGGAGGACTGGTCTTTCGCAACGGCCAATGGACATTCGGTCCGGCCCGCTGAATGAGGATAGCCTGCTTTGCCACCGGATCAGCCGAGTGCCGGACCTGGGATACAGAAGGGCTTTTTCCCGCTCTGTCTGCTGCTGACCTTCATCTGGGTCGCCGCGAATTCCTCGCTCGCGCCTGAATCGATTCTGACCGGTGTGCTGATCGCGGCCACGCTCGCCTACATCTTCACCCGGCAAAGTGCCGTCTGGCAAAGCCTGCGCATTTCGCCGCGGCGGCTCTATCACTTCATTCTCTATACCGGCGTCTTCATCGTCGAGATGGTGAAGGCGAATATCAATATGCTGCGCTACGTCTATTCGCCGCGCATCCACATCAAGCCAGGCGTGGTCGAGATCAAGACCCGCTTGAAATCCCCGATTGGCCGACTCGCACTCGCCAATTCGATCGCGCTGACGCCGGGTTCGCTGGTGCTCGATATCGAAGGAGACCGCCTGTTCATTCACTGGCTCGATGTCCCGACCAACGACACCGCGGAGGCTACCCGGCTCATCGCCGGGCCGTTCGAGGATCATCTGGAGAAGGTCTTTGAGTAGCATCCTTCTGCATATCGCGGCGTTGCTCATCGCCGGTAGTGTCGTGCTCGGCGTGGTGCGGCTCGTGCTCGGACGGACGCTGGTAGATCGCGTTGCCGCGATCGACATGCTGACCGTGGTTTCGATCTCGATGATCGCGCTTTATGCGCATGTCTCGGGCCGTTTCATCTATGTCGACGTGGCATTGGTCTATGGCGTGCTGAGCTTTCTCGCCGTGCTCGCGATGGCGCGATATTTGGAGCGAGGATTGTAGATGCTGGAAATTCTCGCGATCCTGCTCTGCGTCTCGATTCTGGCAAGCGGCATCCTTGCGGTTCGTCTCAACAATCTCATGGCTGCGATGGTGAGCGCGGGCCTGTCGAGCCTGTTCGCTTCGGTCTGCTACGTGCTGTTGGCCGCGCCCGACGTCGCGATGGCGGAGGCCGCGATCGGCTCCGGGCTTTCGATGCTGATCTTCCTGTACGCGATCCGCAAAACCGCGGACGCAAAGGAATAAGTCATGGCGGAATTGATCGGCAGCATCCTGATCCTGCTCGGCGCCTTCTTCCTGTTTTCGGCCGGGCTTGGGCTCGTGCGGATGCCGGATACGTTTACGCGTATCCAGGCCGGCACCAAGGCCTCCACGCTCGGCAACGCGCTGGTGCTCGCCGGCATCGCCGTCTATCACCCCGGCTGGACGCTGAAGCTCATCATTCTTGTCTACTTCGTTTTGATGACGAATCCGATCTCCTCGCATGCTCTGGCGCGCGCCGCGCACGCTATCGGCATTCCGATGACTCCGGAAACGGGGCCGGACGCATTGCGCGACGCACGGCAGCCGGACGAAGGGCGCCGCCCATGATGCGCCGTCTTGCCGTGCTACTCGCGGTGGCGCTGGTCGCGCTCATTTTCGCAGGGCTGATCCGTAACTATGTCGAGCAGGAAAGCTTGCGGCCGCTTGCCGAGACCTATGTGAAGAGCGTGCCGCAGGAACTCGGCGCGCCCAATGTCATCACCGGCATCCTGCTCACCTTTCGCGCTTTCGACACGTTGGGCGAGGTCGCGGTGTTGTTCATGGTCGCGGCTGGCGTCGGACTGGTGCTGAGCGCCGGCGGCAAAACGGAATCCGGCACGGATAGCACGACGGACGAACGCAAGGCTGCAAGCGAACTGGTGCAAAACGGCGCCGACATTCTGCTTCCGCTGATATTCATATTCGCCGCCTACATCATCATGAACGGACATCTTTCGGCTGGCGGCGGATTTCAAGGCGGCGCGGTGATTGCGTCCGGCGTCATGCTATTGCTGCTGGCGAAGCCAGCAACACAGCTCGCACATGATTTCCTGAGCTTCTCGGAATTGCTGGCCGGCGTGTTGTTTGTTCTGGTCGGCGTCGCCGGGCTGATCTTCGCCGGCGGCTTTCTCGACAACCGCGTGCTGCCGCTCGGTCAATTCGGCGCCTTCTTCAGCGCTGGCGCCATTCCCGTGATCTCGCTTCTACTCGGCATCAAGGTCGGCGCCGAGCTGAGTGTCATCATCGATCGCTTCCGAAACTGAATCGCCTGGCTCTAGGGGACCTCGGTGGCCAATCTGCCGATTTCGACCATCGTGCTGACGACCGGCTTCGTCCTGATGCTGATCGGGCTGTGGGGCATGTTCAGCCATCGCAACATCCTGCGCATCATCATCGGCGTCTCGCTGCTCGATACCGGCATTCATATTGTGATGGTGGCCATCGGCTATATCGCGCGTGGTACCGCGCCGATTATCGACAAGGCGCTTCCGGTCGATGAGGCCGTGCAGCGCGCGGTCGATCCGGTGCCGTCCGCGCTGGTGGTAACCGCGATCGTGATCGGCCTCGCCGTCACCGCGGTCATGCTTGCCTACGCGATCCGGCTGTATCAATCGAAGGGCACGCTCTCCATCGACGCGTTCACGGAATCGAAATGGTAGCGAGCCTCCTGCATCCGCTGAACATCTTCATCGTCGGGCTCGGCGGTGGGTTTCTGATTCCGATTCTGAACCGGTTCGGGCCTGTCTGGGTGCGTGGCGCGTTTCTATTCGCACTGGTCGCGATGACGGTGATCTCAGGGGTAGCTCTGTTTCGTTTCCTGGGCGGCGACGCGGCAGTCGATGTCCTCACCGGCGGTGCGGCTCCGCCGATCGCGATTAATCTGCGACTTGGGCTTGCCGAGAGCGTGTTCGCCCTCGGCGTCAATGTGATCGCGCTGCTCGGCGCGGTCTATTTCATACGCGCGAAATACTCCGTGCTGTTGCTCTACCTGATTTTGGTGATGGGCATCCAGGGCATGGTGATGACGCGCGATCTGTTCAACCTGTTCGTGTTCCTGGAGATCGTTTCGATCGGCACTTACGGCTTGCTCAGTCTGCAGGACACGTCGCAGGCGTTGTCGGCGGCCTTCAAATTCATACTGGCCACGGTGCTGGCTTCGGCGTTCTTCCTGCTCGGCACGGCATTGGTTTATTACACGACCGGCCAACTCAACATCGACCATCTGATCGCGGGCAGCGAGAAGTTATCGGGGCCGTTCGGCTTCGCCGCGTTGATGCTGCTGCTCGCGTGCCTGCTGATCGAGCTGAAACCGTTTCCTGCCAATGGCTGGGGACTGGATGTCTACGAGACCGCGCAGCCCGCGGTCGCCGCGCTCGTCTCCGTCGGCGTTTCGGCGGGCGTGTTCTTTGCGCTGCTGAAACTATTGCCGATCTTCGAAGAGCAACTGCCGATCATCGCGGTGTCAGGTGCGATCACCTTCGTTTTTTCGAACCTGATCGGGCTTTCGCAAACCAAGGCGCGGCGGCTGCTCGGTTATTCTTCGATCGGACAAATGGGCCTGCTTGTCCTTTCCTTGGCCTTGCTCGTGTTGATCAATGCGGAATCCGCTATTCCGCTGGTGGTAGGCGGGCTGTTCGTCAATCACCTTTTTGCAAAGGCCGGATTGTTCTGGCTCGCCGGGATTGTCGGCGGCGAGAAACTCGAAGACTGGTCGGTGCTCTCGCGTCGTCCGGTCCTGCTGCTGGTGTTCGGCATTCTTCTGGCGGCGGTTGCGGGCCTTCCACCGTTCCCCGGCTTCTGGGCCAAGTGGCAGCTCGTGATGAATCTCGCCGCATCCGAAAACTACATCTGGATCGCGGCGGTGCTGCTCGGGTCGCTGCTCGAAGCCGCTTATCTGTTTCGCTGGTTCGGTCGCGTGGCGCAGGCACGTTCCGACAGCGAAGCGCCGGCATATGAATTTGCGAATCTGGTTCCGGTCGTCGGCGCGGCCATCCTCGTCACCATCAGCGGCTTGTTCGTCGCGGGTCTTGCGGGCATTTCGGAGGCCTGGGTTTTCCTGCCGCTGGTTGTGGGCTTTGTCGTCTATCTGGTCGATTTTCTGCCCGGCCGCATCAAATGCCTGCTGGTGCTCGGCCTGGTCGCGGCCGGCGGACTTTGGCTCATCCCGGATCTGACAGGGTTGAATTACATCTTCTCGGCTTTGTTACTGGCCGGCGGCCTCGTGGTCGCGATCGCGTGCCTTTGTCGCACCGACGATCGGCGCGGCTTCTTTCCGTTGCTTGCGATTCTGCTGCTTGCAATGCCGGCTTTGTCGCGCGCCTCGACCATGCTGGAATTCTTTTTCCTGTGGGAACTGATCACGGTCTCGTCCTATTTCCTGATTCTCAAGGGCAAGGACGCGGCGCCGCACGCGCTCCGTTTCCTGCTGTTTTCGCTCACCGCTGCATTTTTTCTGCTCGCGGGCTTTGCCTTCGCCGCCGCCGTGAACGGAAGCGCCGATCTCGCAGCGCTTCGCACGGCGGGGCCGGAAAGCAACCTTGCCTTCGTCCTGCTCGCGATCGGGCTGCTGATCAAGGCCGGCGCCATTGGCGTGCATGTCTGGCTGCCGGGCGCCTATGCGCAGGCAGACGACGACATGTCCGCAATGCTCTCGGCAGTCGTCAGCAAGGTCGCGATCCTCGGGCTGCTGGTCGTCACGTATGTCTCTATCCGCTCGGAGACATCGCTCGAACTCGCGCGGTTGCTCGGCTGGATCGGAATGCTCACGACCTTATGCGGCGCGCTGATGGCGCTGCGGCAGGACGATGTCAAGAAGCTGCTCGCCTATTCGAGCATGAGTCAGATCGGCTATATCGTGACTGCGATCGCCTTGATGAGTCACATCGGCTGGGTCACGGCGCTCTACCTCGTCGCCAACCACCTGATGGTGAAGGCGATCCTGTTTCTCGCCGCCGCGGCTCTTATCCTTCGCACCGGCACGCGCAGCCTGGACGGCTATGGCGGGCTGGCGCGCAAGATGCCGTTCACCTTCGTCGCCGTCGTAGTCGCGATGATTGCGATGTCCGGACTTCCGCCGCTGATGGGGTTTGGCGGAAAATGGCTCCTTCTCACCGGAATGATGGAGCGTGGCTGGTACATGCCGGTCGTCTTCGGTGTGATCGCGACCTTCGTCGGCTTTCTCTACATGGCGCGCTTCGTCTACGTGATCTTTTTCGGCGCGCGGCATGAGGCTCACGAACGGATCGCCGAGGCGCCGCTGCCGCTGCTGATCCCGCCCTACCTGATGATCGCAGGGATTCTCGCTGTCTCGTTCCTGCCGAAGCTCCTGATCGAGCCGCTCTCTGCTGCGATCGATCCCTATTTCGCTTCGACATTGCGCTGGGACGGCATGTCGCTTGAGATGATCTACGGATATTGGAATCCGGTTCCGACGATGCTGATCGCGATTGCGATTTCTGCGTTGCTGTTCCTCGCCCTCTGGCAGATTCAGCGGCGGCGACAGAATGCGAGGCCCGGGCTGCCGAAACCTGCCGGCCTCGCTTCATTCCGCAAGACCGCGCTCGACCGGCTCACGCCGCCTATTGCACGGAAATTCTGGGGCGGAATATCGCTTGGAGCGCTGTCGCTCGCGGGCCTTACCCGCCGCATCTATACCGGCAATGGCCAGACCTACGCACTCTACGTGCTCTATTATTTTCTCGCGCTCTACGTTGCGAGCGGCGGCGCGCAGCAATTCTGGGCTGCGAATTAGTTTTTCTATTTCTTGATCAAACCCAACAGCGCCGCCGCGTTCTCTTTCAGGATGAGCGGGCGCACATCGGGGCGGATGTCGATACCCTCGAAATCAGCAAGCCAGCGATCCGGCGTGATAGCAGGAAAATCCGAACCGAAAAGCATCTTGTGCTTGAGGAGAGTGTTCGCGTAGCGCACCAGGATCGGCGGAAAATATTTCGGCGACCAGCCGGACAGATCGATATAAACGTTCGGCTTGTGCTGGGCGACCGCAAGCGCCTCTTCCTGCCAGGGAAAGGACGGGTGCGCCATGATGATCTTCATGTCGGGAAAGTCGACCGCGACCCGATCGAGATGCATCGGGTTCGAATATTCCAGCATGATGCCGTAGCCGCCGCGCATGCCGGAGCCGACGCCGGTCTGGCCGGTGTGGAATAGAGCCGGCTTGCCCATTTCCTGGATCGCTTCGTAGAGCGGATAGGCCATCCGGTCGTGCGGATAGAAGCCCTGCACGGAAGGGTGAAACTTGAAGCCTTGGACCCCGAAATCCTTTACCAGCCGTCGCGCCTCGCGCACGCCGAGCTTGCCCTTGTGCGGGTCGATCGAGGCGAACGGAATCATGATGTCGGAATTCTCGTTCGCAAGGCTTGCGATTTCCTCGTTCGAATAGCGGCGGTGCCCGAGATGGTGCTCGCTGTCGACGTGAAAGATCACGACCGCAATCCGGCGCTTGCGATAATATTCGGCAATCTCCGGAATCGGCGTGTTTTCGAATTTTCGCTTGAAATAGGTCTCCATCCCGGCCTGGAGCTCCTGCGCGTCTTCCCAGGCTTCGCTGCCGCACGGCCCATCGGCATGGGTGTGGATGTCGATCGCGACGATGTTGTTCAGGTCCAGCATTCTGTAAAGCTCATTTCAATCGCTTAATGCGGCATCTGCTTAGCCATGCCTTGCGTGAACCGCAATGCGGGAATTGGCGACTAAGGAATTGGCTCAAATTTTTCAGGACGTGCTGGAATGGCGAGCCGGGATCACGCAACCGTAGCTTGGATCGTCCCGGAGGTATTGCTAGAATGGCCCCGGTTTTGCAATGCAGCTTGGCGGAGACATGCAAATGAGACGCTTGGCAGCCATCCTGTGCAGCCTCTGGCTCGTATCGGCATTTTCGATCGGGCCGGCCCAGGCCCAAAAGCGCGTGGCGCTGGTGGTCGGAAACGGCGCCTATCAAAATGCGTCGGCGCTTTCCACGCCCGCAAATGATGTCGGCGCGATGGCCGATCTGTTTCGCAAGAGCGGCTTCGACGTGGTCGAGGCCAAGACCGATCTGAGCAATATCGATTTCAAGCGGCTGGTGCGGGAGTTTTCCAGCGTCGCTCGCGATGCCGAAATCGCGGTGATGTATTTCTCCGGGCACGCGGTCAACGTGAAGGGCGCGAATTATCTGCTCCCGGTCGACGTCAAGCTCGCGAGCGAGCTCGATGCCGAAGACGAGGCGGTTTCGCTCGATCGCGTGAGGCGTATGCTGGAGCCTGCCAAGCGCATGCGCCTGATCCTGCTCGATGCGTCCCGTGACAATTCGTTCGTGCGTAACGCGTCGAAGCCGGGAGCGGTCAATGCCGGGCTTGCGCGGTTCGAGCCCGATACGGACGATACGTTCGTGGTCTACTCGGCAAGGCCCGGCACTTTTTCGGAAGATGGGGCGGGCGACACCAGCGCGTTTGCGGCTGCGCTTGTGAAAAATCTTGCGGTTTCCGGGCGCGATCTGCGAACCGCCATCGGGTTCGCGCGTGACGATGTGGTGAAGACGACAGGGGGCAAGCAGGAGCTCTTGTTGGTGGGCTCCTTCGGAGGGACGGCGCTTGCGCTGATGCCGGAGAAGGTAGCGAGCCGGCAGATTGCCGTTTTGCCGAACGCTCAAAGCTCGGCTGCGGATGCGACGCCCGAGCAGCGGCAGTTTTACGAGATGGCTGAACGGGTCGGCACCCGCGCGGCCTTCGATGCTTATCTTCAAAAATTTCCAGCCGGCTTCTTTTCGGATCTGGCGCGTGCGCAGCGCGACAAGCCTGTATCCGGCGAATCGCCGGCCGGTCCGAAAAGGATCGCTGTTTTGCCGGCGCCGGGCTCTGAGAAGCCGCAGGCTGCTGCCCCGAATGTTGCCTTGCTGCCGCCGGCCGCGGCTCCGCCGGAGCCCGACCTGGGTACGGTCACGCGAGAATTGCAGGCCGAACTCCAGCGCGTCGGCTGTGACCCGGGCTCGGTGGATGGCAATTGGTCCCGGAATTCACGACAGGCGCTTGAGCAGTTCAACCGTCGGGCCGGGATGAAGCTCGGAACCGAGGTCGCCAGCGTCGACGCGCTGGACGCGGTGAAAGCTCAGCGTGGGCGCATATGTCCGCTGGTCTGTGGCGGTGGGCGGAGAGCGGACGGCGAGCGCTGCGTCGCGATTCCAGCGCCGCAGAAAGCCCAGCCCAAGAAGCAAGCCGTACGCGAGCCGGAGCCACGCGCACGCGAACGGGTGCGGCGAGCGGAGCCGGTGCGCGAAGCACCGGTGCGGCGTCAGCCGGTGGTGGTCGAGCGGGAGGCTCCGGTTCGCTCCGGTCCACCGGTCTCGATCGGCATCGGCGGTATTGGTGTCGGTCTCGGCGGCATCGGCGTCGGCATTCCTGGGATGCGGTAGACGAAAGGTTGCCCGTTTCGCGTCGCGTTCGGGCCGCCCTAAGCTCTGCCGGAACAGGCACCGGGCGGAATGACCCCATTGATTGATCCGCGGGAGGGCGACATCGAGGATGACGCCTCCAGCACCAAAAGCCGTTCTCTGCTGGCGCTTGCCGGCAGCATGCTGGTGGAGATCAGCCTGCCGAAGCTTGCTGCCGCCTGGCTTCTGCTGGTTGCGCTGCCGAGCGTGCTGCTGGGTCTCGCACCGCTGATCGGATCGGCGTGGTTCGGCACATTCTCGCGCAGCCTCTCCACGGCCTATGGCGGGTTGCTGCCACTCGCGCTGATCCTGATTGTGATCGCGCTCGGCTGGTTCGGCGGACGACAGGTATTCCGCGCGGCAGAACAAGCGTTCTGGGCGTTGAATTCGATGGCAGTGCAGCCGGGTTATGCGCTGTGCCGCGAAGCGATCCGCCACATCGCCGAACTGGTGCTGGCGCGCCGGCTGAATGAAGCCCAACGAGCGCGATTGCGTTCGGTGAGCGCTGCCGGTGCCGGACTGATGCTGTCCGCGCTCGCGCTGTTAGCTGCATGGCTGGTCGGCCCCTATACGCGCTGGACCGCCGAATTTTCCGATCTGCTGACGCCGCTGCAGCTTGTCGGTCCCGCGCTCGCCAACGCGGCGGTGATCCTGTTCGGCTATTGCGCCGCCGCCGCCTTCGTCTGGGGCATGGCGGACGCGGCAATGGATCAGCCGCGCGACTGGTCGAACTTTGCGGAGAGCGATAGCCTCATCCGGTCCTGGCGCGTGGTGCATCTTTCCGATGTGCATGTCGTCGGCGAGCATTACGGCTTTCGGCTGGAAAGCGGACGCATCGGGCCGCGCGGCAACGAGAGGCTTGCCAGGCTGTTGGAGCGACTCGAGGAAATTCACGCCGAGGATCCGCTCGATCACATCCTGATCTCGGGCGACATCACCGATGCCGGCCGTTCGTCGGAATGGGCCGAGTTTTTCATGGCCATTTTGCGCCATCCGAATCTCGCCGCGCGCATGCTGCTGATACCCGGCAACCACGACATCAACGTGGTCGATCGCACCAATCCGGCGCGGCTGGATTTTCCAACCAGTCCCGGCCGCAGGCTGCGCGAGATGCGCACCCTGTCGGGCATCGCGACGGTACAGGCGAAGCGTGTGCATGTCGTGAACCTGCCGAAGCGGCGCATCGGCCGGACGCTGGAAAAGGCGCTCGCGCCTTTTGCCTCCGACATGGCGACCTTTTCCGATACCGGCAGGCTGCGGCTATCGGCGACGCTCGCAAAGCTCTGGGCGGAGTCGTTTCCAATGATATTGCCGCCGGAATCCGAGGACGGCCTCGGCTTCGTTCTGTTGAACTCCACCGCGCTCACGCACTTTTCCTTCACCAATGCGCTGGGGCTGATGTCGGCAGAGCAATCGCGCGCCATGCATATCGCGATCCGGCAATTTCCGAAGGCGCAATGGGTGGTCGCCCTGCATCATCATCTGGTGGAATATCCAAGGCGCGTCAGTGCGCTGTCTGAACGGATCGGGACTGCGCTGATCAACGGATCCTGGTTCGTTCGTCAATTGCAGCGGCATAGCCGCCGGATCATTGTGATGCACGGCCATCGTCATATCGACTGGATCGGTCGCTGCGGCGAATTGCGCATCGTCTCGGCGCCATCGCCGGTGATGGAAAGCAAAGACGACGGCACGACCTATTTCTACATTCACAGGCTGGGCGTCGATGCCGCGGGGAAATTCGTCGTTGCCAAGCCCGAACGCGTAGAAATTCCGGGCACCTAACCGGGCCTCGTCGCCGCCGGTTCGTCGTCCGGTGCCCCCAACAAATCGGCGAGCCAGCGGGTGGAAGGGTGCTGCGCGCAGAAGGTCAGCGCTGCGATTGCTATCGGAACGCCGATGAAGGCGCCGAACAATCCCCACATCCAGGTCCAGAAGAACACCGAGAACAGCACGATGAAGGGCGAGATCGCGAGCGCGTTGCCGGAGACACGCGGTTCGATATAGCTGCCAATCACGAACTGGATCACGTTGAGGCAGGCGAATACGACCAGCGCCGCCTGCAGCGATTCGAACTGGGCGAGCGCATAGAGCGTGGGAAATACAGTGGCGATGAACGGCCCGATGAACGGGATGTAGTTGAGCGCGAAGGCGATGACGCCCCATTCCGGCGCAAGCTGCAATCCGGCGATGGTTGCGAGCGCCCACACCATTGCGCCGGTGGCGACGCTCATCCACGTCCGGATCACCATGTAGCGGCGCAGCCTTACCGCGGTTTCCGCCGAGCCGTTGAGCAGGAGTTGCGCGGTATCGGCCTTCATCAGCGCGCGAATCTTGCGGGCGATGGGCTCGACCTCCAGCAATCCCAGTATCACATAAACCAGCACCACCAGCCAGAACGAGATGGTGGTGTTCAGCCGCGCGCCGATGCCCTGCACGGCACGAATCACCCATCGCACGTCGAAGTGCTCGGACCACACCGACGCGATAGCGATGCCGTGGCCTTCCAGCCATTGCGTAGTCTGATCGTAAAGCATCTGAAAGCGCGGCGCTTCCGCGATCATCGAGCGTCCGACCCGCCCGAAACCCCAGGCCACCACCAAGGCGAAGGCGAAAAACACGACCACGGTCGCGCACATCACGATGGCGAGCGCCAGAAGTTGCGGCATCCGCGCCTGCAGCCAGGCCTGCAACGGCCAAACCATCGCAATAATGAAAAATCCGCAGGCCACCGGCGCGAACACGCTGGTGGCAAAATAGAGCGCGGCAAAGACAGCGATCGCGGCGAGGATACCGCAAAATGTCAGGAGCGCACGGTCATTCGACATCCGGCGATGGTCGCAAGAGTTGCGAATGACCGCAAGGCCGCGGCGATTATGCGCCGCTAATAGACCTTGGCGCCGAAATCGTTCTCCAGATAGTGAGTTCGAAACTCGGCAATCCGTGCCTTGTTGCGGGTGCCGGCATTGTGCATTTCCGGCAACTCTTCGGGCTTCATCCAGTCCGAGACCTCGGCCTTGTAGGATGGGCGCGCCTGAATGCGGCGGTACCATGCGACAACGTTCGGCCGCTCGCCGGTCCAGATGTCGAGCATGTTGAGATATTCCAGCCGCGCGACATAGGGGACCAGGTTGATTTCGGCGAGCGTGAATTGATCTCCAAACAGCCAGGTGCGGCCGTCGGCGAGGCTCTTGTCAATTTTCTGGAACGCCTTTTCGAATGCGACGGTGCCGCGATACACATGCGGCGCCTCGACGCCGTCATGATAGACGGCGGTTTGCCGGTCGCGCCGCTCCAGGTCGATGATCCGGCTCAGGTGGGTCTTGAGCTTGTCGGGCGGCATCTTGCGCAGGCGTTCCATGAACATGGCCGAGTAGCTGAGCACCGCAACGCCCTGATGCAGCCCCTCGTCGCACATCTTCGAATAGAGGCGCATCTGCGCGCGTTCGAAGGGGTCGGCCGGCTTCAGCGGCGGCGCGGCGAACTTGTCGTCCAAATATTCGGCGATCAGCGTTGATTCGGTCAGGACGCGGCCGTCATCCACCAACGTCGGCACCACTGCCTTGGGATTCAGTTTCATATAGGCGGGGTCGAACTGGCCGCCGGTGAACAGGTCGACCTCGTGGCTCTCCCAGCCGGTTTCGCCCTTCTCGTTCAGGACCATCCGGACTTTTTCCGAGCAAACCGAGCTGTTGTAGTGATAAAGGGCCAACCCCATCCCACGCCTCCCGTTGTAGACAATGTCATATTTTTGGATACAATATCGATTTACTGGCACCGATTCTAGCTTAATATATCGGTATTGGACAAGCTTTGGATACAATCAGGAAAAAAGCCGATAATTCGGGATCCGAGGGCTCCTCCTCGGTCGAGGACCGGGTGTCCCTGGCGCTCCGCGAAATGCTGATGCACGGCGAATTCCTGCCGGGGCAGAAGCTGGTCGAGGCCGCGCTCGCGGAGCGGCTTGGCGTCTCGCGGATGCCGGTCAGGCGGGCGCTGGCGGTGCTGGAGCGCGACGAACTCGTGACCAATCTGCCGAACCGGGGTTCCTATGTCGCCCGTTTCACCGTGCGACAGGTGAATGACGCGCGCGAGCTGCGCGGCTCACTCGAAGGACTGGCAGCGCGGCTCGTGGCCGAACGCGGGCTTGCCCCTGCGACGCAACTGGCTCTCGAGGAGATGCTGGAGCAGGGAGACCGCCTGTTTGCCGCCGGCATGATTTCCCCGAGCGTCGCAGAGGCCTATCGCCGGTTGAATTTCCGGTTTCACACCGAGATTGTTACGGCGTCGGAAAGCCGCCCCCTGATCATGGCCTACGAAGCCAATAACCGGCTGCCGCTCGCAAGCCCGTTGGCGATCGCGGTCGATCTTTCAAATCTTGCCAGCCTGTCGCATACACTCGGCGAGACGCAAGCGGACCATCATCGCATCGTGGCAGCGCTGAAGGCCGGGCAAGGCAGCCGTGCCGAAGCGCTGATGCGCGAGCATGCACAGACCGCAATCGATGCCTTTCTGAAATATGCCGAACGCCTCGATCAGCTCGATGCCAGGACGCTGCCCGGGCTGCGGCTGGTGATCGGCTGACGCTTTGATAGTGTGAAGTGCGCCGAGAACGTCGAAATGACGCCGGCGAATGAAAAAGGGAGGAGTTTGAGATGGGCCGCAGGTTGTCCGGGCGCTCGATAAGCCGCCGTGTTTTCAGCGCAGGCTTGGGCGCGGGTTTCGTTTTCGGCGCGGCGCCATTCCATATCGGACGGGCGCAGAATGCTCCCTTAAAGGTTGGCGTGCTGCTGCCGCGATCGGGAGTTCAGGCCGGGATCGGCCAGGATTGCCAGCGCGCCGTCGAGATTGCCCCGGACATCCTGCGCAGCCTCGGTCTTCCGCCGCTCCAGATCATGAATGGCGACACCGAATCCGATCCGCAAATCGCGCGAACGCAGACCGAAAAGCTGGTCAAGGAGGGCGCGCAGCTTCTGGTCGGAGCCTTCAATTCCGGTCAGACGACCACGATCGCGCAAGTCGCCGAACAGCGGGGAATTCCGCTTGTCATCAACATTGCGGCGGCGCCGGAAATCACGGCGCAGGGCTACAAGTTCGTGTTCCGCAATTTTCCGATTGCGCCGGTGGTGCTTGGAGAAGCCTTCAGCAACCAGAAACAAGTGTTCGCATTGTCCGGCGTCACGCCCAAGACCGTGGTTTATCTGCACGTCAACGACACGCTCGGAAGCGCGATGCAGAAAGGCGTCGGGGCCATCTTCGCCAAACACGACATGCCCTACAAGATCGTCGAAACGATCGCTTACGACCCCAAATCACTCGATCTGTCGCTTGAGATCGCACGCGCCAAGACGACTGGCGCAGAAGCGTTGCTTGTCACCAGCCGGCTGAATGATGCAATCCTTCTCACCCGCGAATTGGTCAAGCAGCGCTGGAGCCCGACCATGATCATGAGCATGGGTCCAGGCTGGTACGAAGATCAGTATGTGAAGACGCTTGGCAAACTGTCGGACGGCCCGATCAATTTCGGTCCGTCCTACGATCCGCAAAAGCCGCTGGCCAAGCAACTGCTCGCGTCGCTCGCCAAGGCGTATCCGGGTGTGAGCCCGGCCGCCAACCACGTTTATACTTTCGAGGCGCTGCTGGTGGCCGCCGACGCTTACAAGCGAGCGGGTTCGAGCGACCCGAAGGCGTTGGCCGATGCTATTCGCACGACCAACATCACCGACAATGTCGGCATCGGAGCCGGCATCCAGTTCAACGAATACGGACAGAACGACAAGATCAAATGCGCGGCCACTCAGATCCAGGGCGGCAGGACCGTGACAATTGCGCCGACGGCGATTGCGAATGGCAAACCGATATTGCCTATGGTGCCATACGACAAGCGCGGATGAGACGAACGCAATCGATCAATCTATGATCTCCGGCATTCATTTCACTTCCGCAGTCGCACGCGGTCTTTCACTTCCGACAGGTCCCGGCAGCCGAGCAATGCGAGATTGCGATGGATTTCGGTGCGCAGCAGCGACGCCGCATGCCGAACCCCGCTCGTGCCGCCGAGCGCTGCCGCATAAAGGAACGGCCGGCCGACGAACACGAAGCTGGCGCCGCGCGCCATCGCCTTGATCGCATCGGTGCCGCGGCGGATGCCGCTGTCGAAAATCACTGTCATGGCCTGTGCGGCCTCGGCGATCTCAGGCAGCGCGCGCAAAGGCGCCACTGCCCCGTCGAGCTGACGACCGCCGTGATTGGACACGATCACGCCGTCCAGTCCGATCGCGCGTGCCTTGCGTGCGTCGGCAGATGAAAGAATGCCTTTCACGAGCAACTTGCCGTTCCAGCGTGCTCTGATCCATTCGATATCGCGCCAGGACAACGAATCGCGCAAATGCACGCGCGTGCCCTCGCGCGAGAATACCGGTATGCCGCGGGTCGCGCCGGTATTCTCATAATACGGCATGCCATAACGCATGAGCGTGCGTATGGCAGTGCCAAACAGCCAGCGCGGATGACTGAGCGTATCGCAGGCGAGTTGGAAACTCGGCCGAAGCGGCGACGAATAGCCGGCGCGTAACAGGTTCTCGCGATTGCCGCTGACCGGCACGTCGGCGGTGACGACAAGGGTGCGGAATTTTGCCGCCGCAACGCGGTCCAGCAGGGCTGCGATGTCGTCGCGTCCGGCCGGCAGATAGGCCTGAAACCAGGTGGCGGGATTGGCTTCGATGATTTCCTCCATCCGGATGAGCGACGCACCGCTCAGGATGAAGGGAATATTCTCAAGCCGCGCGGCTTCCGCAAATGCGAGGTCGGCGCGAAAGCCGGACAGGCCGGAGCCGCCCATTGGCGCGATGCCGAACGGCGCGGAAAAGGTTTCGCCGAACAGAGACGCTTCGGTCGTTCTTTTGGAGACATCGACCAGCACCTGCGGATATAGATCGAGGTCCTGAAAGGCGGCGCGGTTCTCCCGCAAGGACGCATTGGTTTCGACGCCGCCGGATGCGAACTGGAAGACGCAGTTCGGCAAAAGGCGTTCCGCAATCGGCTCGAGGTCTTCAAGCGAAAGAATGCCGCGCATCGCGCGCGGTATTGCGGCCGGTGTCTCGGTCATGCGCGCCGTGCCGTCTGCGACGGAAAGGTGGCGTCGAAGCGTTGAAGAAAGCGCGGCCATACTTCCGGATTGATCAGCCGTTGCGGACGCTCGCCCCGGAAAATCGCGATCAACTGCTCGGCCGCCATTTCGGCGAGCCGGTGGCGCGCCTGATGCGTGACGCCTGCAGTGTGCGGGCTCGCGATCACGTTATTCAGCGCCAGCAGCGGATGGTTGGCCGGCGGTGGCTCTTCCTGCCAGACATCGAGCCCGGCGCCTGCCAGCCGGCCCGACGACAAGGCCGCGAACAGGGCGTGCTCGTCGTGGATGCCGCCGCGCGCCGTCGAGACCAGATAGGCGCCCGGTTTCATCTGCGCGAGTTCGCCCGCACCGATCATGCCTTTGGTCGTCGCATCTAGCGGACAATGTAGCGAGACGAAATCGCTCGCGCCCAGCAGTTCGGAAAGCGAGGTCTTGCGCGCACCGTAGGCGGCCATCGCCTCGGCGTCGACATAGGGATCGAAGGCCAGCACCGTCATCGCGAATAGCCCGCGGCATAATTCGGCGACCCGAGAGCCGGTCTGACCGATCCCGATGATGCCGATCGTCCTGCCATGCAGCTCATTGCCCATAAAATCCATGCGGCGCTCGATTCGGCTCTCGCGCATGAGTTTGTCAGTCTCCGCGATGCGCTTGATCAGCGACAGCATCATGCCGAGCGTGTGCTCGGCGACCGATTCGCGGTTGCCGCCGGACTGGTTGACCGCGATGATTCCAGCTTCCGTGCAGGCCGCTACATCGACGGTGTCATATCCCGCGCCGCTTGCCGACACGATCAGGAGTTTTGGGCAATGCGACAGCAGCGACCGCTCAACCAGCAGGTGGCCCGGAATGTCGGAGCGGGCGGAATCGATCTGGATCGCATGGCAAGTGGCGAGTGTCTCGCGCACGTCCGCGAACGGACGTGTCTTGTCGATGCGCGTCAGCGACAGGTCCGTGGCAGCTTCGATCCTGCGCTCGAATACGGGATCGATATGACCGCCGATATAGGAAATCCGTCTGGGCAGGAGATGTATGCTGGGCTGGAGATTCATGGCAGCGCAATATCCGGCGCTTTTGCAACAGCCGCAACCATTGTATGCAGTCTCCGGCAGGCTGCGGCATGGGGCGCTTAGCAAATGTCCAAGATCGTCGACCGGACGCTCGATTTCATCGAATTGTTCGCAGCCGAACGGCGGCCGCTGTCGCTGTCCGATATCTCGCGACTGCTCAAGATCCCGTTCTCGAGCTGCCATGACGTGCTGAAGGCCCTGCAGGCGCGCGGCTACGTCTACGAGATCGGCCCGCGTGCCGGCTTCTATCCGACCGTGCGGCTGCTGGAACTGGCGAAGATCATTTCCGACCACGATCCGATCCTGCAGCGTGCCGAATTCCTGCTGCGCAAGGTGCGCGCGACCATCGACGAGTCGGTTTCGCTCGCCAAATCCGGGGACGAGGCCGCTACCTATCTTCTGGTGCTGGAACCCAGTCATCCGCTCCGCTTCACGGTGAAGGTGGGCGAGGCGGTGCGCAGCCTGCATGCGACCTCCGCCGGCAAGGCCTATCTCGGCAGCCTGAATGCAGAAAGGTTCGAGGCGTATCTGAAGACGGCTAAGCTCGCGCCGATGACGGAAAAGACCATCCGCTCGAAGACGGCGCTTCGTGCCGATATCGAGCAATCGAGGAAACGTGGCTATTTCCTCAACCAGGAGGAAAGCGTCGAGGACGCGACCACGGTGTCCGCGCGCTTTCGCTGGAACGGCGCCGATTACATCGTCACCATTTCGGGCCCGACTTCGCGCATGAAGCCGAAGCTCGATCAGGCCGCGAAGCTTGCGGTCGAGGCCTGCCTTGTGCTGAGCGGCGAGACCTCCTGACCGGAACCTCCTGACAATGCCGCCGCAGATTGACTCGTCTTTGACGACACCCTAGAAATCTTCGACACAGCGATAAAAATTTCGTAATAGCGAATAAAGGGAGGATGCTGGTGAAGTCTGCGAACGTCTCCGGGCGGCCGAACGAAGCTTGCGGCCCGCTCTTTGGCGTGCGCGTCATCGATCTCACGACGGTGGTGATGGGCCCTTCGGCGACGCAGATTCTCGGTGATCTCGGTGCCGACGTGATCAAAGTGGAATCGTCGGGCGGCGATTCCATGCGTTGGGTCGGTCCGAACCGCACCGACGGCATGGGCCCGCTCTACCTGCAGGCCAACCGCAACAAGCGCAGCGTCGTGCTCGATCTGAAGGATGCCGAAGACCGTGCGGCTTTGCTTTCACTCGTGCCGGATGCCGACGTGTTTGTCTCCAATATGCGTCCGCAGGCGATGGCCCGGCTTGGCCTGAGCTATGACGCGATCAAGGCTGTGAACCCCGAGATCATTTATTGCCTTGCAGTCGGCTATGGTTCGGAAGGGCCCAATACCGGGCAGGCGGTCTATGACGATCTCACGCAGGCGGCTTGCGGTATTGCCGGGCTGTTCGGCGCGATCGACGGCGCGCCGCGTTATGCGCCGGTGAATATCTGCGACCGCGTGGTCGGGCTCTATCTTGCCGTCGCCATCCTGTCGGCGTTGCATCATCGCGCTGTCACTGGCGAGGGACAGGAAATCGAAGTGCCGATGCTGGAGACGATGGCGCAGTTTGTGCTCGCCGATCACATGGGTGGCGGTGCTTTCGTGCCGCCGCTCGGCAGCATGGGATACAAGCGCCTTCTGTCGCGGGTTCGGGGGCCGTATCCGACGAAAGATGGTTATCTTGCGCTGGTGGTCTATGCCGACAAGCAATGGCGCGCATTTTCGACGCTGGTGGGTGAGCCAAGTCTCCTCGACACCGATCCGCGCTTCAGGACGCAGGAAACCCGTACTCAGCATTCCGAGGATATGGGCCATTATCTGCAGCAGCGTCTGCCGCAGAAGACCACCGCGGAATGGATCGCGGCGCTGCGCGCAGCGGATATTCCGGCCCATGCCGTCAACCGGATCGAAGACCTGTTCGAGGACCCGCATCTGAAGGCGGTGAAGCTGTTCGAGGAGCACGAGCATCCGACCGAGGGGCGGCTGAAAACCGCGCGCTTCCCGGTCAAATTCTCGAAGACGCCAGCCTCGATCCGCCGCCTCGCGCCCAATCTCGGCGAGCATACCGACGAGGTGCTTCCCGAGCGGGCGAAGAGGAAGCGGAGCCGCACGGCAAAAGCCAAGATCGAAGGATGACGATGAAGACGTTCGACGCGCTCTGCAACACCCCTGAACGGCGCGAAATCCGCGACGCGATTCGCGCCATCTGCGGCCGCTTCGGCGACGATTACTGGTCCGAAAAGGATCGCACACATTCCTTCCCGTTCGAATTCGCCAAGGCCATTGCCGATGGCGGCTGGCTCGGCATCGCGATGCCCGAAGAATTCGGCGGCGCCGGACTCGGTGTCACCGAAGCCGCGATCATGATGCAGGAGGTCGCGCATTCGGCCGGCGTGTTCGCCGCCTGTTCGACCATCCACATCAACATTTTCGGTCTGCATTCCATCGTCAAACACGGCACCGACGAGCAGAAAAGGAAATGGCTGCCCTCGATCATCGACGGCTCGTCGCGTACCTGCTTCGGTGTCACCGAGCCGGATGCCGGCCTCGATACCTCCAAGATTAAGACGCGGGCGGTGCTGAAGGGCGATCGTTACATCGTCAATGGCCAGAAAATCTGGACCTCGACCGCGCAGCAGGCCGACAAGATCGTGCTGCTTGCACGCACCGTTCCGATCGAAGAATGCAAGAAGCCGACCGACGGTCTCACGCTGTTCTACACCGACTTCGATCGCTCCAGAATCGAGGTGCGCGAAATTCTCAAAATGGGAAGGCACGCGGTCAATTCGAACCAGACCTTCTACGACAATCTCGAAGTGCCGGTGGAACATCGCATCGGCGAAGACGGCAAGGGCTTCCGGTATATTTTGGACAGCCTCAATCCAGAGCGCGTGCTGAACGCGGCCGAGTGCGTGGGCATCGGACGACGCTGCCTGGAACGAGCGGTGAAATATGCCGGCGAGCGCGTGGTGTTCGGCCGGCCGATCGGAAAGAACCAGTCCATCCAGCATCCGCTTGCCGAGAACTGGTCCGAATTGCTTGCGGCCGAGCTGCTGACGCTGCACGCGGCCGAGCTTTACGATTCCGGCGAGCCGTGCGGGGCGCAGGCGAACGCTGCGAAATATCTTGCGGCGGACGCCGCCTTCAAGGCCGCCGACCAGGCCGTGCGCACCCATGGCGGTATGGGCTATGCGGCAGAATTCCATGTCGAGCGCTATTTCCGCGAGGCCGTGGTGATGCGGCTTGCTCCGGTGTCGCGCGAAATGGTGCTGAACTTCATTGCCGAGCGCGAGCTTGGCTTGCCGAAATCCTATTGAGGCAGGCGCGGTGTCCGAAAAGGTCATCCATATCGGCGGCGCCTCAGGCGCCTGGGGCGACAGCCCAATGGCGATCCCGCAATTGCTGACTGCCGATGTCCAATATCTGATGATGGATTATCTCGCCGAGGTGACCATGTCGCTTCTGGCGCGTGCACGCATGAAGGACCCGAATGCCGGTTTTCCGCCGGACTTCGTTGCCTATCTCAAGCGCTCGCTGCCGGAAATCGCCAGGCGCAGGATCAAGGTCGTGAGCAATGGTGGAGGCGTCAATCCGCAAGCCGCCAAGCGTGCGCTGGAGCTCCTGTGCAGGGAACTCGGCTTGGCGCTGACGATCGCGGTGGTGGAAGGCGACGACGTGTTGCCACGCATCGACGAATTGCGGAAGGCGAATGTGCGCGAGGCCGCAAGCGACGAGCCGCTGCCGGCAAAACTTCTTACCGCCAACGCCTATCTTGGCGCGCTGCCGATTGCGGCCGCGCTCGATCGCGGCGCCGACATTGTTATTACCGGCCGCTGCGCCGATTCCGCGCTGGCGCTCGGCATTCTGATGCACGAATTTGAGTGGAAGGCCGGAGATTATGATCGGCTCGCCGCCGGCAGTCTGGTCGGCCACATCCTGGAATGCGGTCCACAATCGACCGGCGGCGTGCACACCGACTGGGACAAAGTGCCCGGCTGGGAGAATATCGGCTATCCGATCGCATCGTGCAAAATCGACGGCAGCTTCGTGCTGTCGAAGCCGGACAATACCGGCGGTCTGATCGTGCCGGAATCGGTGGCTGAACAGGTGCTTTACGAGGTCGGCGATCCGCGGGCCTATATCCTGCCGGATGTGGTCGCGGATTTTTCGCAGGTGACGCTCGAACAGGTCGGCGAAAATCGCGTTCGTGTATCGGGTGCGCGCGGATATGCGCCGACATCGCAATACAAGGTCGCGGCGACCTATCAGGACGGCTATCGCGGCGTGGCGGTGGTCTCCATCGTCGGTCCCGATGCGGTGGCGAAGGCGGAAAGGACCGCGGAAGCGCTGCTCGCGCGGGCGCGGATGCTGTTCCGGCAACGCCAGCTTCCGGATTTCACGGCGACGCATACCGAAGTGCTTGGCTCCGAATCGGCCTATGGACCCAAAGCGGCTGCGCGCATGACGCGCGAAGTGCTGATGCGGCTTGTGGTCGATCATGTCGACCGCGAGGCGATCGACATTTTCGCGCGCGAACTGGGTTCGGTCGGCATCAGCTTTGCTCAAGGGACGACCGGAATTTTCTCGGGACGGCCGAAGCCCGTGCCGGTGGTGCGGCTGTTCACCCTCTTTGTAGACAAGGCGTTGCTGGGCGCACCGAAGGTGCAGATCGGCGAGGGCGATCCCTTCGATGTCGCGGTGCCGACGCAAGGCGGCTATGTCGCGCCGGTAGCGAAGGCCGAATTGCTGCAGACTGCCGTCGACGATGCGACTGTCGATTTGACCTTGCGTTCGCTCGCGGTCGCGCGCTCGGGCGACAAGGGCAATTCATCCAATATCGCAATCATCGCCCGCAACGCGGCCTATGTGCCAGTTCTGCGCCGTGAGCTCACGCCTGAAAAGATCGCCACCCATTTCGAAGGGCTCGTGCATGGCAAGGTCACGCGATACGAAGCGCCCGGCCTGCACGCCTTCAATTTTCTGCTCGAGGACGCACTTGGCGGCGGCGGAATGGCGTCGCGGCGCATCGATCCGCAGGGTAAGGCTTTCGGCCAGATGGCGCTCGAAATGAAGATCAAGGTGCCGCGCGCGCTGGCCCACGAACTGGAGCAAGGCAGTTGATCCGCGTCGCCTGTTTCTTCTTGACGCTGCTCGCATTCGCGCCGACTGCAATCGCGCAAGGCTGGCCGTCCCGCCAGATCACCATTGTCGTGCCGTTCCCCGCCGGTGCATTGTCAGACGCCGCCGCCCGTATTCTCCAGCCGCGTTTGAGCGAGGCGCTTGCGCAGCCGGTCGTGATCGAGAACAAGGGCGGCGCCGGCGGCGTCATCGGATCGACCTTTGTCGCGCGCTCACAGCCGGACGGCTATACGTTGCTCGTCACCGTGAACGCGCCGATCGTCATGGCGCCGGCGTTACAGAAGAGTTACCCGTTCGATCCGCTCAAGGCGCTGGCGGGCGTCTCGTTGCTCACCGAGACCTATCTCGCGCTTGCGGTCCGCTCGGATTCGCCGATCCAATCGATAGCCGATGTGGTTCGTCTCGCCAGGGAGAGGCCGCTCACCTTTGGTAGTGCGGGCGTCGGCTCCGCTCATCAGATCGCGGGCAGCCTGCTCAACGCGAAGGCCGGCATTTCGATCAATCATGTGCCGTTCCAGGGCGGCGGCCCCGCCGTGCAGGCGCTGGCCGGCGGGCATATCGACATGAGCTTTGCGACGTTGCCCTCGCTCACCGCGCTTGTGAAGGATGGGAAATTGCGGCTCGTCGCTTTGGCGGAACCGAAACGCTATGCGGGCATACCCGGCCTTCCCACGATCAACGAGACGGTTGCGGGCGTCGAGACTACGTCCTGGGTCGGCATGTTCGCGCCCGCCGGAACTCCAAAGGCCGTGCTGGAAAAACTCTATGGTGCGGTCAGCGAGGCGCTGCAGACGCCCGATGTGCGCGACAAGATGTTCGCACTTGGCATGGTCCCGGTGCCGAAGGGGCCGGATGATTTCGACCGACTGATTGCCGAGGATCTGAAATTCTGGCAAGCGGCCGTCGAAGTCGCCAAGATTGAAAAGCAATAGGGTTAGCAATTGCAGTTCTGCATTTACGGCGCAGGCGCCAGCGGCGGTCATTTCGCGATCAAGCTTGCGCGGGCAGGGCACGATGTCTCGCTGATTGCACGCGGTGCGCATCTGGCCGCCATTCGGGAAAACGGCCTTCATTTGCAAACCGGCGGCGAGGTGATGACCGCGAAGCTCGCCGCAACCGATGATCCGCGCGCGCTCGGGCCGCAGGAAATCGTCATCGTCGCTACCAAGGCAACCGCATTGCCGTCGATAGCGACGCAGATCGGCCCGCTGATTGGCGAAGACACGCTCGTCATTTTTCCGCAGAACGGCATGACCTGGTGGTATCCGCTTGGGCTCGCCTCGCATTGTCCGAAACCGCCCGAGCTTCCAGTCTTCGAACTCGCCAAGCCGTTCCTTGCGGCGATGCGACCGGACCAGGTTCTGGGCGGCATCATCTATTCAGCGAACGAAATCGCTTCGCCGGGCGTCATCAAAAACAATTCGCCCGAACACAATCGGCTGGAATTTGCGCAACTCAGCGGCCCTGCATCCGACAGGCTTTCCGCGATCCGGCAAGTGCTCGAGGGCGCGGGCATCATCTCGCCAGTCCCCAGCGATATCCGTGCTGCGCTTTGGACCAAGCTGCTCAACAATATGAGCGGCTCGACCATCGCCCTTGCGACCCGCGGCACCTCGGATGCTGTGCGCAACGACCCGGCTTTGTCGGAAATCTATTGCCGCGTCGTGCGCGAAGGCCTGAGCATTTCTGCCGCGCATGGCTATCCGCTCGCGGACCGGATGGACCCGGAGCGCATGCTGGCGCGCCTCATCCATCACAAGCCGTCGCTGTTGCAGGATTACGAGGCCGGGCGACCGATGGAGATAGCAGAGATCGTGCTGGCGCCGATCGCGTTTGCGCGCGCTGCCGAGATCGCAACTCCGACGCTCGATACGCTGGGCGCTATCGTCGGCAAGCTCGCTAGGGATCGCGGATTGCTGGCGTAGCCGGTTTTGTGAATTCGGTAGTCACACCGAGCCTTGATCTGGATTCCGGGGCCGCGCGTTTCACGCGCGTCCCGGGACGGCCGATGGGTGCTATTTCTTCGTGACGACGATGAAGTCGGTGTACAGGCCGGTCTCGTCGCCGATGCCATGATCCGAAATGATCAACGAGGCGCCGGCTGACATGTATTCGGATATCCGCTCGACCACGTCCTGCGGAATCTCGATGCGGTCAAGCACGCTCGCGGCACTTGGCACTGCAGCATGTGTTTCATGCTTCGGCGGCTGCTTGGCCTGCGGCTTCACCGGCGCTTCAATCTTGCGGCCGTAGGCGTCGAACCGGACAACGGTCTTGGGCTTCTCCTGAACCGCCAATTCTGCGGGCATGGTAACGGCCGTCCAGCGCAGCGCCTTGCCGTCATCCTTGTCGTAGGCGGTGAAGACATGCGTTCCGAACGGCACGTTTTCGTCCTTGAAGGAGACCGACGCCGTGAATAGCGGGATGAAAGTCTGCCGCACGTAAATGCGTTTGTCCTTGCGGCTGATGAAGACCGAGATCGGCCCGCGTGGAGCGGTCCGCTTTTCCTTGGCGACAAGAGATCGTTCGAAGCTCGCCAGGATCGTATCCGGAATGTCGGCGCGTTTCGGGAAAGCGGTGGCGGTGATTTCCGCGTTGGTTTCGATCTTGGATTCGATTCTGGGCTCCGGCTTGGCAGGAGGGCTCGCGGCGAGTTCAGGCTTTGCCGGCTCGACCTTTTCGGGCTCCGGCTGCGGCGCGGCAATTTCCTGCCTCGCCGGATCAACCTTTGCGGGCTCGGGCTGCGGTGCGGCGAGTTCCTGCCTTATGGGCTCTGCGGCCGGCGCTTCCGGTTCCACCGGCTTTGCGTCGACGACTTCCGGCTTCGCTACGTCCGGAGCGTCGGACGGTGCCTGTTCGGCGATTTCAGGTTTGGCGGGCTCGTCCGCTTGCGGGTCCGCCGGCTTGTGCTCGGCTAAGTCGGCCTCCGGAGCGTCGATTTTCGCGGCATCGTCGGCCGCCGGTGCCGATTGCAGCGTCGGCTGATCGGCGTCGGCCTTGACGGCGTCATCGACCGCCTGAGGTATCGCATTAAGCGGCTTGGCGTCGGTCTCTTCATCGACCGCGTCGGTCACCACCATGGTCATGCCGGCAGTGCGCACAAAGACCGAATGGGTGGTGTCGAAGGTCTTGCGCAGTTCCGGCAGCGGGTTTTCGACCGTGGTCGGCACCGGCTTCGGCTGAAACAGCTTGGCGTGCATAATCTCCTGCGGCTCGACGTCGTCGCGCGCGACGATGACGCGGGTGTTCATCTTGGTGGTGCGCCACAGGAAGTTGGCGAACTGCTCCGGCAGGCGGATGCAGCCATGCGATGCCGGGTAGCCAGGTAGAGCGCCCTGGTGCAGGGCGACGCCGGACCAGGTAATCCGCTGCATATAGGGCATCGGAGCGCCGCTATAGATATTGGATTTGTGATGGCGGTTGCGCTGAATGATGCTGAACACGCCATGCGGGGTCGGATGCGTGGCGGTGCCGGTCGATATCGGCGACTGCGCAACATTCTTGCCATTGGCATAGAGCGTAACGCGCTGCGACTTGACCGAAATGATAAGGACGTGCGGCCCGGGAGGCGGCGGCGGTTCCTTTTTCTCGGCCTGCTTGCCGCCGTCCTTGCCGACCTGTTTCGGAGCTTGCCGAGGACGCAGAGGGGGCCGCTGCGGCTGCTGCAGCCGTGGGTTAACTTGGGCAGGCTGTGCGAACGGATCGCGCGGCTGGAATTGCGCGAAAAGGCCCGCTGCTTCGCGGGCCTCGGCATTCGGATACAGGCCGAATCCGGCCAGCCCGGCCGCCCCCAGCACGGCGACCCCGCTCAAATAGGCGGCCTTGCGAAAAATCGAGGATCCACTCTTGCCCAGCACGATCAAAATCCTCAAAACCCTCGAAAGTCGGGACTTTAAACGCCGAATCCCAAAATAACGTTAGTCGATGACGTTTTCTCGGTCATCCCCGGGTCCAGCGGACGCCATCATTCGGTTTGTTAGTGTTGCATTTACGGTGATTTTCTGCCCGATATCCGGCAGATAGCCTCGTTTGAGGAGAGGACCATGAGTCAGGCCGCAGAAAAGCTCGCAGTTACGCGCCCGGGTTCGATCAAGGATGCCCATTTCAACTGGGAGGATCCGCTCGACCTCGAAGGGCTGCTGACCGAAGAGGAGCGCATGGTGCGCGATACCGCGCGCGGCTATGCTCAAGATAAGTTGATGCCGCGGGTGATCGAGGCCTATCGCGAAGAGAAGGTCGACCGCACCCTGCTGCCCGAAATGGGCGCGCTCGGGCTACTCGGCCCGACCCTGCCGGAAGAATATGGCGGCGCGGGCCTCGGCTATGTTGCCTATGGTTTGATCAACCGAGAGATCGAGCGGGTCGATTCCGGCTACCGCTCGACGCTGTCGGTGCAGTCCTCGCTCGTGATGCATCCGATCTATGCCTATGGCAGCGAGGCGCAGCGCAAGAAATATCTGCCGAAGCTTGCAAGCGGCGAAATGGTCGGCTGCTTTGGCCTGACCGAGCCCGATCATGGTTCCGATCCCGGCTCGATGGTGACTCGCGCCGACAAGGTGCCGGGCGGCTACAGGCTCACTGGCGCCAAGATGTGGATTTCAAATTCTCCGATCGCCGACATCGCGGTGGTCTGGGCCAAGCTCGACGGCAAGATCCGCGGCTTCATCGTGGAGCGCGGCACCAACGGTTTCACCACCCCGAAGATCGAAGGCAAGCTCAGCCTGCGCGCCTCCGTCACCGGCGAGATCGTGCTCGATAACGCGATGGTGCCGGAGGACAATCTGCTGCCGAACGTGTCGGGCCTGGCGGGTCCCTTCGGCTGCCTGAACAATGCACGCTACGGCATCGCCTGGGGCTCGTTGGGCGCCGCTGAATTCTGCTGGCACGCGGCGCGCCAATATACGCTCGACCGCAAGCAGTTCGGCCGGCCGCTGGCGGCGAACCAGTTGATCCAGAAGAAGCTTGCCGACATGCAGACCGAAATCACACTTGGCCTGCACGGCGTCTACCGGCTCGGCCGCCTGGTCGAGGAAGGCCGCGCGGGTCCCCCGGCAATCTCGCTGATGAAGCGCAACAATTGCGGCAAGGCGCTCGACATCGCGCGCGTCGCCCGCGACATGCATGGCGGCAACGGCATCGCCGACGAATTCCACGTCATGCGTCACGTCGCCAATCTGGAAACCGTGAATACCTACGAAGGCACGCACGACATCCACGCGCTGATCCTGGGTCGCGCGCAGACTGGTATTCAGGCATTCTTCTGAGAGCATGATTCCGAAAAGTGTGAGGCGGTTTTCGGAAAAGGTCATGCTCCACTAGAGTGTCTCGATGAATGTAGCCACCGCTGCGCTGTTATGTGCCGCCGGCTTTGCCGGCGGCATTATTTCCACGCTTGCGGGTGGCGCGGCGCTGGTGACATTTCCGACGCTGCTTGCCGTTGGGCTGCCGCCGGTCACGGCAACCGCTACCAACCTTGCTGCGCTGGTCCCAAGCAGCTTCCTCGCCGCCTATTCCGACCGGACGCAATTGCCGTGCTTCGACCGCTCCTTTGTCGGGCTTGTCCTGGCTTCGATCGCAGGAGCCGTTATCGGCGCGGTCCTGCTGATGTGGACTTCGAACCGCGTGTTCGAATTTCTGGTTCCGATATTGCTCGGCTTTGCGACCATCCTGTTCGCGTTTGGCGACCGTATCAGCAAGGCATGGCGCGAACGGTCGCTCGCGCGCCACGGGCGCGAGCCGGAGATCAAGGTCACTTCGCTGCCGATGCTGCTGCCGGTCTCGGTCTATGGCGGATATTTCGGCGCGGGCCTCGGCGTACTTCTGGTGGCGGTCATGCAGCTTGCGACCGGCGGCGAATACCGGCCCGCCAATGCTGCCAAGAACCTGGTCGCCGCGCTGAACGGGCTTGCCGCCGTCGCCGTGTTCGCGTTGAAGGGCGGCGTCAATTGGCCGGCCGCTCTTGCCATGACCAGTGGCGCTCTGTTCGGCGCCTTGATCGGCGTTCGCATTGCGCGCATTGCGCCGCGCGAGGTGATGCGCTGGGTGGTGGTGGCAATCGGGGCGACACTGACGATCGCCTATGCGTGGCGATACTGGTTTTAGGGCGTGATCCCGAAAGGTGGGAACCGGTTTTCGGGATCATGCCCAAAGAGAACTAGGCGATCGCTTTCGTGCGCTGGCACAGCGTGTGCAACCGCTCGGTCATCGCGCTATTCGGATCGGTGAATCCGTCCACGACATTGAAATGGTGCTTCCCGGGCACCGCCTCGTAGCGGGTCTCGACCCCGGCCTTGCCCCAGGTCTCCGTCATTACCTTCGACAGACGTACGAATTCCGGGAGTTCGTTCGCACCCACGATCACGTCCATCACGCGGCCTTTAGGTGCTGGCCAGAAAAGCGGGGAGCCGTCATGCGCCGACTTATCGTCCAGCTTAAATTCGGCATTCATGTCGGTGTGCACGAGCTTGGTCAGATCGAACACGCCCGATATCGCAGATCCCAACGCGACAAGATCGGAGGGCGCGCTTGGATCGAGCGCTTTCCAGTCGGTGGCGATCATGCAGGCGGTAAGATGGCCCCCGGCGGAATGCCCGTAGACCGTAATGCGCTTGCCGAAGCGCTTCCAAAGAAACAGAGCCGCTGCCCGCATCTGATCGATAATCTGCGCGATCGAGACCTGCGGCGTGAGGTCATATCCCGCGACGGCGACAATGACACCGCGCTCGGTCAGGCCGCGCGCGAAATGGCTGTGCTCCTTCGGGCTGAGTGCGCGCCAATAGCCGCCATGAATGAACATCGCGAGCGGTCCATCGCCCTCGCCCTTGTACAGATCGATATATTGGCGGGCAGTCGGGCCGTAACGGATATCGAGCTCGGCGCGGCCCTGCTCGGTCATCGCTTCGGTGAAGGCTGCGCCGTCCTTCTGCCACTGGGCGACGATCTGCGGGAAGTCGGGGACATGGGCGCGATTGTTGTAGTCCGCAGAATAGTCAATCGACATTGCAGGTCTCCCGCCGGGGCCAGCGCGCAATCTGCAAAAGTGGGTACCGGTTTTGCGAAAAGATTGCGCGCCAGAAAAGTAAATCCGGCGGGAGATTGCTTCATAGGTGGCGCGGGAGCAAGCGATCAGCGCTTGATCTGGGTCCGCAGGGTGGACTGCACCGCCTGGTCGAAGGAATCGGCTGCCTTTGCCGGCTGCCGCTTCTTCTGCTGCTCGGCAATGAAGGCATCGCGCTGCTTGACCAGTGCGGTCATGCGCTCGTTGACCTTGCCGCGCTCGTTCATGCGCTTGGTGATGGCCTCCTGCCGCTCTTCCGGTTTGAGTGCGCGAATGGCATCCGGAAGTTCGTCGTCCTTGACGGTTGCGAGTTGCTGACGACCGGCTGAGACATCGGCAACCAGGTCGCCGTCGCCGGTGATTGCCTCGGCAGAGCCGCTGGGCGCCTGGCGAGCGCGCTTGTTGAGATAGCCGGCCATATCGGCGGCCATCGGCGCGGGTGCAGCCGAAGCCTGCCGCGTCTTCTGTTCCACACTCGACCGCTTGTAGCGCGGCCCATAGGGCAACACGGTGCCGTTCAGTCGCTCTTGCAATTCGATGATCTCGATGTCGTACGGCGTCTCGATCACCACCACCTTGCCGCCGTCCTGCGGGATCGGGATATAGACGCCGTTGCCCATCTGCGCGATTTCTCGCCAGACGCGCATAGTGTCGCGTGCCTCGCCGGCCTGTACCGCATTGACCACGATGTCGCGCTCGCGCGCGATCTTCAGAGCGTCGGGATATTTGACGTCCTGCGCGTAATCCATGTGCGGGGGCGCATCGCCGACCAGAAATACGATGCGGCTGACGTCAGGCCCCTGTGTCCAGACAAGTTTGGTTACGCCCTCGTGCAGGGCTTCATTCACGCTTTCCGGCCAGTCGCCGCCGCCGCGCGCTCGCAATTCGAGCAGGCGCGCATAAAGATCCTGGATGTCGGTGGTGAGCTCGACGCGCCTTGTCACATATTCGTCGCCGATGTCGCGATAGGCGACGAGGCCCATGCGAATCTCGGCGCCGGGATTCTCGTCGATGATGGTGGTGGCGATCGACCAGATCTTGCGCTTGGCGCCTTCGATCAGCGATGCCATCGAGCCCGTGGTGTCGAGCACGAAGGCGACTTCAACGACGGGTTTGGCGAAGGCCGGGACGGTGGATGTTACAAGGCACGCAAGCAGGATCGCGGGCGCGACAGCGCGCGCCAGAATGCGAATCATGGCTTAACCCCTCAGTAGCGTTTGGCTCCCACCGGGCGGAACTTTGCCGTTGCATCGCGTCGGCTTCGGGCCGCAATTGCGGCTGCCACTAGGCGGATTTTCGGCGCCATCGGCAAAAACGCTTTCGCTCACCCGACGAAAGGGTTTATTTCTCCTTCATGAGGATCGGCGGCAAAACCACACGCAGCATCTGGCTGGAGCCGGACGGGCGAAGCGTCGGCATTCTCGATCAGACCTTGCTGCCGCACCGCGTTGTGCCGCTGCGGCTGACCACCTGCGCGCATGCAGCCCATGCCATCGCCAGCATGCAGACACGCGGAGCGCCGCTTATCGGGGCGGTCGCCGCCTATGGCATGGCGCTCGCGCTGAACGAGGAAGATTCCGACGGCAATCTCGTGGTCGCCTATGACACGCTGCTCGCGACGCGGCCGACCGCGATCAATCTGAAATGGGCGCTGGACGAGATGGTGAGCGCGGTGCGGGCACTTCCGCGCGGGAGCCGAGTGGCTGCCGCCTACACACGGGCGGCGGAAATTTGCGACGAGGATGTGGCAATCAACACGGCGATCGGCCGTCACGGCCTTGCGCTGATCGAGCAGATCGCTGCGCGCAAGAAGGCCGGTGAGCGCATCAATGTGCTGACGCATTGCAATGCCGGCTGGCTTGCAACCGTGGACTTAGGAACAGCCACAGCGCCGATCTACATGGCTCACGACAAGCATATCCCGATCCATGTCTGGGTGGACGAGACGCGCCCGCGCAATCAGGGCGCCTCGCTTACCGCGTTCGAACTCGGCCAGCACGGCGTTCCACATACCGTGATCCCCGACAATACCGGCGGTCACCTGATGCAGCATGGGCAGGTGGATATCGTCATTGTCGGCACCGACCGTGTCACTGCGCAGGGCGATGTCTGCAACAAGATTGGCACTTACCTGAAGGCCCTGGCCGCCAAGGACAACGGTGTTCCGTTCTATGTCGGGCTACCGTCGCCGACGATTGATTTTTCAGTCGTCAATGGCGTGACCGAAATTCCGATCGAGCAGCGCGAGGCGAAAGAGGTCGCGACCGTCACCGGCCGCGCGCCGGATGGCCGCATCGAAACCGTCACCATCGTGCCGGAAGGTTCGGCGGTCGCAAACTATGCCTTCGATGTTACGCCGGCGCGGCTCGTGACCGGGCTGATTACCGAGCGCGGCGTGCTCGAGGCTTCGCGTGACGCATTGCAGCGCGCCTTCCCGGAACGCGCGTCGCGGACGCAGGAAGCCGCCGAATGAGCGCGCTGGTCTCCCGGATCACGCAGGTGCCGGCCGATGGCCGGCAATCGGAGACTGCGCTGATCGTTGCGCGCGGCGCGATGCGGCTGCTTCTGTCTCACGGCTTCACCTGCGTCAGCGAATTGCCGCTGCCGTCCGGCCGGCGCGCCGATCTGGTTGCGATCGGGCGCAGCGGTGAAATCTGGATCGTGGAGATCAAGTCGTCGGTCGCCGATTTTCGCGCCGACCAGAAATGGATGGACTACCGGATGCATTGCGACCGGCTGTTCTTCGCGACCACTGTCGAGGTGCCGTGCGAGATTTTCCCGAAGGATGCCGGCTTGATCGTAGCCGACGGCTTTGGCGGCGAGATCGTGTGCGCGGCGCCCGAGCATCGCATGCCTGCGCCTACCCGCAAGGCGATGACGCTTCGGATCGCGCAATGCGCGGCATTGCGCCTGCAATCGCTGATCGATCCGGCGGGGCCGTATAGCAACGAGATGGGATAAGCGGCTGGCGTTACCGCGGCGCGCGCTTGGCGAGAATGCGCTGCAGGGTGCGGCGATGCATGTTGAGCTGGCGCGCGGTCTCCGAAACATTGCGGCCGCACAATTCGTAGATGCGCTGGATATGCTCCCACCGCACGCGATCCGCCGACATCGGATTTTCCGGCGGCTCGGGCTTGCGGCCTTCCATCGAAAGCAGGGCGTTGATCACGTCGTCGGCGTCGGCGGGTTTGGCGAGATAATCGACCGCACCGAGCTTCACCGCATTCACAGCGGTTGCGATGTTGCCGTAGCCCGTAAGCACGATGCCGCGGGCGTCCGGCCGGCGGCGTTTCAGCGCCGAAATCACATCGAGGCCGTTGCCGTCGCCGAGCCGCATGTCGACCACGGCATAAGCTGGCGCAGACCTTTCGACCTGCATAAGCCCCTCGGAAACCGATTCTGCGGTGGTAACCGCAAAGCCCCGTCCTTCCATGGCGCGGGCGAGCCGCGTCAGAAACGACTTGTCGTCCTCGACGATGAGGAGCGAGCGTTCGGTCGGAATTGCGGGTTCGAGTTCCATTTCGGTCTCCGTGGCGTCCCGGGGGGCGCCTTGGGACCATAACTAGGCGTTTGCGGCCTTGGGCTCAAGTTCGGGGGCGGACACGAATTCGAAGGCCTCGCGCGGCCAGCGCACCGCAACAATGGCCCCGCTTTCCGGTACTAGCCTGTTGTTGAAGGTGAGCTTGGCGCCGGTCCGCTCCAGAAGCGTCTTGGCGATGAAAAAGCCAAGGCCCAGGCCGGTGTCGTCGGATGCATACATCCGCCGGAGCCGCCGGCTGCGTACATAGGGCTCGCCGATCCTGCCGATGACCTCCGGCGCGAAGCCCGGCCCATCGTCGGAAATCACGACCTGAACTTCCTCGCCGGTCCAGTCGGCCGCGATCTCCACCCGGTTGCGGGCGAAATCGACCGCATTCTCGATAAGGTTACCGAGGCCGTACAGCATTGCAGGATTGCGTGCGGTCATCGGCGACGGCGCGCTGGACGGCAAGCGTACATCCACCGCGATCCCGAAATTGCGATGTGGTTCCGCCACCTCCTGCAGAAGATTTGCGAGCGGCAACCGGTCGAACGGCTCGCCCTCGGCCTGCAATTCATTGAGCTTGGACAGGATATCGCGGCAGCGCTGCGTCTGTTCGCGCAGCAGACGGATGTCTTCCGCGTGCGGGGATTTCGGATCGATCTCGCGTTCGAGTTCGCGTGCGATCACGGAAATCGTCGAAAGCGGGGTGCCGAGTGCGTGTGCCGCCGCGGCCGCGAGACCATCAAGTTCGGTCACGTGGCGCTCGCGCGCCAGCACCAGTTCGGTCGCGGCGACTGCATTGACGAATTGGCGCGATTGCTCGCTGACCTGCCAGGCATAGAGACCGATGAACAGGATCGCGAGCACAATCGAGGCCCATATGCCGAACATGTAGATGTCCGGCAGCACCGGCATCGCTCCGTAAACCTCGGACCAGGGCAGGGGTTCATGAAAGAAGACCAGCAATGTCGCGCACACGATGGCGAACAGGCTGAGCGCAATCGTGATGCGCGCGGGAAGCGCGGTGGCCGAAAGCAATACCGGCCCCAGAAAGAAAAATGAAAACGGATTGTCGAGGCCGCCGGTGAGATACATCAGCACGGCAAGTTGCAGGATATCGAAGGCGAGCAGCCAGGCGGCGCGGTTGGCTTCGAGCCGCCGCGCCTGTCTGAACAGGATGCCGAGCGCAATATTCAGCCAGGCCGAAAGCGCAATGACCGCAAGACAGCTATAGATCGGCAGATCAAGTTCGAGGCCGAGATAGACGACCAAAACCGTCACGGTCTGGGCGATGATCGAGAGCCAGCGCAGCCGCACCAGGGTGTCGAGCCGCACGTTGCGGCGCGGCATCGGAAGCCGGTCAAGGTCGATCGCTGACATGGTGTTGGACATGGCGTTATTTCTTGACGTTATTTCTTGGCGTTATTTCTTGATTTGTTGGCGCCAGCTTATCCGTGGCGTCACGCCACACAAACTGCGCCATTGCGCACAGCCGCATTCTGCCGCAGGGACATGCAACCCGTGCCCGCAGGACCCTTGCGCTTTCCGGCGCGGAAAGGCAAAGGGAGCTTCGACACCGCCGGGCCCGTCATGATCGCCGCCGATAGAGCCATTACCGTCGACCGTGCGGTCAAGATCTACAAGAATGGCATGGCGGTGAACGGCATCTCGTTCGCGCTGGTTCCAGGCTCGGTCACGGCGCTGCTCGGGGGCAATGGAGCCGGCAAGACCACGACAATCGCGATGATCATGGGGCTCGTTACCCCGACTTCCGGAACCGTCAGCGTGCTCGGTGCGCAGATGCCGGACGACCGGCATCGCGTGCTGCACCGGATGAATTTCGAAAGCCCTTATGTCGACATGCCGATGCGGCTCACGGTGCGGCAGAATCTCACCGTGTTCGGTCGTCTGTATGGCGTGCCTGACGTTGCGACTCGCATTCGCGAGCTTGGAGCGCAATTCGATCTCGATGATTTTCTCGATCGCCCGACCGGCAAATTATCGTCCGGGCAGAAGACGCGCGTCTCGCTCGCCAAGGCGCTGCTGAATCATCCGGAGGTCTTGTTGCTCGACGAGCCGACAGCCTCGCTAGATCCCGATACTGCCGACTGGGTGCGTGCCGAGATTGAAAAGTACCGGGCCGAACAGGGGGCAACCATCCTGCTCGCCTCGCACAATATGGGTGAGGTCGAGCGGCTATGCGATCGGGTCATCATGATGAGGCGCGGCGAGATCGTCGATGACGGTTCTCCCGACATGCTGCTCACGCGCTACGGGCGCGAAAATCTGGAGGATGTGTTTCTCGACATAGCGCGCGGCCGAAGGCAGGCGCAGGACAACGCGCCAGAAAACGCGTCCGGGGCGGCATCATGAATGTTCAGCCGCGCACGCAGCCTTCGCGCGAGCCGATCGCCTTTTCGCCGCAGCGCATTTTCGCGATGGTGCTGCGCTATTGGTATTTGCTTCGCTCGTCCTGGCCGCGGCTGCTCGAACTTATCTACTGGCCCGCAGTGCAGATGATGATGTGGGGCTTTCTGCAGCTCTATGTCTCCGAGAATTCCGGCTTCTTCGCGAAAGCCGGCGGCACCTTTATCGGTGCAGTGCTGCTCTGGGACATCCTGTTCCGCGGTCAGCTCGGGTTCTCGATCTCGTTCCTGGAAGAGATGTGGGCGCGCAACATGGGCAATCTGATGATGAGCCCGTTGCGTCCGGGCGAGTTTATCGCGGCTTTGATGATCATGAGCGTCGTGCGGCTTGCGATCGGCATGGTGCCGGTGACAATTCTCGCGATGGGCTTTTTCGGATTTCAATCTCTACGCGTTCGGCTTTGCGCTGGCGGCGTTCTTCATGAACCTGATCCTCACCAGTTGGGCGGTCGGGATTTTCGTGTCCGGCATCGTGCTCCGCAATGGCATGGGCGCGGAGAGCATGGCCTGGACCATCATGTTCCTGCTGTTGCCGCTCACCTGCGTCTATTACCCGGTCGTGGTGTTGCCGGGCTGGCTTCAGGCTGTGGCCTGGCTGCTGCCGCCGACCTACGTGTTCGAAGGCATGCGGGCGTTGCTGATCGATCACGTCTTTCGTGCAGACCTCATGCTGTGGGCGCTGGCGCTGAACGTCGCCTACTTTGTGGCCGCCGTTATTGCGTTTCTGGCGCTGCTGCGGAGCGCACGAGCGGTCGGATCACTGATGCAAACCGGCGAATGACCAATATATAAGCAGTTGGGAACCACCTTCGCCTATATTGACGGCGGCACTAAAAACACCCACGTTGCGTTGCACAACGGGGCTGCCGGGAAAAAAAGCGAATGGCAATTGGCGAATTTGGCGGGGCACCGACCCTGCCTGGTGAAGGCGGCCCCGTCGTCTCCAATGGAATGTATTGGCTCTACGAAATGAGCTATGCCGCGCTCAATCCGGCTCGTGCCTTAGCCGACTTCACGCGGCTCTCCCTGAAAAATCCCCTCAATCCCTGGCACCACACGACGGTCGGCAAGACGCTTGCCGCAAGCGCGGAAATGTTCGAGCGCTTCACCCGCCGCTACGGCAAGCCGGACTGGAATATCTCGGAGACGCTGGTCGGCGGCGAGCGCGTTCCGGTTCACATCACGCCGGTATGGGAGCGGCCGTTCTGCCGGCTCCTGCATTTCGAACGTGTCTTCACCAACCCGCCACGCCGTCCGCAGCCGAAGCTTGTGATCGTGGCGCCGATGTCGGGCCATTACGCGACGCTGTTGCGCGGCACGGTCGAGGCGTTTCTGCCGAACCATGACGTCTACATCACCGAATGGGTGGATGCGCGGCTTGTGCCGCTGTCGGCGGGTCACTTCGATCTCGACGATTACATCGACTATCTGATCTCGATCCTGCATGCGCTCGGTGGCAATTGTCATCTCGTGGCGGTGTGCCAGCCGTCGGTACCGGTGCTTGCGGCTGTTGCCCGCATGGAAGCCGAAGGCGATCCCTATGTGCCGCATTCGATGACGCTGATGGGCGGCCCGATCGACACCCGTATCAATCCGACAGCCGTCAACAAGCTCGCAGAATATCGTGGCGTTGATTGGTTTCGCCGCAACGTCATCACCAAGGTGCCGTTCCCGCATCCGGGTGTGATGCGCGACGTCTATCCGGGCTTCCTACAGTTGAACGGCTTCGTCACCATGAACCTTGACCGTCATATGGACGCGCACAAGGATCTTTACTTCAACCTGGTAAAGGGTGACGGCGATTCCGCGCAGAAACACCGCGAATTCTACGACGAATATCTCGCGGTCATGGACCTCACCGCCGAATTCTATTTGCAGACCGTCGACACCGTGTTCGTCAAGCACCAGCTTCCGAAAGGCGAGATGACGCATCGAGGCGTGCGCATCGACCCGGCTGCGATCCGCCGGGTCGCGCTGCTGACGGTTGAGGGCGAGAAGGACGACATCTCCGGCGTCGGACAGACCGAGGCCGCTCAGAAGCTGTGCGTCAACATCCCGCCCGACCGCAAGGCGCATTACCTGCAGCAAGGCGTCGGCCATTACGGCGTATTCAACGGCTCACGTTTCCGCTCCGAAATCGCGCCGCGCATCGCCGATTTCGTGCTGACCGCCCAGATGGCGAATGGCGTACGTCAGTCAAAGCCGCGCGCGGTGGCGTAACGAGCGGCCGTTCGCTTCGCATTTCAACCGGAATAATCGCCGGCCGCGTCTGGCTTTAGGACGCGCGCGGCCTATACCGATTCGTTCTCCAATTTTCAATGAAATGAATTTAAGTTCAGTTAATTAAGGACAGCATGTGGTAGTATTGCCTGCTGAAAACACCCTATACGGTGGCTTCACTTTATTTTCGATGCGTTCTTTCCGGGTAACGCGGCTATGGCAGTATCAGGCGAATCGAAACCGTCGAGGTTGCAAATCGGGATCGCTCCAATGTCGCTGCGCGCCCTTCTGTATCGCCGACCGGCCGAGCCGAAAGCGATCCAGATTTTCCACGACGAGCACGTCTATCTGGTCCGGGTGCGCCGGCATCGCCAGGCGCGGCGCTATACCTTGCGAATTCTGGCCGCGACCCGCGAAGTCGTGCTGACAATGCCGCCGCGCGGCTGCCTGCGCGAAGCCAAGGAATTCGCGCAGAAGCACGGCGGCTGGATTGCCCAGCGGCTGCATCATTTGCCCAAGGCCGAGCCTTTCGCGCATGGCAGCATGGTGCCGCTGCGCGGAGAGCCGCATCGTATCGTGCACCGCAGGGGCCTGCGCGGCACGGTCTGGGTCGAAGTTGCCGACGACGGCGAGCGCAGGCTCTGCGTCGCCGGCGACAGCCCGCATGTCGATCGAAGAGTGGCGGATTTCCTGCGCCGCGAAGCCAGGAGCGACCTCGAACGGGCAAGCCGGCATTTCGCCGAACGGCTTGGACTTGCCGTCAAGCAGGTCTCGATCCGCGATCCGTCGAGCCGCTGGGGCTCCTGCTCCACGACCGGCGTTCTTTCCTATTCCTGGCGGCTGATTCTCGCGCCGTCCCACGTGCTGGATTATCTCGCCGCCCATGAGGTCGCCCATCTGGTCGAGATGAACCACTCGCCGCGCTTCTGGCGGCTGGTCGACAGGCTCTGCCCGAATGTCCGGCGTGCAAAAGCATGGCTTGACGCCCACGGCACCGAGTTGCATCGCTACGGATTGCCGAGAGCGCGCGAACTGCCGGAACTTCCGGTTAACGGCCGGAGCCGTGCGCGGCATTGACCGGACATTCGCGCGAGCGCCACTAACCGTCATCCCAGAATGCTCAAACCCGATACGTTCGCTCTGACCGCGCTGCTCGCGGCGCTGACCGCGCTCGCGCCGCTGTCGACCGATCTCTATTTGCCGACTTTGCCGGATATGGGTCGCGCCTTTGGCGTCTCGCCGGCCAAGGTGCAGCTCACGCTCTCGGCCTATCTGGTCGGCTTTGCAATCGGACAAATCGCCTATGGACCGATCTCCGACTGGTATGGCCGCAAGTCCGGTCTCCTGGTCGCGCTTGCCTGCTATTGCATCGGTAGTCTCATTTGTTTCGCCGCTCCCTCGATCGACGTGCTGATCGGCGCGCGAGTGCTGCAGGCCTTTGGCGGTGCCGGAGCGATCGTGCTCGCTCGCGCGGTGGTGCGAGACCTCTATAGCGGTGCGCGTGCGGGCAAGGAATTGTCGCTGATGAGTCTTGTCATGGCGTTTGGGCCGGTCTCGGCGCCGCTGATCGGCGGCATTCTGCATGTCTTCTTCGGCTGGCGCTCTTCCTTCGCGGCTTTGCTGGCCTTCGGCATCGTGGTGATGGTCATGGTGTTGCGCAAGATGCCGGAGACGCTCGGCGAGCGGCCGCAAGAGCGAATTTCGCTTGGCGCAATGCTGGAAGGATACCGGCAGATCCTGCGCAGCCGCGAGTTCAACATCTATCTCGCGATCGGCGGTGCTTCTTATACGGGTCTGATCGGATGGCTCTCGGCGGCGCCCTTCGTCCTGCAGAACATCTATGGCCAGACGCCGTTAAACATTTCGATCGTGCTGTCTCTGAGTGCGGTCGGCTATCTGATCGGTGCGCTGATTGCCTCGCGCATCGTGTTGCGCATCGGAATCCCGCGTACTGTTGGCGTGGGTGCGGGCCTGATGATAGGTGGCGCCTTGATCATGTGCGCGGTCGTGGCGCTCGGCATCGGCTCCGCGATTGCCTTGATTGCCGGGGTGGCGATCTATCTCGCTGGCTTCGGTCTTGTTTTTCCGCCTTCGATTGCCGGCGGATTGTCGGCTGTCGCCGAGCGTGCCGGGGCGGCGTCATCGCTCCTCGGCTTCGCCCCGCAATTCAGTGCCGCGATCCTCGGCGCAATCGTGGTTACGGCGACGAGCTCGACCGCATGGCCGGTCGCTATCGCCGTTACCGTGATCTCCTTGATCGTGTTGATGTTCTGGCTCGCGCTTCCGCGCAGCGCCAAAGCCTGATCAGCGCCGTCCGAACAGCCGGTCGATCAGCCAGGAATCCATGCCGTCGTTGCGCGACGCCTGGACCGCTGCCGAGCGGCCGCCGGGGATCGAGCCGGGAGGCACAGGCGCCTGTGATTGCGAAAGGACCTGACCGGCTTGGGCGAGGGGTGCAAATATCCCGCCCTGGCTGCCCGGCAGATTCGCGACTTCCACATTGCGATGCGCGCCCTTCATGAAGCGCGCCCAGATTTCTGACGGCAACCCGCCGCCGGTCATCTTCCTGGTCGGCGAGGAATCGTCATTGCCGAGCCATACACCGGTGACGAGCTGAGCCGTGTAGCCCACGAACCAACCGTCGCGGAAATCCTGGCTGGTGCCGGTCTTGCCCGCGGCCGGGCGTCCGGCGAGATCGGCCTTGCGGCCGGTGCCACTCAACAGGGTTTCCTGCATCATCGTGTTCATCATCGCCACATAACGCGGCTCGACGATCTGACCCAGACTTTGCGGGACGCGCTGATAGCGAATCTTGCCATCCTTGCCGCGCACGCTTTCGATCAAATGCGGAGCAATGCCCATGCCATTGTTGGCGAGGGTCGCAAACGCCGACACCATTTCCAGGACCGAAACTTCCGAAGTGCCAAGGCCGATCGAGGCATTGGGCGCAAGCTTTGAAGCGATGCCGAGCCTGTGCGCTGTGCGGATGACTGCATTGGGTCCGAATTCGAGCGTCAGCCGTACCGATACGGTGTTCAGCGACATGGCGAGCGCCTGCGTCAGCGTCACCGGACCGTAATATTCGCGCGTGTAGTTTTCCGGCCTCCAGCCCTTCACGACGATGGGCTTGTCCTCGCGCATGGTGTCGGGCGTGAGCCCGCGCTCCAGCGCCGTGAGATAGACGAACGGCTTGAAGGCGGAGCCGGGCTGGCGCTTGGCTGCCACCGCGCGGTTATACTGGCTCTCCGCATAGTCGCGGCCGCCGATCATGGCTCGCACCGCGCCGTCCGGCGACATCGAGACGATCGCGCCTTGCTCGACACCAAGCTTTCCGCCCTTGGCCTGCAACTCTTCTGCGAGTGCGCGCTCTGCGAGCAATTGCAGCGCCGGATCGATCGAGGTCTCCACCACGATATCGTCCTCGACGCGGCCGACGAGATCGTCGAGTACGTCCATGATATAATCGGCGACGTAATTGATCGATCCGGTGCTCGTCTGTTTCAGCGCATGCGCCGGCAATGCCATTGCCATCGCGGCATTCTTGTCGGAGATGAAGCCAGCGTCGGCCATCGCGCTTAGCACCACCTGTGCCCGGCGTTCGGCGCCGTTGGGATTGCGCGTCGGCGCGAGCCGCGACGGCGAGCGCACGAGGCCCGCCAGCATCGCCGACTCTTGCAAAGACGCCTCTCGCGCGTGCTTGCCGAAATAGCGCTGCGCTGCCGCTTCCACGCCATAGGCGCCGGCACCGAAATAAACGCGATTGAGGTAGAGTTCGAGGATTTCGTTTTTCGTGAATTTGCGCTCGAGCCAGAACGCCAGCAGCAGCTCCTGCAGCTTGCGGGTAAATGTGCGGTCCTGCGTCAGGAACAGGTTCTTTGCCAGCTGCTGGGTGAGGGTGGAGCCGCCCTGTGAAACTCCGCGTCGCAGGATATTGGCGAATGCCGCGCGCGCGATGCCCATCGGGTCCACGCCGAAATGTGAATTGAATCTGCGATCTTCGATTGCGATGAAAGCCTGCGGCAAGTATTTCGGCAATTCCTTGATGGTGGCGGAAACGCCGCTGTCGCCGCGCGTCACCATGACCTTGCCGTCGATGCCTGCGATCTGGATCGAGGGCGGGCGTTTCGGCACTTCCAGCGACTGGATCGAGGGCAGGTGCGCGCCGACCCAGCCGATGAGCCCGACCACAGCTATGATGCCCCACAGGGCAAGCACCGCGCCCCAATAGATCGCGCGGCCGATCAGTGAGCGCCGATTGGCTTTGCTCTTGGCGAGTTTTTTGGGCGCGGCTGGCGGCGTTGCGGGTTTGGCTTTGGTGGTTTCGCGCTTCTTCGGCTTGGCGGGGCGCTCGTCGTCGGCCGGCGGCAGCCGATCCTGCGGATCGATCCGCAGGTCGCGGTTCGGCCCGGCCACATCGAATTTTGGCTCCCGGCGCGCGGTCTTTCCTCGCCGTCCCACTGCGTTCCCCGTAGCGTCGGATGGTCCGGGCGGCCGTCGCCGCGGATCAACAGCCGACGCTATGGGAGCGGATTTAAGGGCCAGTTAAGTTCTCGAACGTCGCAGCGTCGCGTTACCGCTCTGCACCTTAGAAAATGCCGAAAATCATGTTTTGTCGCATTCTCAGGCCGGATATTTCATGCTTGGTTCGGCCGGCCGGGTCAGCCGGCGTTCAAATCTGGGGGAATCGAAAAATGCGCAAAAGCGCCCTTCTGCTTGCTCTTGTCATGGCCGCTGCCGCTCCGACGGCGGCTTTGGCCGCGAAGGCCAAGGCTCCGGCCGACCCGAACTGGGCCGGCAAAAAATTCGTCACCACCGGGCTGATGCAGCCCTATTATGCGTGGCAGAACGTTCGGGCTCCGCAGCCGGCGAAGAAGAAATAAAAAAACTGGTATCGATCGGATTTCGCAAGGGCGCCCGGCGAGAGCCGCGGCGTCCTTTTTCATTTTGCCTGCTACTTCAAACCGGGTCAGGCGCGGGCTCGTACGACCGGCCTTGCGTCGTCCGACACGGGACGCGCAAACAGCGCCAGCAGCGCGCGCTTTATTGCAGCCTGCCGGGTAGGGGACGCGATCTTCGCGCCGAGCAGATCGGTGACATAGAACACGTCGACCACGCGTTCGCCGAAGGTCGCGACGTGGGCGGAAGCGATGTTGAGCGACAGCCGCGAGATCGTCGAGGTCAGTTCGTAGAGGAGGCCAGGCCGGTCAAGCCCCGTCACTTCGACCACGGTGAAGCGGTTCGACCATTCGTTGTTGATGTTGACTTCGGGCTCGAGCGCGAACGCCTTGAGTCGCGACCTCGACACCGTCTTGCGTGCCACGATATCCGGCAGCTTGATCTCGCCGCGCAATGCCTTCTCGATGGTGTCGGCGATCCGTCCGGCGCGCCGCGCCTCGTCTTCGTCATGCTCGAATTCGCGGGTGACTGCGATGGTATCGAGCGCAAGGCCGTCGGTAGTGGTGAAAATCTGCGCGTCCACGATATTGGCGCCGGCGGCTGCGCAGGCGCCGGCGATGATCGAAAGCAGCCGCGGATGGTCGGGCGCGACCACGGTCAGTTCGGTCACGCCGCGCATTGCATCGAAGGAGAATTGCGTCGCGAGTGTGCGGCCCTCGCTCCAGGCCTCCCGCAGGAAGCGAGCCTGCGCGATCTTGTGGGCCTGATCCACTTTCAGCCAATAGGGCGGATAGTGCCGCGAGATATAATTGTCGAGCTCAGCCTCCGGCCAGTCCTTCATCCATTCGCGGAATTCGACTTGCGCGATCGCCACGCGGCGTTCGCGATTGACCTCCGAGAAGCCGCCGGTCAGCACCGGCTCGGTCTCGTAATAGAGTGTGCGCAGCAACTGCGCCTTCCAGCCGTTCCAGACACCCGGCCCGACTGCGCGGATGTCGGCGGTCGTCAGTACAGTCAGAAGCTTGAGGCGATCCAGTGACTGCACCACACCCGCGAAATTCTCGATCGTCCTGCGGTCCGAAAGGTCGCGTGATTGCGCCACCGTCGACATCACCAGATGCTTTTCGATCAACCACGCCACGGTTTCGGTTTCGGCGGCGGACAGCCCCACGAATGGACAAAGGCGCCGCGCCACCCGCGCCCCCGCGATCGAATGGTCTTCAACCCGGCCCTTGGCGATGTCGTGCAAAAACAGAGTGACGCGCAGAATTTCGCGCTGACGCGGCGTCAGCTTTCTCACGATTTCGTTGGAAAGCCCGTATTCTTCGTTGCTGCCGGATTCAATCTCCGCGATCACGCCCATGCAGCGGATCAGGTGCTCATCGACAGTATAGTGATGATACATGTTGAACTGCATCATCGCGACCACACGGCCGAAGGAACGTACGAAGGTCCCGAGAACGCCGGCCTCATTCATCCGCCGCAGGACGGTCTCTACGTCGTTCGGCGAGGTGAGGATTTCGAAGAAAAGCTTGTTGGCTTCCGGGCTCTGACGCACTCCCTTGTCGATCAGCTTCAGAGATCGCGCCGCGATTCGCATCGCGTCGGGGTGAAAGGCGAGATTGTGTTTCTGCGCGAGATAGAAAATGCGGATCAGGTTGATCGGGTCGCGCTTGAAGACGTCGGGCTTGACGATGTTGATACGGTTGTTGTCGACGATGAAATCGTCGGATTCGGATAGCGACCGCCGTCCGTTCGACCTGAAGCGGGCCATCACGCGGCCGAGCATCGGCGCGCTCTTGGTGTGATTGGCTTCCAGCGCAGCGCACAGAATCGCGGTCAGGTCTCCGACATTCTTTGCGGTCAGGAAGTAGTGCTTCATGAAACGCTCGACGTCGCGCATACCCGGATGCGAGGTATAGCCGAGCCGGATCGCAATCTCGCGCTGGATGTCGAAGGACAGCCGCTCCTCCGGACGATCGGTCACGAAATGCATGTGACAGCGTACGGACCAGAGGAAGTCTTCGCAGCGACGGAAAATCTTCAGCTCGTCCTGATCGAACACGCCATGATCGACCAGTTCCTCGACGCTGCGCACGCGATAGACATACTTGCCGATCCAGAACAACGTGTGCAGATCGCGCAGGCCACCCTTGCCGTCCTTCACATTGGGCTCGACCAGATAGCGTGACTGACCGGCGCGGCGCAGGCGATCCTCGCGCTCCGCGAGCTTGGCGGCGACGAATTCGGCGCCCGTGCCCTGCACGACATTCTTGTCGAAACGCTCGATCAGTTCGTCGAACAGCACACGGTCGCCGTTCAGGAAGCGGGATTCGAGAATGGCGGTGCGGATCGTCATGTCCGCCTTGGCCTGGCGGATGCATTCGTCGACCGAGCGTGTCGCGTGCCCCACTTTCAGCCCCATGTCCCAGAGGCAATAGAGGATCGCCTCGGCGATCGACTCTCCCCAGGCGGTCTGTTTGTAGGGAAGCAGGAACAGCAGATCGATGTCGGAGCCCGGCGCCAGCAGGCCGCGGCCATAGCCGCCGGTCGCCACCACCGCCATCCGTTCGGATTCCGACGGATTGAGCGAGGGGTACAGTCGCTTGCGGGCGAATTCGAACAGGACGCGGATAATCTCGTCCTGCATGACGCAGAGCCGTTCGGCGCAGCGGCGGCCGTGCCGGTCCTTGAGCAGCATCTGCTCGGCCTGGTTACGCCCGCGATTGAGCTCGGCCTTCAGATATTGCGCGACCGCAGTGCGCAGTTCGCTTTCGCGCCCGGAATATTTCGTGCCGAGCGCCTCGAGTTCATGCTCCGCGGCTTCGGCGTCGAATATCTCGCAAGGCGCGCGCGGCGTCTGGTCGGGGGAGAGCATGGCGGATGGGGATAGCGGAGCCCATTCGGCCTGTCACGGGCGAAGGGGCGGCCCAATCGCAAAGATATTTTACATTTTGGTCAGGTTGCGAAACGCTCATTTCGTGGGCGCCGGATTTTTGCCATTCCATTTCATTGACCGGGCCGAATAACCCTTTATTTTCAGTGCCTAGCGCCGATTTGAGCGAGCAGCTTGCGGGCGCTTAACAAATGCAGCTAAAGCGGTCGGGCACCCAAAATCCCTCCGCTTATCGTCAACCCGGCCCCGCGCCCGCAATGGCGCGAACTAGGCCACGCGTCTGGAGGTAGCCATGTCTTTTCCGATCCTGTCTCTTTTTTCCCGCCGTTCCATTCTCGCTTCGGCACTGTTCGTGGGTCTCGTGCCGAGCACAACCCTGTTTGCGCAGGATAAGCCCAAGGAAATCCGCATCGATTGGGCGACCTATAACCCGGTCTCGCTGGTGCTGAAGGATCAGGGGCTGCTGGAAAAGGAATTCGCCAAGGACGGCATCACCATCCGCTGGGTGCAGAGCGCGGGTTCCAACAAGGCGCTGGAATTCCTGAATGCGTCGTCGCTCGATTTCGGCTCGAGCGCGGGCTCGGCGGCCCTGGTCGCGAGGATCAACGGCAACCCGATCAAGTCCATCTACGTCTATTCGCGTCCGGAATGGACCGCGCTGGTGACCGGCAAAAACTCGAACATCGCAAAGATCGAGGATCTGAAGGGCAAGCGCGTCGCGGTCACCCGCGGCACCGACCCGCATATCTTCCTCGTGCGCGCGCTGCAGAGCGTGAAGCTCACCGACAAGGACATCACTCCGGTCCTGCTGCAGCACGCCGACGGCAAGGCAGCACTCATTCGCGGCGATGTGGATGCCTGGGCCGGGCTCGACCCGATGATGGCCGCCGCCGAAATCGAGGACGGCGCCAAGCTGTTCTATCGCAACAAGGATGCCAATACCTGGGGCATCCTGAACGTGCGCGAGCAATTCCTGAAGTCCAATCCCGAACTCGTGCAGCGCGTGCTGAAAGTCTATGAGGATGCGCGGAAATATTCGCTCGCCAATCCCGACGAGGTGAAGCGCATCTTCATCCAGGTGACCAAGCTGCCACCCGAGGTGGTGGACCGCCAGTTAAAGGAGCGCACCGAGCTCACCCATTCCAAGATCGGCGCGCCGCAGCGCGACTCGATCCTTGCCGCCGGCATAGCGCTGCAGCAGGCCGGCGTCGTTCCTGCCAATGTAGATGTGAAGGCCAATGTCGATGCGCTGATCGATAGCAGCGTCGCCCTGACGAATTGACCCGTCAGGCTCGCCGTTCCCGGGTCGGTTCCTCCCAGCGGCCCGGGAACGGCGCAATTTTTTTGCCGCGTCTTATCGTTTGAATTGCCAAATCCGGTCGCGCCATGTCTGCTTTCGAGATGACAGTCACCAGCGCGCCCCAGACCGACGACGCGGCCGACACCATAAGTTCGCGTTGGTTGAGGCTGTGGCGGCCGCTGCTTGGCCTTGCGCTGCCGCTGGCGCTTGCGGGCTCCTGGGAACTCGCCGTTCACATGGGCTGGTCGAATGGCCGTCTCGTGCCGCCGCCGTCGGTGATCGGCGCCAACCTTTGGGAGCTCGCCCGCAGCGGCGAACTCTGGACCCACACCCAGGCGACGCTGCTTCGCGTTGTCCTGGGTTTTGGTCTCGGAGTTGCCGCGGGTACGCTGCTCGGCGCCATCGCCGGATATTCGGCGCTGACCCGCACGCTGGTCGATCCGACCCTGCAGGCGTTGCGTGCCATCCCGTCGATCGCCTGGGTGCCGCTGTTCATTTTGTGGCTCGGCATATTCGAGGCGTCGAAAATCACCCTGATCGCAGTCGGCGTTTTCTTTCCGGTCTATCTCGGCGTGATGGGAGCGATCCTGTCGGTCGATCGCAAGATCGTGGAAGTCGGCCGCGCCTTCCGGCTGTCCGGGCCCGCGCTCATTCGGCGCATTCTGTTGCCCGCGGTGCTGCCGGCCTATGTGGTGTCGCTGCGGTCGGGGCTTGGACTCGGATGGATGTTCGTGGTTGCCGCCGAATTCATGGGTGCGTCGGAAGGGCTCGGCTATCTGCTGATCGACGGCCAGCAGCTCGGCAAGCCGGCGCAGATCGTCGCCGCCATCATCATTTTTGCCGTACTCGGCAAGACTACGGACTGGTTGCTGACCAGCGGTACGGCGCCGTTCCTGCGGTGGGAAGACCGTTTCCAGCCGCGCGCGGAGACGTGACATGCTCTCGGTTGCGAATGTATCGAAAACCTATCCCAACAATGTGCGCGCGCTGGAAGGCGTGTCGTTCGACGTTGCGCCGGGCGAGATCGTGGCGATTGTCGGCGGCTCCGGCTGTGGCAAATCCACTTTGCTGCGCGCCATTTCCGGACTGGATCGCCCGACAAGAGGCATCGTGCATCTCGACGACGAAATCATCGCGACGCCTCATGAAAAGATTGGAATTATCTTTCAGGAGCCACGCTTGCTGCCCTGGCTCACCGTCGCCGATAATGTCGGCTTCGGCCTGGCGCATCTCTCCGCCTCGGAGCGAAAGGAGCGCGTTGCACGCGCGCTTGATCGCGTCGGCCTGACCGACAAGGCGGATGTCTGGCCGCGTGAATTGTCGGGCGGGCAGGCGCAGCGCGTGGCCATCGCCCGTGCGCTCGTTCCGCAGCCGGAAGTGCTGCTGCTCGACGAACCTTTTTCGGCGCTCGATGCCTTTACCCGCGTTGACCTGCAGGATCACCTGCTCGACCTGTGGGCGGATACCAGGCCTACGCTGATCCTGGTAACGCATGATGTGGAGGAAGCCATTGTGCTGGCCGACCGCATCATTGTGATGCGTCCGCGTCCGGGCCGGCTGTTCGAGGAGATTGAGGACGACCTGCCGCGTCCGCGCGACCGGCAATCGGCGGCGTTCGATCATGTCAAACGCCGGGTGCTGGCAGCGCTCGACCGCTCGCTTGGCCGCAATATCAGCGTCGATGACCGCCAGGCCAAAGCCGAACAGGGCGCGGCAATGTGGTGGTAGCCACCTTTATTCCCGCACCGCTTGAATGACTTCCGACATGACTATCTCGTGAAGCGAGTAGCGTTCGCGAGCGGTTGTTAGTAAGTCAGCGGCCGGACCGGTCTTCGTTCTTTCCCGCACTGCGGGAGGAGCGGAGGAGAGGCTATTTCAGGGAGTTAAGGTATGGACGCAGCCGAATTGCGCGCGATGCAGGCGCCGATCAAGGACCGTTACAAGACCGACGCCGGGGCCGCGCTGATCACGCTGAAGGCCAAGGGTACGCTCGACGACACCAGCATCGCCTGCAAGGTCGAGACCGGACGAGCGCTGGCGACCGCGGGTCTGCATCCGGCTACCGGCGGCTCGGGCCTCGAGCTTTGTTCCGGCGACATGCTGCTGGAAGCGCTGGTCGCCTGTGCCGGTGTGACGCTGAAGGCGGTCGCAACCGCGCTCGACATTCCGCTGAAATCCGGGCGTGTGTCGGCCGAGGGCGATCTCGACTTCCGTGGTACGCTGGGGGTTGCGAAGGACGCGCCCGTCGGTTTTCGCGAGATTCGTTTGACCTTCGATGTCGATACCGACGCTGCGCAGGACAAGCTCGATCAGTTGCTCAAGCTCACCGAGCGCTATTGTGTGGTGTATCAGACCATCAAGTCGGGCCCGCCGGTACAGGTTGCGATGAAGCGGGGGTAGCTGTTACTTTCGAACTTGCCCCATCTTTTCGTCATGGCCGGCCTTGTGCCGGCCATCCACGTCTTGGAAGCTGACCAAAAGACGTGGATGCCCGCGACAGGCGCGGGCATGACGATATTTGAATGCCGGTGCCCGCCTCAAATGTCCCCCGCCGATTATTTCTGGCTCTCGCTGCTCCTCAAGGCGGCGCTGACGGCGACCATCATCGTCTCGGCTTCGCTGATCGTTGAGCGCGGCGGACCGTTCCTCGGTGCCATGATCGCCTCGCTGCCGACTTCCGTCGGCTCGGCCTATATCGTGATGGCGTTCGAGCATACGCCGCAATTCATCTCGAATTCGGCGCTGGGAAGTCTCGCCGCCAATCCTGCCGGCATAACCTTCGCGGCGACCTATGCGCTGCTCGCTCGCCGGCATTCGCTGCTCGCAAGCCTTGGCGGTGCATTGCTGGTCTGGTTCGCCTTCGCGGGCGTACTGCAATTCTTCAAATTCGATCTCTGGAGCGCGCTTGCGCTCAATCTTGTCGTCACGGCAATCGCCATTCCGTTGACCGGAGCGGCGCGGCGCGCATCGTTCAAGAAAGCCGAGGCCGCCCCTCGAGCCAATGATATTCCCCTGCGGGCGGCCGCGGTTGCGGCCTTTGTTGTCATCGTCACAACGGCCAGTCATTCGATCGGGGCGTTCGCGTCAGGCATATTCGCGGTGTTCCCGATGGCGATGTCGAGCTTCATCTTGATCCTGCATCCGCGCATCGGCGGACCTGCGACCTCGAATGTGGTCGCGCATGTGCAGGTTCCGATGATCGGCCTGATTTCGACCTTCGCAGCCGTGCATTTGCTTGCGACCGTCACCGGCGTCTGGTGGTCACTCCTGATCGCACTCTTGGCCTCGCTATCCTGGAACGCATTGTTGTGGCTGTGGCGTACACAACTTTCGGCGCGGCTTCCGCTGGAGTGAAGAGGCCGAAGTGTCCCTCGATCTGTATTTCCTGTTCACGCTCGCCATCAAAATGGCAGTCACGGTCGGCTTCGTCATTGCTGCGACGGTGATCGCCGAGCGCGCCGGTCCCTGGATCGGCGCGCTGATCGTCACATTGCCGATCTCGGCGGGCCCGGCCTATGTCTTCATCGCGCTCGACCACGATGCGCAATTCGTGGCGCGAGCGGCGCTCGCGAGCGTCCTGAACAATGTACCGACCGTTCTTTACACGGTTGTCTTCGTTCTGCTCGCACAGCGTTTTGGGGCGCTGACGAGCGTCGGCGCGGGACTTGCCGCGTGGTCTTTCTCCGCATTCATTCTGAACCAGGCGTCGTGGCCGCTGTTGCCCGGCATCTTTCTGAATCTGGTTGTGGTTGCCGTACTCCTTCCCGTGGTGCGGCGTTTCCAGAATGCGCCGATGCCACGTCTGCCGCTGCGCTTTCCCGAGCTCGCGTTGCGGGCGGTTATCGTCGCCATTCTGATCGCGGTGGTGGTAACGCTGAGCTTCAGCATCGGTCCGGAGAAGACCGGCATGATCGCCTCGTTCCCGGCGACCTTCACCTCGACCATGTTCATCCTGCATCGCCGCGTCGGCGGAAAGGCTGCCGCTGCTGTGATGGCGCACAGCTTGCTGGGTCTGCTTGGCTTTGCGTTGTGTGTTGCCGTGCTTTATCTCACGGTGGAACCGTTCGGCAGGACGCTCGGCCTGCTGCTGGCGTTGTCATTCTCGCTGTCCTGGAATGCAGGTCTGCTGATGTTGCGTCGCGCCGGTTTGACTCTGTAGAAAACGCGAAGCGGTTGAATTACTGCTTGGCTGCCGCAAGCTTTGCCTTCAACGCATAAAGCGCGTCCATCGCATCGCGCGGCGACATTTCGTCGGGATGTAACGTGGCGAGCACCTCGATCACCGCATGCAGCGGATCGGGCTTTTCGTCCTGCGCCTCCGGGCGTGATTGGAACAGCGGCAGATCCTCGAATCCGCGCAATGGTTTGCCACGATCCTCGGCCTCGAGTTGTGCCAGCACCACCTTGGCGCGCTCGATCACGCTCGCCGGCAGACCTGCGAGTTTCGCCACCTGTATGCCGTAGGAGCGGTCGGCGGCGCCCGGCACCACCTCGTGCAAGAACACCACGTCGCCGCGCCACTCCTTCACTCGCATGGTGGCGTTCTTGATACGCGAGAGCTTTGCGGCGAGGGCGGTCATCTCGTGAAAATGCGTGGCGAATAGCGCGCGGCAGCGATTGACCTCATGCAGATGCTCGACGCTCGCCCAGGCGATCGAAAGGCCGTCGAAGGTTGCGGTGCCGCGGCCGATCTCATCCAGGATCACCAGCGAACGCGCGCTCGCCTGATTGAGGATCGCGGCAGTCTCCACCATCTCGACCATGAAGGTGGAGCGGCCGCGCGCCAGATCGTCGGCCGCGCCGACCCGCGAAAACAACCGGTCGATCACGCCGATGCGAGCGGCTTTTGCCGGTACGAAGCTGCCGGTCTGCGCGAGGATCGCGATCAGCGCATTCTGACGCAGGAAGGTGGACTTGCCCGCCATGTTGGGGCCGGTGAGCAGCCAGATGCGTCCTGCCTCCTCCTTGCCAGGAGCCGACAAGTCGCAATCGTTGGCGATGAAAGGATCGCTCAACGCCTGCTCGACCACGGGATGACGCCCGCCCTCGATCTCGAAGGTGAGCGAGGTGTCGATCGTCGGGCGCGCATAATCACGCTCGACCGCGAGCATGGCGAGGGCCGCGGAAACATCGAGCGTCGAAAGCGCTTCGGCCGCGGCCTTGATGTCGGGGCCGGAAGCATTCACGGCGGTGCAGAGTCGATCGAATATTTCAAGTTCGATGCCGAGCGTGCGGTCGGCGGCGCTGACGATCTTTGCCTCGAGTTCGCCAAGCTCGGTGGTGGTAAAACGCACCTGTCCGGCGAGCGTCTGGCGATGGATGAACCGCACATTCAAGGGCGGTGCCATCAACTTGTCGCCATGTTGCGCGGTCACCTCGACGAAATAACCGAGCACGTTGTTGTGGCGAATCTTGAGTGCCCGCAGATTTGCCTCGTCGGCATAGCGCGCCTGCAATTCCGCGATCACCTTGCGCGAGGTGTCGCGCAAGGCCCGCGTCTCGTCGAGCGCCGCATCAAAGCTTTCGCAGATGAACCCGCCATCGCGCTTCAAGAGCGGCAATTCGTCCGACAGGGCTCTTGAGAGTTCGTTGAACAGCGATTGCTGCGGACGGCGAAGCGCGGCTTGCGCCGCGGCAATTTCGGACGGCTGCTCGGTCAGCGCAGCGAGCCGCTGCGCGAGCGCGAAGGCGGCGGCAAGGCCGTCGCGGATGGCAGCAAGGTCGCGCGGGCCGCCGCGGCCAAGCGACAGTCGCGACAGCGCGCGCGCCAGATCGGGCGCAGCTTTCAGATCGGCGCGGATATCCGTGCGGAGCGAAGCGTCCGTCACGAATAGCGCGACCGAATCCAGCCGCTGCGAGATTGCGTTCGGATCGGTGAGGGGAGCTGCAAGCCTTTGCCCGAGCAGGCGGGAACCGGCGGCGGTCACCGTTCGGTCGATGGCGGAGAGAAGCGAACCGCGCCGCTCGCCCGACAGCGTGCGCATCAATTCGAGATTGGCGCGCGTTGCGGCATCGATCGCAAGCGTGGCGCCAGCGCTTTCGCGCAAGGGAGGGGACAGTGGCGGGCGCTTGCCGAACTGCGTACGCTCGACATAGGTGACGCAGGAAGCGGCTGCGGTGAGTTCGAGCCGCGACAGCGGGCCGAAGCTCTCGGTGGTGGCGACACTGAAATAATCCGAGAGCCGGCGCTCGGCGGTCGCCCCGTCGAACACGTCGCGGGTAAGCGGCATTACGTGCTCGAATTGCCGCAGCAACGGTGCGATTTCTGGGTCCGCATAGAGCGCGTCGGAGACGATGATCTCGCCCGGCTCGATCCGTGCGATCTCGGCGGGGAGCGCGCCCGGCTCGCATTCGGTGACGCGGAATTCGCCGGTCGAAATGTCGATCCAGGCAAGCGCGAAGCGGCCTTGTTCGGTGTTTGAGGACGTCCGGGCACGGGCGATGCTCAGCAGAAAATTGTTGCGCCTGGCATCGAGCAACGTGTCTTCTGTGAGCGTTCCAGGCGTGACGAGACGCACCACGCCGCGCTGTACGACGCTTTTTCCGCCGCGTTTCTTCGCCTCCGCCGGATCTTCCAACTGCTCGCAGACTGCGACGCGGTGGCCGAGCGCGATCAGCTTGTGCAGATATTCGTCGGAGCGCTCAACGGGCACCCCGCACATCGGGATGTCATTGCCAAGATGCTTGCCGCGCTTGGTCAATACGATGCCGAGCGCGCGCGAGGCAATCTCTGCATCTTCGAAGAACAATTCGTAGAAATCGCCCATCCGGTAGAACAGCAGGCAATCCGGATTGGCTGCCTTGATCTCGATAAATTGCTCCATCATCGGCGTGACGCGGGCCGCCTCGGCCGGCGGCGCGTCGGATGGAGAAGGGTTGCGAACGGCATCCATACCGCGCACGCTAAATCAGTTTCGCCGTTTTCTGAAGCATTTACGCCGTCATGCCCGGCCTTGCGCCGGGCATCCACGACTTTCTTTCAATAGGCAGATTGCCTTGACATAGGCGCGCGAAGCGACGCCGTTCTATGAACGACTATGCCCGGCCATGACGACGACGTCGCCCGCCCGTCAGACGAACTTCTTGCCGGTGATCCGTTCCAGATTCTTGTAATAGACCTTGTCGAGGTCGGCCTTCGGCATTCCGTAATTGTCGAGGATGCGCAGCGTCTCGCGGATATACATCGTGCCCTTTTCCGGATCGAACGGGCAGTCGGACGCGAAGATCACCTTGTCGAAATCGAAAAAGCCGAAACCTAGCTTCATTGCGCCTTCGGAAGTGAAGGTCGCGGTATCCGGATAGAAGTCGTGCTTGAAGTAATCGATCGGCCGCTTCTTCAGGCTCTTGAGCAGCGCGCCGTAATCCTCATCCGAGGTGCGGGCGCCGAGCTGATCCCATCCGGGGCCGACGCGGCCTTCGAGCGTCGGCACGATCGAACCGAAGTGATGCACGATCACCTTCAGCTTGGGCATGTCATCCAGAATCTTCGAGAACACTAGGCGCGACATCATCGCCGCCGTCTCATAGGCCCAGCCGAAGGTCCACCAGATTTCATAGAGCGATTTCTTCTCGTCGAGATAATCCGGGAAGTTCGCGCTGCGTGACGGATGCACCCAGATCGGTTTGTCGAGCTTTTCCATTGCTGCGAAGAACGGCCGGAATTCCGGACGGTCGAGCGGCTTGCCTTCGACATTGGTAAAGATCTGCGTGCCGCAGGCACCGAGCTCGTTGATGGCGCGCGTCGTCTCGGCAACCCCGGCATCCTTCGCGGTGAGCGGCGTCTGCGCCACGAAGCCCGCGAACTGATCCGGATATTTCTGGCAAAGCTCGGCCATGCCGTCATTGCCGATCTTAGCGAATTCAAGCGCCACCGCCGGATCGCCTTTCGCGACCTGCTCCAGCGTCGGCGCCGCGAGCGAAATCACCTGCTTGTAGTCGGGAAAGGAATCGATGATGCGCCGGCGCACATCGAGATCATGCAGCGCCGGCACGCCGGTCGCGCGCTTGCCGATATCGGGCGTGCCGCTTGCGAGCAGCTTGTCGAAATAGGCTTTCGGAAAGAAGTGATTGAAGGCGTCGATGCGCATGCGATGGTCCTGTCGTTAGCTTGAGAGTTCAGTAAGGCGTGATGACATTGAGCAGCGCCTGCTTGCCTCCGCGCACGGCATCGCGTGCGCGTTGAAGTGCGCCCGGCACGTCCGCAGGATTTTCGATGCGCTCGCCATGGCCGCCCTGTGCCTTTACGAATTCGTCGAAGGGCGGCGACGGATCGAGATCGGCGAAGAACCGGCCGTCATCGTCGCCGGCCGCGCCGTCCTTGAACATCGAAAGCGTGGCGCGACGGACCGCGCCATAGCGGCTGTTGTTGAATACGACCGACAGCACCGGCAGCTTGAATTTTTCCTGCACCCAATGGCTGGCGGTGGGATTGCCGAACATGTAGCTGCCGTCGCCCAAGGTCGCTACGATCAGCTTCTCCGGTGCTGCGAGCTTGGCGCCGATGGCGGCGCCGAGACCCCAGCCGAGGCCGCCGGCGGGCCCGAGCGAGTAGAAAGTGCCCGGTTTCTCGCGTTTGCAATGCTCGATGGATAGCGGATATTCGTTGAAAATCACGGCGTCGGAACCGAAGGTCTCGCCGATGCAGGCGCTGAGATAATGCGGCGTAATCTTGTCCGTGGCCCCACGCGCCTCTTTCGCGACTTTCTCGTCTCGCGCCTGGCGCCGTTCGGCGGCTTGCTTGCGGCGACGTTCGATTGCGGCGGTCATCGACGGCAGATGCTGCTCAAGTGCTGCGTGCAGCGCCTCGAAGGCGGACGCCGAGCGCGAAGTGATCGAAAGATCGCTCGGAAACGAACGCATCGGATAGCGCTGGTAGATCGTGTCCTCGCCGATATGCGCGAATTTGCATCCCGGCCGCGTCTTGTCGAGATTCGGATACCAGGGCACATCGCATTCGGCATTGACGATGAGGTCGGCCTCAGGGACAAGCGGGCCGGAATCGTATCCGGCATGCATCGGATGGCTGGCGGGCAATGTCACCGTGCGGGGATTGTGATTGACCACCGGCAGCGCGAACCGCTCCGCAAGCTTCGACAAAGCCGCGACCGCGCGCGGATCGCCGTCTGACGATGTGATGATGAGGGGCTGCTCGGCCTTCGCGACCCATGACGCCAGTGTCACGATCGCCTGCGGGTCGGGATATCCAGGAGCCGGCAGCTGGCGCGGCGCCGACGCCAGCGTTTCGGAGACCGGCGCCGAAAGCGGTTCGCGCGGCAGCACGAGATAGACCGGTCCGCGCGGCGACGTCATGGTCATCTCATAGGCGCGCGCGGTAACGTCGGCGATCTGTTCGGGGACTTTCAATTCGTAGTCCCACTTCACCATTTCGCGCAGCATGCCGGCCTGATCGAACATCTCCTGCGCCCAGTGAATTGAGCGGCTGCGCGAGCCGAAGCTGCCTTTTTCGGTGAATGGCGTGCGGCCGGCGCAAAGGATCAACGGCGCGCGGTCACGCGACAGGTTGGTGATGTTGTTGACGGTGTTGCCGGTGCCGACATTGACGTGGACCATGACGGCTTGCGGCCGGCCGGTCATGAGATAGGCGCCATGCGCCATCGCGACCGCGAGGTTTTCGTGCGGCACCAACAAAGGCTTTGGAAATTTCGCATTGCTGGTGCGTGCGCGCGTGAAGGCCTCGACGATCGGCGGAAAATCGGTGCCGGGATTGGCGAAGAAGTAATCGACGCCGTGATCGGCAAGCGTCTTCAGGAAAATCTCGGCAGCAATCGGCGCACGCGCGCTTTGCTGCTTGGTGGAGACTCCTGACATGACGTTTCCTCGCCTACGTGCCGTTTCTGGCTTTGTCATTCCGGGGCGCGGCGGAGCCGCGAACCCGGAATCCAGATACACTGCGCCCGAACATCTGGATTCCGGGTCCACGCCTTCGGCGTGTCCCGGAATGACGAAAGAGGCTCAACGCATAGCGGAGCGTCTTGGGCCTTACAATGCCGGGAGGCGTAAAGCTGCTATTCCGCGGCGATGCGGAAGGAAAGCCGGGAGTCGAGTTGATCGAGACACTTGGAAAGGCCCGTGCCCTCGGGGTCGAGCAGGGCGGCAGTGCGCGCGCTGGCGATACCATCGATGGCGTCCTGCACAGAAATCTGGCCTTTCAGGGCCGGCAAGATCACACGTTCTTCGATGATCTGAAAATTCTTTTCCCCGCGCTTGTAGGTGGAACCGTAGCCCTTGATCAGCCGCGCGCATTCGGCGACTTCGATCCCGAGTGCGGGCGACAGTTTCGCGGCCCTTGCGACCATGCCGAGCCAGGTTTCGATCTGTGCCTGCTCTTCGACATAACGATGCATGAAACGGCGCAGCGGCCGCAGCTTTGCCAGGAACCAGAACCGCAGATAGCCCGAGACCGACGTCGTGGTCACATACATGCCGACATGCACGCTATCGAGCCAGCCGCGCTTTTCGGAGAAGGCGATGATGCGGCGCGCCAGCGAGGGCGGCAGCACCTGGCACATTTCCTCGATGCCGGGCTTGAGGAATTCGGTGACGTGATAGGGCTCGCCCGCCTTGGCGCCGAGCTCCTGCGAAATGCGCTGCATGCGCGCCGGGTCGATCTTGGCCTGCGCCACCCGGATCAGGTCTTCAAACGACATGCGTACCGCGAGATGCCGTGCGGTTTCGCGCAACAGATTGCCGCCGCCGCCGAATTGCGCATCGAGTTCGCGGATCGCCGCGAGACGATCGAGGTAAAGACGCGCATAGGCTTCATCCTGGAAGCGTGTCAGCCGCCGCACGCCTTCGATCAGCACATCCTGCGCCGGCTTCGGCATCCGGTCGCGGATTTCCGCTTCCAGCGAGGCGAGATCGTTGCGGGGCTTTTCACGCCGCTTGTCTTCGGTGGCGCGGCGGAGTGCGGTCGCCTCGGTCCCAGCGGCGGTAAGGCCGGCACGGAAGCCGCGCAAATTGGCTTCCGCCGCCTTGCCCTCTTCGCGGATCGCTTTTTCGAAGGCTTCCGCCGGGATCGGCAACTTGCCGCAGCCGGCAATGGCGCCGAGCATCACCGCATTGATCATGGCGCCGGATTCCTTAGCGACCGATTCCATGTCGAACAGGATGCGGCTCTGCGAGTTTTTCTCGGCGGCATCGAGCAGCCGTGCGTCGTCGAAGCGGCCGTCGCCGAGCGCCATCTTCTCGTTGATCACATAGAAGCGGCTGGTCGAGGAGATCAGAAGCGTGCGGTCGGGCGTGCAGAAGCCGTTGGCGATGCAGCGGCCGGCCTCCATGAATTCGCTCGACACCAGAATGTCGATGTCGCTGATGCCGGGCGCGAGCGCCAGCACCGGACGCTTGTCGCCAAGCTCGCGCCAGGGGGTCGGATAGATTTCGAGATAATAAGTGGTGCCGCCGGTGCGTTGCGCGACTCCGGGGATCGAGGTCGATTGCGCCGGCAGGCCGAGATCGGCCGCCGCCGCCATGATCCAGTTGGTGAGCACGCCGCCGCCTTCGCCGCCCAGGGCGGCGATCAGCATGGTGACCGGGCGGGGCGCAAGTGTCATGCCGTCACCTGTTCTTTCAGGGGAGCGCGGCCGCCGAACCAGCCGATCACGATCTTGCGGACGTTGAACAGCGTGCGGTCCCACCAGTTCGCATTGCGCACGATTTCGGCGCGGTAGAATGACGGACAGAGCACGGCAGCATGCGCGACCTCGCCGCACAATCCGCAACCGACGCAGGATTCAATCACGGTCGCGACCGGATCGGTGCGCAGCGGATCGGGCGAAGGCTTTACCGACAAAGACGGGCAGCCCGAGAGGCGGATGCAGGAATGGTCGCCGGTGCAGATTTCGTCGTCGACTCCGAATTTGGTGCGCACGACGCGCTCGCCGCGCGTGAGCTTGCCGGCATCCTCGGAGCGCACTCGACGCTGGCGCGCAAGCTGGCATTCGCCGTCGGCGATGATGACCTTCAACCCGTGCTCGGCGCTCGCCAGCGCCTCCTTCACGGTGTCCATCATTTTCGAGACGCTGTAGGTGCGGACCTTGCGCATCCATTTGACACCAAGCGTCTTCAGCGTCCGCTCGATATCCATCTTCTGCCCCTCGCCGGCGCGATTGGTGAGCGAAGAGGGCATGAATTGCAGGCCGGTCGCGGAAGTGTAGCCGTTCTGCATGATGATGAGGAGGCCGTCGCCCTTGTTGAACAGGTTCGACGCGACGCCGGTGATCATGCCGTTATGCCAGAAGCCGCCGTCGCCCATGATGGCGATCGGCCGCTTTTGCAGGTTGGGTCCGACGGCGGCCGCGCTCGCAAGCGACATGCCGTAGCCGAGCACGGAGTTGCCCATGCTGAACGGCGCGAACAACCCGAAACAATGGCAGCCGATATCGGCCGAGATGTGCCGGTTGCCGGTCTCTGCCTGCGTCAGCTTGAGCGCGGAGAAAACCGGGCGTTCCGGGCAGCCGGTACAGAAGGTCGGCGGGCGCGGCGGCATATCGCGCAGCGACTGCTGGACTTCGGGCAGATGCGCCACCGCTTTGGCGAGCTTTTCGCTGACTGGTGCGAGATCGAGCTTTGCCGGCCGCGCCTGCTCGAGGAACTGTGCAACGCCTCGGAGCAGCACCTCCTGGGTATATTCGCCGGCCTGCGGCAATACATCCTTGCCGTAGAGGCGGGTCTGGATATCGCCACGCCGCAGATCGGTCGCGACCATCTGCTCGATATATTCCGGGAAGCCTTCTTCCACGATCAGCACCGACTTCTTGTCGGCGCAGAAGGAGCGAATTTCTTCCGGCACCAGCGGATAGGTGACGTTGAGGCACAGCATCGGCACGCGGCATTCGCCGAACAGGTCGGCAAGCCCGAGCCGCTCCAGCGCGCGCAACGTGCCGTTATAGAGACCGCCCTGGACGATGATGCCGATATCCTTGAGGTCGCCCGCGAAGAATTCGTTCAGCTTCTCGCGGCGGATGAATTCGCGCGCTGAGGGCATGCGCTGTTCGACCTTCAGCTTTTCCTGCGTGAAGGTGACCGGCGGATGCGAGAGGCGGGCGAAGTTATGCGGCGCCGGGGTCGTGCGATGAAGCTCCGAGATCGCCGGCTTGCGGTTGGCCTTGGTGGCGAAAGAGCCGGTGACGTGGCAGGCGCGAATCCGAAGCTCGAGCATGACCGGCGCGTGGCTCGCTTCCGACAATTCGAAACCCTTCTCGACGATATGCACGATGTTCTGCAGATCGGGGCGGGGGTCGAGCAGCCAGATTGAAGACTTCAGCGCATAGGCGTGTGAGCGTTCCTGGATCACCGCGCCGCCCTCGCCGTAATCCTCACCGACGATGATCAGCGCGCCGCCCATGACGCCGGGGGAGGCCAGATTGGACAGGGCATCCGAGGCGACATTGGTGCCCACGATCGCCTTCCAGGTCACCGCGCCGCGGATTGGGTAATTGATGGAGGCGCCCAGCATGGCGGCGGCGGAAGCTTCGTTGGTGCAGGTTTCGACATGCACGCCGAGTTCGGAAAGGTAGTCCTCGGCATCGACCATCACATCGAGCAGGTGCGACACCGGCGCGCCCTGATAGCCGCCGACATAGGACACCCCGGACTGCAGCAGCGCCTTGGTCACGGCCAGGATACCCTCGCCATGGAAGGTATCTCCGTCGCCAAGCCGCAGCGACTGCACTTCTTTCTTGAAGGAACGTTCCATCGTCACTTTCCCGGGGGCCTGCCGCCGGGGTCTAGCTTACAACAATTCGAATGTCCTTACATATGTGATGGCAGCCAGGTCGCCAGGATGGGGAAGGCGACGATGATCGCTAGGCGGATAATGTCGGTGATGATGAACGGGATAACCCCGTAAAATATGGTCGATATCTTCACGTCCTCGAGCACGCTTTTTATGACGAAGATGTTCATGCCCACCGGCGGGTGGATCAGCCCAAGTTCCACCACCATGACCACCACCACCCCGAACCAGATCGGGTCGAATCCCATCTGCTTGATGACTGGGAAGATGATCGGAACCGTCAGGATGATCATCGCGAGCGCATCCATCAGGCAGCCCAGCACGAGATACATCAGCAGGATCAGGATGAGGACGCCGTAATTGCCAAGGCCGAGCCCGGTCAGAAACTCGGTCACCTTCTGCGGGGTCTGGGTGATGGTGAGGAAATAGCCGAACAGCAATGCGCCGATCAGGATGGTGAACACCGCCGCGGTGGTGCGGGTGGTCTCCAGGAGGCAGCGCAGGATGTCGCTTTTCGACAACCGGCCGCGAAAGAGCCCAATGAAGAAGGCGCCGCCGGCGCCGGCGCCCGCCGCTTCGGTCGCCGTGAAAATGCCGCCGTAAAGGCCGCCGATGACGAAGGCGAACAGAAGCAGCGTCGCCCAGACGCCCTTCACGCTTTCGATACGCTCGGGCCAGGAAGTTCTCGGTCCCGCCGGCAGGAAGCCGGGCTTGGCGTAGCCGATGATGGTGACGGTCATCGCATACATGCAGACGGCGAGGATGCCGGGGATGACACCCGCAATGAACAGTTTGCCGATATCCTGCTCGGTGATGATGCCGTAGATCGCAAGCACCGTACTCGGCGGAATCATGATGCCGAGCGTGCCGCCGGCGGCGATCACGCCGGTCGCAAAGCTTTGCGGATAATTGAAGCGCCGCATTTCCGGATAGGCGACGCGCGAGAAGGTGGCGGCGGTTGCGACCGAGGAGCCGCAGATCGCGGCAAAGCCGCCGCAGGCCAGAATCGTGGCAATGCCGAGCCCGCCGCGCAGATGGCCGATAAAGGCGTTGGCAGCGCGGAACAACTCTCGGCTCATCCCGGAGGTGGTCGCGAACGAGCCCATCAGCAGGAACAGCGGCACCACGGCGTAGTTGAAATCTGTCACCGTGCGCATGGTGGTATGGCCGACGATTTTCAGCGCCGGACCTGCGCTCGTCAGATAGCCGAAGCCTGCGACGCCGACGAGACCCATCGCCATGCCGATCGGCACGCGCAGCAGCATCAGCACGAACAGGGAGACAAAGCCGACGATGGCAACGGTATCTGTGCTCATTGGAAATGGCTCACTCGCCCGACTTTGGCAGGTCGTGTTGTTTCATCATTTCGGGATGGAAAATCAGGCGGTAGGTGCGCACTGCAATCAACAGCACCGCCGCGACGTCGCCGATCCAGGCGACCGCGAACCATGGCCACACCGGCAATCGGAGATCGAAGGTCGCGAGATTTGACATGAACGTGCTGGAGACCTTGTCGAACAGCGTGTAGGTCTGCACCGTGACGACGAACAGCAGCACCAGCGTCGCAAAAATATCCATGATGCGCTTCCACTTCACATCCAGCGCCGAATACAAGAGATCGACGGTGATATGCGTGCCGCGATAGCTGGTCGCCGCGATCCCCCAGAAAATCAGAATGCCGAGCAGCAATTGTCCGAAATCATAGGAATTGGGGATGCTGATCCCGAAGAAATAGCGCAGCAGGATCGATACGAAGACGTCGAGCGCGACAAGGCCGATAAAGAACGCCGCGATCCATTCGATCGAATTGATGAACCCGTCCATCCATCGGGTTATCTTCGACCTGTGATCTATCGTAGCGGACGTAGACATTGCGGCTCCCCAAGCCCGACAGGAAAGGCCGGTGTGTATCCGGCGCGTAAACTTTTCTTGGCCTCAATCGCGATGACGGCGGCATTTGCCTGCCGCCGTCATTTTCATTTCACCCGGCTTGTCCGACAGGATCAATAGGCGGAATTGAATTTCGCGAGCGACTCCTTCAATTCCTTCATGATCGCGTCGGCGTCGCCGCCAACTTTCTTCACGCCGTCGGCCCAGGTCTTGACCAGCGGCTCGGCCGCCTTCTTCCATTCCGCGAGTTGCTCGTTGGTGAGCGAATAGACTTCGTGGGCGGGATCGGCCTTCAGCTTTTGAACGCCCGCGTGTTCGAAATCTGCCCACGGTCCGGCGACCCGCAATGCCCACTCATTGGTGCAGTGATCGTCGATCACTTTCTTCTGCGCCGCCGACATCTGGTTGTAGGTTGTGGGCGAGAACACGAAGGCGAAAGTGGTCGCATAGAGCGGCATGTCGACGTGATATTTCGTGACCTTGTCGACGCCCATCAGCGGGATCGAACCCCACGGGAAGGTCACGGCTTCCGCCACACCCTTTTCAATGAGATCGCGCACTTCCGGAGCGCTGCCTTGCACATTCGTTCCGCCGAGCTGGGCGACAAACGTGCCCATTGTGGCGTGGGCCGGACGGATCTTCATGCCCTTGATGTCGCCGGGCACCATGATTTTCTTTTTGCTGGCGTGGAACGTGCCGGGATCATGGAAGAAGGCGAGGCAGAATTTGACGTCCTTCATCTCCTTGTCCGCGTACTTGCGATACCAGGCGTCCAGCGCCTGGGTCCCGCCGCGTGCGTTGGTGACAAGGAAGGGCAATTCGCCGGCGCCGATGATCGGGAAGCGACCGGGCTGATAGCCGGGATTGATATAAGTCAGGTCGGCGATGCCGTCGCGCGCCATGTCGTAATGATCGAAAGCCTTGCCGAGCTGCTGCGACGGATAGACCTTGAATTTAATCGTGCCGCCGGAAGCCTTCTCGACCGAGGAGCCCCAGTCCTCCAGCGCCTTCTGCAGCGGATGCGAGGGCGGCACCCAATGCGCGAGCTTCAAATCGAAAGTCTTGTCCTGCGCTGCGGCCGGCATTGCGGCGAGCATAAGCGCGCCTGCCGCGGCGCACACGAGATGTGTCAGTCGGATCGTCATTGGCATTTCCCCTTCGATCGGCTCACCCCGTTGGCGGGGCTTGTTTGCGGCGCAATGGCCGCGTTGTCCGCATTGTAAGGGAGAATAGTTGGATATAAAACAATTTTCAGATTCGCCTTTTGACGCAATGGCGGGGGCAGTTTTGGCGCGCCAGACGGCTGTAATGCACAAGACGGCGGCAGATGCCGCGCCGCGCGATCCGGCGGACGAAATCGATTTCGGTCCGTTCGAAGACTGGATCGGGTTTCAATTGCGCATGGCGCAGATCGCATCGTTCCAGTCCTATGCGCGCCATGCCCAGGGGATCGGCCTCAGCCCAGGACGTTTCGCCGCCTTGATCCTGATCGACCGCAATCCGGGCATCAGCCAGACCATGCTCAGCCGTGCCATCGGCAGTGACAAGTCGACGTTGACGCCGGTGCTCGAAGATCTGGTGAAGCGTGGGTTGATCAGCCGCGGCCGTACGCGCACCGACCGCAGGCTCTATGAACTCAAGTTGACCGAGCAGGGCCGCAAAGCAATGCGCGCGATGCATGAGCGCGCTCAAAACCATGAAAGCGCCCTTGACGAGATCGTGGGCCCGCGCGAGCGCGCGCTTTTCATGAAAATACTGCGCAAGATTTCGGCAGCGCTGCGGTCGTGAGATAGCCGCTGCGAAAAGCGGGAAAACCTACAATTCCGCTTTGAACCGCGCCGCCAGCTCTTCGGGCAGCGGATGCGACTTGATCTTGTCCTTGTCGACGGGATCGCGCTTGACCCAGGCGCGGGTCTCAAGTCCGTCGACGCAGATATGGTTGTTTTTTCTGATTTGATGCCGGATCTCGAAGCTCGAACGTCCGACGCGCGTGAAGGTGGATTGAATGATCACGTCGTCGCCGAACCGCGTCGGCTGGACGAATTTGGCCTGCGTCTGAACCAGCGGATAGCCGCCGAATTCATATTTCTTGAACAGTTCGGCCTTGCTCACTCCCGATGCCGCCGTGATCAGCATGGTGGTCGAATGGTCGAACATCGCGAAATAGCGCGGATAGAAAATGATCCCGGCCGGATCGCAATCGCCCCATTCGATACGCACCATGCGGCTGTTGCTGAGCATTCCGGGTTTCCAAGTCGTCCCCGCGCAGGCGGGGACCTATATTCCAGAGCGGTGATTATGGGTCCCCGCCTGCGCGGGGACGACCGGTTGACTATAGCGCGTGGTCGATAATGGCAACGGTCAGCGCGGCGCCATGCGAAGCGCGCCGTCGAGGCGGATGGTCTCGCCGTTGATGTATCCATTGCGCACGATGAACATAGCGCAATCGGCGAACTCCTCCGGCCGTCCAAGCCGCGCCGGGAACGGCACCGAGGCTCCGAGACTTTTCTGTGCGTCTTCCGGAAGCGCCGCCAGCATCGGCGTGTGGAAAATGCCGGGCGCGATGGTCGCAACGCGAATGCCGAATTGCGCGAACTCGCGCGCCGCCGGCATGGTGAGGGCGGCGACGCCACCCTTCGACGAAGAATAGGCGGCCTGTCCGATCTGGCCCTCGAAAGCTGCAACCGATGCGGTCTGGATAATCACGCCGCGCTCGCCGCCGGGCAGCGGCTCGGCCTTGCTCAAGGCCGCCGCGAACAGCCGCATCATGTTGAAGGTGCCGATCAGGTTGACCTCGATCACCTTCTTGTATTCGGCGAGCGGCATCGGACCGTCGCGCCCAACGATCCGCTTCGGTGGACCTACGCCTGCGCAACTCATCAGCACGCGGCCGACACCATATTTCTTCTGCACTTCCGACAACGCGTCGATCGCGCTGGCCTCGTCGGTCACGTCGCATTTCACGGCAATGCCGCCGATCCGTGCTGCAAGCTGCTCGGCGGCGGCGAGATTGAGGTCGAGCAGCGCGACTTTCGCTCCGGCCGCGGCAAAAGCCTCCGCTGTGGCCGCGCCAAGTCCGGAGGCACCGCCGGTGACGATTGCGGTCTGTCCCTTGATATCCATGTGATCGGCTCAGGCTTTCTTGTCGAAGGTGATGACGCGTGCGGGCGGCGGATCAGTGTAAAGGTCTTCCACCATGTCTTTGCGGTGGGCCAGGGCCGCGCGCTGGTTGATCGAGCCTTTGTCGGTGATCTCGCCGACATCGAGCGAGGGCGGTTCGGCGAGCAGGATCGCGCGCATCACGCGGTTGGAACTGCCGGTGGAGGCTTTCGCAAAGGACTTGAGCAATTCGCTGAATTCGGCCTTCACGTTCGGATGTTCGAGCACCTGCGCGGCCGTCGCGGTCTTCGGCAGGTCGGGCGCGAAAGTACGTAAAATCTCGACATCCGGCACGATCAACACCGCGATGTAATCGCGGTCGGCGCCGCCGATCACCACATCGCGCACATAGGGCGCAAAATGCGCAATCAACTTTGCCCGAAGCGCCCCGACGCTGACCCAGGTGCCGGTGCCGAGCTTGAAATCTTCCGCGATCCGGCCATCGAACAATAGTCCCTGGATCGGATTGTTCTCATCCTCGAATTTCAGCGCATCGCCGATCTTGTAGAAGCCTTCCTCATCGAAGGCCTTGGCGGTGAGTTCGGGCTGGCGCCAATAGCCCGGCGTTATGTGCGGGCCCTTGAAACGCGCTTCCAGTTTGCCGTCGGCCGGCACGAGTTTCATCACGGTGCCGCGCGCGGGCAGGCCAATATTGACGCCGTGGCTGCTCTCCCACATCCGGCTCATCGCAAATGGCGCGGTTTCGGTCGAGCCAAGGCCGGTGAGAAACAGCACGCGCTCGCCGATGGTCTGCTGTGCCAGATCCTGCATCTCGTCATAGACATGCTGGGCGATGGCCGCGCCCGCATACCAGAGCACTTTCAGCCGGCTGAAGAAATTCTGCCGGAGTTGCGCATCGGAGCGGAAGAACGGCAACAGCGCCTCAAAACCCTTGGGCACGTTGAAATACCAGGTCGGCGCCACATCCTTCAGGTTGCGCACAGTATGTTCGATCGCGCCCGGCAGCGGCTTGCCTTCGTCGATATAGAAGGTGCCGCCATTATAGAGCGCGAGCCCGACATCGTGATTGCCGCCGGCGGTGTGATGCCAGGGCGACCAGTCGAGGATCACCGGCGGCTCGTTCTGAACGAACTGCAGCGCCGAGCGGCACATGATCTGATTCGAGCACAGCATGCGCTGGGTGTTGATCACGCCCTTCGGCATCCCGGTGGAACCGGAGGTGAAGAGGAATTTCGCGATCGTGTCGGGACCGACCTTCGCATTCGCCGCATCGACCGCGGCGGTCGGTGTGGTTGCGGCCAATTCCTCGAACGAAACCGACGGTCGATCGGCTAATGGATTGCGGGTGAAGGCAAGATCGGTCTCCGGCGGAATCACCGCCTCGATCGCACGTTGAAATTGTTTGCCATCGCTCGCGAACACCATGCCCGGCGTCAGCAGGCCGACGATGTGGCGCAGCTTGCCGAAATCGCTGGAGATCAGCGAATAGGCCGGCGAGATCGGCGCGTAGGGGATGCCGGCATACATCGCGCCGAAGCCGAGCATGGCGTGTTCGAGATCGTTGCCGGACAGGATCACGAGCGGCCGCTCGGGAGACAGGTTTCGCTTCAGCAGCGCTTCGCTGATGCTGCGGACATATTGCAGCGCGCGTGCATAGGTGATCTCGCGCCACTCGCCCTTGTCGTCGCGCGCAGCCATGAAGATGCGATCGGGCGTTTCCTTAGCCCAATGCACGAGCCGGTCGGTGATGCGGTCCGGATAGGGGTCGAGCGGGAAGCGCGAGCGGATCAGGATCGTGCCATCGGCACGACGCTCAATGTCGATATCCGGCTTTTCCAGCGTCACCGCGCGAAATGGAGCGGGCGAAACGGGGCGATTGGACTGCGGCGCTTGCGCCATTGGCTTTTCCACCCTGCGCGGCGTTTCGTGTCAGCCCTTGTTGTGCAGGGCCTTGGGCGCGCGCTTTTCCAGAAAATCTTTCAGGCGTGTTTGCGCCTCCTCGCCGCCGGAGGCAATCGCGGAGACCAGCGATTCCATCAGATATCCGCCCGGACGGTCGATGTCGGCGATGCGCGGCAGCGCGTTCAGGACGGCGTAGTTGGTCATGCGGGTATTGGCCGAGACGCGCTTGGCAAGTTCGATGCCCTTTTCGAGACCGGTGCCGTTCTCGACCAGGTAATGGGATAGCCCCATCGCAAGCCCATCCTCGGCGCCATAGGTTCGGCCCGTCAGCATCATGTCCATCATGCGCGACGCGCCGATCAGCCGCGGGATGCGAACCGATCCGCCGCCGCCGACATAGATGCCGCGCACGCCTTCCGGCAGCGCGAAATAGACCGACTTTTCCGACACGCGGATATGACAGGCGGCTGCCAGTTCGAGTCCGCCGCCGACCACGGCGCCGTGCAGCACCGCGATCACCGGCACCTTGCCGAATTCGAACAGATCGAACACGCGATGCCAGTTGCGCGAATGGTGCATCGATTTAACCGTGTCGCGCACCGTGAGCTCCGACAGATCGAGGCCGGCGGAGAAATGGTCGCCCTCGCCATAGAGCACGACGGCGCGGATATCCGCCGGCAGGCCGGCGAAAAAGGTCTCGATCCCGCCGACCAGCGTGTCGTTGATGGCGTTGCGCTTTTCCGGCCGCGACAGCCGCAGAAAGCCGATTTCCCCGTCGCGTTCGGCGGTGACGGAGGCGGGCAGATTCTTGATATCGAGCTTGGTCCTTGGCATGGGTCCCCGGGCGGCCCTCAGGCCTTTGCGCATAATTGTTGTCATTGACAACAATCTCAAAGGGCGCCCGCGGTCAAGCCCCATCCTTACAGGTATGGATCAAATTACCTCGTAAACATCGAGCTTCACGGCGTTGCGCTCGCGCTGCCCGCGCGCCACTGCGAGCACCCGGTTCAGCCAGTCGAGGGTAGGATCGCCGGTCTCGAACCGCATCGCGGTGCGAAAATAATAGAGGGAAGGATCGACCATTTCGCCGGTCATCAGGCGGGCCAGAACCTCCGGTGGGCCGTGCCGGATGCCCTCGCTATTCACCAGGATCAGCCCGCCGGTGTCGCTTTGGATGGTGTACCTCGCCTCCACATGCGCCGCGCCGTCATTGCGGATGAATTGCCAGTCGGCGCCTCCCGGCAGGATGCGGCCCGTCAGCCGCCCTTCGACGGTTCCACCTAAAATATTGATGACCCGCCGCTCTCCGACCGGTGTCTTGCCGAATTGCTGGATGTCGGCGAGCTCCGCATGAATGCGCAGGATCGGTTCGGCGGAGGTCAGGTTCATCGAATAACTCGCCGCTAAAATGTTGGACTTAGGGCCAATTCGCTGGCATTTGACCCCCCGAAACTGGCTCCGTAAATTGAAAAATTAAAGGGTGGCGCGGGGTTCGCGCCCGAGGAATTGTCCGATATGTCGCGTGTTATGTCTCTCGCCGATGCGGTCTCGTCGACCATCAAGGATGGCGACACGGTCGCGATGGAAGGCTTCACCCATCTCATTCCGCATGCCGCCGGCCATGAAATCATCCGGCAGGGCAAGAAGCATCTGACGCTTCTGCGCATGACGCCGGACCTGATCTACGACCAGATGATCGGCATGGGCTGCGCCGACAAGGTGATCTTCTCCTGGGGCGGCAATCCTGGCGTAGGCTCGCTGCACCGTCTGCGCGATGCGGTCGAAAATGGCTGGCCCAACAAGATCGAGATCGTCGAGCATTCGCATGCGGCGATGGCGAATGCCTATGCCGCCGGTGCCGCCGGCCTGCCCTTCACGATGTTCCGTGGTTACATCGGCACCGACCTGCCGAAGGTGAATCCGGCGATCAAGTCCATCACCTGTCCCTATACCGGCGAACAGCTCGCAACCGTGCCGGCGCATCGGCCCGATGTCGCGGTGATTCATGCCTTGCGTGCCGACAAGGAAGGCAATGTTCTGCTCGAAGGCATTCTCGGCGTGCAGAAGGAAGCGGTGCTTTCGGCGAAGAAGTCGATCGTGACCGTGGAAGAAGTGGTCGACGATTTCGGCCCGCGCAATCTCAATGCGGTGATCCTGCCGGGCTGGACCATCGGCGCGATTGCGGTGGTTCCGGGCGGCGCCTTCCCGTCCTACGCACAGGGCTATTACAAGCGCTTCAACGCCTTCTACAAGCAATGGGACGGCATCGCACGCGAGCGCGACACTTTCCTTGCCTGGATGAAGGAGAATGTGCTGTCGGGCCGGCCGGAAGATTTCGCGCGCCATATCGAGGCGCTTCGGACGGCGGCGGAGTGAGCGCGATGAATTACAAACCCAACGAGATGATGACCATCGCCGCGGCGCGCGCGCTGAGGGACAGCGATGTGACCTTTGTCGGCATCGGCATGCCATCCGCGGCGGCGAACCTCGCGCGGCTCACCCATGCACCGGGCGTCACGCTGATCTACGAATCCGGTACGCTTGCCACCAAGCCGACGGTGCTTCCGCTTTCGATTGGCGATGGCGAATTGTGCGAGACCGCGCTCACCACCGTGTCGGTGCCGGAAATGTTTCGCTATTGGCTGCAGGGCGGCCGCATCACCGTCGGTTTTCTCGGCGGCGCGCAGATCGACAAATACGCCAACCTGAACACCACGGTAGTCGGCGGCACTTATGACAAGCCGAAAGTGCGGCTGCCGGGTGGCGGTGGCGCACCGGAAATCGCCACAAGTTGCGGCGAGATCTTCATCATCATGGCGCAGAGCAAGCGCTCCTTCGTCGGCAAGCTCGATTTCATCACCTCGCTCGGCTTCGGCGAGGGCGGCGACCACCGCGAGCGGCTGGGTGTAAAGACCAAGGGCCCGACCAAGCTCGTGACCGATCTCTGTGTTTTCGAGCCCGATCCGAAAACCCGCGAGATGACCGTGACCTCGATCCATCCGGGCGTGACGCGCGAGCAGATCCAGGAAAATACCGGCTGGACCGTGAAATATGCCGACAAGGTCGCCGAAACGCCGCCTCCGACGGCTCGCGAACTGGAGGTCCTGCGCGAATTGCATGCCCGCACTGCGCGCGCTCACGGCGAGGCGGCTTGAGAGATCATGCGCCGACAACGATGTCTTGCGATGACATCACCGGACATAACAAAGGCATCGACCCATGCGTGACGTTTTCCTCTGCGACGCCGCCCGCACCGCCATCGGCCGCTATGGCGGGTCGCTGTCGAAAGTGCGCACCGACGACCTTGCCGCAGCTCCGATCAAGGCGCTGATCAAGCGCAATCCGAAGATCGACTGGGCGGCGCTCGACGAAGTCATCTACGGATGCGCCAACCAGGCAGGCGAGGACAACCGCAATGTCGCGCGCATGGCGCTGCTGCTTGCCGGCGTGTCCGATTCCGTTCCCGGCATTACGGTGAATCGGCTTTGCGCCTCCGGTCTCAATGCGGTGGGCGACGCCGCGCGCGGCATCCGCGCCGGAGAAATCGAGTTCGCGATCGCGGGCGGGGTCGAATCGATGACGCGCGCGCCGTTCGTGATGGGCAAGGCCGCCGAAGCGTTCTCGCGCCAGGCCGACATTTTCGACACCACAATCGGCTGGCGCTTCATCAATCCGCTGATGAAGAAGCAATACGGCGTCGATTCGATGCCCGAGACCGGCGAGAATGTCGCCGAGGATTATCAGGTGAAGCGCGCCGATCAGGATGCGTTCGCGCATCGCTCACAGCAGCGCGCCGGCAAGGCGCAGGCCGCGGGCTTCTTCGCCGAGGAGATCATCCCGGTCGAGATTCCGGGCAAGAAGGGCGAAGTTACCGTCTTCGACAAGGACGAGCATATTCGTGCCGACACCACGCTGGAGGCGCTCGCCAAACTCAAGACGCCGTTCCGCGAGAACGGCACCGTCACCGCCGGCAATGCATCAGGCGTGAACGACGGCGCCGCTGCCATGATCCTCGCTTCCGAAGCGGCGGTGAAAAAACATGGTCTTACGCCGCGCGCGCGCATTCTCGGCATGGCGTCGGCGGGCGTGCCGCCGCGTATCATGGGCATTGGCCCCGTGCCTTCCACGCGCAAGCTGATGGAAAAGCTGGGTCTGAAAATTTCCGACTTCGATTTGATCGAGCTCAATGAAGCCTTCGCCTCGCAGGGCTTGGCTGTGATGCGTCAGCTCGGGCTGCCGGACGATGCCGAACAGGTCAATCCGCATGGCGGTGCGATCGCGCTTGGCCACCCGCTCGGCATGTCGGGCGCGCGGCTTGTGATGACAGCGGCGCACGGGCTTGAGAAGCGCGGCGGCAAGAAGGGTCTTGCTACCATGTGCGTCGGTGTCGGGCAGGGCGTGTCGCTGGCGCTGGAGCGGGTTTAGGAAACGCTGGGGAAACGAAACGATGTCTTTGATCTATCCGCGGGACGGGCTCTCTGCCTACCCGAAACATCTATCGCCGGCCTACAAGAGCACGGTCAAGCGCTCGCCGACCAGGCCGCTGATCCTGATGCCGCAGACGCTGTCGGAAACGACGGGGCCGATCTACGGCCACGACGCCATTCGGGAAAACGACAATGACCTGACCAAGCAGGCGGCGGGCGAGCCGCTCGGCGAGCGCATCATCGTGCACGGCCATATCCTCGACGAGGACAAGCGGCCGGTGCCGGAGGCGCTGGTCGAGTTGTGGCAGGCCAACGCCTGCGGACGCTACGTGCATCTGGTCGACCAGCACCCGGCGCCGCTGGATCCGAACTTTACCGGCGCGGGCCGCACCGTCACCGACAAGGACGGTTATTACAAATTCATCACCGTGAAGCCCGGCGCCTACCCGTGGGGCAACCACTACAATGCCTGGCGGCCGAACCACATTCACTTCTCGATCTTCGGACATTCCTTCCTGTCGCGTCTGGTCACGCAGATGTATTTTCCGGGCGATTATCTGTTTCCGTTCGATCCGATCTTCAATTCGGTGCCGGATCCGAAAGATCGCGAACGCATGATCTCGACCTTCGATCTCGAAAACACAGTGCCCGACTGGGCGCTCTGCTTCCGCTTCGACATCGTGCTGCGCGGCCGCGAAGCCACTCCTCCGGATCTGGATTAATCGTCATGTCGGTACTTACTCCCTCGCAAACCGTAGGCCCGTTCTATGCGTATGGCCTGACCCCGAAGGGCCGCGCCAAGTGGGACCCGAACGGCCACTATTCCTGGAAAGAAACCATCGGCGACAACCTGATCACGCCGGACGTGGTCGGCGATCGCATCCGTATCGAAGGCGGCATCTATGACGGCGACGGCAAGCCCATTCCGGATGCCATGCTGGAAATCTGGCAGGCCGACGGCAATGGCCGTTATTCAAACGAGCCCGGCAGCCGCAGGCTTTCCAACGCGGCGTTCAAAGGACATGGCCGCTCGGCTTGCGACCGGGACGGGATCTTCTCGTTCGATACGGTGAAGCCCGGCCAGGTCGCCGGTCCCGATGGCAAGATGCAGGCGCCGCATGTCGTGGTCTGCATCTTCGCGCGCGGCATGCTGCGGCAAGTCTATACGCGGCTGTATTTCGAAGGCGAGGCCGCCAACGCGACCGACCAGGTGCTCAACCTCGTGCCCGCCGACCGGCGCGGCACATTGATCGCCAAGAAGGAAGGCGCAGTCTGGCGTTGGGACGTCCACATGCAGGGCGACAAGGAGACGGTGTTCTTCGACGTGTGAAAAATACCCGCCGCGCGGAAAGCAAAGCACTCTATACAAAGCCCCGCGCGTCGCGTGGGGCTTTTGCTTGAGGACACTTCAATACGGCCGCCCGTCCTTGTGGGTGAAAGCCCATTTGCCGTCCGGTCCGAGCGCCGCCTGGATGTCGTCGTTAGGGTAGCTGCCTTCATCGCCCGGCGTGCGATCGCCGATTTCGAGATAGACCACGTCGTGGTCGGTGCGGTTGACGAGCTGATGCGCGAGCCCGGCCGCCGGAAAGCCCGCGCACATGCCGGGAGTAAGCTGTATCTCGCCGCGATCGGTGACGAGGGTAGGTTCGCCTTCGAGGATAAAGACGAACTCATCCTGCTTGCTGTGCCGGTGCAGGAGTGCCGACTCGCCTCCCGGTGAGAGCTTCGTCAGGTTCACGCCGAAATTCTTCAGCCCGAAGGTGTCGCCGAGCGGGCGCTTCTCGCGCCCGGCCATGCGACTGAAGAACGGCTCGGGATAATTCGACGGCTTGGTACGCGGCGGCATGTTCCGCGCGACCAAGGCGATCGGAAATGCGGATTTGTCATCGCTCATGGCATCTCCAGTCGCAGCGGCGGCTTCATTGCAGGATGCTCACCGCGCGGGCTGCGACGAATGCAATGGTCAAAAGCGAGATCATCGCCTCGGCCATCATCAGCAACTTGGCGCGATGCGACAGCGGCAACGTATCGGTCGGTGAGAATGCCGTCGCGTTGGTGAACGATAGGAAGAGATAGTCGATGAAACCGGGGGAGAACGGCGCGCCGCTCTGATTGGCAACGGTCGCTTGCGGAAAAAGAAATTCAAAGGCCGTTTTGCCGGCAGCTTCGCGCGCGGCGGGGCCGCCGCCATCCACGCCCCAGAACCAGAGCGCGAACACGATGATGTTGGTCACCCAGATATTCACCGCGTCGAGCAGAAGGGTGCGGCCATTCTCGGTCGTGCCGACCATCAGCGCACGGACAAGTTCGAACAAAGCTCCGAAATTCATCGCCGTGATCACGGCGGTGAGCGCGAAGGCGAGCTTGCGGATGGTTTCCCGGCGGCGGAGCACGACCCCCAGCGCCTCGCCGCCGCTGACTACTCGCGCGTGTTTCTGGTTTATGCGGAACGCGATCGCGAGCGGTATGACGAGGGCGATCTCCATGGCCGGTGCGAGCCAGCGCGGTCCGGGCGCAACATCGTTGACCAGAAAGTATTGCAGGAGAGCGACCGTAACGACCGACCCGCAAGCCAGCCGGAAATCGAACGCCATCGCCCTTTCGGACGTTAATGTCGGCTTGTGCTGCACAGTCCGGACTTTGGGAACCTCGCGCTTCCTCTGAATCTTATCACGTTCATGCGCAATGCAAAAAAGCCCCCGTGCCTGGCACGGGGGCTCTTCATTCCGGCAGCTATGCTGCGGTGATTACGCGCTGTGGCGCCACTTGCCTTCGTAGCCTTCGCGCACCTCGGCGGCATACGGGGTCGGGCCGACCACGACCTTGACCTCGGTCTGCTTGTGGCGCTCGACGGTGGTCTTCTTGGTGCCGCCGCCTTCCTCGCCCCAGATCAGGGTGAGTTCGGTGCCGGGCTTGGCATATTCGCCTTCGACCCAGCCGAGCGACAGCATCTTGCGCTCGTTGAAGGAATAGCCCGAGAACATCGAGGCGCCGACCATCTTGCCCTTGCTCGTCACGGTGTCGAACGACGACGACGCGTAGTTCGACAGCGGCAGGTCGATGAACTTGAAGTTCTCGCCACGCGGCGCGAACATCGAGGCATTGATGCGGTTCACATCGTCGTTGTTCCAGGCGAAGGTCACCTTCTTGCGGTGGTTCTTGCCTTCGATCGCCTTCAGTGCGTCCGAGCCGATGAAGTCGTGGTCGAACTTGGTGAAGGTGTTGTAACCGAGCTCATACGGCGTCGTGTAATAGTCTTCGATCTTGTCGGAGATGAAGCTGCCTCCGAGACCGGCGACCGCTTCATAGCTCGTCTCCGGCAGCCACTCGCGATAGGCCTTCAGCTTGTCGCCGGAATAGATCGCCGGCACCGGCGAGGGGATCCAGCCCGATTCCAGCGTGTTGGTCGCATAGGCGCGCGCGCCCACCTGCACCATGCCGAAATCCTTGCCGGCTTCGACAACCGCGGCGCGAACTTCCTCGCCTTCCGCATACGGACCCCAGATTTCCAGGCCCGGCGCGCCGGCCATGCCGTGACGCAGCGCGCGGATCTTGCGGCCGGCCATCGTGACATAACCCATGTTGAAGAACTTGATGTCCGGGAAAGTACCGCCGGTCAGCTTCTTGATCACGCCTTCGGCGTTCGGCCCCTGGATCTGATAGCGATAGAACTTGCGGGTCACCGGCTTGCCCATCGGGCGCGACGGCGAGCGGTCGTCATACAGGGTCTCGACGTCATAGCCGCCGGTCTTGGCGTGGAATTCGATCCAGTTCGCTGCCGGATTGCGGCCGACATACACCATCTCGTTTTCGGCCAGATAGAACAGGATGCCGTCGCCGATGACGTGACCGTAAGGAGTCACGGGCGCGAATTGCTTGGCCTTGTCGACGGTGAAATTCTTGAACGAATTGGTCGAGAGATAGGAGAGCAGCTTCACCGTGTCCTTGCCGCGCACGAACAGGTTGACCATGTGGTGCGACTGGTCGAACAGCACACAGGTTTCGCGCCAGGCGCGTTGTTCGTCACGCCAATTGGTGAATTCGGGCGCAACGACCGGATACACATAGGCGCCGATCTGGGAATTGCGCATCATCTTGACCGCGTTACCGGCCGCTTTCAGCTTCTCTTCCAAGTTCTTGTAAGCCATCGCTTCTTCCTCCGACTGATGGATATTGATGTATTGCCGCGAGATGGACCGCATGGCGGCCGGCTTTGGATGCCCGCGGGGTAATCCCCAACTGAGCTCCACCGGCCGAATTCTGTGAGTTCCTGTATACAGAGGCGTAAAAGACCGCAGTCCGGACCTTCCGCCAGTTTCGTCCCTAGATTGAAAATTGCACGTTTATTGGCATTCCGGATGGACTAACCAACCATCGCGCCTGTATTGTATACAGCATGAATTCCCGTCAATCTCAAGACCGGGAAGAATAAAGGGAGTATCCGGTGCCGGTTCAGGTGCCTGAAAGCGAGAAATCGGCCTCGCAGACGGTAAAGGCGCAGCTCTCTCTGCGCGATCTGATCCTGTCCGGCGATCTGAAGCCGGGGGACCGGATTTCGGAACTGTCGGTGGTCGAGCGTCTCGGCATTTCCCGCACGCCCATCCGCATGGCGCTGGTCAGGCTCGAAGAAGAGGGCTTCCTCGAAGCTATTCCGTCCGGAGGCTTCGCCGTCAAGGCGTTCTCCGAACGCGACATTCATGATGCGATCGAGATGCGCGGCACGCTCGAGGGTTTCGCCGCGCGGCTCGCCGCCGAGCGCGGGGTTCGTAATCCGGTTCTGACCGAGATGAAGGAGCGGCTCGCGCAGCTCGACGATCTGGTCGATAAGCTGTCCCTGACTGTCGACGATTTCTCGCAATATGTGGGGCTCAATGCGCGCTTTCACGCGCTCCTGATCGACGCTGCGGACTCACCCGTGCTGACGCGCCAGATCGATCGTGCGCTCAACCTGCCATTTGCATCTCCAAGCGGGTTCGTCATGGTGCAGGCGATGCTGCCGGAGGCGCGCCAGATTCTCACTATCGCGCAGGATCATCACCGTTGCGTCGTTCGCGCGATCGAGGAGCGCGAGGGCGCGCGCGCGGAGGCTCTGATGCGCGAGCATGCGCGGCTTGCGCATCGCAATCTGCAGCTTGCCTTCCGCAATCAGGGTACCCGCGACCTCGTCCCCGGCGCGGTCCTGATCCGCCGTCCGCTTGTCGCCCGCTACTGACCTGCTAAATCAGCCAATCAAAAAAGAATGGGAGTGAACGTTTCCATGCAACGTACAAAGCCGCCGTTTCGCGCCGACCAGGTCGGAAGCTTTTTGCGCAGCGATGCCTTGAAACAGGCGCGCGCGAAACGTGAGAAGGGCGAAATCACGCCGGCGCAGTTGAAGGCGGTAGAGGACCAAGAAATCAAGAACGTGATCAAGAAGCAGGAAGACGTCGGCATGAAGCTTGCGACCGACGGCGAATTCCGGCGCACGTTCTGGCACTTCGATTTTCTCGGCGGAATGCAAGGCGTCGATTTGTACGATCATGTCCACGGCGTCATATTCGAGGGTGCGCAGACCAAGAAGTGGAATATCCGCGTCAACGGCAAAGTCGATTTCCCGGACGATCATCCCTTTCTCGATCACTTCCGGTTTCTGGCGGCCAATACCAAGGTCGTGCCGAAAATGACGATCCCGTCACCGACGGTCATGCATTTCCGCGTGGGGCGGAATTCGATCAGCAAAGAAGTCTATCCCGATCTCGACCAGTTCTTTCACGATGCGGGAAAAGCCTATGGCAAGGCGGTGAAGGCCTTTTACGACGCCGGCTGCCGTTACCTGCAATTCGACGACACGGTGTGGGCCTATCTTTGCTCGGAGAAGGAACTGGCGCAGTCGCGCGAGCGCGGCGACCAGCCCGATGGCCTGCAGCAGAAATATCGCGACATGATCAATCTCGCGCTGAAGGACAAGCCAGCCGACATGGTGGTGACCATGCATGCCTGCCGCGGCAACTTCCGCTCGACCTTCATCTCGTCGGGCGGTTACGAGCCGGTTGCGGAAGTGCTGCTCGGCCAGGTCGATTTCGATGGTTATTTCCTGGAATACGACAGCGATCGGGCCGGCGGCTTCGAGCCCCTGCGGTTCTTGCCTAAGGGGCAGAAGCAGGCGGTGCTTGGGCTGATCACCTCCAAGAGCGGCACGCTGGAAAAGAAGGACGACGTCAAACGGCGGATAGACGAGGCAGCGAAATTCGCACCGCTGGAGCAATTCTGCCTGTCGCCACAATGCGGCTTCGCCTCGACCGAGGAAGGCAACGTCCTGACCGAGGACCAGCAATGGGCCAAGATGCAGGAAATCGTCGAATTGTCGGAAGAGGTATGGGGCAAGTAAAACGGCTGTAACCTGCGTCATTCCGGGACTGCCGGAATGACGCGGCGATGAGTTTTAAGGCTTGAAGCCAGAGAAGGGATCGGGAAGAATCCCCCCATAAATAAATAATGTCCTTAAGGGAGGATCACATGTTCGGATACCCGGCGCTTCGGCGTCTGGCGACCACGGCTGCGGCTGTGGGATTGCTCGCGCTGTCGTCTGCGGCGCAGGCGCAGGCACCATCCGGTGAGCCGATCAAGATCGGTCTCGGCATCGCGATGACCGGCGGTCTTGCCGGTCCCGGCAAGCAAGCGCTGCTCGGCGTGCAGATCTGGGAAGAGCAGATCAACAAGAAAGGCGGGTTGCTCGGCCGGCCGGTGAAGATCATCGCTTACGATGACCAGACCAATGCCTCGACTGTGCCGGGCATCTATACGAAGTTGATCGACGTCGACAAGGTCGACCTGATCCTCGGCCCGTATGCCACCAACATGATCGCGCCGGCGATGCCGGTCGCCATCCAGAAGGGCAAGACGATAATCGGGCTGTTCGGGCTCGCGGTGAACAGCGAGTTCAACTACCCGAAATATTTCGCGATGATCCCGACCGGGCAGAATACCAAGCCGTCCTTCACCGAAGGATTCATCGAGGTCGCCGCGAAGAACAAGCTTGAAACCGTGGCGCTTGTCGCCGCCGACGCGGAATTCGCGAACAATGCCTGCGAGGGTGCGCGCGACAATATCAAGAAGCACAACCTCAAGATCGTCTACGACCGCAAATATCCGCCGGCCACGACCGACTTCACCCCGATCGTGCGCGCGATCCAGGCGGCGAACCCGGATGCGGTGGTGATCTGCTCCTATCCGCCGGACTCGGTCGGCATCGTGCGTTCGGTCAACGAGATCGGCTTCAAGCCGAAGATGATCGGCGGGGCGATGGTCGGGCTGCAGATCAGCGCGATCAAGACCCAGCTCGGGCCGCTGATGAATGGCTGGATCAATTATGAGACCTGGGTGCCGTCGAAGCAGGCGCTGACTCCCGAAGTCCAGGAATTCCTGAAGGAATATCAGTCGCGCGCCAAGGCCGCCGGTGTCGACCCGCTCGGCTATTACCTCGGCACCTGGGGCTACGCCTATGCCGAACTGCTCGGCAAGGCGGTCGAGGCCACCAAGAGCCTGAACGACGACAAGATCGCCGAATATCTGCGCACGAACACGATCCCGACCATCATGGGCCCGGTCAAGTTCGGCAAGAGCGGTGAGTGGGTCGATTCCGGCATGATGCAGGTCCAGTACAAGAACATCAAAGGCAACGACCTCGAACAATTCCGTGGCATGGACACTCAGAATATCGTCGCGCCCGCGAAACAGGCTACCGGCGAAGCGGTCGTGCCGTTTGAGAAGGCGCAGCAGTAACTGCAACTCCTGACGTGCAAAATGCGGCGCCGCGCGACACCCGTGCGGCGCCGCCTGAGTCTTGTGATCTTCAGTACCCTCGGTCGTCCCCGCGAAAGCGGGGACCCATATTCCAGATTGGTGGTTATGGGTCCCCGCTTTCGCGGGGACGACTGGAATTGGCAATGGTGAATTGATGCTCCTCCCCACCAGTCTCGTCGGCTCCTATCCGCAACCCGAATGGTTGATTGACCGCGAGCGGTTGTCGAAGCAGGTGCCGCGCGTGCGCATGTACGACCTGTGGCTGGTCGACGACAAACGGCTGGAAGCCGCGCAGGACGACGCGACGCTGCTTGCGATCCGCGACCAGGAGCGCGCCGGCCTCGACATCATCTGCGACGGCGAGCAGCGGCGCGAAAGTTATTCAAACCGTTTCGCGACCGCGCTTGAAGGCATCGATCTCGACCGGCCGGGCACCACCATCAATCGCACCGGCAAGACCATTCCGGTACCGCGCGTCGCTGGAAAAATCCGCCGCAGGCATCCGGTCGAAGTGCGCGACGTGAAAATCCTGCGCGCCAACACCGACCGCAAGGTCAAGGCGACGGTGCCCGGCCCCTTCACCATGGGTAAGCAGGCGCAGGACGATTTCTACAACGACGAGGTCGCGGTCGCGATGGACTATGCGGCCGCCGTGAACGAGGAGATTAAGGACCTGTTCGCGGCCGGCGCCGACATCGTGCAGATCGACGAGCCGTGGATGCAGCAGCATCCCGACAAGGCGCGGCAATACGGGCTGAAGACGTTGGCGCGCGCGCTGGACGGCGTGAAGGGCACGATCGCAATCCACCTATGCTTCGGCTACGCGCAGGTCGTGCATGACAAGCCGACCGGCTATTCGTTTCTGTCCGAGCTTGAGAATAGCGGCGTGCAGCAGGTTTCGATCGAGGCCGCGCAGCCCAGGCTCGATCTTGAAATACTGCGCAAGCTGCCGTCCAAGGACATCATCCTCGGCGTCATCGATCTTGCCGATCTCACGGTGGAGCAGCCCGAGACGGTGGCCGATCGCATTCGCAAGGCATTGAAGGTCGTTCCGGCGGAGCGGCTGGTGATTGCTCCCGATTGCGGCCTGAAATACCTGCCGCGCCCGGTGGCCTTCGGTAAGATGAAGGCGATGGTCGACGGCACCAAGATCGTCCGGAAGGAATTGACCGGAGCGTGAACGGCCGCGAAACGGCCCGCGCAAGCAGGTCCGCGCATTTCGCAAAAGCTAGACTGCGTGCCGGCCACACAATACGAACTGGAGGAAACGATTTTATGAGCAACGAGAAACGACCATTCCGCGCCGATCATGTCGGAAGTCTGCTGCGCCCGAAGTCGATCCACGAGGCGCGCGCGAAAAGGACCAACGGCGAGATTTCGGCCGCGCAACTGAAAGAGGTCGAGGACCGCGAGATCGAGCGCGTCATCAAGAAGCAGGAAGAGGTCGGTCTGAAAGCGATCACCGACGGCGAATTCCGCAGATCCTGGTGGCATCTGGACTTTCTGTGGGGCCTGGATGGCGCGGAAAAGCACGTCATGGATTCCGGCATCAAGTTTGCCGCGGTCAACACGCGCAACGAGGGCGTCGCGGTGACCGGCAAGCTCGGCATGGCGGGACCACATCCGATGGTCGAACATTTCAAATTTCTCGCCGCGCACACGAAGCAGACGCCGAAGATAACGATTCCTTCGCCGTCGGCGATCTACGGTCGGCCGATCCCGACGCCGATCGACAAGAAGGCCTATCCGACCATGGATGCCTTCTGGGATGACCTCGGCGATGCCTACAAGAAGGCGGTACGCGGCTTCGCCGATGCCGGCTGCCGTTACCTGCAGCTCGACGAAGTCTTCATCGCGATGCTGTGCGATCCGAAATATCGCGACCAGATGGTCAAGCGCGGCGACGATCCCGAAAAGCTCGGGCCGCTATACGGCAAGCTCATAAACGATGCGATGTCGGACATTCCATCCGACATGACCATCACGATGCATTTGTGCCGCGGCAATTACAAATCGACCTTTATGGGGTCGGGCGGCTACGACGCCGAGGCCGAAGTGCTGTTCAACATCATTAAGGTGCACGGCTATTTCATGGAATACGACAACGAGCGCTCGGGCGGTTTCGAGCCGCTGAGGCTCGTGCCGAAAGATCGTCGCGTCGTACTCGGTCTCGTCACCACCAAGACCGGTGAGCTTGAGAAGAAGGACGACATCAAGCGCCGTATCGGCGAAGCGTCGAAATATATCAGCCTCGATCAACTCTGCCTTTCGCCGCAATGCGGCTTCGCTTCGACAGAGGAAGGCAACACGCTGACCGAGGAGCAGCAATGGGCAAAGCTCCGCATGATCGTGGAGGTCGCGGAGGAAGTTTGGGGATCCAAGTAATCCGTCACCCTGAGGTGCCTGCGAACAGCGCGGGCCTCGAAGGGCGACGGCCCCGCCATTGTCCCTGTCATCCTTCGAGGCTCGCTGTGCTCGCGCCTCAGGGATGACGGGATCGAATTTCGAAAACGTATCGAGGAAAGCATGTCCAGCAACAACTCGGCCCCGTTCCGCGCCGATCATGTCGGGTCGATCCTGCGTACCGCACCGCTGAAGGCCGCGCGCTCAAAGCGCGAGAAGGGCGAGATCGACGCCGCGGCTCTGAAGGCGGTGGAGGACGAAGAGATCAAGAAGATCATCAAGAAACAGGAAGAGGTCGGCCTGAAGCTTGCGACCGACGGCGAATTTCGCCGCTCCTGGTGGCAATTCGACTTCTTCAAGCTGCTTGATGGCGCCGAGCTCTATCGCACCGCGCACGGCATCAAGTTCGCCGGCGTCGAAACGCGGCCGGAGGATATTCGCGTCACCGGCAAGATCGGCTATTCCGGCGCGCCGATGATCGATCACTTCCAGTTTCTGAAGGCGAATACCAAGGTTACGCCGAAGATGACGCTGCCGTCGCCGACCGTTCTGCATTATCGCGTCGGCCGCAAAGCGGTGGAGGACGGCATCTACAAGTCGACCGAGGAGATGCTGCACGATCTTGGCCTCGCCTATCGCAAGGCGATCAAGGCTTTCGCCGATGCCGGCTGCCGCTATATCCAGCTCGACGACACCTCCTACGCGCATCTGTGCGACAACGAGCGCCGCCAGATGGTGAAGGATCGCGGCGAGGACCCGGTGCATCTCGCCAATATCTGGGCTGACATGCTCAATTCCGCGATCGCCGACAAGCCGGCCGACATGGTGACGGCGATGCATCTGTGCCGCGGCAATTTCCGCTCTACCTTCGTGTCGTCGGGCGGTTATGAGCCGGTGGCCGATGTGCTGTTCAACAAGATCGGCATCGACGGCTATTTCCTGGAATATGATTCCGAACGCGCCGGCGGCTTCGAGCCGCTTCGTTTCCTGCCGAAGGGCAAGAAGCGCGTGGTGCTCGGCCTTGTCACCTCCAAGACCGGCACGCTCGAAAGCAAGGACCTGATCAAGAGACGGATCGAGGAGGCGGCGAAATTCGTGCCGCTCGACCAGCTCTGCCTCTCTCCGCAATGCGGCTTTGCCTCCACCGAGGAAGGCAACGTGCTGGCCGAAGACGAGCAATGGGCGAAGCTGCGGATGATCGTGGAAGTGGCCGAAGAGGTGTGGGGAAAATAAGCGGCCGTCATCGCCGCCAAGAACAAGGAAAGAAGGGGTCGACGGTACGGGTTGGAAACAAACGGGAGACGCAGAATGGCCGAACGAAGCCACGACTTTCTTCGCGTGATCGCCGTGCTGGTTGTTGCAACATCTGCGACAGCACGCGCGCAGGACTACCCGAACGCTCCCGTAAAGCTGATCACCCAGGGTGCGCCCGCGAGCGGACCGGACGTGGCTGCGCGCGTGGTGTTCGACGAACTGGGCCGGCGCTGGAAACAGCAGGTGGTCATTCTCAACGCTACCGGGGCCGGCGGCAGCGTCGCCGCCAAGCAGGCGGTGCAGGCCCAGCCGGATGGCTACACGTTTTATCTTCCGGGGGCCTCGGCCTTCATCGTGATGCCGGAAATGTTTCCGGGTCTGAAGATCGACATGCTCGGCGATTTCGTGCCGGTCGGCTTCGTCGCCGAGCAGCCGATGGTAATCGCGGTCTCGCCCGCGCTCAACGTCAACTCGCTGTCCGAACTGGTCGCGCTGTCGAAGGCGAAGCCCGGAACGCTAAACTTTTCTGCCAATGCACGCGGCACCATTCCGCATCTCACCGCCGAGCGTCTCAAGTCCCAGACCGGCGCCGACATGACCTACATTCCCTATCCGGGAGCCGCCGCCGGCTTGCAGGATCTGCTGGGTGGCCGCATCTCCGTCATCGTCGAGGGCCTTGGTTCGCTGCTCGGCCCGATCCAGAGCGGTTCGCTCAAGCCGCTTGCGATCTCGTCGCTGAAGCGATTGCCGGATTTCCCCAACTTGCCGACCATTTCCGAAACTCTGCCAGGCTTCGAGGCCACGGGATGGTTTGCGCTGGTCGCGCCGCGCGGGACGCCGGACCAGATCGTGCAGCAAGTGCATCGCGAGTTGAATGCGGTGCTGGAGACGCCCGCGGTGAAGGACAAGCTCGCGGGCCTGGGTACGATCGCGCGGCCGATGTCGATCGCCGACACCACTGCATATCTGCGCAAGGAGCAGGAGGCGTGGCTGCCGGTGGTGAAGCAGATCGGTTTCGGTCCGCAGAACTAGCCTTCGACCAACCTCGGGAACAGCCGCTGCGCGTTCTGGTAACCGATGGCTCGGCGCGTTGCCTCGTCGAGTTTCGGCGAGCTGTTCAGGAATTCGATGCCCTGAAGGATCGCGCTCTGCAGCATGAAGGGATGATCGCTGCCATAGAGCAGCCGATCCTTGTTCGCGATCGCGAGCAGCGCATCGATCGCATGCGGATGCGAAACCGCGGTGACGTCGAAATAGAATGTTTTGAAATCGGCGATGATCTGATCCGCCGTCACCGACACGCGGGCAAAGCGTGTGGTGTGGCGCGCGATCCGCGGCACGAGGAACGGCAGCGTGCCGCCGCCATGCGAAACGATCATGCGGAAATCCGGAAAACGCCGCATGGTGCCCGATGACACCAGGTTCGTGATCATGCGGGTGGTGTCGAATGGATATTCGAGAGTCGCCGCCGGGTAGCCGAATCGCGACACGTCGAATCCGAGGGGCGCCACAGGGTGTACATAGGTCACCGTCTTGCGCCGATTGAACTCCTCGAATACCGGGTCGAGCCGGCTGTCGCCAGGATAGATGCCGCCGAAATTTGTATAGAGCACGATGCCTTCCAGTTGCAGCCCGTCGAGGGCATGCTCGATCTCGCGCAGGGAACCGTCCACATCCGGCAGCGGCAGGATGCCAAAGCCGCAAAACCGGCCGGGATGGCGCGCAATAATGCCGGCAAGTTCCTCGTTGATCGTGTGCGCGAGCTTGCGCGCGGCCTCGCCGGTGACGAAGTCGATGCCGGGCGCCGAAATCGACAGGATCTGCGTTTGAATGCCCCATTGATCCATCAGGCGGAGCGCGCTCTCCTCACTCCAGTCAGGAAACGGAAAGCCGTCGACGCTGTCGACGCCCGCCGCGCGCATCGCGTCGAGATAGCTTTTGGTCAAAAAATGCGCGTGGATGTCGATCAAGCCCAGCATGGTACGTCCTTCCCCATTCGTCATGCGAGCGAAGCGACGCCGCTCTTCGAACGGCTGTGCCCGGCCATGACAATCAATCTTCGAATATCGCCACGGCTCGCGTCCAGCCGGCCGAGCCGCCCTTCACCTTCACCGGAAAGCAAGACACCATAAAACCGTCGGAGGGAAGCTGTTCCAGATTATGCAGCTTCTCGAGATGGCAATAGCCGATGTCGCGGCCAGCCTTGTGGCCTTCCCAGATGATCGAAGGATCGTGGTCCTTCGCGTAGCGCTGCGCGGTGAAAGAAAAGGGCGCGTCCCAGCTCCAGCCGTCGATGCCGGTAACGCGCACGCCGCGTTCGGTAAGATAGAGCGTCGCCTCGCGGCCCATGCCGCAGCCGGAATCGACATAATCAGCATCGCCGTATTTCGCGCCCGCTGCCGTGTTGACCAGCACGATCTCCAGCGGCTTCAACGTGTGGCCGATCCGTGCGAGTTCTGCCTCGACATCTTGCGCGGTTGCCACATAACCCGATGCGAAATGGCGGAAATCGAGCTTCACGCCGGGCTGGAAACACCAGTCGAGTGGAACCTGATCGATGGTCATGGACGGCTTCGGTTCGCCGAGTGCATGATCCATGGTCGGATGATAATGCCACGGCGCATCGAGATGCGTGCCGTTATGGGTTGTGATTTCAACCTTCTCCAGCGCCCAGCCCGCGCTGTCCGGCAGGTCGCTCGCCTGCAATCCCGGAAAGAACCCGCGGATTCGGTCGATGGTCTGATTGTGTCGAAGGTATTGTATCTTCGGCAGCGCAATCGGCGGATCGCTCGCGACATCGCTTTCCAACGGGATCGAAATATCGACGATGCGGCGGGCCATTTGCAATCTCTCCAAGCTTGACGTTGACGAGGATAGACCGCTCGCCTAGCGTTTCCAACAAAACGGGAGGCGAAAATGTTTCTACGTGCGCTGGGCACGGCCGCTGCACTGCTGATTTTCTCCGGCGCTGCCGGCGCGCAAAAATATCCGTCGCGAACCATCGAGGTCATCATTCCCTTCGCCGCCGGTGGCGGCGTCGACTTGATCGGCCGCGCGGTTACGGCCTCGCTGTCCGACCACCTTGGTCAGACGGCGGTGGTGCAGAACCGCGACGGCGCTGGCGGTACCCTTGGCTTCGGTGCGCTCGCGGCCGCCGCGCCGGACGGTTACACGCTGGGCTTCGGTCCGTCGACGCCGATTGCGAATGCGCCCTATCTCGTGAAAGGGGTGCGCTACAACGCCGAGTCCTTCGATTACATCTGTCAGGTGTTCGAAAACGTGTTCTCGATCGCGGTCGGCCCCAGCTCTCCCTACAAGACAGCCAAAGAGCTTTTTGCAGCAGCGGGCGACAAGGGTCTCAATTTCGGTCACGCCGGGCTTGGCTCCATTCCGCATCTGTCGGTCGAGAATCTTGCCGAGGCGCTCAAGGTCAAGGTGCAGCACCTGCCGTTTCGCGGCGATGGAGCGATGCTGCCGGTCCTGATCAAGGGCGATCTGGATTTCGCGGCCCCTGCCATTTCCTCGATTCGCGGCAACGACCAGATCCGACCGCTGGTAGTGTTTTCGGACAAGCGCCATCCCGCCTATCCGGATGTGCCGACCGCCGGTGAACTCGGCGTCAAGACCGCGGTGCCGCCCGGCCAGAACGGCCTTTATGCGCCGAAGGGCGTGCCAGCGGATGTGAAGGCTTTGCTCGAGCGTGGCTGTGCGAATGCGGTGAAATCGGAAGGCGTGCTGAAGGTGACCGGCAATACCGGTCAAAGCATCGCCTATCTTGATGGACAGCAATTCCACGATCAGACCGTCGCCGATTACAAGTTCAAGGGCGAGTTGATAAAACGACTTGGGCTCGCGGCACAGTAAGCGCTCGTTGCAAAGGAAGTCCGGCACCCACCCATGCCCATTGATCCCGACAAGCTGCTGTCACTGAAATTTCCCGACACCGAAAAAAGCTACACGCAAAAGGATGTGATGCTTTATGCGCTCGGCATCGGGCTCGGCCAGAACCCGACCGATCCGCACGAGCTTGCCTTCGTGTATGAGAAGAACCTGAAGGTCCTTCCGACTTTCGCGGTGGTGCTTGGCTTTGAGCCATTTCTGCTGCGCGGGACCGGCATCACCTTTGAAATGACGGTTCATGGCGAGGAGCATCTCACGCTGCATCGCCCGCTCGCCACCTCCGGCACGATCGTTGCGAGGCATATCATCGACGATGTCATCGACAAGGGCGCTGGCAAGGGCGCGCTGCTGCTGATGCGGCGGCTGATCTTTGACAAGACAACGGGAGCGCCGATCGCAACCATCCGCCAGTCCGTGTTTTGCCGCGGCGACGGCGGCTTCGGCAATGTTCGGCCATCGCCACCGGCACATGCGATTCCCGAGCGAGCATCGGACTTGGTCTGCGATCTTTCCACGCGGCCCGAGATGGCGCTGGTCTATCGGCTGTCTGCCGACGTCAATCCGCTGCATGCGGACCCGGAGGTGGCGAAGGCTGCGGGTTTTCCGCGGCCGATCCTGCAGGGGCTCGGCACCTTCGGTGTCGCGGACCATGCGCTCCTGCGCAGCGTTTGCGGCTACGATCCCGCACGGCTCTCCGAAATCGCCGGCCGCTTTTCCGGTCCGGTATTTCCGGGCGAGACGTTGCGTACGGAGATTTGGCGCACCGAAGCCCAGCGTGACGGCGAGGTGGTGAGCTTTCGCTCGCGGGTGATCGAGCGGGACGTGGTGGTGATCAATAACGGAAGGGCGATTGTGACGTGACCCTTCCGCTCTCCGATCTTCTCGTCGTTTCGCTGGAACAGGCGGTGGCCGCGCCGCAGGCAACCTGCCGGCTTGCCGATGCCGGTGCGCGGGTGATCAAGATCGAGCGTCCGGAAGGAGATTTCGCGCGCGCCTATGACGACTACGTTCACGGCGAGAGCGCCAATTTCGTCTGGCTCAATCGCGGCAAGGAATCGGTGGTGCTCGATCTTGCAAAGGCCGGAGACAAGGCTTTGTTCGCGGTTCTGATCGCGAAGGCTGATGTATTCGTGCAGAACCTGAAGCCCGGCGCCATCGGCAAGCTCGGATTTCCCATTGGCGAATTGCGCAAAAAATATCCGCGCCTCATCTGCTGCTCGATCTCCGGCTACGGCGAGGACGGCCCCTATGCTGCGCGCAAGGCCTACGACCTTCTGGTGCAGGCTGAGGTCGGGCTCGCCTCCGTTACCGGTGGGCCGGATGCGCCGGCGCGCGTTGGCTTTTCGGTCGCCGATATTGGCGCCGGCATGAATGCCTATCAGGCGATCCTGGAAGCGCTTATTGCGCGCGGGCGGACCGGCGAGGGAACGGCGATTCAGGTTTCGCTGTTCGATGCGATGGCGGAATGGATGACGGTGCCGCTATTGAGCCACGAAAGCGGCCATCCGTTCAGGCGCATCGGGCTCGCGCATGCCGCGATCGCACCTTACGGGGTGTTCAAGTCGCGCGATGGCGCCGACATTCTGATTTCCATCCAGAATGATCGCGAATGGAAAGTGCTGGCGAAAGATGTGTTGGGCGACGCGGTACTTGCCGACGATCCGCGTTTTGCCACCAACCGGGCCCGTGTCGACAACCGCGCCGAGACCGATGCGCGGGTCGGCAACGTCTTTGCGCGCTTCGATGTAACACCGCTGATGGAAAAGCTCGCCGCTGCGGACATTGCGTTTGCGCGCGTGAACGACTGCGCGCTGCTTTCGGCGCATCCGCATCTGCGCCGGATTTCGGTGGAGACGCCAACCGGCCCCGTCGCGATGCCGGCGCCTGCGCCGATCATTGGCGAAGCGCGCCACTATGGTGCGGTGCCGAAGCTTGGGGAGCATACCGAGAAAGTGCGGGCCGAGTTTCTGGCTGGGTAATTTCAATCCAGCACGGCGTCGTGATCCCCGGCCCCGGCCTTCTTCGATGTCCGGATCAAAAACACCAGCGGAATGGCGATCAGCGTCAGAACCATCAACAACTTGAAGTCGTTGCCGTAGGCGATGATCGCGGCCTGCTGGGTGATCATGGCGTCGATCAGCGCGCGGCCCTGATCGGTCGCGGTATTCAGGATTGACGCCACGTCCGGCATCTTCAGCGGGTTGCTGAAGGGCGTGACATATTCGGTCAGATGCGCGTGCATCTTCACGGTCGTGTTGGTGAGCTCCGCGATCACCATCGAGATGCCGATCGAGGATCCGATGTTGCGAACAAGCGTGAGGATCGCGGCGCCATCGGTGCGCAGATGCCCCGGCAAAGTTGCAAAGGCCACGGTCGAGAGCGGCACGAAGACGAGGCCGAGGCCCACGCCCTGCATCACGCTGAAGATCGCGATGGTGCGTGACGAGGTGTTGTCGGTAAATCCGGTCATCTCCGACAGCGTGAAGGCGGTGATGAGGAGGCCGGCCAGCACCAGATAGCGCGCCTCGATGATTCGCATCAGCCGGCCGACCGTCATCATCGCGACCAGCGTGCCGATGCCGCGCGAGGCCAGCAGCATGCCGGCCGAAAGGATCGGATAATTCATGACGTTCTGCAGGAACGGCGTCACCAGCGCCATGGTGCCGAACAAAGTCACCCCGATCAGTACCATGAACAGGCAGCCGCTGACGAAGTTGCGGTCCTTGAACAATTCGAAGCGCACGAACGGGCTTTGCGTGGTCAGCGAATGCGCGAAGAAGAAATAAAAGCCGATGATCGAGATGAACATCTCGATCCATATTTCGGTCGCCTCGAACCAGCCGAGCTGCTCGCCGCGATCGAGCATCAATTGCAGCGAACCGATACCGACCGCCAGCGAGAGAAAGCCAAACCAGTCGAATTTCATCCCGCCCTGCGGCTTGGTCTCGTCCATGAACAGCGTCAGACCGATCACCGTGACGATGCCGACCGGGAGGTTGACCAGGAACACCCAATGCCAGGAATAATTGTCGGTGAGCCAGGCGCCGAGCGTCGGCCCCATGATCGGGCCGAGCATCACGCCCATGCCCCAGATCGCCATGGCGGAGCCGCGCTCCTCCGGCGTGTAGGAGTTCAGCATTACCGATTGCGAAAGCGGCACCAGCGCCGCACCGCCCATGCCCTGCAGCAGCCGGAATGCCACCATCTGCTCGATATTCTGTGCCAGCCCGCACAGCAGCGAAGCCATCGTGAAGCTCGCAACGCAGATGATGAATAGCTTCTTGGTGCCGAAGCGGTTGGCCAGCCAGCCGATCGGCGCGGTCATGATGGCGGCGGCGACGATGTAAGAAGTCAGCACCCAGTTGATCTGGTCCATCGAGGCGCCGAGCGTGCCCTGCATGTAGGGCAGCGCCACATTCGCGATCGTGGTGTCGAGCGCCTGCATGATGGTGGCGGACATCGCGCAGATGGTGATGAGCGTGCGGCGTGCGCCGGGAGGCAGGGCGGCCGGTGCGCCGGCCGTGGTCATCGCTGCGGCGCTTCCTTCGCCGACGAAGTCAGGCCAAGCAGGCCGGCGAACGAGCGGTTGCGCTTGGTGTCGATCGCGACATTCACACTCATGCCGGCGCGCAGCAGCCGCGTATCCTCGCCCGGATCGAACGCGATGCGAACCGGCACGCGCTGCACGATCTTGACCCAGTTGCCGCTCGCATTCTGCGCCGGCAGAATCGAGAATTGCGCGCCGGTGCCGGGGCTGACGGAAGCGACCTTGCCGGTGAAGGTGTGATCGGGGAACGAGTCGACGTCGAGTGTCACCTTCTGGCCGACGCGAAGGTAGGTAATGTCGGTCTCTTTCGGATTGGCGTCGACCCAGGGTGCCGTGTCGTCGACTACGCTGAAGACCGGCATGCCAGCCGTCACGAAACGTCCAAGCTGGATCGCGTCGACCTGCGTCGCGGTGCCGCCGAGCGGCGCCCGCAACGTGGTGTGGTCGAGATCGCGTTCGGCCTGATCGAGCGCGGCCTTCGCCTGAATGAAGGCCGGAAATTTCTCGATGGCGAGATCGGGATCCCCGAGCAGTTGATTGAGCGTATCGCCCTTCTGCTGGGCGGCAAGCTGCGCCTGCAATTGCGCGGTGATGAGGCCTGCGATCGAAGTGTCGAGATCGGCCTGCGTGCCGGCCAGCTTGCTGACCAAAGAGGTCTTGCGCTCGACGTCGCGCTTCTTGATCTCCACGCTCTGCTGCGCGAAATCGACGAGCTTGGTGAGTGAGGCGAGATTGGTTTTCAGATTGGCGAAGTCGGTGCGCACGCCGGCGAGCTTGCTTTTCGCTTGCGTGAGCGCGAGCTGATACGGCACCGGGTCGATCTCGAATAGCGGATCGCCGGCTGCGACGTGCTGGCCTTCCTTCACATAGATGCCGTTGATCTTGCCGGAAATGTCGGGCGTGATCAGCACCTTCTGCGCGCCGACATAGGCATTGTCGGTGGTGATGTAGCGACCGCCATAGAGATAGAAGGTAAGGCCCGCGACCGCCGCGATCAGCGGCACGATCACGAGCAGGATCATGCGAAGCCGCGCCCGCAGAAAGCCTGCGAGCGATCCGGCGCGGGCACCGACCGATTCGGTCGCACCCGGCATCTTGAGGACATTGTTACGCATATTGCTTCTCTTGACGCTTTTCGGTTTCGGTCCGCTCCTGCAGCAGACGGCGCAGATTCTCTTTCAGCCCTCCGAGATAGGTCAGGGCGGCATCGGTTTGTTCCGGCGCAACGCCGTTGAGAATGGATTCCATCAGGTCGTGGCCGAGCGCATCGAGCCGGTCCATCAGTGGCTGCGCTGCCGGTGTCAGGAAAAGCCGCTTGGCGCGGCGATCGTTGGGGTCGGCGCGGCGCTCGATCAGGCCGCTATCGCACAGCCGGTCGACAAGCCGTGTCAGGGTGATCGGTTGCAGGTCGAGCATTTCGGCGAGTTCGGATTGCTTGAGACCCTGGTTGAGCTCCAGGCGCTTCAGCACCGCCCATTGCGCCCGCGTCATGCCGAAACGGCGGACTTCCTGATCGGCATAGGTTCGCAGCATGCGGCCTACATCATTGATAAGAAAGGCCAAATCCCGGTGAGGATGGGGTGTGCGCATTGCTGGAACTCTCTGTAAGCAGAGATAACATAAGGAAGCTTATGTTGTATTCAAGGCCGCTGGAGGAGTGTCCCGGAACGGAAAAAAGCCGATTGGCTGAATTCCGAACGTCGCGGGAACGCGTTTCCGTCCGGCGCGAACGCCGCTAGGTTGCGCCCCTCACCGCATCATCCTGCGTCCCAAACGAACGACGGAAACGCCATGAACAAGGACATGTACGACAAGGGCCTCGCCATCCGCACCGCGGTGCTGGGCAAGGACTATGTCGAGAACGCAATCAAGACCGCCGATGATTTCAATCGGCCACTGCAGGAGCTGGTGACCGAATATTGCTGGGGCGCGGTCTGGGGCCGCGAGGGATTGCCGCTGAAGCAGCGCTCGATGCTCAATCTGGCGATGATTTCCATTCTCAATCGTCCGCACGAGCTGAAGGCGCATATCAAGGGCGCGCTTACCAACGGCGTGAGCAAGAAGGAAATCTGCGAGGTATTCCTGCAGGTCGCGATCTATGCTGGCGTGCCCTGTGCGGTCGATTCGTTCCGGATCGCGCGCGAAGTGTTCGCGCAAGAGAAAATCTGAAGAGAAAATCTGAATCGGAAAGTCTGAGGCGCAATGTCGGAAATTCTGGTCGCCGATATTGGCGGCACCAACAGCCGGGTCGGCTTTGCGGAGCCCGGCGGGCGGCCGCAGCGCATCCTGAGCGTCGCCAATGACAGCGTGGATGGACCGGAGGGCGTGCTGGCTCGCGCGCTCGAAGGTTTAGCCGCGCCGCCTCGGCTTGCGGTGCTCGCACTGGCAGCGCCGGTCGCGGGCGATGAGATCGCGCTCACCAATCGCGACTGGGTGGTGCGGCCGAAGGAACTGGCGGCGCGCTTCGGGATCGCGAAGGTTCACGCGGTCAACGATTTCGAGGCGCTCGCCTTTGCGCTGCCGACTTTTTCAGCGAGCGATCTGCAGCCGATCGGTGACGGCGGCGCCTTTGCGGACGGAGCGAAGCTCGTCATTGGTCCCGGCACCGGGCTCGGTGTCGCAGCCTTGCTTCCATCGGGGGATGATTGGCGGGCGGTCGCAAGCGAAGCGGGTCACATCTCGTTCGGCGCCGCTTATCCGGACGAGGAGCCGCTGTTTCATCGGCTAACGGAGAAATATGCGCCGCTTTCGGCGGAGCATATTCTGTCCGGTACCGGGCTTCCCCGCCTGCATTCCGCGATGCATCCCGGCATCCTCAGTCTCAAGTCGGAGATGATTCTGCGCCAGGCGCGCGCGGGCGACATCGCGGCGCGCGCAACACTTGCCATGTTCATTCGATTGTTCGGCCGTTTCGCGGGCGACATGGCGCTCGCCTTTCGGGCCGTCGGCGGGGTCTATATTGCGGGCGGCGTGGCCTCGGCGCTCGGGCCGCTGTTCGATGCGCGGCTGTTCCGCGCCGCTTTCGAGCGCCATCCGCCTTACGAAAATCTGCTGAAGTCGATTCCGTCCGCGCTCATAATATCCCCCGAGCCCGGATTGATCGGTTGCGCCGTGCTGGCAAAGCGGCTTCTTTAATTCAGCAGCTTCCGCTGCAATTCCATGACGGCGCGATCGAATTGCGGATCGGCACCATCCGCGTAGCGAACGTCGAATGGCACTTCGATATCGGGTGTGACGCCCACTCCTTCGAAACGCTTGCCGTCGAGCCGGACATCGTTGATCGCCAACAACACCAGGCTGTTATCGCTAAGCAGGAACGAACGCGCCGTCAGCACCGCACCGGCGGTTCGGGTGCCGATCAGCGGTACGCCCGCCTGCTGCAGGGAATACGCGATGATCTCCATGCTGCTGCGCGTGCCCCCATCGATGATGGCGACCAGCGGTTTGCGCCAGCGTGCAACCGTCACCGTCTCCTTTCCGTCGCGACCGATAATACTCATGTCGCGCGTTCGGCTCAGGAACAGATCGGCCGCTTCGCTGCCGCGGCCGCCCCAGCGGCTGCGCAAATCGAGCACCAGGCCGTCGACGTTGCGCAAGATGTCGGAGGATATGAGCTCGGTCATTAGGCTGTGCATGCCGTTCGACCCATAAGTCCACAGCCGCAGGGTGCCAATGCGCTGACCGTCGTTCTCGAACACGCGCAGGCTGTTGCGGATGGCGTCGCTCAGCGCCTGATTGGGCCTTAGCCACACCACTGGCACCTCAATCGAGATCGGCGAGGCGCCGGCCTTTCGCCGGATCTGAACGGAAACATTGCTGCCGGCTCGGTCCCTGAAGGACAGGATCGGCTGATAGGGCTCACCGTTGATGCTGACGATTTGGTCGCCGACACGCAGGCCGGCCTTTTGTGCCGGCCCGCCATCGTAAAGGTGCGTCACGTAGTTCCGGCCTTCGATTTCGCGCGCGGCCATGCCGATACCGGCATAGGCAATGTGTCCGTCGTGAAGCGAAGGAGTTTTGCGGAAGCCGGAGGTCTGGAAGATATCCAGAAGCTCGTAATACTCGATCTGGTCGGGTGTGTAGCGACCGGTATGCGAGGCGCGAAGTGAGCGCAAAGCCTGCGCGATGCCATCGTCTGCGTCCGGATAGGTCTGCGCATCGGCCTTGCGCGCATTCAGCAGGCTTCGGAATTTCGGGATCGCTGCCGGATTGTAGAAATGCTCCGCGACGATGTGGTCCACCTCGTCGAACAGCAGCCGCACCGGGGCGAAGGGATTGCCAGGCGCATCGTTCGAATATTGGCCATGCGCTGCGGTGGCGAATGTGACCAGCCCGATGATCGCGGCCCTGCGTGTGATCGCAAGCACCATCTTCTTTAAGCCTCTTCGACGAGTTGCCCTGTAACACGCAGCCTGGTGCCGGATTCGGTCAAAATTCGGTCCGCGGGAGCCAGGATCAGACGAGCCCCATCTCCGACAATGCTTCCACATGATGCTGCGCGGATTGCGCACTGAAGCAGCACAGCACCACGCGCGTAATGCCGGCGGGTCGTGCGGCGAGGTCGGAAACAACGGTGCCGGTCGCTATGCGGGCCGCGCGATCGGGCGGAAAGGCATAGACCCCGGTCGAGATCGCAGGGAAGGCTACACTGGAAAGCCGGTGCTGGGCGGCCAGCGTGAGCGCCTTGCGATAACAGGACGCGAGCAGTGCCTCCTCGTCACCATCGCCGCCGGTCCAGATCGGGCCGACCGCGTGGATCACATGCCGTGCCTTCAGCAGATAGCCGTGTGTAATCTTTGCTTCGCCGGTGTCGCAACCGCCGAGCGTCTCACATTCGCGTCTTAGTTCCGGTCCGGCGGCGCGGTGGATCGCGCCATCGACGCCGCCGCCGCCGAGCAGCGTGCGGTTCGCGGCATTGACGATGGCGTCGATATCGAGCGCGGTGATATCGCCGATCAGGAGGTCGATCTTCGCGGCACCGGCTTCGACGGTGAGGAGCGGAGTGGTAGTGGACATGACCGGAATTTAGTGCGCAAACCCCAATCCGTCACCCTGAGGTGCGCGGCATAACCGCGCCTCATCGCAAGTCGGCTGTTGCCGACTTGCGTGGCAATTATTGCCGATCTCGGGCAAGCCCGAGATCGGTGGGCGACGGCCCGAACGTCGAACCACTCGGCCCGTTCATCCTTCGAGGCCGTCGCGTTGCGACGGCACCTCAGGATGACGGTGCAGGTGATTGCGCTGGCTGACTACGCCGCCGTCTCCTTGACCAGATCGAGCGTCGAGCGATGCCCGATATCGGCGAAATGCCGCTCCAGGAAGCGGCGCGCCGCTCGGCGGCCGGCGCGGTGCAACAGCGCGAAGAAGTCGTAGTCGGTCTTCAACCGCGAACCGCTCCCGAGCTTGCGGTCGAGACCCTCGAGTTGAATGCGATGCACCTTGATGCCGTCCCTGCCGCCATTATAGCCGCGCCCGACATATTCGAGCGCGCGCAATTCCGCCGCGAGCGAGGACGAGAACGAGATCTCGTTGACGCGGCTCAGGATGTCGCGCGCGGTGACCGGCGTGTCGTCGCGCTTCAGCGGCGCGATCTGCACCAGCAGCACGTCGTCTGCGCCGTTGGACGCGATCAGCGGCAGGATCGCCGGATTGCCGGTGAAGCCACCGTCCCAATAAGGCTCGCCGTCGATCTCGACGGCGCGGAACACGTGCGGCAGCGCCGACGACGCCATCACCACGTCGGCAGTGATGTGCTCGCGCCGGAACACCCGCATGCGTCCGCTATGAACATTAGTCGCAGTGATGAACAATTCGAGCTGATCGAAATTGCGGATTGCCTCGAAATCGACGAAGCGTTCGATCAGGTCCTTCAGCGGATTGATGTTGAGCGGGTTGAAATCGTAAGGGCTCATCATCCGCGCCATCGCATCGACGAACATCTGCACCGGCGATCCCGCCATCGGAAACAGCGACAGCATGCGGTCGAGCACCGCGCGCTGCGGACCCGGCAGCGAGCCGCCGATCGATGCCGCGCGCCAGAATTCCGCGAGCCTTCGGCGCGCTTCCTCGGGGCCGCCACGCGCCAGCCCGTCCGCGAGCATGACAGCGTTCACTGCCCCCGCCGACGCTCCGGAAATACCGGAAAAGGCCAGCCGCCCGTCCTCGAGCAGGTGGTCCAATACACCCCAGGTGAAGGCGCCATGCGCGCCGCCGCCCTGAAGTGCCAGATTGATGCGTTTGCTGCCCGGTTTAAGCCTCAGCCCGCTCAAAAGCCGGTTTACCCCGGCCGACATGTCTTTCAGCATTCAAATTCCAGGTTTCGCCGCCCGTAGCGAACGAAGCTAAGCCGGATTTGTTGCATTGCAATAAACTTATTGTTGCATTGCAAAAAGTAGATGATGCAGGGAATGCAACCTTGCGGCGCTGAATCAGGGCACTATGACTGAAGCATGAGCAAAGCAGCCTTCCCCGAGCGCGATCACGACCACGGACGCTGCGCCGCCGATGCGCTGAGGCATGCCGAGGCTTTATGCGATCAGCGCTCGCAACGGCTGACGCCGACCCGCCGGCAAGTGCTGGAAGTGCTGTTGTCGAGCCATAAGCCGCTTGGCGCCTACGAGATTATCGACCGCGCGGCGAAACACGGCACGCGCCATGCACCGATCACGGTCTATCGCGCGCTCGATTTCCTGATCGAGAATGGCCTGGCGCATCGCATCGAAAGCCGCAACGCATTCATTGCCTGCGTGCACCGGCATGGATCCGACGATCTGGTGGTGTTCCTGATCTGCGAGCGCTGCGGCGAAGTCGGCGAGGCACCGTCGCAGATGGTGGCGGATTCGCTTAAGGCCGCGACCCGCGCGGCAGGCTTCGCTCCGAAAGCACCGGTGATCGAAATCACCGGCATTTGCGCGAATTGCCGAGCCTAGATGCGGGCCTAGACGAATGAGCGGGGAATGGGCATGGCCCTCATGCCGCGCAACCGCTTCCCGCGGTGGCGCATAACCGCTACCACGACCCGATTAAACGCTCCCCGCCGGGAACCCATAAATGACCGCCACCACTCAGGCGCCGCATAATTCGGCGACGCGGCCGCTCGATCTCGGCGCCGCGGCGCTGATTGTATTCCTGTGTCTGTGCTGGGGTTTCAATCAGGTGGCGGTGAAACTCGCACTGCCCGATATCCCGCCGCTGGTGCAGGCGACGTTGCGCAATGTCGGCGCCGTACTGATCATCTGGGGCTACGCTCGCGCGCGCGGCATCTCGCTCGATATGCGCGACGCGACACTGGGAGCCGGTATCGTCGCCGGCATCCTGTTCGCAACCGAATTCATCTTCATCTATCGCGGACTTCTTTACACGACCGTGAGCCGTGCCACGCTGTTCATCTACATCGCGCCGTTCGTGGTGGTGATCGGCTCGCATTTCATGGTCCCCGGAGATCGCTTCCGCTGGTCGCAATGGCTCGGCTTGTTGATGTCGTTTGTCGGCATTGCGCTCGCTTTCGGGGTGCCGGTGCCGTCGGCCGACCCGCATCAGCTTTTCGGCGACGCGTTGATGCTGCTCGGCGGCATCGCCTGGGGATTCACCACGCTGGTGGTGAAAGCGACCTCGCTCGCGCGCATCACCCCGGAAAAGACGCTGCAATACCAGCTCGTTTTTTCGATTCCGCTGATGGGTCTGATGTCGTGGCTGCTCGGGGAGCGGATCACCCATTTTCCGGGATCGGTTGCGCTCTGGTCGTTTGCCTATCAGACGATCTGGGTGGTCGCGATCACATTCCTGCTCTGGTTCATGCTGGTGCTGCGCTATTCCGCGAGCCGGCTTTCGGCTTTCACCTTCCTGACACCTTTATTCGGCGTATTTGCAGGGTATGTGATAATGGGCGACCCAATCACGCCGGGTTTCGTCGCCGCGGCCGCGCTGGTGATCGGCGGGCTGATCTTGGTAAATATGCCGAAATAATGCTCATTCACCCAACCTCGCGCTTTGCGCGCGAAATGCTACATTAGGATCATGGACCAGCAAGTCAGCACTATCGTCGGAGCCCCGGACCCCCGTCACGAAACTGTCGCAGTCGATGTCGGCGGCGTAACGGTCGGCGGCGGCGCGCCAATCGTCGTGCAATCGATGACCAATACCGACACCGCCGACGTGGATGCGACGGCGCGGCAGGTGGCGGCGCTGGCGCGCGCCGGCTCCGAATTGGTGCGCATCACCGTCGATCGCGACGAAGCCGCGGGCGCGGTGCCGCAAATCCGCGACCGCCTGGCCAAGATGAATGTGCGCGTGCCGCTGATCGGCGACTTTCACTATATCGGCCACAAGCTGCTGGCCGACCATCCGGCCTGCGCCGAAGCGCTCGACAAGTATCGCATCAATCCGGGCAATGTCGGCTTCAAGGACAAGAAGGACAAGCAATTCGGCGCCATCATCGAGACCGCGATCCGGTACGGCAAGCCGGTGCGGATCGGCGCCAATTGGGGCTCGCTCGACCAGGAGCTGCTCACCCATCTGATGGACGAGAATGCCAAGATTGCGCGGCCGCTCGAAGCGCGCGCCGTGATGCGCGAAGCGATGGTGCAGTCGGCGCTTATGTCCGCCGACCGCGCGGTCGAAATGGGCCTGCCGAAAAACCGCATCATCCTGTCGGCCAAGGTATCGGCGGTGCAGGACCTGATCGCGGTCTATCTCGAGCTTGCGCGGCGCTCCGATTACGCGATCCATCTCGGGCTCACCGAGGCCGGCATGGGCAGCAAGGGGATCGTTGCGTCTTCGGCGGCGCTCGGCATTCTGCTGCAGCAGGGAATCGGCGACACCATCCGCGTGTCGCTGACCCCCGAACCCGGCGGCGACCGCACGGTAGAAGTGAAGGTTGCGCAAGAGATCCTGCAGACCATGGGCTTTCGCGTATTCGTGCCGCTGGTCGCAGCATGTCCCGGCTGCGGGCGCACCACCTCGACGACGTTCCAGGAACTGGCGCGCGACATCCAGAATTTCATTCACACCTCGATGCCGGAATGGAAGACCCGCTATCCGGGCGTCGAGGCGCTTAATGTCGCGGTGATGGGCTGCATCGTGAACGGGCCGGGCGAAAGCAAGCACGCCGATATCGGCATTTCTCTGCCAGGTACCGGCGAGGCGCCGGCCGCGCCTGTTTTCGTTGACGGCAAGAAGTCGGTGACTTTGCGCGGTCCGACGGTGGCGCAGGATTTCAAGGCGATGGTGATCGATTACATCGAGCGCCGCTATGGTCACGGCGTGGCGGGAAAGACCGCAGCGGAATAATCACTATGACGCCGCGGCGTCTTTCCGGCACGCAATGCTTTCTTCTTCCAGATCCAGTTCGCGCTCGATGCGCCGGCGCGATTCGTCGGTGATCTTGCCCGCGCGATAAAGCTGGTGCAGCGTCTGCCGTTCGGCGACGATCAGTTCGGTGCGCAATTCTACGCTCAACATCACCGCATCATGTCCTTCGGCGAGATCGAGCGGAGATTGCGCGGAGCGCACCTCATGGCGCGCGCGCAACAGCGTGAACATGCCGTCGCTGAGCTTTCGTTCGTCCGTCAATTCGGTCAGCCGTCTTTGCGCGGCTTCGATTGCGGCGTGACGCGCGGCGAGTTCGGCCTTGCGCTCTTCCTCGTGCTCGCGTTTGGTATTGGCGCCAAGACGCAGCCAGCGGATCACCACCGGCAGCACCAATCCTTGCCCGATCAGCGTCAGGATGATGACGCCGAAGGTGACGAACAGGATTAGGTCGCGGTAGGGGAATGGCGCGCCGCTGCCGATGGTCAACGGAATCGCGAGCGCCGCCGCCAGTGATACCACGCCGCGCACGCCGATGAACCCGATGGCGAAGGTTTGCTGCCAGGACGGATAGGGATCGCGCCGGCGGATGGCGGGAAAAAGCCAGCGCGGCAGATAGGTCGCGGGATAGACCCAGATGAAACGGGCGACGATGATGATCGCCGTCGTCAGCAGGGTCGCGATCACGATCTCCTGGAACGGAAAGGTCTTGGCGGATTCAAAGATGATGCGCGCCTGCAATCCGGTCAGCAGGAACACGAAGCCTTCCATCAGATAGACGAACAGGTCCCAGAAGAAGATGCCTTGCAACCGTGTCGCCGCCGAGATCAGTTGCGGCCCGTTCCAGCTCACATAAAGCCCGGCCGCCACCGTTGCGAGCACGCCCGAGCCGCCGAAATGTTCCGGCACCCAGAAGGCAACATAGGGCGTCAGCAGCGACAGCGTGATCTCGACACGCGGGTCACGCGCCCAGTGCCGCAAGCGGCAGCGACAGCCAGCCGACCCCGATGCCGAACGCGATTTCACCGACCACGATCAGCGCGAAGGTGCCGCCGGCCTGCGGAAGCGAGAACAGGCCGCTGCTGACCGCCGCGACCGCGAAGCGATAGAGGATGAGCGCGGTCGCGTCGTTGGCGAGCCCTTCGCCTTCCAGGATGACAAGAATGCGCCGCGGCAGGCCGAGCCGGCGCGCGATCGCAAGCGGGGCCACCACATCGGGCGGCGCGACGATGGCGCCGAGCACGAAGCCGACTGCCCAAGGCAGGCCCAGAACATAATGCGCCGCCGCGGCGACCGCGCAGGTGGTGAAGATCACGCAACCGAAGGCGAGCAGGAAAATCGGCCGCAGATTGAAACGGAATTCGCGCCAGCTCATGCTGACGCCGGCGGAATAGATCAGCGGCGGCAGGATGCCGAGCAGGACCAGTTCGGGCGCCAGCGCGATACGCGGCAGCCCGGGTATCAGCGCCAGGATAACCCCAGCTACGACCAAGAGGATCGAAGGCGCGGTACGCAGCCGCCGGGCCACCACGGCAACCAGCGCCAGCACGGCAATCAGCAGCAGAACGGTATGCAGGATCGCGGCCATGGCGCGAAACTGCGTCAATCCACGCGGCAATTCAACCGGTGTGCCGCCACTTGGGGAAAGCCTGAAGGCCGTGCCTCAGGTATGCCGCAGCGCCTCGATCGGATCGAGCTTCGAGGCGCGCAGCGCCGGGTACCAGCCGAAGAACACGCCGACCAGTCCGGAAAACACCACCGCCAGAATGATCGATTCCGGCTGGATCAGAAGCGGCCAGCCGGCCGCGTTCGACACGATATAGGCCGCACCGACGCCGAACAGCACGCCGATGAATCCGCCAATGGCGGCAAGGCCGGTCGCCTCGAACAGGAATTGCCGAAGGATATCCCATCTGTCGCGCACCGACGGCGAGCCGCAATCCGATCTCGCGGGTGCGTTCGGTCACCGATACCAGCATGATATTCATGATCCCGATGCCGCCGACCGCAAGCGACACGCCGGCGACCGCGGCCAGCAGCAGCGCCAGCGTGCGCGCGCTGGCTTCACGGGTCGCCGCGATATCGGCGAGGTTGCGGATCGAGAAATCGTCCTCCTGGCCCGGCTGCATGCGGTGCCGCTGGCGCAGCAGCGCTTTCACCTCATCCTCGACCAGCGCCATGTCCTCGCCGTCGCGCACCTTCACATAGATCGATCCGACCGCGCGCGCATTGGCCTGGTTGCGGCCGAGCACGCGCTGGCGCGCGGTGTTGAGCGGGACGAACACGACGTCGTCCTGATCCTGCCCCCAGGTCGACTGGCCCTTCGTCGCCATCACGCCGATAACGCGAAACGGCACGTTGCGGATGCGCAATTCCTGGCCGATCGGATCGATCCCGCCATAGAGATTGCGCGCCACCGTCTTGCCGATCAGCACCACCTGCGCGCCCCGGGAAATCTCCTCCGGCTCGAACATGCGGCCATGATCGGCATCCCATTCGCGGGTCTCGAACCAGCCGATTGTCGATCCCGATCACGCCGGTCGCCCAGTTCATGCCGCTTGCAATCAGTTGCGCGTTGCCGCGCATGTAGGGCGCGACCGCCTGAACCGCCGCCACTTCCTTGACGATTGCGGCAGCATCCTCGTCGGTCAGTGAGGAGGCGGCACCGGAGCCGAGCCGCACGCCGCCCTGCGTTACGTTGCCCGGCATGACGATGAGCAGATTCGCGCCGAGGCTTCGGATCTGCGCCACCACCTGTTCGCGCGCGCCGCCGCCGACCGCCACCATCGCGATCACCGCAGCAACGCCGATGATGATGCCGAGCATGGTAAGCGCGCTGCGCAACTTGTGCAGGCGCAGCGCGTCGAGCGCGGAGAGGATGGCGTCGCGATGTGTCATGAAACATCCCGGGTCATTCGGCGGCCTCGTGCTGCACGGGAGCGGGCTTTCAGCAGTTCCTCGAGTTGCTTGGCAGCGTCGACCGGCGCCTGCCGCTTGTCGGAAATCAAATGCGCCGTCGAGAAACCGGATCAGCCGTGTTGGCATAGGCCGCGACGTCGGGCTCATGCGTGACGAGCACCACCGTCGTGCCGTCGCGATTCAATTCCTGGAACAGCGCCATCAATTCGACCGAGGTGCGGCTGTCGAGCGCACCGGTCGGTTCGTCGGCGAGCAGCATCTTCGGTGAGTTGACGAGCGCGCGTGCGATCGCGACGCGCTGCTGCTGTCCGCCGGAAAGCTGCGTCGGCCGGTGGTGGATGCGCGCGCCAAGGCCGACGCCGCGTCAGCGCGACGATCGCCTTTTCCTTGCGCGAATGGCGGTCGCGTTCGGCATAGATCATCGGCAATTCGACATTGGCCAGAGCGTCAAGCCGGTCGAGCAGATTGAATTGCTGGAACACGAACCCGATCTTGCGGTTGCGCACGGCGGCGAGCGCGTCGCCGTTGAGCGAGGAAACCACGTCGCCGTCGAGCCTGTAAGTGCCCGAGGTCGGCTTATCGAGACAGCCGATGACGTTCATGAAGGTCGACTTACCGGAGCCGGATGGGCCCATCACCGCAACGAAGTCGCCTTCGTCGACCGACACGGATACGCCGCCAAGCGCGGTCACGGTCTCGTCGCCGAGCTTGTAAAGCCGCGTGAGGTTGTGGGTTTCGATCAGCGGCATGACGACCGCCTCAGAACCCAAATCGCGGGCCGCGCTGCGCGCCAGCGGCTGCTCCGCGCGCTCCGCCGCCGACGATCACTTCGGCGCCGGGCTCCAGCCCTGAGACGATTTCGGTGGTGCCGCCGTCGGTTGCGCCGATTCGCACGGTGACGCCTTCGGGCTTGCCATCGGCGCCGACGATGAAGACGCGGCCGCTCTGGGTTGTGCGGCTATCGCGCACTTCGGCGTAGCGCTTCACGATCGCCTGGAAACCGCGCTTCTGCTCGTCGGTCAAAAGGGCGGCGATCGTCTTCTCAAGTTCCTGGCGCGCGGTGCGGAAGCGTTCGCGTCTCGCATTGGCGTCGCCGCCAGCCACCGCATTGGCGATCATGGCCTGGCGCATCTCGGCGACCAGCGCGTCGATGTCCTTCGATTGAACCGACGACAGATGCAGCTCTTTCTTGATGGCGTCGATGAACTCGGCGCTGTTGTTGCCGCCTTGCGGACGACGCTGCGCGTTTTCTCCGCCGCCGCCTGAATCGCCAGCGCCGGGTGCGCCCGGTGCTGCTGCGGCCTGCTCAAGCGAAGGTGGCCGCCAGCGCAAGGCCGCGTTCGGAATGCGCACGACGTTGTCGCGCCGCTCGGTCTCCACCCGCAGATTGGCGGTCATGCCCGGCAGCAATTCGCGGCGCGGATTGTCGATTGAGATGATGGTCGTGTAGATCACGACATTCTGCACATTCTGCGAGCCGAGCCGCACCATCTTGACGATGCCCTCGAAGGAGCGGCCGGGAAAGGCATTGACGGTGAAGGTCGCACGCTGGCCGGCCTTGATACGGCCGACATCGGTCTCGTCGATATTGGCAGCGATCTCCATCCGCGCGAGGTCGTCGGCGATCAGGAACAAGGTCGGCGCCTGCAGCGAAGCGGCAACAGTGGCGCCAAGCTCGACATTGCGCTGCACCACCACGCCGTTCACCGGCGACTTGATCTCGGAATTCTGAAGATCGACCTCGATCTGGCGCACGGCCGCCTCGCGCTGCTGAATCTGCGCGGTGACCGCCGAGAGATTGGCCTGCGCGACCTGCAGATCGGCGGCAAGCCCGAGGATGTTGGCCTTGGCGGAATTTACCTGGGCGCGCGCGGAGTTCAGCGCGGCGGCCTGCGCATCGCGGGTTGCGCGTGCGGTTTCGGCGGTGGCCTCGGCAGCGAAGCCGCGGGATCGCAATTCGCTCTGGCGATGTGAAGATTCTTCGGCATCGGCAAGCAGCGCTTCATTGCGCACGACCTGCGATTCCATGTCGGCCTGCGCAGCCTTCGCCTTTTCGGTCTCGGCCTTCACCTTCTCGATCTGGCCTTCGGTGACGAGCTTTTGCGCGCGCATCTGCGCGAGATCGGCGCGCGCGGCGTCGAGGCGCGCCCTGATCTGGTCCTGATTGAGCCGCGCCACCACCTGGCCGGCCGTCACCTCCGAATTGTAGTCGGCGAGGATTTCGACCACCTGCCCGGACAATTGCGAGCCGACGATCACCGTCGTGGTCGGATTGATGGTGCCGGTCGCGTTGACGGTTGCGACCACCTCGCCGCGGTCCGCTTTGGCGGTGCGATAGCTACCTTCGGCCGGCGCGCCGTTCCAGCCGGACAGCAAATAGAAGCCCGCCGCCGCGACGATGGCGAGCAGCAGGACAATGGTTGGCAGTCGGCGCATGGCGAAGTCTATCCCCCTTCTGCCATGATGTAATGACGCAGCGGCCCCACGTCACCTTACGTTTTGGACATTCTGGCCGACGATTTTTGAGTTATTCCAGACTTTTCAGCCTGTTAACCAGGTCGTCAATTCCTCCGGGCAGCCACGAATTGAGCCGCCTCGGAGAGGGTTTTCGCCCGGTTCCCGAACACCGAAAGCGCGGCTTGCGCCTCGTCGACGCAGCGAGCGAGCCGCGCGCGGGCGGCTTCGACGCCGAGAATGCCGACCAGCGTCGCCTTGCCGCTCGCCGCATCCTTGCCGGTAGCCTTGCCGAGCGTTGCGGCATCGCCTTCGACATCCAAAAGGTCGTCGGCAATCTGGAACGCCACTCCGATCGCATGGCCATAGCGTGACAGCGCTTCGCGCTCGCCGGCTTTCGCACTTCCGAGGATGCCGCCGGCGATACAGGCGAAATGCAAAAGCGCACCCGTCTTCATCGATTGCAGGATGACGACATCGCGCTCGCCGAGCTTGCGCGGCTTGCCGTCGTCGAAGCGGCCCTCGGCCGCGAGATCGAGCAATTGTCCGCCGGCCATGCCGCCGATGCCGGCTGCGCGCGCGAGTTCGCGCACCAGAGCGACGCGGATTTCCGGATCGGGATGCGTCTCTTGCCGTGACAGGATATCGAAGGCGAAGGTGAGCAATGAGTCACCGGCGAGGATCGCGGTCGCGTCGTCATAGGCCTTGTGCGCGGTTGGCCGGCCGCGCCGCAGATCGTCATTGTCCATCGCCGGCAGGTCGTCATGCACGAGCGAATAGCAGTGAATGCATTCGAGTGCGGCACCGGTCATGAGAGATTGTTCGGGCGCGACCGCGAACAGGTTGGCGCTCTCCACCACCAGAAACGGACGCAGACGTTTGCCGCCGCCGAGCGATGCATAGCGCATCGCGTCGAGCAGCCGATCCGGGCGCTCGATCTCGGACGCTTCCGGCTTCTGGGCCAGCAAACGATCGAGCAGTCGCTCGGTATCGGCGGCGCAGCCCTCCAGCCGTGCAACGAAATCTTCACCAGCGGAGCTCATCGGGGCGCCACATCGGCGCGGTCAGCCACCGCATTCACTGTTCTGTCACTCTGCATCAGGCTCTCTTAGGGTACGTACGAAACCGGGTCGAATGTCGTGACGTTATCGCAGCAACCGTCGACGGGTTCCAGCCGGGGCGTGTTGCGCCGGGCGCTGCGTATTGCCATTGGCATCCTGATATTCCTCTTTCTCCTGCCCTATCTGTTAACGCCGCTTTACCTCGTGGTGCGGCCGATTTCGATGCCGATGCTGTGGCGCTATGTGACGCAGCAGCCGGTGCGGCAGACCTGGATGCCACTGGAAGATATTGCCGCCGTTCTGCCGCGGACCGTGATCGCGTCCGAGGATGCGCGCTTCTGCCAGCACCGTGGCGTCGACTGGCGGTCGCTGAAGGAATTGCTGGAAGAGGCGGAAGACCTGGAAGATTTGCGCGGCGGTTCAACCATCACCCAGCAGACCACGAAAAATCTGTTCCTATGGTCCGGCCGCTCCTATGTTCGCAAGGCGCTGGAATTGCCGCTCAGCCTGTGGGTCAACCTGATCCTGGGCAAGCGGCGGGTGATGGAAATCTACCTCAATATCGCGACGTGGGGTCCTGGCGCGGAGTTCGGCGCCGAGGCCGGCGCCCGCCGGGCCTTCAACAAGTCTGCCAGCGAGCTCGATGCGCGACAGGCGGCGCTGATGGCCGCCATTCTGCCCAATCCGAGCCGGCGCAGCGCCGCAAGGCCGGGTCCGGGCGTGCAGCGGCTCGCCGGGATTTATCAGGCCCGGGCCAATACGCCGGGGCTGGATTCCTGCCTGCGCAGGCCCATCCGGGTATGGAAGGGCTGGTACCGCTAGAATTGGCCCGACACACCCCTAGCGTCGGATGGGGGCTTCCTCTATAAGCCGCCGCGATCCCCTAATTCCCGTCCGGCCCCATTTGGCCGGATCGTCTTTTTCAGGAGTTCCAGCAATGGCCGTTCCGAAACGAAAAACCTCGCCCTCGCGGCGCGGGATGCGCCGGTCCGCCGACGCGCTCAAACAGCCGACTTACATCGAGGACAAGGATTCCGGTGAATTGCGGCGCCCGCATCACCTCGATCTGAAGACCGGCATGTATAAGGGCCGTCAGATCCTGAAGGTGAAGACCGAAGCCTGATCCAGGCTGACACGCGGGAGAGGCTCGACCCATGTACATCGTCGGTTTTCCTCTCCTGCTGATCCCGCTCGCGATCTACAACATCATCGCCTTTCTTTTTAACCTCGGCTTCAAGGACACGCTGTTTTCGGTCCACATGATGTCGGGGGTCGACCTTGGCGTGACCACGAGCGACCTGCTGCTGATCCTGTCGATCCTTCTGCTGTTCGTCGAGATCCTGAAAGCCACGCGCTTTGGCGTGAAATCGATCATCGACCACATTTTGTCGTTTGTGGTGTTCGTGGTCGCGCTCGGCGAATTCCTGATGGTCAAGCAGGCGGCGACCTCGACCTTCCTGCTGCTGCTTGTGATCTGCATCGTGGACGTGGTCGGCGGTTTTTCGATCTCGATCCGAGCCGCGACCCGCGACTATAACGTCGAAGGCTCGACGCCGCTCCCGCACTAGCCGACCCATTTCCCCGCCATGACCCGCGATTTTCATGTGCCCGGCCGTTCAACGGTCTATGGCAGCAACGGCATGGTTGCGACGTCGCATCCTCTTGCCGCGCTTGCCGCCATCGAGACGCTGCGCGCCGGCGGCAATGCTGTGGATGCCGCGGTCGCTGCGATTGCGATTGCAGGCGTGATCGAGCCGCAGATGACCGGCATCGGCGGCGACTGCTTCTGCCTTGTCGCCAAGCCCGGCCAGCCGGTTTGGGGTTACAACGGTTCGGGCCGCTCGGCCGCCGCCATGCGCGCGGAATTACTGATCGAGCAGGGCCTGACCGAGATCGCTACCAATTCGGTTCATAGCGTCACCGTGCCGGGCGCGGTCGAAGCCTGGGAAACGATCCTCAAGGCTCACGGCAGGTTCGGCCTCGACCGGGCGCTGTCCTTCGCAATCGATGCCGCCGAACGCGGCGTGCCGGTGCCGCCGCGCGTCCAGTATGATTGGTCGCTTGCGCAAGGAAAGCTCGCCGCCGATCCGGCCACGGCTGCGATCTATCTGCCCGGCGCCGCGGTGCCTGCGGTTGGCGATATCGTGCGGTTTCCGGCGCTCGCCAGAACGCTTCGCGCGATCGCGAAAGGCGGTGCGCGGGCTTTCTATGAGGGTGCAATCGCCGACGACATGGTTGAAACGCTGGCCGCGCGCGGCGGTCTGCTCACGAGCGAAGATTTCGCCGCCCATCGCGGCGATGAAGCGCCGCCGCTCGAAAGCCGCTATCGCGATCTCGACGTCGTCGAATTGCCGCCGAACGGACAGGGGGTCGCGGCCTTGCTGCTTCTCAACATGCTCGAACGCTTCGACATGGCTTCACTCGATCCGGTCGGCGCCGACCGGCTTCATCTCCTGATCGAGGCCGGGCGGCTCTCCTATGCGGTCCGCAACCAATACGTCGCCGATCCGGCCTTCATGCAGATCCCGGTCTCATCGCTGCTCGATCGCGGCTTTGCCGCCGAGCTTGCCGGCCTGATCGACCGCACCAGGCGCTCGAACTTTCCGAAATTGCCGAAGCCTCAAAGCTCGACCGTCCTGTGCTGTGTCGTCGACCGCGACCGCAATGCCGTCACCATCATCAATTCGCTGTTTTCCACTTTCGGCTCCGGTATCGCGACCGAGAACAGTGGCATCCTGCTGCATCACCGCGGCTCAGGCTTCAATTTCGATCCGGCGAGCCCGAACTGCATCGGCCCCTCGAAACGTCCGCTGCACACCATCATCCCCGCGCTCGCGAAACGCGATGGCCGGGTCGATCTGGCGTTCGGCGTCATGGGCGGTGCCTATCAGGCGATGGGACACGCCCATTTCATCTCCAATCTGGTCGATCACGGCATGGACCTGCAGACCGCGATCGACCTGCCTCGGGTGTTCTTCGAGGGCGAGCCGGTGGTTGTCGAAAGCGGCGTCAGCGAAGCCGTGATGCAGGAATTGCGTGCGCGCGGCCACAACGCGGTGCGGCGTTTGGTGCCGCTCGGCGGTGCGCAGGCCATCCGCATCGACTGGGATCGCGGCGTGCTGATCGGCGGCTCGGATGCGCGCAAGGACGGTTGCGCGCTCGGCTATTAGCGCTTCTCCGAAACAATCCGGCGCCTTTTTGCCGGACGCTTCGCGTTCTTGCGATAGCTCGCATTGTCCGCGGCGGGGCTGGTGCGGCGTTGCTCGGGAGGCTGCGGCTCCTGAAAGCGGCTCGCGAACAGATGCGCGAGGAACAGGGTATCGGTCAGCCGGGAACGGGTTAACGATTTGTTTGCGACGCCCGGCGTGACCCGCGCAAGATCGCGTTTGCCATCGGCATTGCTTCCATTGTCCAGAGCCGCGTCTTTCGAGCGCGCGCTATTGGCCTTTCGGTTCATCTTGTCGGCAGCCACAGCAGCCTCCTGTTCCAATTCGGGACAACACGGTCCCGTTGAAGATCAGGGTCGCAATGTGCATGCCGTCTGCGACGATCTGCCTTCGACCGCGACTGCCAAGTTGCTACAAAGCAAGCTCTTGATTTTTCAGATTATTTAGAAATGTCTCATAACGTCGCCGTATGTGCCGCCCGTTGTCCGCACTGGCGTGGGCGCGTTCGAGGGCCGATGGTGACGAACACGAACAAGATGCCAGCCTCGACCGAGGCCTTTGTGGACGGCGAGGGGCCCCGCCTGTTCGGCGGCACGGGCGCGGCATCGCCAGTCAACGGACTGGATTACGCGGAAATTTTGCGGTCGGCCGGCGAGGCGGCCTACGAATGGCGGATGGAATCCGATCACCTGATCTGGAGCGACAACGCACCGGCGGTGTTCGGGCTGCGTAACGACGGGCCGATCGCGTCTGGCCGTGCTTACGCCGATCTGTTCGACTCCGACAACGGCAAGACCCGCTTCGATGTGATCTTCCAGTCGCAGGAAACCGATCGCGGCAGCGGCGTCGCCTATCAGACCCAATATGCGCTGCGCACCGGTGCGCGCTCGCCCAAGCTTTGGGTCGAGGATACCGGCCGCTGGTTCGCCGACAATAACGGCACGCCGCAGCGCGCCGTCGGCCTCGTCCGCATCATCAATGACCGCCACGAGCGCGAACAACATCTCGCCCAGCTCTCGCGCATCGATGCTCTCACCGGCGAGGTCAACCGCAGCCACCTGACCGAGAAGATCGAACAGACCCTGCAATACGCGGCGCGCACGCAAACCTCTTGCGGATTTCTCCTGGTCGCGATCGACAATCTGGGGCGTGTCAACAAGTCCTACGGCTACGACGTTGCCGACGAGGTGATCGGCATTGTCGCCAAGCGGCTGCGCGGCCGCCTGCGCGCCGAGGATTGTCTTGGCCGCTTTTCCGGCAACAAGTTTGGGGTCATCCTGCGCGAATGCACGACCGAGGAACTGAGGATCGCGGCAGAACGGTTCCTAGGTTCTATCCGCGACAACGTCGTCATCACCTCTGCCGGCCCGGTCTCCGTGACAGGCACTATCGGCGGTGTCGCCGCGCCCAGCCATGCGACCATTGTGCATGAGGTGCTTGCGCGCGCGCAGGAAGCTCTCGACCGCGCCAAGGAGAAGCATCCGGGTTCTTTCCTCGCCTATATGCCGAATGTCGAGGGCGAGGCGATCCGTCGTGCCAACATTCTCGCCACTGACCAGATCGTCACCGCGCTCAATGAGCGACGCATCGAGCTGGCCTACGAGCCGGTCGCCGACGCGCATAGCCGCGAGATCGTGTTTCACGAATGCCTGCTTCGCATCCGTCGCGCGGATGGATCGCTGATTCCCGCGCTGGACGTCATCCCGGTTGCGGAACGACTAGGGCTCGTGCGTCTGCTCGACCAACGGGTGCTCGAACTCGCGATCGAGGAAATGGCCGCGCATCGCGATCTCAAGGCGAGCCTCAATGTCTCGGCCTCCTCGACCATGGATCCGGATTGGTGGTCGCGCCTCGAAGCGCTGCTTCGGCTGCACGATCATGTGGCGGCGCGGCTCATCATTGAAATTACCGAGACCGCGGCCATCCATGATATCGACAATGCGCGAGGCTTCGTTTCCCGCGTCAGGGATCTTGGCGCCCGCATTGCCATCGACGATTTCGGAGCCGGTTACACCTCGTTCCGGAATTTGCGCAAGCTCGGCGTCGACATGATCAAGATCGACGGCGCCTTCATTGAAAAGCTTGTGCGCTCCGACGATGACCGTGCCTTCGTGCGCGCGATGATCGATCTGGGACGCAGACTGAATATGAAGACCGTCGCCGAATGGGTGCAGGACGAGGAGACTGCAGCCATTCTTGCTGCGTGGGGCTGCGACTATCTGCAGGGCATGCACATTGGCTGCGCGGCGCCCGACCGTCCGGCACTGGTTGCGTGCTCGTTGCAGCAGCGCCAAACCTCGCTGTCGCGCACAAGCTGGAATCCAACCCTGACTTAGGAAATCAACTCGATTGCAACCGCAGGCTTCTGCTTTTGCGGGGTAATCGCGGCGCAATGCCGCTGGCCGTCAATCCTTGTCGCTGATCTTGTCGATCCGGCGCTGCATTTCCTCGATCTGACGTTTGAGCGCGTCGATGTCCTCCGACCCGGGCAAGCCCGGCTTGTCGGGCGTGCCCGCGGTCCCGTCCTTCTTCCCACTCCGCGCGAACGGCGTGAACATGGCGAAAGCCTTTTCAAACATCTCCATGTTGCGGCGGACTTGCTCTTCCATCGAACCGAAGGGAGAGCCACCGATGCCGACGCCAAAGGCCTGCGCCATTTGCTGTCGCATCTTTTCCTGCTCTTTGGTGAAAGATTCCAGCGACACTTCGAGATAGCGCGGCACCATCATCTGCATGGAATCGCCGTAGAAGCGGATGAGCTGCCGCAGGAAATTGATGGGAAGAAGGTTTTGGCCTTCCTTGTTCTCCTGCTCGAAAATGATCTGGGCCAGCACCGAGCGGGTGATGTCTTCCGATGTCTTGGCGTCGAAGACGACAAAATTTTCGCCGGCTTTCACCATGGTCGCCAGATCTTCCAGCGTCACATAGGTGCTGGTGCCGGTATTGTAGAGGCGACGGTTGGCGTATTTCTTGATCGTGATGGGTTCGTCGGATTTTGCCATGATCGTGTTACGCAGCGCCCGCTGACACCCGGGATTGGGCCTAAGGATTGAAAATAGGCGGTTTCAACCGGCCTAGCCACCGTTTTGTGCGGGGCTTATCCGGCAGGATCGCATGGACCTCCGGTTTGCGGCCCGGATATGCCATGCTATCTGCAAGGCCAGCACACAAGGAGCTCACTCATGCAGGACGACATCGTCATCGTCGGCGCCGCGCGTACGCCGGTCGGTGCCTTTAACGGCGCTTTTGCCAATCTGCCGGCGCACGAACTGGGCAAGGTCGCCATCGAGGCGGCGCTGAAGCGGGCCGGTGTCGAAGGCAAGCAGGTCTCCGAGGTCATTATGGGACAGATCCTGACCGCGGGTCAGGGCCAGAATCCGGCCCGTCAGGCCTCGATCGCGGCCGGCATCCCGGTCGAGAGCCCGGCCTGGGGCGTTAACCAGCTTTGCGGTTCGGGCCTGCGCGCGGTGGCGCTTGGCTATCAGGCAATCCTGAACGGCGATTCCGACGTTGTAGTCGCCGGCGGCCAGGAATCCATGAGCATGGCGCCGCATTGCGCACATCTGCGCAACGGCGTGAAGATGGGCGATTTTCAGATGGTCGACACCATGATCAAGGACGGCCTGTGGGATGCCTTCAACGGCTATCACATGGGCACGACCGCCGAGAACGTCGCCAAGCAGTGGCAGATCACCCGCCAGCAGCAGGACGAATTCGCGGTCGGTTCGCAGAACAAAGCCGAGGCCGCCATGAAGGGCGGCAAGTTCAAGGACGAAATCGTTCCCGTCATCCTGAAGTCGCGCAAGGGCGATATCGTCGTCGATACCGACGAATATCCGAAGGCCGGCGTGACGATCGAATTCGATCGGCAAGCTGCGTCCGGCCTTCGACAAGGAAGGTACCGTCACGGCTGCCAATGCCTCCGGGATCAATGACGGCGCCGCCGCTGTCGTGCTGATGAAGGCTTCACAGGCAAAGAAGGAAGGCCGGCCGATTCTCGCCCGCATCGCGTCCTGGGCGCATGCGGGCGTCGACCCATCGATCATGGGGACCGGGCCGATCCCGGCGTCGCGGTCGGCGCTCGCCAAGGCGGGCTGGAAGGCTTCGGACCTCGACCTGATCGAGGCCAACGAAGCTTTCGCGGCGCAGGCCTGCGCCGTGAACAAGGAACTTGGCTGGGACACCAACAAGGTCAACGTCAATGGTGGCGCCATCGCCATCGGCCATCCGATCGGCGCTTCCGGCGCGCGGGTGCTGACAACGCTGCTTTACGAAATGCAGAAGCGCAACGCCAAGAAGGGTCTTGCGACGCTCTGCATCGGCGGCGGCATGGGCATCGCCATGTGCCTGGAGCGTCCGTAGGCGCGAACAGGCGCCAGGGAAATGTGCCCGGAGCGCCCGTAATGCTGCGCTGCGCCGCAACTTGATCCGCATCATGGCTGGGGCTTGCCCCGGCCATGATCGTCTTTAGTGTAGGACATTCGGATCACGTAAAAAGGCCGGAAGAAAAAACATAAGGGGACGGAAATGGCACGGGTTGCGCTGGTAACCGGGGGCACGCGCGGGATCGGGGAAGCGATCTCCAAGGCAATGAAGGCGGCCGGCTACAAGGTCGCCGCCAATTATGGCGGCAACGACGAGGCCGCGCAGAAATTCAAGGCCGCTACCGGCATTCCGGTATTCAAATGGGACGTCTCGAATTTCGACGCCTGCGCCGACGGCATCAAGAAGGTCGAGGCCGAACTCGGTGCCGTCGAGATTCTGGTCAACAACGCCGGCATCACCCGCGACACGATGTTCCACCGCATGACGCCGCAGCAATGGAATGAGGTGATCGGCACCAATCTCGGCTCGCTTTTCAACATGACGCGGCCGGTAATCGAAGGCATGCGCGGGCGCAAGTTCGGCCGCATCATCAACATTTCCTCCATCAACGGCCAGAAGGGCCAGATGGGGCAGGTGAATTATTCGGCCGCGAAGGCGGGCGACATCGGCTTCACCAAGGCCTTGGCGCAGGAAGGCGCCAAGAGCGGCATCACCGTCAACGCGATCTGCCCCGGCTATATCGGCACCGAGATGGTGAAGGCGGTGCCGCAGGACGTACTGGAAAAAAGCATCCTGCCGCATATTCCGGCCGGCAGGCTCGGCGAGCCCGAGGAGATCGCGCGGTGCGTGGTGTTCCTGGCGTCCGACGATTCCGGCTTCATTACCGGCTCGACTTTGACCGCCAATGGCGGGCAGTTCATGGCGTAAAGCTGCAACGCCACGCTGGTCGCAAGCTCAAGGCGACCAGCCCTTCGGCGCCAGTTCGAAACCTTCGAACTGAAAGCCCGGCGCGACCGTGCAACCGACCAGCGTCCAGTCGCCCTGCGATTGCGCGGCCTGCCACGCGCCCATCGGAACCACGCCCTGCGGCCGTTCGCCTTTGGCGAGATCGGGTCCGAGCATGATGGTGCTGCGGTTTTCCCCGTCCGCGAGCTCAAGCCGCAATGGCGCGCCGGAATGCCAATGCCAGGTTTCCACCGCATCGACCCGGTGCCAGTGCGAGCGTTCGCCGCGCGCGAGCAGGAAATAGATCGCGGTCGAGATCGGACGCTTGCCGTCGATGGTGCGGCTGTCGCGAAATGTTTCACAATAATGTCCGCCTTCCGGATGCGGCCGAAGGCCGAGAATGCGGATGACGTCGGAAGCGGTGAGGGGCACTTTATATCTCGTCGTCGTGTCCCGGACGCGGTGCAGCACACGCAGAAAAGTTTACGCAATCTGCGAACACTTGATTGCGTGTGATGCACCGCAGAGCCGGGACCATTTCAGACACGGTAGTTGGTATGGTCCCGGTTCTGCAGCGCACCGTTTCACGTTGCGCCGCGCCCGGGACACGAAACTAAAACTTATTCTTCCTCGCACGGATTTCCGCAAACACGTCGGCTGCAGGCTTCCCGGTCATGCCGACCGACGCTGCGACCGACGGCACGTCGGCGCGCAGAAAACAATTCGCCGCCTTCTCGGCGCCGAGCGTCGCTGGCAAGGTCGGCTTGCCCTGCGCCCGCAATTCCTCGACCTCGCGCGCGCGCCCGATCAGCGCGGGATTTTCCGGCTCGATGGTCAGCGCGAACTTCACGTTCGCCTGAGTATATTCATGCCCGCAGAAGAAGCGGATATCGTCGGGCAGCGCGCGCAGCTTGAGCAGCGATTCCCACATCTGCGCCGGCGTGCCTTCGATCACCCGCCCGCAGCCGATGGAAAACAGGGTGTCGCCGACAAACGCGATTTTGTCATCGTCGAACACGAGCGAGATATGGCCCGCGGTGTGGCCGGGTGTGTCGATCACGCGCGCGGTGAGCGAGCCCACCTTGGCGGTGTCGCCGCCGCCGTAGGTCGCGTCGACGTCCGGGATTTTCGAGGCCTCGTTCTTCGGCGCCGTCACCTTGCATTTGTGTTTCGCCTTAAGCTCGGCAATGCCGCCGGTATGATCGGCGTGGTGATGGGTGACTAGGATATCGGTCAGGTTCCAGCCGGTTTCGCTCAGCGCGGCCTCGACGGCGGCGGCCTCCGGAGCATCGATCGAGGCGGTCGCCCCGGTCGCCGGATCGTGCACCAGCACGCCGAAATTGTCCGAGAGGCATTTGAACTGATGGGTCTTCGCCGGCATGTCGGTTCCGTCTTTTAAGAGGATGATCGCTTAACGCTAACATGGCGCGACGGGTTCGAGAATGCACGGGGACAGACGCCCAAGCCCGCGTTTCATGCTACCTTCCGGGCATGTTTATCGACGTCGTGGATCTGCGGAATTTCTACGCGCAGTCGCTCGGGATCGTGGCGCGGCGCTTCGTTGGCCGCGGCATTCGCGTGCATTGGCCGAATGCGCGCGGCGAGCGCATCGCCGGGATTGGCTATGCGACGCCTTATCTCGGGATTTTTCGAGAGGAGGCCGAGCGCTGCCTGGCCTTCATGCCGGCGGCCCAGGGCGTGGTGAAATGGCCATCGAACCGCGCGGGCCTCGCTTCGCTGGTGGACGAGACGCAATTGCCGCTCACCGATGCCGCGGTCGATCGCGTGCTGCTGATCCATGCGCTCGAGATGGCCGACGATCCGGTGACGCTGCTGCGCGAGGTGTGGCGCGTCTTGTCTCCGAACGGCCGCCTGCTCGCGGTGGTTCCCAATCGTCGCGGTCTGTGGGCGCGCATCGATTCGACGCCCTTCGGCTATGGCCGGCCCTATTCGCGCTCGCAGATCACCCGCATTCTGCGCGAGACCCTGTTCACGCCCCAGGGCTGGGGCGAGGCGCTTTATGTGCCGCCGGTTCAGCGCAGCTGGTTCCTGCGCTCTGCGGTCGCCTGGGAGCGTGCCGGCGCGACCGTCTCGGCACCGTTCGCAGGCGTCCATATCGTGGAAGCGAGCAAGCAGGCCTATCGCGCAATTCCGGTGCGGCGGGAGAAGCGGCAGCTTGTGCCTTCGCTCGAACCGGTTCTGGCGCCGTCGCCCGGAGGCGCTGCGGCGCGCGCTCATACGTCATTCCGTGACCACAAAGCGGGACCCGGAATCCACAGGCGCTGACAGCAACGATTGAAATTAGATTCCGGGTTCACGCGCGTGAACGCGCTTAAGGCGCGGGGCCCGGGAATGACCGCGAGTTGTTACTCGTTCGCCGGCGGCTGGCCTTGCGTGCCTTCGTCGCCGCCCTGATCGGCACCGCCCGCCATGTCGGGACGACCGCCGCGATGTCCTCTGCGGCGGCGGCGATGCAGCGGAAAACGATCGCCCTGGCCCTCGTGACCATTCGGCTGCTCAGCTTGCGGCGGCGCACCGGTGATGAACGATGGCAGACCCAAATCCTCTTCCTGAGGGGCGCTATTATTATTCTGCTGCGGCTGGCGGTCGTATTGGCGGTTGTCGTGCTGCCGATTCTGCTGCTGGCGATCATCGCGCCGGTTATCGAACTGGCGATTCTCGTTCCGGCCCTCGCGGTTGTCACGATTGTCTCTGTTGTCGCGATTTTCGCGCGGCTGGTAATTGCCCTGCTGATAGTCGCGCTGCTGGTAAGGCTGATCACGCTGCTCGCGCTGCTGATAACCCTGCTGCTCGCGCGGCTGGAATTGCTGCTGATCGCGCGGCGTGTGCGGCTCCATGCTGCCGTAAGCCGGCTGCGAATTGTCGCCTTCGTCGTAGCTTTCCTCGCCGCCACCGCGCTGCTCGCCGCCTTCCGGTCGAGAGAAGGGCTGGGTCTGGCGGAACTGCTCCTGCGCCGCCGCAATCAGGCGGAAATAATGCTCCGCGTGCTGATAATAGTTTTCGGCAGCCACCGGATCGCCGGACGCGGTCGCGTCGCGCGCAAGCTGGATGTATTTCTCGGCTACATGGTTTGCGGTGCCGCGGATCTTTACGTCCGGGCCGTTCGATTCGTAAACCCGGGTGAGCGGATTGTGGCTCTTGCCGCCGCTGCGGTTGCGACCCCGCATCCGATGCTTGTTGTTCTGTCCGTTTCTCATGGCTTGCCTGTTTGCAAACTCCAGTTGGCGCGGGTTCACCGCGTTTCGGATCGTCAAACTTCCGTTTACTCGCCCAATCCGGCCTCCAGAGACAAAGCCATCACCGCCTCGCCGACATGGGCGAGGTGAGGCAGCGTTGCCCTCAGAACCGCATTTGCTCCGACAGCTTCTTTACCCCTTGGCGCATTTTTTGCGCCTGCCGGCTGACCACAATCGCAATGCCGAAGCGTCGCGCGGGCCAATCGGTCAAATTCCGATTGCACTCGGAAATCGTGTGTCTTTCGACTTTCTGCGCTTCAGACTCTCTGCGCTTGCGACCTTTGCGCTCTTCGAACCCGTTGTTCGATCTGTCGTCTAGGCCTGGCCATCCGGCCCGGCCTGCACCCTGTCCGCGGTTCCTGTGTCTGCCTCTCGGGCTGTTCAGGGCAAATCCCTGAAAACGCTACCCGGGCTCACGTGTGACCGCATCAGGCTTGATGTCTTACATGGAAAATAGTCGTTCCGATGGGATAATCCAAGCGTTATTTTCGCGCGGCCGGATGCGTGCTGGGCATAACCAAGGGCCTGATATTTGGCCCTTTTTCGAGCCCCGAAAAACGGCAAAAGGCCTGGCTCCCGCGCCGGGAACCAGGCCGTTATCCATGTTGTTCTTTGCCCGCCGCCTGAGGCCTTTGGAAGGCGGCTGTCCAATTCGGCTTAGTAGCCGTACGAGCGGTGATAGCCGTAGCTGTATTTCGGGGTGTAGCAGTCGTCGTATGAGCGGTACGAAGAATAGCCGTACGAGGAATAGCCGTAACCATAGCCGGCCGATGCGGTGGTCGGAGCAAGCGCTCCGGTCAGGATGGCGGCAGCGGCGGTCAGGCCCAGGATGGTGTTGCGGATCATGTTCAGTCCCCTTTGAGTTTGCTGTGAGATGTGAACTCCACATCTTCTGAACATGTGTCGTTGCAGCCGCCCAAAAGGTTCAAGATCACGGATGCGTGTTATGGTCGCGCCGGAAGGTGAGCGCGCGCGCGATGCCTGCGAGATCCGCTCTTGCCGAGGTCAGCTCAAAGCCGGCCTGTTTGAAAATCTTCTCGACCTGCGCTGTCTGTCCGATCCCGATTTCCATTACGGCTGCGCCGTTGCTCCGAAGCAGCGCCGGCAACTGGGACGCGATGATGCGGTAGGCGTCCAGTCCGTCGCGGCCGCCATCGAGCGCAAGAAGCGGATCGTGGTCTCGTACTTCCGGCGCAAGCCCTGCGATCTCATCGGTCGCGATATAGGGCGGGTTCGACACCACGAGATCGAAAGGCGGCGCAAGTCCGCCGCCGAAATTCGTTTGCTGAAATTGTGCGCGCGCCGAAAGGCCGAGCCCCTGCGCATTGGCCTTGGCGGTCTCGATCGCGTTCGCGGCAATATCGGTGCCGACACCTGTCGCACTTTGTAATTCATGCAGGAGCGCCAGCAGAAGTGCGCCGGTGCCGGTGCCGAGATCGGCGATGCGCAGCGGATCGTTAGGCCGTTCGGCGACGGCAGCGAGCGCTGCCTCGACGATGGTCTCGGTTTCCGGACGCGGCACCAACGTCGCCGAAGAGAGCGACAGCGGCAGGCCCCAGAATTCCTTGACCCCGAGGATGCGCGCGACCGGTTCTCCACCAAGCCTGCGCTGCGCGAATTGCGCGATGGCGTTTTGTTCACTCGTCGTGAGCGGCCGGTCCGGCGCAGACGCCAAAGCTGCATGCTCCAGCCCGAGCGCATGCTGGATCAGCAGGCGCGCATCGAGCGAAGGAGAGTTGAGCGATGCCTGTTCGAACTGCGCGGTGAGCAGGCGGCGCGCGGCCGCGACGTCCTTTGCGCCCGAAAGATCGGCGAGGTTGTCGGCAAGCCTCATGCCGCGTCGCTGTTTTGAGCCGCGAGCAGGGCCGCTTGGTTCTCCGCCACGAGGGCGTCGATGATTTCGCCGAGCGCTTCGCCTTCGACGATCTCCGGCAGCTTGTAGAGCGTCAGGTTGATGCGGTGATCGGTGACGCGGCCCTGCGGAAAATTATAGGTGCGGATGCGCTCGGAGCGGTCGCCGGAGCCGATCTGTCCCTTGCGGTCGGCAGCCCGCGCGGTGTCGAGCCGCGTCCGCTCGGCGTCGTAGAGTTTGGTACGAAGCAGCGCCAAAGCTTTCGCCTTATTCTTGTGCTGCGAGCGGTCCTCCTGGACGAACACGATGATGCCGCTCGGCAGATGGGTGATGCGGATCGCAGACTTGGTCTTGTTGACGTGCTGGCCGCCCGCTCCCTGTGCGCGCATGGTGTCGATCTTGAGGTCGTCGTCCCTGATGACGACGTCGACGTCTTCGGCCTGCGGCAGCACCGCGACCGTGGCCGCAGACGTATGAATGCGGCCGGATGCTTCGGTGTCCGGCACGCGCTGGACCCGATGCACGCCGGATTCGAATTTCAGCTTGGCATAGGCGCCACGGCCCTTGATGTCGGCAATGATTTCCTTGTAGCCGCCGACGGCGCCTTCGCTTTCCGAAACGATTTCCACTTTCCAGCCCTGTTCGGCGGCATAGCGCTCGTACATGCGAAACAACACGCCCGCGAACAACGCCGCTTCGTCGCCGCCGGTTCCGGCGCGAATTTCAACGATGACGTTGCGGTTATCCATCGCGTCCTTCGGCAGCAGATCGAGCTGGATCTGCTTTTCGAGACCTTCGAGACGATCGCGCAGCTCGCGCCGTTCGATGTCGGCGAATTCGCGCATTTCCGAATCGGTCTTCGGGTCTTCGATCAGCGCCTCGATGCCGCGCAACTCGGAGGCGGTCGCGCGATAAGTCTTGATCGTCTCGACAACCTCGCCAAGGTCCGACAATTCGCGTGACAGTTTCACAAATTCGTCCGCGGCAAGCTGGCCGGACAGCCGGGCTTCGATTTCGGCGTGACGGACAATGAGGGCGTCGAGTTTGGTTTGCGGCAGCATGGTCTTCTCATAGCGTTTTCGAGCGAAGTGGGTACCGGTTCGCGTAAAGAAAACGCGTTAATTCAGCTTTATAGTTGCAGATTTTCGGACGCCGCGAATTGCTCGATGCGCTGGCGCAGCGTCATGCCGGTTTCGGAATGGTCGAGCAGCGGGCCGATCGCGGCCAAAGCCTTTTCGGCATCGAGTTCGAGCAGCATGGATTTCACCGGCCCCACCGCCGACGGCGTCAGCGACAGCGAGCGATAACCGAGCGCCACCAGCATCAGGGCGCCGATCGGCTTCGAAGCCAGTTCGCCGCACAGCGTCACCGGCTTTCGATGCTCCCGCCCTTTGCGAGCGACCAGGCGAAGCGCGCGGGCGACCGGAGCCGAAATCGCGTCGTAGCGTTCGGCGACGCGCGCATTGCCGCGGTCGGCGGCGAACAGGAACTGGCACAGATCGTTCGAGCCGACCGACAGGAAATCCACCACTGGCAGCAGATCGTCGAGCTGGAACAGCAGCGATGGCACTTCCACCATCACGCCGATTTCCACCCGCTCCGGAAGCGTATGCCCGTGCCGACGCAGATAGGTCAGCTCGTGCTCGACCATCTCCTTGCCCTGGTCGAATTCCTCCACCACGGCGACCATCGGAAACATGATCTTCAGCGCCTTGCCGGAAGCGGCGCGAAGCAGCGCGCGGATCTGGCTGCGCATCAATCCCGGCCGGTCGAGGCCGAGCCGGATGGCGCGCCAGCCGAGCGCCGGGTTCTCTTCCTCGAAAGCGCTCATGTACGGCAGCACCTTGTCGCCGCCGATATCGAGGGTGCGGAAGGTGACCGGCTTGCCGCTGGCGGTCTCCAGCACCGCGCGATAGAGCGCGAGCTGCTCGCCGATGCGCGGAAACGAAGTCGCGACCATGAACTGCAATTCGGTGCGGAACAGCCCGATGCCGGCAGCGCCGGTTTCCTCGATATGCGGCAGGTCGACCAGAAGGCCCGCGTTGAGATGCAGCGCGATCTCGTGGCCGTCCTTGGTGAGGCATGGTTTGCCGCGCAGCGTTTGATATTGCGCCTGCTTGCGTGCGCGCAGCCTCACGCGCTCGACATAGGCCGCCTCGATATCGGGCTGAGGGCGCAGATAGACTTCGCCGGTGATGCCATCGACGATGATCGGGTCGCCGGCTTCCACGAGGCCCGAAGCATTCTCGACTTCGCCGACCGCCGGGATGCCGAGCGCACGCGCCACGATCGCGACATGGGAGGTCGGCCCGCCTTCCTCCAGCACCAAGCCGCGCAATTTCTTGCGGTCATAATCGAGCAGGGCCGCCGGACCCATCATGCGCGCGATCAGGATGGCATTGTCCGGCAATTGATCCTTCGGCGCATGTTCGACGCCCATCAATTGCCGCATCAGCCGGTTGGCAAGATCGTCGAGATCGTGCAGCCGCTCGCGCAGGTAAGGGTCGGTCGCCCGCATCATGCGCGCGCGGGTGTCGGACTGAACCCGCTCGACGCCGGCTTCGGCGGTGAGGCCGGTGCGGATCGCCTCGCGCATGCGCTGCATCCAGCCGCGGTCATGCGCGAACATGCGATAGGTTTCCAGAACGTCCTTGTGCTCGCCGCCATCGGCGATCTCGCCGCGTTCGAGCATCACATCGACATCGGAGCGCATCGCGGCGATGGCGTCGTCGAGCCGCTTCAACTCGCCCGGGATGTCGTCGGCGACGAAATTCTTGATCGCGACGCGCGGTTCATGCAGCACGACGTGCCCGAGTGCGATGCCTTCGGCGAGCGGCGTGCCGGAGAGATGTCTCCGGGGATGCACGGCCGGTTCGGCGCCGGGCAGAGCGAGCGCGGAGAGTTCGCCGGACGCGATCATTTCGGCCAGCACCATCGCGGTGGTCTGCAGCGCCTCTTCTTCTTCCTCCGAATAATTCCGGTGGGCGCGGTTCTGCACCACCAGCACGCCGAGCGTATTGCCGGCGCGCAGGATCGGCACGCCGAGGAAGGAATGGTAGATTTCTTCGCCGGTTTCCGGCCGGTAGGAGAAGGCCGGATGCGACTGCGCGTCCGACATATTGATGGCGTTGGCCTGGCTTGCGACCAGGCCGACCAGGCCCTCGTCGATCCGCATCACGGTCTGGTGGACGGCTTCCTTGTTCAGGCCTTCGGTGGCGTAAAGCTCGAGCGTGCCGTCCATGCGCAGGACATAGACCGAGCACACCTCCGCGACCATGTTCGCGGCGATCAGGACGACGATCTTGTCGAGCCGGTCCTGCGCGCTGACCGGTTCCGCCATGACTTCGCGGAGCCGGCGCAGCAGCACGCGCGGGCCGCCCATTGCGCCTCGCATGGGTCGATTTCCTTAAGCTACAGGCCGGCTATAGCCGCTGCCGTGCGGCAGCCGCAAGAGACGCGTGGCGGAACGACGATAGCGTCGGGCTCCGGGAATGATCGGAAAAATTATTTGGGCGCGGATTTATCGAAAAATGATGCCAAGGCCGAGATATCCGCCTTCTCCCCCTCATTGTCGGCGGCCAGTTGCCGATACAGGGCGGCAATCGCCTCATACATCTCCCGGGATGCAGGATCGCCCGAGAAATGGGCGATCTCCTCCATTTCCGGCACCCAGCGATAGGCCTTGGAAAACATGTCCGGCACGCTGCGGGTGAAATAGGCAAGGAGGGTCGGCTGGCTCGCAGCCAGCTCGGCGTGCAGCGCCTGCGCGACGCCGGCGCGGCCGGCGGCGAGCATCATCGCAGAGCCCACGGCGGTCAGGCCCTTGGTGATGCCGCCATAGCTCATCTTGAGCGCGGAGGCTGCTCCGGCTGGTCCGTCCACCTGTCGGAACACCAGACCGTATTCGTTCAGCCTTTCGACATCGCCCGCCGTGGCTGCGCCCGAATAATAGAAGATCGGTCCGCCATAGCCCGGGCGTGGCGGTCCGCCGATGATGCCGGCATCGACGAACGGGCACCCGGTGGCCTCGATCGCTTTGGCAATCTCCCGAACCGTGTCGGGTGAGACCGCGTTGCAATCGGCATAGACCGGCTTGCGATTGGCGGCGGTGAGCGCCGGCGCAAGCCGTTGTGCCAGCGGCAGCGCTTCGTTCGGCGGCACAATCGAGAGCACGAAATCCGATGCTGCAATTTCGTTGTCGCTCACCGCGGTCATGCCCGCGGCCCTGGCGCGCTTTGCGCTCGCTTCGCTGCGTCCCTCGAGCGAGGTGACGACGCGCACGCCGTTGTCGCGCAGCCTCCCGGCGCAGGCAGCGCCCATGGCGCCCTGCGCGATGATCGCGACGGTAGGTTTTCCAGCCATTGCCATTCACTCCTGCGGACCAAGCCTGCCGATAAGCGCGGCTAGTTCGCTCCGTTCCGTTTCGGTGAGATCGGTCAGCGGCGCGCGCACCGGGCCCGCGCCGCGCCCGACAATTGCAGCTCCCGCTTTCACGATGCTGACGGCATAGCCCGGCTGCTTCTTTCGAATCGCGATATAGGGCTCGACGAAATCCTGCATCAGGCGCGCCACCGTAGCGTCGTCACTCTCATGCACTGCTTTATGAAATTCGATCGCCGTGCGCGGCGCAAAATTGAAGATGGCGGAGGAATAGGTCGCCATGCCGAGCGCGCGAAAATCCCTGGCATAGGTTTCCGCGGTCGGCATGCCGTTCAGCATCAGCATGCGGTCGCCGAGCAGACTCCGGATCGCGTCGATTTGTTCGGCATCGCCGATGCCGTCCTTGAACGCGATCAGGTTTTTGCACTCTTCGGCGAGCCGCGCGAGCGTTGGCGCCTGCAGCCGGCAATTGCCGCGGTTGTAGACGATGACGCCGAGGCGCGTCGAATGGCAGACCGCTGCGATATGCGCGCGCAAGCCTTCCTGCGGCGCTTCGACAAGATAGGGCGGCAACAGCAGAATGCCGTTGGCGCCGATCTTCTCGGTCTTCTTCGGCATAGGCGATGGCCGTGCGCGTGCCGTAGCCCGCGGCCCCCAGCACCGGAAGACGCTTGCCGCAGGTCTGCACTGCCACTCGAAGGACGTTGGCGTATTCGTCCGCCGTCAATGAGAAGAATTCACCGGCGCCGCCTGCGGAAAAGCAGGCTGCGGCAGGATAACGCAGCAGCCATTCCAGCCGCCGGGCAGAAGCACGGGAATCGAAACTGCCGCCGGCGTCGAAATCGGTGAGCGGAAACGACAGCAGACCGCGCGGCAGCGCAAGTTTCAGCTCGTCCGGCGACATGGCTGCCCACTGACGTGACGAACGACTCGGTGATCCATTTTGCCCACGCTCGAATTGCACGACGCTTATCGTGCCGCACAGTTATGGCATAGAATGCGCCAAAACCAGTCCAAGGGACATTCAAGGGGAGGATGCCGTGAGGAATCTCGCTACAGCGATGCTGTCGACGCTTTGCATTTGCGCGGTTGCCGATGCCGCGCAGGCGCAGAATTATCCGAACCGGCCGATCCGGATGCTGGTCGGCTTTCCGGCCGGCGGACCGTCCGACGTGCCGGCGCGCATCATCGGGCAACAATTGCAGACCGCGCTTGGCCAGCCGGTGGTGGTGGAGAACAAGACCGGCGCCGCCGGCATGATCGCACTCAACGAAATGCTGGCGCAGCCGCGCGACGGCCACACGCTGCTGCTGTGCTCCTATATCGATCCGACCAACACCCATCTGTTCCGGAAGGTCAGTTACAAGCTCGACGATCTCGCGCCGGTGTCGATGGTGTCGAAGGCATTCTACGCCATCGTGGTGCCGCCGGATTCGCCCGCCAACAACATCAAGGATTTCATCGCGCTAGCCAAGGCAAAGCCGGGCGCGCTCAATTACGGCAAGGTCGGCTCGGGCTCGGTGACCGAGATCATCCCGAAGCAGCTCGAGAAGGAAGCGGGCATCCAGATGACCGGAGTCACCTTCCGCGGCACCGGCCCCGCGATCCAGGAAGTGGTGGCAGGGCGGATAGAGTTCGCGGTGTCACCGCTGTCGATCGCGATTCCGTTGTTCGCCGAGAAGAAGGTCAAGATCATCGCGATGACCAGCCCGGAGCGGCTCGCTGTTGCGCCCGATGTGCCGACGCTGAAAGAGCAGGGCGTCGACATCGTGAATTACGGCTGGTGGGGCGTATGCGCGGCATCCGGCACGCCCAAGGAATTGCTCGCGAAGCTGAATGCCGAAGTGGCGAAGGCGGTGGCGTCGAATGAATACAAGACCACGATGGAAAAGACCGGCGTGATTGCGATTTCATCGTCGGTGGATGAATTCGGCAAGATCATCAACGAGACCGCAGCCGATGCCGGCAAGACGCTGAAGGAATTGGGGATCGAGCAGCTGGATCAGTAGCTTCTTCTTATGTCTCTCCCCGCAAGCGGAGGTTACGTCGGATAAAAATAGTTCATGCACTTTTCGAAATTTACTTTTGCGGGCGCATTGGATTGGAGGTGCTCGAGATAGCCAGATTGGCCGTAGATCGAGTTTACTATGTCTGTAGCGAAGCTGCGCACACTGACGCGAATTCGGTGATCATAAAACACAGGCCAAGGAGTTGGACTCTTGCTGAGTTGAATTGCTTGCGGCAGCGACTTTAACCTGATCGGTTCGCTATGCCTGCTTGCGTTTACTGTCCATGTAATGCGACGCGCGGGCCCACTAAAAACATTTGGGGTCGTGCTTGTGTCGAATACAGCGTATGGGAGTTCCTGATCTGAGTTGAATTGGTTAAAGGCCATGCGGCGTTCTGTATTATGGAGACGTAGCCGCGCAATAGTAGCTGAATGTAAGCAAAGGCAAATTCTAGCCGCAGTAATCGGCTACGGGTCTCGCAAGTATAGGATAACATTCCTTATTCTCGCCACCTTCCTATGGTCCAATACCTCCATCCCGCCTCGTTACAAGGGGCGTCTGATCAGCGTCATGAGACGCGGGGCGGGATGCGGTGGCCGTTGTGCGCGAAAGACGTATCGCGTGCACCGGAGGCCCAAGCTGTGCCTGACCCGGCTGCCAGTGCAGGCGGTCACTGGGCGCAAGCTGTGCGCGGCAAGGTTCGTCCTCCTGCGCGCAGCGGAGCGTCCGTAGTGGTGGTCAATAAATGTCACGCCACCAGGGGAGGTACGGAGCAAGCCTCAAACACCGCGCGCGGAACGCCGGGTGACCGGCTTTTCCGTGGTGACTGAATCTCGTGTGGTTCTCTCACAACCACCACACGGGGCCGCGGGCAGGCTGAGAGCCCGGCGTTCCGCGCGCCCTTGTTTCAAGGGCATCGAGCGGGGAGTTGGACTACGGGCGCCCCCGCGCCGGCTAAAAAACAGGGCCGCTTTCGCACGTCCACAGCAAAGAACAGTGGAGCATCACCAATGTCGTTTCGCGCAGGACAGGCAGACAAACCGTGCCATGCCCGTCCTGCGCAAATCGCAGGTTCAGAACATCTGCATCATGCTCGGTGCCGAACGCACACGCTTCGCAGCGCGCGGCGTATAGGCTCGCGCATAGGCACGACGTGCGGCGGAGCTATAACCACCGCGACCGCCATGCGCGAAGCGAAGTCCCCATTCCCGGCCGCCGGGAGCATAGGACACATGCACATGCGCGCCGCCCGGCGCGGATGCGTAGTCGGTCGTGACGCCGCCAGGCCAGCCGCGCAGCATCGAATAGATGCAGGAGGGATTGCCCTGCAGATCGACGGCGTTGCCGGTCGAATGATGGCTGTGCCCGTCGCCGGCGCGGTAGCCGGAGACGACGCGGCTTCCGCAAGACGCCATGATCTGACGCGCCTTGGACGCGAGCGGACCGACGACGCCGGCAAGGCTCACCGAGCCGCCGCGCGATGCACCGTAAGCCGCGCGACGCGTATAGCCGGAGCGATAGGCATAACGGCCACGCTTGACGACGCGAACGCGCTTCATGCTTCGCGCATATTTGTAGCTGCGGACATGTTTGACGCTACGAACATATTTGAAGCTTCGAACTTGGCGATGACGCGAGACGTGCGTCGTGTGCCGATAGGATCTGCGGCGCGAGGAGAATTCCTGGGCCGAGGACAGGTCCGCCGAATGATGTGCGGCGGGTTTGGACGAAATGTCCCGAGGGGAGGCGCCGGCTGGCGCATTGATGAAAAGAACCGAAAAGCCGATTCCGGCGAGTACGCTACGAAAGACAGATTTGTACATTACGTTAACCATGTTGGTTTCGTTATAGGCTCGATGCGATCGGGAAGACCCGATCGCGCCGGGCGCGGCTAACGATCCGCAATGGCGAGAGTGTGTCGATGCTGTGGCAGCAGCGCGCGAAGATCAGGCCTTGTCCAGCCCGTACAGGGTATGAAGCGTGCGCACCGCAAGCTCGGTATAGGCGGCATCGATCAGGACCGAGAACTTGATCTCGGACGTCGTGATCGCGCGGATGTTGATGTTGCGCTCGGACAAGGCCTTGAATGCGCGCGCGGCGACGCCGGCGTGACTGCGCATGCCGATGCCGATCACCGACACCTTGGCGACATCGGTGGCGCCGTCGACGCGCCGATAGCCGATCTTGTCCTTCGCCTTGGCGATCACGTCCATCGCGCGCTGATAATCGGTTGCAGGCACGGTGAAGGTGAGGTCGGTGGTCTTGCCGTCGGCGGAGACGTTCTGCACGATCATGTCGACATTGACACTGGATTCGGCGAGCGGCCCGAAAATCGAAGCCGCCACGCCCGGCTTATCCTCGACATTGCGGATCGAAATCTGCGCCTCGTCCTTGGAGAAGGCGATGCCGGTGACGACCTGTTGCTCCACGATATCCTCCTCGTCGCAAATCAGCGTGCCGGGCGGCATGCCGTGCGGATCGATGTCTTCCGGTTTGTCGAAGCTCGAGCGCACGAAGATCTTGACCTTGTGCACCATGCCAAGCTCGACCGAGCGCACCTGAAGGACCTTGGCGCCGAGCGAGGCCAGTTCCAGCATTTCCTCGAACGCGACCTTGTCGAGACGCCGCGCCTTCGGCACCACGCGCGGATCGGTGGTGTAGACGCCGTCGACATCGGTGTAGATATCGCAGCGATCGGCCTCGATCGCAGCCGCAATCGCAACCGCCGAGGTATCCGATCCGCCACGGCCGAGCGTGGTGATGCGGCCGGTCTCTTTGTGAATGCCCTGGAAGCCTGCGATCACGGCGACTTCCTTGCGTTCGCGGAAGCGCTTGACCAGCTCCGAGCCGTTCAGATCGAGAATGCGGGCGGAGCCATGCGCGTTCGAGGTCAGCATCGGCAATTGCCAGCCCTGCCAGGAGCGCGCGGTGATGCCCATATTTTGCAACACGATTGCCAGCAGTCCCGCGGTCACGTTCTCGCCCGAGGACACGATGGCATCGTATTCGCGCGCATCGTGCATCGGCGAGGCTTCGCGGCACCAGGCCACGAGCTCGTTGGTCTTGCCGGCCATGGCGGAGACCACAACGGCCACATCGTGACCGGCGTTATATTCGCGCTTCACATGGCGCGCGACGTTGCGGATGCAGTCGATATCGGCGACCGACGTTCCGCCGAATTTCAGCACGAGACGTGACATGAAAGGATCGGCGCCCGGGGACACAGAACGCACATGCGGCGGCGGGCGGACGCGCCGGGTGCGACGGCGCATTCATAACGGCGTGATGAGCAGCCTGCAACCCGCTCCAGACCCGTGAAATGTGATGACCTGTCGCCGGCTTCCGGTCATAAATTGACTTGGAAGGCGGATTCGGGCGCTGGCGGGCGCTCTGCTCCGTCCGGATTGGAATGCGAGTGACATAGCGATGCCGAGGCTAGGCACGACCCAATCGACCATCGACGCTGCCGAAGTCGAGCAGTTTTCGAAGCTTGCTTCGCAGTGGTGGGACGAGCGCGGTCCGATGGCGATGCTGCACAAGTTCAATCCGGTGCGGCTCTCCTATATCCGCGATCAGGTGGCGACCCATTTCAAGCGCAATCGCAAGCAGATCGGCTGCCTTTCCAACTTGCGCATACTGGATATCGGATGTGGCGGCGGCATCCTGTCCGAACCCCTGGCGCGGCTCGGCGCGCAGGTGGTGGGCGCCGATCCGTCGGAGGCCAATATCGAGGTGGCCCGCAGGCACGCGGCGCTGGTCGATCTGCGGATCGATTATCGCACTGTCACCGCGGAGGAACTGGCCGACAAGGGCGAACGCTTCGACGTGGTGCTGGCGTTGGAAGTGGTCGAGCACGTTGCCGATGTCGAGCTGTTCGTGCAGCGCTGCGGCGAGATGGTGCGGCCGAACGGCATGATGATTTTGGCCACCATCAACCGCACCATGAAGAGCCTGCTGCTGGCCAAAATCGGCGCCGAATATGTGCTGCGCTGGCTGCCGCGCGGTACCCATCGCTGGGACAAGTTCGTGACGCCAGCCGAACTGGAAGCCGCATTGCAGAAGGCCGGACTGAATGTGGTCGACGAGCGCGGCGTGGTCTTTCGGGTCCTGTCGGGCGCCTGGGCGCTCTCGGAAGACATGGATGTGAATTACATGCTGTCGGCTGCGCGCGACGCATGACGGCCAGAAAGTTATGCCCCTTGTCTTCCGGCATGCGAGAATGATTTCCTGATCTAGTCCAGGAGCCGGCCATGATCGTCGAACTTGTTACCTTCACTTTTCCCAAAGGCCATGATCGCGCGAGCGAACTCGAAGCGGTGCGAGGCGTCATTCCGAAATGGGCGGCGAACAAGGAACTCGTGCGCAAGCATTTCCTGTGGGGCATCGGTGAGGATGAGGGCACCGGCGCCGGTTTCTATATCTGGCCTTCGATCGAGGCGGCCAAACGCGCGCACAACGACGAATGGCGCGAGGGTGTGAAGAAACGCACCGGCGACTATCCCACCATCCGTTATTTCGACATGATGGCGCTGGTCGACAACGAGCATGGCAAGGCCACCGAATGGTCGGCCGACGGCAAGATGCGCGAGCTCGAAACGGTCTGAGCAGAAGCGCGTTGCATGTCCGAACCCGGTTGGCTGTGGATCGTCTTCACATTGCTGGCGGCCGCAGCACAGACGATCCGCAACGCCACGCAACGCGAACTGACCGCGACGCTCGGAACCGTCGGTGCCACCCATGTGCGGTTTCTGTTCGGCCTTCCGTTTGCGGTGATGTTTCTGCTCGGATTGATGCTGGTCACCGGGGTATCGCTGCCGAATCCGCCGGCCGTGTTCTGGCCCTGGGTTACACTCGGCATGGGAGCGCAGATCGCAGCCACCGCGCTGATGCTGGCGGCGATGGAGGAGCGTTCTTTCGTCGTCACCATCGCCTATATCAAGACCGAGCCGGTGCAGGTAGCGCTGTTCGGTCTGATCTTTCTTGGCGATGCGCTAAGCATCGGCATGATCGCGGCGATCCTGATCGCGACCGCGGGCGTGCTGGTGATGTCGCTCAAACCAAGCGGGGTTACGAATGATAGCTGGCGTCCGACCTTGCTTGGGCTTTCAGCCGGCGCGACCTTTGCATTGTCTGCGGTCGGATATCGCGGGGCGATCCTGAGCCTCGAGCTGTTCGATTATCGGATGGCGGCGACCTTTACGCTGGTGGTGGGTCTGCTGCTGCAAGCCATTATTCTATCGGGCTATCTTGTGTTGCGGCGTCCCGATGTGATGCGGGCGATCATTCAAGCGTGGCGTCCATCGCTGTTCGCAGGCTTCATGGGCGCGACCGCTTCGCAATTCTGGTATCTCGCTTTTGCGCTCGCGACGGCCGCGAGCGTACGGACGGTCGCGCTGGTCGAAGTCCTGTTCGCGCAGGCGATTTCGACTTTCGTGTTTGGGCATCGGACCACGCCGCGCGAAGGGCTTGGAATCCTGCTGATCGTGGCCGGCGTCGCGCTGCTGATCTGGATGCATTGATCAGCTGAAAGTCGGCGCCCCCGTTCGTCTTGGCGAAAAAAAAGCAAGAGGAGCGGGGGCGCCTGAAGATCAGTTCCGCGCCAGCGATACCGGAGCGAGCCCGGCAAATCCCAGAGCGCGTGCCGCAGCGGGAGAAAGGTCAATCACCCGGCCCCGCACAAACGGTCCCCGATCCGAAATCCGGACCACGACGGTTCGACCATTTTTCCGGTTGGTAACGCGCACATGGCTGCCGAACGGAAGGCTTCGATGAGCAGCGGTCATGGCCGATGGATTCATGCGCTCACCACTGGCGGTTCTCTTCCCGGCGTAACCGTCGCCAATGCCATAAACTGATGCGATTCCTGATTCTGCTTGAGCGCCCCCTGCGAGGGAAACGCAAATTGCAAACGCATACGCGCAGGCTCGTGCCTTCATCCAAAATAGTCCCTGGTTGTTGGAGAGACGCGCGCCTTGCCGCCCGATTGCGGCCTCGATAAGGCAAGCGCAGAGAGCTTTCGGTCTGCGCAACCCTCGCAACAATGCGAAAGATCGACGGCCGCTCAGCGCCGAAATCTGTCCAGAATCAGGACGTATCGCGAGCGAAAGTGTACCGCATGTCCCGAATTAATTCCGCTCGTCCGGCAGCACCGGCAGCGGATGAAATTCGATACCCTCGTCGTGAAGGTCCTTAGCTTCCTCGGGCGAGGCCTCGCCGTAGATCGAGCGATGTTCGATCTCGCCGTAATGCATCTTGCGCGCTTCATCCGGAAATTTCTTTCCGACATTGTCGGCATTCTGCGTGAGATGGTCGCGCAGTTCCTTCAACTTGGCACGGAACTCCCGCTCCTGCGGGGAGATCATCGCGACGTTCTCGGAAGCCGGCGCGGCTGCGGGCGCGGCCTCAGATACAGGCCGCGGCGCTTCGATCGGCTCTGAGCGCTTCCTTCCGCCACGCGCGATCGAAGGCGCCATGATCGCCTTCTCGATCTTTTTGGAATCACAGACCGGGCAAGTTACGAGGCCGCGCTTGCGTTGCTTGTCATAGTCGCCGGAATCGCTGAACCAGATTTCGAAATTGTGTTTCCGCTCGCAGACGAGCGCGTAACGAATCATGACTTGTCACCAACCACATGCAGATGCGCGGGCTCGGCCATCGGCTCGACGATATCGAAACGCCGCCCGTGTTGCAGCGACGGCACCCTGCTGCGCGCCGCCGTAACCTCGGCCGGATCGATATCGGCAATCACCACGCCGGGTTCGGTGCCGCCCTCTGCCAGAATGCGCCCCCACGGGTCGACGACCAGCGAATGACCGAAGGTCTCCCGGCCGTTCTCGTGTCGTCCTCCCTGTGCCGCCGCAAGAACGAAGGATCCGTTTTCGATCGCGCGCGCACGGATCAGCAAGTGCCAATGCGCCTCGCCGGTCTGACGCGTGAAGGCAGACGGGATCGTAAGGACTGTAGCGCCGGCTTCTGCGAGCGCGCGATAGAGCGCGGGGAAGCGCAGGTCGTAGCAAATGGTGAGCCCGAAACGAGCGAACGGCAGGTCGGCTACGACCGCGCTTTCACCGGGGCGGTAACTGCGCGATTCTCGATAGCTCTCGCCGCCTGCGAGATCGACATCGAACATGTGGATCTTGTCGTAGACCGCGACGATCTCGCCCTGCTTGCCGATCAGATAGGAGCGATTGGCGGCCTTGTCGGGCGATACCTTGATCGCAAGCGAGCCGACATGCACGAAGATGGAATGTTTGCGCGCCAGATCGCGAAACGCGGCAAGGCTGGCATCCTTGTCTTCTTCGAGAACGGTCGCGAACAGCTTCTCCCGCGATGTCTCCATGATGTTGGTCATTTCGGGCGTCAGCACATAATCGGCGCCGGCCGCCTTCGCTTCCCCGATCAGCCTTGCGGCGTCGTCGAGGTTGGCTTGCGGTGTGCGGCCCGAACGCATCTGGATCAGGCCAGCGCGGAACTTCCCGCTACCTGCGTTCATACGGCGGTCTCGGGCGGCGCCAGCAGCGGATCAAGCTTGCCGGCGTCTTCCAGTGCGTAGAGGTCGTCGCAGCCGCCGACATGGGTCGCGCCGATGAAGATCTGCGGAACGGTGTAGCGCCCGCCCGTTCGCGCGGTCATCTCGGCGCGCAAGGACGAATCTCCGCCGACGTCGATCTCTTTGAACGACACACCTTTTTTCACCAGCAAGTCCTTCGCCCAGCCGCAATAGGGACAATAGGCCGTCGTGTAGATTTCAACCGGAAGCATCGGCGCATTCACCTTAACTTGCCGCCACTATATGGGCGTGCGAGCAGGGTCCACAACCCGCGCAAAAACCAGCACATCCACCTGCTGTGCACCACCGCGGAGGAGCGCGCGGGCGCAGGTATCCACCGTCGCGCCGGAGGTAAGGACGTCGTCGACCAGCAGGATGCGCCGTCCTTTCACCTCGGCTCTGCCGGCAGCGTCAACCCGGAAGGCTCCCTGGACGTTAGCCGCGCGCGCAGCCTTGGAAAGCCCAACCTGCTGCGGAGTAGCCTTGGCGCGTCTCAGGGCGGTCACACTGACCGGCGGTCCGCCCTGTCCCGCCATGAAGTTCGCCAAGGCCGCCGACTGATTGAAGCGCCGCGCCCATAGCCTTCGCCAGTGCAGCGGAATCGGGACCACCAGGTCGGCTTCGGCCAGGAGATCGGCGCCGGCTCGCGCCATCCAGCGCGCCATGGTTGGCGCGAGATCGAGACGATCGCCATATTTCAGGGCATGAACAAGGGTGCGCGCCACATCGTCATAGCGCACCGCGGCTCGTGCCCGCGCATAGGCGGGCGGGTCGGCAATGGCCTGCATGGAATAGACCCCGGGTCCGGGATCGTAAGTGAAGGGAATACCGAGCTTTTCGCAGAACGGCCGCTCGATGGGCGATAGCTTCGACCAGCAGACCGCGCAAAGACCGGCGCCATCGCCCACCGGCTCGCGGCAGGACGGGCAGAGCGGCGGCAAGGCCATATCGAGTGCAAGCCGTACCGGAAGTCGCAAGGCCGACAACACGCGCGACGCGATCTGGGACCTGAATTGCGACAGGCGCGATCGACCGACTTCCTCTATAGCCGTATCTGGCATGGCGGAAGGTTAGCGCCGGAAGGAGCATCGCAATAGTGGCTGCAAGCCCGATCCTGTTCGATCGTGAACTCCTTCGCCAGCGGCTGCTGCGGGCGCTGCGCGGAAAGCCGGTTACCTTTCTGCTGGACCATGTCGCCACCGAAATGGTGGACCGGCTTTCGGTGGTGAAGCGCTCGTTTTCGGTTGCCGCCGATATCGGCACCCCGAGCGGCGCATTGCGCAAACTGATGCGCGACCGGAAGCTTGCAGAGACCATCATCGGCGTCGATTCGCTCGCGATGTCCGGCGTCAGGGCGGATGAGGAAGCCCTGCCATTCGCCGACGGCTCGCTCGATCTCGTTGTTTCGGCTCTGTCGCTGCAATGGGTCAACGACCTGCCGGGGACGCTCGCGCAAATACGCCGCGCGCTCAAGCCCGACGGACTTTTCATGGCCGCTTTGCTCGGCGGCGATACGCTGACGGAGCTGCGGCAATCCTTCGCATCGGCCGAGGCCGAAATCGAAGGCGGCGCGTCTCCGCACGTTTCTCCATTCGCCGATGTGCGCGAGCTCGGCGCGCTGTTGCAGCGAGCCGGCCTGGCGCTGCCGGTCGCCGATGTCGACAAGCTGACCGTGCGCTACGCGACGCCGTTCGATCTGATGGCCGATCTGCGCGGCATGGGCGCGACCAATGCGCTCATAGAGCGGCGGCGCGCTCCGTTGAAGCGCGGGACGCTGCGACGAATGGCGGAAATCTACGCCGACCGCTTCAGCGACGGGGACGGCCGCCTGCGCGCGACGTTCGAGATCGTATGGTTGTCAGGATGGGCACCGCATGAAAGTCAGCAGCAGCCGCTGAGACCGGGCTCGGCCAAGACGCGTCTCGCCGATGCGCTCCGCGCTATCGAGTTGCCGGCAGGTGATAAAGCCGGCGACTAACCCAACGCGTTGAGGACGGAGTCGTACAAACTCTTCACCGACACGCCGAGCGTATTGACCGCGGCGACGATCGCAACGGCAATGCCGGCGGCGATCATGGCATATTCGATCGAGGTGGCAGCTCGCTCGTCGCGGATCAGGCGACAAAATGTTTCTGACTGAATTCGCAGCGTTTCCATCGTCGCTTCACCCTGTCGCGCATCACAGCAATGTCGTCAGGTGGGCGATGAGCGGCGCGTCGGCCGGCGGCATCGGATAGTCCCGAAGCCTGTTGGGCCTGACCCAGGCGAGCCGCGTGTGATGCCTTGCCGTAACCTGTCCCTCCCAGCGCCGGCACACATAGAGCGGCATCAGAAGGTGGAAATCCGCATAGGCGTGGCTCGCAAAGGTCAAGGGCGCAAGACAGGCCTCCCTGACGACGATTCCCAGTTCCTCCAGCAATTCCCGTATCAGCGTTTCTTCGGGCGTCTCGCCCGCCTCGATCTTGCCGCCGGGAAATTCCCAAAGCCCCGCCATCGCCTTGCCTGGTGGGCGCTCTGCAACCAGAACGCGGCCATCGGCATCGATGAGGGCGCATGCTGCGACGATGAGAAGCGGAGCGCTCACGACCTTGCTCCAAGTCTAGAGAGGCGGCGTTAACGAATCTTTATAGTGTGGCCTCAGGTTACGAGCGATAATCGCCGTTTATCGCCACGTATTCCTTGGTGAGGTCGCAAGTCAGCACGCGGTCGCGGCCCTTGCCGAGCCCAAGACCCACCTTTAGGGCGATCTTGGGAACTTTCATCGCGGCCGATACCTCACCTTCGTCATAGGCCGGATCGCGGGCGCCTTTGTGTGCAACGCGGATACCGTTGAACCAGATCGAGAGCTTGTCGCGGTTGGCGGGCTCGCCGGCCTTGCCGACTGCCATGACCACGCGCCCCCAATTGGCGTCCTCGCCGGCGATGGCGGTCTTCACCAGCGGCGAATTGGCGATCGACATGGCGATACGGCGCGCCGACAGTTTCGAAACCGCACCCTCCACCGTGATCTCGACCAGCTTGCGGGCGCCTTCGCCATCGCGCGCAACCTGCTCCGCGAGATCGGCTAGCACTATTTGCAGAGCTTTCCGAAATGCGTTCAGGCGCGGATCGGTGGCGCGCGCGATCTTTGGCGCGCCGCGCCCGGCAGCAGTTCCGGTCGCGAAAGCGAGCAGGGTGTCGGAGGTCGAGGTGTCGCCGTCGATAGTGACGGCGTTGAAGGAATCGACGACGCCTTCGGACAGAAGTTTCTGAAGCGCGGCGGCCGCGATCGGTGCGTCGGTGAACACGAAGGAAAGCATCGTCGCCATGTCGGGCGCGATCATGCCGGCGCCCTTGGCGATGCCGTTGATCGTGACCGTGGCCTTGCCGAGCTTCGCTTGCGCGGTTGCGACTTTCGCAAACGTATCGGTGGTCATGATCGCCTTGGCGGCGTCGAAATATTGTCCCGGCGCAGCGGCGTCTGCGAGCGTCTGCAGCACGCCGTCGAACTTCGTAGCGTCGAGCGGCTCACCGATCACTCCGGTGGAGGCAAGGAAGATGTCATTGACCGAACAGCCGAGCGCTTGCGCTGCGATCTTTGCCGTCAGCGCCGTCGCGGCCCGTCCAGACTTGCCGGTGAAGGCGTTGGCATTGCCGGAATTGACAACGAGCGCGCGAGCTTTCCCACCCTTCAGGCGGGCGCGGCACCATTCCACCGGCGCCGACGGACATTTCGAGCGGGTCAACACGCCGGCGACGGTCGTGCCCTTGTCGAACGCGGCGAGCAGCACATCGGTTCGGTTCTTGTAACGGATGCCGGCCTGCGCGGTTGCAAGCCGCACTCCGTCGATCGCGGGCAGGTCAGGAACATTCGCGGGAGCGAGCGGAGAAACAGCGCTGGACATGATGGGCCTCGTCACCCGGCACGGCCCGGGCCGCCCATCTCATAGCGGTACGGTCACAAAAATAAAACGGGACGCTGCGTTTGTGGCGTCCCGTTTTTCGTCTGTCCTGTCGGCTCGTTATTTCTTCGCCGGCGCTTTGGCGTCCGGCTTGGCGGCAGGCGCGGCGGGGGCAGCCGGTGCGGCCGCGTCCGGCTTGTCGCCGCCGACCTTTTCGATCTTGGCTTCCGTGCGCAGTTTCTGGATCAGGTCCGCCTGCGCCTTGCGCTGCACGTAGCTCTCGATCTGGTCCTTGACCTGATCGAAGGACGGCGGCTGCTTGGTGCGCTTGTCGTCGACGCGGATGATGTGCCAGCCGAATTGCGATTTTACAGGATCGGAAGTCTGGCCCTTTTCAAGCTTGAAAGCGGCTTCGGCGAATTCCGGGACCATCTGGTCCTTGCCAAAGAAGCCGAGATCGCCACCCTGGTCCTTGGAGCCAGGATCCTTCGAACGTTCCTTGGCGATGGCAACGAAATCCCCGCCACCTTTCAGATCGGCCGCGACCTTTTTCGCATCGTCCTCGCTCTCGACCAGGATGTGGCGCGCGCTCACCTCCTGCTCGCTGCCGACGTCCTTGATGGCATCGGCATAAACTTTCTTCATGGCATCGTCAGTGACGGCAGCCTTGGCTTCGCTCTGAAGCAGCGCCTCCATCAGAAGCTTGGTGCGCGCGTTGGCGAGCTTGCGCTTGAAGTCGGCGGTATCGCCGAGCTTTTTCGCCTCGGCGGCCTTGGATACCAGGATCATGTCCGAGACATAGGTGATCAGGTATTCCTTCTTGGCCTCCGGCGCCATCGGCGGGAGTTGTGCGCCGATATCCTCTTCGGCGGCCTTCAGGTCGCTTTCCTTGATCTCGACGCCATTGACCTTGGCGACCACCGGATCGCTCTGCGCGATCGCATGGGTGGCGAGGAGGCTGCCCAAAGCAAAGCCGGCTACCAGCAGCGCGAGGCTCGACCGCCAGCGGGGGAGCAGGGACGAGCGGGTGAGGGATGGGGTCATAAGGTCCTGTCCTTAGAGAGAATCCGGGCGCTGGCCCGCAAATTGCGGCGGACACTTGCGCATGGTTTGTGGCTTGGCAATGCCCGAAGACCCTTAATTTTCGGCAACAAGGGACCTGGCCCTTTCGATTGACAAGGGTATGACCCCCTCCTATTTCTCCAAAGATTTCCGGCTGTAATGTGCCGATACGACGCTTCAATGCGGCTATATTGGGGTTGCGGCCGGAACCGTTTCCGGGGCTGACTTGCAGGCGGAACGCCGGCTTTTCTCCGCGGTTTCAAAATTTCGTGTTGTTTCATCGAATTCGACGAAACCGCCGACCAAGATTCTGGTTCTCCGGCTCTGGCTCGACACTCTGACGAAAAGGAATTCGCATGCTTGGCGCAGTCGCCCGCAAGCTGTTCGGCTCCGCCAATGACCGGCGTATTCGCGGCTATCAGCCCCGTGTCGATGCCATCAACGCGCTCGAACCCGAGCTTTCAAAACTGAGCGACGACGAATTGCGTGCTCGCACCGCGGCGTTCAAGAAGGAACTCGCGGAAGGCAAGACTCTCGACGACATTCTGGTGCCTGCTTTCGCGACCGTTCGTGAAGCCGGCAAACGCACGCTGGGTCAGCGCCATTTCGACGTTCAGATGATCGGCGGCATGATCCTGCACGAAGGCGGCATCGCGGAGATGAAGACCGGCGAAGGCAAGACACTGGTCGCTACCTTGCCCGTCTATCTGAACGCGCTTTCCGGTCGCGGCGTGCACGTCGTCACCGTCAACGACTATCTCGCCAAGCGCGACTCCGAGTGGATGGCTCAGATCTACGGCTTCCTCGGGCTGACTACCGGCGTAATCGTGCACGGCCTCGACGATCCGGAGCGCAAAGCCGCCTATGCCTGCGACATTACCTACGGCACCAATAACGAACTCGGCTTCGACTATCTGCGCGACAACATGAAGTACCGGCTGGAGGACATGGCCCAGCGCGGTCACGTCTATGCGATCGTCGACGAGGTCGACTCGATCCTGATCGACGAAGCGCGCACGCCTCTGATCATTTCCGGCCCGCTCGACGATCGGTCCGATTTCTACAACACCATCGACGCCTATATCCCGCGCCTCGACAAGGCGGACTACGAAGTCGATGAAAAGCAGCGCACGGTCAATCTTACCGAAGCCGGTATGGAGAAGATGGAGCAGTGGCTGCGGGATGCCGATCTGCTCAAGGGCGCCTCCCTCTACGACATCGAAAATGTCTCGACCGTTCATCACGTCAATCAGGGCCTGCGCGCGCACAAGCTGTTCCAGCGCGACAAGGATTACATCGTGCGCAACGGCGAAGTGGTGATCATCGACGAATTCACCGGCCGTATGATGCCGGGACGCCGCTATTCGGAGGGTCTGCATCAGGCGCTTGAAGCGAAAGAGCACCAGCCGATCCAGCCGGAAAACCAGACGCTGGCCTCGATCACGTTCCAGAACTATTTCCGCATGTACGACAAGCTCGCGGGTATGACCGGCACCGCGCTGACCGAAGCGGACGAGTTTTTCGACATCTACGGCCTCTCGGTGATCGAGGTGCCGACCAATCGTCCGATGATCCGCGACGACCAGGACGACGAGGTCTATCGCACCAATCCGGAGAAATACCGCTCTATCATTACGCTGCTCGAGGAGTGCAAGGAGCGCGGCCAGCCGGTTCTGGTCGGTACCACCTCAATTGAGAAATCCGAAAGTCTCGCCGAAATGCTGCGGCAGGCCGGCTGGGAGCAGCATGACTTCACCGATCCGAACGCCTTTGCCGCGCTCTATAGCGGCGATGAGGGCGCCAAGAAGACCAAGGTCTTCGCCATCCTGAACGCGCGCTATCACGAGCAGGAGGCTTACATCGTCTCCCAAGCGGGTGTGCCCGGCGCGATTACCATCGCAACCAATATGGCCGGCCGCGGCACCGACATTCAACTCGGCGGCAACGCAGACATGCGTATCCGCCAGGAGCTTGCCGACATCACGGATTGGGCCGAGCGCGACAAAGACCCGCGCGCGGTCGCAATCCGCGAGCAGGTTGCGCGTCTGAAGGAGACGGCGCTCAAGGCCGGCGGGCTGTTCGTGCTGGGCACCGAGCGGCATGAAAGTCGGCGCATCGATAACCAGTTGCGCGGCCGCTCCGGCCGTCAGGGCGATCCGGGCCGCTCCAAATTCTTCCTGTCGCTCGAAGACGACCTCATGCGCATCTTCGGGTCGGACAAGCTCGACGGGATGCTGACCAAGCTCGGCCTGAAAGAGGGCGAGGCCATCATCCATCCCTGGATCAACAAGGCGCTGGAAAAGGCTCAGCAGAAGGTCGAAGCCCGCAACTTCGATCTACGCAAGAATATCCTCAAATACGACGACGTTGCCAACGATCAGCGCAAGGTCATCTTCGATCAGCGCGTCGACCTCATGAAGGATGAGCAGGTCGCCGAGACCGTCAACGACATGCGCCACGCGCTGATCGATGAAATGGTCTCCAAGCACATCCCGGAAAATGCCTATCCGGAACAATGGGACGTTGCCGGGCTGCACGATGCGGTAAAACATATTCTCAACCTCGACCTGCCGGTGCAGGACTGGGCCAAGGAAGAAGGGCATCGCCAACGAGGAAGTGCTCGACCGCATCACGAAACGTGCGGACGAACACATGGCGTCGAAGATTGCGCAATACACTCCCGAAGTCATGCGCTATGTCGAGAAATCGATCCTGCTGCAGACGCTCGATCATCTTTGGCGCGAACATCTGGTCATGCTCGAGCATCTGCGCCAGGTGGTCGGATTGCGCGGTTATGCGCAGCGCGATCCTCTGAACGAGTACAAGTCGGAAGCCTTCCAGTTATTCGAGGCCATGATCGCGAATATGCGCGAAGGCGTGACCGCGCAATTGATGCGGGTCGAGGTGGTGCAGGCGCCGCCGGAAGGAGAGCCGGCGCAGCAGCTTCCCTACATGGAAGCGCACAAGATCGACCCCTTCACCGGCGAGGACGAGATGTCCTTTGCCGACGCGACGCTGTCTCCGGCCTTGTCGGGAGGCAACGGCGGCGTGCAGCGCGTGGCGGATCGGGACCCGAAAAACCCGGCGACCTGGGGCAAGGTCGGGCGCAACGAATCCTGCCCCTGCGGCTCCGGAAAGAAATACAAACATTGCCACGGCCGCTTTGGCTGATTTAGTGGAGTTGATTTGACATTCGCCACCCACCTGGCCGCAGGTTCGCGAGGCGAATGTCAAATCCAAAACTCCACTAGAAGCATTAACTTGCTAGTGGTCCTATGATTCCAACATTCGCAAAGCGGGCTGCTGAAACGGGATGCGAATGCTGGATCTGACCACTGAGTCGCGGTGCGTCGTCAAAGCTGATATGTGTAAAGGCCGGGCATTGCCCGGCCTTTACGTTTGGGTCGTTGTATAGCGGTCCCGGCGCGAAACTATCGCGCGGTGCCCGCGTTGCCGTTCAATGAAACGGGGCGTCAGATTATGCAGATTCCGCTCGAAATCTCCTTCCACAATGTCGAACATTCCGATTGGGCCGAACACGAGGTTCGCGAACATGTCCGCAAGCTGGAAAAGATCTATGCGCGACTGAAGTCCTGTCGCGTGCGCGTCGAGCAGCGTGCCGACAACCAGCATCACACCATTCCGCCGGTGGTGCGCATCGAGCTCGGGATTCCCGGCCGCAAGGAGATCGTCGTCGCGCACGAGCCGGAACGTCTGCAGCGGAAATATCAACGCCCCGATCTGCACAATGCGATCAATGAAGCCTTCCGGATCGCCAGCAAGCAATTGTCGGCGCTCAAACAGGAACGCTCAGAGCACAAGGCTGCGCGTATCGGCGAGGAGGCCTACGAATTCCGGGGGCAGATCGCCGAGATGCGCCCCGAAGAGAATTTCGGCTTCGTCATGACCGGCGATGGCAGCCTTTTGTATTTCCATCGCGATGCAATGATGAACGGCGATTTCGACAGGCTCAGGCGCGGTGACGATGTGAGCTATGTGATTGCGGACAACGACACCGGCCCAGTCGCAAGCAGCGTTCGATTACGGCAGGCGCCCTAGCTAGCGTCAAGCGCGCCCTAGCGGAAGGCGTTCCAGCGGTTGTCGAAATTATTCGACGACGGTGGGATCGGCTGTGAACCGCTCATGACGCCGCCATTGGACGGTGCGGCGGCGGGAGCGGGAGCCGGCGCGGCCGGCTGCTGCGCATCACCGGAAGCGGCCGCGGTCTTGACCTTGGGAGATGCGGAGCGGGCAGCGGCGGCCGGTGCCGCCGCGTCAGCACTCTGGGCCTGATCGTTCGAACCGCGCAGACCGATCATGCGCGAAACCTTCGCCTTGATGCCTTCGCTTTTGGGTGCGGCCTTCGGCGCTGCCGGCTCGGCCGCCGGCAACGCGTTGCTCGGTTTGTGCGGACGAAGTGCTGCCACCGCCTCGGAAAAAGCTCGCCAGCCGATCGCTGAAACTGGGTTCCTCCGCCGGACGGGAGCCGACCTTGGTCTGCGGCGCCGAACGCGGCAGCGGGACGTTGACAGAAACGGCCGCCGTCGTCAGTTCGGCTTCCGGCTGTACGGCGGCGCTGCTGTAGGCGATGACCGGGCTTGGATTGTTCTTGTCGACCACGAGCTTGACGTTGCCCCGATCGTCGACGACTTCCTCGCGGCCGCAGCTTGGCGACGAAGGTCGGATGCATGCCGCCATCGCGGCCGCTCCTGATCGGAGCCGTGGGCACACCGCGCGCAGCGAGCTGCGCGATCTGCAGATCGTCGTTGCGCTGCTTGTCGTTCACCGCGGAGGCGATTTCCTGCGGCACTTCATAGACCGGACAGCGACCCTTCGGGCTGAATGTAAACGGTGAGAAATTGCCGCCGGGCACCGCCGCATTGAAAACGTAGCGCTTCTCGCAGACATCGACCTTCGGTTCCTGTTGCGTGACCTCGAAATGGTCGTTGCCTTCCTTCAGCATCCGCCAGAACGGCATGTTCGGATTGTTGCGATGCTTGGCCATGTTGGCCGGCGTCATGCGGAACGGATACGCCTGCACCTGGAACGACTTCTGGCCGCCGAAGAACGACTCGCGGCCGAGCGCGAAGATTTCCTGAATCTGCTCGTCGCTCATCGCGTAGCAGCCGCGCGACGAGCAATCGCCATGCACCATCAGATGCGCGCCGGTGCGATCATGCGCGCGGTCATAGGCGTTCGGATAGCCGATATTGAAAGCCAGATAGAATTGCGAATTCGGATTCATCTGGCCGGGCGTGATGTCGTAGAAACCTTCCGGCGCCTGGCGGTCGCCTTCCTGCACCTTCGGGCCGAGATCGCCCGACCATTTGCAGATCGGATAGGTCTTGAGCAGCGCGTAGCGGCCGGTGCGGTCCTGCTTCCAGACTTCGAGTTCGGATTCGCTCTTGAACACGCGCACCAGCATCGGGGAGCTGATGTCCATGTTCTTGTCGGCGATGTCGGCGAGCAGCTTCGGCGGGATCGGAGCCTGCGCCTTGCATGCGCGTAGGGTTGAAACGAGCCTTCGGTCTTGCAGCCGGCGAGCGCAAGGCGGCGCCCAGAAAGGCAGCCGAAGTCATCAGCGTCCGAAGATGATTAGGGCGTGATCTCAACGCGTTAGTCCCCACAATCGGCTGTCCCCGAGCCTTCGTCCAACGATTGCTAGCCCTCCGGTCGGAGGCTTCGCAAGGGGCGGTATGGTCCGCCAACCTGTTGACCATACCACGATGAATGAACCGTAAAATCTCGTGCAAAGATGAGTTTCAAGGCGGCGGCATTATGGCCGCACCGGCCCGTTACCCACGGTAAGGTTAACGCCATTCCCCAGAAATCTTAAGGCTTGGGGCCGCGACGGTATCTGATTCCGGCGGCTTCAGAGCTTTCCCGGCCGATCGCCAGGAACTTGTCCCGCCGCATCTTCCGCACGGCGTTCCGCGGTCGAGGTCCCTCAGAGCGCGCCAAGCGCCGATGCGATGGCTTCGCCGGCCTGCTCGATCGCGGCCTGCGGGTCGCGATGCGCGCCGCCGACCGGCTCGCGGACGATCTCGTCGATGATCGCCGAAGCGGACCAGGTCCTGCGCCGTGATCTTCATGTTGGTCGCGGCTTCCTGCGCCTTGGTGGTGTCGTGCCACAGGATCGATGCCGCGCCTTCCGGTGAGATCACGCTGTAGATCGCGTGCTCGAGCATCAGCACGCGGTTGGCGGTCGCGATCGCAATGGCGCCGCCCGATCCGCCTTCGCCGAGAATGACCGCCACATTGGGCACGCCGAGATTGAGACAGGCCTCGGTCGAGCGCGCGATCGCTTCCGCCTGTCCGCGCTCCTCGGCGCCGATCCCGGGATAGGCGCCGGCGGTATCGACCAGCGCACAGCACCGGAATGTCGAAACGGTCCGCCATTTCCATCAGACGTACCGCCTTGCGATAGCCTTCCGGTCGCGCCATGCCGAAATTGTGCTTCAGCCGCGCTTCGGTGGTCGATCCCTTTTCGTGGCCGATGACGCAAATGCTCTCGCCGCCGAAGCGGCCGAAGCCGCCGACGATCGCGTCGTCGTCGCCGAACTTGCGGTCGCCGGAGAACGGCACGAAATCCGTGATCAGTCCGGTGACGTAATCCAGGCAATGCGGCCGCTGCGGCATGCCGCGCGACCTGCGTCTTCTGCCAGGGCGTCAGCTCTTCGTAGAGTTCTCGGAGCGTCTGCGCTGCCTTGGCCTCCAGGCGAGCGATTTCCTCCTCGACCTGGACCTCGTCGCCGTCGGCCTGAACGGCGCGCAGCTCCTCGATCTTGGCCTCGAGTTCGGCAACCGGTTTTTCGAAATCGAGGTAGGAGCGCATCGCAACCATATGGGTTGCGGGCCGGTTGGCCCGCGGCGGGCGCAAACTGGCCCTTTGACCAAGCGTGAGTCAAGCAATCGGGTTCCGGGCGTCCCTAGCGGCGGTCTTTGGCCGGCGTGGCGGCGTCCGTCAGCGGGTGCAGGTCGCGAACCATCGTTTTGAGGCGTTCTTCGAGGATATGGGTGTAAATCTGTGTGGTCGAAATGTCGGAATGGCCGAGCAATGTCTGCACGACGCGCAGGTCCGCGCCGTTCTGCAGCAGGTGGCTGGCAAAGGCATGCCGCAGAACATGCGGACTCACGGCGTCGGCATCGCAGGCCGCATTGCGACAGCGAGCGCTTTCAGGTCGCGCGCGAAATGCTGGCGGGTCAGATGACCGCTCTCGCCGAAGGAGGGAAACAGCCATTTCGAGTCCGCCGCCTTGGTGTCCTTCAGCGTGGCGCGATAGCCGGACATCGCCTCTCGCGCGGCTTCGTTGAGCGGCACCAAGCGTTCCTTGCCGCCCTTGCCGCGCACCATCAACATTCGCTGATCGCGCCGCGAGGCCGATGCCGGCAAGGCAACGAGCTCGGATACGCGCAAGCCCGTCGCGTAGAGAAGTTCGAGCAGGCAATAAAGCCGCGTAGCGCGCTGCGCTTTCAGCGCCTTCCGTGCTCTGCGCATTCTCTCGCGCTAGGACGATCAGCCGGTCGACATCGGCGATGCTCAGCACTTTCGGCAGCGGACGGCCGCGTCTTCGGGCCTTCCAGGATCGCGGCCGGATCGTCGCCGCGATGCCGCTCGGAATAGAGGAAGCGATAAAGCTGGCGTATCGCGGAGAGCTTGCGGGCGACCGACGACGCCTGCAGCCCCCGGCGGGAGAGATCGCCGAGATAGGAGCGAATGTCGTCGCTATTTGCCTCGGCAATGCGGTGCGCTGTGGAGAAAGCGGCGAAGTCTTCGAGGTCTGCGCGATAAGCCGCAAGCGTATTCGGCCGCGCGCCGCGCTCCGCCGCGAGCATGTCAAGAAATAACGAGATAAGACGGTCGTCCTGCCGGTCGGGCGATTGCGCCTTGCTCGATGCCCGCACCATGAATGTCAGCGTTGCCGCGAGAACCGGTCCTGCGGAATCGTAACGGTGATTTCGCGGGGCTGCGGCTGCACGAACACGGTCAGCGCGATCATGCTGCCATAGACGATCGCAATGATGATGGCGACGGCGGCGAGAAACCGGAACAGGCTCGGCATGGTGGCGACACAAATTCCCGGCTGGCGCGAACAGGGTTAACGCTAGAGCATGCGGCCAAATCTGCGAAGTGCTTTTCGGACAACATCATCCCCTAAGACACTAGAAATCGATCACGATTGTGATTTTGCGACGATGCAATCCAAAATCTGCGGGATACGCAGCGAGCAGCCCACGGGTTCGCACCGGCCTGACAGGAGGTTCCGGCCTTGGGCCGCGTCAAGCCTGCGACCCGCAACTGCCTGCAACCATTTGTAATCTTGCGTCCGTGGTATAAGGACAGGCCTCTTCGCCGCGGGCTCGGACCTCATGCCGCAGACTTTCGCAGACCATGTTTCGCCGGCTCGGACGGTGGAATCCGCGATCGTGGAAGCGCTCGGCGGGCGCTCGGTGGTGCTGGTCGGCATGATGGGGGCGGGGAAATCTTCGGTCGGTCGCAAACTCGGGCAAAGGCTCGCCTTGCCGTTCGTCGACGCAGACACCGAAATTGAGGCCGCCGCGGGTATGTCGATCCCGGAGATTTTCTCGGTGCGGGGTGAGGCGGATTTCCGCGCCGGCGAGGCGCGCGTCGTAGCCCGGCTCCTTGAGGGCGGCCCGCAGGTGCTTGCAACCGGCGGCGGCGCATTCATGAACTCCGACACGCGCAGGCTGATTGCGCTGAAGGCGATTTCGGTTTGGCTACGCGCGGACTTCGACGTGCTCATGAAGCGAATCAAGCGCCGGAGCGATCGGCCGCTTCTTCATACGGCCGATCCGGAGGCGACCCTGAAGGCGCTGATCGAGCAGCGCTATCCTGTTTACGCACTGTCGGATCTCACCATCGATTCACGCGACGTGTTGCATGACGTAATCGTGGATGAACTGATTGAGGCATTGCTTGCCCACTTCAGGGCTTGTCAGACGGAGCCTACGCCATGACCGCGCCGCTGCGTTCCGGCGAACCGACAATCGTGAACGTGGCGCTGGCCGGCCGCGCCTACGACATCGTCATCGGTCGCGGCCTTATAGCTTCGCTCGGACGGCGGGTGGCAGCTTTGCGTGCGGGCGCTCGCGTTGCGATCGTCACTGACGAACACGTCCAGAAGCTTCACCTGCCGGCAGCGGAGGCATCCTTTGAGGAAGCCGGCATCGCGACAAGCAGGATCGTGGTACCGGCCGGCGAAGCCTCGAAAAGCTATCCGGTGTTCGAGCGCGTCTGCGAAGAGCTGATCGCGGCGCGGATTGAACGCAACGACCTCGTGGTCGCGCTGGGTGGCGGGGTGATCGGCGATCTGGCAGGCTTTGCTTCTTCTGCCGTACGCCGCGGCCTGGAATATGTGCAGGTGCCAACCACCTTGCTGTCGCAAGTCGATTCATCGGTCGGCGGCAAGACCGGCATCAATTCGCGTCACGGCAAGAACCTGATCGGCGCCTTCCACCAGCCGATCCTGGTGATTGCCGACACCGCTCTGCTCGATACGCTGCCGCCCCGCATCATGCGTTCGGGCTATGCCGAGGTTGCAAAATACGGACTGCTTGGAGATGCGGATTTCTTCTCCTGGCTCGAGGCCAACTGGCGCGACATATTCGCTGGCGGACCGGCGCGCGAGCACGCCATCGCGGTGAGTTGCCGCATGAAAGCACAAATCGTCGCGCGCGACGAGCGCGAGACCGGCGACCGCGCGCTGCTCAATCTCGGCCACACCTTTGGGCATGCGCTGGAAGCCAATGCAGGCTTCTCCGACCGGCTTTATCACGGCGAGGCCATTTCCATCGGCATGGTGCTGGCATTTGCATTTTCAGTGCGTCGCGGGCTGTGCAAGCCGGCCGATGCCGAGCGAATGCACCGCCATCTGTCCGCGGTTGGATTGCCGACTCGGATTGCGGATATGCCGGGTGACAAGCCGGATGCCGAGCGATTGCTCGAATTGATAGCGCAGGACAAGAAGGTGCGCCGCGGCCGCCTGACCTTCATCCTGGCCCGCGGCATCGGCGAAAGTTTCATCGCGCCTGACATCGATGTTGCCGATGTGCGCACATTCTTGGCCGATCAAACGCGCTGATCGATGGACGCTCAAGACTGGCTGGTATTGCTGGCGATTTTGATCTGTCTTGGGCTGTCGTTCTTCTTTTCCGGCAGCGAGACGGCGCTTACCGCTTTTTCGCGCGCTCGTATGTTGCGCATGGAGAAGGCCGGCAACCGCCGTGCGGCGGTCGTCAACCGGCTGCTGACCGCGCGTGAGCGGCTGATCGGCGGCATCCTGCTCAGGCAACAACGCGGCCAATATCGCTGCGTCTTCGCTTGCCACAGGGCTGATGCTGATGTGGTTCGGCGATGTCGGAGTGGTGTATGCGACATTCGCGATGACGGTCATCGTCGTCGTGTTCAGTGAGGTACTGCCGAAGACGATTGCGATCAACGCCCCGGAGCGGATCGCCTTGTTGGTGGCACGACCGGTGGATTGGGTCGTGAAGATCCTGGGGCCGGTGCTGATCTTCGTCGAGCGCTTCGTGCGCTGGTTGCTGGCGTGCTTCGGACTGCGTATCGGCGAAAGCCAGCCGATCCTGTCGGCGCGCGAGGAATTGCGCGGCGCGGTCGATCTGCTGCATCGCGACGGCACGGTGGAAAAGCATGACCGCGATATGGTCGGTGGTGTGCTCGATTTGCGCGAGCTTCAGGTATCGGACGTGATGATCCATCGCACGGAGATCATCACCGTATGTGCCGACGACGGGCCGGAAGACGTGGTGAAGGCAATTCTAGCAGCCCCTGTCACGCGAATCCCACTCTGGAGCCGGACGCCTGATAATTTCGTCGGCATCCTGCATGTGCGCGACCTCCTGGTGGCGATACAGGAGAATGGCGGGCAATTGTCGAAGATCGACGTGGTCTCGCTCTCGCGGCCGCCATGGTTCGTTCCAACGCTGCGGCCGCTGACCGAACAGCTAAAGGCGTTTCGCCGCCGCAAGACGCCGCTTGCGCTGGTGGTGGACGAATATGGCGAGGTGATGGGCTTGGTCACGCTCGAAGACATCATCGAGGAAATTGTCGGCGACATTACCGACGAGCATGACGTCAATTTGCCGGGCGTCTGGCCGCAGCCCGACGGCTCCGTCCATGTCGAAGGCAGCGTGCCGATCCGCGATCTGAACCGGGCGATGGAATGGAACTTGCCGGACGAGCAGGCGACCACCATCGCAGGGCTCGTTATTCACGAAGCGCGCTCAATCCCCGATGTCGGACAGACTTTCACCTTTTACGGATTCCGCTTCGGTGTGCTGCTAAAGGACCGAAACCGTATCACTTCGTTGCGGATCACTCCGCTATCGAAGGTCGCTCCGCGGCCTTGAGATTGAGGACGACGATAAAAGGGCCTGCAAATCGTGAAGGTGGTTGCCGAAGCGGTTTGGCCGCGGGATGCCTGCTTTGCGATCGGCACGATTTAGCCGGTAGTTTCGCCCGGCGCTGCCGCGTGGATCGCAAGCGCGTGCACGCTGTCCGCCAGTTCCTGCGCGAGCGCTGCATTAATCGAGCGGTGACGATCGATTCGGCTCTTGCCGCGGAACGCGTCCGACACGATATACACCCGGTAGTGGGTCTGGCCGCCCGGCCTGTGCCCGGCATGGCCTGCATGCAGGTGCGATTCATCTTCGACGCGCAGGCTTTCGGGTGCGAAAGCTTCCGTCAATTTCTTTATGATGACATCTTTGGTTTGCATATGCGCTGCCTATCGCATGTTTCGGCAGTAAGCGAGACGCTTGCATCCGAGGATTGATGCGAACTCGTAAATGTCAAGACTTGAAGGTTGGCGCATAACGTCCGCATACTGAGCCGCAATGAAATTCGATTCACCATTGTTCGATCGCATCCGCGTCAAGCCGGGCGAGGACCGACGTCCGCGCACCGCCCAGCATACTTGCGAATGGCAGGGATGCCGCAAGGAGGCGACGCATCGCGCGCCGAAAGGCCGTGGCCGCGAGAAGGATTACTGGCGTTATTGTCTCGAACATGTGCGCGAGTACAACCAGAATTATAATTTCTTCCAAGGCATGAGCGATGACGACGTCCGCAAATATCAGAAGGACGCGCTGACCGGTCATCGGCCGACGTGGAAAATGGGAACCGGCAAAAACGCCGATCCGGGCCGTTTCTATGCCGAGAACGGCATCGATCCGTTCGCCATGTATCGAGAGCTGGGCGGGGAGGGCCGCACTGGCGATGCGTCCAAGGCGAAGAGTGAAGGCCGGACCATCCGTAATGCCGAGCGCAAGGCCTTCAACACGCTTGGGCTCGAGACTAGTGCCGTGCGGGCCGAGATCAAGGCCAAGTTTCATGACCTCGTAAAGCGTCACCACCCAGACAGTAATGGCGGGGACCGCTCGACCGAGGACCGGCTGATCGAGATCATCCAAGCTTATAATTATCTCAAATCAGTCGGGTTCTGCTGATCTGGCCCATTGGCCCAAGGAAGCGACCCAAGGAATCGCCACGGGCGATCCTTCAAGGCCCGCCCCAGGTCGATAGCTCCTTAGTCTATGGCAGGTCTGTCCCGCCTTTCAGGAAGCCCTTATTTCGGGCACTTGGAACGCCTATTTTGCTGGCCTAATCCTGCAGATGCGGGTGGCCGACAGGTTTCGTCCGGCTTGGCCTTTCTGCTAGGTTGGCGCACGCGATTTGCCAACCTGAAGCGTAACTGCGCGCCGGTAGGGCCGGCGCCACGGAGAAACAATGGCTACTGCAACTGAGGAGATCGTCCAGGGCCCCGGGGGCCTGCCAGACATGAAGGTCTCGGTCCGCCAGGTATTTGGTATCGATTCGGACCTGGAAGTGCCGGCCTATTCGGAGCCAGACCCGCATGTCCCCGATTTTGACCCAGACTATCTCTTCGATCGTCCGACCACGCTCGCGATTCTCGCCGGCTTTTCGCGGAACCGTCGCGTGATGGTCACCGGCTATCACGGCACCGGCAAATCGACCCATATCGAGCAGGTCGCCGCCCGCCTCAATTGGCCCTGCGTGCGGGTCAATCTCGACAGCCATATCAGCCGCGTCGATCTCGTCGGCAAGGATGCCATCGTGATCCGCGACGGCCTGCAGGTGACGGAATTCCGCGACGGCATTCTGCCTTGGGCGCTCCAGCACAACATTGCGATGTGTTTCGACGAATATGATGCCGGCCGCCCGGATGTGATGTTTGTGATCCAGCGCGTGCTCGAGCAATCCGGCCGCCTGACGCTCCTCGACCAGAACAAGGTGATCCGGCCTCATCCCGCGTTCCGGCTGTTTTCGACAGCGAATACCGTAGGCTTGGGCGACACCACCGGCCTCTATCACGGCACGCAGCAGATCAATCAGGGTCAGATGGACCGCTGGTCGATCGTGACCACGCTGAATTACCTGCCGCACGACAAGGAAGTCGAGATCGTGCTCGCCAAGGCCAAGCATTATCGCAACGAAGAGGGCCGCGACATCGTCGGCAAGATGGTGCGCGTCGCCGACCTCACTCGCAATGCCTTCATGAATGGCGATCTTTCCACCGTGATGAGCCCGCGTACCGTCATCACCTGGGCGGAGAACGCGGATATCTTCGACGATGTTGGCTTTGCCTTCCGGGTCACCTTCGTCAACAAATGCGATGAACTGGAGCGGCCGATCGTAGCGGAATTCTATCAGCGCAGCTTCGGGCAGGAATTGCCGGAATCTTCGCTGAATGTCGCGTTGACCTGATCGTCGTCCCCGCGAAAGCGGGGACCCATCGCTTATTCAGCATCATGTCCTCGAACTTCAAGCCCAAGTCCTCTCCGAAGGAATCGCCGACCGAGCCATTCAAGCGCGCGGTGATCGGCTGTCTTCGGGCGATCGCCAAGAAGCCCGAGATCGAGGTGGCATTTGCGGCCGAGCGCCCAGGACTTGTGGGCGGCAAGGTAAGGTTGCCGGAGCCGCCGCGAAGGCTGACGCGCACGGAAGCTGCCATCGTGCGCGGACATGCGGATTCGGTCGCGCTCAAGCTCGCCTGCCACGATCCCAATGTGCATCGGAAACTCGTGCCCGGTGGGCAGCAGGCGCGCGCTGTGTTCGATGCGGTCGAGCAGGCGCGCGTGGAAGCCATCGGCTCGCGCCGCATGTCCGGCATCGCAAAAAACCTTACAGCGATGCTGGATGACAAGTTCCATCGCGGCAAGTTCGACGACATTACTGACCGGGCCGATGCGCCGATCGAGGACGCGATAGCGCTCATGGTGCGCGAGCGCCTCACCGGGCAGACGCCGCCTCCGGCTGCCAAAAAGCTCGTCGATCTCTGGCGTCCGATCATCGAGGACAAGGCCGGTCGTGGCCTCGACAGGCTCGAACATCTGATCGAAGACCAGTCGCGCTTTGGTGACGCGGTACATGATCTGCTCGATTCGCTCGACATGGGCGAAGACCGCAACCGTGATTCCGAAGACGAGGAAGAAGATTCCGAGCGCAGCGAAGACGATCGCCGCCAGAACGAGGAAGGCGAGCAGGGCGAGTCTTCGGAATCAGACGACATGCAGCGCATGTCGATCGAGGAGGCGGAAGCTTCCGCCGAAGATGCGCAGGAGGCGACTGCCGAAGCTGTCGACGCACCAAGCTCCGACATGGCCGACGACGCCGACATGGGTGATTCCGAGACGCCGTCGGAGCCGTGGCGCCCGCGCGCCGGTCACAACGAATATCGCGGCCCCGAATACGGCGCCTTCGTCACCAAGTTCGACGAAGAGATCGCAGCCGAGGATCTGTGTGAGCCGGACGAACTCGACCGCCTGCGCAGCTATCTCGACAAGCAGTTATCGCATCTGCAGGGCGTGGTCGCGCGCCTCGCCAACCGTCTGCAGCGCCGCTTGATGGCGCAGCAAAATCGCGCCTGGGAATTCGATCTCGAGGAAGGCATGCTCGATCCGGCGCGCCTGTCGCGGATTATTGTCGACCCCATGCATCCGCTGTCGTTCAAGCGCGAGAAGGACACCAATTTCCGCGACACGGTGGTGACGCTGCTGCTCGACAATTCGGGTTCGATGCGCGGCCGTCCGATCACGGTCGCCGCCACTTGCGCGGACATTCTCGCGCGCACGCTCGAGCGCTGCGGCGTGAAAGTAGAGATTCTTGGCTTCACCACGCGCGCCTGGAAGGGGGGCCAGTCGCGCGAGGCCTGGCTTGCCGCCGGCAAGCCGCCAAATCCCGGCCGGCTGAACGATCTTCGCCATATTATCTACAAGGCCGCGGACGCTCCCTGGCGACGGGCGCGCAAGAATCTCGGTCTGATGATGCGAGAGGGCCTGCTGAAGGAGAATATCGACGGCGAGGCCCTGAACTGGGCCTATCGCCGCCTGCTCGCGCGTTCCGAGCAACGCAAGATCCTGATGATGATCTCGGACGGCGCGCCGGTCGATGATTCAACTTTGTCGGTCAACGCGGGCAATTATCTCGAACGGCATCTGCGCTGGGTAATCGAGGAGATCGAGACCCGCTCGCCGGTCGAACTGATCGCGATCGGGATCGGCCACGACGTGACGCGCTATTACCGGCGTGCAGTCACCATCGTCGATGCTGAAGAGCTCGGCGGCGCCATGACCGAGAAGCTCGCCGAATTGTTCGAAGAGGACAATGGTGTGGCGGCAACGCCAACTCCGCGCCGGGTCCGGACGCGCAGGCTGCATTCGTGACGATCGGACTTGCCGGCCGGCTTATGCTGGCCGCCGCTATGCTGCCGATCTTGTGCGGTGGCGCGCATGCGCAATTGCTGCCGGCTCCCGCAGCCGAGCCGCCTGCAAAGATCGAAATCCGCGCGCGTCCGATCGACAGCTTCGATCCTCGTGAGACCTCTCGCAAGCAATTCGGTTCGCTGATGTTTCGTGGTGGCCTTGAATTGTCGTCCTCGCACAAGCAATTCGGCGGCCTGTCCTCGATCCGTGTCGGCGCCAATGGCAGCAATTTCCTGGCGGTGACCGATCGGGGTTACTGGCTGCGCGGGCGGATAACTTATGGAGGTGAGGTGCCTACCGGCATCGCCGATGCCGAGATCGCGCCGATGCTCTACAGCGACGGTCGCCCGATCACTGCGCGCGGATGGTATGACACCGAAGCGCTCGCCGAGGATAGCGGCATCGCCTATGTCGCGCTCGAGCGCGTGCATCGAATTCTGAAGTTCGACTATGGAAAGCGCGGATTATTGGCGCGCGGGACGCTGGTTCCGGTGCCGCCCGAAATGGGCAAGCTGCCGAGCAACAAGGGCATCGAATGCCTGATGGTCGCGCCGAAGGGCTCTTCGATCGCGGGTGCGCTGATCGCTATCTCCGAACGCGGGATGGACGACGCCGGAAATATCCGCGGCTTCCTCATCGGTGGCCCAAAGCCCGGTCTGTTCTCGTTCAAGCCGTCCGACGATTTTGACGTGGTCGACTGCGCCATTACGCCGAATTCCGAAGTACTGATCCTGGAGCGATATTTTTCGTGGCGCCGCGGCGTTGCGATGCGCATTCGGCGCGTGCCTTTGACCGACATCGTGCCGGGCGCGGTACTCGAAGGCCAGCTGCTGATCAGCGCCGATATGGGATTTCAGATCGATAATATGGAAGGCTTGAGCGTTCACCGGGCCGCCAACGGCGACACTGTGCTCACGCTGGTGTCGGATGACAATTTCTCGCTCATCCAGCGCACGATCCTGCTGCAATTCACGCTCTTGGATAAGTAACGCCAGAAAGCAAATCGCCCGCTTGCGCGGGCGATGCAATGCAAATCCAAAGGTCGGTGAAATCAGCTCGCGGGCGCGAGCTTCTTCTCGACCTGACGCTTGATATCGAGCGCCTTGGGCGACAGATCGGCATCCTTGGCCTTGGCCAGGAACGCGTCGAGGCCGCCGCGATGGTCGACGGTCTTCAGCGCATTCGCCGAGATGCGGAAACGCACCGTGCGGTTCAGCGCGTCCGAGGACAACGTCACATTCACAAGGTTGGGCAGGAACCGGCGCTTGGTCTTGCGGTTCGAGTGGCTCACCTTGTTTCCGGTCAGGGGTCCCTTGCCGGTGAGGTCGCACTTTCGCGACATGGTCAAAATCCCGAATATCTTGGGCCGCGCTGCCTTCAGCGCGCAGGCCGTGATTGCGTTTTCGATAGGCCGCGGACGTATAGAGAGGGCCGGAAGGGGCGTCAAGGCGGCGGGAGTGCCAGGAAGGCTCCCGAAGACCACAGAAACGGCGTATTAGGGCCGAATCGCTTAGGTCTAAGGGGCCAACGGGCCGTCCGCGGACGGCCGGAGAGGGACCACGTGCCGCAACTTCGCGCAATCCACCATTGGACGGTCCCGGCCGGGCTGTTCCTCGCCCTGCTGGCGGTGCCGGCTGACGGCGCCCGGGCCCAGTCGACCGGCAATGCGCGGCTTGACGCCCGGTACACGGTGACTTTGGCGGGCATCAAGCTCGGCGAGGGCTCCTGGCTCGTGGATGTCGCCAACGATCAATTCTCCGCCGCGGCCAGCGGGTCGAGCTCCGGCCTCGCCCGCATCTTCAATTCCGGCAAGGGCAGCACGGTGGCTCGCGGTGTCATCAAGAACGGCCAGCTGGTACCGGCGAGCTACGTGGTTTCGATGAAGTGGGGCAAGCGATCCGAGGATCTGCGGATGAAGCTTGCCGATGGCGCTATCAAGGAAGTGTCGATCGAGCCGCCGGCAATTCTGAACCCCGATCGCATTCCGGTAACCGAGGCGCATCGCCGCAACGTACTCGATCCAATGACCGGGGCGCTGCTGCGAGTGCAGGGTAACGGCGACCTGATGGCGCCGGAGACCTGCAAACAGCATACGGCGATTTTCGATGGCCGCATGCGTTATGACCTGACTTTGGCCTACAAGCGGATCGAGCAGGTGAACGTACCGGGCTATGTCGGTCCGGCTCTGGTTTGTGCGATCTATTTCGCGCCGCTGGCGGGGCATGTCCCTGATCGGGCGGCGATCAAATATCTGATCGATCAGCGCGACATGGAGACCTGGCTGGTTCCGATCGCGGGCACGCGCGTGATGGTGCCGGTCAAGGTCGTCATTCCAACGCCGGTCGGACAGGGCGTGCTGCAGGCAACGCAACTGAGTGTGCAGCCGCTGCCGGGCCGCGCGACCATGAAAATGCAATAGCGGCTTGCATAATCCCCGCTGTTATCCACATTGGCTGCGAGCTAACGCTTGACTCATTGATGCCGTTCTGGACTCGGGCGCGTTCTGCTTGAGGTGTCAGAATAATCGATGAAATCACGACAAAACACCCGATCTAGGGGAACTCCTCGGAAATGTGCTAGATGTCGCCGTGAACGAAACGGATTTGCTCCGAGTCAGCAATTCGGCCGCGATTCGTTCCAAACTCGTTCCCCTTCTTGAGCTTGAGTCGGGAATTCAGGCTTCGGCTGTTGCGAACTGAGACAGATTCGGGCCAAAGCTTGCGCCCGGCACACCTTGAAGCGGCGTTTTCGAAGCATCTGTACCGTTCCCCGAGCCGCATGACGTTTCAGTCGCTTCTGTTTTCGGATCTTTGATGCCAATTTCCTTCTCGTCCGGTGTTCGCAGCGACACCCGCAATCGCGGGGCTGGCGTCACCGCGGTTCTAGGTCCCACCAATACCGGCAAGACCCATCTCGCCATCGAGCGGATGCTTGCGCATTCCTCCGGCATGATCGGGCTGCCGCTGCGGCTGCTCGCGCGCGAAGTCTACAACAAGGTAGCCGATCGGATCGGGGCCTCGGAAGTCGCCCTCATCACCGGCGAGGAGAAGATCAAGCCGCCGAATCCGCGCTATTGGGTTTCGACGGTCGAAGCAATGCCGCGCGACCTCGACCCGGCTTTTCTTGCCATCGATGAAATCCAGATCGCCGCCGATTTCGAGCGCGGTCATGTTTTTACCGACCGCATTCTCAATCGCCGGGGCCGGGAGGAAACGCTTATTCTCGGCGCCGCTACGGCGCGGCCGATCGTCGAGAGGCTGCTGCCAGGCGCGAATATCATCTCGCGACCGCGGCTGTCGCAACTGACTTTCGCCGGCGACAGAAAACTTACTCGGCTGCCGAGCCGGTCGGCGATCGTGGCCTTCTCGGCTGACGAGGTCTACGCCATCGCCGAATTGATCCGGCGTCAGCGGGGTGGCGCCGCGGTGGTTCTCGGCGCGCTCTCGCCGCGAACGCGAAATGCGCAGGTCGCACTCTATCAATCGGGTGACGTCGATCATCTGGTCGCGACCGATGCCATCGGCATGGGCCTCAATCTCGATGTCGATCACGTCGCATTCGCTTCCGATCGCAAGTTCGACGGCTATCAGTTCCGCAATCTCAACCCGGCCGAGCTTGCGCAGATTGCCGGCCGCGCCGGCCGCGCCATGCGCGACGGTACCTTCGGCACTACCGGGCGCTGCGCGCCGTTCGACGATGAACTTGTGCAGCGGCTGGAGAGCCATTCCTTCGAGCCGCTGAAGCTTCTGCAATGGCGCAATTCCGATCTCGATTTTGCGTCGATCGGTGCGTTGCAGGCTTCGCTTTCGGAGACGCCGACGGAGGCGGGGCTGACACGTGCTCCGCTCGCAGAGGACTTCCTCGTGCTCGAACACGCCGCCCGCGATGAAGCAATCCGCGACCTTGCGAAGACGCGAGATGCAGTCGAGCGGTTATGGGATGCGTGTCAGGTTCCCGATTACCGGAAGATCGCGCCGGCGAATCACGCCGAAATGGTCACCACCCTCTATGGATTTCTGATGAGGGAGGGTAAAATCCCCGACGAGTGGTTCGCCCGCCAGGTGGCGCAGGCGGACCACAGCGAAGGTGACATTGATTCTCTCTCAAATCGGATCGCGCATGTACGGACCTGGACTTTCGTTGCCAACCGGCCGGACTGGCTTGCGGACCCGGAACATTGGCAGGGCGTCACGCGCGGCGTGGAGGACAAGCTCTCCGACGCCTTGCACGAACGCCTCACGGCCCGCTTCGTCGATCGCCGCACCAGCGTATTGATGCGGCGTCTGCGCGAGAACACAACATTGGATAGTGAAATTTCAAAGACTGGCGAAGTCACGGTCGAGGGCCATCTGGTCGGGCGGCTTGAGGGTTTTCGCTTCGCCGCCGATCCGTCCGCGGGTGGTTCGGAAGCCAAGGCGCTGCATGCGGCCGCTCAGAAGGCACTCGCCGGCGAGATCGATGCGCGCGCAGCTAAGCTGTCGCAGGCTGCCGACGAGCAATTCGTTCTGACCTCCGATGGCACCATCCGCTGGACCGGAGATGCGGTCGGCAAGCTCACCGCCGGAGAGGAAGTGATGCATCCGCGCATCCGCCTGCTGGCGGACGAGCAGCTCACCGGAGCGGCGCGCGAGCAGGTGCAGGCGCGGCTCGAACTCTGGCTCAAAGCGCATATTGAAAAGCTGCTCGGTCCATTGACGGCCTTGGGGGCAGCCGAAGACGTAACCGGAATTGGTCGCGGGGTCGCTTACAGGCTGATCGAAGACCTGGGTGTGCTCGAACGGCAAAAGGTCGCCGAAGATGTGAAGGGGCTTGACCAGCCGCAGCGCGCTTCGCTTCGCAAATACGGCGTGCGCTTCGGCGCCTATCACATCTACATACCGCCGTTGCTCAAGCCGGCACCGCGAACGCTCGCGACGTTGTTGTTTGCGCTCAAGCACGATTCCGGCGAGATGCGCGGCCTCGACGAAGTACAGCAGTTGGCGTCGAGCGGGCGCACGTCGATCGCAGCCAATAAGGAAATCCTGAAGAATTTCTACCGCGTCGCCGGCTACCGGGTGGCGGGTGAGCGCGCCGTTCGCGTCGATATTCTGGAGCGGCTCGCCGATCTGATCCGCCCGGCACTCGCCTGGCGCGACAATGCGCCGGGCATCAAGCCGGCCGGCGCGCTCGACGGCACAGGTTTCACTGTCACCGTAGGCATGACGTCGCTAGTCGGCTCCTCCGGAGAGGATTTCGCCTCGATCCTGCGCTCGCTTGGCTATCGGATGGAGCGGCGGCCCAAGCCGCCCGAGCCCGTCGCCACACAGCTTCCGGAAGTTGCCAACCAGCTTGAGCAAAGCGCGCCAGAACCGCTTGTTGGCGAATTGGCTTCTGCGGACGCGACACCCGAATCGGCCGAAGCGCATCTTGTCGAAGTCGCGGCTGCTGATGTTGCTCCCTCTGATGTCGCGCCCTCAGAAGCGGCGCCTGTTGAAGCGTCTGTGTCCGAAAGCGAGCCTGTTGATTCGGAACCCGTTGCCGATCCAGCCCCCGTCGAGGAAGCAGCCAAGGAAGTCTCAGGCGCGAGCGAGAGCATTTCCGAAGTTCTGGCCGAGGCCGCTGTGCCCACCGAGCAGGAAATGATCGAAGTATGGCGGCCGGGTCGCATCGAGCATCGCGAGCGGCGCCCGCATGGACGCCATCGGCGCGACAAGCATCGCGGACAGCCTCCAGGCGATCAGCCTGTCGCCGCGGCACCCGCTGGCGACGTGGCGCCTGCGGATGCGCCGTCGGAGGCGGCCGCTTCGGTTGCGGACGGCGCACAGCCATCGGAGAAGCCGGATCAACGTCAGCGCGGGCCACGTTCGCGCCACGGTCGTCAAGGCGAACGCCAGGGTGATCGGCAGGGAGACCGTCAAGGCGACCGGCACGGGCGGCCAGGGCGCCATGAGCGGCCGCGCCACGGCAAGCAAGGCGGTGCGCCGCGTCCCGAACAGGGTGCGGATGCACGACCGCGGCCCGAGCGCCGCGAGAAGCAGCCCGATCCCAATTCCCCCTTTGCCAAGCTCGCGGCCTTGAAGGCGCAACTCGAGGCGGATTCGAAGGAGCGGCGCTGATCCAGGGGAGCGCTTGTTGGATCGCCAGCGGATCGATAAGTGGCTCTGGCATGCTCGCGTGGTGCGAACGCGCACCGCCGCCGCAGCGCTTGCCGAGGGTGGACTGGTGCGGGTCAACGGTGCCCGGATCGATGCGGCGAGCCGGCAGGTGCGGGCCGGCGATGTCGTGACGGTTGCGCTCGATCGGGTGCAAGTGTTGAAGGTTGCGGGCTTTTCCGAGCGGCGCGGCGGTGCCTCCGATGCCGCGATCTTGTACGAGAACCTGCAGCCTGCGATCGAGGCTCCTGTTGCCGCCACAAGGCCCGATTCGACGGGCGGGCGGCCCGATCGCCGGGAACGGCGCGAGATCATGCGCCTGAAACGTCCTGGGAATGTCTGACCGAACGGCCGAGCCTTGCGGGAACGTTCTTGCGCGCCCAAAACCCTTGGGCTAGCTACGCCATCTGGGCTGCGTGCCGGACGGTAAGAGAATGACCTACATCGTCAACGACAGTTGTATCCGCTGCAAGCTGATGGATTGCGTCGAGGTTTGCCCCGTGGACTGCTTCTACGAGGGCGACAACATGCTCGTGATCCATCCCGACGAATGTATCGATTGCGGCGTCTGCGAGCCCGAATGCCCGGTTGAGGCCATCAAGCCCGATACCGAGCCCGGGCTTGATAAGTGGCTGTCCCTGAACGCCGAATATTCGAAGCTCTGGCCGAATATCACCGCAAAAAAGGAGCCGCCGGCCGACTCCAAGGAGTGGGAAGGGGTCGAGGGCAAGGAAAAGTATTTTTCGCCCGAACCCGGAACCGGAAATTAGAGCGTTTCGGCCAGTCCGCGCTTAAGCTTTCCGCCAAATTTTGCCGTGAAATTGCGCAGCGAGAGCCACCGCGCACGCCGTAACGCGTTGATTTTTGCGGAAAATGTGCTATATTGGGCACATTGGCAACGGTAACCGGACGCTCCCTCGGAACGCTATTTGAGGGGGCTTATTTTTTCGGATTCGTTCCAGAGGAAGCAGTCATAGAAGGGGCGTGGAAACCCCACGCACGCGGCTAGTGGCAGACAAATCGCGTCAGAAGACCAAGAAACCGGCCCGCGGCAATGACCGCCGGTCGAAAAAAGCCTCCGCCGCGACCCGGCGGACTTCACAGGCTTCGCGGCATGCCGGCCGTGGAGCCCCCGTGGCAAAGGCAACCAGCCGTCCGAAGCCGGACGGTGAAGGAGCACCCTCTGGAATGACCGTCGCTAAGAAGACTACCCAGCGTCAAGGCTTCAAGACCAACGAATTCGTTGTCTATCCCGCCCATGGTGTCGGCCAGATCCTGGCGATCGAGGAGCAGGAAGTAGCGGGGGCGAAGCTGGAACTGTTTGTGATCAATTTCGTCAAGGACAAGATGACGCTGCGCGTCCCGACCGCCAAGATCGTCTCGGTCGGCATGCGCAAATTGTCCGAGCCTGCGATTGTGAAGCGCGCGCTCGAGACCTTGAAGGGCCGCGCCCGCGTCAAGCGTACCATGTGGTCCCGCCGCGCCCAGGAATACGAGGCGAAAATCAATTCCGGGGATATCGTCGCGATCGCGGAAGTGGTGCGCGATCTGTATCGTTCCGAACAGCAGCCCGAGCAGTCCTATTCCGAACGCCAGCTCTATGAAGCGGCTTTGGACCGCCTGTCGCGTGAAATCTCGGCCGTGCAGCACGTCACCGAGACCGAAGCCGTGAAGGAGATCGAGGCCGCGCTCGCCAAGGGCCCGCGCCGCGGACCGAAGCCGGCCGAAGGCGCTGCTGGAGCCGAGGACGAGGCCGAAGAGGATGCCGAAAAGGTTGAGGACGAGGCTGCGTAACCTCGCTGGCTGAGACGCCGGTTATCGGCGTTGGTCTGACCGATATTCTGGAGAAAGCCCGGCGATGTTTTGCCGGGCTTTTTCTTTGGTCGGCGATGTTCTGGTTTGCCGTTATCCGGCCGCTTCGCGCCGCGCAATTTTTGGTCCGGCATATCGCGGCGCGACGATGCAACCGCATACCTATACCGCGCTTTGATTCCGAGCGGCGAGCACATGGCAGAGCCGCATGAATGCGCGCTGAGCGTGTGCTAGCTTCGCCCTTCAGTCCTGCGCTTCGTTTAATGCTTCACAGGATTTGTCGGGAGGTCGTGATGAAGCGCTCACTAGCGCTCTGTGTGATCGCGGGTGTCGTCGTCTCACACCCGTCATTTGCGCAAAGCCTATCACCCGCTGAAGCCCGCGCGATCGCCAAGGAGGCCACCATCTACGGCTTCCCGCTCGTGGACAATTATCGCATTCAGTATTCGTATTTCGTCGACCGCAGCAGTCCGGAATTCAAGGCGCCGTGGAATACGCTCGTCAATAACGCGCGCGTCTATACGCCGGACGACAAGGCGATCCAGACGCCGAATTCCGACACGCCGTATTCCTTTGTCGGCGCGGACCTTCGTGCCGAGCCGCTGGTGTTCACAGTGCCGGCGGTGGAGAAGGGGCGCTATTACTCGCTGCAATTCATCGATCAATACACTTTCAATTTCGCCTATGTAGGAAGCCGGGCGACCGGCAATGGCGAGGGCCGCTATCTCCTGGCAGGGCCGAAATGGAAAGGCCTGGTGCCGAAGGGCATCAAGCAGGTGATCCGCTCCGAAACCGAATTCGCGTTCGTCGTCTATCGAACGCAGCTTTTCAATCCGGCCGATATCGATAACGTCAAGAAAGTCCAGGCGGGCTACAAGGTCGAGCTGCTGTCCGCGTTTGTTGGAAAGCCTGCGCCGGCCGCGCCGCCGGCGGTGAACTTCATCAAGCCGCTGACGACGGAGCAGGAACGCTCATCGCTCGAAACCTTCAACATCATAAGTTTCGTGCTCGGCTTTTGTCCGACCAATTCCACCGAGCAGGCGTTGATGGCGCGTTTTGCCAAGATCGGTGTCGGTGCCGGAAAGTCGATCGACGTAGCGAAGCTTTCGCCCGAAATGCGCAGGGCGCTGGAAGACGGCATGGCCGACGCGTTCGCAGCGTTCAAGGAACACAAGGAAAAAGACATCGACACCGGAAAGGTATCGAGCGCGGACAGCTTCGGAACGCGCGTTTTTCTGAAAGGCGACTATATGGCGCGCATGTCCGGCGCCATCCTCGGCATCTACGGCAACTCGAAAGCAGAAGCGCTCTATCCGGTATATTTCGTCGACGAGAAGAAACAGCCGCTCAGCGGGGCCAACCGCTACACGCTGCGCTTCGCGCCGGGGCAATTGCCGCCGGTCAACGCCTTCTGGTCTCTCACGATGTATGAACTGCCGGCAAGCCTGCTCTATGCGAACGCGATCAACCGCTATCTGATCAATTCGCCAATGCTGCCGAGCCTGAAGCGCGACGGCGATGGCGGCATCACGCTGTACGTCCAGAACGAATTCTCCTGGCAAGGACAAGGAGGCCAACTGGTTGCCGGCGCCGAAAGGCCCGTTCTTCTCGGTGCTGCGACTCTATTGGCCAAAGTCCGCCGCGCTCGACGGCAAGTGGAAGGCGCCGCCTTTGCAGCGTGTCAATTGAAGCAGGAAGGATATGCCATGAGGCAAAGGATGATCTGCGCGCTGGGTGTGACGCTGGCCTTTGGCGGCAGCGCCATGGCGCAAGCCCCGAAGGGCGATCCGGTCCCGGTCACCGTCGACAATTTCGTCCGTGCTGAAAGCGATCTCTATTTCGGCGGGATCTTGAAGGACAGCGGCGGCGCGCTCGGGAAATTCAACCATCGTCGCGAACTGGCGAGCATCGACAACCAGACCGTCATCCGCCTTAACCGCGATACGCTTTATTCATCGGCTGTGTTCGATCTCGATGCCGGGCCGGTAACGATCACGATGCCCGATGCCGGCAAGCGCTTCATGTCGCTGATGGTCATCAACGAGGACCATTACGCTCCGGTGGTGGTCTATGGCGCGGGCACCCACATCTTCACGCGCGAAAAGGTCGGCACCCGTTATATGGCCGCTGCGGTCCGCACGCTGGTCAATCCCGCCGATCCGAAAGACGTCGCGCAAGTCCACGCGTTGCAGGATGCGATTAAGGTGAGTCAGAAGAATCTTGGCTTCTTCGAAATACCGAATTGGGATCAGGCCAGTCAGAAAAAAGTGCGCGACGCGCTGCTGGTGCTCGCCAGCACGATGCCCGATTTCAAGGGCGCGTTCGGCACCAAGGGCCAGGTCGATCCGGTGCGGCATCTGGTGGTAAGCGCCGCGGCCTGGGGCGGCAATCCCGACAAGGACGCGACCTATCTCAACGTCACGCCGCCGAAAAATGACGGCTCGACGGTGTATAAGCTCAATGTCAACGAAGTGCCGGTGAACGGCTTCTGGTCGGTCAGCGTCTACAACGCCGCCGGCTATTACGAGAAGAACCAATACGAGGCCTATACGATCAATAACCTCACAGCGAAGAAAAATCCCGACGGTTCGATCGCCATCCAGTTCGGCGGCTGCAATGGAAAAATTCCGAATTGTCTGCCGATCACCAAGGGCTGGAATTACACGGTGCGGCTGTATCGTCCGCGCGCAGAAATTCTCAATGGCAAGTGGAAATTCCCGCAACCGCAGCCGGTCAGCTGAAACGCAATCGAAGCAAAAAGATCGTCGAATGATCCGTAGACACATCTTTACGTTGCTTACAGTTTTTTCGATTGGCGCGCTCCTCGGCACGCAGGTCCCCGCCCATGCCCAGCGCGTCTCCGACAAGGACATCGTCGAGGCCTATCAATACATGCTCGGGCGCTGGCTGGTGCTGCGGCAGGAAACGCTCGACCTGAAAGACGGCATGAAATGGAACGAGGTGACGCATCGCGAGGTGGGCGGCGTGGCCTGGGCCAATCCCAATCTGGACGTCGCCTATAGCGAGGCGTGGATCGCGGTTGATGACACCAGCTGCACGCTGGTGACGCTGCCGGAGATCAAAGGCCGTTATTACACCGTGCAGGTACTGAACGGCTGGGGAGAAGTTACTGCCAATATCAACGAGCGGAATTTTCCGAAGCATCCATCCGGCACCTTTGGGCTGTGCCTGAAAGGAGCGCGGGTCACGCTGCCCGCAGGCACGCAACGGATCGATCTTCCGAACAAGAAATCACGCGTGCTGATGCGGGTGGAGCTCGGTGCCGATCCGACGCAAGCGGTGGCGCTGCAAAAGCAGATCACCATGAAGCCAACGGGCAACCCGAAGGTCGAAGACACAGTGGTGAGGTTCGACTTCGCCAATAACAAGCTGCCGGGCGTGGAGGCATTCGACCAGACCGAAGCGATCCTTGAGGTCGAGCCCGATATCAATCGCGGCATGCGAAAGCCGCAACGGCGGTCGCGGGCGGTGGCGAAGGCCGCAACCGATCCGAAAGAGCGCGCGAAAATCGACGCCATCATCCGCGAGCAGGCGATCCCGGCTTTCGAGGCGGCGGTGCTGCATCCCGGTCCGGTCAAGAACGACTGGATCCATCCGCGCATCTTCGGAAATTATGCCAACGATTATCAGATGCGTTCGGTGGTGAACCTGGTCGGCATCTGGGCGAATAATGCCAAGGAGGCGGTCTATTTCGGTGTCATCGGTCTCGACGGCAGCCGGACCTATATCCAGACCTATCCGAAGAGCGAGCTCCCATCATCGAAGGCGCAGTATTTCTGGTCGGTGATTGCCGTCGACGGCGAGAAATACCAGGTCATACCCAATAGTCTGAACCGCTACCTGCTCAACAAGCAGTCGGCGCTGCAATTCAACCCGGATGGATCGCTGACGCTCGCTTTCGCGCCAAAGCTCCCGGCGGGCATTTCACAAAGCAATTGGCTGCCGACGCCGGAAGGCAAGCGCTACAACATGACCTATCGCTTCTACGGGCCGAGCAAGGATGTGGCAGGCGGAAAATATTATCCGCCGGCGCTCGTAGTGAGACAGTGAGCGCGAGAGCCTTCGCGCTCGCGCTGCTTTGAGACGTTACGTCAGCAGTTTATTTGGCAGCTGAAGTCACTTGGCAGCTGAAGTCTTGGGCGCCTGCAACAGCGTGTAGCAGGCATCCACCAGCGCCGAGCTCGGATAGGTCTCGCCAGGAAGCGTCACGAATTCCTTCGGGAATTCGTCGCGGCGCTTCCAGGAATTGACCTTGATCAGCGCTGCTTGCTTTGCGTCGGTGTCGGGGAGCGCGCGGAATTTTTCCGCACATACGGGAGCAAGAACCGAGACCACGGCGGCGCTTGATTTCTCTGCGGCCATCTTCTGTGCGGTACTGTTGAGCGACCAGCCGCCCCAGTAGAAGCCGACAAACATGGTTGCGACAGCGCCGACGCAGGCGCCCTGGATCAGGCGCGTCAATGACTCGCCCTGCAGTATGGCTGGCATTTCCATAGGTTTTCCTTTCGTCCGAGAGTCTTCTCGGGACGAATGACGGATCCCGGGATGGGTCCGATCATCAAAATGTCTGCGGAGAAGCGCTGCGTTTCAGCGTTTCAATTGCACAAGAGGCTGCGCCTTTATCGCTCCAAAGTCGAGGCTTATTCGCGTGCCGCGGCGATCGGTCCTTCGCGCAACGGCTCTATTGCGCTTCGACGATTTCGTCGGTCACGACACGAAAATCGACCAGCGTGTTGACGCCGAAGGCGAGCGTCAGCGGCACGTCGGAAGCATCGCGGCCGTGCGCCACCAGGATGCGGCCGATCCTGGGATTATTGTTGCGCGGATCGAACAGGTGCCAGCGCCCGCCCAGGTAACACTCGATCCAGGCTCCGAAATCACCCGGCGCGTGCGGCAGCGGCAGGCCGATATCGCTGATGTAGCCGGTGCAATAGCGAGCGGGGATGTTGAGGCATCGGCAAAACGCGATCGCGAGATGCGCGAAATCGCGACAGACGCCGTGCCCTTCGTTCAAAGCCTGGGTTGCGGTACGGGTCGGGCGGCCGTGTTCGTAGCCGAAGGTGATGTGGTTATGCACATAATCGCAGACCGCCTGCACCCTGGCCCAACCGGGCGGGGTGTCCTTGAACAGATTCCAGGCGAGATCGAGAAGCAGGTCGGTTTCGCAATATCGGCTGCCGAGCAGGAATTGCAGCGCATCCGATGGAAGGTTCTGGACCAGCATCTGCTGCGCGGTCTGGTCCACGGAATCCCATTGGCCGCTGTCGCGAATCACGGTGTCGGTGCGAAGCGAGAAGCGTCCGGCGGGGGCCACGAAGCGATTGCACCAATTGCCGAAGCTGTCGCGGTAGCCCTCGATCGGCACCGCCGGCGTCGTCACCAGATAGTCAGGCCTTTCCAGGTCGGACACCCGCGACGAATGGACATTGAGCGTTGCAATCATGGGCGTGACCTCCGGCAATTCGAAGGTCATCTGGCAGCCGAGCTGAATGCGCATGGTTCTCCTGGCAATCGGACACGCGGGGACCGATGGACAAGCCTGTAGCACGCATTTGGTTGCTGCTTGTGACGCGATTTATAGCGTCAAGGGCGCGCTGCCTGAACGCAGAGACGGGCGTCGATCCCTCACAAGGCCAGCCGTTCCCGCAATACGTCCGGGCGGCTTGAGAGATTTTTTGCGTCCACCGTCACCGGCTCGAAGCTGGCGCGCTGGAAGCGCGCCTTGTCGGCGAACGGGATGGTCGCGTCGATGCCGAGCTTGGCGTGGATGCCATTGTTGCCGACGCGGACATATTCGTGGCCGCGCGCGCCGGGCACGGTGATCAGATCCTGCGATGCTTCCATGCGCATGGCGAGCGCATATTCGACGTCCATCGGATCGCGAAGGTCGATGTCGTCGTCCACCACGATCACCATGTCGAGGTCCTTCAGCGCACCGAACGCCGCCATGATCGCATTGCGTTGCAGGCCGTCGTGATGCGGCGAGGTTTTCTTCACCTGGATCACGGCGTGGAAACGATGCAGCCCGCCGGCGGTCATTTCGGCGTCGACCACGATCGGCACCGCCGATTGCAGCACTTTCAGAAGGCTCGCTTCCAACACGTATTTGCGCAGCATGATGGTTTCGCGGCCATAGCCGTTGATAGCGTGATAGATCGGCTGGTCGCGATGCGTCACCGCCGAAATCTCGAACACGGGCGAAGGTGCGGCTGGAGCCATATAGCCCACGAATTCCCCGAACGGGCCTTCCTCGATCATGCCGTCGGGCAGCATGTGGCCCTCCAGCACGATCTCCGTGTCGGCGGGCACCAGCAGGTCCTGGGTGATGGCCTTGACCACCGGCAACGGGCGCCCGCACAGGCCGCCGGCGACGGCGAGTTCGTCGGCGTCTTCCGGCATCTGCGAGCCCATCGTCGCCGCGGTATATTGAAGCGCGAGATCGGTGCCGATGCAGACCGCGATCGGCAGCTTCTCGCCCCTGGCCTTTGCGCGTTCCCAGGCGAGCCGCAGATGGCGACCGAAATCTAGCTTCACCGCGGTGCGATCGGTCCCGGATATCTGCAGCCGGTGATAGGAGGCATTGTAGGTGCCGGTGTCCGGATCTTTTACGATCACGATGCCGGCGGTGATGAAGCGGCCATTGTCGGCTGCGGTATGTTTCAGCACCGGGAACATGCGGCCGAGATCGATGCCGCTGGTATGCACGTTCTGCTGTGCCGGCGCCTTTTGCACCAAAACCGGAGTCTTCGGATTTCCGAGCGCGCGCCCGATAAAAGTGCGGATGCCGCGAAAGTCGATACCGAAGGCACTCTCGCAGTTTTCCCGGCAGGACAGAATATTGCCGACCACCGGCACGTCATGACCCTTCACCGCGGTGAAGGCGATCGCGGGCCCGCCGTCCAGATTCTTCATGATCGATGCGATTTCGAGTTCCGGATCGGCGGGCGCGGTGTAGGCCTGCAGCCGGCCCTGTTCCGCCATGCGCTCGAGCGACGCCCGGAAGCGAGTGTCCAGGACAGAATTTGAAAGGCTCAAAATCCTTACTCCTGATATTTCGTGCCACTTGCACGACACTTCGACCGATCTAACAGACCTTGGATCAAGGGCGATATGAAAATCTCTCTCCTGAAATTTCAGACCGCTTGTTAGACTTCTTCGCCGGTCTGACGGTGCCTGGATGGAGAGCAATATGAAAAGGCTTATTTTGGCAGCCATCGCGATTGCGGCTTTCACGCAATCGGCGCTCGCCCAGGACAAGTGGCCGAGCCGGCCGATCAAGCTGATCGTGCCCTATGCCGCCGGCGGCAATACCGACGCGGTGGCGCGGATCGCAGGCGTCCATCTGCAGAACGACCTCGGCGTCAGCGTGGTGATCGAAAATCGCGGTGGCGCGGGCGGCATTGTCGGCACCGACGCGGTCGCCAAGGCCGCGCCGGACGGCTACACGCTTTGCGTATGCAGCATCGGTCCGCTGACAATTTCGCCGGCGACCGAGCAACTGCCTTACGATCCGCTCAACGACCTCGTGCCGATCAGCCTGTTGAATACCAATCCGCTGATCCTCCTGGTCAACCCGGCGGTGAAGGCGAATTCCGTCCCGGAATTGATCGCGCTCGCCAAGGCGAGTCCGGATGGCCTCAATTATTCGTCGAGCGGCATCGGCGGCCTGATGTATTTCTCGGCCGAGCTGTTCAGGTCCAAGACCGGCTCGAAGCTGACGCACGTTCCCTATCGCGGCGGCGCACCGGCCACGGCGGCTGTGATCGCCGGCGAAGTCCAGTTGGTATTCACGAATATGTCGGACGCGGTTGGTCAGCTGGAAGGCGGCAAGGTGCGCGCACTCGCGGTCACCACCAGCAAGCGAAGTGCATCGGCTCCCAGCATTCCGACTTTGGCCGAGCAGGGGATCGCGGACTATCACACCGAATCCTGGAACGGCCTTTTTGCTCCCAAGGGAACGCCACAGGCGATCGTCGACCGGCTGGCGCAGGTTGCGGCGGCGATGGCCAAAGACCCAGCGGTGCAGCAGCAAATGGCGAAGTTCGGTTCCGATGCCGTTTCCAACACGCCGCAGGAATTTGCGGCGATGCTGAAGCGCGATACGCAGATGTGGGCAGCGGTCGTCAAGCAGATCGGGGAGAAGTAATCGTCGATTTCGCCGCAGCGGCGAGCCGGGATCGGCTCCCGCTATTCCACCACGATCTTCACCAGGTCGCCGGGCTTCAGCTTGTCGGTGGCATCGAGACCGTTCAGCACGCGGAAGCGCTCGACCTGCCGGTCGGCATAAGCCATGCGCGCGGCCAGACGCTCGAAATTGTCGCGCGCGGTTACGGTGACGACCTTCAGCCGCAGCGGCCGCGCGGCGCGGGCCTCGGCGACGCTCATGCGGCGGAAACTCGCAACCGCATCGCGGAAATGCCGGTCGAGTTCGGGCGTCTTGGTCTTGGCCGCGAAGATAAAGCGATAGACTTCGCTGCCGAAGCGGATCGCGTAAAGGCGGAAGCCCCAGGGCTCGCCATTGGCGGTCGCAGTCGCGCCCTTGAAACCGTTGATGTTCACTTCTTCGATCGAGCCCTGATCGACATTCTCGATCCAGCCCGATTGCAGATATTCGGTCAGCTTCTGGTCGGCGGGAATGCGCACGACATCGAGCCGCAACGCCTGTTCGCCGCCATCGCGGATGCCGAACACGGCCTGCGGCGTATTCTCCAACACGAAGCCGTCCGGCGCGGTGAAGGTGAAGCCGAGCTTCGGATGCAAGAATCTGCGCCCGCGCACGAAGCCCTCGCTCGGATCCTCGCCATAGACGAGACCGTCGAGCAGACGGACATATTCCATCCGCTCGCGCTGGCCGGGGCCCGGCGCCGAATATTGCCGCGCGTTGAGGGTCGCGTTCGCCACCCGCTCCGGCGTTGCCGGATGCGAGGACAGGAATTCCATCGTGCGGGTATCGGTCTTGCTGCTACCGGAGCGCAGCTCAGAACTTCTTCCCATCGAGGTGAGGAAGCGCGTTGCGCCGTAGGGATCGAAGCCGGCGCGCGAGGCAATGCCGACGCCGATGCCGTCGGCCTCGAATTCCTGACCGCGCGAGAAGGTGGCGAGCGCGATCTTCGACTTGGCGAGCGCGAGCGCGCCCATCTGCGGATCGCCGATCACGTCGCTCGCGACCCGGTTGAGGATCGCCGCCTGACGGATCTGGTCCTCGCGGATCGCGGCATGGCGCGCGATCACATGCGCCATCTCGTGCGACAGCACGGAGGAGACTTCTGAATTATCGTTGGCGAGCGCGAGCAGGCCGCGGGTGACGTAAAGCTGGCCGGTCGGCAGCGCGAAGGCGTTGACCGCGGGCGAGTTCAGGATCGTCACTTTGTAGTGCATGTCCGGCCGCTCGGACGCGGCGACCAGCCTTTCGACGGTGCGATTGAGCGAGTTTTCCAGCGCCGGGCTGTTATAGGCGCCGCCATAGGCGGTCAGGATCCTGCGATGCTCGCGCGCGGCGGGTGTGTTGGCTTCTGCCTTTTCGCTGGGCATGTCGGGCAGCGAAATCTGGCGGCCCTGATACGAGCCGGAACAGGCCGCAACCGACGCTGCCAGCGCCGTCGCAACTAATGTCCGCACCATGCTCGTCCGCAGCCTCAACACCAGATTTCGTCCCTACCGCCTCTCGACCATAGCGATTTGCTCGGGGCTCACAGCCTCGATCCACGGGCCCGCGCGTTCCTCAATGAACCCGCGAACCCGCACCACTTGCCCGGACAACGATTTTGGCGCGACCCCACCCGATATAAAGGCAGGCTGGTGTCGTTTCGCAATCGTAACCGTGAAATCTTCGGACCACCGGCGGCCAAAATTTACGTAGATCAGGTTCCCACTTTCGCGGACCGACAGGACTTTGCCTTCCACAACCGCGAAGCGGCCGAGATCCTTCAGGATCGCCGCATAATCGTCAGCCTTATGGGTGCCCGCGGCGCCGGCGAAAAAGGCGCCAAGCCCCTGATCTCGTGCCTGCTTTTCGAATGTTCGCAGCACGTCGGCGCATGCCTTGTGACTTACCCGGCCGCCCACCAGAACCAGCCCCCGCTCCAGCAACGCATACTGGATCGGGGTTTCCGAGCCGCTAACGGTCGGGAAAGCATAAAGGCGGCCGTAGCGATCCGGTTCGGCCGCTTGCGGGGCTTTCAGGGACACCTGCCGGTTCAAAAGGAGGTCGGAAAGGGCGGCGCGGGCCTGATCGGCAGGGATACCCCATTCGACCCCGGCAAGCCTGATTTTGCGGCCATCGGCGAGCGCCAGGGTCCGGCTGTCCTCGACCGCCGTGACCCTGCTTTGGCCCAGCTCGATCGTCCCGCAGGGCTCGGCGCAAGCAGCCGCGACCGACCACATCAGCGTGGCCGCCACAATCACGCGTCCGAATACAATACCCCCTGCAGACAAGCGACGTTCCCCCGAAGTCACCCGAGCGCCCATCCAATGGCCCGAATGCGGCATCAAAGTGGTTAATGCGCCGTAAATTTTGCACGACTTGTGCGCATTTGCACACGCCTCGTGGGTCTGGGGGACTTTCAGCTGAAATCAGGGGCACTGACGGAGGTATTGACGCTTCACGGTGCGATCGAGGGCAGGTCGAGCTTTTTTGCCGCCTCCTGGAGCTTGGCGGCATCGCCCTTGAGAAGGGCTTCGACCAGATCGGAGCGTGACAGGATTTTTGCGACCGCGGCGCCTTGTGCCACTGCCCTCGGAGCCTGCATAGAAGCCTGCATCCGTCAGCACGATCCATTTTCCGTTCGGACCTGCAACCGCGGTAGCGACCGGCTTTCCGGTGTTGCGATCCCAATACTGGATGGTGCCGTCGAGACTGCCCGAGACGATGTATTTGTCGTTGGCGGAGAAGGTCAGTGCCGTGATCGCTCCGCGCTGGCTGCGCAAGGTGGTTCGCAATTTGCCGGTATCGGCCTCCCAGAGGAGGATGCCGCCACGCTCGGCGCCGATGTCGCCGGACGATATCGCGCGCTGTCCAAGTCCGGCCGCGATCAGCTTGCGGTCGCGCGATGCCGCGACCGAGGTGGCGTAGCGATAACCGGCCAGGCCGTTCGGCATTTTATAGATGCGCTGGACTTTGCCGGTTTCGATATTCCACACGAACACATCGTCATCGAACATGCCGGCGCCGATCAGGCTGCGGCCGTCCGGCGAAAAGGCGATGGAGCGGGTGTCGGCGTCCACCTTGGCAGGCGGCAGCGCCTTGATCTTCTTCGCCTGCGCGGTGTCCCAGATTTCGGCGCCGCCGTTGCGCAGGTCAAGCGCGAACTGCGAGCCGTCGGGCGAAAACGCGAAGCCGGTCACGAAGGCTTCTTCGGTGGTTTCGAATTTCTGACGGGTCTTGCCATCCGCAATGTCGATCAGAGCTGAAAATTCCTCGCCGTCATCCTTTGCGCCGGACTTCGAAAAAATGCCGCGCACGATCGCAAGCTTGCCGTCGGGTGAGAGCCGCGCCGTGGTCACGCTTTTCAGGCCCGGCAAGGTCAGCTTGCGCGGCGCGCCCTTGCCGTCGAGCGGGAGGATCGCAAGATCGCCATTATCGTTGCCGGAAAGCGCAATCATCGCGGCCGGCGCGAAATCGTGGATACGGTAATTGCCTTCAGCCCGAAGCTTGAGCGTGACCGGTTTCGGATCGTCGAGGCGCCACAGGCTCACGTCGACCGGCGCCTTGCTGTGCTCCGGCGCCGAGCGCTGCACCAGAATCTGTGACCCGTCCGGGCTTGCCGCCATCGCATCGGAATAGGCGGCGAAGCTGCGAAGCTCCTTCACAGGCTTGCCGCTTTCGAGATTGCGGATGACGACGCCGTCGCCTTCCTTCGAGGCAACCAGCCGCATGTCGCCCGAGACCCCGAGCACCTCCGGTTTCGCGACGTCCGGCCAGCGGAACGTGCTGGTCATGCGCCGCGTCGCAACGTCGAAGATGCGCAAATCGGGATCGCCGTCCTGTGTGATCAGGAGGCGGGTAGAATTGGGGCCATGAAATACCTTCGGATCCTGGGGTACTTCGCCATCCTTCGGCTTGCTGCAATTTGCGGGGCGGTACAGCGGCACGATGATCGAGCGATCCTTCAGGCCGAACAGCGCCAATTCGCCGCGTTCGCATTCCGGGCTCGAGACCAGCACCACTGCTTCGTCGTTGCGCACGATGCCATTCTCGATGAAATTGTGCTTCTCCGGCAGATCGTAGGTCGATACTTCCGAACCGGTTCGTGCGTCATAGGTCGTGACCGTGTCGATCCCCTTGTAGGACTTGCTGGCGAGCACGATCAGATTCTGTCCGTCAGGCGTGATGCGTGCTTCATGGATCAGCGGCGCGCTGTCCGCGCGAGGCCGCAATGTCAGCACCGGCCTTTTGGTAGCAAGATTCCAGATCGTGACCACCGCGCCTTTATCGGCGGTGACGAACAATTCGCCGCGCGGATCGACCCACACGGTGCGGATCAATTCGGGGTCTTCCGGCGTCCCGGTTTTCGATTTGCCGCGCGCCGGCGGTGGCGCGGCCGCGTTCGACACCGCGCCGGTTTCGTTATCCCAGACCCGGACGATTCCATCCTTGTGGCCGGTCACCATTATGCGGCCGTCTTCGCTGAACGCGTTGGCGGTGAAATAGGGCCTTTGCGTCAGCGATCGCACCGGCCGTCCGCTCGCGGTGTCCCACAGCGTCAAGCCGGAATAGCCGGAAAGCGCAACCAGCTTGCCATCGGGTGAGAAGGTCGCGCTCTGCGCATCCTCCGGACTGGAGAAATTGCCGATCACCTGGATCGGCAGCACTTTCACCTGGGGAGCGCGCTCCTGCGCCGGTCCCTGCCGGCGCCTTTGCTGCGCAGACGTTTCGGCGGGCATCGAAACTAATGACAGGACCGACAGCAGCGCCACCAGCCGAAGCGAAACTCGCATCAATACGTCCCCGACCGGTCGAAATGGACTTCGTTCAAAAAAGACTTGGTGATGAAACAACTATCCGGCAACCGGCGCCGGTGCATCCAGGAACTGCCGCATCGCATAATAAAGAAGATGCCGGTTGGCGCTGTAGCCGGCGCTATGGGCGGTGTTGGGCAGGATCGCGAATTGCCGGTCGCCATTGCGAAGCTGCCGGTAGAAATCGAGCAGGTCATCGTTGGTGGAATTGCCGTCGAACTCGCCGCGGATCATCAGCACCGGAGAGAGCACTTTCGCCGGATCGACCAGCGGCAGATTGGCGGCCATGTCGAGATAAGTGCCGCTCGGGATGGTGTCGCCGAACTTCAACTCCTCGGCGACGATCGCTTCCGCCACCGCCGGGTCATAGGTCCCGGCATGGCCGTCGCGGGTAAAGATCGAGCGGATCATGGTGGCGTCGCGTTTCCGGCGCGGATTGGCGCGGAATTCCTCGATGCGTTTGACGCGGCGGGCGATCTCTTCAGCGCCGCTGCCCTTGTAGGTGAAGGCAACGAGTATGAGCCGATCGACCGAAGCGGGTTCGGCTTGCGCGAAGGCGCCGGCGCGGATCGCGCCGGAAGAGGTACCGTAAAAATGGATTTTGCTGCGGCCGGTTTCCCGCGACACCACCGGCATCGCCGCTCTCAGATCCTCGACGCCGCTTGCGATGTCGGAATTGTTTCCCGAGCTTCCGGAATGGCCGTAGCCGTCGTGATCCATGGTCCACACATCGAAGCCGTAACGTGCGAACACATTCATCAGCGAATATTCGCCCTTTCCGGGAACCGACAGGTCGTAGGACGAGCGCGCCGAGTTGGATGAGCCATGCACAAGGAACAGCACCGGCATTTGCGGCTGGCCGGCCTTGGGCGCACCGACGCGCTTGCGCCAGAGATTGAGTTTCACCGGGCCCTTGTTGGCCCAATATTCCGCGCTCCAGATTTCCTCGTTCGCGGCGGCACTAGCAGCGGTCTGCAGGCTCGACAGCGCATAGGCGCCGATGCCAAGCCCTGCGGATTTCAACAGCGTGCGCCTCGGCATTGCGGAACTTCCATCGCTCATCGCGCTTCCTCCCGCCTCGTTTTCGCCAATTGAAAAATTGCCCGGTTTGGCAAACGAAACCGGGACTTCGATCGAGCTGGAATTCCTGTAAACTGGCCTTCGCCGGACGCTAACACAGCGGCGAAATACCTGACAGGAGGTCGCAATGGGTTTCTTGACCGACAAGGAAATCGCGGAACTCGCCCCGTCTGAATTCTTGCCGCACGCGACGCCAATTCCGACCCAGATCGTCTCCAGCGATGAATTTACCCCGCCGCCGCAGAGCGAAAAGCAGAAGGAAGTCGAGAGCAGGCTGCTGGCGATGGCCGACGAACTCGGCGGCAAACAGGGATTGTCGCGCCGTCAGTTCTTTCAGAGCGCAGCCGGCATGGCGGCTGGCTTCGTCGCGCTGAACGACACCTTCGGCACGGTGTTCGATGCAAGCCGCGCGGAAGCGGCAACGCCCGCGATGGCGCAGGAGCGCGCGGCCTCGCTGAAAGATCAGTTCATCATGGACATGCACACGCATTTCCTGCGCGACGACACGCGGCTTGTGAACTTCGTGCGTTCGCGTGAGGCAGTCGGCAAGGCCGGATGGAATCCGACGCTGGTCGACAAGCCGCAGACGCTCGATGATCTCAAGTTCAACAATTATTTCAAGGAAATGTATCTCGACAGCGACACCAAGATCGCTCTCATCTCGTCATCGCCGTCGGAGATTGCGCGCGACTGGTTCCTCACCAACAAGATGATGATCGAGGCGCGCGACAAGGTGAACAAGGAAGCCGGGTCGCGGCGGATGTTCGCGCATGCGATCTTCACGCCCGGCTGGGACGGCTGGCTCGATCAGCTCGAAGCCGCCATGCAGGACAAGCCCGAATTGATCAAGGGCTATACCGTCGGCGACAACACCAACAAGGATGAGGCCAAGCATCCCTGGCTGATGGATGACGAGAAGGTCACCTACAAGGCCTACGAGATGTGCGTGAAATACGGCATCAAGAATGTTTGCGTGCACAAGGGTCTGTTCCCGCGTGCGACCGCGGAGAAGTGGCCGCATCTTCTTAAATACGCGATGGTCGACGATGTCGGCAAAGCTGCGAAGGACTGGCCGCAGCTCAATTTCGTGATCTATCACGGCGGCTATCGCCACGCCGCAGGCGGCCGCGCGGAAGACGGCTGGAACGAATTTGTCGAGACCGGCCGGGTATCATGGGTGTCGGACCTCGCGGAGATTCCGTCGAAATACGGCGTGACCAACGTCTATGCCGATGTCGGCCAATTGTTCGCGCAGAGTGTCGCGGCGGTGCCGCAGCTTGGCGCCGCGCTGATGGGGATCATGGGCAAGGGCATGGGCTACGATCGGGTGGTGTGGGGCACCGACGCGGTCTGGACCGGTTCGCCGCAATGGCAGATCGAGGCGCTGCGCCGTCTCGAGATACCCGAGGAGATGCAGAAGAAATACGGCTTCACGCCGCTCGGAGCGGCCGATGGTCCGCTGAAGAACATGATCTTCGGCGGCACCAACGCGAAGCTCTACAATTTCGACATTTCCAAGCGCACCGATATCGGGCCAAACCGCGATCGCTTTGCCTTGATGAAGGAGCAATATGAAAAGAGCGGGCCGGCGCGTTCCAATCTGCGCTACGGCTATGTGAATGCGCGGGTGGATTGGGAGGCGTTCGCCTAGATAGTTCTTCGCGCATTCCGTGAACTTTGCGGTGTGCGTTACCGTCTGCCGCATACGCCATAATTGCCGGCGTTTCTGCAATCTGCCACAGCGTCGATGCGATGCGGGGAGGAAAGGCCATTCCGGTCTCAATTCGGCCCTCGCCGGCGGCTTCCCTATGGTTCATATCCGACGCGCCCCGATATCCTGCCATGAAGCGATAGTTGTCACGGAGTGATGGTGAGTACGAAAGCGATTGCAACGCAAAACGACGCAAAGTCCGTAACGGTAAGAGTCAGGGACAACAAATGCGAGATTGCCTTTGGCTCGAAGGAAATCATCTTCCAGTCGGAGGTGCTTCGGGGCCGCGAGTTTCGGAACTTCGATTTTGCGTTGCTGGCTTTGCTTGTTGCAAGCATGAGTTCGGGAGATCGCTTCAGTTTCGACTATCCGGTAACCCGAGCCGCGTTGGACCAATTTCATCGCTATGCCAGGTTGTTGCAGGTCATGCTGCCGGGACTATTCCACGCGCCACAAGTCGATTGCTCAAAATTTTGCGAGAACGATGCGGCGCGCGTGAATCATAGCGCGGTCTGCGTGAGCGGAGGAGTTGATGGAGTTTATGCTGCTCTGTCGCGCCGTGGAGAGTGGACTCATTCTTTGCTTATCAAGGGCGCAGATTATCTATTGAACGAGACAGCCGGCTTCGAAGATTTGAAGAACCGGGTTGCAGGCATTTCTTCGGAGCTCGGCCTTCAAACCACGATTATGGAGACCAATCTCAGAGAGTTCATGACGAACTATAAGATGCAGCACGCCGGAATGCTGGCCAGTTGCCTGCATTGTCTTGGGGCAATCGGGTTTGCTCACGGGGCCTATGCGGCCGATTATCCGAGGTGGCAAGAGATTATCGCGTTTCCGTGGGGTAATCTTTCCGGCATAGCCGATACGCTGACAACCCAGTCGTTTCCGATCTCACATGTGGGAGAAGAGTTTGGCCGCAGCGAGAAGATAAAAAGAATCGCGGTGGCAAATCCGAAACTGTTTTCGTATATGTCAGTATGCTGGAGCGACACGACCAGCGGCGGAAATTGCGGTCGATGTGCGAAGTGCATGCGAACGCGCCTGAACCTGTATTCCATCGCCGATGATGACTTGCGGCGGAAGATCGAACTTTCCTTGTTCGGGAATCATGTCGATCCAATACATTATCTGAAGACTTACGAGATCCAGGGCAAGCCAAAGCATATCCGGCCCGAGATCGGCTGGCTTGATGAGATCAGGTTGGCGCTGCCGGACGGTGAGCTCAAAAATGCCACCGAAGCTGTCGTGGTCAGATTGATGAATGCATATCTCCAAACCAAGCCTCAACGAGAGGCGATGATCCCTCGCTTGATCTCTCGCATAAGGAGACGGTGACCGTTCTCTCGCGGTCTGATTGGTGCAGGCCCAGCTATGAGGATGGTTTCGTCGGACTGATCTCACAAAGAAATTTGAGCGACGAAGCATCTCCGAAATCATCGATTATCGGTTGACGAGTACAGCATTGTCGATGATTATGGACTGGAAGCGCGTCAGCCGCGATCCGTTTAAGCCCGGATGACAGGGAGTTCGACCATGCTGGCCCCGCGGGCGGATATTTCGATCGAGGAGGCGGAGCGGCTGATCTACCTGGAAGCCGAATTGCTCGATGAGTGGCGGCTCGACGACTGGCTGAAGCTTTATACCGACGACATGCTCTATCTGGTGCCGTCGCCCGGCATGCCGATGGATTGCTCGCCAGACACCAGTCTGTTCCTGATCAACGACGATCGCTTCCGGATGGAAAGCCGAGTCGTGCGGCTTAAGAAGAAGACCGCGCATTCCGAATATCCGCACTCCACCAACGTGCACATGTATTCGAACCTGCGTGTTGCCGGGCAGGATGCGGAAGGCACGCATGTCAACGGCGTGTTCCAGGTCTCGCGCTATCGCGACGGCATCACCGATATCTTTCTCGGCCGGGTGCGCTGGCGGCTGGTGAAGCAGGGTGACGACATCCTGATCCGCTACAAGCGCTGCGACCTGAGCGTCGACGAACTGGTCCCGCAAGGCCGTCTCACCATCATCCTTTGAAACTTTCGTTCGAAGCCCACAGGGAGGGCTGATCATGGACCAGCAAACCGGATTGCCGCTGAAGGTCAGGCACGATCAGGCCGCCGGCACTTTCATGGTGTCACGCCGTGCGTTTACCGACCCGAGCGTGCTGCAACTCGAGCACGACAAGATATTCGAGCGCTGCTGGCTCTATTGCGGCCACGACACCGAATTGCCGGAGCCGGGCTCGTTCCTCACCCGCACGATCGCCGGACGCGATTTCATCTTCAATCGCGATGCGACGGGCAAGGTCGGCGCCTTCTACAATCTCTGCACCCATCGCGGTGGCCGCGTCTGCCGTGAGAAATCCGGCAAGGCCACAATCTTCCAGTGCTTCTATCACGGCTGGGTTTTCAACACCGACGGATCGCTCCGCGGCATTCCGCAGGAGGGTGCTTACCCCGAAGGCTACAAGCAGGGCGGCCGCGGGCTCGTGCATGTGCCGCGGCTCGAACAATATCGCGGCTTCTGGTTCATCTGCCTCGACGCCAATGCGATGTCGCTGTCGGATTATCTGGCCGGTGCCAAGGAATATATCGACAACATTGCCGATCAGTCCGAAACCACGATGACGATCGTGCCGGGCGGACAGAATTTCCAGGTCGACGCCAACTGGAAGCTCTGGCATGAGAACGGCATGGACCCGTTCCATGTGCATTCGGTGCATCAGACCTATTTCGATTATGCAGGCGATGCCACCAAGATCGGCAAGGAGCGCGCGAAGGCGCAAGGCGTTTCGACCGAGGAATTCGACCTCAAGGCCAGCGCCGAGACCATGATGACCGGGCGCTACAACGCGCTGATGAAGACCAAGACCAAGTTCGCCTTCGATCTTGGCAACGGCCACATGGCCTATGACTATCCTTCCACGCATGGCCGGCCGTTCGCGCAATGGCATCCGAGCTGGGACCCGAAATACAAGCCGGAACTCGAGGCGATCTACGCGAATGCGGTTCAGCGGCTCGGCGAAGAACGCGCCAAGAAGATGGCGACCTTCGACCATCACATATTGATTTTTCCGAATCTGGCGATCGTGGACAATCACGGCATCATGATCCGAACCTATTTCTCCAAGACTCCGGCGGAGATGCTGGTGCAGAGCTGGACACTCGCGCCGAAGGAAGAATCGCCGGAAATCCGCAAGCTTCGTCTCTACAGCTACATGGACTTTCTGGGCCCGGCCGGCTTTGGTACGCCCGACGACGTCGAGGCGATCGAGGCTGCGCAGCGCGGCTATAAGGGCGCGGAGGATTACGACGGCTGGAACGACATTTCCGCCGGCGTAGCCCCGAAGGACCCGATGAGCTTCGTGAAGCACGGCGACGAGGGCCGGATGCGTGTCTTCTGGACCAAGTGGCAGGAATATATTTCCGCGTGACGGGCCGGGACATGTCGAGGAAAAAGGCCAGTCTCGGCGACGAGATCGAAACCCCCGGCGGCGCGACGCGCGCCACGACGCTCTATCGAGCGATCAAGGAAGACATCATTCGCGGTTCATTCAGCCCGCGCGAATGGCTGCGCATCGATGTTCTGCGCGAGCGCTACGATACCGGCGCAAGTCCGCTGCGCGAGGCGCTCAATCGCCTGTCGGCGGAGGGGCTTGTGGTGCAACAGGACCAGCGCGGTTTCATGGTGGCGGACATCGACGACAAGGATGTCGAGGAGATCATCTTCACGCGCTGCTCACTGAACGAGATCATGCTGCCGGCGGCTCTTCAGCGTGGCGATCAGGCCTGGGAGGAGCGGGTGGTGCTGGCACATTATCATCTGTCGAAGACGCCTCCGTTCACTTCGGATGGCCGCGTGAACGATGACTATCTCGCGCGGCACCGCGAATTCCACATGTCGATCCTGGCGCCTTGCGGGTCGCGCTGGCTGCTTGAGATGTCGGAAAAGCTGTTCGACTGGACGCAGCGCCATCAAAATCTCGCGCTGCGCGGCGACGTGGTCGGCTCGCGCGATGTGGCGGCCGAGCATAACGATCTGGTCAAGGCGATCCTGTCGCGCGACGTGCAGAAGTCGATCCGGCTCCTGAACGAGCATGTGCAGCTTACCGGGCGGCTTGCGATGGCGGCAGGCGAGAAGGCGGCGGGCTGAACGCTACTGAATGCTCAGCTTGTTCGCCTGCGCGAGGTCCTGCCACTTGGCGAGTTCGCGTGCGGCGAGCGCGTTGTATTCCTCCGGCGTCGAGATCGCAGGCGAAAGCCCAAAGCCGCGCATGCGCGCCTGCACGGCCGGGAGGTTCACGATCGCATGGATTTCCTGCGTCAGGCGATCCACGATCGGCTTCGGTGTCTGCGCGCCGACGATCAGAGCGTTGTTGATAGTGAAGTCGAATACCGGATAGGTCGTGCCCATCAGCGGAACATTCGGCGCGTCCACCAGCGGGTCCTTGGTCACGACCGCGATCACTTTGAGATTGCCGGCCTCGACATGCTGCTTCGCCGACGACCACAAATCGAACATCAGCGGGATGCGGCCGGCCATCACGTCGACCTGCGCCGCCGGGCTGCCGCTATAGGTGATGTGCTGCAGCTTGATGCCGGTTTCGCGCATCAGAAGCTGGCCCGCAAGAAACGGCACTCCGCCGAAATTCGGTGAGGTGTAGGTCAGGCCGTCCGGCGTTTTTTTGGCCAAGTCGACCACGTCCGCGAGCGTGTTCGCCGGAAAATCCTTGTTTGCAACCAGCACGATCGGTGCGCTTGAGATGAGGCTGAGACCGTTGAAATCCTTCACGGCGTCATAGGGCATCTTGGCGCGCAGCGCCGCGGTGGTGAACAGAAAATTGCCGACCGACAGGATCGTGTATCCGTCGGCCGGCGCTCTTGCGACCATCTCGGCGCCGATCACTCCACCGGCGCCCGGCTTGTTCTCGACCACCACCGGCTGTCCCAACCGCTCCTGCAGATTTTCCGCAATCACGCGGACCAGGACGTCGCTCGGCCCGCCCGCGGCGGAAGGCTGCACGATGCGGATCGGCCGCGACGGATACGGGCCGTCCTGCGCGTGCGACATTTGCAACGCGCAAAACGCAAACAGCATCGCGAACACAATTCTCATCTACGTCTCCAACAAAAAGAGCCGAAAGCTATCTGGCCGAAGCTAACTTGCACGGATTGTGCCAGAGGCACGAATGGCATGCCATACCCGCGCCGGCGTGAGCGGCATTTCGAGATCGGTGACGCCGAATGGCCGCAGCGCATCGAGAACCGCGCCGACGATCGCGGCGGGTGCTGCGATCGTTCCTGCCTCGCCGCAGCCCTTGGCGCCGAGCGGATTATGCGTGCATGGCTGGCTTTGATCGAACTCCGAAACGAAGACCGGAAAATGATGTGCGCGCGGGATCGCGTAATCCATCAGCGAGCCGCACAAGGCCTGTCCGGAGCCGTGCTCATAGATGACATGTTCCAGCACCGCCTGACCGAAGCCCTGCGCCACGCCGCCATGCACCTGCCCGGTCGCGAGCAGGGGATTGATCACGGTGCCGACGTCGTCGACCGCACTGTAGCGGTCGAGCCGCACCAGCCCGGTTTCCGGATCGACATCGACCTCGCAGACGTGAACGCCGTTCGAGAACGCAAAGGATTTGGGATCGTAGGAGCCGTCGGCATGCAGGCCGGGCTCGATCGTTTCGAGCGGGAAACTATGCGGCACGTAAGCTGCGCGCGCGACATCGGCGAGGCTGATGCTGTGATTGGTGCCGGCGACGGTGAAGTTTCCGGCATCGAAAGTGATATCGCCCTCGGCGGCTTCCAGCAGATGGGCGGCGATGGCGCGGCCCTTTTCGATGATCTTGCTCGACGCGACAGTCAGCGCAGAGCCGCCGACTGCGATGCTGCGCGATCCAAAAGTGCCGGTGCCGTATGGCACGATATCGGTGTCGCCTTCGATCACCTCGATCTTTTCCATCGGCACGCCGAGCTGCGACGAAAGAATCTGCGCGAAGCTCGTCTCATGGCCCTGGCCGTGATTATGCGTGCCGAAGCGGGCGCGCACCGAACCGTCCGGCTCCATCGAAATCGCGGCGGATTCGTAAAAGCCGACGCGCGCGCCCAACATGCCGGCAAGGCGCGAGGGCGCGACCCCGGAAGATTCCACGAAGCACGCAAAACCGATGCCGCGTAAAAGACCGCGCTTGCGCGAAGACTTGCGGCGGGCGGCAAAGCCATCGACATCGCCCGCCCGCAGCACGCGCGCAAACACACGCGGGAAATCGCCGCTATCGTAGGTCGGCCCGATCGGAGTCTGGTAGGGCATCGCCTCGACCGGAATGAGATTGCGGCGCCGGATTTCGGTGCGGTCGAGCCCGAGCGCTTCTGCGGCACGGTCGGCAAGCCGCTCCAGCACATAACAGGCTTCCGGCCGCCCGGCGCCGCGATAGGCATCGGTCGGTACGGTGTTGGTGAAGACGCCGGTACATTCGATGGTGATGGCGGGAGTTGTATACACGCCCGCCAGCAGCGCCGAATAGATCGCGCTCGGGATCGCGGCTCCAAAGGTCGAGACATAGGCGCCGATATTGGCGATGGTACGCACGCGCAGCGCAAGGAAATGACCGTCCTTGTCCAGCGCAAGTTCGGCATGGGTGGTGTGATCGCGCGCCTGCGTGTCGCTGTTGAAACTCTCGTTGCGGCTGGCGGTCCAGCGCACCGGACGATTGAGCTTTCTTGCAGCCCAGGGCAGAACGGACTCTTCCGGATACAGCTTGCCCTTGTAGCCGAAGCCGCCGCCGACATCGGGCGAGATCACGCGCAACTTCGCTTCACTCAAGCCGAGTTGCTCGGCGACCTGACGGCGGATGTGATGCGGCGTCTGGGTCGTCGAATAGAGCGTGAGCTTGTCGGAGCCCGCCGCCGGAAGCGCAATAGCGGCGCGCGGCTCGATCGCGACGCCGCCGATCCGCTGGTTGTGCAGATCGATGCTGACGGTGTGTGCGGCTTTCGCGAAGCCTGCATCGACCTTGGCTTTGTCGCCGCGCGCAAAGCGAAAGCAGACATTGCCGGGCGCTGCTTCATGCAGGCGCGGCACGTCCTTGTCCTGCGCGCGCGCGCCTTCGGTAATTGCGGACAGGGCTTCGTAATCGACAACGACAAATTCGGCTGCGTCCAACGCCTGAGCAAGCGTGTCCGCGACCACGAAGGCGACCGGCTCGCCGACATGCCGCACCATGCCGCGCGCAAGCGCATAGCGTGGCGGCTCCGCCATCGGGGTGCCGTCCGGTGCCGTGATCGCCCACATCGGTCGCATGGCCGCGATGCTGTCCGCCCTCATGTCGGCGCCGGTGAACACGGCAGAGACGCCAGGAGCATTCGCCGCGGTTTCAGTATCGATTTTCAGGATGCGCGCGTGCGCATGCGGGGAGCGCACGAACACGCCATGCAACTCGCCGGCAAAATGGATGTCGCCGACAAAGCGGCCAGCGCCTGTCAGGAAACGTGCATCCTCTACCCGCCGGACTGGCGCACCGATCGTCATTCTTATTGCCTTTGACGCGTTTTCTTCACGCGAACCGGTTCCCACTTCGCTTGAAAACGCTTTGCTAGCGCATTTCTTCGCGCAGCACGTCGAGCCGCTCGAACACCACCTTGTCCGAGACGATGAACAGGTCGGCGTCGCCGCCGATGGCGCGATGGCTGGCCCAGGACCACGATGGAATCGTGAACACGTCGTGCTGCTTCCAGTCGAAAGTCTTGTCTCCGATTGTAGAGCGGCCTTCACCGGACACCACGAGGCAGATCATCGAATAGGCGCCCCGCTTCGGACGGGTCTCGACATTCCTCGACAGCCGCATGGCATAGCAATCGAGTGTCGGCATCACCGCGCTGCCGGTTTCCGGGTTGATGTAGCGGATGAGCCTGGCGCCGTCGGGGCCGGGCGCGATTTCCGACAGCATCTGCCGTGTGGTCTCCCCGGAATAGCGATACTTCGGCGAGTGATCCTTGCCGCTCGGTGCGTCGGCGACAGCGAGGCCGCTCGCGCGCCAGCGCTTCTCCTCGCCTTCGTCGACTTTCCAGAAATCGTCATTCTTCGGATCTCCCGGCTCGAAGAAATGCGCGTTCAGCGCGCGAAGCAGCGGCATATTGGCGGCGTCGAACCAGACGATGCGCTTGTCGGTCGGATTGATATGGCCATGCCAGGCCATCGGCGGGGTGAGGATCAGATCGCCCGCCTTCATGTCGCACCAGCGGCCGTTGACTATTGTTGCGGCGCCTTCGGCTTGCGTGGCGAAGCGGATCGCAGCGCCGGTGTGGCGATGCGGGCGCGCCTGTTCGCCCGGATCGAGCACGGTGAATGCGCCGAGCATGGTGCCGGTCGTCGAGGTTTCCTGCCCGAAGACCGGGTGCGACATGATCAGCGCGCGCCGCTCGATGTCATCGATCGAGACTTCCGCAACTGCGCGATGCAGCAACTGTTCGGTCTGCTGCCAGGGCCAGTGAAACGGCGTGTCCTTCGGCATCGGCTGGAACGGCGTGATGCGCTTGTAACGATCCCACAGCGGATGCAGGTTCGCCTTCTCGACTTCGGCGACGAAGGCGGGTCGGCCTGCGACTTCGGCTGCGGCGGCTGCCTGTGCCATGGGAAACTCCCGGTTCGTCATTCCGGGGCGCTTGCGAAGCAAGCGAACCCGAAATCCAGAAACAACTTGCGAGGTTCTTGGGTGGATTCCGGGTTCGGCCCTTTGGGCCGCCCCGGAATGACCAGTTCGGACATCACCCCTTCGGCATCTTCTCGTCGATATTGTTGCTGTCGATGATGACATGCTTGATGAAGACGCGCGGCTCGACCTTATCGCCCTTCAGAAAGTCGGCGAGAATGTCGACACCCATGCGGCCCCACAGCACCGGATTAAGCTCGATGGTCATGCCGAGATTGCCGTCCTTGAGCTGGCGGAGTGCCGGCGGCACGCCGTTCATGCCAGTGACGATGGTCTGGCCCTTGCGATTGGCGGCAAGCACGGCCTGCGTGGCGCCGAGCGCCACGTCGTCATTGGCAGTATAGATCGCGCCGAGATCGGGGTTGGCGACCAGCGCATCTTCCGCATTCTTCAGACCGCGCTCGCGGGTGAGCGGGCCGTCGGTCTTGAACACGATCTGGATGCCGGGATATTTCGCCATCACCTCATTGTAGCCTTCAGCGAGATTGCGAAACGTCGGCGCGCCCGAAGGTCCGAGCAGCATGGCAACCTTGCCCTTGCCGCCCAGCTTATTGGCGGTCCATTCGGCGATGTCGCGGCCGATCTGCTTCTCGTCCATCGCGACATGCAAGGTCTGGTTAGGAGAGGTCGAGCCACGTGCGACCGAGACGATCGGCACCTTGCCGGCGGCGGCCGCGTCATAGGCGGCGTTCACGCCGGTGGCATCGATCGGGGAGATCAGGATGCCCTTGACGCCGCGCGCGACCAGATCCTGCACGCCGTTGATCTGCTTTAGCTTGTCCTCGTTGGAAGAGACCGAAACCACGTCCCATCCGAGTTCCCCGGCGCGCGCGCGGATGCCGCGCATCATCGCGATATAAAACGGGTTGTCGTCCTGCGGCAGTGCGACGCCGATGGTGGTTTTCGCCTGCGCGAATGCCGGCGTCGCCGGTGCTGCGAGCAGGGCCGCGGCCAAAGTGGCGCCAAAGGCGGCGGCCGCAAGAAATCCGAATTTCTTCATATCCGTCTCCGTCAATGTTTGGATCGCAAGCTATCCGCTGCCGCTGCAGCGATGATGACCGCGCCAACAGCCACACGCTGCCAGTACGAGTCGACATTCAGAAGATTGAGGCTGTTGCCGAGTATGATCATGATGAAGACACCGATAACGCTCTTGTAGAGCGTGCCTTCGCCGCCATGCAAAGCTGCGCCGCCGAGCACGACCGCGGCGATGGCGGTGAGTTCGTAGAATTCGCCTGCCGTCGGCTGGCCGGATTGCAGCCGTGCCGCAAGCATTACGCCGGCCACGCCTGCCAGCGCGCCGCAAATCACGTAGGTCGAGGCGGTGATGCGGGCGACCGGAATGCCGGAGAGCCACGCCGCCTCGCGCCCGCCGCCGGTCGCATAGATGTGCCGGCCATAAGGGGTCGCATGCATGACCCAGGATAGCACGATCAGGAGCACGATCGGCACCCAGACCAGGGCGTGAATGCCAAGGAAGCGCGCGGAACCGAAGGCGACGAAGCTCGCGGGCAGGCCGGACGGGCCTTCCACCGGCGCGCCGCCGGTGATGAGAAACACCACGCCGCGAAACAGCACCATGGTGCCGAGCGTGGTGATGAAGGGATTAACCTTGAAATAAGCGATGATCACCCCGTTCACGAGGCCGACAAAGGCGCCCGCCAGGATGCCCGCGATCACGCCTGCGGCGATGCCCATTTGCAGCATCACCATGGCGGCGACGCAGGCCGAAAGCGCAGCGGTCGAGCCGACCGACAGGTCGAAGCCGCCGCCGATGATCACGAAGGTCATGCCCATCGCAATCACTGCCATGATCGAGGACTGAACCAGGATATTGTTGAGATTGATCGGCGACAGGAACCGGTCGGTCAGCAGCGTCGTGACCACGCAAAGCGCGGCCAGCGTCAAAAGCGGGATCTGCCCGAGCAGGCGGGACGACGCATTGGGCGAAAGATTCATGGCGCGCGCGTCCCTGCAATCGCGGTGCGCAGATGCGCTTCGTCCAAGTTGCCGCCTTTGCCGTCCTTGCGCTCGATGCGGCCGGTGATGGCGCGATCGCGCACGGTCAGCACACTGTCACAGATGCGCGCCAGTTCGGAAAGATCGCTCGAGCTTGCGATCACCCCGCCGCCGTCTCTGGTGAATTTCCGGATCAGAGCATGCACCTGCATCTTGGCGGCGATGTCGATGCCATGCGTGGGCTCATCGAGCAGCAAGACTTGCACTTCGCGCGCGATCCATTTCGCCAGGATCACCTTCTGCTGGTTGCCGCCCGAGAGCGAACTGACTGGAAGCTCTGCCCGGCGCGGGCGGATATCGAGTATCTCCATCAATCCGAGTGCCAGCCGTTCGCCGGCTTTGCGATCGATCCAGAACGCGGAATTGTCACGCTTGAGGCTCGGCAGCAGAATATTGTCTCGCACCGAAAGATTCATGACGAGGCCGAGCGCGCGTTCGCCCGGCACGAAGCCGATATCGGCCGCGATTGCATCGGAAGGCTGCGAGAGCCGGACGTCGCGGCCATCGGCGAGACGGATTTGCGTGTGCTCTTTCAAACTTCCGAACAGGCGGCGCACGATCCGGTCGCTACCGCTGCCGAGCAGACCGGCAAGGCCGATGGTCTCGCCTTCACGCACCGTCATGCGGTCGCGGCGCTCGGAGGTTTCCTCGATCAGCGCCTTGCCTGGCGCCACCGATTCCTCCAGATGCTCATGCGCCATCTTGCCGGTCATGTCCTCGATCAGGTCAGAGATGGTGAAGCTGCCACGCGCGCGGACGGCGACCACCTTGCCGTCGCGCAGCACGGTGCAGCGGTCGGCAAGGTCTTTGATCTCGTCAAGCCGATGCGAGATATAGATGATGGCGGTGCCGCTTTTCTTCATGCGGTCGAGCACGCCGAACAGCCGCTCGATCTCGCGATCTTCCAGCGCCGCGGTCGGCTCGTCGAGAATGAAGATGCGACAATTCAGCCGCAGTGCCTTGGCGATGGCGACAAGCTGGCGTTCGGCGAAGGACAGCGACTGCACCGGGCGGTCGAGATCGGCGCTGAAATTGAGCTGGTCGAGATAGCGTCTGGCTTCCTCGCGCATGCGATTGCGGTCGATCGACGGAACAATGCCGAATCGCCGCGTCACCGGCAGACTGCCAAGCGCGATATTCTCTGCAATCGAGAGCGCCGGCACCATGCGCAATTCCTGCGGGATGGTGACGATGCCCGCCGCGATCGCGTCGCGCGGGGACGAGAGGACTTGCGGTTCGCCGGCAATCTCGATCACCCCGCTGTCGGCGCGATGCACGCCGCCCAGGATGCGTATGAGTGTGGACTTGCCGGCGCCGTTCTCGCCAACCAGCGCATGGACTTCCCCGAAATCGAGCGAGAAATCGACATGGTCGAGCGCGCGCGTCGCACCGAATTGCTTGCTGAGGTCCAGGACGCGGATGGCGGCTTGCGGCATCAATGCTCCCGCATCCAGCGCGAGGCCGCCGGCACCCAATGCCCATGCGGATCGGCGGTTTCATAGCTTGCGGTGGCATGATTGCAGCCAGGCAGGACCATGCTTTCGGCCTCGATTCCGGCAGCGCGCAAAGCAGCGACGAATTCCTCCGACTGCTTGCACAAATGCGGGAAGTCTTTTTCGCCCCATGCGACGAAGAAAGGCGGCGCGTCGGACCGTATGTGATTAATGGGGGAGGCGGCTTGCTCCGCGCCGCTATCGGGGGCTCCCAGAAAGCGCGGCCGCATCGAGAAGCCCGAGCCTTCGCCGACATTATATGAGCCCGAGATCGGCAGCGCGCCGCGAATGACATCGGCGGGAAGATTGCGCGGCTTCATCCAGTCGTCGCGGAGTGCCGCAAGCGCGGCGAGATGACCGCCGGCCGAGTGTCCGCCGATGAAGATGCGATTCGGCTTGCCGCCATATTGCGCAATCTTGCCGTGCACCGCGGCGACCCCATCCAGCACGTCGTGATAGCCCGCGGGAAACACGTGAAGCGGTGCCAGACGATAGCCCGCGCTCACAAAGGTGATGCCCTGCGCATTCAGCGCCGGCGCCATAAACAGCATCCATTCCTTGTAGCCATTGGTCCAGCCGCCGCCATGCAGCGCAATGAACACATCGCCATTCGGATTGTCGGAAGGCACGATGGTGATGGCCTGATAGGGGTCGGCGCCATAAGCGATCTCGATGCCATGCACGTCGCGGCCGCGGCGCAATACCTCGTCATGGTACTTGGCGCCGATCGCGGTGAACGGTTCCTGGGCCGGATATTGGTCGGGCGACACGAAAACCCCTGATCGAGCCGCTTGGCACATTCAACGATGCCTGCGCGCATTTGAATTATTCCACTGACGCAGCGAGCCGAAGTCAATAGCGAACGCTGTTCAATTATCCGCCGCGCGACGTTTTGGCTCGCGCAGCCTTGGCTTGTGGCGAGGTGAGCAGATCGACGAACAGATGAATGGTGCCGTGGTCGCATCCGCGGCGTGGATTGAGATGGCGGCCGATCACATAGCCGTCGAACGCCATCATCACAACATGAGCGATGCGGCTCACCGCCGCGCGGCTTCGGCGCTTGTCGGGGAGCGAAGTGTGCAGCATTGCGGTGACGCGCTTCACTGTCGCACTCAGCAATTCCGGCCGATAGCCCTTGGAAGGGTCCGCGGTCGCGATCGCCTGGATGAAATTATTGGCAAAGGTGTTGTCGTCGGCCGGTATGTCGCACCACAGGGCATGCAGGATTCTATAGACGCGTGTGCGCGGCGATTTCACACGCGCGAGGTTCGCCTCGAGTTCGTCCAGCCGCTCCAGAAGCCAGGGCTCGTAGAGCGCGTACAGGATGTGCAGCTTGGAAGGAAAATAGCTGTAGACGTTGGCGGTTGAGACCTTCGCCTGTTTCGCGATCTGGGCGATCGTGGTGTTGTGATAGCCGTTCCCGGAGAATAGCGAGAATGATGCGGTTAATATCGCCTGGCGCAGCTTCGGTTTCTTGACTTGAGCCATCAGGCCTTCGCCGTCTGCAAATGAAACCGAAGCTGCGTGTTCGCGCCCTGCAAGCAGCTAGCCGCGCGCTTCGCGTGCGACCACCATCTTGGGATCGACCAGCTTGCCCTTGTCGATGATCACCTGATTGTCGAGCGTTACGGTGCAGTCGCGCATCGGCACGTCGTAGTGACCGCGGGTCGAGCGCTTGCCGCCGCCTTGCGTATTGGGCCCGGTCGAGAACAGGAAATTGCCGGGGAATACGCGCGCCGCGGCGCGGCTGCGCTCCGGTTCATCTCCGTTCAGCCCGATGCCATACCAGCGCGCCTGCGGATTCATGCCCCAGCCAAGATGCGAGACGGCGTAGGGATCGCGGTCGTCCTCGCTTGTCTTGCCGTCCTCCAGCCAGTCGCGCATCAGCTTGGCGTCAAGGCCGCCTTCGATCTTCACGACATGGCCGTCGCGGATTTCAAGTGAGACCGGATCGACGACATAGCGGCAATAGGGAAGGATCACGATATCGCCCGGCGCGATCACCACCTTGCCGGTGGCGCTGCCTTCGTTCGGGAAGGTGTGAATGTGGCCTGCGCCCCAATGGTCGAAATGGCCCTTCTCGTCGGCATATCCCCATTGCGTCATCACCGGATATTCGCCGCATTGATAGGTGAAGTCGGTGCCGGCCTCGTTGGTCACGCGCACGGTCTTGGTGCGCTTGTAGATGCCCTCGGCATATTTCATCGCTTCCTTGAGGCCCTTGGGCGACATCAATTGCTCGAGGTCGTCGGGCGCATCGATGATCATCAGCACGCGGGTGCCGCCGTCCATCACCTCCTTCAGCCATTTGGTGAAGAGCGGGACGTGGAAGATGATGATGAGATCGGCGGCCTTCACCGCGGCCAGCGTGCCCTTGCATTGACCGATGGTCGGCACGCCCACTTTGGTCCAGCCCGGAATGGAATTCACGCACATCTCGTAGATGTCGGCGCCGTATTCGTCCGCGGCGGCAAACGCCGACTCGATGAATTCGCGACGGGTGCCGAGATCGGAGACAATCGCGATGGTCTCGCCCTTCTGCACCTTCGACATTTCGAATTGCTTTCGGAACAGATAGGTCAGCCGACCGGGATTGAGCTCCTGAACGCGCAAGGATGACTGCTGCATGACCTGCCTCCATCTGGACGTGTAGAGCGTAATCTTGTTGCGGATCACGCCGTGGCATCGCTCGGACAATACTGAATATCAGTCGGGATTGGCAGTAAAGCAGATTTTCGGCGCCGGCGGCGTGCCGGGACGGACGTTCGAGGTCAGCGAAAATCCCGGTTGATCGAGCCTGAGAGCCCGTTAGTCTGGATGTGGCGGGATGTCGCAGGCGCAATACAAGCGCTAGGCGTCCGCTGGGGGCTCTTCATGCTGGTCAAGGCGGAGCTTAAGCCTGCGGCCGCAATTCTTGCGGTGCTTATTCTTATGCAATTTGCGCTTTTCCCGGATCGCGCGCTTGCCGCCGGCGCCGCCTATCAGGTCGATACCGCCGATGTCGGGGAGCCCGGCAATTGCAAAGTGGAATCCTGGGCCTCGTTTGCCAAAAGCGGCGACCTCATTGCCTCGTCCTCTCCGGATTGTGTGGTGAGCATTTTCGGCAAGGCTATCGATATCAGCTCGCAATTCAGTCGCTTCCGCTCCGACGACGAATGGGGCACGGGCGTCTTCCCCAAGGCGAAGATGAATCTGATCCCGACCGCTATCGGGCAATGGGGCGTTGCAGTCAGCAGCAGCACGGCAATCAACCTGATCACCGGCGATGTTGCCGCCTGGTTCGTTACCATGCCCGCCACGCTGCGGGTTTCGGACACGTTGCGTTTCAATGTCAATGTCGGCTATGCGCGCGACCGTAACGTGAACCGGGATTACATGACCTACGGTTTTGGCTTCGATCTGCGCACGCCAAACAATGTCTGGACGCTGACTGGCGAAGTGTTCGGCATCGCCGGTGCGATCACCGAGGAACAAGAACGCGGACAGATTCGTCCGCGCTGGCAGGTGGGTCTGCGCTGGCGCCCGATCGACGAATTCAATCTCGACGTGATCTACGGCCGCAACCTAACCGGCGAGGAATCCAACTGGATCACAGTGGCGACCGTGTTCCGTTTCAAGGTCGGTGGTAAAGGCGAGAAGTAGCTATTTCAGCGGCGCCAAAATCTTCGGATGCTGGAACGTCGAGACGTCGATCTTCTTTGCGATCATGTCGGTCTCTTTATACACGTCGAGCAGAACCTGGATCGCCTCAAAATTCGGTGCGGCGCCTTCACTGCGTCCGAAATCGCGCTCGGTCAGCATGTAGCTGCCGAACACGTCGGCCGGCAGCTTGGTGACCGCGCTCGCCACCGCAATTGCCTGATCGCGATTGGACATGACGATTTCCATCGCCTTGGTCAGGTCGCGGACATAGTCACCGACGGCTTGAGCGTTGGCGTCGGTGAAATCCTTGCGGCAGACTTCAAGAATATGGACCATGTTCTTGGTTTCGTCCGAAATCGCAAACAGCTTGCGCGTGCCGCCCTTGGCTTCGGCTCTCGCCGCGAATGGTTGATTGAGCACGCCGGCATCGACGCGGCCGGTGCGGATCGCGCCTTCCGAATTGGAGAAGCCGGTTTCGACCAGGCGGATATCCTGTTCCGGATCGAGGCCGTTGCGTTTCAGATGTAATGCGAAGGGTCCGTAAATGCCGGCGCCATAGGCGCTTATGCCGACGATCTTGCCGCGCAGATCGGCGACATTCTTGATCGGTGAATTGTCTTTCACCGCCCAATAGACCGAGAAGCCGCCTGGTTTCTCGAATACATGCTGCGCGACAATATAGGCCTGCAGATTGCCATTGAGCGCACCTTGCGCCATCGCGAGCACGCCTTGCGCCGAGCAATCGACGGCATTGGAGACCATCGCCTGAGTCTGTACCGCGCTGCTCTGGAACTGGAACCACTCGACGCGGTAGGTCTTGCCGAGATTGGGAAACAGCTCCGGCTTCTGCATCATCAGATATTTGCTGTCCTCGGCCGGAATGCCCCAGCCGACGCGGATCAAGGTCTGCGACATTGCGGGCAGGGTGCCTGTGAGGAGCGATGCGGCGACAAAAACAAGAACGCGGATCATCGGACGTCTCCAGAGATGTCGTTCAGTATGAGCCGCGGCGATGATGTGTCAACGCGACATCGCGTTGCTGCTTTTGGCATTGCCTTGCGCGTGGATCGAGAGCATCGCGTTGGCGAGGGCGTGGATCGGCGTTGGCACGCTGGCTTTTGTCCCGAGCCGCACGACCGCGCCCGACAGCCAGGGAAGTTCGAGCCTGCGTCCGGCTTCGAGATCCTCCAGCATGGACGGCCGGCCGTCTTTCGGCATGTCCTTGATCTGTGTGTAGACCACCTTCTCCATATCGGGGGGCAGGTCGATACCGAGCGCGCGTCCGACGCAGGCGGCCTCCTCCGCGGCCCTGACCACCGTCGCGTAGGCATCCGGATTGGAATGGACCTGACCGATGGTGGCACGCGCCATGCACGACACTGCCGAGAAGCTCGCAAGCATGACGAATTTCATCCAGAGATCGCGATCGATATCTGGCGAGAGCGCGGCTTCGACGCCGTTCGTCGCGTCGAGAAGCGACGCCACGGAATTTGCCGCGTCCGCGCTATTCGCATGTCCCGGCCCGAGCTTGATGCGGCAGAACGGCGACTTGCAGACAATGACACCTGGTTCTTCCACATGCGACTTGATCGACACCGTGCCTTTCAGAACCAGGTCGTGACCAAGCGCGGTTGCGAGAATGCCATAGGCATCGACGCCGTTCTGCAGCGGCAGCAGCGCGGTATGGTTCGCAAGCAGGGGCGCGAGGCTCGGCGCAACCGTGTCGAGGTCGTAATTCTTCACCGTAACGACGACGAGGTCGCAAGGTCCGAGTTCCTTTGCGGATTCGCTTGCCGTGACGTTGGGGATCGCCACCGGCCCGGACGGCGTCGTCACGGTCAGGCCGCGAGAGCGCAAAGCCTCGCAGGTCCGCCCGCGCACCAGAAACCTCGCATCATGCCCCGCCTGCAGCAGGCGCATTCCGAGGTAGCCGCCGACGCCGCCTGCGCCGATGATCGTTACAATCACTGCCACCCCTCATTTGCAACACAACGAGGGTAGCATAGCGCATCCACAGCCATTCAATGCCAGACGGAATCCGCTACCTCGACGATGCGGCGAAGCTTCGCCTCCTCATCCGCGACGGTCAGCGGATTGCCGAGGAAATTCGACGCAAATCCGCATTGCGGTGACAGGCAAAGCTGATCGAGCGCGATGTGCTTCTCGGCCTCCTTGATGCGACCTTTAAGGCTCTCCGCCGATTCCAGATCCGGCACTTTCGACGAGACCAGGCCGAGCACCACGTGCTTGCCCTTCGGCACATGCTTGAGGGGGCTGAAATCGCCCGCGCGTGGCGTGTCATATTCGAGGAAGAAGGCATCGACATTCACGCGTTCGAATACCATCGAGGCGACATAATCATAGCCGCCTTCGCCGAGCCATTTGCCGCGATTGTTGCCGCGGCACAGATGCATGCCGAACGTGCTGCCGGCGGGACGGCCTTCAAGCGCTGCATTGATCACGCCGACATAGCCGTCGATCAGCTTCTGCGGGTCTTCGCCGATCGCCTTGAATGCGGACTGGAATTTCGGGTCGCAAAGCAGCGGAAACGAGCAATTGTCGAGTTGGAAGTAAGTGCAGCCCGCCTTTGCGAGATCGGCGATTTCGGCACGATAGATGGCGGCGAGATCGGCCCACAATTCCTCGAGGTCGGGATAGGCCTTGCGGTCGATCACATCGCGGCCGCCGAAGAAATGCAGTTCGCTCGGCGCCGGCATGGTCACCTTCGGCGTACCCTTGGTGGCACCTTTCAGAAAGGTGAAGGCGTCCACCATGATCGGCTGTTTGCGTGACAGCTTGCCCTCGATGTAGATGCGCGGGCTCGGTGCCCGATTGCCCTGATAGTCGGCGAAGCTCAAGGGGCCGACCTCGAAGCGGATCGCGGTGTTGTCCAGTCCCAGCACGAAGTCCTGATACCAGGAGCGGCGGCGGTATTCCCCGTCGGTGATGGATTGCAACCCCGCGCGCTCTTGCAGCGCCACCGCCTCGCGGATGGCGGCATCCTCGATCGGCTTCAGTTCGGGCGAGGAACGTTTCTCGCCGGAGCGAACCGGCTTGGTCAGATCGCCGTCGAAGGCGGCGCGCGCATCGTGCAGCACCTTGGGACGGAGCAGGCTTCCGACATGCTCGGCCCGGAACGGGGGTTTCTGGTTCATCTTCTTTCTCCGGCATGGATGGCTGGGCGCGTTACGACGCTTGTTATTGCTGCGGGCTCTTGAAATGCACGTTATGCGCCTCCGACACGCGGATGACTTCGGCAGGGTCGGGCAGGTTGTCGAGCTTGCAAAACAGTTCGAACAGCTTCTGCGACGGCGTCACCCAGAACAGCGCGCGCGTCGGCGCGCCCGAATTGTTGAAAATGCCGTGCAGCGAGCCCATCGGCATCCGCACCAGGTCACCGGTCTTCACTTTGGTCTCGGTGCCGTCGAGAAAGATGTCGAACTGGCCATCCAGCACGCGGATGAATTCGTCCTGGTCCGGATGGATATGGGGTGGCACGAAGGTTCCGGACGGAAACAGCGTGTCGAATGCGAAGCAGGATTTCGAATACTGCACCGGCTTGTAGGTCTGGCCGAGGATGTACCAGGAAATGTCATCCAGGCTTTCGCCGGCGCGGGTGATGCCGGCTTCGATGGAACGGCTTGGCATGGTCGTCTCCTCTCGTTTGGTCGTGCTTTTGGACGCAGTTCAGCATGCGGCGCCTTGCGGCCCGCTCAGGCAGTGAATTGTGAGTAGTTGCTAGTGGTTCAGAGCTTGCAGTCCGCGGCGTAATCGTCACCGCGATTGGCGAGCACTTTCTTCCCGGTCTTCAGATAGAATTCGCCGCTCGGGGATTTTTCCGCCGTCAGCGCGAACCAGTCCTGGATTGGATGCTGGTTCGGTCCGAACTTGAACGGCCCGCGGACGGATTGAATGTCGGCCTTGCGGATCGCTGCGCTCAGCGCGTCGATATTGTCGACCTTGCCGCCGGTCGCTTTCAACGCCGAGCCGACCAGCAGGCCCGCGTCATAACCCTGCGCGGCATAGGAGGTCACCGGGCGGTTGCCGTATTTCGCTTTCCACGCTGCGACGAAGGCTTTGCTCGCCGGATTGTCGAAATCGTCATTCCAGTGGCTCGTCACTTGCACGCCGACGGCGGCGTCGCCGAGCGCGCGCACCATCGCCTGGTCGAGCGAGGCGGCATGCACGACCAGCGGAATCTTCAGTCCGGACTGGGCGTATTGCCGCATGAAAGCGATGCCCATGCCGCCGGGCTCGAAGGCATGCACAACATCCGGGTTGGCGGCGCGGATGGCTGCGATCTCGACCGCGAAATCGGTCTGGCCGAGCTGGGTATATTTCTCCTCAACCACGTCGCCTTTGAAATATTTCCGGAACGCCGCCATCATCTCTTTGCCGGAGGGATAGTTCGGCGCCATGATGAACGCCTTCTTGTATCCCAGGTCCTGCGCCAGCGCGCCCGCGCTTTCGCCCTGTCCGTCATTCTGCCAGGACGCGACAAAGTAGTTCTTGTGGCAACCCTTGCCGGCAAACGGCGCAGCCGCGGTATTGGTGCTGATATAAATGCCGCCGGCATCCAGAACGTCGGGGATCACCGCGGCGCCGACATTGCCGAATACAAGGCCGGTGAAAATCTTCACGCCGTCGGTCTTCAGATAGCGCTCGGCGGTTGATTTGGCCTGGCCGGGCTTGCCGCCGTCGTCTTCCACCAGCACCTGCGTCTTCGGAGTGCCGGGCTGCTCGATCGCCAACAGGAATGCGTCGCGGATATCCTGACCGAGATAGCCGGCCGGCCCGGACAAGGTGGTGATCAGGCCAATCTTGACGGGCTCCTGGGCAACAGCCGGTCCGCCCAGAAATGCCGCAAGCGCGAAAGCCAGTACAAAACGATTGGCGCGCATCGTGAACCTCGTCCCTTCTGAGAAAGCCGCTACGGTTCAGTCCCTGTTGGGGCGATTGTCTCGTGCGAGTGGGACCTGCGCAAGCCGGATTCATGAGGTGCGACAAGAGACTTGCCAGAATTGGATATTGGGGCGCCGTGCCTAGGCCGGGTCGGAACCGGCGCGCAGCACGTCCGCAAGGCTTTTCGGGCGCCTTTGCCGGGCGCGGGCGGCGCTCTGCGAAGGATATTCGCCGAACCGGGCAAGATATTCCCCGGCAAAACGGCCGAGATGGCCGAAGCCACTTTCGTCGGCGATCTCGGAGACGGTGCGATCCGAGCTTTGCCGCAGAAGCCGCGAACGCGCCTGTTCGAGTCGCACATCGTGCAGAAGGCGAATGGGACTCGTGTTTCGAAATCTGCGGAAATGGTCGAGCAGGGTGCGTGTCGGCACGCCCGCGACGCGCGCAATATCGAGCAGCGTCACCGGTTCGGCGAAATGCTCATAAATAAAGCGCTCCGCCTTTCGGATTGCCGCCGGCGCAATGCCGCGAGAAGCGAAACTTTCGACCATCCGGTGCGGATGGCCTTCCAAAAGCAGGCTGAACAGAAGCTGTTCATATTCGATCGCGGTGCGCGGATTGCTGCGCACGAGGTCGAGCGTCGCGCGATCCGCGAACAAAGATTGCAGCAGCCGGACCCAGGGCGCGAGTGCGGCCCGGTCGAGATCGATATCGGGACGCAAGCAGAAACTGCCTTCGCCGGCGTGTAAATTCAACACGTTGCGATCGATCCGCAGGATAAATTGCTCGCAATCGGGAGAGAAGGTAGCGCGGAAGCTCTGGCCGGCGCTGCTGGCGAAGCCACGGTGGCCGCCGATCTCGATGCAAACGCCCCCGATCGTGACCGCGCCACGCCCGCTCAGGCAGAAGACAAGCACGTGATGGTCGGCGAGGCCGGTGACATCGACGCTCATCTCGTTGGAATATTTGATCGTGCCGAAGCCGATACCGGACATCTGCAGGAAGTCCATATGCGAGCGGATGCCGCCGGCGCAACTTCCCGGGATCAGGCGGTGCGTATGCGCCTGCAGCACGCTGGTGATGCGCTCGCAGGTGTCGTCGAGATCGGTGGATTCGAAATAGCGGAAGTCCCGGAGCACCGATTGCGCAAGACTGAAAGCGGATTCCTGCATGGGGGCGACATGTTTCGCTAAGGCCCAATAGTTTATGCCAAATCCAGCCGAAATCGCCATTTTTCTTCGAGGGCTTTTCATGCATGATGAAGCATGAGTAATCGACAGGAGCCCGCCATGTTTCGAAAGCCTGCAATTTTGGCCTTTTCACTCGTCGCGGGGCTGGTTTTCGGCATGTCTGCCGCAGTCGCACAGCAGACCGTGAGAGTGTCCGAAATAACGCGGACACAGCTATTCGCGCCGCTTTATGTCGCAATGGCGAAGGATTTCTTCGGCAAGGAGGGTCTGAAGATCGACCTGTCGAGCGCCAATGGCGGCGACCGGGTGGGCGCGCTGATCCTCTCCGGTGGCGCCGATATCGGCCTTACCGGTCCGGAAGTGCCGATTTATATCTTCAACAGCGAGTCGCCCGACAAGCCGGTGATCTTCTCCGGCATGATCGGCACCGACGGCTTCTTCTTGGTGTCGCGCAAACCGATCGACAATTTCGACTGGAAGATGCTGGACGGCAAGAAGCTGTTTGGCTTGCGGCGCGGCTCGACGCCGCAGATGTTCTGGGAGCATCTCCTGAAGAAGAACGGCGTCGGCCAGGCGACGATCGACAACATGGTCACCAATGTAGCATTGCCGGCGCGCGAAGCGGCGTGGCTGACCGGCGATGCCGACTTTGCGATCTTTCACGAGCCGGTCGCGACCAAGCTCGAACGCGCCAAGCAGCTTTTCGTGATCGATTCGATCGGCAAGCAGGTCGGGCGTGTGGAAAATACGGTGTTCTTCGCGAAGAAAAGCTGGCTCGAAAAGAACGGTGACACGGCGCAGAAATTCACCAACGCCATCGCCCGTGCGCAGGACTGGATGAAGACTGCGACCGACGAGGAGATTGTCGAAGCGATCGCGCCCTATTTCCCCGGCGTGCCGAAGGAAGACAATCTCGGTCCGATCAAGCGCATGCGAACTTCCGGAGCGCCAATTTTCTCCGCCGACCCCGTGCTCGACAAGCCGTCGCTGACCAAAATGCAGGCGATCATGGTGGAGAGCGGCATCATGCCGGCCGACAAGGTCATCGCCTTCGAGGCGCTGGTTGCGCCGGCTTATGGCGAGAAGGCCAAGGCGGCGGTCACGAAATGACCGGAAGTCCCAGTGCCGGCATAGTGCGGCCGGAACTTGCGGTCCGCAATGTCGGACTGAAATACATGACGCCCGAGCGCGAACTGGTCGCGCTCTCGGACATCAATCTCGACGTGGCGGCTGGCGAGTTCGTGGCTTTGGTCGGCCCGTCCGGCTGCGGCAAGAGCACGCTGCTCACGCTGATGGCGGGATTGGTGGCGCCGTCGAAAGGCAAGATCGCGATCCGAGGTACCGATATCACGGCGCCCTCGCACCGCGTCGGCTTCATGTTCCAAAAAGACACTTTGTTCGAATGGCGGACGGTACTGCAGAACGTGCTTATCGGTGCCGAGCTGCTTCATCTCGACCGCGCCGCCGCGCAGCGCCGCGCCGAGGAATTGCTGATCGGCTACGGGCTCGAAGAATTCTTGCACAGCCTGCCGCATCAATTGTCGGGCGGCATGCGCCAGCGCGTCGCGCTTGCGCGCACGCTGCTTCCCAAGCCGGATATCCTGTTGCTCGACGAGCCGTTTTCCGCGCTCGATTATCAGACCCGTCTTGCGCTGTCGGACGAGATGGCCGGCATTCTGCGAAGTGAAGGCAAGACCGTGATCCTCGTCACCCATGATATCGGCGAGGCGGTCAGCATGGCCGATCGCGTCGTGGTGATGAGCCGGCGACCGGGACGCATCAAGTCGCAATTCAACATTCGCTTCGCGTCCGCCGCGCGTCCGACCCCCTTGCAGGCGCGTGCGCTGCCCGAATTCAACGACTATTTCCGCAAGATCTGGGATGATCTCGACATGCAAAGCCAGACGCAGGCGCTGCAATAATGACAACCCAGGACTCCATTGCCGCCCCGGTCGCCGCTCCGGCAACGGAGACCCCCGCCGCGAGCCCCGAATATCAGCGCTATCTTGCCGGCCTCAAGCGCGAGCGCCTGCTGGTGCGGGCGTGGCAACTCGCGATCATTATCGGCTTCCTGATCCTGTGGCAGATCGCGCCGAACCAGGGCTTCGTCAATCCGATGCTGACCAGCTACCCGTCGCAGGTGTTGTCGACGCTGATAGAACTGGTGAAGAACGGCAGCCTGTTCGTGCATACCTGGGCGACCTTGTTCTCGACCATCATCGGCTTCGCCGGCAGCATGATTATCGGGTTGATTCTTGCCTTGTCGTTCTGGTCGTTTCCGAACGTGTACCGCGTGCTCGATCCCTACATGGTGGTGCTGAACGCATTGCCGAAGATCGCGCTGGTGCCGATCTTCTATATCTGGCTCGGCGACAAATCCTCGATCTATGCGATGGCGATCATCGTCGGCGTCTTCATCACGACGCTGATGCTCTATACCGGCTTTCGCGCCATCGACCCGGACAAGGTCAGACTGGTGCGGCTCTATGGCGGCACGCGCGCCGACGTGATCCGCAAGGTGCTGCTGCCCGGCACGGTGCCGATGATGATCTCGACGCTGAAGGTCAATGTCGGGCTGTCGCTGGTCGGCGTCGTGGTCGGCGAATTCCAGTCCGCCAAAAGCGGGCTCGGCTATCTCATCATCTTCGGCAGCCAGGTGTTTCAGATGAATCTGGTGATGACCGCGATCGTCGTGCTGGCGATCATTTCGGCAGGTCTGTTCGCGGCGATTCAGCTTCTGGAAAGCTGGCTTTACCGCACCCGCGGTGGCAATGTGTGAGCCGATGATCTGTCTTGGAATCGCAGACTGACGGAGCAGTTTCATGCACCCGACCGATTTTCCGCAGGACTTCCTCGACCGGCTGGTGCAGCGGCGTGGCCGCGTGCATGGCTTCGAGGCGATCGAATCGCGTAAGACCGCGTTGGTGGTCGTGGATATGCAGAATTGTTTTTGTGCCGCCGGCGCTGCCGGTGAGGTGCCGCTGGCGAAAGAGCTTGTGCCCAACATCAACCTGCTGGCGCGGGAGACGCGCGCTGCCGGCGGCGTGGTCGCCTGGGTGCAATCGGCGCTCTACAAGAAAGAAGACTGGCCGGTCTTTCTCGATACGCTGGTGAAGCCGGAAGTCGCCGATCACTTCGTCTCCGATCTCATGCCCGGCGGCGAAGGCCACAAGCTGTGGCCATCGCTCGAGCCCGAGACGAACGACCTGTTTGTCACCAAGAACCGGTTCAGTGCGTTTTTGCCCTCGGCCTGCAATCTGCCGCAGGTCCTGCGCGAGCGCAGCATCGATACGGTTCTGATCACCGGTACCCTGACCAATGTCTGCAGCGAAAGCTCCGCGCGCGATGCCGCGATGTCGGATTTCAAGACCATCATGATCTCCGACGGCAACGCTACACGGACGGACGAGGACCATCTCGCGACCTTGCGTACCTTCATTGCGGTGTTTGGGGATGTGCGCACGAGCGCAGAAACCGTGGCATTGCTGCGGGCCGGCCGCCCCAAGATGCTGAGCGCGGCCGAGTAGCCGGCGCTGGAGCCTTTTCGGTTCTGATTGAATCAGAACCGAGGTTCTATGTTTTTGCTTTGACGCGTTTTCTTTATGCGAACCGGAATCCACTTCGCTCGAAAACGCCATAAGACCTTCATCAACCCGCGCGTTGCAGCGTCGCGGAGGGCGATTCGCCGAAGGCCATCCGGTATTCGACGGCGAAGCGACCGAGCTCCACGAAGCCGTGGTCCATCGCGATCCTGGTCACGGTGGCGCGCGCCGGATCGGTCGTAAGCAGCGCGCGCCGTGCCTCGGCCATCCGCAGGTTGCGCAAATAGCGATAGGGTGAGGTGCCGTGCACCGCGCGGAAAGCGATGCGGAGCTTGCGCTCGCTCACGTCCAGGCATCCGCACAGATGGACGATGCATATCGGCTCGTCGAGCCTGAGGCTTATGATCTGCTTTGCCGTTTCGACAATGAAAGCGTAGCGTTCGAAAGATCCGACCGACATGGCGACCTCCGACAGATTGCACCGGCTTCGACGGTCGAGTGCCGACCGTTCTGCCGTCATGTTAAATGCGCAGGAATGTCGAGCTATTGTCTGTTGGTGCATTGCCCTTTGGTACAGGGCGAGGCGGCGCGATGCGTCAGGAAGCGATCTTGCCGATCGCATCCATAAGTAGGTTGGCGGGAAACGGCTTTCGCAGATAGGCGATGCAGCCCGCCGTGATCGCCTCCTTGCGGGTTTCATCGTCGTCGACCGCGGTCATGAAGATGGTCGGTATCGTCGATCCGGACGCACGCAACCGCTTGCGCAGCTCGATACCGGAAATGCCGCCGAGATGGATATCGAGCAGCAGCAGCGAGGCCGCGCAGCGATCGGCCTTTTCCAGGAATGCTTCGGCAGAGGGATAGCTCTCGCTCACGTAGCCGTTGACCTTCAACAGGCGCTCGATGCTTCGCAGCATGCTCGCATCGTCTTCCACCACTGCCACGACAACTGGCTGTGTTGCCATAACCTCGCCTGAAATGTGAATTGATCGCGCAACGCCGCGTACCCGGCAGCATTGCGCGAAAGCGGCGGGGAGCCTATTGCCCTTTTGGGCAATAGGCTCCCCGCCGTAAAGCCAGAAGAATCTACGAATCCAGCATCCCGAGCCGTTCGGCGATCGCGACCGCCTCGGCGAGTGACTGCACCTTGAGCTTTTCCATCACGGCATGTCGATGGGCCTTGACGGTACGTTCGGAAGTGCCGAGATCGCCTGCGATTTGCTTGTTCATCTTGCCGCGCACGACCAGCGCAAACACCTCACGTTCGCGCGGTGTAAGGCTATTCACAAGCGCGCGCATCGAATTGATCCCGTCTCGTCGCCGTCTCAATTCGGAATATCCGGAGATCGCGCGCTCCACCGCTTGCAGCAGGTCGTCCTTGGCCGCGGGTTTGGAGAGTACGTCGTCGGCGCCGGCCTTGATCGCGCGCACGCTCATCGGGATATCGCCATGGCCGGTGAGGAAGACGATCGGCAGGATATTGCCGCTCGCGGCCAGCCGGTTTTGCAGATCGAGACCGTCCAGGCCGGGCAATTGCAGGTCGAGAAGAATGCAGCCCGGTAAATCTTCAGGGAAATCTTTCAGGAAATGCTCGCCGGACTCGTACAGCGCGACCTGATAGCCGCACCCCTTCAGAAGCCTCGCGACCGAAGTGCGAAAGGATAAATCGTCATCGACCACATGAACGATCGGCGCCATTTCCGTCATGCCGGATTGGCCCTTGTCAGCGGCAATTCAAAGCGGAAGACGGCGCCGCCGCCCTGCCGGTTCTCGGCCCAAATCCTGCCGCCGAGATTCTCGACGATAGTGCGGGCGATCGAAAGCCCGAGCCCGGTGCCCTGCTGCTTGGTGGTGACGAAGGAATCGAAGATTCCCTTCAGGCTGGATTCCGGAATTCCGGAGCCGGTATCGGAAACCGAGACCTCGACCTTTGAATCGCCGACCAGAGCGGTCGCGAATTTCAGTCGCCGTGTGCTCGCCGATTTCTGCATCGCGTCCAGACCGTTCATCGCGAGATTCAGGAGCACTTGTTGCAACAGGACGCGGTCACCCTTGACCGGAGCAGGGGCCGACCCCGCCTGCACATCGACGGTCACTCCCCGCCGCACCGCTTCCGGTTCGACCATGTGAAGGACGTCCTTGACGACCTCGTTCAGTTCGACACTGGAGAGCTGAAGCTCGCCTTTTTTGAGAAAGCCGCGCAGGTGGCTGATGATGGCGCCGGCGCGTTCGTCGTCCTTGCGGATGTCGGTCAGTATCTCCTTGATTTGCTCGAGATCGGGTGGAGTCTGCCTCAGCAGAATCTCGGCGGTCTCCGTATTGTTCAGGATTGCGCCGAGCGGCTGGTTCAGCTCATGCGCAATCGAGGTGGACATCACGCCGAGCGTCAATGCGCGATCCATCTGCGCCATCTCGACGAGCCGGCTGTGCGATTGCCGTTCTGCCTTGAGGCGGCGATGGCGCTCGAACAGAAGTACGGCGATTAATGCAGCCTGGAACAGCAGCACGGCCAGGACGCCGATGATCTGCGAGCGATATTGCTCCCATACGGAATAGGTGCGGAAGCGAATTTCGGCCCCCGGTGGAAGTGTGGAATCGCTCACATTCCAGCGTTTGAGTTCGCGCCAGTCGAATAGTGGCCGCATATTGTCGCTGGCAACGATCGGGATGTTCCGAGGATCTTCGCCAGCAAGGACGCGCAAGGCCAACGCGCCGGCTTCCTCGCCTGTAGGTTTGGGCATGGCCATCATGCCTCCGGCGCTTCCGAAACCGAGATGAGGTTCCGACGAACTGACGATCGGCCGATTGGCGGTTGCGGCGATGTAGGGAAGCGCGTCGCGGGAAATATAGTTGCGGCCATCCTGGCTTCGGTAGACCGCCGAAAAATAGATCGCGGTGTCATTGGTGAGTTTCGAGACCCGCGCGCGCACTGTTTCGAGCGGTAATCCGGTCAGATCGATGAATTCAAACTTGCCTTTGAAAGCCGGAATTTCCTGCGCGAAATGTCCGAAAAATGGCTGGCCTTCAAATTTATCGCCGACCAGCGCAATTCGCTTCAGCCCGGGCACCAGGACCTGCGCCATCTGCACGACATTCTCGAATCGCAGCCTGACCGTAAAGCCGGTGACGTCGGGCGGCAGCTTCAGTTGCGCCAGCCTCGACTCATCGACCAGCGCAAATACGATCGGAACACCAGGCCACAGATCGTCGCGCAGACGCAATGCGAGTTCGAGCGCTGCGCTGCCATGCGCCACGATGACGCCAATCTGTCGGTCCCGATACTTTCCACGCAGATATTCGCGAACAATGGGTTCAAATTGCGCGCCGTTGAAACGGGCGATGTCGAGAATTTCCGAATAGATCGTTACGGGGTCCGCTTGACCCTGGTCGAGCGTGGCGCGCAAGGCCGCCCGGAATTGCAATCCGAATTGTGCGTTCGGCTCGGACTGGTCGAGCAGGAGCACCGATCGCGGTCGCGGCTCGGCGGTGACGGTGTGCGGATAAAGGAACGCCACCAGCAACAGGAACAGAGAGCAAGCAACGCGCATACCACAAAGCCTCTTCCAGGCGGAACGTATATCAAATGCTGGCTTTGGGATCATGCGGCGGATATTGCATAGCTGCGTTAAGCGGAACAGGGTAAGGTTAGCTGCCCGGAGCGTTGGTACGTGACCTGTCCATGAAAGCAATTCTTCTCGCCTTCACGATCCTGCTACTTTTACCGCTGGGCGCGCAGGCGCAGCAGAGATATTGCGCTCAGTATAATGACGGCACGCAATCCTGCGGGATTCCGACCCTTCAAAGCTGCGAGGATTCAGTGCGCGGGGTCGGCGGCACCTGCCAGATCGACGATTCGGCGGCGATCCCGGAAAACCTGTTTCAGCGGTGGCGGGACGCGCAGCAAGCCGACCAGAAGCCGTCATCGCCGGATCTCGACGATGTGCCTCCGCCACCTGGCCTGTCGCTGACGCCTACCGGGCCGGTTGGACCGCCGCCCCAGATGTATTGCGCGCAATATTCCGACGGCACCTCGAGCTGCGGAATTCCCACACTGGCCGCCTGCGAAGATTCGGTGCGAGGGGTCGGTGGCGTTTGCCGCAATCAGTGACCGGCGCGGCAAACGCCATTCTGCTATTTGATCTCAGGGCACCCAACGCAATTCGATAGTGGAAATGCCAACGGATACGTTGAGCGCCACCTCGCCGGACAAAGATACCGGCTGCAGCGCATAGGCGCGGCCATTGCCCCCGAACAGGATGTTGGCACCGACGCCGACACCCACGCCGATTTCACCGCTCGGTCCGACATAAGCGCCGGCGAGCGCGCCGTTCAGCGGGCCCGCGGTCGGCGCGTAAACCTGCCAGGCGAGACCCTGCGCCAGCGTCACGCCGATGTCGAAGCCGAGTGTGCCGAACGTCCCGGTGTAGTTTTCAGGCGGAAACGGGCCAACCGGCTTGTAGATGCAATGCATCGTCTGAAGCGAGCCGACGATCAGACCGATGGTCGGCGACAGATTGCAGCTCAAGAGACCGGTATTCACGCCGGCGAACTCCGGGAGGCGGGGGCATCTGTGCCGACGAAACGGCCGGGCAGGCGACAATGAAAGATGCCGCGAGCAGGGCGAGCAGTCGTGACGATCTGTAGGTCATTGGTTCTTCCTTTTCGCAGACATTTTGAACTGAACATTATTTCCGCCATGTCCGGCTATGCAAAATCGGCGGCCACGAATCCGTAACACGGCAGGGTCTTTAGCTTTGTCCGGACGTCGAGGCGAGGCGGGACATATAGACATCGAGTAAATTTGGCGTTGCGGAAGCGGCAAGCCCCGATTCTCTGAAGCCATGTCCGAAATCGCATAGTCCGCTGCGCCTCCGATGATAGGAACGCACCACGAGACTTGCAGGTCTTGGCCGGGTTCTAATGTTCGTCTGCGCGAATCGCGCTTTCGACAAACATCTTTGAACACGAACTTTTTGGGACTGGGGGCAAACGCCAATGAAAAAATCCATCCTCGCCGTCAGCGCAATCCTGACCGCGACGTCCGTTTTCTCCGCTCAAGCTGCCGATCTTCCACCGCGACCTGCGCCATACGCGGCGCCAGTGGTTGTGCCGGTCTACAATTGGTCGGGCTTCTATCTCGGCGGCAATATAGGCTGGGCCTTCGGCAACAGCTCCGCCACATACAATCCTACCGGGGAAACCTGGGATGTCGGCAAGAACGGCTTCCTCGGCGGCGGTCAGGCAGGTTTCAACTGGCAGACCGGCAATTTCGTGTTTGGTGTCGAAGGCGACTTCGGCTGGATCGATGGCAAGCATAATCGCGCATGGAATGGCGGGATCACCGGAGACGGCGGCACCGACTGGGCGGCGACGATCGCCGGCCGCTTCGGCTTCGCAGCCAATAATGTCCTATGGTACGGCAAGGCTGGCGCGGGCTGGGTGAACAACACCGCCACGATCTACAACAATACCGGGACCACCGTCTGGACCGGCACCAACACCAATGTCGGATGGCTGATCGGCGCAGGCGTCGAGGTTGGGCTGACCCAGAATTGGACCACCAAGATCGAATACAACTACCTCAATCTCGATAACTGGACGGGGACGCCGGGAATCCTGAACGGCGATTCGGTCTCGATCTCGCGTACCGTGCAGATGCTGAAGGTTGGTCTGAACTACAAGTTCTGACGAACACGGATCTGTCGGTCATCAGGGAGTTGTAGATCAACGGCAAAGTCGGCGGTGGCGCTCGCGTCGGCTAGGGCCGTCTGCGCGGCCTGATGCTCGCCGGCAGTTTCGTCCGGCTTCAACTGTGACGCAATCATCTGCAAGGGATCAAACATGCGTAAGCTTTTGCTGCTTCTGACGTCTGCTCTGGCGCTTACAAGCTTGCAGGCTTCGGCCCAGGTGCCCTTAAGCGCCTACGTGGACGCTAACGGCTTCATTGACGTCCAAAAGCTGACTTGCGCGCAGCTTGCCGGCACATTCCAAGAGGATGCCGACGCCCTGACCGCCTGGTATAGCGGCTGGTACAATGGTCTTGCAAAGAAGCACTATCTTGATCTGCGAAAAGGCAAGCTTGTCGAACACGAGGTCATCATGTTCTGCAAGGCGAATCCTGAAAAGCTGATAATCGAAGCGATCGCAGTGGTCTTCAAGGACGAGCGGGCGAGGCTCGGCATCAAGATGAAGGCCGAATAAGTCGCCATGCTCAAGGCCGGTCTGAATTCCACGATCTGAACTCAACGTTGATAAGGGAGAGCAAGATGCGGACTTTCTTGATGGTGTCATTGCTATTTGCAGGTTTTGCTTTCGAGTCTACGGCGATCGTTACCTCGGCGGACGCTGCGGTTTGTGCGCGCGGCGTGCGCGGCGCGGCTTGCGCAGGGCCACGGGGTGCCGTTGCGGTTCGTCGCCCGGTGCCGGTTTGCCGGATGGTTGTCGTCAACGGGGTCGCTGTCCGCCGCTGCGTATGACGGCGAAAGCCGCAAAGTAATAGTCAGTCGAGTGGGGCGCGAACCAGAGGCTTTGTTGAATTCCGGACCCCATCTTGTCCGGCTTTGACGGAGAATTTTCAGAACACCGAGGTGAAACGATGAAATCTTTTGGAATCATTGTAACTTTGATATCGGCGTCCGCGCTTGTAGGCGCGGTCGACATCGCTTCCGCCCAGACGCAGGGCGGCGCTACTCCGCACGTGCAGCTTCAGAAGACGATCGGTCAGGCCAAGCCGGACATCGTGCCGTCCCTGATCGTGATGAACTCGCGCGGCGCGACGCTGCAGGGTGGCAAGCTTGTCCTCACCGGTATGTCGCCGAATTCGATTATTTTCGCAGACCGGCCGGTGCGTTCGGCGGGTCATGATCTGACGTCGCGCATCATCGAGGATTGGGGCTCCGGCGCGGACAATTTCGCGAAAGATCCGCCCAATGCCACGGTGTCCGGCTTCAGCAAGGACGGCTCGGGCATTCGTGACGCCGTCGTCGTGCTGAAGTCACCGAAGCTCGAGGGCGACAAACTCACCTTCGATGTCGACGTGCTGGAAGGCGACCTCAACGGTGCCGATGGTCCGGCGTCGATTTTCATCGACCTGATCGGGCGGCCGTTTACGCCGCTGTCCTTCGCCGGCGTCGCACGCCGCTCTGCCTATCGCGGCGCCTATTATGCGGGCGCAGTAACCGCTGGCGCGGTCGCGGCCGGTGCTGTTGCTGCTGGTGCCGCTGCTGCTTATGCGGCGCCTTACGCAACACCTTACCCTTATGCTTCGCCGCCGGCCTATTACCCTCCGCGCTGCGGCTACTACCCGCTGCCGCCCTGCTACTGAGGCTTGCGGAACACACTTGGTGAAAGGCGGCTTTGGCCCGCCTTTTACAAGGGGTCAGCGCTTGTCACGTCCCATTTGGTGGAGCGATAGTGCGATTGCCGAAGTCGGCCGCTTTGGCCACTGGGTTGGGGGTTGCTAATGGTCCGACGATTTCATTGCATCGCCGCCGTATGCGGGGCTGCGATCCTGTTGGGCGCCGGCGCGATTGCATCCGCTGCCGACATGCCGCGGGCACCGGTGTACAAGGCGCCGCCGCCGGTTGTCGTCAATCCCTGGACCATCGACATAACTCCCTATGCCTGGTTGCCGTCGGTCAACGGATCGTCCACCGTCAAGGGCCACACCTCCGATGTGGACGCGTCGTTCTTCGGTGATCTCATTCACCGGAAAATTCCGAAGGAGCTTTTCGGGCTGATGACCTCGTTTGAAGCGCGCAATGACCGCTTCGCGGTCATCGGCGACTTCACCTATCTGCTGCTCGGCGCCGGCAAGGGCGCCGCCGTCTCGAAGACATTCGGCCCACGCGTGAGCGCAAATGTCGATCTCGATGCCGAAGTGACGTCGAAGACGATCATCGCCGAACTCGCAGGTGCCTATCAGATCGCACGCTGGGCCGGCGGAACGCCGGGCTCCGGCACGGCGGTCGATGTCTATGGCGGCGGCCGGCTGTGGTGGCAGCAGGCCGATGTGAGTCTCGCGCTGAGTGCGCAGCTTCGGGTGATCTTGCCGAAGCGCACCTTCACGGTCAGCGGTGATCGCGCCTATGCCGCTTCTGGCGACATCTCGTGGATCGATCCGATCGTCGGCCTTCGGCTGCGTCATTTGTTTTCGCCAGGGAGCGAATTGACCCTGAGCGGCGATGTCGGCGGTTTCGGTGTCGGCAGCAAGTTCTCCTGGCAGGCGCTTGGTGCCTATCGGTGGACCTTCGCAAAGACCAACAACATTACCTGGTCGGGCATGCTCGGGTATCGCGCGCTCTATGTCGATTACACCAAGGGTTCGGGAGATTTGCTCTACGCCTACGACATGCTGCAGCACGGACCGATTGCAGGTGTAACTGCACGGTTCTAGGCTATCGTCTCGTGTAAAGCGTTTGCGTGCGGGGATCTGTGTCACATCCTGATTGGCTGAGTCGGGCCGCGATGGCCGCGCTCGCCTGCGCCGGAATGGCTCAGGCGGGGTGCTCCGGCCGTCCGCTGCAAGGCGTGATGATCCCGACCAGCGAGGCTGCGCCCGGCGCAACGCATGTGCCGGTATTGATCGCCACCACTCGCAAGAAATCAAGCGCCGACCCGGGCGAGATGTTTTCCGGCGAGCGTGCGGATGTCGTGTCTTATGCTGCGGTTACGATTTCGGTGCCGCCGGATGACGCGAGAAAGGTCGGCGAGGTGCAATGGCCGGCGACGCCTCCCGGCGATCCGCGCCGCGACTTCGTGACTGTCTCGGCCGACTATGTAGATGAGAAATCCTTCAACGCGCAGATCAGCCGCGTCGCCAAGCAGACGGGTCCCAACCGCGCGCTGATCTTCGTGCATGGCTTCAACAATCGCTTCGATGACTCGGTCTATCGGTTCGTTCAGATCGTGCATGACTTGAAGGCGCCCGCGATACCGGTCCTGTTCACCTGGCCGTCGCGCGGGGAGGTCAAGCTTCGCGCTTATACCTATGACCGCGAGAGCGCGAACTATTCACGCGACGCGCTCGAACAGTTGATCGATACGCTGTCCCGCCATCCCAATATCACCGAGGTGAATATCCTGGCCCACTCGATGGGGAATTGGGTGACGCTGGAAGCCTTGCGCGGACGTTCGATCCGGCTCGCGCAACGGCCGGGCACCAGGGACAAAGTGAAGAACGCTTTTCTGGTTGCGCCCGATGTCGACGTCGATGTGTTCCGTGCCCAGATCAAGCGCATGGGCCCGAACCGGCCGCGCATCGCCTTGTTCGTGTCGCAGGACGATTTAGCGCTGCAATTGTCCAAGACGATCTGGGGCGGCGTGCCGAGGCTCGGTGAGATCAACCCTGGTATCGAGCCCTATCGCACCGAACTGGAAAAAGACCGAATTGCGGTTTTCGACCTGACCAGTCTGAAAACAGTAGGCGACGACGCCCATAGCCGCGCCTTCGAGGACATCACAAGCGTGATGGGCATGATCAAGAAACGGCTGAATGACGGACAGCAGATTGCGTCGCGACCGTCCGATGTCGGGGTGCCATCCTTGGGAATATCGACACTCGGGCAATAGGCCCGTTGCCTGCGGCTAAAGTCGCAAGGTGAAACGCAACCACTGCACGTCCCCGCCCGTCAGAACGCGCCGCCCGATACCCATGACTGGCAATCCGGGCGAATTTTGGCCGAATGCCGTCCCGGCTGGCCAAGAATCAAATAAACGCTAGGAACTTGTAAGTATCTTTCAACTCTAATCCGCCTTCTTATTATAGTCCTGTTCGTACGAAGCCGGGGCGGCATTCGGACACGCGGCGGTTCATGAACACGATATTGATCAAGATCCTGGCGACGGCGCTCGCCTTCAGCCAGGTGACCACCCAGCCGGACGCCATAAAGTCGGAATTCGATCCCGCCAAGGATAAAGCCGAGGTGGCGCAGTTGCTGAGCGCCGGCTGTCTCCACATGCGCAAGTCGTTCGATATCGAGCAGCTCAACCTCGACGATCTGATCGCCACCGCAATGGACGACAAGGGCGCGCTCGGCGACGAGATCAAGGTCCTGAAAGGCCTTTCGATCGACGACCTGCATACGACCTACAAGCAATTCTGCAAGAACGAGCGGGTCGAAAATTCACCCGTCGATCTGGCGGAGGTCATCGCCTTCTACAATTCCGCTCTGAAAGACCTGCCCGACGCGCAGAAGCTGAAAGGCATGAAGCTGCCGGGCATGAGCCAGATCCTGGACGGCAAGGGCGAGCGCTTTACGGAGGTGTTCACCCCCGAGAATCGGCGGGTATGGGTGCCGATCTCCGATATTCCAGAGAGCGTGCGCAACGCCTTCATCGCGGCGGAAGACAAGCGCTTCCTTCAGCATCGTGGTCTCGATGAGCGCGGCCTGGTGCGCGCCTTTATCGGCAATCTGGCGGCGCCGGGCCGGCCGCAGGGTGGCTCGACGATCACGCAGCAATTGGCCAAGACGCTGCTGGTTGGAAACGACGTCACCTATGAGCGCAAGCTTCGCGAGATCATCATCGCCTCGAATATCGAGCACACGCTGAGCAAGACCGAGATTCTCGAGCTCTATCTCAACTCGATCTATCTCGGGCGTGGTGCCTGGGGTGTCGAGATGGCGGCTCGCGGCTATTTCGGCAAATCGGCAAGCGCGCTGACGCCTTTGGAAGGCGCGATGCTGGCCGGCCTGGCCAAGGGTCCGAACTATTTCAACCCGGACCGCAATCTTGCGCGCGCGCGCGACCGCTTCCAATACGTTCTTGGTCGGATGGCCGAAGACAAAATCATCTCCACCGAAGAGGCCAGGTCGCCGATGCCGCAGATCGTGGCGTATGAGCGTACGCGGCAGGATGTCGGCTTCCACTTTGTCGATCAGGTGCAGCGCGAAGCCAAGGCAATTCCCGGCATCGGCGCGCTCAATGCGTCGTCTTATGTGGTGCGCACCACCATCAATCCGTCGCTGCAGCGCGCCACCGAATTGATTTTGCAGGAAGGCCTTGCGCGCTACGAATTGAATACCGGCCGCTACAAGTTTCAGAGCGCCGAGGCCAATCTCTCCGACGCCGTCCAGACCTTGGAAAAGGACAATAAGCTGACCGGTCCGTCCTGGCTCGCGGCGCTGAAGAATGCCCGGCTACCGCTTTATGACGTTCATTGGGAGCCGGCGATCGTGGTCGAGAATGGCCGCACCAAGCGCGGCGACGTGACCAATGTCGGAATCGCAGATGGCCGCATCCTGTCGCTCAATACCTGGAGCGCGACGGTCCGCCGTGCGCTGAAGGTCAACGATGTGATTTATGTTCGTGTACGCGAGGCCGCGGCCAAGCAGGCGGCGCGCGCGGACATGCGCATCCGCCCGACGGTGCAGGGTGCAGCGCTCGTGCTGGAAAACAAGACCGGCCGGCTGCTGGCGATGGCCGGCGCTTTCTCGTATCCGGAGAGTCAGCTTAACCGCACGGTCCAGAGCGTGCGGCAGCCGGGCTCGACGCTGAAGCCGCTCACTTATCTTACGGCGCTGCAGAAGGGCCTGCAGCCGAATACGCTGGTCATGGACCAACCCATCACGCTGCCGCCGATCGGAAACACCGGCTACGCGCGCCCGAAGGACTATTGGTCGCCGAAAAATGCCGATGGTGGCGGCGCCGGTGTCGTCACGATGCGGCGCGGACTCGAGGATTCGCGCAATCTCGCGACTGCGAATCTGATGGCGAACGGTATCGAGGACAGCCCGGAGCAGGGTCTCGACAGAATCTGCGAACTTGCCGTGGAAGCGCAGCTCTACAAGCAATGCAGCCGTTTTTACCCATTCGTGCTCGGTGCGCAACCGCTGCGTCTGATCGATCTCGCAGCGTTTTACGCAGCAATCGCCAATGAAGGCGCTCGCCCGGTGCCGCACGCGATCGATACGGTCACGCAACAGGGCCGCGAAATATTCAAAGCCGATGCGAATGCCGTGGTCTGGATCGGCGCCAATGACCGGGCCTCGTTCTTCCAGCTCAAGTCGATGCTGCAGGGCGTGCTGGCGCGCGGCACCGCGCGCTCGGCGAAGCACCTTTCGACCTTCGCCGCCGGCAAAACCGGTACAACCGACGACGAACTCGATGCCTGGTTCGTCGGCTTCACCAATGACGTGACGATCGCGATCTGGGTCGGCTACGACAATGCCGACGGCAATCGCCGCACGCTCGGCCGCGGCCAGACTGGCGGTCGCGTGGCGCTGCCCATGTTCGAGCCGATCCTGCAATCGGTATGGGCACTGCACACGCCGAAGACGGCACTCAGCGGTCCCTCGAAGGAAGCGATGCGCGAATTGGTGGCGGTACGGGTCGACGCCTATACCGGCGATACCGACGAATATGGCGATCCGCGCCGGGCCCAGGGTGGCACGGTCGAATACCTGAAGCGCAGCGCGTCCGGCGGCGTCGCCGACACGCGATACAAGATTGTTTCAGGCGGCCAGAACTATGCTTATCGCGGCTATGGTTTTGACGAAGACGGCACTCCGATGCAGCAACAGCAGCAGCGATTCCCATTCGAGAGCTTTGGCGGCTTCTTCGGTTCGCCACCCAGCTATTATTCCGGCCGCCGCGCGCAGCCGAACCCTGGCTATCAGGACGACGACAATTCCATGCGCTCGCCGCGCCGGATCGATCCGGATTATTTCTTTGGCGAACGCCGGTACTGAGCGGCATCGCATGAAACTGCTTCAAGCCGCCCTGCTGGTCGCGGCAAGCTTCGCAGCAACTCCGACGCATGCCGCCGACGATTTCAAGCTCGATCTGGTGGCATCGGTCGCTGCCGTTCCGGTGACGGCTCTCAAGCCGCGCGTCATCGTTTTTTCCGAGACGCGGCTCGGCGAAAAGGCCGACTTGCCTGCCGAATTGATCCCATTCGACGAGTGGCTGCGTGACAAGCCGGTGCAGCGGCGATTTCTCGCCATGCTGCCGGATTTCCGCGAGCCGCTGCTGAAGGAAGGCGGCACCGCGAAGCTTTCGATGTATGTCGCCGAGGCGCGCTTTCGACTCCCGAAGCCGGCGCAGGCCTTCGACCTCAAGCGCTACGCCAGCATCGCATTTCTCGAAGGGCTCGATCCCGCGGTGAAGCACACCGCAATCGCGATCGCGGACGCGATCCCGAACAAGGACGCAGCCTCGGCGAATTTGCGCCCGATGGGCCGCAAATGGTGCGAGGACGCCGCCGGCTGCTTCCAGTCGCGCTATCGCTTCGAGGGCCGAATTCCAACCGGCATTCTTCTGGTCAACAAGCTGCGCGATGAGACCAAGAAGCCGATTCCGGATTTCATCGAATTCCAGAGTGAGATTCGGCTGCCGTCGCCACAGTCTCCGCAATTCGTCGACCTCAGGACTTTGACCGGTTTGGATGCGCCGGTTTCGGGAGTGTTCGAGCAGACCATCTTCACCGTCAACCAGGTGATCCATTCCGGAAAAATCCTCGCGGTGATGCAGCAGCATCCGACCGAGCCGAATGCTTCCATCGCCACGATCTATGTCGCACTTGCGATCCGCAGCGACGTGCTCAACAAACAGCGCAATTTTTCCAACGCACCGATCCTGCGCAACCTCGTGCCGGTGCAGTTGTTGATGGGCCGCTCCTCGTTCAACAGCGGCGGGTCGATCAGTGCCGGGCTGCCGGCTTATGCGCGCGGGCGGATCAAGGCGATTGCGGCCGCGATGGAGCGCGACTGATCACTCCTCGGGGTGAAACGCCGTCATCTTGCGCGGCGTGCCTTTGAAGCCGAGTTCACCCCATCGCGACACCACGCGGTCGTGAACCGATTTGCGCAGCAGAGTGGATTGCGGGAATTGCGCGAGATGCCTGTGTGGCTTGCAGGCATTAATCAGCACCTTCGATCCGTAGGGCCGCGCTTCCGCCGGAAACTGGCTCGGGTCGAGCCCCGTTGACCAGGTATTGCGCAGCACATCGATATCTTCGGACGGATGACAGCGTGTCGACAACGCCCACAGCACGTCGTTGAGATCGGTCGGATCGACATCGTCGTCCACCACGATCACCCACTTGGTGTAATAGGCGGCGGCGGGACATTGCGCGGCAAGCGCCAACACCTGCGCGGAATGGCCGGCATATTTCTGCTGCACCGACACCACTACCATGCCCCAGCCGGAAGCCGCGGCCGGATGCGAATAGGCTGCGACCACGCCGGCGACGCCGATGCGTTCGAGATCGTCGAGGATACGCGCCGAACGCATGATTGCGTAATAGGCGCCGACTTCGCAGGCGGGATAACGCGCCATCAGCGCATGCGTGAAGATCGGCGATCTGCGGTGATGCACCGCCTTGATTTCCATCACCGGCTGCGGCGAGCGTTCGCGCCCGTAATAGCCGGTGAATTCGCCGAGCGGGCCTTCCGGCAGCGTGTCGCCCTTGTGCAGGATGCCTTCGACCACGAATTCGGCATGCGCCGGAATCGGCAGGCTGACATGCTCCGCCGTCGTCAATTCGATCGGACGCCCCATGATGCCGCCCGCGACGTCGAGTTCGGATTCGTCGGCGCCGAAAGATTGCGCGGCCAACATGAACATCACCGGATCGATGCCATAGGCTGCGACCACTTCGCACGGTTCGCCACGCGCCCACCAGGCTTCGCGATCGAGCAGGCCGTGCTTGCCCGGCGAACAATAAAGCCCGATGCGGTTGGGGCCATGCAGCATCTGCCGGTAGCAGCCGACATTGATGCGGCCGGTGTCGGGCGAGGAGGTGAAAGTGATGTCGCCGGTGCCGATGAATTGCCCGCCGTCGCCGGGCCAGAATTTCGGCACCGGGAATTTGGTGACATCGATATTGATGCCGGTCAGCACCACCTCGTTCACCGGAGCCTTGTCTCTCGCAATCATTACAGGCTCGATCGGATCGGCCATGATAGCGCGCGTAGCCTCGATCATTTCGAGCGTTGAAAGCGAAGGATCGAGACCGACGGCGAGCGCGTAACGCTCTTTGCTTGCGCCCAGCATGTTGGTGAGGATATGCGAGTGAGTAGCGTCGCCCTGCATATTATCGAACAACAGCGCCGGCGATTTTTCCTCGCGCGCCGCCATCAGCGTGATCGCGCCGATTTCTTCGTTCGGGTCAACCGGAGCTGAAATCCGCTTGAGTTCGCCGATCCGGTCGACCTCTGCAATCCATTCCCGCAGATCATGCCAGGCGACCGGGGCGCGCCGCTCGTGTTCCTGCTGCGTTCCGGATTTGAGTCCTGTTTCGGCGTCCACGACAGTCTCCCCTAGATCACGATGATTTTGGATCGAAGCGATCCAAAATCATGAACGTGATCGATTCTAATAGTTTGAGTATGATGTCGTCCGAAAACCGCTTCGCACTTTTCGGCATCATGCTCTGGAGCGCCGCCTGGAGGCGCTCAGGGAGGGGAGTTTAGAGCGGGATCACTCCGCTGCAACACTCGTCGGATGCAACCCTGTAGCGCCCAATCCCGTAGCGCCATCGCGTTCGATCCCGGCGGCCCGCATCGCCTGCGCAATGCGCGCGATTTCGGCTTGCGGCAGCTTGACGAGTGGCGGACGCACCACCGCCCTGTCGAGCCGGCCGAGCGATACCAGCGCCTCCTTCATGCGGTTATGCATGTCGGCGAACGGATCGGCATAGAACACTTCGCTAGTGCGCCACACGCGCTCCGACAATTCCTTGGCGACTGCGAAATCGTCGTTGCGCACGGCTTCGAACAGCGCCACCTGCAGGTCCGCGATCACCGATCCGGCGCCGGACAGAAGGCCATTGGCGCCCATCGAGAGCGACGACATCAGCCAGGCCGAATTGGTGGTCAGCAGATTGACCGGCCGCGGCAGGCTCTGCAGCACGCGGATGTTGCGCTCGTGGCGCTGCGCCGGCGACCAGTCCTTGACCGCCTTGATCTGGGGAATGGTCTCGGCAAGCTTCACCAAAGTGTCGAGGTCATAGGCGAGTTCATTGGCATATTGGAAAACGATCAGCGGCAGATCGGTCGCGTCCGCGATCATTTTGAAATGCGCGAACGCCATTTCCGGCCGCTTCTGGACGCCGCCCATGCCGAGACTGTTGGGCGGGAAGCACAGCAAAGCCGATGCGCCGCCGCGCTGATGCATCTTGGCGAGCCTGGCCGCCTCGTGGCTGCCGTCGGCATAGATGCCGCCGATCAGCGGCAGCCGGTCGCCGATTTCGTCGCCAGCGATGGCAAGCAGCCGCTCTTGTTCGTCGAAGGAGCAGGCGTGCACTTCCGAGGCATGGCCGTTGATAGTGATGGCGCTGATGCCGCGCGTCGCCGCGACAAACGAGAGGTGGCGCCGTGTCTCTTTCTCGTTGATCGAAAAATCGTCGTTGAAGGCGAGCAAGGTTGCCGGGATCACCCCTTGCGGGACGAAGTTCTTGAAGCGGGCCATCTGACAACTCCTTGATTGCGCATTCTATCTGTTCGCCATCGCCAAAACAAAGGGGACGGCGCTGCCGCCGTCCCCGGCGCTCATCTATGGTTATGCTTATTTAATGTCGTAGGTGACCCAGCCGGAAATCGGCATCATCTGCGCCTTGGCATCGTTCCAGTCATAGAAACGGTAATGCTGCTGGGTGCGGAAATGGTTGCTAGCCGTCCATTCCAGCACGCCGCCGCGCAGGCCCTTGGTATCGACCTTGAGGTTTTTCATCGCCTCGAGGATCGCCTTGTTGTCCGGCTTGCCGGCAGCTTTCAGCGCGGCTTCGATCACCATGCCGGCGACCCAGCCTTCGCCCATCTGGTTGATCGGATATTGGGTCTTCGCCGTCTCCATTTCCTTGGCGATTTCCTGGTGGATCGGCAGGTTCTCGCTGAACAGCGCATTGGCGCCTATCAGAACCAGGCCGGGATCCTTCAGGCGCTGCATCTCATTCTCGGCTTCGATATGGGCCCAGGTCATGAAGCGGCCCTTCCAGCCCAGCCTGCGCATAGCCTCGAAGGTCTTGATCTGCACGATCCACGGCGCCCAGGAGAAGCCCCAGTCGGGCTGGCCTTCCAGGAGCTTGGTCGCGAACGGCGTGAAGTCGGGCGTCGCCGGTGGGATCACCTGCTGGCCGACCGAGGTCATGCCGAGTTCCTTGGCGCGCGCCTCGCCGATGTCGATGCCGGCGCGCGAGGCCGGGATCGCCATGGCAGCGAAGGCAATCTTGAAGTTGGTGCCGTATTGTTTGGCGATGAAATCGATCATCGCCCGGTTGTCATAGGACACGCCGAACGAGGTAGTGCAGAACACCGTCTCTTTCGCCGGCGGATAGGATTCCTGCGGGCAGACCGAGCCTGCAAACACCAGCGGAGTGCCGCTGCGTTCGGCTTCGGTGATCAGCGGCGCGTTGGTCGCGGACGGACCTGCGCCGACCAGCACGTTGACGTTTTCCTGCGCGACCAGCCGCCTAGCATTGGCAGCGCCGCGTGAAGGTTCGCCCTGGTCGTCCAGCGCGATGAACCTGACCTTGCGGCCGTTGATGCCACCCATCCGATTGACGCGATCGAAATAGATACGCATCGCTTCGACGGTCGGCGCGTAGGTGCTTGCGGTCGGCCCGGTGATCGCGCCGCTGACGCCGACGACGAAGTCCTGCGCCGCCGCGGTGCCGCATAACGAGACCGCAAGACCCGCGGCCAGTACGGAATTTCTTATCAATCGCATTGCTTTTCTCCCTTTATCGCTGTTCGTAAAGCCGGCGCTTTTGCAGCCGGCCATTCAATCCGTTGTCTTCAATCTTTCTTCCCTGTCAGTTCGTAGCGGACGATGCGCGCGCCCTCGACCAGCGATTTCAGTTTCTGGAATGCGCGATAGCGGATGACACGGCGCATGCCACAATCGGGGCTCAGATAGAGCCGCTCGGCCGGAACGTATTTCAGGCAGGCGCGGATGCGCTCGGCCACGTCCTCCGGCGTTTCGATATAGTGGTTGCGAATGTCGACCACGCCTGCGACCAGGTCGCGATCGGCGCCCCATTCCTTCCAAAGCTCGATCTCGGACATTTCGCGGTTGGCATATTCCAGCACGAACTGGTCGGCCTTGGCTTCGAACAATTCCGGAAAGTGTGGCCGATAGCTGCGCTTGGCATAGGTGATCTTCTTGTGTGAGCCGAAGCAGACATGCATCCCGAATTTCACACCGGTCACCCCCTTGATGCATTCGTTGAACGCATCAATGAGGTCCTTGGAAGTGTGATGGTCGGCGCCGTAGCCCGGAATGGTCGGCTCGTCGACCTGGATGAATTTCGCACCGGCTGCGGCCAGCCGCTTGATCTCGTCCTTAAGCGCCGGCACGAAGGCCCAGGCAAGCTCGGTGCGGTCCTTGTAATGCTCTACCGGCTTGTACCAGGCGGTGATCGCAAAGGCGCCGGGCACCGCTACCTTGGTTGCTTTCTTGGTGTGGTCTCGAAGATATTCGAATTCCTCGACGATGCCCATGCCGTTGCCGACCGTCACCACGCCGGTGGTTTCGTAGACCGGTTCCTGGTCGATGCCGCTCTCGCCTACCTTGCGGGGCGCGCCGATATTCTTCAGGCCGGAAATTTTGTGCACGAAGCTTTGCACAAAGCCGCGCCGTCGCATTTCGCCATCGGAGATGATGTCGATGCCAGCAATCTCCTGGTCCTGAATGGCGCGATCAACCGCGTCGTTGAAGGTTTCCTCGGTGTCGATAGGTCCATACAAGCCACGCTGAATCCAGTCGTCAGCGGCAAAGACCCAGGAAGGCAAGGCATAGCTTCCCACCACCGTGGTGGGCAGAAGTGGCAACGCGCTGGACAAGGCATCCTCCGTTTTCTTGATTGCCGGCAACTGGTGTGGCCCGGAGGGCCATTAGGCGGGACCAACGGGGCAACTGCATTCCCGAAAGCTTCGGAAATTTACCCAAGACTTGGTTTTTTCGGGGTGTCACCGGGCCGTTATGTGCGCTGCAAAAGCGGTTTGCGGCGCGCGGCACCAAAAGTCATGCTAGCGTGCCTTCGGGAGTGAAACAAAGGCGCGCAGAATTTGCGTTATTTCCGGAGTGAAATTCCGGTCGCGGGCATGAACCGCAACCGCATCTATCATGGTCTGTTCGGAAGGGTGGTGCTGCTCGATATGTGCCACCCGCTGATCACGCATGCGCATCCGCAGCCGCATATCATCGTCAAGATCGGCGGGTGCGACGGCGCGATGGAAGTCTATGGTCGCAATCTTCCACTCACGTCCGAGACCGTGGTGCTGATCAATGCCTGGGAGCCGCACAGTTATGTCGGCTCGCGCGGCGGCCCCGCCTTCCTGCTCGCATTCTTCCTCGATCCGGCCTGGCTTACCGATCTGCGCTCGCCACATCGTGAACTGCGCTTCGAGCAGCGTTGCGTGCCACGCACGCCCGAGCTGAAGCGGCTGGTCGACCGTTTCGTCGGCCACATGCTGCACGATTTCGCAGTGGAGCAACTCATTCTAGAAAGCCTGGTCGGCGAGATGACCATGTGCGCGACGAGCCTTAGCGAGCACAAGAGCGTTGCACGTACCGCCGATTTTCGCATCCGCCGCACCATCCACTACATCCGCGAGAATCCTGGGCATCATTTTGATACCGCCGAGCTTGCGGCGATTTCCGGCTTGTCGGTGCCGCATTTCTTCGAGCGTTTCAAGGAATGTACCGGTGTCACACCGCGCAGCTATGTCAAGGTCGTGAAGATGGAGCACGCCTTCAATTCGCTCACGTCCGGCGATATCCGCATCGGCCAAGTCTCCGACAATCTCGGCTTCAAGGTGCAGAGCCATTTCACCCGCTTCTTCCGCGAGCATACCGGCATCACGCCAAATCGCTACCGTCAGGTGACTCAGGTTCTGGAATGACGGGGCGTGCGGATTATCCCGGCGCCGACTGGATCGCGCGCTATCGCGAGCGCGTCAATGCCGACCCGGAGATGGAAATTATCGGGCGCTGGTTCACGACCACTTTCGCGGTCACCTTCGGCGACAATCGCTACGCGCTCCAGCTTGATCGCGGCAGGATAGTCGACGTCATCCCCGGCAAGCGGCTGGACGTGCGCACGCATTTCGGATTGCGCGCGCCGGTGGAAGTCTGGCGCAAATTCTTGAGTCCCGATCCGCCGCCGCTGTTTCACGATTTCTTTGCGATGCTGATGCGGGTGCCGGATTTCGTGCTGGAAGGCGACAATCTCATCGTCATGCAGAATGCGCGAGCGCTGCATCGCATGATGAACATCATGCGTGAGACGGGGACGCCGCATGCCTGATTTCGAGCCGATTTTGGGTCGCTATCTACAGGTCGGCATCGAGGGTGAGCCGCATCGGATTTATCTCGAGGAGGCGGGGAGCGGCATCCCGTTGCTTTGCCTGCACACCGCTGGCGCTGACAGCCGCCAGTTCCGGCACGTGCTGAACGATCCCGAGGTCACGAGCCGCTTCCGGGTGATCGCGTTCGATTTGCCTTGGCACGGCCGATCCAATCCGCCCGACGGCTGGTGGACAAAGCGCTATCGCCTGACCACGAGATCCTATCTCGCCATCATCCAGGCGGTGTGGGAGGCGCTCGCACTCAAGCGCCCGGTACTGATGGGATGTTCCATGGCGGGCGCGATCGTGCTCAAAGCGGCCGCCGAGTTTCAGGACCAACTCACGGGCGTGGTCGGCCTCGAAGCCTCCGCGCATTCGCCCGGCCGATACAGCGAATTCCTGCATCATCCCGCCATCGACGGCGGCGAGCTCTGCGCCAGCTACACCTACGGGCTCAACTCGCCTTACAGCCCGGAAATGAGCCGGCGCGAGAATTGGTGGATTTACAGCCAGTCCGGTCCCGGCGTGTATCAGGGCGACATCCACTTCTACAGCAATGACTGGGATGGCCGCGCCGACTTGAACCGCATCGATACCCGCCGCTGCAAGGTCAGCATGCTGACAGGCGAGTACGATTATTCCTGTACGCCTGAAATGAGCGAGGCGGTGGCGAAGGCGATACCGGGCGCGCATTTCCGCGTTATGAAGCGGATTGGGCATTTCCCGATGATCGAGAATTATTCCGGCTTCCGCCCTTATCTGCTCGACGCGCTGAAGCACGTTACCGCGTAAGCCGCTTTCGCGCGTCGCATGGCGTGCAGCGTCACCGCAAGTTATGGTGGACCGTCAGGCGTCCCCGTCGGGGACCGCATTGTGCAAGGATTGCCGGCGAATGCTTCAGGAAACGATCGAAGGCAAGTGGGTCAAGGCATTCGTCGAGGTGTTCCGCCTATGCGCGGTCAAGAAAGGCGAGGTGGTCGCGATCCTGTCGGAATCGCAGAGCCGCCCGGTGCTGCCGCGCCTCTCCGAACTCGCGCTGCACCAGCTTGAAGCAAGGCCGTTCCAGGTGCTGTTGTCGAGCCCGGAAATCGCAAGCCCGGTGCCGATCCGCTCGACCGGCACTTCGCTCGCGATCGGCGGTCTGGCGCCGGTGGTCAAGGCGCTGGCATCCAGCAACATGGTGGTCGATTGCACTGTGGAGGGACTTCTTCATTCGCGCGAGCTTCCCGAAATCCTCAAGGGCGGCGCGCGGGTGCTGATGATCAGCAACGAGCATCCGGAGGTGCTTGAACGCACGCGTCCGACGCCGGAGTTGCGAACCCGCGTCCGCCGCGGCATGGAGCTGCTCGGCAACGCGAAGTGGATGCGCGTGACCTCGGATGCCGGTACCGATCTCACCGTCAATGTCGAAGGTGCACCGGCGCGCGGCGCCACCGGCTTTGTCGATGAGCCCGGCCGCATCGGCTATTGGCCGGCCGGGCTTTGCCTTTGTTTCCCAAAGCCCGGCTCCGTCAATGGCCGGCTGGTGCTGGCGCCGGGCGACGTCAACCTGACCTTCAAGCGTTATATCGAATCGCCGGTCGAGTTCACGATCGAGAACGATTACGTCACGCGCATTGGCGGCAACGGTCTCGATGCCGAATTGACGCGCTCCTATTACGAGGCGTGGAACGATCGCGAGGCTTACGCGACGTCGCATGTTGGCTGGGGGATGAATCTCGGTGCGCGCTGGGACGCGATGGTGATGTACGACAAGGCGCAGCATAACGGCACGGAGCTACGCGCCTTTGCCGGCAATTTCCTGTTCTCGACCGGCGCGAACGAAACCGCTGGCCGGTTCACGCCCTGTCATTTCGATTTTCCGATGCGTAACTGCACCGTCGAACTCGACGGCAAGTTAATCGTCGATCGCGGACGATTGTGCGACGAGTTGAGGAATTAAGCGGTCGGTTGAGGCAGCTCGCCGGATCGCTTTTTCGTCTTAAATGCCGATCCCGATATGGCGCCTTCGGATTCTTCGTACCACCCACCAGATCAAAACCGCCGCGACCGGCACGAAGGCGCCTGTTGCGGGTCCAGGATCGACCGGAAATCCCGCTTCATGCGCGCCCCTCACAACGTATCCGAATAGTCCAACTACATAATAGCTTATGGCGGCTACCGATAATCCTTCCACCGTCGACTGCAGGCGCAATTGCAGGCGCGTGCGGGCATTCATCGATTTCAGCAATTCCGAATTCTGCTGTTCGAGTTCGACATCGACGCGCGTGCGAAGCAGATTCGCGGCGCGAGCGAGCTTGCGCGAGAGGTTGGCTTGCAATTCTTCCGTGTTTGCGCAGGTTCGGATCGCGGGCGCCATGCGGCGCGCGAGAAACGACGACCAGGTCGGCAAGCCGCCGACCTTGCGCTCGCCGATGATGCGAAGCCGAGTGTGAACGATTTCGTCATAGGCACGGCTGGCGCCAAAGCGGAACAGGCTGCCGGCCGCGCCGGCTTCGAGTTCGGCGGCGAGTGACGTAAGTTCATTCAGAAAGCGGCGGTTGTCGGAAAGTGCGTCAGTGCCGCGCAATGCCTCGGTGACTTCCGCAAGCCGCTTTTCGATCCGGCTGATCGACGGCGCAAGCTCACGCGCCTTAGGCAGTCCGAGCAACGCCAGCGAGCGATATGTCTCGAGTTCGAGCACACGCTGTACCAGCGCGCCGGCACGCTCGGCGCCAAGACCGCGATCGAGCACCAGGATTTGCACATAGCCATCCGGATCGGTCAGAAAGTCTGTCGCATAGACCGCAGTGCCGTCCGAATTCTCTGCGACCGCAAGGCTTGGCCTGCTGAAATGCCGCTCGACCGCGAGGCGGTCCGGCTTGTCGGCCATCAGATGCAGATCGATCGCAACCAGCAGGGGCCCCGGCTGCGGCACCAGAGCCATCGGCGAGGCGAGAGAGGAGGCCACGGGATGAAACGGCATCGAGTCCGGATCGCCCGGAAACTCGAAGGTGTAAGTGGTGAATTCAGCGTGCTGTTCCCAGCGCAAATGAGTGCCGCCGAATTCGACGTGCAAATGTTTTTCGGACGGGCGTGGCGGCGCAATGCCGCGGCGAATACACAATTCTGTCAGAGCCGCTCGATCGGCCTGTGCCAGTTCGCCTGCGGTATCGAAAGCGAATTGCAGTACGCGAGACGGCGTGGGAAGCGGCGTGAACGGGCGCGCATGCACCTCGCCCAGCACCGCGGCCCGTAACCGATGCGGTTCAAGCGTCTTTCCGCCGATCGTAACTTCGGAACTCATGTCCGCTCCGGGTGATACGCGCTTTCAGGTTTTGCAACCAGCCTCAGGATGGTCGCACAGGGGCATACTGGCTGTCACGGCGGGACCGCATATTCGGGATGCCGAGCGTCTTTATGCGCGAGGCGAGCGTGGTCGGGCGCACATTCAATAATTCAGCGGCTCCGCCGGGGCCGGAAACCTTGCCGCCACAGACCTGCAGCGCAGCAACGATGTTGGCGCGATCTCGGTCACGCCGCTCCTCCTCGGTCAGGGGCGAAGCTGCCGGGTTGTCCGGGCCGCGTTCTCTGGTGTCTGAATGATCCATGCCCGGCAACTCGATCCGGACGCGGCCATACTGCGCAAGTATGGCGGCATGTTCGATCACATTCTGTAATTCGCGTACATTGCCCGGCCAGGGATATCGCGCGAGCCTGCGCACATCGCCTTCGGTCAGCCGCAGGTCGCCGACTTTCAGCTTGCGCGACGCGAGTCTCAGGAAATGTGCGGCAAGAAGCGAGATGTCGTCCTTGCGCTCACGCAGCGGCACCGACTCGATCGGGAATACATTGAGCCGGAAGAACAAGTCCTCGCGAAAGCGCTTCTGCCGCACGTCGAGGCCGAGATCGCGATTGGTGGCAGCGATCACGCGCACATCGACCTTGCGGGTGCGCATCTCGCCAATCCGCTCGAACTGACCCTCTTGCAGCACGCGCACCAGCTTGCCCTGCAACTCGAGCGGGATTTCCCCGATCTCATCCAGAAACAGCGTGCCGCCATCGGAGAGTTCGAAGCGGCCGAGCCGGTCGCGCAGCGCGCCGGCGAATGATCCTTTCGCATGTCCGAAAAATTCGCTCTCGAACAATTCGCGCGGTACCGTCGCGCAATTCACCCGGACCAATGGGCGATGACTGCGCTTGCTGGCCTCGTGGATGGCGCGCGCGATCAATTCCTTGCCGGTGCCGGATTCGCCGGTAATCAGCACGCTGGCGTCGGTCGGCGCCACCAGCTCGATCTGGCGCAATGTCTTCTGAATCGCGCCACCGTTGCCGATGATGCCGCGATGATTGTCCTGCAGACGGATTTCTTCCTGCAGATAGTCATTGTCCTGTTGCAGTTGCTTGCGCAATTGCTCGACCTCGGTGAGTGCCGCTCGCAGCTTCTCGTCGGCTTCCCGGCGCTGGGTGATATCGCGAAACACGATCACGGCACCGACGAGACTGCCGCGGTCGCGGATCGGGGTCGAGGTGTATTCGACGAAGAAGCGTGTGCCGTCCTTGCGCCAGAACACCTCGCTGTCGACCTGATGCACGGCGCCGTCCCGGAACGCTGCGTAGATTGGGCATTGCGTTGCCGGATAATAGGAGCCGTCGGCATGGGTGTGATGCACGATCGAATGCATGTCCTTGCCGACGAGATCCTCGACCTTCCAGCCCAGCATGCGTTCAGCCGCCGGATTGACGAAGGTGGTCTTGCCGTCAGCATTTACGCCGTAGATGCCTTCGCCGGCCGCGCGCAGGATCAACTGGTTCTCGCGCTCGATGTCGCGGAAAATCCGTTCGACCCGCTGCCATTCCTCGATGCCGCCGCGGACATGAAGGTCGGCTTCGGAATCGATCGAGCGGCGCCGCAGAAGCGAAAGGTCTTTCAACGTCAGAAGCAATTGCGGTGCGCCGCCGCCGGCCAGCACGCTGCCGGAATATTCGAGTGACAATTCGTGCCCGGCGGCGTGGCGGGGATGCAGGCTACGGCTCCAGTATTCGCCCTTGGCCAAAACCGCTTCGGTGAACACGATCAGCGCCTGCAATTGTCCGGGATGGAGCGACGTTACCGCCATGTTGCGCAGGAGTGCGCGGTCGTAGCCGAGCAGCCGGCAAGCGGCAGGATTGGCATCCACGACGCGGTCCTGCGCCGGATCGAGCACCAGCATGGCCTCGGGGTTGGCCTCAAAGATGCGGCCAAATTCAGCAGCGCTTCCATCGCCTGCCCGATTTTCAAGCACTTCACCGGTCATTGGCGGTCCCAAAACTAACCTCAATTCGTAGCGCTTTTACTATTTTTCGTAAATTACGAAATTTCGTGAAATTTGGAGTCGGAATTGCCTGCGGTTTTCCAATGCGGCGAGCTGGCGACTGTGACCGCCAAGGCATGGCACCGAAGTTGCTCAATCGGCAGGGACTGCCGGACGCCCATCCGGCCTGAATTTCCGCTGTCGGGCGGACCAGACGGGAGAGCTTCAATGTCCACGTTCGACAACCCTTTCGATCCGAAGCGCAAGCTGGCATCCGCTGGCTGCTCCTGCGGTCGCCATGTCAGCCAGGTCGACCACGAGCGCGACGCGATCCGGCAATTGCAATGCGCTCCGGTCGAAGCTCCTCTAGGCGAAGAGAAGCGTTACGAAGGCGTGGTTGCCTCCGCGGTCATGCGCGCGATGTTTCCCAAGGACGTTGCCCGTAGAGCCTTTCTGAAATCGGTCGGCGCCTCGACTGCGCTTGCGGCGCTATCGCAATTCTTCCCGCTCAGCACGGCGACCGATCTGTTCGCACAGGGTGCGGCACTGGAGAAGAAAGATCTCAAGGTCGGCTTCATCCCGATCACTTGTGCCACACCTATCATCATGGCGCATCCGATGGGCTTCTATTCCAAACACGGTCTCAATGTCGAAGTAATCAAGACCGCCGGCTGGGCGGTGATCCGCGACAAGACGTTGAACAAGGAATACGACGCGGCCCACATGCTGTCGCCAATGCCGCTTGCGATCTCGCTCGGCGTAGGCTCGAACCCCGTTCCTTATTCTGTGCCCGCGATCGAGAACATCAACGGTCAGGCAATCACGCTGTCGATCAAGCACAAGGACAAGCGCGACCCGAAGGACTGGAAGGGCTTCAAATTTGCGGTGCCGTTCGACTTTTCGATGCACAATTATCTGCTGCGATACTATCTCGCCGAACACGGCATCGATCCGGACACGGACGTTCAGATTCGTGCAGTGCCGCCGCCGGAAATGGTCGCCAATTTGCGCGCCGACAACATCGACGGCTTCCTCGGCCCCGATCCGATGAACCAGCGCGCGGTTTATGACGGCGTCGGCTTCATCCACATGCTGTCGAAGGAGATGTGGGAGGGTCACCCCTGCTGTGCCTTTGCAGCCTCGAAGGAATTCATCACTAGCGCGCCGAATTCTTATGCAGCGCTCCTGAAGTCGATCATCGATGCCACCGCGTTTGCGTCCAAAGCGGAAAACCGCAAACAGATTGCCGAGGCGATTGCTCCGGCAAATTACATCAACCAGCCGGTCACGGTGCTGGAGCAAGTGTTGACCGGAACCTACGCGGACGGACTCGGCAATGTGAAGAATGACCCGAACCGTATCGCTTTCGATCCGTTCCCATGGGAGTTGTTCGCGGTCTGGATCCTTACGCAAATGAAGCGCTGGGGGCAGGTCAAAGGCGACGTCGATTATGCGGGCGTCGCAAGACAGGTATTCCTGGCGACCGACACCACCAAGCTGATGAAGGAGGTCGGACTGACGCCGCCCAACACCACGTCGAAGACTTTTGTGGTCATGGGCAAGACCTTCGATCCCGCCAAGCCGGAGGAATATCTGTCGAGTTTCAAGATCCGGAAGCAGGCGTGATGCTGCAATCCCGATTTGCTATGCTTCTCCATGCGGCAGGCAAGGCGCGGGGAGAGCTTCATTCATGACCCGCTCTCTCACTTTGCGCGCGGCCATCGTGTCGGTCGCGATTTTTGTTCTGTTCATCACCGCCTGGCATCTTGCGACGCGCGGCACTGGCGATGTCGCGCAGATGGATCCCGAATACGCCAAGCTCATGGGAGTCACCGCGACACAGGGCAAATCGGCGATGCCGGGTCCGCTCGATGTCGGGCGCAAGCTCTGGGAGCACCTTAATCAGCCCTTTTATGACAAAGGGCCGAACGATAAGGGGGTCGGCATCCAGCTCGCCTATTCGCTGGCGCGCGTACTGACCGGCTACTTCATCGCCGTGTTGGTCGCGATTCCGGTCGGCTTTCTGATCGGGATGTCGCCCTTGATGAGTCGCGCGCTCGATCCCTTCATACAGATCCTGAAGCCGATCTCGCCGCTCGCTTGGATGCCGCTTGCACTCTACACTATCAAGGATTTATCGCTGTCAGCGATTTTCGTGATCTTCATCTGCTCGGTATGGCCGATGCTGATCAATACCGCCTTCGGGGTGTCGGCGGTGCGGAAGGAGTGGCTGAATGTCGCGCGCACGCTGGAAGTCGGACCGATCCGCCGCGCCTTTACCGTAATCCTGCCGGCGGCAGCGCCCACCATCCTCACCGGCATGCGCATTTCGATCGGCATCGCATGGCTCGTCATCGTCGCAGCCGAGATGCTCGTCGGCGGTACCGGAATTGGTTACTTCGTTTGGAATGAATGGAATAATTTATCGATTGTGAATGTCATCAATGCGATTCTGCTGATCGGGCTGGTGGGGATGGTGCTGGACCAGATACTGGCCTATTGCGCGAAGCTCGTGACGTTTCCGGAATAAGCCATGCCGGACAACTTCATCTCGATCGAAGGCATCACCAAGCGCTACCCGGCACCCACCGGCGCCGACACCACCATCTTCGAAAATCTCTGGCTCGGCATGGAGCGCGGCGAATTCGTCTGCGTGATCGGCCATTCCGGCTGCGGCAAGACCACGGTGCTGAACGTACTCGCCGGCCTCGACCTGCCGAGCGAGGGCGCGGTGATCGTCGACGGCCAGGCCATCGAAGGCCCAAGCCTCGACCGCGCGGTGATCTTCCAGGGCCATTCGCTGCTGCCGTGGCGCACGGTGATGGGCAACGTCGCCTATGCCGTCACCTCCAAATGGCGCAAGTGGCGGTCCGCGCAGGTGCAGGCGCACGCGCAGAAATTCATCGATCTGGTCGGCCTCACCGGCTCCGAGCACAAGCGCCCCTCCGAACTTTCCGGCGGCATGAAGCAGCGCGTCGGCATCGCGCGCGCGCTGTCGATCGAGCCCAAGATCATGCTGATGGACGAGCCGTTCTCCGCGCTCGACGCGCTGACGCGCGGCACATTGCAGGACGAGGTGCGCCGCATCTGCCAGGAGACCGGGCAGACCGTGTTCATGATCACCCATGACGTCGACGAGGCGATCTATCTCGCCGACAGGATCGTGCTGATGACCAACGGGCCGGGCGCGGTGCTGGCCGAGATCGTCGAAAGCCCGCTGCCGAAGGCGCGCGCCCGCACCGATTTCCACAAGCATCCGCTCTATTACGCGGTACGCAACCACATCATCGATTTTCTGGTCGAGCGCAGCCGCACCTTCACGAAGATGACGCCCGATTTCGATCCGCGTCATGTTCCGGTGGTGCGGCCGGGGCTCGCGGAGCCGCAGGTTGTCGCCGGCAATGACGCGCCGTCTTCGTCGTCATTGCCGGGCCGCCGCGACAGCGGCGAGACCCGGCAATCCATCGCTAAAGTATGAGTCACTTCTTTTGATGGATGCCCGCGTCAAGCGCGGGCATGACCAAATCGCAAGGAGCACAAAATGAAACGCAGCGACCTCACCGAAAAAATTCTCGACATCAAGCGCGAGAAGGGCTGGAAGTGGAGCCACATCTGCAAGGAGATCGGCGGCTTTTCCGACACGCTGATCGTGGGCGCGCTGCTCGGCCAGATGAAGCTGACCAAACCGCAGGCGATGAAGGCCGGCGACCTGTTCGGGCTGTCGAAGGCCGAGGTGTCGCTCCTGAACGAGGTGCCGATGCGCGGCGACGGCACGCCGATGCCGCCCACCGATCCCCTGATCTACCGCTTCTACGAGATGGTGATGATCAACGGCCCGGCCTGGAAGCAATTGATCGAGGAGGAATTCGGCGACGGCATCATGTCGGCGATCGATTTCGATTTCGCGTTCGAGCGCGTCGCCAATCCGAAGGGCGACCGGGTGAAGATCACGATGAGCGGGAAGTTTCTGCCCTACAAGTATTACGGCGCGAGCGGCAACGTGCCGGAATATGGGTTCAAGGAGGAGTGAGCATCGCCGTCTCTTGCGACGACCTCAGGAGGGGTCATAGTCTCCCAGGATACCGCGGCCGCGCTGCACGAACTCGATGACGTTGTCGTCCGGATCGCGCACAAACACGGTGCCGATGCCGAAATCGAGTGGCTGGTCGGCCGACGCGACGGCTTTGAAGGATTTCTGATCGACCGTCGCCTGGTAGGGCTTCAGCCCGGCTTCCAGCAGCGTCGCGACCGTTTCCTCGAGCGATTCTACCTCGAGCGCGACATGGCGTGCCGGATCGGTCGGGGTCGCTGTGCCGGCATTGTCGAGCGTCGGCGTCATCAGGTGGACGAGACAGCCCTGGCCCGCGCCGAGCCAGTTGGTCTTTTGCGGATGCGGCTGAAGCCCGAGAATGCCGGTGTAGAAACGCCGCGCCAGGTCGAGATCGGTGACGCGCATGCTGACATGGTTCAACCTGAGCTTCATCGCCTCCCGCTCCTTGCGGCCTGCCTTTTGCCCCGGCGCATTTGTTTCACGCAGGCGCGCGCGGGTAAACTTCGAAATGTCCGCGATGACGCGACGGCGACGGCACGCCGATGCCGCCCACCGATCCCCTGATCTACCGCTTCTACGAGATGGTGATGATCAACGGCCCGGCCTGGAAGCAATTGATCGAGGAGGAATTCGGCGACGGCATCATGTCGGCGATCGATTTCGATTTCGCGTTCGAGCGCGTGGCCAATCCGAAGGGCGACCGGGTGAAGATCACGATGAGCGGGAAGTTTTTGCCCTACAAGTATTACGGCGCGACCGGGAATGTGCCGGAATATGGGTTTAAGGAGGAGTAGTGGAGAGCCGCGACGTCTCCCCAGCACTGTTTGCGCTTGCGGGCGGACTATGGAACGCAGATTCGACGCAGGCCCGTGAACGATTGATCGCTAGTGCATTAAATAGATTTGGTATTCAGTGATACCAACTGTCTCGCCCGGAAACGCTACTTCTGTAGCTCTCTGCAGCCATTGGACATGTACCAGTTCGTATAGATCGCGGCCGATACGAAATTGATTAGGGTCGCAACTTTCTTGGATTTTTACAGCACGGTTGAGCGCGTCGCTCGCGACTTCGGGTTTTGAAAAGCCAGTTGTTGGAACCTCGATCTTACGAATTGACATTTCACCGTAGTCTGCACCAACTCGAATGTTCAAGGGTTGGATGTCCGCGCGTTGCAGGGCAGGGTTCAAGGACTTCTGGAGAACCGTCAATAAGGACAAGCCTAGATCGACCGTCGCGTCACAAAGGCTAGTAAAGGCTGGGTGGTCGACGCAGGCTATGAAACCGTCGCCTGTGGAACTCAGTATTGTTCCATGAAATTGTCCCACCAAGGTTCCTAGTTCGCGCATAAACAGCGCGTGTGCGCGCTCAAACGAACCTGGGTCCTTCTTACGAAGAGCAGTACCGCCACAAATGTCGACCGACATGAATGAAATAGAGCGGCTTGATAAATCAAACTCAACTTGTTGATGAGGTTTGGCCCGCTGCTGCGGCGGTGTGTACTTCCCCGTTGCCAACTCTTGATCTAGTGCCAGCTTGCGTTCGATGGCGTAGCGAGCCGCTGAACCGATCGTTGGAGTTAGCTCATACACTGGCAAAGCATGCATCGCCTGGCACATGTCATCCAAACTCACGAGGGTTTGCAGATATTTGTCGCGGCACCATTCCTTCCCGTCATGCACAACCTTGTCGTAACGCCGAGGGTCCGGCGAGATTAGTACTGACAAAGTACGTGTCGCGTGATCAATGCCCGCAACCTTCATTGTGAAATCCATCCGGCCGGTCTTCCAGGGAGATAGAATCGGGGCTGGTGTGGTCATGTCTCGATCATAAGAGGGTGGGCTTGAAAGTATGTGATCTGGATCACAAGGCGGCGGCGGCTTCGCTCTGGCCTATTTCGACGGTCCTTGGTCTGTGACCTCGGCTGACTCCGCGAAATAGATCGCGGCTGTAGTGCGGGCCATTTCTTTTGCCGTTCCCCCATAGTAGCGCGTACCGCGTTCCTTATTAACGCGCTCATAAATGTAATACGGCTCGAGTTCCCGCTGACTTCAGCAAGATAGCTCTTTTCTCGTATTTGGTATTTAGTGTACGGGCCAAGGCGATCTCTTCAGCGGAGAATGGGGATAGCCGAGCAAGTAGTACATAGGGACTAAAGCGCTGGCGCGGTATAGCGTCAGCAATTTGCTTCAGGTTATTGATATCGTTCTCATCAATTCGATCACCTTCGTCTTTGCACTCGCCAATGATAAAGGCTGCCTTATCTGGATAAGTGAGATTTTCGATTGCCACGAAGTCCGTTTCGCAAACTGGCAAGTTGACGCCTGCAAGCGGCTCCAAGTCATATGATGGAGCCAAAGCCACCTTGTGATAACCACGAAGATTAATCCCGAGTTGCTGCAAGAGCAGTGCGACCGGCACAGCACCCTGCGTATTCTTTTCAATCCCAAGTACTCCTGTGCGTCGATATCGAAACTCCCCGCCAACAATTTGGCGGGTCGCGTCGTAGTTGTTCCCGCACATTTCGCATTTATTGGTCTGTTGTAGACCATCGAGAGCGATCCAACTCGCCAAGTTGCATGATGGGCACGTCAATTCCACCCGATACGGAAAAGCCCCTTTTCCACCAAATATTCAAAAACGAGTTGTGGCGTCAGTTTTGTCCCGTGCGGTCGGGGCTCGATATAAAGTCGTTCGTGATCGTTGAAATTAGGTGTGCAACCAATCTGACGTATTGCGGCATTTCGCGTGAATGAAGCATTCGGCCCATACGTTTTTAGGAGCCTTCGCACTCCCGGTATCTTGAAAACCCGAGCGCCATCTACGCCGCCGAGCCGCGAAACAAGTTGACGTGCGATGAGTCCGCTGCTGCTAGGGCGTGCCTTCAATCCCGCCAACCGGAAGGATTCTTGGATCAGCTCAGAGACGGGCAGCGCATTCAGACGCAAATCATGATCTGCTGCATCGATGACAACGCCGAGCCGTTCAGGTTCTGATCTTAGTTCGTTGTAAATCCCGTGCATTGAGCGCGCAAGCGTCTCGTTTAGTTCGGGAACATATGGCGGGTGGAACGTCGTCGCTTCGTCGTCGCCTCCATAGACTTAAATCGAAGCAACTAGGCGCTGCGTGAAAAAGTAATTGTCGCCACTAAAAGGCTTGTCGTTGAGCGTAAACGAAACTGAGGGTTTGCCGCCGCTAGTTCCGATAACTCCCAGCGAAGATGTTTCGCCAAGCATCATCATCGGTGGTACCGCATTGAGGCCGTTCCACAGGCTGTCGCCGATTCTGCAGTGCGACCATTGTCCCTCGCCCAAAAGCCTTTTAGCTGGCGCAATCTTGTCGTCGGAACTAGTCCAGATTGCGAGGTGCTGCCGATATTCTGGAAGGCTCGCCAGCCGTTGTTGAAGGTGTGCCGTCAGGATAGGGAGGATAGCTCGGTAACGTTCCGGATGGTTCAGATCTATGAAATAGAGGCTGATATCCGCAGCACGCAAGTTCCAGAACGTGACGAGTTCCTCAATATTATTTGCGTCACCAATGAAAAATCCGGGCAGGTTCCAGCCACCGACGCGCACAGAATAATGGCGACGGAGCCCGTGACGAGCAAGGTATCCCACATTCGGGTGGTTCATAATCTGCGGGTCAATCGGTCTCGCTTTGTTTAGCGACAGTTCAATTCCCATCGTCGCATCGAAGAGTATGGCGTTGTAGTCGACTTCCAGTCTCAGAAACTGGAGGATAGGCTCCGTAGCTCAGCAGAAGCGCGTCCGCCAACGGATCGTCTTCCTCCCACGATATGCAGCGGAAGCCTTGATCCTTGATCAGGCGCCATTCGGGCTTTTCGTTCCAATGCACAAGCAGATTGTGAATGTCGAGTACTTAACTCAACGGTCTGGCATGTTGGCGGTCGATATATAACTCTTCCGGAATGAAGGGCGTTATCAAGTAAGGAAATCGCTGACGGATGTTGCTGACCTCAGGTGAATCACCAACCGATATGATTAGGTCTGCGCGGAACACCTCGATGAGAGCCTTGGCCTGTTCCGGCTTGTCGGCAAAAACAATGGGATTATAACGGCCGCCCCACAAGGCGTACGACATGCGCGCGACACGCCGCATCGCATCCCGATCAGAGGAATGAATCGCCCATGCGAGCCTCAGAGGCCTGTAAGCAATATTGATGCGCGACGTTTCCATCAACTAGCTATTCAATCCGGGTATTTTGGGCAGACGGTGTACGACTTTATCATCTGTTTTTACGGGTGGAACCTTTTAGCCTTGATTCTCCAGCATCCTCCGATGCTCCCGCACGCGCCGTGACCTGAGCCCGCGCGGTCGCAGCGCCGGGTCGTTGCGGGGCTCGCGGTGGCTCTCGACAAAATCCTTCACCGCGCTTTCCGGCGCGCGGTCGAAATTGACGCCTTCGGCCCGCAGCCGCGCCAGCAGGTGCGCGGGCTCCTCAGTGGCCTGCATCATGCGGCCGCGAACGCGCTTACGCGGGCGGGCGGCGAGCTTCGCAAGCTTCATCAGCTCCAGCGCGCAGCCGAGCTTGTCGAGATCGATGCCGGGCACGGCTTCCAGTTCGCGCACATAGCGTTCCGCCAGCGCCGAAAGCCGCGCGGCCAGCGTGCGGCGCCGCAAGCGCGCGGAGGCGCGCTCGCGCGGCACCGTGTCGGTCGCGCGCGGCGCGAATAGCGGCCGCTGCCATTGGCCGTCGCGCGTCCAGCGGCAGATCGAGGCTCTGCCGACGCCGGTGCGGCTTTCGATTTCGCCATAGGTCAGCGTGGTTTGTTCGATCAGCTTGCGCACCGCCGCCACCTTGGCGTCGCTGTGTGGCCGGCGCGATTTGTTGGGCCGCGGGCCGGCGCGCGGATCGTCGGTGGGGACGCGAAGGCGGAGGATGGGAGGGGCGAAGGGGTTACGCATGACTAGGATTATAAGCCTAGTGCGCGGGGAGGGCAAGCGGGGAGCGGCAGCGAGAGCATCGCTGTCGCCTTCGTCCGTGCATTTGCTGCGCTGCAGAAGCGTGTGTCCGAAATGTCTCGAAGATCGGGTATGGCGGCACCTTGATGTTGACCGATCATCGTGTCGCATAGACTTCGATGTTGGTCCGGCCTAGCGTGAATAGTGGATTTAGCCCGCACCGACGAAACCGCAGAGATCGCGCCGCGCGCGTGCAATGTTCTGTTGGTCTATCCGCGCTTCGCCGGCGAGACATTCTGGAACTTCGCGGCGGCATGCGAGATTTTCGGCGCCCGCTATCCGACCTCGCCGCTCGGCCTGATCACCGTCGCTGCGATGCTGCCATCGTCCTGGAACATGCGCCTGCTGGACCGGAACGTCGAGGAACTGACGGACAGCGACATCGGCTGGGCCGACCTGGTCATGACCGGGGGCATGTTGCCCCAGCACGATGACCTGCTCGAAATCATCGAGCTCTGCCGCAGGCTGGGAAAGCCGGTCGCGATCGGCGGGCCAGGCGCGACCTCGGTTCCGCATTTCTACGCCAGGGCGAATTTTCAGGTTCTGGGCGAAGTCGAAGATGTCATCGGCGATTTCATCGCGGCATGGGAATCCGGTGTGCGCGAGGGCGTGTTCACCGCCAAGAAATTCGAGATCGATGTCCGCAAGACGCCGATCCCGCGCTTCGATCTCCTGAAGTTCGATCGCTATCTCTATGTCGGCGTGCAGTTCTCGCGCGGGTGTCCGTTCACCTGCGAATTCTGCGACATCATCGAGCTCTATGGCCGGGTGCCGCGCACCAAGACCAACGCGCAGATGCTGGCGGAGCTGGACGAGCTGTACCGGCTTGGCTATCGCGGGCATGTCGATTTCGTCGACGACAATCTCATCGGCAACAAGAAAGCGGTGAAGGCATTTCTGCCGGAACTGAAGTCATGGCTTGAACGGCACGATTATCCGTTCGAATTCACGACCGAAGCCTCCCTGAATCTCGCCGACGATTCCGAGCTGCTGCGGCTGATGAACGAGGCCAATTTCGTCGGCGTGTTCGTCGGCATCGAAAGCCCGGACCCCGAAACGCTCGTTCAGATGAGCAAGAAGCAGAATACGCGCCGCAGCATCCCCGACAGCGTGCACAGGATCTACGGCGCCGGCATGTTCGTGACGGCCGGGTTCATCGTGGGCTTCGACAACGAGAAAAGCGGCATGGCCGACGCGATGGTCGCGCTGATCGAGGACGCCGCCATTCCCGTCTGCATGGTCGGCCTGCTCTATGCGCTGCCCAATACGCAGCTCACCCGCCGCCTCACCAAGGAAGGCCGGCTGCACCCGCCGCCGGAATTCGCATCGAGCCGTGCGGATCAATGCACGCTGGGCCTGAATTACGACACGCTGCGGCCGCGGAAGGAAATTCTGCTCGACTACCGCAATATTCTCGAGAAGGCCTACGAGCCGGAAGCCTTTGCCGGACGACTTCAACAACTGGCAAAGCTGCTCGACAATTCCAGCCGCAAGCGTCAGGGCACAGCCGGAGATGCCAGGCGCGGCTTCCAGAGCAAGGTGCAGCAGATCATCAACAGCCTGCCGGGCGCGCAGGACCAGTTCCGGAAAATACTGATCCAATGCGCGACCGAGAACCCGAATTCACTGCGCACCATCGTAACGCTGATGGCGTTCTATCTCCATCTGGGTCCATTCTCGCGCCATGTGATCGAGCAGATAGAGCACAGGATCGCCGAACTTGAGACGGTGTCGCCCGGGCAGCCGGTATTGTCGATACCTGCCGATGTGATGGCGCCGCGCGAAGCGGTACTGTAATTTTCAGGATATAAAGAAGACTAACGCCCCCGGCCGCCGTTTAGTCCCCGGCTTCGGGCGATTTCTCAATGTCGAAACGCCGCATGAGATATTCGCGTTCGCGCCATGTCGCGACCGCAGAATTGTTCTAAGCTGCTCTCAGCTTATCGCAGACCGGCGGGTCTGCCCGAAGCGGGAGCATGAAGATGCCGTCCTACAAAATCCGGATCAATGGATCGGACCGGGTCGTCGACTCGTCCGATCCTGACCAGCCTCTTCTCTATGTCCTTCGCAACATAGGCTTGACCGCGGCCAAGTTCGGCTGCGGGCTCGGGCAATGCGGCGCCTGCAGCGTACTTGTCGATGGACGCTCCGAGCGATCCTGCGTGATGACGATCGCTGCCGCCGAAGGGCGTGCGATCACCACGCTGGAAGGTCTGGGCTCCGCGGCAAAGCCAAGCGCGATTCAGTTGGCTTTCATCAACGAGAATGTGCCCCAATGCGGCTATTGCACGAGCGGCATGATCGTGAGTGCGACCGCCTTGCTCTCAAGCAATCCGAAGCCGACGCCAGCGCAGGTCAACGCCGCGCTTGACGGCAATCTGTGCCGCTGCGGCAGCCACCCGCGCGTAGTGCGCGCGGTGCTGGCCGCGTCCGGCCAGGCAGGGTGAGGGCGCCGCCATGAATGCACACACCAAGTCATTTCAGCTTTCCCGCCGCGCGTTGCTGCGGGGCGGCGGCGCGCTCACGGTCGCCTTCGCCTTGTCCGCGCCTGCCGGCAAGGCGCTGGCGCAGGCCGTGGCCAGCGCCGCCGGACGAGCGCTCGATCTGAAAGAGGTCGATGCCTTCCTTGCGATCAATGCCGACGGCACGGTCACGGTGTTCTCGGGAAAAGTCGATCTCGGCCAAGGCTTGCGGATTGCGATCCCGCAGATCGCAGCCGAGGAACTCGGCATTCCGGTCGACAAGGTGCGTTTCGTCGAGGGCGACACGGCGCTCACGCCCGATCAGGGCCGCACTTCCGGCTCGACCGGCATCATGCGCGGCGGCATGCAGATTCGTCAGGCCGCGGCGACCGCGCGCAAGGGATTGATCGATCTCGCCTCGAAGCGGCTCAACGTGCCGGCCGAAGGTCTTGCGATCGTGGATGGCACCATTCGGCCCGCGGCCGGCGGGCCGGGCGTGACTTTCGCCGAACTCCTCGGCGGCAAAAATTTCGATCTCAAGCTCGATCCGAAAGCGCCGCTGAAAAATCCTTCGAATTACACGCTGGTCGGCAAGTCGCTGAAGCGGCCGGACATCGTCGCCAAATGCACCGGCGGCCACGTGTATATGCAGAACTTCGCCGTGCCCAACATGCTGCATGCCCGCGTGATCCGCCCGGCCGCGAGCGGCGCCACGCTCCGGTCGGTTGACGAAAGCTCGGTCGCCGATCTGCCGGGCGCCAAGGTCGTCCGCATCAAGGATTTCCTCGCGGTGGTAGCCGACGACGAATGGACCGCGATCAAGGCGGCCCGCGCGCTGAAGTCGCAATGGAGCGAGGGCACCGGGCTTCCGGCCTGGAACGAGATGGCGAAGTCTCTGCGCGAAGGCCCGTTCAACGGCGACGAAGTGCTGATCAACAAGGGCGAGGCGCCTGCGGCCTTGCCCGACGGCGCGAAGACGCTGAAGGCGACCTATTACTGGCCGATGCAAAGTCACGCCTCTCTCGGACCGTCCTGCGCGGTCGCAGATGTGCGCGACGACCAGGCGACGGTGTGGACCGCCTCGCAGGGCACCCATGGCAACCGCAACACCTTCGCGCAATTCCTGAAATTGCCGCGCGAGAAGGTGCGGATGATCTATCTCGAAGGCTCCGGCTGCTACGGCATGAACGGGCACGAGGATGCGGCGGCCGACGCCGCCATCCTCTCGCGCGCGGTCGGCCGTCCGGTGCGGGTGCAATGGTCGCGCGAGGACGAGCATGGCTTCGACCCGAAAGGTCCGGCCCAGCTTCTCGATGTTACCGGCACCTGCGATGCCAACGGCAACATTCTCGATTGGAAGCTCGAGATGTGGATTCCGCAGACGACCAAGGGGCTGCCGAATATTCCGCTGCTGAGCCCGAACGAATCCGGGCTCGACAATGTGCAGGGGCTCAATGCGGGACTGCTCTCCCAGAATGGCGATCCGCCCTATTCGGCGGGCCGCATTCAGGTGATCGCGCATTGGCTGAAGGACGCGCCGCTGCGTCCGGCGCCGTTGCGCTCGCCCGGCAAGCCGGCGAATTGCTTTGCTGTCGAAGCGTTCTGCGACGAACTCGCGGCGGCGGCCGGAATCGATCCGGTCGAGTTTCGTCTGCGCGGCCTGAAGGACCCGCGCGGCATTGAACTCGTCAAGCGCGCCGCCGCCATAATGAAATGGCAGAATCGGGCCTCGCCCGGTTCCGATCGCAACGCGGCGGTCGCGCGCGGACGCGGCATCTCCTACATCCACTACAAGCACACCGAGACCTATGTCGCGATCGGCATGGAAGTCGCGGTCGAGCGTGCCACCGGCAACATCAAGGTCGAGCGGGTGGTCTGCACCCATGATTGCGGTCAGATCATCAATCCGGACGGTGCGCGCGCGCAGATCGAAGGCAGCATCGTCCAGACGCTCAGCCGGGTGCTGATGGAGGAGGTGAAGTTCGACCGCTCCCGCGTCACTAGCAACGACTGGTCGAGTTATCCGATCCTGACCTTCTCGCAATTGCCGAAGATCGAGGTCGAGCTGATCGATCGTCCGGACGAGCCGCCACTCGGCGCAGGCGAAGCGGCTTGTGCGGCAGTCGGCGGGGCGCTCTCAAATGCAGTGTTCGATGCGACCGGCGTGCGGCTGCGGCAGATCCCGTTCACGCCGGAGCGCGTGAAGGCGGCGTTGAGCGGCGCGCCGAGCTGAATGCGGGAAGCCGCCGCGAGAGCCCCGGCTTTGATGAAATCAAAGCCGGTGATCCAGCTTTTTGTTCTGGCGCGTCTTCTTCACGCGAGCCGGTTTGCACTTTGCTCGAATACGCTCTAGCCGACCGGAATCGTGACGCGAATGCAGCTGGCGCTGTCCGGCCGCGCGATGGCCGCGACCTCGCCGCCATGCAGGCGCGCGATCTGCCGCGCGATCGACAGCCCGAGCCCCGAGCCCTTGGCTTCGCCCGGCAGCCGGAAGAACGGCACGAACACGCGCTCGCGTTCGGCCTGCGGAATGCCGGTGCCGGCATCCATCACATCGATGATGGCGTTGCCGGCGTCGCGCGCCACCGTAACGCGCATCGGCGGCTCGCCGTGATGGCTCGCATTGTCCATCAGGTTGCGGATCAGGTGACGCAACAGGCGCGGATCGGCATTGAGCGTGACGGCTTCGCCCTCGACGCTGCAATGTTCGTAGCGCGCGCCTTCTTCCGCCGCGAGCGCCAAGAGGTCGACCGGCTCGCGGTTCTGCAGCGACTTGTTCATGTCGAGCCGGCTCGCCAGCAGGATGTCGTCGACCAGCGCGTCGAGTTCGGCAATGTCCTGTTCGAGGCCCGCCTTGTATTTCGGATCGGCGTTCTTGCTCAGCATCTCGATGCCGAGACGGATGCGCGCGAGCGGCGTGCGGATTTCATGCGAAGCATGCGCCAGCAGCAGGCGATGCGCGTTGACCAGTTCCTCGATGCGCGCGGCCGAGCGGTTGAAGCTTTGCGCGAGCCGCGCCACCTCGTCGCGGCCCTGCACTTCGACGCGGGCTGTGAGGTCGCCGGAGCCGAGCGTCTCGACGCCGTCCTGCAAGCGCTCGAGCCTTCGCGTCAGTCCGCGCACCACCGGATAGGCACACAGCGCGATCACCAGCGCGATGCCGCCGAGCAGCAGCATTAAACCAATGGCAGGATGGCGTCCGCGCGGCGGCGCGCGTCCGACGATCCAGCGTCCGTCCGGCAGCGGGATCGCCCAGGCATTGGCGCCGGGCATCCAGCCGGGCCGGCGCGCGCCGGGCGGCGGCGGCGGATCGCCGTAGGAGCCGATCAGCCGCAATTCCGGATCGAACAGCGCGACGTTGATGTGCAGGCGCTGCGCGAGCTGGCGGATCGCTTCCTGTTGCGTCGTGGCCGGCGCGGTCGCGGGCGGCAGGGTCGCTGCCAGCAATTCGCCCGCGACCTCGAAGCCTTCTGCGACCGGCGCCGGCGGCTGACCGAAACGCCAGATCGCGCCCGCCACCAGCACCACCAGCAGCAGCGCGACCACGATGGTCAGGTAGATTTTCTGGTACAGGCGCTTCATTCAGTCTTGAACTTTGGCGAACACATAACCCGCGCCGCGCACCGTGATGACGCGCTTGGGTTTTTTCGGATCGTCCTCGATCGCGGCGCGGATGCGCGAGACATGCACGTCGATCGAGCGGTCGAACGCTTCCAGCGGCTCGCTCTTGAGCAGATTCATCAGCGCGTCGCGCGACAGTACGCGCCCGGCATTCTGCGCGAGCGATTGCAACAGCGCGAATTGATACGATGTGATGGTGCGCTCCTCGCCGTCGAGGCGGATCTGCCGCGCTCCGGTGTCGATCTCAAGCCGGCCGAAACGCAGGATGTCGGTCTTGCGCTCCGACTTTGAGCGGCGAAGCAGCGCTCGCAGCCGCGCCAGCAATTCGCGCGGCTCGAATGGCTTGGGCAGATAATCGTCGGCGCCCATTTCAAGCCCGACCACGCGGTCCATCGCATCGCCGCGCGCGGTCAGCATCAGGATCGGCGTTTCGGACTTTTCGCGGATGCGGCGGCAGACATCGAGGCCGTCCATGTCCGGCAGCATCAGGTCGAGGATCAGCACATCGAACGGCTCGCGGTCATGCAGCGCGATGCCACCCGAACCGGTGCGCGAGATCGCGGTCTGGAAACCGGCTTCGCCGAGATAGTTCGACACCATCTCGGCCAGCCGCCGGTCGTCTTCGATGAGAAGGATGCGATCGGTCACGATGGGACTTTATTACGTGGGAGCATGATGTGGACCGAAAACCGCTTCACACTTTTCGGCATCATGCTCCTTAATGCAGAGAGGGGTGGGGGTCATCTGTCGAGGGGACGATGATGGACCCCCACCCATACCTCCCCGGGCGAAGGGGAGGCGGGCAACGGGGAGGCTCAGCCCCGGTGCCAGGGCGGGCCGAAGCTGCCGACCGGGGGGATTCGGTCGTTCAGCTTGCGGCGCTGTTCGGGCGACAGCACCTCGGCCGCATCGGCGAGCGCCTGCACGACGCGTTTCGACACGCTGTCGGCAAGCGCGATCTGTTCGGCGCGCAGTTTCTCTAATGCGCCGCGATCGATCGTGGTCTGGGTCAGAAGCTCGCGCGCCTGACGGCGTGCATTCTGGGTGCGCTCACGCGCCGGCAACACGTCCTTCACCAGCCCGCGCATGATGGTGCGAAGCTTTTCCTGCTGATCGGTGGTGGCGTCGAGTTCGACGGCGAGGTGGCGCACCATGCGATCGGCGCGATCCTCGATCTGGGCCGGATCGAGCGGCGCGCCCCAGCTTCCGCGCATGCCGTGGAATCCCGGCCCGAAGCCGAACGGATTGCTGACTGCCTTGGTGACGGCGGCGCCGGTCAGGCCTGCGGCGATCAAGAGGGTTGCGAAGACGAGCGTGCGGCTGCGCCTGGTGCGCGGAACCGGCGGTAGCGGATGGGGGCGATCGCTGTTGTGTGGTTCGGTGCGGGGGTCGGACATGAAGGGCTCCTGATTGCGTGTGGTCCGGGGGATGACCACGACCACAATCTGGAGCACTGCCGTTTCGCGCGAATGTCGGCGACGTAAAGTTATGTAAAGCTGGCCGTGCGGTGGCGGCTAAAGCCAAACGATAGACGTTCTTCTATCGCGATCGCAGCCAGCAATCGGCGACGGCATGGACCAATGCGATTGCGGCGGTTGCGCCATTTGCCTCGCCCTTCTCGAAATCTCCGAGCTGTCCCATCTGGTTCGTCACATGAGCAAAACACAGAACCGGCTTGCTCCGGGCCTGAGCGAAAGCGTAGAGAGCGGCTGCCTCCATCTCCACCGCAAGAATGCCTTCCGCTCGTGCTGCTTCGATGGCTTCGGGGGTCTCTCTATAGGGTGCATCCGTTGTCCAGGACGCTCCACGTTCGACCGGTGTGTCCGATTGCGCCAAGGCAGGCACCACGGCCGCAACCAGTGCAGGATCGGCTTCTGCATAGTCGCTATCGGCAGGCAAATAATGATAGCTCGTACCCTCATCGCGCAACGCGCGTTCGATCAGGATGAAAAAAGGCGGTGGTCGGAGCTTTTTGATCTGTCCCGACGAGGTTATGCTAAGCAGCAGCCGGCAACCCGACACGAACATCTGCTCAGCCAGAAGCACCGCGTAGGAGGCGCCGACGGCACAGGCCACGATCCCATAATCGCGTCCACCGTGCGTAAAATGAACCATGTCGCTGTGATAGCAGGCCCAGCCTTCGACCCGCTGCGCGGCCCCGACAGCGCGGAGATGGCGCACAATATCTCCGTCCGGATCGAGGATGCAGACGTCGGGGATTGGACTCTGCGGCAGGTCCTTCTGGCGGCGCGCCTCTCGCAGCAAATTGTCCGGGGTGAACACTGACGCCGCGCCGTAATATTTGGCCCGCAAGATAGGCGGTATTGCGCGCGGCGAGCCGTTGTTCATGAAGCCTCCAACCGGCGCTTGAAGACGCTGAATTGAAAGGGCTGGACTGAGCCCCAGGGTGTCAGATGAAGGTGGCGCTCGGACCCCACCAACGCGAACTCACGCCCCAACACGCTCGTCAAGCTTTCCGCGTCATAGCGCATCACGGGCAGACCACTGCATTTTTCCGGGCCGTCTAAAGCAAATGTCGCGATGATGGCGCAACCGCCGGGGGCGAGTGCGTGCCTCAGGCGAGCAAGATATGCGGAGCGGTCGATTTCGGTCACCATGAAATGGAAGGTGGCCCGGTCGTGCCAGACCTCGTAGAGCTGCGTTGGCGTCCAGGTCGTGATGTCGGCAGCGATCCAGTCAACGGCCGTGGCCTGTGTGCCAAGCCGCGACTGCGCCTTGGCCAGTGCAGAGGAAGAAACGTCGAGCACCGAGACCTTGCTGTATCCTCGTCTAACAAGATGGTCGACGAGATGCGAGACCCCTCCGCCGACATCGATGATCGGAGATGCCAGCGAGGCTGCCGCTGCGGTGACCAGCGTGAGCGACGGCTCCGGCGAATCCTGGTGCCAACTCACCTCCTGTTCGGTCTTCGCGCTGTAGGTCCCTTGCCAGTGTTGTTGGTTGTGCTTGGTGTCCATGGGAGGGTGTCCGCAGAATCGATAGTGACAGCGCCCCAAAATCATTCAATAATTTCGTTGAATGATTGAACGAACGAAAAACGATGTCAAGTAGCGGACCCAAGCAGGCGGTGTTTGCCAGTCTCGCCGAGATCGCGCAGGCGCTCGGCCATCCGCACCGACTGGAACTTTTGGAGCATCTTGGTCAGGGCCAGCGGAGCGTTGAGGGACTGGCGGCGCGAGCCGGTCTGACGTTTGCGAATGCATCCCGGCACCTGCAAATCCTTCGCCGCGCCGCGCTGGTCGCGACGCGTCGCGATGGCAAGCGCGTTCTCTATTCCCTCGCAGGGGAGGACGACGTCATTGCGCTCTTGAAGGCGCTCGGACGCGTCGGCGAGCGCAACGCCGCCGAGATCGAACGCGTGATGGCTGGCTATTTCCGCGCGCGCGATGCAATGGAGCCTGTCACGCGCAAAGGATTGATCAAACGCCTTCGGGAAGGGCTCGTAACCGTACTTGATGTCCGGCCGGAAACGGAGTTTGCATTAGGTCATCTGCCGTCCGCCTTGAACATTGCATGGCCAGACCTCAAAAAGCGTTTGGCTGAATTGCCGAAGGAACGCGAAATCGTCGCCTATTGTCGCGGACCGTACTGCGTTCTGTCGTTCGAGGCGGTGGCCATGCTGAGGGCGCGCGGTTACGCCGTGCACCGACTCGAAGACGGATTCCCGGAATGGAAAGCGGCCGGCCTGCCTGTGGAAGGCGGTGCAAGCGCGTGAAGGTCCGCGTGGCAAAATTATGCAACGGCGGAGTAGGTGGGCGGGGCATTGTGTAGGACGCGGATAGGCTTGCGAGATTTCCGCTCTCCCCGCGAAGGCGGGGACCCGGCGCCGCAATCGCCGCGCATGCTTGCAGCAGGAGTTTCCTGTCCGAGTTCGGACAAGTCCTGAATTCACTGACTTCAAACCGCGAGTGCCTCGAGGATCAGGTTCGTGATCGCATCGGGATGTGAGATCAGCGCGAGATGGCTCGCTTCGACTTCGATCGTCTTCGCACCCATACGCTTCGCCATGAAGCGCTCCAGGTCCGGATTGATTGTCCGGTCCTGAGTGGAAACGGCATAGAAGCTCGGCTTGGTGCGCCATGCGGCATTGGTCGTTTTTTCCGTCGTCAGCGACCGCTTGAACGGCTGCTGAACCGCATACAGGACACGGGCCTCGTCCGGTGGCAGGTCGCCTCCGAAGTCTTTCAGGAAAGCCTCCTCCGACAACTGACCCCAATCACCGTTGAAGACAATGCCGGCTGCGGCCGGCGGCGTTGGATAACTTTTGGCAAGCGCCGTGTAGTCCTCGCCCGCATCGGGTGCGCGCGCGGCGACATAGACCAGAGCAGTGATCTTCGGATCCACTCCAACCTCCGACACGATCATGCCGGAGAAGGAGTGTCCGACGAGCACCGCCGGGCCGGGCTGCGCCGCGATCGCGCGCCGCGCCGCATCCGATGCCTCTTGCAGCGAGGTCAGAGGGTTCTGCACGCTGGTGCAGTTGACACCCTTCTGCTGCAGACGCGCGATGACCTTCGACCAGCAGGAGCCGTCCGCGAACAGTCCGTGTACGAAGACGACATTTTTCGTCTTTGGCGGCGTCTGCGCGATCGCGGTTCGATTGAGCAAGGGAAGGGCGGCGCCAGCGGCGACGGCCCCGATCAATGTTCGGCGGTTCATGACCGACTCCTAAAGCTTGAGGAGATTTTGCTTCGAATAATGAAAATCAGTTCTGCGCGTCCAAAAGATAGCGTTCGACATAGCTACGTCAATTGCGCGAGGCAACGCATTCCGCATTTGCAGCGAACGAGCGCAGTTTTGCGCCCGAGTTGAGATACACAATTCGCTTCGATATCTCTGTATGGAGTGCCGCGAGACGACTCGTACCCTTCCATGAGCCGTAATCTTGATAACTTCGGCGCTGGGTCCCCGCCTTCGTGGCGAAGAGCGGGAAAGACTGAAGCGATTATCGCGCTGCCGCTTTACGCTCGGCCATCTCCAGCACATGCGTCTCGGCCGGCACCGTTTCGGTCGCGAGCACGTTGCGGCCGATATCGGCGATGCGGGTGACGCCGGTCAGCGCCATGGTGATGTCGAGTTCTTTTCGGATGATGTCGATCGCAGTGGTCACGCCTTGCTTGCCGAGCGCGCCGAGCCCGTAAATGTAGGCGCGGCCGATCAGGCAGCTTTTGGCGCCCAGCGCCAGCGCGCGCATCAGATCCTGACCCGAACGGATGCCGCCGTCGAACATCACCTCGATGTCGTTTCCGACCGAATCGGCAATCTTCGGCAGCATCGAAATCGAAGATGCCGCACCGTCAAGCTGACGGCCGCCGTGATTGGATACCACGATCGCGTCGGCGCCGCTTTTGGTCGCAAGCTTCGCATCCTCGACGTCGAGAATGCCCTTCACGATAAGCTTGCCCGGCCACAGCGAGCGGATCCATTCGACGTCATGCCAGTTCAGCGTCGGATCGAACTGGTTGTTGGTCCATTGCGCGAGCGAGTTGACGCCCTCCATGCCCTTCACGTGGCCTGCGAGATTGCCAAAGGTCCTGCTCTTGGCGTTCATCACGCTCCAGGCCCAGCGCGGCTTGGTCGCAATGTCGATCACGTTGGCGAGCTTGATCTTCGGCGGCACCGTCATGCCGTTCTTGATGTCGCGGTGGCGCTGGCCCAGCACCTGAAGATCGACGGTGAGGACCAATGCCGAACAATTCGCGGCCTTTGCGCGCGCGATCAGGTCGGCGATGAATCCGCGATCGCGGATCACATAGACCTGGAACCAGAACGGCTTCTTGGTCGCTTCCGCCACCTGCTCCATCGAGCAGATCGACATCGTCGACATGCAGAAGGGAATGCCGGCCTCGTTGGCGGCCTCGGCTGCAAGGATTTCGCCATTGCCGTGTTGCATGCCGCACAATCCGATCGGCGCGAGCGCAATCGGCAGCGATGATTTCTGCCCGACAATGGTGGTCGAAAGATCGCGCTTGTCGACATTCACCAAGACGCGCTGGCGCAGCTTGATGCGCTCCATGTCGCTGCGGTTGGCGCGGAAGGTCTCTTCGGCATAGGAGCCGGAATCGACATATTGAAAGAACGCGCGCGGCACGCGCCGCTCGGCAAGCTGCCGCAGGTCTTCGATGCAGGTGATCGGGGTCATTGGATTGTCCGTAGGTGGGCGCCCGGAGTAGCATATAAGCGAGGGCACGGAAATTGAGCCGGAACCCGGCTGGCCGGCTCTCGTTGTCCGGTCGGAATTTTTCGGCGCATGAAGGGTCTGTTCAGATGAATTCGCGCGAGAAGCATCACGACAGCAAAAAGGATGAGGAGCAGAAGCGCCGGCTCGACAAGGCGCTCGAAGAGGGACTGGAGGAGACCTTTCCCGGCTCCGACCCGGTGAATGTGACGCAGCCGTCGCCGAGCAAGAAGGACAAGGACGCGACCTGACGCCAAATCCCAACAAAATCGGCGGTTTGCGGCCTGTTAACGCTGTTTCGGGCTGTTTCAATCCTGAAATTTTTGCTCACAACTTTTGAAGCCGGAACGACTATGATCCCCCTATAAGCCGGACAGGGGGTTATAAGGGAGCGGGGGGTTCAGCGTGACACGTCGTTTTTTCGGGACTGACGGCATTCGCGGCCGCGCCAATTCCGTGATCACGCCTGAGCTCGCGCTCAAAGTGGGCCAGGCAGCCGGCATCGTTTTCCAGCGCGGCGAGCACCGCCACCGGGTGGTGGTAGGCAAGGATACGCGTCTCTCCGGCTACATGATCGAGACTGCTTTGGTGGCCGGTTTCACCTCGGTCGGCATGGACGTGCTGCTGTTCGGCCCGATGCCGACGCCGGCGGTCGCGATGCTGACGCGCTCGATGCGCGCCGATCTCGGCGTGATGATTTCCGCCTCTCACAATCCTTACGACGACAACGGCATCAAGCTGTTCGGTCCGGACGGCTACAAGCTTTCCGACGCCGTCGAACGCGAGATCGAAGGCGTGATCGAGCAGGATGTCGCGCGCCGGCTCGCGAAATCCGCCGAACTCGGACGCGCCAAGCGTATCGAGGGCGTGCAGGATCGATACATCGAATTCGCCAAGCGCACCTTGCCGCGCGACCTATCGCTCGATGGTCTGCGCGTGGTGGTGGATTGCGCGAACGGCGCGGCCTACAAGGTGGCGCCGGAAGCATTGTGGGAATTGGGCGCGGAGGTGATCTCGCTCGGCATCGATCCGGACGGCTTCAACATCAACAAGGATTGCGGTTCGACCGACACCGCAGCGCTGTCCGCCAAGGTGCGCGAGGTGCGCGCCGATGTCGGGATCGCGCTCGACGGCGATGCCGACCGCGTCGTGATCGTCGATGAAAAGGGTCATCTGATCGACGGCGATCAATTGATGGCGGTGATTGCCGGAAGCTGGAAGGACGACGGCCGGCTCGCAAAACCCGGCGTGGTCGCGACCATCATGTCCAATCTCGGCTTCGAGCGGCATCTCGCAGCGCTCGGCCTGTCGCTTGCGCGCACGCCGGTCGGCGATCGCTATGTGCTCGAACACATGCGCCAGCACGGCTTCAATCTCGGCGGCGAGCCGTCCGGTCATATCATCCTGTCGGACTATACCACGACCGGAGACGGGCTGGTGGCCGCACTTCAGGTGCTGGCGGTGGTGAAACGGCAAAACAAGCCGGTTTCCGAAGTCTGCCACCGCTTCGAGCCGCTGCCGCAAGTGCTGAAGAATGTCCGTTACAAGCAGGGTGCCCCGCTCGAGGACGCCGCCGTCAAGCTCGCCATCAACGGCGCGCAGGCGCGCCTGAACGGCAATGGCCGTCTGGTGATCCGGCCCTCGGGCACCGAACTCGTGATCCGGGTGATGGGCGAGGGCGACGATCAATATCTGGTGGAAGAAGTGGTCGACGAGATCGTCGAGGCGCTCACCCAGGCGGCGGCGTAAGCCTCGTGCCCGGGCGCGGTGCAGCGTGAAACGGTGCACCGCAGAACGGGGTCTAAATTCCAATTTGAATTCGCAGTAGAAAGACGCGCGTGAACGCGCTTATGCCGCGCCGCATCCGGGAGGACGGCTGCGCCGTCACTTTAGACAACGTGTAAATTCTACCTTTTTGCCTTGGCGGCCGGCGGAGAAGTCCAGCTATCGATGGTTTCAGGTTGAACTATCGCGCCGGGCCAAGAAACTACCCGTTATGATCGTCTGCTCCTGCAACGTGCTCACCGACAGCGCCATCCGCACTGCCTGTCACACCGACCGGCCGCGCACGGCTGGTGAGGTTTATGGATGCCTGGGCTGCAGCCCGCAATGCGGCCGCTGCGCCCGCACCATCAAGGGCATCATGGACGAGGCCCTGGCCGGCGCCTGCAAGGTGGGCTGTCCGGTTTGCCCCCATAGCGGCCAGCTGCTTTCTACCGAAACCGCCTGATTTCAGCTTTTTCTGCCGCCCGAACGCGCTTGCCGCCGGTTTCCCCGACCGCCACGACGCACGCCTCTTGCCGGAACCAGCTTACCTGTTTAGAACGCCTCTAATCAGTGAATGCGGCCTCGCAGGAGACAATCGGCATGAAGGGCGACCCCAAGGTCATCGAATATCTGAACAAGGGCCTGCGCAGCGAGCTCACCGCCATCAACCAATATTGGCTGCATTACCGGATCCTCGACAATTGGGGCTTCGAGGAGCTGGCCAAGAAGTGGAAAGCGGAATCGATCGAGGAGATGCACCACGCCGATAAATTCGTCGATCGCATCCTGTTTCTCGACGGCTTTCCGAACATGCAGGTACTCGACCCGCTGCGCATCGGGCAGAACGTTCCGGAGGTCCTGTCCTGCGACCTGGCGGCGGAAATCGATGCGCGCAGCCTCTACCAGGAGGCGGCGACCTATTGTCATTCGGTGAAGGATTATGTGTCGCGCGACCTGTTCGAGCAGTTGATGAAGGACGAGGAACATCACATCGACTTCCTCGAAAAGCAGATCGGCCTGGTCGAGAAGGTCGGCGTCGAGCTCTATTCCCAGCACCATATCGGCGAGCTGAAGGACGACTGATTTCTTTGGCGTCGCGAATCTTTTCGCGGATTGATGCGCGGCGAAGCCATTTCGCCGCGCAAATTTTTTGCGCCGATTCGCAATGGTTAACGACCGGTAAATTTTTTTTAGAACGATTGCGGTACAAACGCCGCTGAGCGCAACCAATCGTTAACCTTCGCGCCCGCGATCGTTAAAATTCACGGTTAAAAATCAAGGTTAAGCACCGATTAAACAATTGCGGCCATGATCGCCTCACCAATTCGCCGAGCGAGGACGGATCATGAGAAGCATTAAAACGAGTTTGATTGCGGGGATTGCCGCGACAGTGGCGATGGCTGCTCCTGCGGCCGCCGCCGACATGCCGATGGTCTACAAGGCCGCACCGGTGGTGGTCGAGCAATTCGGTGGCTGGTATCTGCGTGGAGATATCGGCATGACCAACCAGAAGGTCAATTCGATCGACAACCTCCTGTTCACCCCGGCAGTGCAGGTCCTGCACAAGGACTTCGAGACCGGGATGCTGTTCGGTGTCGGTGTTGGCTATCAGTTCAACAACTGGTTCCGCGCCGACGTGACCGGTGAATATCGCGGCAAGACCGCCTTCCGCGGTCTCGACATCTATCCGGGCGGCACCAACGACTATTACGGCACCAAGTCCGAATGGTTGTTCCTGGCCAACGCCTATATCGATCTCGGCACCTGGTGGTGCGTTACCCCCTTCGTCGGCGCCGGTATCGGTTATTCACGCAACACGATGGATAACTTCCGTGACGTGAACGCACCGAATCTCGCGCTCGCTTACGGCAATTCTCATTCGCAATGGGAGTTCGCCTGGGCGCTGCACGCGGGTCTTGCCTACAAGGTCACCAAGAATTTCACGGCGGAATTGGCGTATCGCTACGTCAACCTCGGCGATTTCCAGTCGGGCGATCTGATTGGCTATAACGGCATCAACAACTACAACAACCCGATGCTGTTCAATGGCGTCTCATCGCAAGACGTCAAGCTCGCGCTGCGCTGGTCGCTGAATGCGGGCGACAACTTCAACTCTCCGCTCACGGTGGCGCCGGCCTATGCGCCGCCCCCGGTCTATGCGCCGCCGGCGCCGGCCTATTCTCCGCCCCCGCCGCTGATGCGCAAAGGCTGAGACGACCATACAGAAAAGAGAAAGGCGGGGTTTTGCCCCGCCTTTTTTCTTTTGGGTTGCTATTCGGCGGGCTGAAGATTGAGCGGCCGCTGCTTGATCAGCCGGAAGCGATCGGGCCGCTCGAACAGGAAGTTCAGCGACGTTCCGCGCACCAGCCAATACAGGATCAGCGGCACGGTCACCGCGATCAGCGTGACAATGGCTGCGACCGTGCCGGGATCGGTAATCAGGCCGAATTTTACAAGCGCTGTCCGTGTCGCTGCCATCGGCAGGAAGAAGGCGAGATAGATGACGATCGAATTGCTTCCGCAATAACGGATAGAGTCGAGCAGACGATATTGCGCGAGCAATACGGAGAAAATCACGACTGCCGCAGCGCCGGTGAGGCCCAATGCCAGCGAGATGAAGGGAGTGGCTGCGAGGTCGACCTTGACGAGCCAAAGATTGGCGACCGCCCAGATCGCCAAGGCTGCGACCGCTAGCGTCATGCGTGACGGGACCTTTCCGCTTTCGCCGAGGATCCAGCCGCCGAACAGATAGCCGGCATAGAAGAACACGAAGCGCGCGGCGAATTCGTCGATCAGCGTCCAGTGCGTGTCGATATGCGCGATTTCGAGGGCGGCGCCGATCAGCAGCATCAGCGCCGGCGGCACTTTCCGCGTCAGCCTAGTCACGAGATAGAAGACCAGCGAGCCGGGCCACTTGTGCCCCGAACACGATACGTGTTGCCGTCGAAACAGTTGTTGCCATCCGTGATGATCGCAAAATTCTCCATCGGGCTTGGTGTCCGAGATGCCGCCGGCGCAGGCCGCGCCCTCAAACGTCATTTCGTTGGCGCGTACGGTGTTGTTGCGCGTCTTGTAACTTTTGCCATCGCCACTCCGACGCCCTTGGTCGATCAGCATGATCCCGCACCCCCGGGGGCGACGGTTACCGTATTGCCCGTGACCTCAACGTCCTGCGACGCTGCGATCGTGATATCTGCACCCCAAAACCAGCCTCTGTGCCCCCTGCCGTTATACCGGAGCACATTGTTGCGAATGACTGCTTTGAATGAAATCTCGTGAAAAATGCCGATGTACTGATTGTTCTCGACGAGATTGTCCTCATAGACAACGTTGCGGCAGTCGATATCGCACCATAGTCCGGTGCCATTGTTGTCGTGCACATGATTGCCGCGAAACGTGACCCCGTCACTCAAGGCGATCTTCACGCCGCCGGCCTCCCAGGCGGGATCGAAGCCGTAGATGTTGTTCGACCAGATGCTGTTGCGCTCGATGCGAGATGTCTCGACCATTGCCTTCGATGCCGATCTGGCCATTGTGATGAATGTTGCAGTCGCGCACGCGGCCGCCGGTCCCGATACTGATCCCAGCACCGCTGTTCAAGCGTACCTCGCAGTTCTCGATAGTCCATCCGGTGCCTTCGCGCGCGTGGATCGCTCCTTTCTGCGCAACGCTCGCATATTTCTCGACAGTTATGTTCCTGATCAGGACGTCGCTCGCCATGCTTTCGAACGCAAAGGCGGCGACGGTGGCCTCAACCTTGCGGTTCCTCGGATCATCGGCGAGATAGATCTTGCCGTTGGCATAATCGAAATAGAATTCGTTGCTCTCGAGACGGTCTTTACTCAATACCTGAAGCAGAGGCTTATCGTCAATGAACACGCCTTCAGGTAGATTGCACGCTGGCGCGGTGCGTACACACTCGCCGTGCTTGCGGCCGCGCTGCAATTGGCCGCTCGCCACCCAATAGCGCCCCTCGCGACTGAAGTTCGGTGAGCAACCTGCTGCCGTTCAGAACCGTGCGACCCTCACCGTAAAAACTCTGGCCCGGCCGGGGCCGAACCACCTGCATCCTGTGCATTCCATTTTTCAGGCAGAACACTGCGCCGTCGCCGGCGCTGTCGACGGCCGCCTGGATGGAGGCGCTGGGTTCGACCGCGATCGCACCCAGCGGACAAGGAGCGTCGCTGACGGCCGCGGCGGCCGCTGCAACCGTCGCCGGAGAACCGAGGATCAATAGAGGCGAGAGCGCCAACCAGCATACCGAAATACGCATCGCGAGCGACCCAATCTCTGCCCAGACGAATCCAGCTGGTCTAAGTTCATTCGCACACCTTCCGGCGAGACTGCAAAGGCTGAGCCCGATAGATCATCACAGACCCGATGCCGAAGCCAAACAGGCACCAGAACCAGATGCCCTGCATCGGACCTTCGAGCACGACGTCGAACGTCGCATTGATCACGATCGACACGGCATAGCAGGCGACGAACAGGAACAACTCCGCCCATTGCTCGTGTCCGCGCGCGCGGGCCGTCAGCATCGCTCTCATCAGCATGCCGAACCAGGACACGAGGACGAGCGCCCACAGCACCACGCCTGGAATCCCAGCGCGTGCCAACATGGTCATGTGCGCGTTATGCGGACTGCGCGTTGGCGGACGAGATTGCGCCGATCGCCTGTGCCGGCGAAACCGTCGGCCTCGGCGAGATTTATGTCCGAATCCTCTGCCGGTCCAGAAGTTGGGTCCATGGATGGTATCGTTGATGATGATGTCCCACCAGTTCAGACGCCACTGCTTGGTGCCTTCCGTCTGCTGGCCGGATTGCCCGATGATGCTCTTGGCATTCTCGACGATCTGGTGGGCGCTGACCGGGACGTTCGATCGATTCCTTGGCCTCGTTGTATTCGCCAAAGGTGGACTCGAGCGTGAGAAGAGCGGCGAATATGGCCACGCCTGCGACCACGCGTGGTGAGCATCAAGCGGAACCGTCCGAGCATGAGCATCGCGAACGCGACGGGCACGACGACGGCGAGCGTCGCGCCGCGATTGGTCGCACTGACCAAGGCCAGCGTGGCGAGCCAGACGACGACCCAGAGACCGACACCTTGCGGTAGCCGATCAGGACGAAGACCATGGTGCCCGCCAAGATGCGTTCCGACCGCGCTCGGCCCGATATCCACGATCGGCACCGGACCGTACAGCCGCGGGATGTACTCCACCCAGTACTTGGTGAGCAAGAAGCCCACAAATATGGCGGGAAAGCTCGCCAGCATGATCCCGTAATAGCGAAGCACGGTGTTGATCCGGCGCGCATCCTCGAGCAACAGACCAATGACGATAAAGGCAAAGCCGCCATAAATGACGATGGCGCTGTCGCGCAGCGAATCGAACCCGTACAAGCCAAAGAACGGGAGCGTGCGCGCGAGGACCAAGGCCATCAGCGCGACCAGCAAGACGGCCGGCAGCGTCGCCAGCGACGCCGACAAATGCGCCGGTCCTGAGAAAGACGACGATTCCGCCGAGAAACGCGATCTCGCCGACGTAAAGCGGCGGGAAGCCGAGATAGGCGAAGCCTTTTCCCATCAGCGCATAGCCCAGCAACACGATCGCGAGGAGCGCGAGATATCGATCGCCCTCCAAAAGTGCGCCCCGGGATTCTGTTTTGAACGTGTCTGTCATTGTCTCCTGCGTGTCGCCTTGTCGCAGCTATGTTGCGATCGTCATTGCTCAGCGGCGGCGCTGCCGACCGTCGCAGGCCGGGCCGGCTCGCGCGACTTTTCGTCAGCAATCAGCCAGGCGATCGCGATCACCGCGCCGATCGCGCGCACCAGGTTGGCGATCAAGAGAGCGAGGCACGCACCGAGCACGCCCAGCGGGCCGATGAGGGCGAAGGCCAGCACCGCCGCGCGGCGACGGCCACGACATTGACCACAGAGGCGAGCCTGCCGGCTTCGAACGCCGAGCAGCGTCTTGCTGATCATTTCCGCGATGTAATCGAGCACGCCGGCGACCGCGAGGAGCTGCAAGCCCATGGCGACGGCGAGATAAGGCGATGACGGACCATAGACCATCCGCAGAAGCAGCTGCGGCATCAGAACGGCGGCGGCGCAAATGACCAAGATCGGTCCCAGGCCGAAGAGGACGTAGCCACAGGCCGCGCGCGACGCGCCGATGACGCCGCCGGTCCGGTGCGCGTGAGCGGCGACCTGCGGTATGGCATTGCCGATCCCGAAGATAATCGGGTTCATCATGTTCGCGATGTTCAGCGCGGCCTGAAGCGATGCGGTGGCCGCGGTGCCCGCGGTGGCGGCCAGCAGCCACGGAAAGAGCTGAACGCGAACGAGCACGAGCTAGTAGTTGATGAGAGACCACTTGCCGATCGGAAAGATATTCACGCGCCAATAGCCGCGCTTCGGCAAGATCCGGCCAGGCAACGCGCAGCTTCGACGCATGCACGATGGCGCCGATGGCGAAGGTCACCGACATTATGTATAGCGCGGTCGGGAGCGTGACCGCATCGGCCCAGGCCAGGAGCGCGACCAGCAGGGCCTGCCCGACAAAGGCGATAGCATCTCCGGCCACCGCCGCGCGATAGAGGAAATCGGCGAGCAGGCATCGCCGCGACGTCTCCTGCGCCTGCCAGCAAAGAAAGCAGAGGCAGGCCGGCAACACGATATTGTCGACCTGCAGCAGCGTGGTTCCAAGCGCCATGAACACGACCAGCACGAGCGCCAGAGCCGTGGCAAGCAGGATCGTATTTCCGAGCAGACGGGCGCGCTCCTCATCGCTCGCGTTACACAAGCGCACCGACAGCGGATAAGAGATGAACGAGTAATCGACGTTCCGCAGGATGAAGATGGCGCCGAGGAAAAGCGCGAATTCGCCGTACTCCTCCTCGACCAGAGTGCGCGCAAGCAACACGTTGAGCAGAAAATTGCCGCCGAACTCACCACGCCCTGGTCGATAAGCGTCCATGACGCCCTGTGGATGGTAAGTTTGGCATCCATAGACTGCCCCGCGACAGTTTTTGTCTGCCCTGAGGTACAGACCGGAATTAGCTTAGGCGCTTTTTGGACGACGTATCCGCGTCAAAAGGGTTACTCACAAAGTGGGCGGCGCCCTGCTCTCGTTTCGACGGGCGTACGGCATTGCGTCGGGAGTACCCTTGACAGTTCATTGACTCCGCGCCCCGCCAACGACAGGTTTTCATCCAATATCCCGCAAGCTGCAGCAACCCGCCTGGGAGACTCCAGCGCCTTGGTGCGGCTCCCGTGGCGCGACGCAGAGAGGAGGATTGGATGAAGCATCTTGGGCTCGCCGGACCAGGCGAGCGCCTTTCCGTGCTCTGCATTGGCGCTCATTCGGACGATATAGAAATCGGCGCCGGCGCCACGATCCTGGGCTGGATCGATCGCGGCGTCCGCCTGGATGTGCACTGGGCGGTGCTCAGCGCCATCGGCCCGCGCGCCAATGAGGCGCGCGCATCCGCCGAGCAGTTCCTGGCAAACGCGGCCAGGGCCGTCATCGATCTGGCGGAATTCAGAAACGGATTCTTCCCCTATCAGGGGGCTGACATCAAGAACTGGTTCGAAGCGCTGGCAAGACGCACTTCGCCGGACCTGATCCTGTGCCACCGGCGTCACGATGCGCATCAGGATCATCGCGAAGTGTCAAAACTGACCTGGAATACTTTTCGGAACCACATGATCCTTGAATACGAGATTCCGAAATGGGACGGCGATGCTGGTCAGCCAAACGTCTACCTTCCTGCCAGCAGGGCCCTCATGGAACGCAAGACAAGGCTTCTTCAGCAGCATTTCGGCTCACAGCGCGAAAAGGACTGGTTCGATGACGAGACCTTTATGGGCCTCGCGCGCTTGCGTGGCATGGAATGTCGTGCGCCCGATGGTTTCGCTGAGGCGTTTTATGCCCGAAAGCTAACGGTGCAATGATCGAGTAAAGCGTTCTGCCCCCGCGATGAGGGATATCTACCAATGACGGGCGGCCCCGACCATTTCCGGACACCCGGTGTGGCCGCTGCCCTTCTCTGGACCGGGCTGAACGATCCCGCTCTCCGAAACCCTCTCCAGCCAGATTTCGCGCCACCACGAGAATACTGCGCGCGGACAGAGTATCCGCTTTCCGCTATAGAGGGACTGACAATATGCACCGTCAAGTATCACCGCGGGCGTCTTCATCTTGAGCATTTTTCCGGTCTTTTCATCGATAAAGCGCTCGATGCGTGTGCGTACCCTGAATACTTTGCCGCAATAAGGAACAAGCTCGGCGTCGAAGCTGAGACCGCGATTAAAAGCGCGACGAATCCAGCGTCTCAAGTATCTGCTCGTACGATTTCACCCGCACCAGTTCTCCCGGCTTTAAGTCCAGATCGAGCCTGGGAGTGGTCTGGCCCGCCGCAATTTTTCCAGGCTTCCTTGGGAACGGAAGGCCTCCCCAGAGAGACTGGAACAGGTCGTACAGCCGACGCGATACGGCACCCAAGCGCGGCGAACGCGCCATGCGTACCGTAGTAGTAAATCAGATAGACGATGCTCTTTAGAACAGTGCTCAGGGAATAGTTGCCCGAGCGATAGGCTTCGACATACTGCCGGGCGTCCCACCACTGCAGGGCTGTGGTGGATTCCATCAACTGGGTGGCCTGGCACGAATATCTGACATCGTTGTCCGGCCCACGATACGTGGTTGCCGCAAGAATTTGATCTTCGGTGCAGCCGCCAGAACGACCTGGAGCAAAGGCTCGATCGGGCGACAGCTCGCGCGTCTGGCTGTGACCCTGTCGCGCCCGACGGCTTGAGCCACGCCTCCTTCCAAAACATGAGACAGCCTGCCTGACAGCCCCCGTACGTGCGACCATCGCAGCGGTGTTCGAGATGAACCGTGTCATGGAGGCGCCGGCTGACGTAGACGACGCCCTTAGGTCCAAGCACTTCACTGCAGGTTTTTCCTGCCCGCTTGAATACCTGGAAGCGCTGACCGCAATACTGCAGCATTTGCGGCATGAAGGGCAGGCCTTCAAGACGTCCATTTTCGTCGAGAGTCGCAAGGATTTCCTCCTTGCTCCGAACTTCGACCCAGTCCCCTGCCCGCAGCGTCATGGCGATATCTCTCAGCGATGACAGCACCGATGGTCTAAGTGAGCACTCTCTCGCGGCGGCCCGGCATCATCGGTTCACCAGTACCCGGGCTATCCAGCAGATCCTGCAGCCACGTCTCCCCGCGGAATTTGCGGTACTGCTCGGCTCTCAGCCGATCAGCCATCCGACCGGCCGGCAACACAACGTCGTTGTAAGTGATGACGGAATCCTTGGCGACGTCTTGCAGCAGCCTGCAGCCTTCCACGAGGCCTTGCGGCAGATATCGGCTCCCGCTCATCTCTTCGACGTTGGCGGCCTCGCCGTAGGTCATGTACATGCCGTAGTCGTCGAGCACCTCTCCGGCCTTGAGATCCCGCTTGGCGACGGCACAGACCTCCACCACCGGGCCCGCCAGAGACCGCGATACCGGGTCGCGGAACAGGCACGCGCGGGCAATAGCGGTGGGAACCTCCAGATTGCAGAGATGATACGGGACAAAGAACGAATAAAGCGGCCCCGGCCCCATCTTGTACAAGTTCAGATAGTGCCGCTGCTTGGGGTCCGGATGTTCGGCCAGGCAGTAAACCTTCGTCAGCGGCGTCCCAACCACATAGTCAATCGCGCCGCCCAGCCTGCGCAGTTCCTCAAGATCGTAGATCTCGCCAATCTTCAGCACGTCGCCATGGTATTCGAGGCCGCGAGACATGCCGCGTGATCTCACCTTGAATCCCGTAGCGTTGGCGACAACAGCCTGTTCGAAGCTGACCTTCGAGCCGTCGGCGAAGCTTGTCACCATCGTCGGATTCTGCCCCCATCGCTCGGCGAACCCTTTTTGTGTTGTCGGATTGCGATAGCGATCCTGCAGGCCCTTGACGTTGCCGAGCAAGCGGGGCGTGAGGCCTAGTCCCTTGACCCAGCGGTAGAGGTTCAACTGGATGCCCGGCTCGTCGCCCTCGCAGGCAGTCAAAATCACTCCGTGCCTGTCGGCGTAAGTTTGCAGAATCGGCCCGATCGTCGCGTCGAGCTCGGCATTCATCAGGACGACGTCCTTACCGTGCTTGAATGCCTCCAGCGCTACGCGGGCGCCGAACTCCACGGAACCAGTGACGTCCACCAGCACGTCGATGAGTCGCTGCGCGCGATAAGCATCGCATCTTCGGTCACGACCGGCTTCGATCCCTCGACCGCAAGATCGAGCTCCCACTGGGAACCGGCAATGACTACGTCTTCAAATCCCGAATAGTGGAACACGTCGACGGCCCTTCCTACCCGACGGTTCGATATCGCAGCAACGCGCATACCCGGCGTGCTTTGCGTAATCTGATTGGTCAGGCCCTGGCACATGAAGCCGGCACCGATGATGCCAACACGGATGGGCTTATTCTGATCCGCCCGCGACTTGAGCGCGGTATCGACGATCCACATGGCTCACTCCTTTGAACAAAATGGGCATCAGTGATGAAACTGCGGCACCCTGCCGGCTACGCTTGCCTCCGTCCGGACTAGGAAAGAGACATCCGCGCGGTCAATTCACCTTGGATATTCTCCAGTAAGCCGAAGTTGCAATCCTTGTCGGAAACTGCAGCGACGGGCAGCGGCCACGCAATGGCCAGCCGCGGGTCGTCGTATCGGAGACCACTTTCGGCACTCGGCGCGTAGAAGGCACTTGCCTGATAGAGAACGGCCGTTTCGTCATGCAATGTCTGGTAGCCATGCGCGAAGCGGCCAGGAACGTAAAGCGCGCGCCGCGAGTCGCTGCTGAGCTCAACAGCCACGTGTTGCAGATAGGTTGCGCTCTCAGGCCGCAAGTCCACGATCACATCGATAACTGCGCCGTGCAAGCAACGCACCAGCTTCGCCTCGGTGGCCGGCGGGTATTGGAAATGCATGCCCCTGAGCGTACCGCGCTTGACGCTCAAGGCCATGTTCGCCTGTGCGACGTTGGTCTCCAGCCCCAAGTCCGTGAACTCTTTCTGACAGAAGATACGGGCGAAGAAGCCGCGCTCGTCCTCCCGTCGTTCCGCATCGACGATGAAGGAGCCCTTGAGTGTGGTCTCAGTGAAAATCACGTCTGATCTCCCTCGGGGAACGTATGGGCTCCGATGTCCGCATTTCTACTGACTCCCGATCGCGTTGGCGATGCGTTGACCCTTTCGGTACGTCGGCCCGTTGCGAGCAGTGTCGTCCCTGCGGGCAGGTGGTCTGCGGACACGACCTGGCGCCCATCGAAGATAATCGGTGACCGCATGCGTTGGGCAATATCAGTCCAATCGAGCTTGCGGTAGGCGTCCCAACCGGTAGCAATAACGATCGCGTCCGCCCCAGTTGCGGCAGCGGTGACGTCATCGACCTGGGTGATGCAGGTGCCCACCTCATCCCGCACGGCATCGATCCGCACCAGCGGGTCGTGCAATACGACATCGGCGCCACGCAGCGACAGGGCCTTGGCGATCCGGACGCCGGGTGACTTGCGCACGTCGTCGGTCTCCGGCTTGAAAGCGAGGCCGAGCACCGCAATGCGTTTGCCGCGCGGCCGACCGAGATGGCTCGTCAGCAGATCGACCACCCGGTCGGCCCGCTCCTTGTTCACCTCGAGCACCGAACTCAGAATGGGGACCTCGATGCCCTTATCGCGTGCAAACTCGCGAAGCGCTCTCAAATCCTTCGGAAAGCAACTCCCACCGAAGCCAATGCCGGCTCTGAGATACGTGACGGCGCCGGCAAACTGGGGCTTGCCATCGCGGTCTGGGGCTCGCCAACACTTGTCGAGATGGACGCCGCGCATGACCGTCTCCTCATCCAGACCCGAAATAGTCTCGCAGACGCCGGCGATTTCGTTGGAGAAGGAGATCAGGGTCGCTTGCAACGCGTTCGCGGCGTATTTGACCATTTCGGCGTTGCGAGGTGTCGTTTGCAGAAGCGGACAATCGAATTTTGAATACATGTCGGCCAATACTGAACCGGCACGTGCCGTGCTGGCGCCGATTACGATGCGATCAGGCTTGGTGAAGTCTTCGACCGCACGCCCTTCGCTCAGAAACTCGGGGTTCATGGCAAGGCCAAAATCGCGTCCAGCGACCATCCCCGATGCGGCCTCGAGCTCGCCGCGGACCACCGTATCAGTCGTCGTCGGTACGACCGTGCTCTTGACCACGACGACGTGATAATGGCCGAGCGTGGGTAGCAGATTTCCGATCTCGCGGGCGGCCTGGCGAACGAGGCTGAGATCGATGCCGGTCTCGTTCGAAGGCGTGCCGACAGCGATTATCGACACGTCGGAGCCGCTCAAGCCGTCCTTGAGGCTTGTCGACGCGTGAATACGACCCGACGCCGAAGCATCACGAGCAGCTCATCAAGCCCGCGCTCATAGAATGGCGCGCGGCCGCTTTCGATGGCTTCGATCTTGTGCTTATCGCGATCCACGCACGTCACGGTATGGCCGACATCGGCCAGACCGACCGCCGTCACGAGCCCCACGTAGCCTGTTCCCACGATGGTGATTTTCAAGAATGACCTCCGGGCGATCTCAGGCTGGCACCATTTCGCGGTAATAGTTGAAGGTCCG
>CAVPRD010000006.1:0-426561 GCA_963707705.1 uncultured Pseudomonadota bacterium | reverse complement strand
CGGTTCGATGCCATCCGCGTGCAGAATGGCAAGGTTACGCCGGAAGGCAGCCTGAAGGCACTCTCGAACTGGTCGAGCAAGGACAGCCCGCGCGGTGAGATTGCGATCGATCCAGAGACCCGCGATGTGGTGCAGGACATCCGAATCCGGCGCGTGGAGAAACTCGCCGATGGCGAACTCGGCAACGTCGAGTTCGAGGTGATCAAGGCGGTGAAGGAGCCCCTGGAAAATCATCAACGATAAGAAATAATCCGCGCTCCGAGAAATCCCGATGGAGTCGGGCGGTACCGCACTGATCATTCTGCTGCACGGTCTGTCGATCGGGATGGTTCTTTACGTCATCTCGATCGGCACGGCCGTCACGCTAGGCCTGATGCGCTTCATTGATCTGGCGCATGGCGTGTTCGCGATGCTGGGCGGCTATGTTCAGGCCTCAGCCTGATGAACAGCTATGGCTTTTCGTTTGGCTGGGCCTTGCTGGGCGGCACGGTCGTTGCCGCCGCCGTCGGCGTCATGCTGAGAGCGCTGCTTCTATCTTTCCTTTACGATGCCGACGAACTTGCGCAGGTACTGCTGACGATCGGGCTTGTCTTCATCGCGGTCGCGGTCGCCCGCTACGTCTGGGGTCCGCTGCCGCAGCCGGTCCGGCTACCAGCCATGCTCCAAGGCAATATCGCAATCGGTGCCAGGGAGTTTCCGATCTACCGCCTGTTCATCGTTGCGGTGACACTTGTCTTGGTTGGCGGACTCTGGTTCGTTGTGAATCGCACTCGATACGGCACGAATCTCCGGGCCGCGGTCGACAATCGCAAGATGGCGAAGTCGATGGGTATCAATACCCGTCGCCTGTTCACCGCGACCTTTGGCATTGGGTGCGCGCTAGCTGGTCTTGGCGGCATGTTGGGTGCCACCTTCTTTGCGATCTCGCCGGCTTACCCGAAGGAAAACCTTGTGTACTTCCTGATCATCGCCGCGATCGGAGCGATCGGACGCAAAGCAGATGAGCTTCACGGTTGCCGTGCTCCTCGGGATCGGCGACACCGCCTGCAAATATCTAGTGCCAGAATTCGGCGCGTTCTTCATCTTCGCGTTCGTGATCGTGTGGACTTTCTACTTCGGACTGAAGCATGGCGCGGTGGCAAGACGCTCAAAGGCTTTCGGCTAATACAGTCGCTCTGTGGCTGCCGCCTCTGGGGCTGGTTGCGGGATGGTGGCTTGCGCCCGATCATCTCCAGCTCGGAGCCTATATTTCTATTATTGCGATCTTTGCGATCTCGCTCGATCTACTGCTTGGATACGCCGGGGTGATCACGCTCGGTCACGCGGCCTATTTCGGCATCGGCGCCTATGTCGTCGCAATCCTCGGAGTTCGCGGGTTATCAGATCCGATTGTCGGCCTACTCTTGGCGATGGTAATTTCGGCTGCAGCCGGAATCATCGGCGGAATGCTCACATGCCGGATCAGTGGCCTTGCGCTAATCATGCTGACTTTTGCACTGAACCAGGTGCTCCACGAGATCGCCAATCGCGCGAAATGGCTCACCGGTGGATCGGACGGGCTCAACGTAAGCATCACGCCGGTTCTCGGGCTGTTCCGCTTCGACCTGTTCGGCCGGACCGCCTACATTTATTGCGGCGTCGTGCTCTGTCTCGTCGCAATCTTTGCCCGGTGGCTGGTGCGTACGCCGTTTGGGCGTTCGCTTCACGCGATCCGTGAAAATCCTCTGCGGAGCTCCGCCATCGGTATTTCAATCGAATGGCGGCTGATTGCAATCAGCTCAATCTCCGGAGCACTGGCGGGTGCCGCCGGCGCATTACTTACCCAGACAACGCAATTTGTAGGGCTAAAAGTGTTCAGCTTCGAGCTGTCGGCCGAAGTACTGATAATGGTCGTGTTGGGCGGGGTGGCAAAAATATATGGAGCGATCATCGGGGCTGCCGGCTATATCATCGCGCAGGATTTGATCGCGCGTTCTGATCCGGTTTACTGGTATCTTTGGATTGGCATCATTCTAGTCGCGCGTGTGTGGCTTCCAGCCTTGTGGCGCCGCCTGCCTCCCGACCTGTCATTTGCTAACATCCTGCGACTGGGTCGGGCCGGATGAGTTCCGTTGTGCTCGAGACCGTAGATCTGCAGCGTAACTTCGGTGCGGTAGAGGTCACGTCACGAATCAATTTCTCGCTCACACGGGGCGAGCGGCATGCACTGATCGGCCCGAACGGCGCTGGCAAGACCACTTTCATCAATCTACTGACAGGCACGTTGCGGCCCTCATCCGGCGCCATTTACCTTCACGGAAAGCCGATTACCTTGCACTCGCCCGCGCGACGCGTGAAGCAAGGTCTGGTCCGCACATTCCAGATCAATCAGTTGTTTCAGCACCTGTCCACGCAGGAGAATGTCGCGTTGGCGGCCCGTGAGGCGCTTAATATCGGAGCGACACTTCTGGTGCGAAAATCCTTGTCCACACAGGCCAACGATCGCGTGTTGAGTCTGCTGGACGCCTTCGGCCTGACAAACCAGATCGATGTCCCGATTTCCGGCTACCGTACGGCAAGCAAAGGCTGATTGAAATCGCAATTGCGATGGCTCTTGAACCATCGATACTTTTGCTCGATGAGCCGGCAGCCGGGGTTGCCGCAGAAGAAACCGAACTCGTGTTGCGTGCCATCGAGCAACTGCCTGCCGACCTCACCCTGCTCATTATCGAACATGACATGGCGCTGGTAAGACGCATTGCAAAGAATGTCTCCGTTCTTGTCCGTGGCAAGATCATGATGAATGGCACACCGGCCGAGGTTTTGGCTGATCCTCGGCTGCACGAGCTTTATCTGGGCAAGCGCCGCGATGTCTGAAGCGGGACTCACGCTTTCCGGTATTTCAGCGGGCTATGGTGCGACCATCATCCTTGAAGACATCGGCTGCACGTTTCCGGCTGGAAAGACGACGGCAGTGCTTGGCAGAAATGGGGCGGGCAAGACGACGCTGCTAGAAACCATAATGGCGCATACCAGGCTCAGAAGCGGTTCGCTGCACCTCGGCGACGTCGATATCACGGCGATGCCATCTTACGCCCGAGCCAAAATGGGTATCGCGCACGTTCCCCAGGAGCGCGAGATTTTCCCGTCGCTGTCGGTGCTGGAAAATCTGACGATCGGAATGCGTGCGGAAGCTGGGACCCGGGTAAGATATTCGAGCTTTTCCCAACCTAAAGGAGCGAATATCCAATTTCGGATCGGAGCTGTCGGGTGGAGAACAGCAAATGTTGGCGATAGGCCGCGCGCTCCTTACCAATCCAGCGATCCTGCTGCTCGATGAGCCGACGGAGGGACTCGCACCGATCATCCGAGACGTTGTCAGCGATGCGATGGCTTTCGTCCAGCAGGACAGCAAGCTTACGGTGATCCTAGTTGAGCAGCACGTGGAAATAGCCTTGGCGCAATCCGATCAGGCCATCATCCTGAACCGCGGCCGGATCACTTATGCGGGCAGGTCGGACAGTTTGCAGAAAGACGAGGCCAAGGTGATCGAGTGCATGGGTCTCGATCCCACGACTGAAAAGCGGAGCATTGAGGACTAGTGGAGGCTGTATGATTTTTGAGCATTTGACCTATATGCTGACCCCCGAATATTTCGCAGAGTTTCGTAACTTGCTTGAGAAGCAAGGGCTGCCGGCGCGGGAAGCCGTGTTCGGAAAGCCGTTTGGTGTTTATGTCACCGAAATCGGTCCTCTAAACGAAATTACCCTCATAACCGCGTTTTCCAGATGAACAAGATTACGAACGAAAACAGGCAGCTCTTGAATTCGTCGGCCGCCTGGAGGAATTTCGAGACGAAAGCGCAGGCCGGCGTCCGGGCACGCGATATTAAATTGATATCGACCGCGGATTTTGCGAGAGCGGACGACAACGCTGCGATTTGATGTCCGAAAATTGTGCGACGCCGTCGAATGATCGTCCAGTATTGGAGACGATGCGGACCTCCATATTTACTTTGCGCGGCCCCTCCGCCAGCAGGAATTCGACCGAAACAGTATGCTGGAACCGCGATGTCATTCGCCCGGCGATAATCGACCACGCTAAACCACTTGCCGCTCATGCCGCCGAACGTGCGCCGCAAGAGACTTAACGACTGTCGTCGAACGTATTGCCGTCATCAGCTGTCCGCCAGCCGCTGGTGGGTCGTGACCTCAAAGCTCTCGCCGGTCAATTCCAGCACGGCAAACTGGCCGAAGATTTTCTGATAGCGCCGCACCACCACATCGACGTAAAGCGGATCGAGCTCGATGCCGCAAAGCAACGTCGTCCGGTGCGCTGCGCTGCGATCAGCGTCGAACCTGAACCCAGGAACGGATCGAGCACGATTTCGCCCCGGTTGGTGAGATCGAGGATGGCGTCGGCGCACATCGCCTCCGGCTTCACCGTCGGGATGGAACTGCAGGCCGCTTCGGCTGTCCGACCCGAGGCTGGAAGCGCCCGGGATAAGTCCAGAGATTCGATCGCCAGCGTCCGGTCTTGCCGAGCTGGACGTTGTTGACGTGCGCGGCGGTGCCCTTCTTGTACAGCGCGAACAGCTCGTGCTGCTGACCGGTACAGGCTGCCGATGCCGGCATTGGTCTTGGCCCAGACGATAAGGTTCATCGCCGTAATGCCGGTGCTGACCGCCGCGGTATGCACGGTGGGATAGCCGCGCCAGTCGATAAATGTGCCGAGCAGCCGCCGTCGCAGAGATGGGGCAGGGCGGCGCCTATCCAATCCTGATTGAAGGTCAGAAAGTTCTCGTCCGACATCTCGCCGCTGGCCATCGGAAACTCGCGGTGCGTCGCCTTTCGTGACGTGGCCGGCGATCGGCACATTGTAGGGCTCGTCGGTGAAACCCAGTACGGGCCTGCTCGCCCTGCATCACTGCGGCATAGGCCGCAGGATCGGTCGCATCGCCACAAATCAAGCGGTGGCCGCCTTCGAAAAGCCAAACGTCTCCGATGCGAGATATCGCCTTTGCGCCATCCTGCGGCGCCAATGGACCGCGCTCGAGCGGCTCGACCTCGTCGTCGAGCGTGATATGGTCGTACTCCGCGATAGTGAAACCGGTGTCCTCGATCTCGATGCCGGCATCGACGAGCTCGATCAGCTCGGCCTTCAGATCTGGTAACGACCAGCTGCCTCTCTCGCCTAGACGGTTGAGCGCAAGACGAACGACACGCTGTTCCTCTGCATTCAGATGTCTCGCAATGATGCAGGGCACCGTGGGCAAGCCGAGTTCGATGGCGGCCAGCACGCTGACCACGCCGTGAATCAGTTTGTCGTTGGGATCAATCAAGAGCCGGGTCGACAAAGCCCGACACCGAAATCGAATGGCTCACGGCTCGGATCTGAGTCGGCATCGGCGGCGCGTACATTCCGATCTGGGATCACCAGCGAGCGCGGATCACGATCGACCAGTTCAAGCTTCGGCAGTAAATCGTTGCGCGATCGTCCATCGCCGCTGGTGCCGATGCCGGCAAGATCGTCGCGGCGCTGTCGACCCTTCGCCTTCAGGCTCTCGCGAAGAGTTTCGCCGCCGCGAATTCGTGGTGGGGAAGCACGCATTACATTCTCCAGGTTCAAATTATGCGGTAGGGAAAGAGGGTCGGCGCGCGCCGTAAAGGACGCGCCGCTTAGCGGCTCAACGCAGATATATCGAGCGTATACGTGGATCCTTCGTAGGCGAGCGCCTGGCTGATGCTGTCGACCTGGTCGCTGAATTTGGACTGCGGAAACCGCAGCAATTCTTCCAGCAAGGCTTGCATGAATGGCTTGTCCTTCGGGAAAAGCACATTCCGCGACGCAAACTTTCCAGTGACGTCGAACAGGCGGCCCACCTTGTCACCAACGACCGGGATGAGCTTGACGACGCAAGAAACTGCGTGGCGCAGATCGGCGGCGAGCGCGACTCCGGTCGAGGCGTCTTCTACCAGACATCCCGGGGCTTATACCGCTTGATCAGCTCGATGGCCGTGTCGCGAAGGGTGGGATAATCAAAGTCGGCCGCGAATGATGTCGATAAGGTAGTTCACTTTTCCCTTGCGGTACCAAACCGAGCATACCGAATAGGAGTTGCGCGGACCCGGCTTTCCGGCGGTATCCCAACTCAGGAAGAAGTATCCGCCGGGTGGCAGACTCGCATTCATAAAAGTGGATCCACTCCTTCTTAACGATCAGTCCGCCCGGCGGCACGGAAGCTGCTGCCATTGGGCAAGGAATCGTCCGGTCCCATATCCTCGCGGATCTTGCCAGCAGCCAAAGTGGCTCCCGACCGGCATGAAGAGGTTCGCCGGCCTTGCGAGTGTAAAATCGGCCGCCGCCGAGCGACACCTTCTCGTCGTCGATGGCGATCGCCGGAAAGTTCTGAATGTCATAGTCTGGAGCGAATCACCCCACGAAATCATTAGGTGCAACGCTGCATGAGTTGCGATCCGAGCCTTTCGCCTGTCGTCCAGGCGAGAGATGATAGTACTTTTAAGATCCCGTTTACCCGCTCGCGACGCGCATCGTAATGCGCGTCCTGGGCCTTGATCGGATCGTCCCAGATGACGGTGTCACCGCCACGACCGGTCATCATGCCCCCGATCGAAGTGCCGAGCCGAAATCCGCCGGCCGTGAAGTGGGTCTCGACCTCCGTATCCTTGCGATCGGAAACAACTGTGCGGAAATGCCCGCCGATAACAATCCGACTTCACGACTCGTCGGAAATCATTCGCCAATTTTGCGGCCATCTCACTGCTATAGCTAATGCAGACGATCTTTCGTGTCGGATCATAGCCCAAGATCCAGGCCGCCAAGGCCACCGATACGAACATCGACTTGCCGCTCCGCGGTGGGGCACAAATCACACCTTTCCACGCTTCCCGCTTGATCATCTTCCGACCGATCGCAAAGAAGGCCTCGTAGTGCCAATTCGGCTTGTAATTCGCTGCCGGATCGATGGTGTTGAAAACCATCCAAAAAAAGCACATTGGATCGGTACGTATTGCCGCCTCGAGAAGGCGGTGGCCCAGGCTCATATTCATATCTATTTGCCTTTGTTTTTCGTCTGCTTTGTGCGGACGACCAGGTAATCGAGAAGGGCTTGATCCTGAGCGGTAAGCTCTTCCATGGAGAGTTTGATCTCGTTCTGATCGAGGTGACGTTCGAGGATGGCGAAGTAGTCGCGGAATGCATTGCGATTGCCTTGCGCGACGTCTCGCTCAAGGTTGAGCATTCCGAGTTCCAACACCGTGAGCTTCTCGTTTTCGGCCGCCCTTCGTCACCGTGATGGTGCGCCGCGCCGACGCTTCCACCATCGTTTTCAGGTTTTTCGAGCCTTTCGGGCAGCCCTTCGAATTGCCGCTCTCGCCGGGCTTCCAGTTCCACTTCGGGTCGGGCTTTCCTTTGCCGACCGGCTAATCGCGGGACTTATTCCCGCCTGATCCATTTCCGGTTCCCATTCTAGGAGATTTCCTTTTGTAACCAATTATAACGCTTCAATAGTTCGCGATGCGCCTGGCGCAATATTAGGTATCATGCGATACATTTAAAGTGGTAAATGTAGTTTTATTATAAAGACGACCGATTTAGCCGCGCCCTCGCTTGCGAGGTGGGACTTTTTCCAAGTTCCGCTCAAGTTCTGCCCAATCGGCTATTGCGAAAACGTGTATCGATCGTCCGGCCTTCCTTCGCACTTCGGTTATGAAGTCTTGCGCATCGTCCCGTATGAGAATTTTGGCAGAATCGATCTGCGCAAGGTCGTATCCCTCAAACAGAATTCCGACGGCAGGGGAGCCCGCTATCGCCGGTGTGCCAGGGCTGCGGATCCACAGGTTTTGCTTGCAGAGTCTCGAAGTCCCGGATAAGCCTTTTCAAGCACGCGCCGACCGCGCCTCAAGATTTTCACAACTTGGGTTTGCGACCAGCCCGTAGAAAGCATCCGAAGGCCGAGCAAAATGGCAAAGGCGTCATAGCTCGAGAACTTATTCTCGTGGCCTTGGCCCTCCGCAGTGCCACTAACGAACGCGCGTTTTACCGGTCCCGATTTCTCGGTTCGATCGGTATCCAACAGTCGCTTAATTCGCGCGAGTAATTCCGCGCTCGGAGCTTTCTTACGCTCTCCCAAAGTTCGAGAGATCGCTTCCTCGACCTGATTACGTTTGTAAATTGCCATTGAAGTAAGATAGACCGCTTCAAACGCAGGTCAAGCCAGGAGCGGTACTACACCGATTTGCTAACCTCCTCATCGAAAACAGCTTTTTGGAATTGGTGCTAGTAGCGGAAATCGAGTGTCTGCGCGTTCAGCGAAAAGCGCGGTATAAAAAACGAGGGACTGAGCAGGCATTTTCAGACCTGTTTTCGCTGTTCGACGAGCGATTATTTTTTCATGCAACGTGTTGAAGGGTTTTAAATTTTCCGCCTCTGGGCCGTTCCGGAGGTATAAAAATCGGATTTTCGCTGTATTTTTCGCTGTTATCCCGCACAACGCACGCAGAGACGGGTTCGAATGCAACGCATGCACCACCACACTAGGATTTTTGTCTCAAATTTTCCGAAGTCTCGCGAATTTTTGCGCGAACACGGCGGAGTTTCGCGTTCGGTTAAGTCTCTACGGAGCCTTATTTCATCGCAGCTGCCGCGATTCCCCGCTGTGTCTCTGGCCCCGAAAATACTTTTCCAAGCTGTTTCGGATTTTTAGCGCAGAGACCGGTTCGAATTTAACGCTCTCGGCGCAGATTCAAGCAAGGGTTGGCTCAAGAGACCGGTTCGTATCAAGCCGGCGAGCACACTGACTTTTCGAACTAGTCTCGAGCGTCATATGAGTAAGAATGTAGCTCATTCACATCAGACTGAATCCCCGCTTTGTCCCAAAAGCGAGGTGATGCATCCAGATGAGCCGGCGCTTCGTGGACATCAATGGATCAAGTCACGCTCAGGACGTCGATCACGCCCATATCCCACTGGCGCATCGTCCTTGTTCATATGGCGCTCATCTGATCACACCCTATCTAATCATGCTGACCGCCAATATCGTACAAGCCATCTTACTCGAAGCGACGCTGTCCTATCTCCGCGTCGCGTGAGGGAGCCAACGCCGGCCTGGGGGCTGATGCTGTCAGGCCGCGCCGGGCTATTTCCTGAGGTCGCCGTGGCCGGTGATCTTTCCGGGCATCGCCATTCTGTTTGGTGATGTCTTGACCCGAGACTGAGGACATGAGCGAACCAAGCGTGGAGGTTGAGCACCGCGTGGATGGTTCGATCCTCATGCGGAATCTGCAACCGCTCGGCCCGTACCCGCGCGTCATAACGGAGCGTTTTACCGCAGCGCTGACCGAATGTCCGACCCGTATCTTTCTCGGCGAGCGAGAAGAAAACGGAGTCTGGAACACAATCACCTATGCCGAAGCCGAAGGTAAGATCCGCTCCCTTGGTCAGGCGTTGCTCGACAGCGGCCTGACGCGCGATCGGCCGCTCGTAATTCTTTCGGCAGGCTCTCTTGCTCACGCTCTGGTGGCGCTTGCCGCATCACATGTCGGCATTCCCTATTGCCCGGTGTCGCCAGCCTATTCGCTGGCCGCAGCAAGTGTCGAAAAGCTGGCGCATGTGATCGATGTGGTCCGTCCCGGCATGATCTTCGCCGAGACCTACGACGATTTCGCGCCAGCACTGGCGCGGATCGGCAAAGGCGGCCATTCAATTGTGGTAAATCGCGCAGCACCCGCTGACACGTTGTCCTTGGCCCAGCTTGCGAAGACGCCACCGACCATCCAAGTTGACGAAGCCCATCGCGGCATCGTACCCGACGACACACGCTCGATCCTGTTCACCTCAGGCACGACCGGGCGTCCCAAGGGCGTCATCACGACCCATCGCATGACCACGGCCAATCAACAGATGTTTCTGCAGACGTTCCCGGAATTTGGTCGAGAACCGCCTGTCGTCCTGTCCTGGCTGCCCTGGCACCACACTTCGGGGGCCAACTCGATCCTCGGTTCGGTGCTCTACAATCTCGGCACGCTTTGGATCGATAACGGAAGGCCAGTTGACGGGCAGCCAATGCAGGAAACCATCCGCAATCTGCAGGACATCGCGCCGACGGCGTATTTCACTGCACCATCGGGCATTCGATTGCTGGCAAAGGAACTGCGCGACGACCAAAGCTTACGGCGAAAGTTCTTCTCGCGCCTCTCATTTTTCTTCTATTCAGGCGCCGCGATGCCGGAAGCGCTCGCGAACGAGATGAATGCGATATCCGAAGCCGAGACCGGCCGGCGTGTGCCGTTCTATTCCTGCTACGGCGCGACGGAAACGGCGCCTTTCGCCGTCGCCGTCAACTGGCCCGGTGCGAGCGGCGGTGTGGTTGGACTGCCCATGCAAGGCGTCACGCTCAAGCTCGCACCTCTCGATGGTGCAAGTGTGCTGGAGGCGCGCCTTAAGGGTTCTTCGGTGACGCCCGGTTACTGGTGCGATGCGGAAGCGACGGCACAAGCATTCGACGAAGAGGGTTATTATCGCTATGGCGATGCGCTCGCCCCCGTCGATTCGCAGGACTTCTCGAAGGGCCTCGTATTTGACGGGCGAATTGGCGAGAATTTCAAGCTTGCGACAGGGACCTGGGTTAATGTCGCCGGTCTGCGGGACCGGCTGATGACAGCAACCAACGGATGCCTGGTCGATGCGGTCATCGCCGGTGAGGGACAGCTGGAAGTCGGCGCCCTGGTTTTTCCTAGTCCGAATTTTTATTGCGGTGCGCTGTCGCTTCGAAACGAAGTCCACGCCGCACTCCGCGAACTTGCCACGAGCGCGACCGGGTCATCAACCTTCATCGCACGCGCCCTGGTGCTTTCGGCGCCGCCGGACGTAGCGGCAGGCGAGATGACCGACAAAGGCGCGGTAAGCCAAAAAGCCGTCCTGCGCAATCGCGCAGACGACATCACCCGCCTGTTCGCTGAGCCGCGTCACCCCGATGTCATTTCATCCGACTGTGAAGGGTAGGCGGTGACCAAGACGACATCATCCGCAAATCGCCTACCAAGCTCAAATGAGAAAGCCCATGCTCCCAGCAATTCCAAAATTCGATCACGCGTTTCGGCTGAGCTTGAAATTTAGGGAGCCTTTTCGCTATCCCTCGACCACTGGGCATCGCGCCGCGCTGAACATCGCGAGCGGCACTGCAAAGGGGCCGAAGTTCGACGCCCATGTCGCCGATGACGGCGGCGAGCTGATGGTCATCCGTCCGGATGGCATCCTTGATTGGGACAGTCGCATGATGCTGTGTGCAAAAGACGGAGCGATGATTTATTTGCGCGCACGAGGCCACATCATGGCTGGCATCGAGGGTGCGCGCACCTTTTTCGAGACCGGCGAATTGTCTGCTTCCAAATTGCAACTTTCGCCTTATTTCGACACGCCGAAAGGGCCCCACGACTGGATGACGAGATCCGGTTTCATCGCGCTCGGAACCATTGGCTCCGGTTCGGCCGACATCGATGTCTTTCACGTAACGGCGGAGTAATTCCATGCAAGACCCGCACATGCCGCAACTCGAGTTTGCACTGGAAATCCGCCTAACCCTCAAGAAGCCGCGCCTGGAGCTGAACGATCTGCCCCAAGGCGGCCGGCGCCTGTCGGTACAAATCGAGAGCGGCAACTTCGAAGGTCCAAGGCTCAGAGGCAAGATCCTGCCCGGCGGCGGGGAATGGCCGCATGTGCGAGAAGACGATGTCTTCTGCTTCGACGCGCGCTACCATCTGCAGGAAGACGATGGCACCATCATCCTCATACAGAATTCCGGATACAGGCATGCGCCGCCCGAAGTGCAGGAGCGCTTGTGGTCTCTGCGTCCCGGCGATGTTGTGCCACCGGATGCCTATTACTTCCGTGCGATGACTCGCTTTGAGACCGCGCCAGGCAAGCATGACTGGCTGGCGCGACATGTTTTTGTTGGCGTCGGGAGACGGCTGGAAACCGGCAATAGCCTGCGCTACTACAAAGTCATGTGAAGTCGGGCTTCTCCTTAGCCGTGAAGGCGCGCAAACCCTCCGCAACTTCCGGCGAATCCGAATGCTTTATCGCTGCCGCAAGCGCGGCATCGATTGCCTCTTTCTCGGAGACCTCGCGCGCGAGCCGTAGCGATTGTTTGATTTCGGCGATGGCAGCCATCGGTGCGGCCGCAAGCCGGTCGGCGAGCGCCCGTGCCTCACGGTCAACATCAGCATGCGGAACGGCGCGCGTCACAAGGCCCCACTCGCAGGCTTGCCTGCCGTCAAGTTCGCGGCCCAACATCAGCAATTCGCGAGCGCGACCTTCGCCGATGCGTTGCTTCAAGCGCACCGTCCCGCCGAGCGCGGGAAACACACCGAGGAAAATCTCAGGAAACGAGATGCGCGCGTCCTCGGCTGCCACGATAAAATCGCAACACAGAGCAAGCTCCAATCCGCCGCCCATTGCGGCTCCCTGGATCGCGGCGATTGTGGGGATGTCTAGGTCCGCGATCGCCTGAAACGCCCGCGCTTCCACTTCGAGCAGAGGGCCCGGCCCTTTTCCCTCAGTACGCAACTGCGCGAGTTCGCCAATGTTGGAGCCGGCGCAAAAGGTGTCGCCAGCGCCGGCAATCAGCAAGACCCGGACGCTTCCGGATCGCCCGGCCCGGCTAGCGACCTCTTCCAGAGACGATGCCATGTCCCGCGTGATCGCGTTTGCCCCGCTGCCGGCCAGCCTTACGACCAGCACCTTCCCATGCAAGGCTTCGTCGATCTGTCCCACAGCGCGCTCCTCATGACCCCCCTCTTTGCATAATGCCGGGTGGAGGCGATCGACGCTACCGGCACTCACCCGAAGCTGCCAACACGAAAGCGGGCAGAACGCGCTGCGCTCCCTACAGATTTGCGGATTCGAGCAATATATCCGCGCGACTGGCCAATCAAATATGCCTTCAACGGGACTGGCGCAGGCGACGAAAAGCTAAAAAATCCATTATCATCAGGCGTGGAAGCATTTCCGCTGAGCGGAACACAAAACACGGCCGAGGAAACGACATGGATTTTGCTTTCAACTCGCGCGGCGCGCGATTTCTCTTGTTAGTGGTCGGCGCTTTTGCTGCTGCAGGTTTTTCCGGCCACGCAGTGGCGCAGAATTATCCCGACAAGCCGATTAAGGTGATCCTCGGTTTTGCGCCCGGCACGCCACCCGACCTTGCGATGCGCCGCATCACCGATCCGGTTGGCGCGATGCTTGGTCAGCCTCTGCTGATCGAAAGTCGGCCCGGCGCGGGCGGCATCATCGGTGCTGAGTTCGTCGCCAAGGCGGCGCCCGACGGCTATACGCTAATGGCCGGTACGCTCGGAACGCACGCCTTCAATCCCAATCTCTACAATGCGCTGCCCTACGACGCGCTCAAAGACTTCACGCCGATTACACGGATCATCTCCGGCGGGTTCAATAGTTTCCTGGTCAATCCGAACTTGCCCGCCAATAACGTGCCGGAATTCATCGCACTCGCAAAGGCGCGCGCGAAGGAAGGCAAACCGCTGACATTCGGTTCCGGCGGCGTCGGCTCGGTCGCGCATCTGGCCGTTGAATTGTTCAAGCAGGCCGCAGGCATCGAGATGGCGCATATCCCCTACAAGGGCTCGTCGCAGGTCGTCACTGACGTGATTGGCGGCCATGTCGATCTCATTGTGGCAGGACCTTCGGTCGCTTTACCGATGGTCGAAGGCGGAAAGCTCAAGGCGATCGCGGTCGACACCCCGGAACGCCAGAAGCGCATGCCTAACGTGCAGACCATGTCTGAAGCCGGCATCAAGAATGTCGAGCTCGTGGTGTGGGTCGGCGTTTTTGCGCCCGCCAAAACACCCCCGGACGTCGCGAACAAATTGCACGCCGCGCTGATCAAGTCGCTTGCTTTGGACGATGTGAAAGCCGGGTTTGCACGCGATGGCATGGACATCATCACCGACGAGAGCCCGGACGCTTTCCGCAAGGTGCTTGCCGCCGATATCGAGAAATGGGGCAAGGTCATCAAGGCCGCTAACATTCCGTTGCAATAGCTGCGTGGCGATGACGGCGGTGCGCCAACGTATCGACAAATGCCTGTGGCATCCCCGCGTGGTGCGCACCCGCACTACTGACGCGGCGGCGCTCGTCGGCGATGGCCTGGTACGGCTCAATGGCGGGTGCATCAGAGTGCCGTGCCCGTCCATCTCGATGGCAGTTGAAAGCAACAGAGGCTCGCATGGCGCCCTGTCTGGATCTTTATAATGTGCGTTGGATTCGAAGTTATTGGTCAGAAGACCGGTGCCGCATGATCTGCGAATACGAGTGGCTCACTCGACCTGCAGCCAGAAGATACGTCTCGTCCTCCACGAGAAAGGGCTTGAGTTCCATGACATCAGCTTTGACCTCGCCAATAAGGATCAGCTCAAGCCGGAATATCTGGCAATCAATCCAAACGGAGTAGTGCCGACTCTCGTAGACGACGGCACACCCATCATTAGTCGAGCGTGATCTGCGAATACTCGACGAGAAGTTTCCCGAGCCGTCGCATTTGACGCCGGAAGACATCGTCGAGCGCGCCCGCATGCGCGCGTGGATGCACTATATCGAGGAAGTCGCGGTGCCGGCGATCCGCGTGCCGTCCTTCAACCGCGTTTTCCTCTACCGCTTCGCCGGCCTCGATCAGAAGCGCTGGGAAGAGGAGCAAATGAATGTGCGTAAGGTACGCAAGGAACTGTTCCAAAAGATGGGGTCGCCGAAGGGGTTCACTCGAGCCGACATCGACAAGGCGCTCGGCGAGCTTGAAGAGACCTGCCGCGCGCATGCACGACGCGATCGAGCAGAACGGCGGTCCTTGGATCATGGGCAAGCGCTTCACGCTCGCCGATGTGCTGGTGATGCCGAGCATTGACCGCATGGCCGATCTCGGTCTCTCGTACATTTGGGAGCGTAAATACCCGAATGTCACCAAGTGGTATGAGGCGCTCCAGGCCCGACCAGCTTTCTCGCAAGACCTACTATCCGGGCTCCCGTGTCTCGGAGTTCCTCGAAATGCTGCCACTATACGCGAAAGGCCGATAGGGCGGAGCGTGTCATGCGGGCTTCGACGACAGTCAAGGAACCTGTCGGGCGGTACCAAGTACCGAATCATTGAAGTGGCGACGCGGCTGTTCGCGGAACACGGGATCGATGCGGTGCCGCTTCGCGACATCGCCATCGAGGCGGACGTCAACAACGCGGCGATCAACTACCACTTCGGCAGCAAGGAGCAATTGATCCGGGAGGTGTATCGCCGCCTGTTCGTCGTGCTCAATGAACTGCGGCTCAAGGCGCTCGACGATTGTGAGGTAGCGGCAAAAGGCCGGCCCCTCAAACCCGAAACGATCGTGCGCGCGCTCGTCGCGCCGATGGTGAGCTTCTCGACTTCGCCAGAACACGGCGGCATCTATCTCGTCAGGCTGACCTTTCATGCTTATGGCCTGCGCCGCAATTTCATCCACAAGTCGATCGCAGAGCAGGTCAATCACATCGCGCTGCGTTTCGTGGAAGCGCTCGCTCGCGCGATTCCGAAAGTCAATCGTGAGGATTTGTTTTGGCGGTTCGACTTCGCGATTGGCGCGTCGCAGCACATCCTGCTCGACGTTCATCGTGGTCACCGTCTCAAGCGATTGTCGGACGGCTTGTGCGACACCGACGACAACGCACGGATCATCGAAGAGCTTACAGCCGCGCTGACAGCCAGTTTCACCGCGCCCAGTCTGCCGGCCCCCAAGCGGCCACGAGCACCCAGCGGGTGCGTCATCAAAAACACCGCCTAAGTCGGTCGGCGATCAATCGGCAGGAGAAAATCGTGATCAGACTTTACTATAGCCCGGGCGCTTGCTCGATGGCATCGCATATCGCGCTTGAGGAAACCGGCCAGCCTTACGAGTCAACGAGACGTCGCTCTCGAAGGATGCTCACAAGACGCCGGAATATCTCGCGGTCAATCCGCGTGGCAAGGTTCCAGCATTGGTGGTAGATAACGAAGTCATTACCGAGAACACGGCGATCCTGACCTACATTGGCCGGCGGTTTCCCACACACGGTATGCTGCCGGAGAATCCCATCGAGCAGTGCTCATGTCATTTCGCAGATGGCCTGGTTCTCGAACACCCCGCATATCTCGCAGCGTGCCATCATGCGGCCTTATCGCTTCGTGTCGGATGAGTTGCATTACGAAGATGCCAAAGAAACCGGCCGCAAGACCTACTGGGAGGACCTGAAGGAGATCGACGAACTGATCGGCGACCGCAAGTGGCTGATGGGCGATCGCTATACGATGGCCGATCCCTATTCGCTGGTGTTCTACCGTTGGGGCGTGCGTGCCCAACTCCCCATGGACGAGCTCAAATCCTACACTCGGCTCAAGAACCAACTCATGGAGCGCAAGGCGGTTCAGACGATCCTTGCGCGTGAAAAAGACACTTTCCTCAAAGCAGCGGCGTTTCAGTTATGAAGCTTGTCACGTATGAAGCCGGTCGCCGCCAGAGCTTTGGCCTGGTTGCCGGTGATGACATCGTCGACCTTGCCGGCCGTATGTCGTTGCCGTCGGTCGTCGCGCTGCTCTCAGCCGGCCGCCTCGACGATGCCGCTAAATTTTCCGATGAAAAGCCGGATCATAAGCTGGCGGATGTCACGTTGCTGCCTTGCATCCCAATCCACCGCATTTCTACTGTATCGGCGTGAATTACGCAGATCATCTCACCGAGGTGCAGAAGGCAGGTGTGCCGCGTTCGACATCGACTCGTCCACCACTCTTCATGCGGTATCCGGAAAGCTACGTCGGCCATGAGCAGGATCTCATTCTGCCTGGCGTGTCGTACCAGCTTCGATTACGAGATCGAGTTGACCGTCGTGATCGGAAAGGGCGGCCGCTACATCGAAAAGGATGCGGCGCTTTCGCATGTCGCCGGCTATACAATCTTCAATGACGGCAGCATCCGCGATTGGCAGTTTCATACCCAGCAAGTCGGTCCCGGCAAGAATTTCTTCGCCACCGGTGCGCTCGGGCCTTGGGTGGTGACCGCTGACGAAATCGGTGACGCTGGCAACCTCAACCTCGAGCTAAAGCTCAACGGGAAGACCCTTCAGAAGGGCAACACCCACGATATGGTGTTCAACGTGGCCGACCTCATTTCGTACATCTCGGCGTTCATGCCGCTTTCGCCGGGTGACTTGATCGCGACAGGAACGCCGGCCGGAGTGGGATTTCTCGCGCAAGCCGCCGATCTTCATGAAGGCGGGTGATGTTTGCGCACTCACGATCGAGAAGATTGGGACGCTGCGCAACCGCATCAGTGCCGAGCCATACCGACAGCATTGGGCGATGTCGGTTCAACCCAGATAAATTTGCGGTTCTTGCGGACCAAGCCGCTGTCTTCGCGCCGATTTGCTGGGTGTGCTATCAGCGCGCACTCATGCAAGAGCTTCGCATGGCGGCGAAGCGATCGATGCTCTCGACTGCGACGCCGGTGCCATCGGTGACAAAAAATCAATCCGTGCCAGGCCTAAACCGTTTTTTTTCATTCCGGGGCGTGGCCGAGCTTGAATGCTGAAGACTGAAATGTGGAAATAAAGTGAGACGGTAAAGGTGACGCGCCAGTGATGCCGCCTCGAATGCCGGAACTCCATAAAGACGCAACATCAGGTCCGCGAAATTTGCGCCCGCAGAGTCCGATAATCCCTCGGTGAGCATGTTTCGGATGACGGCAACGAGTCTGCGGGTGTGATGGCTAAGCAGAAGGCATAGGAGTGCGGTTGCCTGCGTGAGCTGCATCAATGGCTCAGATGTTCCTCCTCGAGCGCTTAAAAATCGCGCAATGACCTAAGCAGAGCGGCGTTCAATTATGAACGAACCCTGATTTTACGCAGTTTTGTTCGCGCGAGGTGGTCTGCGCTTCAGGTAGCGCGCGTCTCATCCTGACCGCCCTTCTCGAGCATCCCGAGCGCCCGGCGCAACGCCGCCGCAGCGGCGGCACGTTCATCCTCGGACATGCGCTCCGTATCGAGTTCCAGCCGCAGATGAGCGGTCGCTGATGGCTTCGCGGCCGCGTTCGGGCCGATTACCTGATACGTCATGACCGGCTGTGCGATGCCCTTGACGCGCACGCGGCCGCGCTCCTCGCAGCGGATTTGGTCCTGCACCTGAGCATGGGTCTCGAACGAGATGAGGATGCCCCCCGGCGGCGCCTCGTGCTCGAGTTGCGAGGCGAGGTTCACAGTGCCGCCGATCATGGTGTAATCCATGCGGTCCTCGCTGCCGAAATTGCCGACAGTGCAATAGCCGGTGTGAATGCCGATGCGGCAGCGGAGCGGCATCTCGATCCCGGCATTTTCCCATTCATCCGCAAGTTCGCCGACGCGCTCCTGCATGGCAATCGCCATTTGAACGCAGGCCAGCGCATCGTCCCTCACGCCGAGCGTGGTCGGATCGCCGAAGAACATGACGATGGCATCGCCGACATATTTGTCGATGGTTGCCCCGTATTGCAGTGCGATCTTCGACATTTCGGTCAGGTAGCGATTGAGAAGCTGCGTGAGATCTTCCGATTCCAGCTTGTCCGTGATCTCGGTGAAGCCGACCAGATCGGAAAAGCAGACTGTGAGCTTCTTGCGCGTGCTGACGATCTTGACCTCCTGCTGGCCGGTGAAGATCGTGTCATAGACCTGCGGAGCGAGATATTTGGCGAGCTTGGATGAAAGCGCCGCGAGCGCGTTGGATTTTTCGGTCAGGTCCTGCTCGTGCTGTTTCAGCTCGGTGATATCGGAATAGACCGCGACGGTGCCGCCTTCGTCGGTGCGCCGTTCGCTAACCATCACCCAGCGGCCATTCCCGCGACGCTGCACATGCGGCTCACCCGGGTTGCGGTGCCGCGCCAGCCGTTCCGCGACCCATTCCTCGACGCGGCCGATCGCATCCGCGACATGGCCGCGCTCGGCAGCACGCCGTGCGATGCTCTCGAAGGTGGTGCCGGTAGAGAGATCGATGTCGAGTCCCGGATAGAGCAGGTTGCGATAGCACGAGTTCGAAATGACCAGCCGGTCTTCGCCGTCGTAGCAGGCGAAGCCTTCGGAGATGCTCTCGATTGCCTCGGCGAGCCGGCGCTCGCTGCGCAGTCTCGCTTGCTCGGCACGTCGGAGTGGCGTGATGTCGTAGAGCCAGAACAGCCGCTTGCCCCCGGCGATCGCGACATGGCCTCCGTGATAGGCGACCTGAACGTAGGACATCAGGAGATCGAGCAGTTCTCCCTGCTTTGTCGTCCAGATCACTTCCTCGTTGAGAAGCTGCCCGCCACGCGCGCGCAACAGTTCGATTAGCCGGGTGCGGTGGTTGAGATCGTTCCAGAACCGCCGCGTATCGAAAAGTTCCAGCTCTTCCTTGGCGTAGCCGGTTAATTCGCGCAGCCGGCGATTGTGAAACAGGAGCCTTCCGTCCTCATCGACAACTCCGACCGCGGCCGGGCTGTAGTCGAGTATTTCTCGTATTTGACGCTCTTGCTCGGCGACCCGCGCTTCGTGCTGCGTCAGCACTGTAATGTCGTAAATCCACAGGACGCGCTTTCCGCCGACGAAACTGACATGGCCCCCGTGGTACGCCACCTGCACATAGGACAGAAGGAGATGGACCAGCGCGCCTTTCTTGGTGCGCCAAGTGACCCGTTCGTTCAGGCACTGGCCGCCATGCTCATGCAGGTGCTGAATGATCCGTGTGCGCTGGTTGAGATCGTGCCAGAACAGGCGCGTATCGCACAGATGGAGTTCGTTGTTGCTGTATCCGAGGATTTCGGAAAGGCGCGCGTTGTGAAACAGCAGGCGTCCATCTTCGTCGACCACCGATACCGCGGCCGGGCAGAAATCCAACAGCTCACGAAATTGGCGGTCCTGCTCGGCAACGCGCGCCTCGTGTTGCGTCAGCACGGTGATGTCGTAAATCCACAGGACGCGCTTGCCGCCGGCGAAGCTGACATGCCCGCCGTGGTAGGCGACCTGAACGTATGATAGCAATAGATTAACCAGCGTACCATCTTTGGTCCGCCATGTGACCCGTTCATTCAGAACCTGGCCACCGTGCTCGTGGAGCTGATGAAGGATGTGCGCGCGCTGCTCGAGGTCGTGCCAGAACAGGCGTGTGTCGCACAGATGAAGTTCGTCCCGGGTGTATCCGAGTATTTCGGAGAGACGCGCGTTGTGGAACACAAGGCGTCCGTCCTCGTCGACCACCGACAGCGCCGCAGGGCAGAAATCGAGCAACTCACGCAACTGGCGTTCATGCTCGGCCTCGGCTCCGAGCGCGGCATCGTCTTTTCCAGCTGTGGATTGTTCGGTGCCAGTCGACATGGGCTCTGCCCCGTTAGCCTGACCACACTAGCATCGTGCTCTTGGCGCGACCAGAGGCGGGCCTTTCACCGAAGCGCACCGCGGTCGACGCGGCAAAACGCCCGACTGCGTAAAGGCCCAGAACTTGCGTACAGTACAGTAGAGCGAAAGTTTTCGGAGAGAGGCTGGGACAACAAGAATTACTGGGAGGCTTAAATGAACGCGCTAATATTATTGGGCGTCTTCGCGCTCTACGAAAAAGGCTGGCATTGCTGCCAGCCTTTTCGGGGGATTTGAAGGAAGTCGAATTAATATTTTGCCATGACTGGCGACTTGCCGTAGCCGCCAAACTTGTAGGTCAGGCGGGCAGTTACGGTCTGCACAGTCAGGTCTAGATTGTGGTCGGTGTAGCTAGAGATCGAGCCACCGCAGAAGCAGGTGGCATTTTCGTTGATGTTAGCCGAGCCAAAGTCGTAGTAGTTATATTCGACGCCAGGACCCAATTCGCATCCAATGCATATTCGGCGCCGACGCCGAGCGCCCATCCACTCCGGTTCCGATCAGCGTTCACGAAATCGAAGTTGTCCTGAACGTGAGGTTGAAAGGACGGAAGGAGACGGGGAAATCTCGGTGTCGGATTTCGTTATATGGTTCCGCCAGCCTGCCACCAATTCGCCAACACGCCGCCCATCTTCGCGCGGCCGCGGCCTTTGGGTCAGCGCCCGTCAAAGCTTCGGGTCGACAGGCTGGATTTATAGCGCAGCGGGAGGGCGAAGCTCGACCATAAGCTGGAGTTCCTGCGCGCATAGTCCGGTGGCGAAGTGCAGCAGGTCGTCATAGACGATCGCCCAGTCGCACAGTTCACTGTGGAGCAGGACTAAGTGGACCTAGGGTCTATTTCATAGTTCCGATGCGGCTGCCCATAGTCATAAAAATATAGATTAGCCCAGCTTCGCTTGAGGAGACGCTGGGAGCCAAGAGAGCCATACTGGCCCGCACTGTAATCAAACGCAATTACGCCATTGGCCTCGGTAGAACAAAACCCATCACCTTCGCGCCGGAGCCAATACGGGCTCGACTGGTTTGCATTTTTCCTCGCCGACATCCAGACAGGCTGGGGGCCCTTTGTTGCCGTTTATCTGACATCACAGAGTTGGACGCAGTTTGACATTGGGCTAATGCTGACCGTTGGCACGCTCTCGGCCATGCTGCTTCAAATTCCCGTTGGCGCACTGATCGATCGCGTTCCTAATAAACGTCTATTAGCGGCGATTGCAACGATAGCCATCAGTGTTAGCGCGCTCCTCCTGGCCTGGTGGCCGATCTTCAGCGTCGTGCTTGTCGCCAAACTGTTGCACGCGATCGCGAGCTGCCTGGCGGGTCCGGTCTTAAGTGCCCTTAGCCTCGGGTTGGTCGGGTACGATCTGTTGAGCACTCGACTTGGGCGGAATGCTCGCTTTTTGTCTCTGGGCAACGCTGTCGCTGCCGGCTTGCTGGGAATCGTCGGATATTATTATTCAAACCAAGCCATATTTCTTCTGACTGCTGCACTTGCCTTTCCGACACTTATAGCTTTGGGGCAAATTCGATCAACCGACATCAATCCCGAGTTGGCGCGCGGGGGGCGAACGCAGGAAAAAGGCGCGTTGTCCGATGCCCTGTTCAGAATTGCGCGCAATAAGCCGCTCTTAATCTTTGCGTCAATTGTCGTGCTTTTTCAGCTCGCCAACGCCGCCATGTTACCAATCATGGCAGGGGCCTTAACAAAGCGACTTCCTGAATTGGCGACTGCCGTGATTGCGATCTGCATCCTTGCACCGCAGTTCGTGGTGGCTGTCATTGCACCCGCCATCGGCAGCATGGCTCAACGCTGGGGGCGGCGTCACCTTCTTATGATCTGTTTCGTGCCGCTATGCGTCAGAGGCACAGTTTTCGCAATGTCCCACGATCCCGCGGTGATCGTTGCGGTACAGTTGCTCGACGGAGTTTCGGCGGCAGCTCTTGGCGTGCTGGTACCACTCGTGATCGCTGACACAACACGAGGCAGCGGCCATTTTAATTTGGCGCAAGGAGTGGTCGGGGTTGCAGTCGGTATTGGCGCATCACTAGGAACAACTATGGCCGGATACGTCGCAGATAGGTACGGAGACGTTGTCGTGTTTTTGTTTCTGGGCAGCGTTGGCGCAATCGGGCTTTTGGTCGTAACCTCGTTCATGCCCGAGACGGGGCGATAAAATCGGGACGCCTGGTGGGCATGCGAAGTAGCCATCCCGACGCAAAGATGCGGACCCTTGACTAATCCCGGTCAGTCTTATTTTCCTCGGCCCGTCGGCGCTTGGCCAGCGCTTCTAAGGTTTCGCCGGAAAGCGTGGTTGCCCATAAACCTCCTGACAGCGATGGATGGTGACGGCGACATACTGACGAGCGTGCCTGCGCGGGCGCTCTCCAACTTTTGGTTATTTATGCACGGTGGGATCGCGCCTCAGTCCGGCGGACTTTATGAACCACTACCTGACGGACTTTTGTCCATCGATGCTTTTATCGCGCAGGTCCAATCCCACTCAGGCCCCTCTTAACCGTTTTGAGCAGCTGGCGACTTTGCTGAAGATCTTCCCGCAACCACTTCACATATTCGTCATCGTTCGGTGCCGCCGCCAACTCATGTTGGATTTCTGCAATATTAACTTCCAGACCTTGTTCCGCTTTCCAAAGTACATCCCAGGTCGCTGTAGTATCTTCCTCTCGGAGTGGGCCGCTTACCCAAACGCTGCCGTCTTCATCGATATGGACGCTGTCTGGATGAGGTCTGGGCATTAAGGTTTGATCGCCGAGCTGCGCACGGCGATCGCGTTCGGCGTACCAGGCCGCAATATATTCTAGTGCGGTCGTTCTCAATTCGGCGCGCCGCTCTTCCCGTCTAACGCTCGCTTCCGAAAGTAATTTCAAGAATACTGTCAGAGCGCGGCCGTTGCCCTTAGCTGCGCTTATTGCAGCTTGGCGCACTGCTAGTCTTCCGATCGAAATTAGACTTTGTCGACCGTTCTCGTTGACTGGAACCAGTTTACCTGCCTCCTCAAATACAATTTCGCTGAGTGGCTCATCAAGCGAATAGCGCTTCCTCGTGCCACGAGGACGTCCACGTACATTTCCCGACTGGCCCGGCTTGAATCTAAATTCTTTTGGAGGCTTTCCAAAGCCGACTTTATAGTCCCCAGTAAGGCCACGGCGAGTTTTGTTTCTCTTGTCATCGTCATGCTTCATCGTGCTCTCCGCTTCTTTGATTACCAACGCGTTCGGCCGTATCTTTCGCAAAGGACTCCCATCGCTGTATGATCCGGTCGCAATAAACCGGATCAATTTCTGAAACAAAGGCCCGGCGGCCGACCTTATGTGCGGCGATCAGGGTGGAACCTCCGCCGCAGAAGAGATCTAGGACGATAGTTCCCCGTGGCGTCACATCTCTGATGGCATCGGCGATCAATTGAACCGGCTTCGAAGTCGGATGCCGCTCAAGGTTTGTCGCTCGGTCGCGACTGAATCCGGTGACGCCACCGTAAGTCCAGACATTTGTTCGGTTGCGACCGTGTTGTCCAAGTTCAAAGGAATTGTGATGAGCGGCGACCCCTTTTTTGAAGGCAAAGATGAACTCGTGCCGAGAGCGGTAGAAACTTCCCATCCCCGCTGAATCTTTGACCCAAACAATAAGATTTTTTAGCTCGCTGTACTTACCTTCTGCGGCATCGAGGACCTCGCGCATGTGGCGCCAGTCCATGCAAATTAAATGGATCGAGCCATCGATCGAAAACTCCACAAGATTGGTCAAAGCAGCGGCAAGAAAGCTGGTGAATTCAGTGCTCGTCATCTCGCCGCTTGCCATGGCGAATTCGGGATGTTTGACCGATCCCTTACCGCCTACATGTCCGTTGACTCGGACATTGTAGGGCGGATCGGTAAAAATCATCGCAGCGCTCTCTCCAGCCATAAGGGCTGCGATCGTGTCCCGCTTTAGCGAATCACCACAGATCAGACGGTGCGGGCCGAGCTCCCAGATATCTCCCAGCCTGCAACGCGAAGGAACTGACGTCAGAGGCGCTTCATCAATTGGGTTGGCCTGCTCTGATTGCCCATCAATCAGGGTGTCGATTTCTCCCAAGCTGAAGCCGATAATAGAAACATCGAAGTTGACGTCAGCAATAACAAGATCTCTCAATTCACCTGTTAACAGATCCTCATCCCAGCCTGCATTCAATGCAAGCTTGTTATCAGCGATGACATAGGCGCGCTTTTCTTCGTTTGTCAGCGAGCTGATGCGGACGCATGGTATGTGCTCAATTCGAAGGAGTTTGGCAGCTTCAGCACGACCATGGCCTGCCAAAATTGTGTTCTGGTCATCTAGAATGATCGGATTTGTAAATCCAAAGTGTTTGATGCTGTCAGCTATTTGGCGAATCTGCTTTTTCGAATGTGTCCGTGGATTTTTTCCCCAAGGGACAAGCGCTCCAACAGCTACAAGCTCGATTTTTTCCGACGAAATACCGCCTTTGGCAGGCTCAAAACTCTGAAAGGGACTCATGATGCCGCTCCACTAAGTCGTTGGGGCCAGGCGATGTCACCTAGCGCATGCAAGTTTTGTAAGTGGAAGCTAGGCTCGAAAAAGCGCCGAAGCGCCGGCAGGTCACTGACTCTGCTCGCCCTGGCTTTGCCTAGGGCATTCGACGGGCATCGCCCGCAGGCCTAAACTTGATACTTCGGTTCTTTCGGCTTTGCCTGAAAGGTGAAGCTGCGACCCGTATAAAACAACTTTCTCCATGAATGCAAGAGAGATCCAATGACCGCTCGCTGCTCTCAATAATCAATCCAGGGCATCAACTTTGAAATTCCCTGTTTTTGTTTGCAGGGAAAATGGCCCCCTGTGCCCAAACAGGGGCGTAAAGCCGCTGGTGCGATGGCGTTGCCATGCCAGGTTTCAGCATATTTTCGCTGTTTTTTCCCTGATGTCCCGTCGCGACAACTAGAGACCGGTTCGAATAGGACTGCATGCGCCACCACTCAGAGGGGCAATTTCCCCCTGGCCCGATCTTGTTCAAAGGCCTGCATTCGGCAGGCTTTTTCTTCGCAGGCGCGTGCTTTTTGGGAGGCTGCGGCGCGTCATAGGGCTGCGTCTCCGGAGCCGTAATTCCCTACCTGGGTTGGCCTTTAAAATGCGACATCCGGCCGATCGACTGGTGAGGAAGCAGGGATTAACTTGGCAGGGCCGGTACGGCAGCCGCACATTCAGAGCTTGAAGGAAGCCTTGGCCGCAGCACGCGCCTTTATGACATGGCGCTTTGCACTCTTGCGCGCTCCCTTGGCGTCGCGGCTCTTGATCGCCACAAAGATCGCCCGCATCTCCTCGTAACTTTTTTTGGCACGTCCTGGCAGAGACATGGATCGCGCACGCAATGCGTTGACGCGCGCTACCAAACTCTCCTGAACCTGCTCGATGATCTTGTTGCCGCAATTGCGCAGGATGATCGCATAAAACTCGGTCGTGGTGCGGACCTGCTCCAGCGGATCGTTCGAACGCGATGCGCGGCGGAAAAATTCCAGGCAGGCCGACAGCGCCTCGATCCTTTCGTCGGTGATAAGCGCCGCGCAGCGAGCGGCGGCTTCGCCTTCGAGCAGCTCGCGCACCTCATAGATTTCTTCGGCGTCGCGCCATGACAGAACCGGAATTTGCGGTCCGCGATTGGGAACGATCTCGATCAGCCGCTCGGCTTGCAGGCTGCGCAGCGCCTCACGCAAAGACGGGCGGCTGACGCCGAGCGAATTGCAGAGCTGCGCTTCGACGAGGCGATTGCCCGGCAGAAACACGCCGGCCAAAATAGCTTGTCTCAGCTTTTCGACGACCTCCTGCTGGACCGTGCGGGGCGCGACGCGCAGATCGAGTTTTGCTGTCATGCGAAATATGTCGTGTGGGGAACGGAGGGGACGATGCGCCGGCGCATCGCCGCCGCTTCATCGCATAAAAGTTCGCCACGAACCATGTCCAAACCCAACGTAAAGCGCACGCCGCGCCGATGATGCACAGGAGTCCGGCAGCCAATGCGCATGCAAGGCGCAATCTGTTCGAAAAGCGCCACCCGCAGAACCTGCGTGATTCTGCCGATTGCCAGATTGTCTGACAATCCTCTTGACTGATATTTAGCGCTATGTTTCGATTTTGTGAAGCCGGCGGCGATCGTGCCGCGGAGGGAAGGTTGCGCTGAGTTCAGTCGGCGCGCCCATTTCGGCAAGGGAAAATGGCGAACGTGCAAGTCGAAGCAACCCGGACGCATAGGATCGATACCGGACGCATTACATTGAATGTGCGTGAGACCGGGGAGGGGCCGGTGGCGATATTCCTGCACGGAATCACGTCAAATGGAGCGGTGTGGGAGCCGGTGATGGCGCCGCTGAAGAGCAGCATGCGCTGTTTTGCCGTCGACCAGAGGGGGCATGGGCTGAGCGACAAGCCTGACAGTGACTATGGGGCCTCAGGCTATAGTAAGGATGTTCTTGCGCTGATTGAAACGCTGAATGCCGGACCGGCGGTCATCGTCGGGCACTCGCTCGGCGCTCGTAATGGTGTCGTCGCTGCGACGCTTCGACCCGATCTGGTCAGCGCGGTAGTGGCGATTGATTTCACGCCTTACATTGAGGTTGAAGTTCTCGATGCGCTTGCGTCGCGGGTCAATGCCGGCGATCGCACCTTCGCCTCGCGCGAGGAGATCGAGGATTATCTGCACGGCCGCTACGCGATGATGCCGCCCGAGGCGATCCGGCGCAGAGCTTATTCGGCCTATCAGGAAATCACCGGCGGATTCCGTCCGCTGGCATCGCCGCAGGCGATGGCGCAAACCGCGACCGGTCTGCGAGAGGATCTGGAGCCGGCCTTCAAGGCGGTAAATCGTCCGGTTCTGGCGGTGCGCGGCGCGGTCAGCAAATTCGTGTCCGCCGCCGCGTTGGAAAAGACGAGGAAGCTGCGGCCGGATTTGCCCGTGCTCGTGGTGGAGGGCACCGATCATTACGTCAACGAAGAAAAGCCCGAGGTGGTGTCACAGGCGATCCTGGATTTCGTGGCCAAGGCGCATTGATCATGCCGAGCCAGCCACGCCTGCCTCATGCAAATCATCTAGCGTTTCGCGAGGTTGCGTAGCGTGTCATGCAGGGCACCGGCACGTCTTCACCTGCGGCGATGGGCGCGCCTTTCCAGAGACGGCGCGGCAGCGCGCTGCTTTGTGCACCGATGACGATACCCGACAGCATGGTCAGTGCACTCAAGGGTGCCGCCGGCGTCGCGGTCGCGGTCGCGTTTTGGGAAGGTATCCGCGCGCTGGGTGTGGTTGATGCGCGCGATCTGCCATCCTTTGCAGCGATCATTCGTACTGCACTGACGGGACTTCTCGGCGGGGAGCTCCTCGCCGCCGTATTCGCGACCATCGGATCGTGGGCGCCAGGGCTCCTGATTGCTGCAATCGCCGGCGTCACAGTCGGCATCGCTCTCGCACTGATGCCGAGACTTGAGATCGCGACGCGGCCGCTGCTCGAATTCCTGCGGCCGATCCCTTCGGTTGCGCTCATCCCCGTAGCCTTGCTGGTGCTCGGAATCGGGCTGCAAATGCAGCTTTTCATGATCGCATTTGCTGCGATCTGGCCGGTCCTTTTCAGCGCGAAAGCCGGTGTCGAGGGCGTCGATCCGCGCTTCCTCGAAACCGCGCGGGTGTTCGGCCTCGGCCGCATGGAGCGCATCTTCCGGGTGGTCTTGCCGAGTGCGTTGCCATCGGTCGCGACCGGCATGCGAACGGCATCAGCCATCGCGCTGGTACTCGCGATCACGGTGGAGATGCTGACCGGCCGTCCCGGCATCGGCTTCTATATCGAGAATGTCCGCCTGAACGGTTTGATCACCGAGATGTGGGCGGCAATTTTCGTGACCGGCGTGCTCGGATATCTTGTCAACGCCTTGTTCATGTCGGTCGAACGTTTCGCGCTGCCATGGAGCCCGGAACACCGTGACCAGTAAGGCTTCGCATATCGCCCCGCTCGCGTGGCAGATCGGAACCATCGCTGCGCTGCTCGCGCTTTGGCAATGGTCCGCGCTTACTCATCCTGCGCCTTATCTGCCGCGATTGGAGAACATCGCAGCCGGATATGTACGCCTGTGGCACGGCGATCTGCTTTACAGCGCGATTATTCCCAGCCTCTATCGGCTCGCCATCGGCTTCGCGATCGCCGTTATTGCGGGATCGGTGATCGGCCTTGCGCTTGGATATCTGCGCGGCCTCGAGCCCTGGACTCGGCCGGTGCTGGAATATCTGCGCTTCATACCGGCAGTCGCCATTCTTCCCGCGGCGCTTCTGCTGTTCGGGCCGACCGATACGATGCGAATATTCGTCATCGCATTCGGATCCGTGTTTCCCGTGCTGCTGGCCGCGATTGACGGCGCCCGCCGTGTCGACCTGACACTGATCGACGTCGCGCGCGTCAATGGCCTGTCGGTAGTCGCAGCGCCTGGTCCGCGTGATCCTTCCGGCGGCCTTGCCCTCGATCTTTGCCGGCGTCCGAATCGCGCTCAGTATCGCGCTTGTCATGATGGTGATATCCGAACTGATCGCAGCCGATAACGGCCTTGGCTATCTATATCCTGCGCAGTCAGCGCCTGTTCCAGACTGCGAACGTTTATGCCGGTGTCCTGACCATCGGGACCATCGGTCTTACGCTCACGTTGGCGCTGCTTGCGGTCGAAAATCATGTGCTCGCCTGGCATCGCGGATGGCGCGGCCTCTCCAATGCCGGCCGGACAGCATGAAGATCGTGGGTCCGACATGAGCAATTCCATCCTGATCATGGACAGCGTCTCGAAGGCCTATTCGGCCTCGGCCCCGATCCTCAAAGGAGTGTCGTTCAAACAGGAGCCCGGTGAATTCCTCGCCGTGGTCGGCCCCTCGGGCTGCGGAAAGACGACGATGCTGCGCTGCATCGCCTCGCTGATGCAGCCGGACGAAGGCGCGGTCCTGCATCGCGGCCTGCATTTCGACAACCCTCCGCCATGGCTCTCGATCGTCTTCCAGGACTATAACCGCAGTCTCTTTCCGTGGCTTTCAGTCCGGCAGAATGTCGCTTTCGGATTGCGCGATTTGCGCAGCGCAGATCGCGACGAGCGTGTGCGCAATGCGCTGATAGCCGTGCATCTCGAACATGCCGCCGACCTCTATCCGTGGCAATTGTCCGGCGGCATGCAACAGAGATGCGCGCTGGCACGCTCTATCGTGGTGCAGCCCAGCCTGCTGCTGCTCGACGAGCCGTTCGCATCCGTTGATGCACAGACGCGCATCGACCTGCAGGACATGGTCATGGAGATCTGCAAGACCATGTCGCTCTCCGCGCTGCTGGTTACGCACGACATCGACGAGGCGGTCTTCATGGCCGACAAGGTGGTGGTATTGTCGACACGGCCTGCGCGCGTCGTCGAGGAAATCACGATCGATCTGCCCCGGCCGCGCGATCAGCTCGTGACCAAGGAATCGCCCGAATTTCTTCGTTTGCGGCACCACGTCTACACGCTGGTGCGTCAGCAGGCGAAAACGAATGCCGTGGAAACTCTAACCGAAAGGCTATGACATGAAACTGAGACTTGCAGGAGCCGCGATCGCGGCTTGCGTTGCGCTCGGCACGTTCGCGCCGACTCAGCCTGCGTTTGCGCAGGAGGTGACGAAGTTGCGGATCGGCTACATTCCGATCGGCATATACTCCTATTTCTGGCGGGCGCGCGATGCCGGATATTTCAAGGACGAGAATATCGAGGTTGAACTGGTCCCGATGGCCGGCGGCGGACAGATCATTCCGGCATTGCAGTCGGGCGCGCTGCAATTTGGTATCTCCGATGCTCTCGGAGTGCTGAATGCCCGCAATGGCGGCATTCCGGTGACCTATGTGTCCTTCAATTTCCAGCAAACCTCGGCCGACCCGGTGCATGCGGTGCTGACGATGGACCCTGCGGTGAAGACCGCGGCTGATCTGAAGGGAAAGTCGGTAGCGACCAATCTCAGCTTCAACACCGACTGGACGATGATGCGCGAGTTCCTGCGCAAGCAGAAGGTCGATCTTAAAACCGTGACGTTCCGCGAAGTGCCGTTCCCCGACATGCTTGCGGCCTTGCGCAACAATGCCGTGACCGCGGTTGGCGCAACCGAGCCTTTCGTCACGCTCGGCAAGGAGCAGGGTGCCCGCGTCCTTGGCTTTTACTTCACGGACGTTAAGTCGCCGAATGTGCTGTCCGGCATTGTCGCGATGCTGCCTTATGTAGAGAAGAACAAGGATGTTGTGCGGCGGTTGCTGCGTGCGGTCAATCGCGCCATCGATGACTTCAAGGATCCGAAGGTCGTGCGCGAGACGATCGCTGCCAACACAAAAATCCCTGCAGCGGTGATCGAGAAAATGGGCATCGGTGAATGGCAGAAGAACGTTCCGCCGGAGACCATGCAGTTCTGGGTCGATGCCGCCAAGAATGAAGGCATCGTGAACGCGACCGCCGACCTCAATTCACTGGTCTGGCAGGACAAGTAGTCGTCAATCGGCGCCCGCGCAGTGCGGCGGGCGCCGCTCATTTCAAGTGTGAAGGTTTGTGGTGGCTCTTATGGCTCAAGTGAATAAGCGTAGCGGAAAGACAATGCATGCCGAGATTGCCGGCGCGGGCTTTGCAGGATTGACGGCTGCGGTTGCGCTGCGCCAGCGTGGCTGGACCGTTCGTCTGCACGAAAAGGGACCGGAATTGCGCGCGTTCGGTGCGGGAATCTATCTATGGCATAATGGCTTGCGCGTTCTTGATAACCTTGGCGTGCTTGAGGATGTTCTCGACGGGACCCATACGCCGCCGATCTATGAGACCTGGCTTCATAACAAAAGCGTTTCGCGCGAAACCTTCAATGGATTGCCCTGGCGCCTGATGACGCGCCAGCACCTGCATGATGCTTTGGCCAACAAGGCGCGCGCCGAAGGTGTTGAAATCCTAGTCAATTCCGAAGTGGTGGCCGCCGACCCGTTGGGCCGCATCACACTTGCATCGGGAGAGGTGCGCGAGGCCGATCTTGTGGTGGGCGCGGACGGTGTCGGCTCCAAGGTGCGCGACTCGATTGGCTTCGAGCGGGATCGCTGGATCTCGACCGATGGCCTGATCCGCTTGATCGTTCCGCGCAAGAAGCAGGAACTCGGTCATGGCGAATGGGACAATGTCATCGACATGTGGAATTTCTGGCCGCGGGTGCAGCGTATTCTCTATTCGCCCTGCAGCGAAAACGACCTTTACCTTGGATTTATGGCGCCGGCTGTCGATCCGGATGGCTCACGCGTGCCGATCAAGCTCGATTATTGGATCGAGATGTTTCCGTTTCTGGAGCCCGTCCTGATCGAGGCGGCAAAGCATCAGACTGCACGATATGACCGCTACGAAACCACCAAGCTTGATGTGTGGTCACGCGGCAAGGTGGCGCTGGTCGGCGATGCGGCGCATGCGATGTGTCCCGCGATCGCGCAAGGCGCCGGCTGCGCCATGGTCAATTCGCTGAGTCTTGCGATGGAGTTGGAAGAGATACCGGATGTCGAGGAGGCGTTGGGGTCGTGGGAAAAGCGTATCCGTCCGATCACCGATCGCTGTCAGGCGATCTCGGGGGAATATGCGGCCAACCGGTCACTCTCCAAAGGCAATCAATTCACCCCGCGGGCGACTGAAGCGGCCCGTTACGATCCGGTAAAGCGGCGTGTGATGCCCTGGTGAGCGCCAATCACTTCAGGATATTCCTTCGCTCAACCAGTTTAACTTGAACCAACGCGTAACTGGCCGCGCCGAAAGTCTGCCGCTGCGCGTGCCGTTGGAGAATTCCATGAGCCAAGAACACGACCTGACCGCCGCATACGATGTGCGTTGCTGGCACAGCGTGGTGCAAGAGATTGAGCATGAAGGCGGAGCGCGCGGTGCTTCGCTGGTCAAGGCCGCTGTCGCGGTTGTCATCCGAAATCCGTTCGCCGGCCGCTTCGTTTCCGATCTGTCTCCTCTGACCAAGCCGAGCGCAGCGCTTGGCCGTGCGCTGGGAAGCCGAGCCGTTGCGTTGCTCGGCGGACGCGCCGTCCATAGCTACGGCAAGGGCGGTATTGCGGGCGTTTCCGGCGAACAAGAACATGTCGTAGCCTGTGTGACGACGATCTTCGGCGATGCGTTGCGCGAGGCGGTCGGCGGCGGTGCTGCGTGGATCTCGTCTGCTTCGAAGACGGCCGCGGCTGGTACCTCGCTCGACATTCCGCTGGCGCACAAGGACGAGCTCTATATCCGCTCGCACTATGATGCGATCACGATTGCGGTGCCGGATGCGCCCAGACCGGACGAATTGATGATCTGCGTCGGGGTCGCAACCGGCGGGCGCATTCACGAGCGTGTCGGCGGCAAGTCCGTGAAGGAACTTGCAAGCGCAACGTGAACCAGAACGCACTTTACACAACAACCGGTCCAGGAGAGACAATATGCCGTTGAATATCAAGGATCTGAAGATCGAGAGCGCCGATTTCGCGCCGCTCGGCAAGATGAGAGACGAACATGCCGGCGACAAGGGCAACGTCATTCCGCGCTTGAAGATCGGCGGCGTTCCGAAAGAAGCGGTCGAGCTGGCTTTGATCTGTCACGATCCGGACGCGCCGCTGGCGCAGGGTTTTACGCATTGGACGCTCTATGGAATTCCGCCGTCCGCCACCGATCTGACCGATGCACAATCGAAGTTTCGAGTCGGCCCGAACGGCGCAGGGCAGCCGGGTTATTACGGTCCGCAACCGCCCGCCGGCCATGGCCTGCACCATTATTATTTCTGGATCTATGCGCTGAATACCAAGGTGGAGGGCACGCCAACACGCGAGCAATTCCTTGAGCGCTACAAGGACAACATCATCGAACAAAATCGCGTGGTGGGTGTGTACGAGAACTGACGGTATTGCACTCAGGTTTCATCGTATGAAGTGAAGATGCGCTGACTGCATTCTAGATCGGCTTGGGAAAAGGTTGCGCCTTGGCCGGGTTGGATTTGGCCTTCGCTTTGGTCTTGGCTTTGGCCTTACTTTTAGCCTTCGCATTGACCCGGACTTCGGACCTGGGCTTGGGTTTGGCTTTCGCCTTTGGTCTGACTTTGGGTTTGAGCCTGAACTTTGGTGGCGCAACGGGAACGGCAACGCTTTGTGGCCTGACCGCTTCCGGCTGCACAGCCCTCTCAGGCGTCTGCCGGTTATCTTTCGCCTCGAATAAATCTGGATTGTCCAAAATTCCCTTTGCCGTGCGGATCAGATCGCGGAAGCGCGCCAGATCTGCAAAGTCGAACGGAAGCGTATCGGCGGAAAGCCTGTCCATGCTTATGAACGCTCTCTTCGACTCGCCGCTATTGAAAGCGGCCACGCTGAAATTGCCCCGCGTGCGATATATGGCTTCAGTATTCGCGAGCTTCAAAGTCGCCAGATCGACGCCCGTGATGTAATCGATACCTGAAAGCAAGCCGGGGATTTCATCATAGTCAATGTAAGCAGTTTTTCTCGTGCCAGCCCCGTCAGAGAACGATATCAAAAGACCTTTCGTTTCTGTGCCGTTCGTACTGTTTGTCACAATAAGGGCGGCGACCCGGATAGAGCCGCGTCCGATCGATCCGACCTCCGTAGATTGCCTGGTAAGACCGGCTCCACTGGTTCCGATGAGAGCCTCCAACTTTGTCTTCGGCCCCTCCGGAATTTCGGATCGTTCCGCAATTGTGGGCTGCGAAGAAGCCGCGCCGGTAAGCAGCGCAATTAGCAGCAAGGTTATGGCGACGTTTCCGAAGAGTTTCATTGCTGGACCACGTTGCACGCAATCGGACATGAAACGAATTGTAACGCAATAATGTTTCTGGGAATAACGGTTTTCAATCCGGCGACGCCCGCCGAACGGTGAGTGACCGCCAGATAACGACGAGGGACGGGCCCGGAGCTTCGCCTGTCGAAGGCCGCGCGCGTGCCCGCCCGCAGTCCCGCGTGCTACTCCTTGCGCAGTCCAAGCGCCGTAATGAGCGATGTCATCGAGGTTACTTCCTCCGCCACCAGCCGCCCCATCTCTTCCGGCGTGCTGGTCGCGACCTGCGCGCCTGCCGCGTCCAGCTGTTTTATCACATCGGGATCGCTAGCAGCCCGGATGAACTCTGCGTTGAGTTGCCGCACTATCGAGGCCGGCGTCCCGGCAGGTGCCGCAAGACCGAACCAGTTCGCCACCCGTTCCTTGGCGAGGCCCGCCTCGATCAGAGTCGGCACGTTCGGAATTTGATCGATCCGTATGTCTGCATCGATGACAAGACCCTTGAGCTTCTTGTCGTCGATATGCGGCTTGGCTGCGATATACGACAACAGGCCGAAATCGATCCGTCCCGTCACCAGGTCGGTGATCATCGGTGGACCGCCGCGGTAATGCACGTATTGCATCGGCGTGCCGGTGGCGAGCGCGATCTTCGCGCCGAGCAGATGCGCTGGAGAGCCGGCGCCGGGCGTGCCGAAGGACAGGCCACCATCCTTCTTCTTTGCGAGTGCGAGCAATTCCGCGAATGTCGTAGCTGGAGAGTCGATCGGCACGGCGACCAGCTGCGCCAGCCGGAATGTCAGCGTGATGGGCTGGAAGCCGCGAATGGGGTCGAATGGCGGATTGTTCTGCATCGCCGGAATGGAGGCAAACTGCGCGCCCACCACCGTCAACAGCGTGTACCCGTCCGGTGTCGCGTTCTGAACGGCTGTGGCCGCCACCGCGCCGCCGGCAACCGGCCGGTTTTCGACGACGATCTTCCAGCCGGTGTTCTTCGCCACCGCATTGGCATAGGCGCGGGTCGCGAGATCGGTAACGCCTCCGGGCGCAACGCCAACCAGGATCGTGATCGGTCGGGTAGGGAAGTCCTGCGCGTCGGCTGCACCGCCAGACAACAGCGTAGCTGCGACAAGGCACGACGTTATGAATGGACTTCGCAACATGGGTTTCCTTCCTGACGAATTATTGGCGCTGAGCCTGCAGGAGTTGCCGGCGGCGCAGCCGCATTATTGTGTTTACGAGGCTAATCAGAGGTGGCTAGCTTGATTTCCTTCTTGAGGGAGACATCTTCCGCGTCAGCCAAGACGCAGCTTCAGCCGCGTCAGTTGAAGACGCTCAGGTTTCAATCAGCGTCCGAACCCAAGGTCAAGCTATGGGCGGATGATGGGCGGAACGTAAGTTGCGACCCACGCGGCCTGTCCGCGGACAACCTTTAGCGACCGGCGCGCCGGCGGGTGAACACGCCGCCAATGGTTCGCAATATCGACACCGCGGCAGAACCATACCCGGTCGTGCTTGCGCACATAGGCGAGAAAGCGCGGGTATCGCATCGGCGAAGGCCTCGACGACGCCTGTTGACCCGCTAGACTACCCGAATCGCAAAGAGCTCGCGGGTGCGTCCGTCGATCAACGTGAGCAGGCGCACTTGCTGGCTGTCATGCGTCCGGGCGGAGACGACGTCGCAGCTTCAGATCGCGTAGGGAGAATACATGCCTAGCGCCGACCAGGATCCGTCCGGCAGCATGAAGGCCACGGCAAATTGGGTCGAGCTGACGATCAGGCTCGGTGCGCTTGCTCTCTTACTATATCTTTCACTGAACCTCATTCGGCCATTTCTCACGATTGCGATCTGGAGCGTCGTGCTCACGGTCGCGCTTTATCCAATATACAATTGGCTGGTTGCCCTGGTCGGCGGACGGCGCCGATTGGCCGCTGCCCTGCTCACGCTCCTGAGTTTTTTTGTTGTAATCGGACCGGCGATCGGACTCGCGTTGAGCCTGATCGACAGCATCAGAATTCTGTCGGAGCGTATCGATCTCTCGGCCTTGGCGCTGCCACCGCCGCCCAGCACGGTGAAAAGCTGGCCGTTGATCGGCGATCAGATCTACCAGTTCTGGAATCTCGCTTCGAGCAATATGCAGGGCGCCATCGACGAGATCGCTCCGCACCTGAAGCCAGTCGGCAGTCGTCTTCTGGTGATCGCAGAGGATGCCGGTATCGGCATCATCAGTTTCTTCATTGCGATCATCATTGCGGGATTTCTGTATCCGCCCGGGCCGTTGCTGTTGGACGCCATCAAGAAATTTTCTCGCAGGCTCGCTTCGGATCGCGGCGAAGAATTCGTCCGGCTTGCAGGAGCAACAATTCGCGCCGTGTCCCGCGGCGTGATCGGTATATCGGCCCTGCAGGCCTTTCTGGCCGCCCTGGGACTGATGGTCGCCGGTATTCCCGCAGCTAGCCTCATTACCTCCGCGGTCCTGATTCTCGGCATTATTCAGACCGGGCCGACGATCGTTCTGTTTCCGGTGATCATCTGGTGCTGGATGACGATGGAAACGACAACCGCGTTGCTTTTCACCGTCTACATGATCCCGGTCAATTTCCTGGATGATGCCTTGCGGCCGCTGGTGATGGGACGGGGTCTGAAAACGCCGGTGCTTGTGATTCTGCTCGGGGTTATCGGGGGCACCATCTCCTATGGGATCACGGGCCTGTTTCTCGGTCCCATCATTCTGGCCCTGATCTGGGAACTGCTGTTGGCCTGGATCAAGGACAGCGATAGCCCCCAAGCAACCCAGTAAAGGAGGAACGCCGGGAGATTACGCCACCCGAATGCCGTCATGCGCTTTCGAAATGGCGCAATGACTTTCTACCGGCGTTTGAATGCAAAGCATATTACTCTAGCCACGCATCGAACAAAGCAAAGCAACTGCGATTGCCCTGCGCTAGCGTCATCCAACCGCGTCGCCGTCTGACGCTGGGATTTCGGGGGTTACGTTGCGCAAACATTCACGACGAGAATTTTTACTGAGTTCGGCCGCGCTTGCCGGGTCGCTGGCCGTCGGCAATGGCGCGGCATTCGGCCAACAGACCAGCGCTCCATTCGATCTCGTCATTCGCGGTGGCGAAGTGATCGATCCAAGCCAAAATTTGCGCGGAATTCGCGATGTTGGCATTCGGCTGGGAAAAGTCGCGGCCGTCGAAGCAAATATCGCGCCGGAACGCGCGCAGCAGACGATCGACGCAAAAGGCAGGCTGGTGACGCCCGGCCTCGTCGATCTGCATGCCCATATTTATCCCTATGGTTCGGCGATCGGAATTCCGCCGGATGAACTCGTGCCGTTCTCCGCGACGACGACCTATGTAAGCGCGGGAGACGCGGGCGCAAACAACTTCGCTGCCTTCAACCGGCAGGTCGTCTCCCAGTCGCGCAGCCGTCTGTTTGCGTTTGTGCATATCTCGACCATAGGCCTTGCCGGCTTTCCGGTCGGCGAATTGCTGAACATCGACTATGCCAATGTCGAAGCAACGGCTCGCACGATTGCTGAAAATCCGGATGTGGTGCTCGGCGCGAAGGTGCGCGAAACGATTGCCTTCGTGGGAAACAACGGTATCGAGCCGCTGAAGCGGGCGATTGCAGCGGTTGAACTCTCCGGTACCAAAGGCAGGGTGATGTGCCACATCGGCAATGCACCCGGCGACCTCTCCGTTCTCGTGAATTTGCTGCGCCCGGGCGATATCCTCACCCATCCCTACAGCAGCCTCGGAAACAATGCGGTCCAGAACGGCAAGGTTTTGCCCGCGTTACTGGAAGCGAAAAAGCGGGGAGTCATCATCGATGTCGGTCATGGTGCCGGCAGCTTCAATTACGACATTGCCGAAGCGGCAATCCAGCAGGGCCTTTTACCCGATACGATTTCGAGCGACGTGCATGTCGCGGCCGCCAATACGCCGAGCAAGCCCTATTTCCCTTGGGTCCTGAGCAAATTCCTCGCGCTCGGTTTCTCGCTGGAAGATGTCATCGCGGCGGCGACTGTGAGACCGGCCAATGTCATCGGCCGCGTGCCGAAGCTCGGCACATTGCAGGTCGGCGCACCTGCCGATGTCGCCATCTTCGATCTGGTCGAAGGGCCGATACAACTGCTCGATACCTCCAACAATGCGCGCACCGGGAAGGCCTATTTGAACCCGATTCAGACTGTGCGCGGCGGCGTGCCGTTCGGCCGTCCGTACAAACTGCCATTCTCGGCGACCTGAGAGGAGACCATGCGACAACACATCGATCACGCCAGCAAAAGCGGGGTCAGGCGGGGTGATTCCGTCCTCATGGCGGGCTTCGTTCTCGCCTATCTCGCTGTCGCCGCGCTGGCCATCCTGACGTTCTGAAGAACGTCCGCATTTTGATGCGGATGCGCGGTGCAGAAGGCATTCTCGCCCTTTCAAGACTGCGGATGTCCGCGATTTCTGCCTTCGCCCGGCTCAGACCCAGCATTGCGAACGCCGAGCAAAGATCGGCAAGCGACATCTCAGCGGGCTCTCTGCGTTGATGGCCTTTCCGGCTTTCGATCCTGGATATGGCGAAGGGCTGCCGTCTCAGCAGCGCGCGGATTGCAAAAGCTACGGCCTTCAAGGCCGTAAAATTGCCGGTCGGAAGCGCAGAAGCGAAACCGGTCGCCATCGCGGACGACGATCCCGGCGGTCGCGTCGAGGACTTCGATAACATAGGCGTTGAAGGACGTTGAAAACGTCATCGCGAATCTCCATCAGGTCGGAGCCCACGAAACGTTTCGTGGCGCTTTAGCGTTTCAAGTCGCGGCGCAAGCTGCTCAAATCAAATCCCGCGGCCCGGGCAACCCCAAGGCTTGGACATCTCGCCAGACATTGTGACGAAGATCAATCAGTGCGTAAAAATAAGAACGGATATCCTTGTTCGCGACCGTGAGGGGACGTTCTCACTATCGCAAACACGAGTGCGCGAAAGACATTCTTTGGTGTGGTCGGGAGATTCGGAAATCCGGCGACGCTGTCGACGGCGACCGCCGAATTATCGGCCGGCGGCCTGCACGGCGCGACGCGATAACGCATCCGTCCGGAAGAATTGGTTGTCCGGACGCGGCAGGCCGAGATGTTCGCGCAATGTCGTACCCTGATATTCGGCGCGGAAGATGTCGCGGCGTTGCAACTCCGGCACCACCTGCTCGCAGAAATCGTCGAGCCCTCCGGGAAGATAGGGGAATACAACCGTAAAGCCGTCGCTACCGCGCTGCTCGAGCCATTGCTGCATCTCGTCGGCGATCGTCTGCGGTGTGCCGACAAAGGCGAGGCCAGAATAGCCGCCGAGTCGCTGTGCGATCTGCCGCACGGTCATGTTTGTTCTGCGCGCCAGGTCGATTACGTTCTGCCGGCTGGTCTTGCTGGCATTGGTTTCCGGAATTTCCGGCAAGGGCGCATCGGGATCGAATTTTGAGGCATCGTGACCGATCGCGATCGAAAGCGATGCGAGGCCGCTGTCATAATGCACAAGACTGTCCAGCTTGGCGCGCTTGTCCTGCGCTTCCTGCAGCGACTCGCCGACTACGACAAAAGCAGCAGGCAGGATCTTCATGCAATCCGGATTGCGTCCGACCTTTTCCATTCGACTCTTTACGTCGGCATAGAATTTCTGGCCGTTCGCCAGATTCGATTGCGAGGTAAAAACGCATTCGGCGGTTTCCGCCGCAATCTGACGGCCGTCATCGGACGCACCGGCCTGCACGATTACCGGCCAGCCTTGGATGGGACGCGCAATGTTGAGCGGTCCGCGCACCGACAGGAACTCGCCCTTGTGATTGAGGACATGCAATTTATCGGGGTCGAAATAGACGCCGCTGTCGACGTCGCGGATGAAGGCATCGTCCGCCCAGCTGTCCCACAGGCCGGTCACTACATCGAAGAATTCACGCGCGCGCCGGTATCGTTCGCCGTGCTCCATGTGTTCTTCAAGGCCGAAATTGAGCGCGGCATCGGGGTTCGAGGTAGTGACGAGATTCCATCCCGCTCGGCCGCCGCTGATATGATCGAGCGAGGCGAATTTGCGGGCGATGTTATATGGCTGGTCGAAAGTCGTAGACGCGGTGGCGACCAGGCCAATCCGCTCGGTGACGGCGGCGAGCGCTGGCAGCAGCACCAGCGGATCGAACGATGTCACGGTGTGACTGCGCTTCAGGCTGTCGATTGGCATGTTCAGCACGGCGAGATGATCGGCCATGAAGAACGCATCGAATTTCGCGCGCTCCAGCGTCTGCGCGAAGCGCTTCAAATGCGAGAAATTGAAATTGGCGTCCGGATAGGCGCCGGGATAGCGCCAGGCGCCGGTATGTAGTGAGACCGGGCGCATGAAGGCGCCAAGATGAAGCTGACGTTTTGCGGTCATAGCCTTGTCTCCACAGACTAGCATCTTTACAGACTTGCAAAATTGGATGGCGCAAGCGCAAAGCACAAGGCCTCCGGCATGAAGCCGGAGGCCTTCAGCCATGCGTATCAATGGCCTTCAGCGCTATTTCGGGCTCCAGATCTTGACGTCAGTGGTATCGATCTTCTTTGGCAACACGCCTTCGATCACGAAGGCGTCGGCGATCTTCTGCTGCTCGGCGAGGCCGTCGCGAGTCACGGCGCTCACCTTGTGGGTTCGGTTCTTCAATGCCTGTTCCACGACATCGGCGTCAATGCTCCAAAGGCCGGCGAGGAGCGCGGCTGCCGCTTTCGGCTCGGCATTCACCCAGCGTCCAGTCTCGTCGAGCTTCTGATAGAGGACCTTCAGCACGTCGTTTCGGGTCTGCGCATATTTCTCCGATGCGAGATAATAGCGTTTGTAGCTGGCCAGATTCTTGCCGTCGGCCAACACCTTCGCTCCGGATTGGCGCTGCGCGATGGTGAGGAAGGGATCCCACGCCACCCAGGCATCGACGTTGTTGCTGACGAGGGCGGCACGGCCATCCGCTGCGGTGAGATAGGCAGGTGAGATTTCTTTGAAGTTGACGCCCGCATCCTTCAAGGCAGCGAGCAAAAGGTAGTGGCTACCGGCGCCTTTGGTCACCGCGATCTTCTTTCCTTTAAGATCGGCTACTGACTTGATCGACGAATTGGCGGGAATCACGATGGCTTGCGCGGCAGGCGAGGCGGTCTCTTCGGCAAAATACACGAGCTTGGCACCCGCTGCCTGCGCGAAGACCGGAACGGTGTCGGCAACGTCCGCGCTGACATCGACATTGCCGAGATTGAGCGCTTCGAGCAGCGGCAAGCCACTGGTGAATTCGTGCCAGGACACACGAACCTTTAGCGGTGCCAGCGCCTTTTCCAGTTCTCCATTGGCGCGCAAGATCGCCGTCAGCGTCGAGGATCGCTGCAAGCCGATGCGTACCGTCTCCTGGCTTTCCGACTGCGAGTAGGAAGGGGTTGCCGCGAGTATCAGTGCGGCCGCAAGCGCGGCCCGTCTGGTCATAGGATGGAACGGCATATCAAGTCCTTTCGGTTGTTTTGCGGTGTGATGAAGCGCTGGTTGGCGTCGTTTCGATCTCACGCGCGAAATCGCGGAGAATTTGCAGACCTTGCGGCCAGGGACCGAAGCCCGAAGCGACATTGATGTGTCCGCACGTGCCTGCGTCGAACAGCGTCGATCCCCAGGCGGATGCGAACAGCCGTGCGCGTTCCGGCGTCATGTACGGATCGTTTCGGCTTGCGATCAGAACGGATGGAAAGGGCAAGGTTCGGCGCGGTACGCCGGCAAAACTGTCGAGTGAAGCGGGAACAGCCGGCGAGGCGTCGATATCCGCCGGCGCCACCAGCAACGCGCCGCGGACCAAAAGGTCCGGATAATGCTCGATCGCGTGCGCCACCAGGGCGCAGCCCAAGCTATGCGCGACCAGCAAGCCTTCCGGATTGCGCCTGGTGGCGCGAATGAGGGCATCGATCCAGGCCGACAATTTCGGTTGGTGCCAGTCGATGCCGGAAAGACGGGTCGCGCCGGGTATCTCGTCTTCGAACACGGATTGCCAATGATGGGGATCGGAGCCGCCAAGCCCCGGCACGACGATCACGGGGTGTCCGATATCGAGCGTTGTCATCTCGGTGTGCCGGCTCAGTTCGGCCGCGGCGACGACGCTTGCAGCCGCGCATAGTCGCCGCGCCAGTGTAGAAGCGAATCGGAGCCCCCCCTGACATCGCCGTAAAGCACGTGGCCGATGACAATGACATGTGAATGGCGCTGGATCATTTCCTCGAGTTTGCAATCGAGCGACGCGAGCGCGCTCGTCAGAACAGGCGCTCCGGAGACCAGCGTCGACCAATTGCCGCTGCGAAAGCGGTCCAAACCTTGGAAGTTGTCACGGCCGGCGAAACGATCCGCGAGCTCATGCTGCTCTGCAGACAGGAAGTTGACCGCAAAATGCCAATAGCGCTGAAGAAACGGCAGGATGGACGCTTCACGGTTGACGCAGGCCAGGATCGTCGGCGGGTCGAGCGACAGCGATGTGACCGACGTCGCGGTCATGCCGGCCCATTCATTGTCTTTTCCAGCCGTGACGATACCGACACCGGCCGCAAGCTGCCGCATCGCGTCGCGAAATGCGTTTGGATCCGGCGCTGTAATCGCCGCAGACAGCTCAGGCGCAATCGTCATTTCGATCTCTCACGCAGCAATAGAAATGCAATTCGCTCAGCAGCTTCAAGCTGTTCGTGAGCCGCAGACGAAAATAAGAAGATTGGTTTCGGCCAAGGCCGATCTGTCAGAATTGAATCGCGGCCGAAGTATCAAACCGAGGAAGAATTGACGCGCACTCCGCTCGCTGCAGCGGAACACATTCCGTTTCGAAAGTTTAAATTCATTGCATAGGTATTTTTTCGACTGGCGCGAACTTCATCAATGCAGCAGGGATTGAATTTTTTTCCTTCATCGGACTTCGCAAAGAGACAGATTGTTTTGGCGCGCGGCGAAGAAAGAATTTCAGTTCTCTCGACAACCTGACTAATTCAGTCAGAATTTGCCGCAGATGATCGTGGAGCGAATTCGTCATGGTTCTGCTGGGCCTGTTGAACGCGCTGGTTCCAAAGCAGATCGTCGAAGCTGTTACGGCGCCAAACAAGGAAGGCGCAAACGGCTTGCCGCAGCATGACGATCCCTCGCTGTGGCGTCTGCGAAGCGGTGCTGACGGTCAACTCGACGATCGTTGCGCATCCGACAAAGGGGACGGCGATCCAGGCCGTTCCGATTTTCCTACGACCTGATCTCCTGAAAGGACCATCGACATGAGATTGCTCAAACCGTTTGTCGGCATGCTTGCAGTCGCTGCTCTGATTGTAGCGACCGTGATTGCGGTGCCCGCGGCATCGCAGGCGCAGGAAAAGATCGTCCGCATCGGGTTTCAGAAATACGGCAAGCTGGTGCTGCTGAAGAGTAAAGGTACGCTGGAGGGCAAGCTGAAGCCACTAGGCTACAAGGTGGCATGGACCGAATTTCCGGCGGGTCCGCAATTGCTGGAAGCGCTGAATGTCGGCGCCATCGATTTCGGAAATACCGGTGAGGCGCCTCCGATCTTTGCGCAAGCCGCCGGTGCGCCACTCGTATATGTGGCGCATGAACCGCCGGCTCCGGCAGGCGAGGCGATCCTGGTGGCGAAGGACAGTCCGATCCAGTCGGTGGCGGACCTCAAGGGCAAGAAGGTCGCGCTAAACAAAGGCTCGAATGTTCATTACCTGCTGGTGAAGGCGCTGGAGAAAGCCGGTGTCAAATATTCGGAGATCGAGCCGGTCTTCCTCGCGCCCGCGGATGCGCGTGCGGCTTTCGAGCGCGGCTCGGTGCAGGCCTGGGCGATCTGGGATCCGTTCCAGGCTGCGGCGGAAGCAGCAACTGGCGCGCGCACGCTGGCGGACGGAAAAGGTATTGTCGCCAATCACCAGTTCTATTTTGGACGGCGCGACTTCGTCGAGGCGAACGGAAAGGCGCTCGATGCCCTGCTCGCCGAACTGAGCGAAGTCGATGCCTGGGCAAAGAGCGATATCAAGGCGGTTGCCGAACAGCTTAGTCCGTCGGTCGGGATTCCCGTGCCGGTTCTGGAGGTCGCGCTGAAGCGGCAATCCTATGGCATCAAGCCGATCGACGGCGCCGTGATTGCCGAGCAGCAGAGCATCGCGGACACGTTCTTCCAGCTCGGTCTTCTGCCGAAGAAGATCACGATTTCCGACGCGGTGCGGCCCGGCTCATGACCGTTTCGGCACCCTCTCACGCCAACCTACTCTGGTTTCTGCCGACCCACGGAGACGGCCGCTATCTCGGCACCTCCGTGGGCGGGCGGCAGGTGGATTTCAGCTATCTGCGCCAGGTTGCTCAGGCAGCCGACGACCTCGGCTATTTCGGCGTGCTCCTGCCGACCGGGCGCTCTTGTGAGGATTCGTGGGTGATCGCGTCTGCGGTCGCGCCTTTCACCAAGCGGTTGCGTTACCTGGTTGCGGTCCGTCCGGGATTGCAGTCGCCCTCCGTGGCCGCGCGCATGACGGCGACCTTGGACCGGATCAGCAACGGCCGCCTTCTCATCAATGTCGTCACCGGCGGTGACCCGGTCGAGAACAAAGGCGACGGCATTTTTCTTTCGCATGACGAGCGTTACGAAGTCACGCACGAGTTCCTCGATGTCTACACGGCGCTCCTTGAAGGCAAGACGCTCGACTATAAGGGCAAACACGTAGCGATCGAGGATGGCAGATTGCTGTTCGCGCCGGTGCAGAAGCCGCGCCCACCGCTTTATTTCGGTGGTTCGTCTGAGGCCGGCATCGATGTGGCTACCGGTATTGTCGAGAAATACCTGACCTGGGGCGAACCGCCAGCGCAGGTGGCCGAGAAGGTCAATCATGTCGCAGCGGTGGCGGCGAAAAAGGGCCGCCGCGTCAGCTTTGGAATTCGTCTGCATGTGATCGTGCGAGAGACCAATGAAGAGGCGTGGCGCGAGGCTGACAAGCTGATCGCCCATGTCAGCGACGACACCATCGCGCAGGCGCAGAAGATTTTCGCGCGCATGGACTCCGTTGGACAGCGCCGAATGTCGGAGCTTCATGGCGGCCGCCGCGATAAGCTGGAAGTCAGCCCTAATCTCTGGGCCGGAGTCGGCCTTGTGCGGGGTGGCGCGGGCACCGCGCTGGTCGGTGATGCTGAAACCGTGGCGGCGCGCATCAAGGAATATATGGCGGTCGGCATCGATACATTCATCATGTCCGGCTATCCGCATTTGGAAGAAGCCTATCGCTTTGCGGAACTGGTCTTCCCACATCTGCCGCTGGCGCAGGAGCGGATACCTTACCCGGTGCCGGTCAATACCGGGCCGTTCGGTGAGACCATCGCAAACGATTACCGGCCGCTCGACAAGCAGGCTTCGCAATCATGAGCGGCGCCGCGCTGCCGAGCGGCAGGTTTAACTCGCTGGCGCAATGGGCGCTTCCGCTTGCGAATTCTCGTGGTCTGGCAGGCGCTGTCGACGGTCGGGTTCATTCCGGTCCGCGTATTGCCGGCACCGACCGAAGTTCTGGCGGCGGGGTGGAAGCTTTTGAGCAATGGCGAACTCCTCAAGAATATCTGGGTCAGCTTCTGGCGTGCGATTGTGGGCTTTGCGATCGGCGGCGGTATCGGCTTTGCGCTCGGTCTTGCCAACGGCCTGTCGCGGCGGTCGGAGCGCTATCTCGACTCGACCTTGCAGATGATCCGCAACGTGCCGCATCTGGCCCTGATTCCGCTTGTCATCCTTTGGTTCGGCATCGACGAGGAAGCGAAGATTTTTCTTGTCGCGCTCGGCGTATTCTTTCCGATCTATATCAACACCCAGCACGGTATCCGAACCGTCGACACGCAGTTGGTCGAGATGGGCCGCACTTACGGCATGTCGCCCACGACATTATTCTGGCGCGTGATCCTGCCCGGCGGGCTGCCATCGATCTTCGTCGGCCTGCGATATGCGCTCGGCATCATGTGGCTGACGCTGATCGTGGCGGAAACGATCGCCGCTTCTTCAGGTATTGGCTACATGGCGATGCAGGCGCGAGAATTCCTGCTGGTGGACGTCGTCGTTTTAAGCATCGTGATCTACGCGCTTTTGGGCAAGCTTGCTGACAGCGCCGCACGCTTGCTCGAGAGGCTTTGTCTGTCGTGGCATCCGGCCTTTCAGAAAGCGTGATTGACATGAACCAGCACGTTGCCCCGCCTGGCGTCCCATTCCACGACTTGGTTGCGGGGCGCAAGGCGCCAGCCGAGGCACGCGGGCTTTCGATCACGATCGACAATCTGCACAAAACTTTCGGCGAGCAACCGGTTCTGCGCGGAATCGATCTGCGGATCGAGCCCGGGCAATTCGTAACCATTGTCGGCCGCAGCGGCTGCGGCAAGAGTACGCTGCTTCGGCTTCTGGTCGGTTTGGAAAAGCCGAGCAGCGGTTCGTTCTGGTTCGGCGACCGTCAAGACAAGCAAGTTCAGCGTGAGGACATCCGCGTGATGTTTCAGGAGCCCCGGCTGCTACCGTGGGCGCGTGTCCTCTCAAACGTTGAAGTCGGGCTTGGTACGCAGCGAAAATCGGAGGACGCGCGTGACCGCGCGCTCGCAACGCTGCGCGAGGTCGGGCTCGAAGATCGACGCGACGATTGGCCCTCGATCCTGTCGGGCGGCCAGAAGCAGCGCGTGGCGCTCGCGCGTGCATTGGTGAGCCGGCCGCGCATATTGGCGCTGGACGAACCGCTCGGCGCGCTGGACGCATTGACCCGCATTTCGATGCAGCGGCTTCTGGAACGCGTTTGGCTCGATCAGCGTTATACCGCGCTTTTGGTGACCCATGATGTTGCGGAAGCCGTTACACTTGCCGACCGGGTGTTGGTGATCGAAGACGGAAGGATATCGCTCGATCTTGCGGTGGATTTGCCGCGCCCGCGGGAACGGGGTTCCCCGGAAATCGCGGCGCTGGAAGGTCGCATTCTGCGTGACCTGTTCAAAAATTCGGAAGCCGGCGAAGACGCCTGATACCGCCAACTTTGGCTTTGTGCCCGGCGCCGCATCGCGTGCCTGGCAGGACGCACGTTGCCTCGAATCTGAATGGGAGACGCATGTCGGCAAAGCAGATGACCCATGTGCTGATTGTCGGTGGCGGTGCCAGTGGCGTGCTGATGGCGTGTCATCTTTTGAAGGACCCGTTCTCACCTGTTCGCGTAACCTTGTTCGAGAAACGGGCCGATGTCGGCCTCGGAATCGCCTTCGGAACCGCGAACCATAATCATCTCCTGAATGTGCGCGCGTCCAACATGAGCGCCTATCCGGAAGACCCCGACCATTTTTGGCGATGGTTGGTTGCCCGCGGTGATACGGATCGCTTGCCGTGTCCTGATCGCTTTTGCTTCGTTCCGCGTCCGGTCTATGGACGTTATATCGCAGGCCTTCTGGAGATTCTTGTTTCGGAAAGGCCGGGAAGGCTGCGCATCGTGCAGGGCGAATGCGTCGCCTTTCACGAAGCGCCGCGTGGCGTCGATATTTCGCTTGCGGATGGGTCGCGTCACGAAGGTGACTTGGCCGTGTTAGCTGCCGGAAACGAAATCGCCATCTCAAACCAATCGGATCTGTATGCGGATCCGTGGTCGAAGACATGCGAAACGGGCATCGCGGCTGATGATACGGTTTTGATCCTGGGCACCGGGCTCACCATGATCGACCATGTCTTGACGCTTGTTCATTCCGGGCATCGGGGTAGGATCATCGCCATGTCGCGCCGGGGACTTTTGCCTCGTGCGCATCGTCACGTCGAAACCTGGCCGATCACGCGCTATGAAATTCCTTTCGGCAAGGACGTCCCGACATTGTTGCGTTGGATTCGGCATCTGGTCCAAACCTGTGAGGAGCGGGGCGGTGACTGGCGCAGTGTGATTGACGGGCTTCGGCCGTATACGCAGGAACTCTGGCAGCGGTTGCCGCAGCGATCGCGACGACGGTTCCTGGAGCATGCCCGCGCGTGGTGGGATGTACACCGACATCGCATGGCGCCCGAAGTGGAAGCCCGGATTAAATCCCTGGTTGCCAACGAAAGACTGACGATCGTCGCGGCCCGGCTATGTTCGGTGGAGGCATCCGGCGGCGGCGCCAAAATCACGTATCGGCGGCGTGGTGCCGAGAACATTGAGAATATCAAGGTTCAGAAACTGATAGAATGTCGCGGTCTGGACAACGACCCGACGCAAACACGCAACCCCATCATCCGCACCCTGGTGAAAGAAGGTTTCGGCCGCCCTGATCCGCTGCGCATCAGCCTCGAAGTCACGAACGATTGCGCCGTGATAGACGTGCTCGGCAAACCCTCGGAGCGCCTCTTCGCGATTGGACCGCTGACTCGCGCAGTGTTCTGGGAAATTATCGCAGTCCCGGATATTCGCGTTCAATGCGCAAAGCTGGCAGAGCTGATCGTGACCAGAGCGTCTCAGCAAGACGCGGCATAGCAGTTAAAGCCGTCGATATATCCTTCTCGACCAGAACGCGTCCTATAGCATCTGGCCATGCGGCGCCTGCGCGCCGTGCCGCACGGGCACGGTCAAAACGCAACATAGCTTCGGCGGTCACGGCGCTGCCGGCGGCAAGCGCGTCTGGTTCTTCCTAGTCATCCGGCACGCGACCATTCCGAACACTGCCTTGTTGAGTTTCGACTTTGTGCGGAGTAGTGCGACATCGTATTGCTCGCCTTGAATCAGATAATGGAAGTAGGCTTCAATGGTCGTATCGAAGATAAGTTTAGGACATATCGCAGTCGCCGCCGATCCTGCAATGTGCCATGTGAATGCAATTCAAGGACAAGACTGCGATGGTAACATCTGAAAATCTGCCTGCCGCCCGGGCAAAAAAGCCGATCCTTGGCGGACGCGTCGGCGCGCGTACCGAAATTGACGGCCGCTCGGTGATCCTGCTGACGGCCAACAATTACCTCGGTCTTGCTGGCGACTCCGACCTGATCGAGCTTTCATGCGCCGCCGCACGGAAATACGGAAATGGATCGACACTCAATCCGCCTTTGGCGACGACGCCGCTGCACGAGCAATTGTGCGAAGCGATCGCGAATTTTCACGGCACCGACGCCGCACTGCTGTTTAATTCCTGCACCTCGGCCAATGTGGCCGTCGCATGCACGCTGGTTGGCAAGGGCGATCGGCTCTTCAGCGACCGGCTTAATCACGCCAGCATCATCGACGGTTGCCGGCTGAGCGCGGCCGAGACGCGCGTCTACAACAATCGCGATCTCGATCATCTGGAAGCCTTGCTGGCGGAACCACATGACGGCGCGAAGCTCGTCATCACGGATGGCGTATTCAGCATGGAAGGCGATGCCGCCGACCTGCCGCGCATGATCGAGATCTGCAAACGTCATGATGCCGTGCTGGTCGTCGACGAGAGCCACGCTGCCGGCGTGATCGGTCCGGGCGGGCGCGGCACCGCCGCAGCGCAGGACTGCATCGGCCGGATCGACCTCTATACCGGTACGCTGTCCAAGGCCTTTGGCGGATTTGCAGGCGGATATGCCGCCGGCCGCGCCGATCTCATTCGCCGGCTGCACGACAACGGGCGCTTCTACATCTTCACCACGGCGATCACACCGGCATCTGCGGCTGGCGCACTCGGCGCCATCGAACGGGTGATGCAGGACGATGCGCTCGTTCAACGTCTCGCCGAGAATACAAAGCGTCTACGCGGCGGCCTCAAGGCGCTCGGACTGCGCATCCTTGGCCACGATCACCCGATCACGCCGATCCTCGTCGGAAATGAGGAGAAGGCGGTCGAATTCAGTCGCGAGCTTCTGCGGGAGCGTGTCTATATCGGCGCCATCTGCTTCCCGATCGTGCCGCGCGGCGAGGCGCGGCTGCGTGCGCAGCCTTCCGCCGCTCATACGGCGGCGGATATCGACGAAGCGCTGGATGCAATCGCGGTCGCAGCCAGACGAGTTCGGGCTTATCGGCGGCGCGGCCTCCTAAACTTGAATGACATTTATTGCAGGACGTGCCTCATGAACAATGAACGTTTTGTTGATGCCGACGAAGCCCTGCGTGGCCTGCGCGCTCTCGTGCTGACATCCAGTGGCCTTCGGGAGACCAAAGCATATGTCAATGAGCCGCTGAAAGCGGCGAAGGCGCGCTGGGATTGGCATGTCGACGTCGTTTGCAAGAGGCCTGATTTGAAAGGATATCAGGAGCTGGCCGCACCGGCCGGCTCGCTTTATCCCGAGCCGAGTTCGCTTGAGGAAGTCGCTCCATGGGAAAGCGATCAGGAATTGGCGGCAACCATTGACGCCAAAATTCAAGAGGCCGAACGCATAACCGGTGTTCCGATTGGACAAATCGTTCTGGCAGCAGATTCCAGAATAGGCCGCGCCTTTGTCGCGGCTATTATCCACGTACCCGAGACGTCCGATTCCCTGCAAATTTACGAGACCGACAACCGCGAGCCGTTTCGCGCGATACGGCGCCTTTTTCATTGGGCGGACGGGCTACTGGAGAACTCCAGGCCCGACTTTATATTCTCTTATGAATGGGCGAGGCCCTGGTTGTTCGTGCTTTGGTTGGCGGCGCAGCGACGAGGAATTCCCTGCATCGCCGTGAGACGATCCAAGATCAGGTCGGGCAGCAGTTTCTTCACCGCAGACCCGATGATGTTCAATGTTGCCGCAAGGTCGAGGGCCAAAGAACTACGACAGAACAGTGAGGCGAATCGCGCCATAGGCGACGAATATCTCAGCACGTTTCGCGGTCAGCCACGCGAGCTGGAACATATCCAGGCAAAATGGAAAATAAAAAGCGGCGAAGCCTGGCTGGCCTGGCACAGAAACTGGGCCAGCTCCATGTTTTCAAGGACGATGCGGAGAATAGCGGGACGCGAGACCGGCAAGACTTCGGATTTCAAGGAGCTTTTTAATTTTAATCGGCGTGAAATCCATCGTTACCGTCATCGGCATATTCTCAAAACGTTCGAAGACGGTGAGCTCCAGTCGATGCGATACGTTCTTTATCCGATGCACAAGGAGACTGACCTGCCCTTGAATTATCAGGCAGCCGCATGGTTCGACCAGCGCAATACAGTTCGATTGCTCGCCAGTGTATTGCCCAATGGGTACCAACTTCTGGTTCGGGAACATCGTCGCAATTATGGTTTGCGCCCAGAATCCTATTACCGGGAGTTATCGATACTACCAAATGTGACGCTGGTTAGCGCTTTCGATTCGCAGTTCAAATATATCGAGAATGCAGATTTGATTGTTACGGAAAACGGTTCTTCGGGTTGGGAAGGCCTGATATTCGGCCGCCGAGTCTTGACTCTGTCGCAAACCTTTTATGACGGAGCAGGACGCGCTCGAAAGCTCGATCGTCATGATACTCTGGCACGCACTGTTGTTGAAATGCTCGCTGCAGAAGCAGTTACAGCCGTCGGCGCGCATGACCGTGACCTAGCATGCATGGTTCAGGCTGAATATGAGACGACCTTTGCCGAGGACGATATGACAACGGCAATGCACCAATTGAGCTCGGTCATTGCTGGCCTGCGGACGCCTTCAGAATAGCATCGGTATCTGTCAGCCAGACCTTATCTTCCTTCTTTAGGCGCTCCAGAACACGCCGCAAAGCGGCCGCCCCATCGGGCGTGCCAATCACAAAGGGATGAATTCCGATCACCACCGTTGTCGCCTGCCGAGTGGGATCGGCTCGGGCCTCTCTGGCAAGTTCGAGCACGTAATCCAGCCAGAGATTCTCGATCTCGGCGGGCGACTTCATCCGCGTCAAAAACTGTCCCATGTCAACCGTTGGGGTCGGATAGGGCAACAGAATAAGCGGGCCATCTGGCGTCTTGAGGCGCGAAATGAAGTCGGAGTCCATCTGGTCGATATTGTAGGTAATTCCCTCCGACGCCATCGCCTGCATCGTGTCGCCATTGGAATAGACACTCGGACTCGACCAGCCCGTGGGCCTCGTGCCTGTGATCGAGGCGATCAAGTCCAGCGTCCGACGGATATAAGCCTTCTGTTCGGTAAGCCCGCGCCCAAGCGGCAGGATATCGTTGCTGTTGTTGATGCCGTGGGCAATGATCGGAGCATTGGGATTGGCCGCGCGAAACTCCTTCCACACCGCCGGATAGGCGCGAAGAAATCCCGCGTTCAATACAACGGTGAGCGGAACGTCCAATTCCTTGAACAGCCGTCCGACGCGCAGGTTGCCCCATGTGATCGCGTATTGACGGAATGCCTCGTTCACAAGGTCCGGATTGCGGCTGGCCAGGTCCGGGCGGAAGACCGGACCCTGGCCGAAGCCGAACACCTCCACGAAGAGAGCGAAACTGACGGCGACCTTCCTGCCCCCGGGCCAAGCCGTGACTGGAATTGGCTCACGCGGGAATCCCGTGACCGCGTCGACCGAACCTTGCGCCAACGCAGCGGATGGAAAGTGAGCGGAAAGGAACAGCCCGGCGATCAGGATGAACGTCCGGGCTTTCCCCGACACGCCCTTGTGCGTATCCTTCAAATTCACGGGAGGTCACTCAAGGTCTTCGGACCAGAGCCCGGTGTAATCAGCGTCGGCCATTGACGCGAGCCGAACGGTACCTGCGGCGGCAACGTTACGGCCATCTTGCGTTTGGCGGCTTCGTCAATGATCGCTTGACGCGCATCACCACCCATCAGCTCATAGTCCATCAGATAGTAATTGCCGAAGAATGCTGCACCGACGGAGCGGTCAGCGATGATGCGTGTCAGAGACTCGAGCATATCGTCGGGCGTTGTGGTGAACGAAACCGTCTCGATCAGCATCAGCCGGTTGTTGATTGCCTCCGGACCGAAAAACTGTGCGAGCACGCTGAACAGGATATTGTTCTGACGGGCAACGTAAATGGTGTTGCTTGCCGCATATGTCTTTTCCCAATCGGCGCCAAGCATCTGTTTCCAGCCGTCGATCACATTCATCCAGTGACCAACCTGAGTCTGGGCTGCCCAGGCGATATTCTTCTTCAAAAGCGGGGATTGCTTCTTGGCAAAGGCGTCTAATGCTTCCGCCGAGATCACGCCGCTCTTCAGGCACTCGTCCATGAAGGCGATATTGTTCTGCAGGACGGCGCGGTTGGTGGGCCGCCAGTCATCCTGAATCGCGGTCGCATCAAGACCGTCGAGTGCGGATTGCATGCGGCTACGGTACGAGGCGAGCGAACCGCGCCAAGTCAAATCGTTCGGATTATTCAGATAGGGAACGACCACTTCGGCCAAAGCCATGGTGCTATGGCTGACCGATTTGAGCAATTGATAGACGATCGGCACTTGCGGCGCGTCGATCGGTGCCATGCCAGGGCGGTACAGAATGAATCGACCGCCGGCGCCCGAGAACAGTCCAAGAATGAGCGGATGTTCGGCCAGGATGTTCCTCTTGAAGATCTTTGCGGCATCGCCGTAAAGCTCGAACATGGTGGTGTTCAGTTGCAGGACATCCTTCGTCCCTATCTGCGCTGGGCTAGCCGTTTGGGTGCCGACGATTTCCTTGAAGTAGGATGGCAGCTCCGCGGCGCGCGCAGGTGCACCTGAGCCAGCTGCAAAGAGTGACGACAGGATCAGGCCGACGCCACCCATCGCTGCAACAAAGGTTCTCATGAACTTCTCCTGACGTGATGTTGCCCAAGAAAAAGTGTCCGGCATTGCCGGACGTCAGTGCATCAATCAGTTCGGACACGCAGCTCCGGTCTTGACCCATGCCTCCACGAGCGCGCGTGCTTGCTTTTGTGTACCGGGTGCGGGTTGCCGTCCAAAGCCGGGCTCCCAAGCCCATCCGACCAGCGTATCTTCGCCGATGTGATGGACCAGGTCTTCCGGTGAACGTCCGCCGTTTCTCTCGCGATCTTTAATCTGGACGCAGATCTCAGCGACGGTCTTGCCTTCCCACGCCATTTCCCGTGGTGCGAGATGCCATTCCGGATGACCCGGCATGCGGCCAGGTTCGAAGTTTGCCTTCTGATGGCAGATCGGGCAGCGCAAAGTCTCAAGGCCATGGCCGTCCGCGCCGCGTGTTACCGGGGGCTGATGCAGCCGGCGCTGGTCGCCCTGACGCGGGCGGTCGCCGGCCGGGTGGCAATTGACGCATCGTGCATGGGTAAGCACCTTGCCGAGCTCGGTGAAGATCGCCGCTGACCGCGCGGTTGTGTCGCCGATCGAGGAAAAGCTTTCTGGTGCCGCAAGCTTGTCCGATTGCATTTGATCAATGGCGAACGCGCTCAACATGCTCATCAGCAGGGCCGCGACCGCCACGAGGCATTTGATCCGCGTCTCGGATTTCATCTTCGCTCGCCTCTTGAGCAATCACCTTCAATGCTGGGTCGCGGCATTCAATCGGCCTTTGCAAGAAGATAGCGTCCTGGCTCGGCGAGAATCACATCGCGGACGGCTTCGTGATATTTGATGTAGCCGGTGCAACGACAAAGGTGGCCGTCGAGCGCTTCAGTAATGGTTTTCTCCAGGTCGCCGCGCGCCACCCGTTTTTTTTCCAGGCGCTCCAGTAGAACCTGGCTCTCGTTCAGGAAGCCGGCCGTGCAATAGCCGCACTGGAACGAAAAATGTTCGATGAAAGCCTTTTGCAAAGTGGACAATTCGCCGTTCTTCGCGTGGCCTTCGACTGTGCGGATCGCCTTGCCGTCGAAGCTCGCTGCTGAAACGACGCAGGTCGGGCTCACATAGCTCGTCCCGTCGGGACTATCGACGATCACCCCGCAACTCAGGCACTGCGCTGCGCCGCATCCGAACTTGGTGCCGGTCAGCCCAAGGTATTCACGCAGGAAATCATTCAAAGTCAACGCGTCGCGCACATCCACCGGACCGTACGCGCGGCCATTGATTGTGATGTTGAGAGTCGTCACGTGAGCGCTCCCTTGAGCATGCTTTGAGTGACCGGCAGGGATTGGAAGCGGCGTCCCGTGGCATCGAAGATAGCGTTGAGAAGCGCAGCAACGACCGGGACCATCACGACTTCCGCCATGCCTTTCGGCGGCTCGTTCGGAAGCGGCGGCAAAACCTCAATTTCGAGGTCGTGCAGGGGCAAATCCGAGCCGCGTGCGATGATGTATTCGCCCAGGTTCCATTGCCCGTTACCGGGCCCGCCCTCATACGGCGGCAGCGTCTCGAGCAGCGCATAACCGACGCCCATCGCAAAACCGCCTTGCGATTGTCCGACAACAACCTGCGGCACCAGCGGTTCACCGCATTCCAACACGCTGTATGCCTTTGCAATGCGCAGCGCGCCGGTTGCCCGCTCGATTTCGATACGGACCAGAGTGCCGCATTGCGACGTGTAGGAGGTACCGATCCGGTTGTTATCGGTTGGCGGAAATTTGACGCTGGTACGATTGATGCGCAGGTATCCGCCGTCACCCTTGCGCACAGCCAGCGCGTCTATCGGCGCCGTCCATATCGATTGTCCGCTAACCGTAAAGGATGCTTGCGACCATGCCCAACGGGAAAAGCCGTGCGTCATCGCTCCCGTCACGAGAGTGCGTGCATGAGCTCGTGCCGCAATCGCTGACAGTGAGAGCGGCGGCAAGCCGGACATGTTGAGCTGTCCGTCTTTCCAGCGCGCGGCGTCGGATTGCCTCGCGCTTGAATCGGTCGCCGCGATGCCCCACAGGTCGAGGGCCGCAGGCCACAATCCAAAGCGGAAGATGACACGCGCGGCCTCAGCCGCCGCATGCGTTCCGACGTGGGCTCCGATTGATGCGGTGGTGGCAGTACTGATCGCCGGCACCCAGCGCGGGTTTCGCTGTGCTGCGTCCTGCGTCGCCTGATCCATCGCGTACGGGTCCCCGGACGTGACGAGCGCAAGCGGACCGAAGGTGTCGACCTCGGCAACCGTAACCTCGTCAGCAACGCCACCCAAATAGGTCGCCACCCGATTGGCGACCGCAGTCCCCACGCCATTGCCCATCTCAACCGCATCGCAACGGATGGTGATATTGCCGGTCTGATCCATCTCCACGGCTGCGAGCGAGCAGTCCGCGCCCGTGCCGTAATCCTTGGCGGCACAAGCAACGCCTGTACCAACGACAATCCCCGATCGCAGTCCCCGCGCTTTCTCTGCGGCGCGCTGATGCCAGATCGGGTGCTTTTCCAACTTATCCAGTATTTCCCCGGTGCGTACCGAGACGATGTACGGATTTCCCGCCATGGTCCGGCCGCCCGGCTTCAGAGCATTGCGGCGACGAAACTCGATGGGATCGAGCGGCAACGCAGAGCACACTTCGTCGACCAGAACTTCTAGTGCCGTCATCGTCTGGAGCGTTCCGTAACCGCGCATCGACCCTGCGGTCACGCCACGCGAATGCAGCGCGACCGTGGTGACGTCGACCTTCGGTACGTCGTAGATGCCGATCGCCGCATTTGCCGCGACCGTGGCCACGTTGACGGAATAATTCGCAAGGCCGCCACCATCCAATACATGATCGGCAGCGAATGCCTGAATCTTGCCGGTCGTCCGATCGACTCCGATGCGCGTGTGCATCTTGAACGGATGCCGCTTGATGCCCGCCTGAAATTGTTGATAGCGATCATGGGCGAGCCGAACCGGACGACCGGGGAAAAACATCGCCGCCAATGCGACATAAAGCGGGAATGGCGTGTGGTCGCGTCCGCCGAACCCGCCACCGACATAGGCGAATTGAGCGTTGATGCGCGCCGGCTTGAAGGGTGCGCGAGCTTTGCCAAGAAGAAATGCAACCGATTCTGCGGCCTCGTACGGAGACTGCACGCCGACCACGAGTTCGAGGATTTCACGGCGGCTGTTGAACCAGGCGAGACCGGCCTCCGGTTCGAGAAACATGGGATCGATGGATTGCGTCTCGAATTCACGGTCCAGCACCAGCAGTGCCGGATTTTTTTCCGCAAGTTCCGCGCGGATTGCTTCGCCATAGGCCGCCCCTTTTGCGTAAGGGCTGCCCGGCTTCATTGCGAGTGGATTCCATACCGGGAGTTCGGTGTTCTGGATGCGTCCTGGGCTGATCCAGCCTTCCTGAACCGCAGAGTATATGTCCGGTGCGTCAGGCGTCGGCCCGGCGACACGCGTAAAGCGAAAGGCACCATAATCCGGCATAACGACCGGACCAGTTTCGCCGCCAAACTTCACGAAAGTCCCGTCGCGCAGAGCGAGCCGCGCTTCATCAAAGACATCAAACTTCTCGAAAATCAGCAGCGCCACGGGCTGGCCCAGATACAGCGGCGTCTTGCCGACAGGACAGAACAGGTCGCCGGCGTAAAACGCGGGAACGCGGATGCCTGCCTGCGCGATCTCGGCCGCGGTGACCACTACCGAAGGCTTGAGCGCCCCGCCCAAACGCGAAAGGTCGATGCCGGTATAGACATGCGTGGCGTCTGCCGCACGAATGAGCATGGCGTGGGAGGTGCTTGCCGGCCATCCCGGCAGATCAGCGGCGCGGAAATCGGAAGCGTATAGTTTGGCCCCCGTAACCTTGGGAACACCGTCGATGCGGCCAGCGCCCGTAGCGGCCGGATTCCAGCGCTGTCGCCCAGGCAGCGTCTCGCGGGCCTTGAATGTCGGCTCCTCGGCTGAAGCCAAACGCGATAGGCTGAGCGCAATGCCGCTTGCTGTGGCGAATTTGACGAACTCGCGTCGCGACGTCCGCATGCTCCCGCCCTGTGGTGACGATTTCGTTTTAAGAATGCCGTTGCGAGTTTTCGGGATACACGCTCGGCATCCGGCACTTTGCGCCGGCCACGGCCTTTGTGGCGAATCACCTTGGAATGCTTCTACATGCTCCGGGCAATGAATACTAGAAACCGCTGGTCAAACTTGGTGTTGCGGTTTTAAAAGCCTTAATAAAAAGGGGCTTCCGCGGCCGAGATTCATGCGAGCCATCAGCACAATAGCTCATTTCGCGTGGCTGTTCTGGTAACGCGCACCTGCGGCGCGTCACCACAGCCGGGCAGGTCGTCGACATAGTCAACCTTGCGAGGAATAGCCGCCGTCAATGGCCAACGTCGCGCCATTGACGAAGTCGGACGCGCTGCTGGCGAGGAACACGGCCGCGCCTGCAAAATCAGTGGGAAGACCCCAGCGCCCGGCGGGCGTGCGCGCGATGACACGCTCGTTAAGCCCCGGCACTTGTGCGCGAGCGGTGCGCGTGAAGTCGGTATCGATCCAGCCCGGCAGGATCGCGTTCGACTGGATGTTGTCCTTGGCCCAGGCTGTCGCCAGACCTTTTGTCATCTGCACAAGCCCGCCCTTGCTCGCGCCATAGGCGACCGCAAAAGGCGCACCAAAGATCGACATCATGGAGCCGATATTGATGATTTTGCCGCCGCCGCTGCGACACATATGCGGATAGGCTGCATGTGCGCAGTAAAATGCGGACGACAGATTGACATCAATGACCTGACGCCACTCGGCCGACGAATAATCCTGTGGTGGTTTGCGAATTGCCATGCCGGCATTGTTGACGAGGATATCAATCCGTCCGAGGGTTTCGGCCGTCTGCGCAATCAGCGAAACGCAGTCTGCCTCCTTGGCCATGTCGGACTCGATCGCGATGGCGCGAATGCCGCGCGATTCAAGCTTCTTGACGGCTTCGGCATTGGCGGTAGCCCGGCGTCCGGAAATGACCAGCGTCGCACCGGCATCGGCAAGGCCCTCCGCGATGCCGAAGCCGATTCCGGAGTTTGCGCCGGTCACGATTGCGACGCGGCCGGTCAAGTTGAATAGCCTCATCCGATCAATTCCATTTCAATGCGCTGGCGCGGCGGCCACGCCGACGTGGCTGTCGAGAATTTCGGTGTTGCGTGACAGTTCCTCCGCCGTGCCGTGAAACACAAATTGGCCGGACGAAATAACATAGATGCTGTCAGCAACAGAAAGCGCGAGTGCCAGATTTTGTTCGACCAGCAGGATCGAGTGACCGTGACTGCGCAGGTTGCGCATGATTTCCTCGATCTTCTGCACAAGTTTCGGCGATAGCCCCTCGGAGGGCTCGTCCATCAAGATCAGCGCCGGATTGGCCATCAGCGCGCGCCCGATCGCAAGCATTTGCTGCTCGCCGCCGCTGAGTGCGTTGCCGGTATTGTCCATCCGCTCGGCAAGCTGCGGAAATTCCTTGAGCACGCTCTCGAGATTCCAGTGGCTGCGCCCCGAATCCTGATCCTTGCGTCGGCCGGCTAATGCACTTGTCGGCAACATCAGATTTTCACGGACTGTCAGCGATCTGAAGATGCGCCGTCCTTGGGGGACGATCGCCATGCCCGACTGGGCGATCTCGTAGGGCGGTTTGCCGATGAGAGATTGGCCCGCAAATACAACGTCGCCGCGGCGCGGCGGAGTCAGACCTGCGACCGAGCGGATAAGCGTAGTCTTGCCCATGCCGTTGCGGCCCAAAATGACAACAATGCGACCCTGCGACAATTCGAGGCTCAGGCCATGCAGGACATAACTGTCGCCATAATAAGTATGGATGTCACGGACTGCGAGCAGGGGGTCAGACGCGGCCAAAGTAAACCTCCCGCACCTGTTCGTTCTTTTGCACCTCATCAGGGCTACCGTCGAGTATGACGCGACCGCGGTGCATGACGGTCACCCGGTCGGCCAACGCGAGCGCAATATCGATGTCGTGCTCGATCATGATCAAGGTTATGTCGCGGGGCAGGGCGGCGATCAGGCGCGAGAAGCTTTGTCGTTCGCTGGGCGACAGGCCGGCGCACGGCTCGTCGAGCAGCAATACTTTCGGATCGGAATTAAGTGCGAGCGCGAGTTCAAGCTGCCGCCGCTCGCCGTAGGAAAGAAATTTCACCAGCTCTTCGGCACGGGCGGCGAGCCCGTTCTTCTGGAGGCTTTGCTCGACGCGATCGCGGACATCGCGAAACGAGTCCGCCGACCGGTACATCACCCATTTGCGGCGGTCGTTGCCGAGCGCCGCAAGCTGGAGATTTTCACGTACCGACAGGTCGGTGCATATGTTGGAGATCTGGAACGTACGGCCCATGCCGAGCGAGGTGCGCCGGTTCTCGGCCAGGTTCGATATGTCCCGCCCGAACAACAGCACGCGCCCTGACGAGGGCTGATGAGTGCCTGCGATGCAATGGAAGAGCGTTGTCTTGCCGGCGCCGTTCGGGCCGATCAGCACGCGTCGCTCGCCGGCCGGAATTGAGAGCGACACATCCGCGACGGCGTGCAGCCCGCCGAATGATTTCGAAAGAATCTCAGTCTGGACTGCCGGCGCCGTCATGCGCCCTCTCCACGGTCGCCAGATTGCCAGCGTGTGATCAGGCCCATGAGGCCTTTCGGTGCCCACAGGACGGTCGCGATAAACACGATGCCGAGGATGCCATGATAGAAATGAAAGTAGCCGCTGACCCAGTTGCGCAGCAGCAGGATAAGCCCGGAACCGATCAGCGGGCCCAGGATCGTGCCGGAACCGCCGACGATCGCCATCAGCACAGCTTCGACCGAAACCGGGAATGACGCGGTTGCCGGATTGATGAAGCGATTATGATAAACATAGAGCACACCGGCGATGCTGGCGAGCATGCCCGATAGAACGAACGCGACATAGAGATGGCGGCTTACGTCGAAGCCGAGACTTCGGAGCCGCGGTTCGCTCGATTTGATGCCGCGAAGAGCGAGGCCAAACGGTGAGGACACCAGGACGCTGTAGGCCCAGACGCAGAGTAGGACTGCCACAAGCACGAGATAGTAATATTGGAATGAATTGGTGATGGCCCACTCGCCCACGGAAGGATAGGGCACGTTCGTCACACCATTGTCGCCGCCGGTAAACGAGGCCCAGCGGTAAGCGACACCCCAGATGATATAACCAAATGCGATTGTGATGAGGATGAAATAGACGCCGCGAGTACGCACGGAGAAGGCGAAGATCATCGCCAGCAGAGTGCCGGTCAAGATGCCCGCCGGCGCGGCAAGGATGGTCGGCACGCCATGACGAACCTGCAAAATCGCCGTCGCATAGGCTGAAACTGCGAAGAACGACGCGTGGCAGAGGGAGAACAGGCCGGTATTGCCGAGAAGAAAATCGGCCGAAAGCGCCAGCAGTCCAAAGATCATCATCTGGGTCACGAGTGTGACCCAGAATTCACCGGCAAATAGTGGGACGACGGCCGCTGCCGCGATGATGGCGATAGTGACGGCAAGGCGCATCGCTCAGTGCTCCTTGCCGAAAATGCCAGTGACGCGAAAAAGCAGGAGAACAGCCATCGGGCCGAACAGCACGAAATAAGAGAATTCCGGCAGCAGCCATCTTCCATAGGCATCGAGAAGCCCGACGACGATGCTGCCCAGAATGGCGCCCTCGAGGCTCCCAAGTCCGCCGATGATAACGACAACGAGCGCGAGAACGAGAATATCCCATTCGGCGCCTGGATTGAGCGTCAGAAAAGCGCCGCCGACGACACCGGCGACACCGGCCAGGAATGAGCCGAGCGCGGAGACGAGGACGAACAGGCGATCGACGTTAATGCCGGTCGCGTTCACCATCTCGCGGTCGTCCACGCCGGCACGCACGACCGCGCCGATCTGTGTCTTGTGATAGAGCAGCCACAGCAACAGGGCCGCCAGCATCCCAAACACGATGAGCGCGAAGCGGAATTTCGGATAGTAGATGTCGCCCGGCAGGACGATCGAGCCGCGCAGGTACGACGGCACGGGTATCTTCAGGCTATCGCCTCCCCAGATCGCAAGGCATACCTCTCCGATGACGAAAGCTACGCCAACGGTGAGCAGCACCTGAGCGAGGTGGTTGTTTCCGGTCGATTGAATGAGAAGGCGGTCGACCAGATAGCCCAGCACCACGATGGACAACCCGCCGCCGAGCATCGCGAGCTCGAAGCTGCCTCCCGCGCGCACAATCGACAGCCCGATATAGCCTCCGAGTAGATAATATGCCCCGTAGGCCATGTTGACGACGCGCATGAGGCCGAAAGTAAGCGTGAAGCCGCTCGCCAACAGGAACAGCAGCGCGCCAAGGGATATGCCGTTGATGGCTTGAAGGATCGCGCTGCGCATTGGGGGATATGAAAATCAGGAAAAGGGGGAGGCGAACGGCGGCCAGTGGCCGCCGCTCCGAATGCGCCGGATCAATCAGCGCTTGTAGGGTCCGCGCGCCAGGAACTCTTCCGGAGTCCAGGTCCAGAACTGTGACACCGCCTCGTATGTCTTTATCGGTTTGGTGATGAGCACTTCGCCGACGACGGGGTGTTTGATCTTCTCGACTTTAGAGATGTAGACATTCTGGATCGGGTTGTCGTAGGCGTCGAGCTTGAGCGGCCCGCGCGGCGCCTTCAGCTGGACGGTACGCATCGCCTTCAGGAAAGCGTCCTTGTCCTCGATATTGCCGTTGATCGAGTCGATCGCCGTCTTCGTCCACAGACCGGCGGTATAGGACGACTTGGAGAACCAGGAAGGCAGCTTCTTATAAGCTTTCGTATAGGCATCGACGAAGGCATTGTTCTCGGGCGTGTCGATGCCGGCTGCGTATTGCAGCGAGTTCGCGACCAGACCGACGGCCCTGTCATCGAGCTGTGGCAGCATGTCTTCCTGCAGCCAATAGCCACCGACGATCTTCATTTTCTTGTCCATTCCGAAGTTGAACCAATCTTCGAACAGACGGATCCGGTCGGCGCCGACCACGATCGCCGCCACGCCGTCGGAATCGGCCGGGATGGTGCTGATGGTGGTGCCGTAATCCTTGGTGCCGATCGGGTTCCAGATCAGCTTCGCGACCTTGCCGCCAAGCGCAGTAAAAGTCTTCACTGCGCCGAGGGTCACCTCATGGCCGAATGTGTAGTCCGCGCCAATGAAGGTGACGTTACGCAGGCCGAGTTCTTTGTAGAGATATTCGCCGAACGGGTGGCCGATCTGGCTCGATGAGATAGCGGTACGCACCACCGTCGGAGTGCGATTCCACTTTGTTACTTCGTCGGCGCCGGCTGCGTCCATGACCAGCGGCACACCGGTTTCTTTGCTGACCTGCGCAACCGCCGGACCTTCATGGCCGCAGAGCGGACCGACGAGGACATTGACCTTCTCTTGCAGAACCAGACGCCGCGCCTGGGTCAGAGCCTGATCGGGATTGCAGGTCGTGTCAGCGGTGATGACCTCGACCTTGCGACCTCCCGCGGTGTTATTGGCCTGGCTCCAAAATAATTTAAAGCCATTCGACATGTCTGCGCCGGACGAAGCCAACGGTCCGGTCAGTGGTATCAGAAATCCGATCTTGATCGGTCCCTGCTGCTGCGCCTGAGCGGATGCAAGAACGGCAATACCCGCACTCAGTATAGCGAAAAGCGCAAATGCGCTGGCGTTGAGTAGCCTGGCCTTGGACATCACGTCCTCCCTAATCGCGCGACTCTTTTTTTATGCGCGCATTGTTATGTCTTGCAGCATCGCCCGGCGCTGTCGCGTCGGGCGAAACGAACTTTTCTCGTGACCGATAATGTGATCACATATAACCAGTTTCATCGACACCACGCCGAAGTCAAGCTCGTTAATGGCCGCACCCGCAAGCATGAATATCGAAACCGCTGACCTGTCCGGCCTTCACGCGGTTGAAAGCGGAACGCTTGGTCAACGCGTCTACAATGAACTGCGTGATTTTCTGATGGTTGGCGGGGTGCAACCCGGTGAAAAAATCACGTTGCGTCAGCTGACCAGCGCGTTTGGAACGAGCCTGATGCCGGTACGAGAGGCAGTGCAGCGCCTTGCGGCAGAAGGCGCCCTCGAAGTTCTACCGAACCGCGCAATCCGCGTCCCGATTATGACCAAGGCCGGTGTGCGCGAGATTTTGAAAGTCCGGATCTTGCTCGAAGGTCTCGCGGTAGAAGAAGCCTGCGCGCGCATTCAGCCGGCTGCCATCGCGCAGCTCGAGGAACTCAATACGGTGTTCATGCAGGAAATGCGCCTGCGCGAAGATTCGGCGCGATTGTTTCGCGTCAACAAGGAATTCCACTTCACGATTTATCGGGCTGCCGAAATGCCGGTGTTGCTCGGAATCATCGAGAATATGTGGTTGCGCGCCGGGCCGTTCCTGCATTTCTCGCTCGGGGTGCGGGGTCGCGCGGCGACGCGAAAGTTTGCTCCCGACTCGCATCAGGACATCATACGCGCGATGCATCGGCGCGATGGGGCGCTCGGCCGCGCCGCCCTTGAGAGCGATCTTGCGGGCGCGGCCAATCTCATTTTGCAACTCGGCAACCTTCCTGACTGACATCGCGAACAATCATGCAAAGCACACCAATACGCTTCGGTAGCGATCACGGCGCGTTGCGCAGCGAAGACGATCCTCTGCTAACGGGCCGCGGTCAGTTCACTGACGACATGAATGCCCCCGATCAGGCTTACGGCATGTTTGTGCGTGCCACGGCGTGCCACGCGCGCATCCGACATGTCGATGTGACGCGGGCGCGCACCATGCCCGGGGTCATCGCGGTGATCACCGGAGCCGATCTCGCGGCCGACGGACTTGGCGCTATCCCGCCCGTTGCCATTGCTGTCGGACGCGACGGAAAGCCGATGGTTGCCGCAGCGATGCCGGTGCTTGCCGTAGACCGTATCCGTTTCGTCGGCGAGGCCGTGGCGATCGTGGTCGCAGACACGCTCGCACAGGCACAGGATGCAGCGGAACATGTCGCAATCGAAGCAGAAGAGCTCGGCTGCGCGCCAGATATCGAGAGCGCATTAACCGAAGGCGCCGCGCTCTGCCACGACGGGGCGCCGGGCAACATTGCGCTCGACTGGCGGGACGGCGACAGTGCAGCGGTCGAGTCCGCCTTCGCGAAAGCCGCGCATGTCGAGCGGGTGCGCCTGGAGGACACACGGCTTGCGCCGGTCTCGCTGGAGCCGCGTGCAGGCATTGGCATGTGGGACGAGAAAGCCCAGCGCTATACGCTGATTGCGACCACGCAAGGCGTGGCGGTGGTGCGAAAGCTGCTTGCCGAAGGCGTCTTCAAGGTGCCGCTTTCGAAGATACGGATTCTCACTTATGACGTCGGCGGCGGGTTTGGGATGAAGGCTCAGACCTATCCCGAGTATGGCGCCATCCTTTACGCCGCAAGGAAAACCGGCCGACCGGTGAAATGGTGCAACAGCCGCGTCGAAAGCTTCCTCTCGGACTCGCATGGCCGCGACGGCATTCTCGAAGGCGATCTGGCATTCGACGTGCAAGGCAACGTCCTCGCGCTGCGCGTGCGCAATCTTGTCGGCATCGGACCTTACACCACTCAATACGCGGCAATTTTTGGCACGGCGAACACCAAGAACTGCCTGTCGAGTGTCTACCGGATTCCCGCGATCCAGATTGACGTAAAGCTGGTTTTCACCAATGCCGCCCCGCTGGGTCCGTATCGCGGTGCTGGGCGACCGGAGGCGATCTACCTGATCGAGCGATTGTTCGACGGTGCCGCGCGCAAGCTCGGGATCGACCGGGTTTCTATGCGAAGGCGCAATCTCATTCCGCCTTCCGCGATGCCATATCAGACCGCGATCGGACCGATCTACGACAGCGGAGAGTTCGAAGCGCTGATGGACCGGGCGCTGCAAATGTCCAACTGGTCTGGATTTTCCGATAGGCGCGCCGCATCGCACAAGGCCGGCTTGCTGCGCGGAATTGGCATTTGCTGCTTTCTCGAGGTTGCCGGCGGCATTCTCAACGAGAAGGCGGATCTGCGCTTCGAGCCGGACGGAACGGCAGCGATACGCCTTGGCGTGCAGGCGATGGGTCAGGGTCATCTTTCGACGCTTCCGCGCGTTGTTGCAAAGCGACTCGGCATCGATATCCGCAAGGTCAAGCTGATCGAAGGCGATAGCGACGAAGTGCCGGACGGCACGCCTTCGGTCGCCTCCCGCTCGTTGATGATGGCGGGCAGTGCTTCCGCATTGGCTTGCGACGGTGCCATCGAGAAAGGACGCCGGCTGGCGTCTCATTTGTTCGAGGTGGCCGCCAACGATGTCGAGTTTTCCGAGGGCTCTTTCGCCGTCGCTGGCACGGATATCAAACTGCCCATTCTTGAACTGGCGGAGCGCGTGCGCGTGACGGCAGATCTTCCGGACGAGCTAAAAAGCGGTCTCGATACGATCGGCGAGTTTGTTTCGCCGCAGATGTCTTTTCCTAATGGCTGTCACGTATGCGAAGTCGAAATCGATCCGGAAACAGGAGTTGTTTCCGTGGTCGGCTATGTAGCCGTTGATGATGTCGGCACCATCGTCCACGAAGCGATTGTCGATGGCCAGACACATGGCGGCATTGCACAGGGCCTCGGCCAGGTGCTCAGCGAGCATGTCCGTTATGGGGAGGACGGGCAGCTTCTGAACGCTTCCTTCATGGACTATGCGATGCCGCGGGCAGAGGGGATGCCGGTGATGCGCACCGCGCATCATAGCGTGCCTTGCAAGACCAATCCGCTGGGAGTCAAAGGGGCTGGTGAATCGGGCGTAGCGGGATCGCTGCCATCGGCGATGAATGCCGTCCTCGATGCGCTTGCGTCGCGCGGTATCGAGCATTTCGATCTGCCGGCATCGCCACAGCGCGTGTGGCAGATCCTACATCAAAAGACTGGCGCTTGATCCGCGTCAGCCGCATTTGGATCGCTACAAAAGATTTGCGCGCCGATAAAGCTCGTGGGCCAGAGAGATGTCGAGTGCGGTCAACCCCTGGATGACGGCATAGACGGATTCGTTCAGGTCTCGCCGGCCCGGCCAGCGGCTGTTGGCAACTTCGCTGACAGACACAATTCCCGCTCTCACCTCATCGGATGTTATTGCGCCGGATCCGACCCATGCGGCGAGGTCCCCCTGGTAAAGCGCGTAATCGAGATCGTCCACGAAGCGGTGCGCTGCCGTATTCCAGGTCTCGAACTCGAACTCCTGCACGCCGCCCATGGAGAGCACGGTGGCACCGCGCTTGATCCATGATGGATTTACGATCGGAGAGGATGCGGTAGTGATCGTTGCGACTACATCCGCATTCTCGACCGCGGCCTCGATATTTGCGCAAGCCTGGATCTGAGTATCGCCGGGTGTCAGGCCGGCGATCAGGCGCTCTACGGATTCCGGATTGCGAGCGGCGATCCGAAGCGACGCCGGATTGCAAAGCGCGACGAAGCCTGCCGCCATATGCGCTGCGATCTTGCCCGCGCCAATCAGCGTGATGTGGGGGCGGGGGCGGGGCATCAGCCAGCGCGCCACCACCGCCCCGGAAATGCCGGTACGGAAGGCGTAGAGCCAGCTTTCATCCACGAAGAAGACCGGTTCTCCGGTCGCGAGGTCCCAGAGAATAAGCCGAGGATGACCGAGCGAACTCAACCTTGCACCCGCGATACCGCGATGTTTCAGCACCGCGCCCTTGACCTGGATGCGATGCGGCGGCCCGGAAATGCGCATCGCCGATGGTGTCGAAACGGCCACATCGCCCGTCCCAAGATGCCGGTAGGTCGCTTCGATGACGTCCGCGGCTTGCTCGATCGAAAGCACGCCGACGGTTTCGGCCGCGGACATGGTCAGCATGACGGGAGACCGGCGCCGGTCAGACGAGGATCTTGCCGCCGCGCGTCAGCGTCGTGCCGTCAACGGATATCTCCGGCTGACGGATCACGCCTTCGAGGCGCAGCCGCGCGTGACAGGTCCCCCCGAGCGCAACCGTATCGCCAATCCCGATATGCGAGGTGGCATACATTTTCTTGTCGGTTCGCATGCTGCCGGTCGGCGTCACCTTCGGATTTAGCCCGATCGAAATCTCCGCCGGACAATTGTAGCTGTTGCGGTCGCCATGCTTCTCGAGAATGTCGCGCCAGATCGCGGCCTCGCGCCCGCCTTCGATCTTGGTCACCCAGCCATCCACGACCGTGAGCTCGAGCGGCTCCTTGATGGAGCCGACCGAATGGGCGGTGAGATCAAAAACCACCGTGCCGTTGCCGGTGCCTTCGACCGGGCAAACATGCGCTTCGCCATCCGGGAAGGCGCAGCCGCCGCCACCGTCCGGCCGCAAGCGGATCGGAATCCCCGCGATCGAACGTCCGGGTCGCCCCTTGATGCTGGCGGTGAGGTTCGTGCCGTTGGGGCAGGTGACGTGGCAAGTGTCGCCCTCGGTGTAAATCTTGGCGATGCGCGAGCCGACATCGTTCATTGCCGCATAATCGGCGGTTGCAGGACCATCCGGGCCGAGCATTGCCGGCGTCAGCTCCTCCATCAGGATAAAGCGCTTGTCGGCCGCGATCAGATCATCGGTGATAGTCGCGTGGGCCATCGCCGTGCTGGTCAGATAAATGATGAGATCGAGTTCGGGATCGAGCGCCGCGCGATGAATGCTGGAAACCGGATTGGAGGAATGCGTCACTCTCGCATTCATGATCCCGATGGACGGCTCCATTTCGAGATCGTTCGCGGCCTTCTGCAGCCCCTGCCACAATATCGGATCCATTTTGGTGTCGGTAATGACGAAAATCTTGTCTCCCGGCTTGCCGTTCAGTTCGAGCGGGGTGCGCAGAACCTTCGCGATGTCGTTGAGGTTGTAGGTCATGTCGGCATGTCTCCTGTCGCGTGGCTGCGGCGTCGCTTGGCAAGTTTGGTATCAGTCCGTATCATTCCGTTCAACAAAAGCATTTTCCGATAATCGGAAAATGAGAATATCGGGCAGGACGCATGATTTCGGATTTCAGCGGACAAGTTGCGATCGTGACGGGCGGTGCGGGCGGCATCGGTTCGGCAACCGTGCTCGCGCTCCTGAAAAACGGCGCGACTGTTGCGGCTTTCGATCGTGACAGCGTTCGTCTCGAGGAACTGAGAGCCAGGGCAGGCGCCGGCCTCTCGTCCCATCACGTGGACCTTCTGCAGCCGGACCAGATCCATAAGGCGGTCGAAGAGGTCGAACGTGCCTTTGGCCGCATCGATATTCTTGTCAGTGTCGCAGGCGGCGGGTCGCCAACCACGATCGAGACAGCGACCGAGGACGACTGGAATCGGATCGTCGGCCTCAATTTGAGCGCGCCGTTTCATTGCATAAAGGCGGTCGCGCCGGCGATGCGTCGGGCCGGAGGCGGAAGGGTCGTCACCGTCGGGTCGCTTGCGGCGTTCCAGATGTCGTTCAACAACGGCGTCAGCTACACGGCGGCGAAGGCGGGCGTCCTCGGCATGACCCGTCATGCCGCATTCGAACTGGCGCGCGACAATATCCGCGTCAATGCGGTGCTGCCGGGCCCGATCATGACGCCGCAAATGGACGCCAAGATCGATGCCCGCAGCCGGGCTGCGGTGCCGCGTCAGGTGCCTCTTGGCCGCTGGCTCGCACCGGAGGAAGTCGCCGACGCGATCCTGTTCTTCTGCTCGGACGCGTCGCGCGGCTGCACCGGAACGCACGTCATCGTCGACGGCGGACTGCATATCGGTGCGCAATATGATGCCGAAACCTACTTCGCGAAGCGTCAGCCGAAGCCGTGATTTGGCGGTGGCTTCAGTTTGCGTCACTTCTTTTCCGAAGCCAGCGCCTCGGCGAGCAATTCGCGGTTCTCGGCGATTTCGTCGGAAATGAGCTTCCTGAATTCGTCGGAGGGCATCGGCATCTGTTCGGCCGCCATCTGACCAAACCTGCGCGCAACCTCGGGTGATTGCAGCGCGCGCTCGGTCGCAGCGTAAATCCTGGCGACGAGTTCTGGCGGCATCCCCTTCGGACCGAGCAGGCCGACCCATGCACCCATGCGCATCTTCAGACCGGTCTCGGCGATCGTCGGAACGTCGGGAATCAGCGGCGAACGGCTTTTGCCGGTGGATGCAATGGCGATCAGCTTCTTGGCGTCGATGAAGGAGCGCGCGGACGCGAGCGGCGCAATCACGAAGTCGACTCGGCCTGCCGCGGTGTCGGCGATGGCTTCTGGCGCACCGCGATACGGCACGTGAGTGAGCTTGATCTTGGCCGCGGCGCGCAGCCGCTCGACCTCAAGATGGGAGGCGCTGGCAACGCCGCTCGAACCGAACATCACCTCGCCCGGCGCCTTGCGGGCCTTTTCGATCAGTTCATTGAGAGAGTTAATTCCCTTGTCCGGCGACATCATCACAACCGCGGGCAAATAGGCGAGCGGGATGATCGGCGTCAGGTCTTTTTCGGTGTCGTAGGAGAGCTTGGCCTGGATCGCCGGTAGCGCGGCAATGGCCGAGGACGTGACCAGCAGCCGGTATCCGTCGGGATCGGAATTGACAACGGCCGCAGCGCCGATCGATCCACCGGCACCCGGCCGGTTCTCCACCACGACAGGCTGTTTGAGTTCTTCTTTCATCGCGTCGGCAACGATGCGCGCGATCAGGTCGGTGCCGCTGCCAGGCGTGATGTTGACGATGATCGTGATCGGACGATTCGGGAAATCCGATTGTGCGGCGGCGGCAGAAGGCAATAGGAACAGAAGTGCGGCCGCGGCCAGATATTTGATTTTCATGCTGTGCGTTCTCCATGTGCCTTGAAGGTTCGTGTCCAAGGCGATGCCATTCATTAGCCGCGCACTTCAACGCCGGCGATGGCCTCGAAGTAGCGGACCATTTCGCTCAGGTCCCGCTCGCCGCCGATCTCCGCGGTGATTGTCTTCCACAGTTCCGCGACCGAGTGGCCGAGCGCCGTCGAGGCCTGCGATGTGCGTCCAAGCTCAAGATACATTTCGAGATCCTTGTTGCCGAGTCCAACCGGCCCGCCATAGGCGAATGTGCGCGGCAGGATTGCTTTCGGGAATTTGTCGGCCGTCGCCGAATTGCGGCCCGTGCTCGCATTGATCACATCGATCAGCGTGCGCGCGTCGAGCCCGGCCTTCACGCCGGCGACGACCGCTTCGCAGGCGATCATCATCCCGGTAAGAGAAAGCGCATTGTTGACTACCTTGGCAACCTGTCCGAGTCCGGCCCGGTCGCCAACAACCATAACCCGGCCGGCAAGACGTTCGAGCATCGGAGCCGCGATTTCGCGCGCCGCCGGAGGACCGGACAGGATCGCGGTCAGCTTGCCGTCGCGCGCCCAGTTCGGACCGCCGCTGACCGGCATGTCGAGTGTGGAAATGCCTCTGGCCGCGAGCGTCTCGGCAATGGCGACCATCGTCGCCTGGCCGATGGTCGAGGATTCGATATAGACCTTCACGGTGCTGCCGCCGGCAACGCCCTCTGTGCCGGTCGCGACCTTCTTGCTGATTTCCGGCGATGGAAGGCAGGCAAATACAATCTGCGCGCGGTCCGCGACCTCGCGCGGCGTAGCTACCGCGACTGCGCCACGATCGGTCAGCGGCAGCAATCGCTTGTCGTCCGGATCGCAGATCACCAGTGCAAAGCCGCTAATCAGAAGACGCTCCGCCATGGCTCCGCCCATGTGGCCGCATCCGATGAAGCCAAGGGGAGAAGGCGTACCCGTCATCGATCACCAATCCGGCTGTTTTTGGCTCAGTCGAATTTCAGCTTCAACTCTTCGATAATGGCAGCCCACACTTCGCCCTGTTGCCGCACCATCGCGAGCACTTCGTCGGGCTTGGCGATCACAGTCTCGTAGCCGCGCTTGGCGAAGCCTTCCTGAATTTCCGGATCGCTGACGACGGCCGCCAGATCCTGACTCAGTTTGTCGATCGCGGCCTGAGGCGTGTTCGCAGGCGCCGCGAGGAAAAAGCGGATCGTGCCCGACACGTCGCCAAATCCAGCCTCCTTGATCGTCGGCACATTCGGGAGAAGTTTGCTGCGATTGTCGCTAGCGACCGCCAGCGCACGAAGCTTTCCCTCCTGGATGAGCGGAAGCACGGAACTGAGGCTGAGCGAGGCGAAATCGAGGATGCCCGCCAAAAGGTCGCTGACGGCTGTGGCCGAGCCTTTGTAAGGAACGTGGGTGAGTTGCGTCTTGTTGATCCGCGCAAGCCGCTCGGTCGCCAGGTGCTGCGGCGCGCCGACGCCGGCAGACGCGAAGTTAAGCGGGCGGTTCTTTCCTTCGCTGATCAGGTCTCCGATGGTATTGAGCTTCGAATTCGCATTCACCACAACAACCGCAGGCAATTCCGCTACGCCACCGATATAAGCGAAGTCCTTCAGCGGATCGTAAGGCAGGCTGGCGAACACGCGCGGATAGATGCCGACGATCGTCCCCTGCATGATCAGATTGTAGCCATCCGGGTTCGACTTCGCGACCACGCCGCTGCCGATATTGCCGCTGGCACCGGGACGATTATCGATGACGACGGGTTGCCCGAGACGCGCAGAATACTTGTCCTGAATGAGCCGCATCAGAATGTCGGTGCCGCCGCCGGCCGGAAACGGCACGACAACGCGGACCGGTTGTGACGGGAAACTCTGTGCGTGCGCCTGACAGGTTGCGATGGTGACCATCGCGGCGGCGGCTGCAAACAAGCGGGGCATGGTCGTCACGGCATTCCTCCGACATTCGTTTGCGCCTGTTCGGCGGCGCTTCTACTCAGCCAGATCGAATAAGTCAGTTCCGATCAGCGGTCAAATTTTCCGATCAACGGAATTTATCTTGCACGACAGGGGCTGACATGTTCCATAGCGCGGCGAAGGCATCGTCAGAAGGATTTCCGATCGCGGATGAGCAAGATACAGGATCGCAAGGCGCGGCCTGAAACGGCGCGCGACATGGAATCTCGGGGACGCGATGCTTCCTCCGCAGGTACGGTCGCGCGCGTTGTGAAACTGCTGACATGTATCGCAGAAGCCGAAGGCGAAGTTTCGATCAAGTATCTGTGTCAGGAACTGAACCTGCCAGCGAGCACGGTGCATCGACTGCTCGGTCTCATGATCGAGAACGGAATTATCGAGAGAGCGCCGGTACGTGCGCTGTACGGTCCCGGCCTCGAGCTGCTGCGGGTATCCTCGCTTCTCGCCGCGAAGGTCAGCATCGTGGACCTCGCGCGTCCGATCATGCGTTCCATCGTTGCGGCCTGCAACCAGACCTGCGTGTTGCTTCGGTACATTCCGTCCTCGCGCAAAGTGATGGCGGTTCATGCCGAATATTCCTCGAATCCGCTGCGCTACCAGATCGAGTTGTTCCAGCCTCACTCCTTGTTATGGGGAGCTACCGGCCGATCGGTGCTGGCGTTTCTTCCACGCGACGAGATCGAGGCGGCGTTGAAGGATGCCGACCGCTCGCCAGCGACCGGTGTGCAATTGCCGTCGCAAAAGGCGATGATGAGCGAGCTCAGCGAGATCCGGGAGCTGGGATTTTCGATAACTCACGGACAAAAGATTGCGGGCGCGGTCGGTCTCGCGGCGCCGCTGTTCAATTCGGAGTCACGGGTGATTGGCTGTCTCAGCATCACGATACCGAAGGCTAACTTCGACAAGAAGGCCGAGGCGCAAATACCGGAATTGCTGCTTGAGCATGCCGAAAAGCTTAATCGCGCGCTAGGATTTGAACGGCGCAATCATGCGCGCCGCCCTGATAAGTAGCGCGACCTCAATAGCATTCAGCTACACGGCGTCATCGAGTGCGGCAGCACGAACGGCGCGCCGTCTTTCGGCAATACTCCGACAGAGTTCGTTACGCCGAAAACGGCCTGGAGCGTTTCGTTGCAAATGACCTCAGCCGGCTTTCCGGTCGCGGCGATCGTTCCCTGCTTCATCAAGACAACGTGGGTCGCCAGCATGGCGGTGAGATTGAGGTCATGAATGGCCACGACCACTCCCGTGCCGGATGCAGCCAGTGACTTGACGATATCAAGCACACGCAATTGGTGGCTGATATCCAGACTTGCCGTCGGCTCGTCCAGCAGCAGCAGTCGTGGCCGATATCGGTCGTCGGCGGATTCAATCTGCAACAGCGTGCGGGCCAGGTGTACGCGCTGCTGTTCACCGCCCGACAGCCGGGTCACTTCCTGATTGGCAAGATGAAGAACATCGGACCGCGCCATCACATCGGCGATCGCATCGTCAACCCAACGCTGCGATCTGGCCGGACTTGCGCCCATGCGGACAATTTCCGCAACCGTGAATGGAAATGTCACGTTGGTGTGCTGCGACAGCACCGCGCGCTGCTGCGACAGCTCGCGCGCCGAGTAAGATCCAATACCGCGCCCTTTCAAGGCCACGCTTCCGCTCGACGGCGTGAACTCGCCGGTCAGCAATCGCAACAGCGTTGATTTTCCAGCGCCGTTCGGCCCGACCAGAGCGACGATCTCACCGGGTTCAATGGACAGGTTCACCTGATCGAGAATGTTTCTGCCGTTGATCCGGAAGACGACGTCGGTCGCCTCGATGAGCGCGGTCATAGCGCCGCGACCGACCGCTGCCTCAACAACAGCACGAGAAAGAACGGCGCACCGATTGCTGCGGTGATGATGCCGATCGGCACCTCTGCAGGGGCCGCCAGCACGCGCGCGGCGGTATCCGCGCATAACATGAGCGCCGCACCAAGCATCATGGATGCCGGAAGCAGTAAGCCATGTGCAGGCCCGATCACGATTCTCAACAGATGCGGCACCACGATGCCGACGAAGCCAATGATTCCCGAAATCGATACCGCCGCGCCGGTCGCAGCGGCGACGATGACGATGGCTACCAATTTCAGTCGCTGCACGGAGACACCGGCGTGAAAGGCTTCCGCTTCTCCGAGTACGAGAAGATCGAGGCCCCGCGACATGAATGGCGCCGCGGCAGCGGTCACGACAAGAAACGGTGCGATCGCCGCGGCCTTGAGCCAGGTCGCCCCCGCCATCGAGCCGAGCAGCCAGAAGGTTACGTCCCGCAATTGCCGGTCGTCCGCGACAAACACCAAGAGGCCAATTCCCGCATTGGCAAGCGCGGCAATGGCGAGACCTCCCAGCAGGAAGATCGCAATCGACGTGCGAAGGTCGAAGGTCGCCAAACGGTAGAGCGCGCCGGTCGCGATCAGCGCGCCGAGAAAGGCAGCGATCGGCAGAATCTCAAACGGTACCTGGCCGATCTGCGCGGTCAGGAACTTGTCGCCGATCACGATGGTTGCGGCAGCGGCAAAACCGGCACCGCTGGAGACGCCGACAAGGCTGGGATCAGCCAGTGGGTTGCGGAACAGTCCCTGCATGATCGCGCCAGCCGATGCGAGCATGGCGCCGACCATGATGGTCGCGGCGATCCTGGGCAGCCGTATGGACCAAAGGACAAGCTGGTCGCGCGGCAGCGAGGTCGCGTCGGCGCCGTAACCGGTCAGGGCGGCGAAAAGTCGGCCCGGCGGGATCCCGGCTGCTCCCACCATGACGGACAATACGGTCACCGCGAACAGGATCAGCGCCAACAGGATCAGCGCCAGCCAGGCTGGCGGACGCCTGGCAGAAGTCGCAACACCTGCAACTGATACGCCGGAGGTCATTGCGCGCAGGCTTGATCGCCGCGTTCCGCGCTGTCCGACGGCAGAGCCGCCGGCTTCATATCGGGATAGAGCAGCCGGCCCAAATCGCGCGCAGCACGGGCCGTTCGCGGACCAAAGCCCAGCATATAAAGGCCGTCCAGCGAGAAGAACCGGCTGTTACGAGCCGCCGGAGTTTCGCGAAAAGCCGCATGGCTGAAGACGCTCGCGGCGTCGAGATCCAGCCCCGCTCGCTGCATCGCGAGCACAGCCTCAGGCGCGGCCGCCAACACCGCTTCGTCATTGACGATCTTGTAGCCTTCGAACTCGCTGAAGACGTTGGTCGCGCCGGCCATCCTCATTATTCCGTCAGCAGCCGTGCCGCGTCCTGCCACCATAGCCTTGCCGTTCATGAAGGAGAGGATGAACATCGCGCGCGCCGGAGTCTTGATCTGCGATCGAAGAGTGGAAAGCGCCGCCAGGTCGCCGGACACCACACGTTCGAGGCATTCTCCTTGCCGCTCGGTGCCGGTCGCCGCCGCAATGATCTTGATCTTCTCGAGAATGCCAGCGCCATCGTAATGATCTGGAATGCGGACAAACGGAATCGTGGCTGCCTCGAGCACCGAAACTGCCTCTTTCGGTCCGGCGCCGTCCGCGGCAAGGATCAAGGATGGAGCCAACCCTATGACTCCCTCCGGGGACAATTGCCGGAAATAGCCGACATTCGGCTTCGTGCGGAGCGCGTCCGGCGGATACAAGCTCGTGGTATCGACAGCAATCACCCGCTTGTCCTGGCCGAGGGCGTAGAGAATCTCGGTGACGGCGCCGCCAATCGACACCACTCGCGACGCATCCGAAATCGCAACGTTGCGGCCGGATGCATCGCGAACATTGGCGCCGTGAGATAGCGCGACAGCCCACCACGTGACCAACGCGGCGCAGGCCGCAAGCCGAATTGGATGTTGAAGACTTTTCATTTCGTCAGTATCAGCTTGTTTTGTGCGGTCAGGCGCAAGCGATAGAGCTCCTCGCCATGCGCAATCGTGATCTCGCGGGTACCAACAAAAATCTCGCGGCTGTCGAGGCGGTTTTCCCGCATGCTGAGACTCCGAGGCTCCGAAGCAGCCAAAGGTTTTTCGTTCTTGGGATCGATTGCCATGTCGCCGAGATTCGCGCGACGAAGTGCCGCTTTGAATTGGCAATCTAGTGCAAAGAAGAACGGCGTCATCCGTTATCATTTAGAACCATTTTAGAGCGATGCCTTTTTTAGAATACGTATAGTCAACGTCGCTATTTTTGTGTGTGTGTGCTGCGACACATTGACCGATAGAAACCCCGTAACTACGAATTGATTCATCTGCAATTTCGTCTTCAGCCAGCCAGCCGCCGTTTTCAACGCTGCAGCCCGCCAGCCCAAAAACAAAATACGATAGCTTGGGGGCTAGAATGTCACGACGTCGCGTGGGCGGTCAGCGATTGCTGGCTAGCGTATCCGCATTTGCGCTGTTTTCGGCCTGGGCAGCGCCGGCGCAAGCCGAAGATCCGCAGCCTCTTGATACGATAACGATTACGACCATAGGGCGCTCAGCGGCAAAACCGAGAGTGGGATCGGCTCCTGCTGTTGCGCCGGCACAGGCGCCGCAGCAACCCGTGCCTCAAGCGGTTGCGCCGTCGCAACCTCAGCAGTCGGCGATCGACACGCTGGCGCCGGTCAGCGTCATTACGCTCAATAATATCCAGACCATTTCCGCAAAGCGCCTCTCGGACATTTTCTACAACGTGCCGGGTGTGTCGTTTCAGGAGCGCGGCGATTCCCCTGAATCCTCCATCAACATTCGCGGTCTGCAGGATTTCGGCCGTGTTGCGGTGGTGGTCGATGGCGCCCGACAGAACTATCAACGCACAGGACACAACGCCAATGGTGGCTTTTTCCTGGAGCCGGAGCTGCTAGGCGGCGTCGAGATCGTGCGCGGTCCGACCGCGAACGTATATGGTTCCGGCGCAATCGGCGGTGTCGTTGCCTTCCGCACCAAGGATGTCGACGACATTCTCAAGCCGGGCGAACGAATTGCCACGACATTTGCCGGCATGGCCGGATCGAATGCGGGGCGAGGCTTGGTATCCGCGTTCACGGCTGTCCGCGCGAATCCGAATGTGGAGTTTATGTTCGGCGCCACGCATCGCATGCAAAGCGATTATAAGGACGGCGACGGCCAAACCATTTCGAACACTGCAAATCACATCAGTACAGGACTGGCAAAGGCGACGTTCCGGCCGGCGGACGGCCACGAAATCAAGTTCGGCATGATCCTGCAGGAGGATCTGTTCAATGTCGGGCAGTACAATCGAGGCCCTATTGTTACCAGCACTCAGAAGTTGCTGAATCAAGGATCGTCGGTCTATGCGTCCGACGTGCACAACACGACTGCGACCGTGCGCTGGAAATATTATCGGCCCGACGACAATATCTTCAACTGGGACATGAGTGCCTATTCAAACCGCACCAACAATGACCAGACCAAGATCGCTCATCTGAGCAGCACGATTCAGGCGGGCGTGTGCACGACTCCTGGAAATAACATTTCCGGCTGCGTCGGCGACAAGCGCGGCTATGTGCTTGAAACACTCGGCTTCGATGCCAACAACACGATGCGCTTCAATCTCGGCGACTGGCGAAATGCCGTCACGTTCGGCGGCGACATGTTCCAGGACGATGTCACCACGAGCGACATGAGCGGCAATTCCAACGTCACGACGCCCGGTGGCGTTCGTACGGTGTCCGGCGCTTTCGTGCAGTGGAAGGCGAATTACTCGAGTTGGCTGGAAGTTGTGAGTGCGGCCCGCTACGACAATTACGAGCTGGAAAGCGCCACTGCTTCGGCCGGAGGCAATCGGGTTTCGCCAAAGATCACGGTCGGTATAACACCGGTGAAGGGTATCACACCCTATGTCAGCTACGCGGAGGGCTATCGCGCACCCTCGATCACGGAAACGCTGATTGCAGGCGCGCATGCGGCTGGCGGCGGTCCGGCTTTCTTTACCTGTCCGGGTGGTGGCGGCGGCCTGTTCTGCTTCCTGCAAAATCCCTATCTGCGGCCTGAAGTCGGCAAGAACCAGGAAGTCGGTATCAATCTCAAATTCGATAATATCTTTATGGGAGGCGATTCTTTCCGCGGCAAGATCAACGCCTTCCGCAACAACCTCGAAGACTATATCGAGCTGACGGCGTCGACGCCGGTGATGGCCTACATCAACGTGAATCCGTTCCCGCCCCCGATCATTCTGGTGCCGGTCGGAAAATTCAGCCAGTTCTATCAGTATCAGAATGTCGACAAGGCTCACATTCAGGGCTTCGAAGCCGAGACGATGTATGATGCCGGAAACTGGTTTGTCGGCATCACCGGTCAGCTTCAGCGAGGCTACAATGACGTGACGGGCCAAGGCCTGGCGACCATTCAACCGAACAAGATCGTGACGACTGCGGGCGTACGGCTGCTTGATCGCAAATTGACGCTCAGTGGAGCGTGGACTTCGGCCGCAGCCAACGATCACGTCCCCGCGAATTACCTGCCGAGCACGTCTTACGATCTGCTGAACCTCTACCTGACGTACGAGCCGGTAAAGGAATTGTGGGTCAATTTCTCGGTCGATAACGTGCTGAACGCTTATTATCGCCCCTACGCGATTCCGAAGCTGACGGGCGACGGCACCACACAGAACGACGTGCTGTGGGCAGCGCCTCCGCCCGGCATCGTTTACAAGGGGACGGTCCGCATGCGCTTCAGCGCGACGTAAGAACTCACTATTCGACGTCGGTTCGCCGGTCCCCCGGCGAACCGAAGATGATACAGCCAGCACAGCGCCAGCTCACAGGAGTCCAAACATGTTTATCGCGATGAACCGCTTCATGGTGAAGAAGGGGTCGGAGGAGCAATTCGAGCACGTCTGGAAATCGCGAGATTCCCATCTCGATCGAGTTCCCGGCTTTGTCGAATTCCATCTGCTGAAAGGCCCGGAAGCCGAAGATCACACGCTCTATTCATCGCACACTGTCTGGCAAAGCCGCGAGATGTTCGAGGCCTGGACGAAATCCGAAGAGTTTCGCAAGGCGCATGCCAACGCGAGCGATTCGTCGACGGGCTCGCTTTATCTGGGCCATCCGAAATTTGAGGGATTTGAGATCAGGCAGACGCTCACCAAGAGCCGGGCCGCCTGAGACCGGCGACATGAGCATCTCTCCCGAGATCGCGGATTATCTCGCCGGCCATCCGGATGTGATTGTCGAACAATTTGCGAAGGAGAAGGGCATCACGCCAAGAGGCGTAGTTCATGCCCTGCCGTCGCAGATGCGGCGTTTCGCGGATGGATCACGCTTTGTCGAAGCGATGGCGGATGTCGCCACGTGGGGCGATGTTACGCTCATCGTTCACACCGAAGACGGCATCATGGAATTCGGCGGCGCCGTGCCCGCGGGTCAGATATCCCGCGGCTATTACAATATTCCGGGAACCAGCGGTTTTCACGGCCATCTCCGGCATGAGCGCTGTTCGGAAATCGCGTTCCTGGAACGGCCCTTCATGGGGCGGCTCTCGGCGTCGATCCTGTTCTTCAATCGCGAAGACGACATCATGTTCAAGATATTTGTCGGGCGCGACGAAGCCCGCAATCTCAAGGCACAGCAACTTGAACAATTCAGGCTGTTAGCGGGTCGCCTTGCCCTTTAGGTGCTGTCCCGCGGCTTTCCCGATAATCGGGATCGCCCGCGAGCAAGATTGCCGCTTTCGATCCCGCTAAATCAGTCCTTTCATCTGCGGAAATCGTTGCGCCTTCCGGGGCCGAACGGCTCGACTTTTCGCGCTATTTACTATAGTGTCGATTATTGGACAACAATGACGATTGGATTGAATCATGTCCCGTATCGAGGCGACCGCGGGCTTCCGTAATGCCAGCTGGACCATGACCGGGCTGCCGGCGGATGTCGCAGTCACGGTGCATCCGCTGCAAACGCAAGACGGCGCTGCGGTCAACGGCTTTCTCTATGCGAAGCAGACAGCCGAGACCGTGCTGTGCATCATGCATCCGCGCGAGTTTCTCGCGACGCATTATCTGGTGCCGGACCTGGTCTCGGCGGGATATGCCGTATTCACGCAGACCGCGCGTTCGGTCGGCAACGATATGCGGCTCGAACACGAGATCGCGCTGCTCGACGTTTCAGCCGGTTTGAATTTCCTGAAACAAGCAGGCTTCAAACGCATCATTTTGATCGGCAATTCGGGCGGTGCCAGCCTGTACGCTTTCTACAATCAGCAATCGCTGCTGGACGCCGCGAAGCGGCTTGAAAAGACGCCCGGTGGGCGGGCAACCGGGCTCGCGGAGGCGTCCATGCCGGCCGCCGATGGCATGGTGTTCGTCTCACCGCATCCGGGGCAGGGGCAGATCCTGCTGAAATGTATCGATCCGTCGGTGACGGACGAGCGCGACGCGCTGTCGGTCGCCCCGGCGGTCGATTTCCTCGATCCGGCCAACGGTTATCGAGAGGGACCGGAAGGATCGAGATATTCGCCGGACTTCGTCGCGCGATTTCGTTCAGCGCAATCCGATCGCGTGGCGCGGCTCGACAAGACGGCGCGCACGATGATCGATGAGCGCCTGTCGGCGCGCAAGCTTGCCAAGACCTCCGGCTCCGCCTCGGATCGTCGTAAGGGATCGCATACTTCGGTGATGACGATCTGGCGCACCGATGCCGATCTGCGCTGCTGGGATCCGTCGATCGATCCATCGGATCGCAAGCTCGGATCGGTCTGGGGCAAGGATCCGTTCGCGACCGATTACGGCGCGGTCGGGTTCGCGCGTTTCTGCACGCCGGAAGCCTGGCTCTCAACCTGGTCCGGGCATTCCTCGCGCGCCAATCTGTTCGAAACCGCGAAGGCGGTGGAGCAGCCGTGCCTGCTGATCGATTACACCGGCGACAACACGGTGTTTCCGGCCGATTGCTCAGCGATCTACGACAAGATCGCGTCGGGGAAGAAAATCCGCCAGCGCTTCCGCGGCGATCATCATGGCCGCGCGCTGGAGAAGGGCGAGGAGCCGGGACGGGTGGGGGCCGCGAAGGCGATCGTAGGCTGGGTGAAGGAGACGTTTGGCGCTTGATCGCAAGTTTTCTTCGTCATGGCCGCGCGAGCATGACACGTCTGAGCTATGCCCGCATCTCCTGCACACCCAGCACCGGCTCGTTGGTGGGCGCGAGCTTGATGGCCTGCGAGGTGAACGACGTGATCTTGCCGTCCAGGCCCGCGGTAAGGCAGCCGAACCACACTGCCTCTCCGAGCCCGGTCGATTCGCGGGTTATTTCGATCGTGCCATCGAACTCGACATAGCGATAGCCGGCGATGACCGGATGCACGCGGCAATCCCGGTGCTGCTCCGCCGCGCGTATCAGCGGATCGAATTCCGCGACGTCGAGGACATAGAAGCCGCTCATGACGCGACCCGTGTCTCCGCTTCCTGCTGGCGCTTGCGCACGAAGTCGGCCTTGGCGCGCCACAATTGCTCAATGTTGGTCCAGCGCTTCGAATCTTCGAGCGACAGGGCGGCCGTGATCGTCATTTCCGCATCGACGGCGTCGAGCGCTTCCATGTCGCGTAGCGAGCGGGTGATTTCCAGCGGATAGAAATTCGGATCGCGGAAATAGATCGAACTCCAAAATCTCGTGCTTTACGAACTGGCTGACCTTCACGCCTTTCTCCTCAAGACGTTTCTGCCAGATGAGCAATTCCTCTTCGGTCTCGACGCGCCATGCGGTGTGATTGGCCATCGCCATATAACCTTTCGGCACCACGAGTTCGGGCGGCTGCTGCGTGCCGATATAATAGAAAAATGCAATGCAGCTTTCCTTGCCGCTGTCGAAGAAGAAGTGGATGAAATCGGCGTGCTCTTCCTTCTCGCGACCCCAGCCCTTGGCGGTGATGGCGTGGACCAGCTTCAGGCCAAGAATGTCGCGATAGAATTCAACCGTTTCGCGCAGCTTCCAGGTCGGCCGCGCGGTGTGATCGACGCCATGCAGCGCCATATGTCCGGCGAGCGAGGGGGTGGCGGTCATGGTTTCAACTCCCTGAAGGCCTTTCCGGTTGCCCGCAATATCGGGCGTTTCGACGTAAATGTCAATTGGCTGACGCTGATGACGAAAAATTGTCAGCCGGCGCCACGGTCGATAAGCCCAAGAATATCGCGTATTTCGGAGGTCAGGCCGCGGATATCGCCAGTCTTTCCATTGCTGCCGCGCGCGCGTTTGACACTGTGGATGGCGAGATCGGCCATCCGCTCGGCGACGGCCGACGCCGGCAGCTCGCCGTCCGGCGCGAACCACCAGGCTGTCCAGTTGCACATGCCGATGATGGAAAAGGCCGCAATGCGGCTGTCGACCGCGCGCGCTTGGCCGGCTGCGACCGCATCGTCGATTAGCCGCATCATGCCGGACAAGACGCGGCGCTTGGCGTCGTTGTGGCGGGCGAGGATCGCAGGTGGCAATTCATTCTCACTGCGGTCGATGGCAATGAAATGCAGTCTGCGTTCGGTCACCCACATCACCAGCGCATGGGCGGCGGCGCCGATCTTCTCGATCGGCGAAAGATCACTGCGTTTCTCGACATTCTCGAGGATACGGGCGGCCGAAACCGTAACGCCGGTGAGCAATTCCTCGAGCAATGCGTCCTTGCTCGGGAAATAATAATAGATCGCGGGCCGGCTCAGGCCCACCGCATCTGCCACGTCCTTCAGGCTCGTTCCTGCAAAGCCACGTTCGGCGAACAGTCCTACCGCGCGGTCCAGCACCTCGGAGGAGAGCACATCCTTGCGCGCGCCGGATTTCCGGCCCGGTTGCGGCGGCGTACCGCGCGGCGCTTTCGGCGCTGTCGCCTTCACCGCTGCTTTCTTTCGAGAGGCCGTCGTCATGAATCGTTCCGATCAAACCGTGAGCATGCGCTCGATGTGTTCGCGCTCCGTTGCAAGCTCGGCGCCAGTGCCGCGCCAGATCGTGCGGCCGCGCTCCAGCACATAGCAGGAATCAGCAATCTTGCTGAGAGCACGCAGATTTTTATCAACGACAAGAAGGGATAGGCCTTCAGTCTTGAGCCTGTGCAGGGTCTGCCAGATCTGGTGGCGGATCAGCGGCGCAAGGCCCTCGGTCGCTTCGTCCAGGATCAGGAGCTTCGGATTGGTCATCAGCGCGCGCGCGATCGCGATCATCTGCTGCTCGCCGCCGGAGGTTTGCCAGGCCGGGCGGTCGAGCATTTCTTTGAGGCGCGGGAACATTTCGAGCGCGCGGGCGAGCGTCCAGGGTTTGGACGAGGAGACACGGCTGCGCGCCAACACGTCGAGATTCTCTCGCACGGAAAGGCTCGGAAAGAGCTGGCGGCCTTCCGGCACGAGCCCGATGCCGAGGCGAGCGATCGTGTGCGGCGGCATGCCGAGTATGGACCGGCCGGCAAATCGGATGTCGCCGCCGCGATGGGCGAGTGCACCCATGATAGCGCGTATGGTCGAGGTCTTGCCCATGCCATTGCGGCCGCACAAAGCCACGACCTGGCCCTCGGCGATGCTGAGATCGACGTCGAAAAGCACATCGATCGCGCCATAGCCGCCGGCGAGCGATTTCAATTCCAGAAGTGTCTCAGGCATCGTCATCCTCCCCGAGATAGGAGGCGCGCACGATCGGATCGCTGCGGATCGCGTCCGGTTTGCCCGATGCGATGACCTTGCCATGCGCCAGCACGGTGACGGTGTCGGCCAGCGAAAACACCGCATCCATGTCGTGCTCGACCATGAGAATCGCGGCGTCGCCCTTCAGGACTTTCAACAGTGCCGACATGCGAAGCAATTCGTCGCGGCCGAGCCCGGCCATCGGCTCGTCCAGCAGCAGCAGGCGCGGTTTGCCGGCAAGGGCGGTTGCGATCTCAAGAAGGCGCCGGTCGCCATGCGACAAGGTTTCTGATCGCGCTGCGGCGCGTTCGGAGAGCGCTACTGCACCGAGTGCGGCGGTTGCTTCATTGGAGATGCCGGGCAGGGCATGAATTGCCGTCCAAACACCGAACAATCGGGCTGCGCGCCCGAGCGCACCGATCGCGGGATTGTCGAGAGTCGCAAAGCTTCCGAAGATACGCGGCACCTGGAAGGTCCGTCCGATGCCGAGACGTGTGCGATGCTCCACAGGCAGCATGGTTACGTCCGCGCCGTCGAATACGATCGTGCCGGCATTCGGGACAAGCTGTCCGCCAATCTGGTTCAGCAGCGTGGTCTTGCCGGCGCCGTTCGGGCCGATGATGGCGTGCAATTCGCCCGGCATAACGTCGATCGAGACGTTCTCCGAGACCAGGAGTCCGCCGAAGCGCTTGGTCACGCCGCGAGTGGTGAGAAGTGGCGTAGTCATGGGGCAAGTCTCGCCTGCAGCTTCGCCAGCAGGCCATCGCGCACCAGCAACACGCGCGCAATCACCGCGATGCCGACATAGAACGCCCAGAAGTCGGTGTAATGCGAGACGACCTCGATCAGGAGCAGGAACAGCGCCGCACCGATCACCGCGCCGTAAAGTGTGCCGGTCATGCCGAGGATCACCATGACCAGGAATTCAGCGGACAGGTGCCAGCTCAGCGTGGACGACGGTGCTATATAAAGAGCGAGGTTGGCGGAAAGAACTCCGGCAAGTCCTGTTATCGCGCCCGAGACCGTGAAGGCCGCAAGACGAAGCCAATAGGAGCCGATGCCGGACGCCGCCGCCCGCATCTCGTCGTCGCGCGCTGCGCGAAGGCTCGATCCGAAGGCAGCACTCGCCGCGCGGCGCGCGGACAGCAGAATGACGGTGAGGATCAGGACGCAGACGAGAAAGAACACGCGCGGATCGTCGATCGAAAGTCCCACGATGGTCGAGCGCCCCGGCAAACGGAAGCCGTCGGCGCCACCGAGGCCTGGCACCGCATTCGCGCCATAAAAGAACATCTGCGCGAAGGCGAGCGTGATCATGATGAAATAAACGCCGCTCGTTCTCAGCGCGAGCGCGCCGATGACGAACGCAGCGAGCGTAGCAACCGCAATCGCCAGCGGCCAGACCAGCAACGCCTCTTTATATCCGATTAGCGCCAGTGCGCCGGTGACATAGGCGCCGAGCCCGAAGAACGCGGCGTGTCCCATGCTGACCAAGCCGGCATAGCCGAGCACGATATCGACCGCCACCGCGGCGAGCGCGTAGATCGCGACCCGGCTGACGAAACGCAACGTCGTCTGATCGCCGAAAGCGACGAGCGCCGCGACCAGCAGGGCAGCTGCGAGCACGATCAGAATACGGACTTGGGGTGCTATGCCGGTCATCGGGACTTCCCGAAAATGCCGAGCGGACGCCAGATGAGCGTCACCGCCATCAGCAGATAGATCGACATATTGGCGAGCGCAAAGCCGGTGGTATTGCCGAAGGCGAGCGGCAGATAGGTGCGGCCGAACACATCGACGAAGGCGACCAGCAGCGCTCCGACCAGGGCACCAAGGATCGAGCCAAGCCCGCCGATGATGACGACCACCAGCGACTGGATCAGCACCGCATCTCCCATGCCGGACGTCACCGCAATCAGCGGCGCGGTCATGATGCCGGCAATGCCGGCAAGCAGCGCAACCAGTGCGAACACGCCGGCGCCCAACGTATCGACGTTGGCGCCGAGCGCCTGCACCACTGCGCGATTGTCGGCGGATGCGCGAATGAGCCCGCCGGTGCGGGTGCGAGCGATCAGATACCAGAGCGCAAGGCCGATCACGATCGCGACCGCGGTGATGATGAGGCGATAAGTCGGGTAGGCGATGTCACCCATCATCACATGGCCGGACAGGGCATCGGGCAGGGGCGTATAAAGCGGATCGCGGCCCCAGATCATCATCACCGCGTCGTTGAATACCAGGATCAGTCCGAAGGTGGCGAGCACTTGCTCCAGATGATCGCGCAGATAAAGCGGCCGGATGACAATGCGCTCGATGACGACGGCGACGACTGCAAGGAGAATGAGCGCACCGATTCCGGCGGCGAGCCCGCTATCGGTCGAGCCGATGATCCATGCATAGAAATAGGCGCCCAGCATAAAGAAAGAGCCATGCGCCAGATTGATCAGGCGCATGGTGCCGAAAGCGAGCGTGACGCCGACCGCCATCAGGAACAGCATCAGTCCCAGTTGCAGAGCGTTGAAGGATTGCTCTGCAAGGAATGCGATCGGCATGACGGCGGCTGCTGGTGTGGGGGCGCGATCAGCCCTTCAGTGGACAGGAGCCGTGATGCGGGTCCTGGACGTCCTTCTTGATGACCTCGAGGAATTTCACATCGTATTTGCCGTCATCGGTCTTTTCGACCCGCTGCAGGATGATGTCCTGGATCGGAAAATTGTTGTTGTTGAACTTGAAGTTGCCACGCAGCGACTTGAAGTCCGCCTTTTTCAGTGCAGCGCGGAACTTGTCGGGATTTTCCGGTCCAGCTTCCCTCAGCGCGGCGTCGAGCAGAAGGATGGCGTCATACTGGAACATGGCGAATTGCGTCGGGTTGCGCCCGTGCTTCTTGCGGAAGTCGGTGACGAAGCGCTCGTTGCCCGGCGTCTTCATTTCCGGATTCCAGCTATAGGCGGTCTCAAGTCCGAGCGCGGCTTCGCCGATTGCCGGTAGCAGCATGGAATCGGCGATCGCGCCCATCGAATAAAGCTTCACGGTCTTGTCGAGGCCGGATTGCTTCCATTGCTTCATGAACGGCACCGCGGCGCCGCCGACATAGAATGCATAAATGGCGTCGGGCTTAGCGGCGCGTATCTGTGTGAACACGGATGAAAAATCCATCTGCGTCAGGGGTGTGTAGATCTCTCCGAGATTCTCACCCTTGAAGTTCTTGGCGACCGACTTGGCGTGATCCCAACCGGCCTGGTAGTCCATGCCGAGAAACATCATGCGCTTGACGCCGGCCTTGTTCAGGTGGTCCGCAAGACCGGTGCCCCATTGCTCGTTGGCGAAGGCCACCACGAACAGGTTCTGGTTGCACTTTTCGCCCGCAAGCTGCGAGGGCCCGGCATTGGCGCCGACCACGAAAACGTTGTTTTTCAGTAGCGGATCGATGGCGGCGAGCATGGAATTCGACACCACGAGCCCTGTCACTACCTGCACCTTGTCGCGTTCGACCAGCTTATTGGCGAGATCGGCCGCCTCGACCGGGTTCGACTTGTCATCGACCTCGATCAGCGTCACGGGGCGCCCGCCAAGTTTGTTACCGAGATGCTCCAGCGCAAGATCAAGTCCGCGCTTCTGCTCGGCGCCCAGCACGCCGAAGGTGCCGCTCAGCGACGTCAGGAAGCCGAGCCGTACCGGCTCCTGTGCCTGAGCGCTGACGCTCAGCATTGCCGACAGCGCCAGACCCGCCAAAAATGAATACCTATTCTTCATATCGCATCCTCCCGTGGCTCCGTAGCGGTTTCGTCGCTATCGTTGAATAACTGACAATAGCGTCTCATAGAGCAAATGTCGATGGCCTTGGTTGCCGCAGACTGTTATCCGGAAGCACTTTTTGGGGGAGGACGTGAGTTGGATTTCTCGAACCTGGATTATTCCGAGCGCATGATTTCGACACTGCCGGTGGTAGTACGGCGGCGGGTGAAGTTCGGGGAATGCGATCCTGCCGGTGTGGTCTATACGCCGATTTTTTCCGAATACACGCTCTCGACCTATCAATGGTTTCTGCAGGCCATGCTGGGCGGACCGATGTTTGCGGAAATGAAGCGGGTCGGCTTCAATTCTCCGATCAAGGCTTTGACCTTCGAATTCCGCAACATGCTGGTAACAGAGCAGGTCTTCGACATGACCTGCCGGGTAACTGAAATCCGCACGCGCACGTTCGATGTCGAGATCACCGGCCGCAGCACAACCGAAAAGCCGCACGACATCTATGTGGCAAAGCTGACGCCGATCATGCTGTCGCGCAGCGAAAAGCGTTCGATCGAAATTCCTTCCGAACTGCGCAAGAAGATGGAGGCTTATCGGGCAGCCGTGGCTTAGGCAGCACCCGTGCGCGCGGCGGCTTCGGCCTCGTAAGCCGAAAGGAAATCCGGATCGATCCGGCGCAGCCGTTCCAGATTCACCTTGCCGGTACGCATCATGTAGCTGAAGGCAAATTCCAGCGGCGTCAGGTGCTGGCGCGTGTCGGCGGTCTCGTACCAGAGGATCGATCGCATCGCAGCATTCTGAAAGCCGTCGGCCGAGGGGCGCCGGGCGCGCTCGAATTCTGCGAGGCTTGCAGCGACATCGCCGCGGCCTTCGTTCACTGCTTTCGCGAGCGCGACTGCGTCCTCATAGGCCATGCGCGTACCGGAACCGATGGAGGGATGCACGGTCTTCAGCGCGTCGCCGATCAGCACCACTTTGCCGGAATGCCAGCGCCTGGAGGTGACGAAGCTCGGATTGAACCAGAGCGAGCGATTGGAGATCAGTTCCTCGCCGTCGAGATAATCAGCGAAAATTTGGCCGCAGAAGCGGCGGCTTTCATCGTCACTTTTGGTGTCGAGGCCGGCGCGCTTCCAGGTATCGGGGTGGCATTCAATGACGAAGGTGCCGTGATCGGGCGCGTAGCGGTAGCTATGGGCGATGAAAATGCCGAACGGCGTCTGCTCGAAGATCAGTTCGACACTATTGAAGCGATGACGGGTGCCGTACCAGGCCCATTTGTTGAGACGCGGTTCGACGCTTGCCTGGAAATCGTGCTGCAGCGCGTTCCGCACCTCGCTGTTGACGCCGTCGGCGCCGACGATGAGATCGTAGCCTGCCAGCGCGTCGAGCGTGTCGATCCGCTTCGAGTAGACGATGTTGACGCCTTCGCCGGCCGCATGCGCCTGCATGATGTTGAGTAGCCGCACGCGCGGGATACCGAGAAATACATTGCCGCGGATCGGCACCGCGGTGCCGCGGTGATAGAGCGTGATCGTGTCCTGCTTCTCGGCGGTGGCGACCAGGTCGGCATGCAGATCGGGGGCTACGGTGTTCAGAAAATCAAGCGCGACGTCGGCCAGCACGATGCCGAAACCATAGGTCGCGCTCGAGGGATTCTGCTCGAACACATCGATGCGATAATTCGGATGCTCGCGCGCAACCAGCTTTGCGAACAGCAGGCCCGCCGGCCCGCCGCCGACCACCGCGATCTTGAGCGGCTCTGTCATGCCTTGCTCCGCTCCCGCGCGGGTTCGGGCACGAATACTTCCTCGTCGGCGAGCTTCTTGGCGATATCGGCGCGCATCGCGGCCTTGTCGACCTTGCCGACGCGAGTGACCGGAAAGGCGGCAATGCTTTCGATTCGTTCCGGCAGCTTGTATTTGGCGATCCCCGCCTTGAGCAGAAACTCGCCGAGCGACTTCACGTCCGGTGCCGAGTGGCCGGGCTTCGGCACGACATAAGCACAGACCTTCTCGCCGTAGATCTTGTCCGGCATCGCGACCACGCGCGAATCCAGCACATCCGGATGTCCGGCGATGAGATTCTCCAGTTCTTCGGCGCCAATCTTTTCGCCGCCGCGATTGATATTGTCCTTGATGCGGCCTTCGAAGGAATAACCGACCGTGTCGTCTACCTTGAATCCGCGCAGAAGATCGCCGGTGCGAAAGAAACCATCCGAGGTGAAGGCCGTCTCGTTCGCCTTCGGATCGGCGAAATAGCCGACCAGCGTGCTTGGACCACGGAAGGCGAGTTCGCCGACTTCGCCGAACGCGACATCTTCTTCCGATCCCGGCTTGAGCAGGCGGATTTCGTCTCCCGGAGAGGTCACGCGGCCGCAGCCGCGATGTCTCGATTCCTCCGGATCGCTCGGCGCAGAGGCCATCAGCAGCCCCTCGGTGATGCCGAACATATTTCCGGAGATGATGCCGACATGCGCCTCGAGCGCATCGGCGCGCGACAGCGTGAAGAACTGGCGGAGCGAGGACAGGTCGTGATCGCCGATGCGCGGATATTCCATGATGCGCGGCGCCACAGGACCGATGCTGCCGGTAAAGGTCACCTTGTGACGCGGGATGGCGGCGAGGAATTTCTCTACGTCGAAGGAACTCAGGATCACGTTGGTACGCCGCGTCACGGCGGTCGGGATCACGATGAACAGCATCCCGGCATTGTGGATGAGCGGCAGCGCCCACATCCCGACATCGTCGGTGTCGAGTTCATATGCCTTGGTGAGCCAGAATGCCGATCCGAGATACTCGGAATGAAAGCGCGGAATGATCTTTGGCAACCCGGTCGAGCCGCCGGAAAGCTGGAACATGATCACGTCGTCGGGCAACGGATCGTGCGGACGCACGATCTCTCGCGCGGTCTTCGCATCGTATTTTCGTGCGAGCATCTCGATCGAATGCGCGCCTCCAGTCCCGCCTTGAGCCTCGCCGCGCGTGACGAAGAGATGCCGGATCGACGGCATTGCTTCCAGCATCGAGCGCGCAAAACCCAACTGGTCGAAGTTTGTCGAGACGTCGCCTTGCACGAAATACGCTGTTGCGGCCGCGCGTTCGCCGAGCGACCTGATTTCGATCTCGCGATATTGTGGAAGCGTGCATAACGGCACGATGCCGGCCTTGAAGCAGCCGAACAAGGTTACGAAAATCTCCTTCACCGCTCCAATTTGAAAGACAGCGCGGTCTCCCGGCCGCAATCCCGTTTCGATCAATCCAGCGGCAAGCGATTCCGACAAGGTATCCAGTTCACGGAAGCTGTAGCTGCCGTCCTCGGCGATGACCGCGAGCTTGTCCGGAACTTCGTTTGCGGCTTCGCGCAAGGAATCGCCGGCCGTTTGCGATATCCAGGCGCCGCTCGCGAGGTGTCGTGTCTTTTCACCCTCGGATCGGTAATTTATGCCGGCGATCGGAAATCTTGGCTTCATTTGTTTCCTGCCCCATCGTCGGAAATTATCGCGTCTCGACATAGACGTCAATATACAGACGGATAAGTCAAATCAGGCCGCGATTTCCGGTACCGTATTCAATGCATAGAACGCCACCGATTCCGCACGGCCCTTGACGGTCGCATGGTGCAGGCTCTCCCCGGCGAGCTTCAGTCCGGCAGCCTGCGCGGCTGACTGTGACAGGATCAGCGCGCAGCTGTAATCCTTGGTCAGGCCCTCAAGCCGTGCCGTTGTGTTCACCGTGTCACCGATGGCCGTGACGATTTGCGAGTGCGGCGGCCCCATTGCGCCAACAATGGCCTCACCGAAATGGATGCCGATGCCGATGCGCAGGGGCTCCTTTAAATCGGCCTTGAGCCGCGCATTGACCTTTTCGAGCCGCATCAGCATTTCGCGTGCACCGCGCAGAGCCTGCAAGGCGCCCTTTGCAGGTTCCGTTGCAAACAGCCCGTAAATTGCCATCAGTCCATCGCCGGTGAAATTCGAATAATGCCCGCCGGTTGCGGTCAGCGCCTTGCTCATTTCGTCGAAGAACTGGTTGAGAATGAAAAGTACGTCATAGGGCATCCTGGCTTCACCGAGAGTGGTGGAGCCGCGCAGGTCGATGAACATGACCGTAACCTGGCGCTCGCTGCCCTCCATTCCGGCGCGCATCAGGCCATGCGCGGCACTCGCATCCGCGGTGAGCAGCGGCAGCACCGCAATATTGGCCGTCGGACGAAGCTGGCAAGCGAGTCGCACGCCCTCTGTAGCGCCGATGCGTGACAGTGCCGCTGCTTCCAGCCCGGCTGGTTCCGGCAGCGATCCAAGTCCTTTGACCACGCGGATGCGACAAGTTGTGCAACGCGCGCGGCCGCCGCATACCGCGGCAAGCGGGAGGCGGTTGGCTCGCAACGTTTCAAGCACGGTGGCGCCGGGCAATATGGTCGCGGTTCGTCCGTCGGCATAGGTCAAGCGGGGAGGCCGATGCACGCGTCGCACCAGGCCGCGCACGAGCCGACCGGCAAAGGGCAGCAACACCAAGCCGGCATAAACCGCGAAAGTGATGTCGACCAGCTGCCATGCCCTGGCGGACGCTTCCGGCGTAAACTTGGCGTTGCGGATGACAGTCTCAATAAATTCCGGGTCTTCCGCCTCACGCCACACATAGTTGCCGCCGGCGATGTAACCGGCGAGTGCAAGCGCCGGAATCAGCACGGCCATCGTTCCGAGAATGGGGAGCCAGGCGGGATACCATCGCTTGATACGCAGCCAGAAATGCAGGCCGATGCAGGCGTGTACCCATACCGCCAACAGCGCGAGAAATTGCAGCGCCGCGAGCCACGGTACGCCGAGCCAGGGCAGGCTCAGCCAATGTGCGGCGAGCACTGCGGGATAATTGGTGGCAGTCCCCAGGAACTGGTCGGACACTTTGGTGCCGACCACATGAATGATGATCAGCGGCGGGATCAACAGGCCGAGCGCGAGCTGTGCAATTTCCCAGGCCGGCATCCGCAGATAACGGCGAATGTAGATCGACCATAGCGCATTCGACACGTGAACCGTGAAGGCCGTGGCGAGCAAAATGGTTCCGGCGTCGCTTCGCCAAAACCACATCAGAGCGTCGAGCGCCTTGTCGGCGATCGGCAACGATACGATCAGGAAAACATGGCTCGCGAAGTGGCAGAGCACGAATGTCAAAAGCACCAGCCCACTGACGAGCCTGGCATAGGCGCGAGTAGCGCGTGCCGATCCAATCAGTCGCTCTGTGCGGGCGGACCGGGGCGCCGCTGCGGGCTTGGATAATTCCGAGGCGACCATGTTCCGGACTTCATATCACGATGTGCAGCGGGCCGCTGTCACCAGAGTAATCGTCAACTTAAAGAACCGGTCGGGATGGGCAAGGGAAGGCCCCGGGCAGCGGTTAAGGGACCCCCAACGGGATCGGAGATAGCGTTGAGCGTTTGGTTTGAAGCGCACACCCGCGGCGACCGCAATGACGCAAATGCGAAAAACTAATTGCGATGTTTTGACAGGCAAAACTTGAGACTGGGGCGACCCCACTTCGAAGATCGCGGGTCTTGAGAGCTAACCGACGGCCTCTTTTTCGAACCGCTCGACGAAGGACATGCCGATCTTCCTCGTCAATGCTGCGGCGGTGAGGGAGGAAACCGCGATGCCGAAGGTCGCTGCGCCTGGAACAATGAAGGCCAGCGTCGAACTGGTAACCGCGCCAAGTCCGGTAGGGGCAGCGCCCCCCATGATCCCGATGACGACCGAGCGGGTCTTGTCGCGTTCGAACGGCACCTCGTAGAGATCGCTGAGAAGCTTTACCATCCGCAGAATGGCAGCTGTGACGCCGGCAACATTAACCGCCGGCATTGGGAACAGTCCGCCGAGACCTGCGTAAAACTTGTGGCGCTCGACGATCTTGAAAGCCTCACCCAGCCGCGCTTCTGCTTGAGCTTGCGAATAGGACGGTGCGACCGGAAGTGGTTGTCTCCTGCTAGATGCCAGTGGTGGCAGGATTTCAGGTTCGACGTTGAACTCTTCCCGGGGCGCGGTATTTCGCTCGGCTGGCACCTCGATGTCGGGTTCGGCATTAATCAGCCGAAGATCCACATCGGACCGCCGGATCACCTTCGGCAGAGGTTTGCGTGTCATGCAGCGGCCTGTTGCAATCCGAGCACCTGATCGAGCTCATCGGCGATCGCGGCAATTTCCTTGGCCGCCGGTCCCTTCCAGCTAATGAGACTGGGCGTCGCTCCCCATAGAGAGGCCTCCGGATAGCCGACCCGATTGGTCATCTCGCTCTGGAGCACTGGCAAACCGGCTTCGGTCAGCTCGGACCGGACATGCCTTGAAATAACGGAATCGCGGGTCGTCTGAGTGAGCAGACAGCGGAACTGTGGGCTTTGGCCGTTCGGGCGGTCCGTCAGGAAGGCTAGCGTATCCATCATCCGGTCGACGTCGAATGGCGATGGCTTGACCGGCACCAGCAGGAAATCGGCCGTCGCCAGGCATTCCAAAGTCGTCTTGGAGCGAAATCCAGGGGTGTCGATAATCACGAGCCCGCCGCCGCTTGCAATTCGCTGCGCCGTCTTTGCGGCATTCTCGGTCGCGTCTTCGATGATCGAAACGCCCCCGAGCCTGCGTTCGCGGGCAGCCAGCCGCATGATAGAGCGCTGCGGGTCCGCGTCGATCAGTGTCGGGCGCCGGCCGCGCAAATGCCAATAAACGGCGAGGCAGCTCGCGACCGTGCTCTTGCCGCTGCCACCCTTCATCGTGGCGACAGTGATAATCTGGCTCGTCATTCCCCGGCCTCCCCGCAAACGACTCGCACACGCACATATGGTACTGAATTTGGAGTTCGAGCGCCTACCGATAGAAGCCTGGGTCAATTCGAAAATCTGTGTAAGGCGCGCTGGCCGGGAAGGGTGTCGTGACCAATTCGGTGAATGGTCGCGTCGCACGCGCGCCTGTGCGCGCATTTCGGAACCGCAGCGCCCGGCGATCCTTATGGATTTGGGCGTTGGAATGCGGACATAAACGACCCCGAAAATATCGAAAAATCAAAGAGATGGCTGACATTTTGCCGGTCGGCCGGAGGCCGATGCGGCGGATTTGATGCGGCTTCAGGGAATCACGGTCACGTTACGCCGCCGTCACGATTGAACCGAAACGCCGCCCGGAACGTCACTTGGTGGTCATATCCATCAAAACGACGGACTTAAACGATGACCGGCAAGGCAATTTTCGATTTCGGAGCGGATGCTGCGTTCGTCACCGCCGCTTTCGTCGTCCGCAATGTCATCATCATCGCCACGCTCACGGTGTTCGCGCTGATCGCCTTGGCCGGCGCCTGAGTTGGTGCTGCCGCCTACGGAAGCCGCGCGGGATTTACGCCGGGATGTTTCCGCCGGACTTCAGGGCGAGCGCGGCCAGCGCATAACCGCCGGATGCCCCATCAACAAAATGCATATGGTCGGCGCTTGTCGGTGACGGCGTAAAGCACGTCATCATCGCGGCTTGCTGTCGATGTAACCCAAATCGTACAATTCCTTCGCGCGCGGCGACAGCAAGCATGCGCTCGATCTCGTCGGCAAGCTCGGGTGTGCAGTCGATGATCATGCGCAGCGCGTCGTCATATTTGCGGAAATCGGAATTCTCGACGACCTGCTGCAAATAGACGGCAGGCACAAATTTTCCCATGCGAATGCGGAAACGCAAGATCAGGAAATAGAGCAGGGTCCGGAACAGCACCGCCGCGCGCTGGATTGCGATTGAGGCGCCCGGCCGGCGTGACATATGCGCTTCAATCTCGACCCCCTGTGGCGGCCAGCCGAATTTCGGAGCGCCCGCGGGCACGGGAGCGTGTCCTTTTTTCTCCACGAGCATCACAAGATCGTCGACCACGCGCCGAAAGTCGGAAGGATCGGCACGCTCGCCGGGCGCCACCAGCAGCGCCAGGATGAGGCCGTGTACCGATGGCATTTCCTCAAAGCGGCACGAGAGTCCGGTAAGGTCCGGGCGGGTGCCAGGCTCTGCCGGTGGTACGGCGAAGCGTCCTTGTTTCATTGCCGCTTCGGCCCAGGCAAGGCCGCCACCGGTAAACATCGCATAGCTGACGTTTTCCGATGGCGCGAAGCGCGCGATCCGAACGTCGAAGCCGTTCTCTCGCACGCTCGTCACAGGCACCATTGCGCCACGCAATTCGAGCGACAATTCCTCGCGCACCAGGCTCAAGGTCGCGGCAAGCGCCGTGCGCGATGTGTCGGCCCATTGCGGCGGCACGGCGAAGCTCGCGCCGTCGCCGCCGAATACGAACGGGAATTCGCGACCGAGGGCATTGGCAATTGCCGCGATCACGGACGCGCCGGCCATGTTGACCGCCTTGTAGCGGTTCTCCCGGATGGCGCGGGTGGATGCCACAACATCGGCGGTGCCGATCATCCAATCCTGCGGCAACGGGCGATATAATGTCTCGTCCATCAAGCGCGGAAATCCCCGAAAGACGGGTATCCGATCGTAGAAGGTTTCGCTGTCGAGGTCCGGGTCCACGAGCGCATGGCCTTGTAAATGCTGGTTTGCAGGCTACCGGGTTTGGCTCGGCCGATCCAACCGGATCAAAGAACGGTCAACCGGGCGGCGCATGACGGTCCGGTATCAGTTCGTCGATTCGAACCAGCGAAGGAAACGGCCGCCGGCCACCCCCCGCATCAGGGCGAGATTGTATTCGGTAAATATTTCAGCCTTGTGCCAGTTTCCGCTCGGCCAATTGCTTGCCGCGCGTTGCAGCCGTGCAAGGTCGATGGCCCGACGCGCCAGCGGAGACTGCGAAAGTGCCGCAATCTCACGTGCAAGTTCGCCGCGCTGACGATCGAGTTTTTCATGCCAATCCGCGGCCTGTAGCCCCGAAGACCGGTTGGTCAGCACGGCTTCCGGAAGCAACCCCCACATGGCGCGGCGGATCAGCGACCGATCTGTCCCTTCGGCCAGATATTGCTCCGGTGGAACGCCGAAACAATAGGAGATCACGTCCAGGTCGGCAGTCGGGTCGCGTACTTCGACTCCGGTCAGGGCCTTTTCGGCGGCATGCCAGTCGCCACCGTAATCGACCTGAAAAAGCCCCCTGATCCGTTCATCGAGCCGCATGCGGTACAGAAAATCGTGTCCGTCTTTCCTGGCTCGCGCGTCGACTCCGGTTGCGGCCGCGAATTCAGGGTGGATCGGGGAGTGGCGATGCCATGGCCCGATCCGGTTCGAATGGCGTCGCCGTTCAACCCAATCGCCAAACCAGCTCGGAAGAATTGGCTCCACGAACAGATTTCGCGTCGCCGCCCAACGTGAATGAGGTGTGCGACGATAGTAATGATGCCACTGCCGCAGGGCCGTCGGAACGCGGCCGCGCAACAGATGAGCGGCGGTCTGCGACCAGCCGTTCCAGCTGACGGTGTAATTGCCGCGCAGCCCGCCGAGAAGCACGCGCCGGCCTTGCGTGCGTGCCAGTCGTAATATCGCCAACACCCAGCCCAGGTTGGTCGGATTTCGCACCGGGCCTTCCAGCGCGATGAAAAATCGATCGAGATCGGCGAGATCGTCGCCTGCGTCGTCCTGGACATAGGTGACGTCGATATTTCCGGCCGCTTTGGCGATCGCGTCCACATACGGCGTTTCGTCGGCATAGTGTCCGGCAGGCACTGGCGCGTTAAATCCGCGCCGCGGTATCCCGGTGAAGGCCGTCAGCCGCTGATTTTTTTCCGCAAGCGCGCGTGCCGAAAGGATCGCGACCGAAGACGAGTTGAGACCGCCGCTGAGGAGACAGCCAATCGGATGGGCGCTGCGCATTTGCCGTCGCACCGCCACGTCGAGGCATTCGCGCAGTCCGTCGGCATATTCCTGATCGGAACCAAACCTTACCGCTTTGACGTCGTCCGTAGACCAGTATCGATGCTGTGTGGTGGCGCCGCCCGCCTCGATGCGCATGACATGCGCCGGACGCACTCGAAAAATATCCTTGTAGATAGTCGTTTCGTGTTCGGCGTGATTGAGCACGAGGAAATCGGCGAATTTTTCCTCGCTTAATTCGCGGCGCACGGAGTTCAGAGCGAACAGGCCGTTGGGCATGGTGGCGAAAGCGAAGAAGCGCTCGCTCCGGTGCCACATGACGACATTGAGTCCGAGAGGATCGCGCGCCAGCGTCAGAACATGGTTCTGTGGATTCCAGATTGCGACCGCGAACGGACCGCGCAGCATCGGCCACACCGCGTCGCCGAACCTCTCCCACGCGCTCAGCAGAATTCGCGAATCCGGCCAGGATATCGCCTCCCGCGGCGTCAAGCCGATCCTGCCGAGCATATCGTCGCGATTGTCGAGCCGGATATCGGCGGTGATTATCGACCCGCTGGTCCCGAGATGCGGTTGATGATCGGATTGGTCCTCGGGAGTCATTCGCATCAGCACGTGGACCAAGCCTACGCTGCCGCTGATGACGACGTGCGATCGATCGGGGCCGTGGTTGCGCAGCGCGTTGGCGACGCGTTCGAGCTCTGGCCGATTGACCGGTTCACGGTCAAAGCGCAACAATCCAGCGATTCCACTCATGGATTGGCCGCCCGTCAGGTCACTTTACGCCGCCGAACGCGGCGATCTGCGTGAAAGCACCGGCTTCTTCGCCTCCGACGATTTTCTTTTCGTCAACCTCGATCCATGCGTGAGCCGCGAATTCGCCGCCGTCGTGCGCCACCCCGAGGCAGAGCCTGCTCGCAATGCCACGCCGCCGCAGCATTGCATGCGCGGCTAAAGCGCGCGGCAGACAAAGCGCGTCCATCCGGGGTTGCGCACCGACATAATCGATCGCCCAGGCGATCCAGTGTGCTTCGTCGGCTGCGAAGCGGCGAACATGCCGGGTCGGGCGGTCGGCCCATGCGAGTAGTCGCGCAGAAGGCAGCCAGCGGACGGCAAGCCGCGCCAGCACGAGCATGACGGCCGCTTCGCGCGAATAGACCCGCCGCATCGTCTGCGGCCTCATCGCAAGCCGTCCGGATCGATCTGAACGGCAAGCCGTCGATCGATCAGCGATTGCAGAAACGGCAGCACGTCACGGGACAGCGTGGCGGCGTCAACCTCGTGGTTTTGTGACAGTTCGTTGAAGATTTCGCCGACGCGACGGGGCTCGGACAGAAAATGCCAGATTTCGCTTGCCACACCATTGAAGCCGAAATACGCGCCCGCCGGCACGTTCAGTACGACGACATGGCCGTTGAGGTCGGTCGCGTCGAGGTCTTTATCCCGCACTAAAACGCTGTCGATCGTGACGCTCACAGCCTGAGGGCTCCGCTGCTGCGCGCTCAAGAGACGATAAACCTAGCGTAAATCGGAGGCGATCGCCATCCGCTCAATCGCGCCAACTGAACCGCGCCCTTGGACTTTGTGACGGCATGCCAGCCGCGGGAACCGCTAAAGACCGTGCTTACTCGGTCCGGGCGGACAGCGGAAACGACATCTCGAAGGCAAAGCCGAGCTTGCTTGAAGGCGCCGCAGGTGGGGGCGGGTCCGTCCGCTCGCCTGCGTTGAGCGACAGGCGCTTCGCGCCAGCGGACCTTGTCTCCGTGCCGATCGGCAGCTCAATTATAGCTGGCGCCTCCCAGACGCGGCGCGTATGAACGGGAGACTCGCCACCCAAATTCGACCGCATTACAGGCTCCGGAAAAATCTTTACTCCAAAGCATTATCCCGATCAGGTCGGTCGAGACAAGGCTGGCAGGTTACATTGACACAGGCGCAAAGATATCCGTATCTTTCCCTAGATATATCCATAACTTGCGCGCGCTTGGCGGCCGCTACCTTCCATGATAGCATCCAAGAAAGGTACTGCGATGGCACAAAGACCGAATCCCGAGGCAGCGTCTGCCGAGGCAACGTCGGCTGAGATAAAGTCGGAAACGCCTGAAGTAGCGCCCGCTTCGCGGAGCGAACTGGCAACGAAGCTTGTCGATCGCTTCGCTCTCTGGGGCGGCGTTGCAGGCCTGATACCGGTACCGCTTATCGATGTTGTCGCCGTCGGCGGTTTGCAGCTGCAGATGCTGCGTCGGTTGTCGCAGATCTATGACAAACCTTTCTCCGATAACAGCGGCAAAGCGGTGATTGCGAGCTTGGCCGGATCGATGATCCCGGCGACCAGCGGGATCGGTGCGGCAAGCGTCCTCAAAACCGTGCCGGTTCTGGGAACTATTGCCGCAAGCTTCGTGATGCCTGCGCTTTCGGCCGGAGCGACCTATGCGGTCGGCAAAGCCTTTATCCAACACTTCGAATCCGGCGGCACGCTGCTTGATTTCAATCCGCCGGACTATCGCGAATTCATCAAGGCCCAGAAGGAAATGTGGGATTCGAGGCGAGGCAAAGTAGCTGCTCCGGGGGCGGCGTCAGCGCCGTCCGGAGAAGCGGCGACAAGCAAGTCTTGACGTGCGGGGCTGGTATCAGACCGGGACGTTGTTGTTGTCGCGATTTCGACAGCCACCTCGACGAAACAGATGATCGAAACCGTAGTCTATATCGTCTTTTGCGCGCTCACGGGGTTGTGCGGCATCGGGCGCAAGCTCGGATTTTTCGGCACGTTTCTTCTCGCGCTCATTACCACGCCGCTTGTGGTGCTGCCTTTGCTTCTGATCACCGGGCCTTCACGAGGCTTCGAATGGCGTCGCCGCTCTTAGCGACGCCATCTTGTTTGGCTCTGTGCGTGCTTTTCTTGCGAGGCCGTCAGCGCCTGTCACATACGTAGCCGGGCGGCCGGACCTCCAATGTCCTTCTTCCAACTTGTTCGCCGCGAAATGCACGCCTCGGTGCGTAAGCTGGTGTTCATGTCCGTTCTGGGCGGCATCAGCAACGCGGCGATTCTGACAGCCATCAATTCCGGCGCGGCGGCTGCGGACACCGATCACGGCAGCCTGTGGGCGGCGACGCTGTTCCTGGTCGCGCTCTTTCTGTATTTCAAGACGCAAGTTTACGTTTCGACAACGATCACATCGGAAATCGAAGCGATCATTCACAAGCTCCGCGTGCGCCTGCTGGATTATGTCCGGCGTTCGGAACTGCTCGCGGTCGAGGAGATCGGCCGGGCGCGGGTGATTTCGGCGATCACCAGCGATTCCGCGATCCTCACCCAGGCGAGCAACATGCTCACCTTCTCGATTCAGGGTCCGGTCCTGATCGGGTTCGTCGCGCTCTACGTGGCATATTTGTCGTTTGTGGCTTTTGCCCTCAGCGTCCTGATTGTCGGAGCCGCTGCGACGATCTTCCATTTCAAGAGCCGCAAGCTGACCGCCGAAAAGTCGAAAGCCGTCATCCAAGAACGCGAGATGTTCAATCGTTTGGCCGACTTCCTCGATGGCTTCAAAGAACTCAGGCTCAACCGGCCGCGCAGCGACGAACTATTCGACCACGCCGTTACGGTTTCGCGCGGTGCGGCCAATCTCAAGATCCGCAGCCAATCCGAGACTTTCAAGCAGATCGCCTCGACGCAGGGATATATGTACATCCTGCTCGGCGCCGTCGTTTTCGTTGCTCCGCAATTCAGCGATAATTTGGGAGGCGCCTCGATCGCAAAGATCACTGCCGCACTCCTCTACGTCATCGGGGCTTGCTTCAGCCTGGTGCAGACAATTCCGATCCTGATGAACGCCAATGCCGCCGCCGACCGGATCGCGCAGCTGGAGGCGGCGTTGCGTTCGACGGTTTCGTCGGAAACCGACGAAATCGTGGCCCCGACGAGCTTTGAAAAGATCGAGGTTCGCAACATCATATTCAGCTACACGGACCGGCATTCGGACGCCGCGTTCCATATCGGTCCCATAGACTTTACCTTGCGCTCCGGGGAACTCGTGTTCATCACCGGCGGCAACGGTTCGGGTAAATCGACGTTTTTGCGGGTGCTAGCCGGGCTATACCATCCCGATTCAGGCGAAATCATTCTGGACGGCATGCGCGTGAACAAGGCGACCCGCGACGTCTATCGCGAGTTGTTTTCCGCGATTTTTTACGATTATCATCTGTTTAAACGGCTGTACGGGATCGAGGAGCCGGATCCGGGCGAACTTGCCCGCCTATTGGCTCTATTCCGCCTGGAGGATAAGACCGGCATTACCAACGGCGAGTTTCGCACGCTCGACCTTTCCGGCGGTCAGCGCCGGCGGCTCGCGCTGGTCGTCAGTTTGCTGGAAAAGCGCCCGATCCTGCTGCTGGATGAATGGACCGCCGAGCAGGATCCCGAATATCGGCGCAAGTTTTATGATGAGCTGCTGCCGGAAATGATGCGCGCCGGCAAGACGGTCGTGGTGATCACGCACGACGACCGCTACCTCGACGAACTGCATCTGCCTGCGCGTCGCATTCGCATGGAAGAGGGCCGTATCGTCGGGGAAGTCAGAATGGACGCCTGACGGCGTTCTATGAGGATCGAGTGATGACAAAGTATCCGGAGCTCCTCGACGGAAATCCGCCAATGGAGGAGAAGCGCGGATGGGGGCATTTTATCGTGCGCCGCCTGCCGGGTATCGCGTTTCCGCTGCTCGTGGCGTTTCTTGCAGTCACTATCCTTTGGCGCTTCGTGATCATCACCGTTCCGAGCGGCCATGTCGGCGTTCTCTGGAAACGCTTCAATACGTTCGATCTCTATTGCTGGTGCTTCGCCGGCCGCGGCACGATGCTCAATCCGCAACAGCTGCGCGGCGAAGGGCTTCACCTCATCTGGCCGTGGGACAAGCTGTATATCTATAACCTGCGGCTGCAGTCCAACGAGGCAACCTACAACACGATCTCCAGGGAGGGCGTGATCGTCACCGCGACGATCAACACCCGGTTCCAGCTGCTCAACAATTCGATCGCCGTTCTCCATAAATTCATCGGGCCGAACTACATCGATACGGTCATCAGTCCGGAAGTCGGAAGCCAGGCGCGCCAGGTCATCTCCCAATACAGCGCTCAGGAGGTGTACACGTCCCGCGAAATCATCCAGGAAAAGCTTCGAGAAAATGTCCGCAGGGGCCTGGGCGCGAATCTCAACAAGCTGGTCCAGCCGGAAGCGATGGAGCAGCCTGACCCGAAAAACTACAACGACTCCCTGCAATACTCGATTCAGATACTCGACACGCTGGTGCTCAGCATCGAGTTGCCGCCCGCCATTGTCGGCGCGATCAATCGGCAGACCGAGCAATTCTATTTGATTCAGGAATATCGCCACCGCGTCGCGCGCGAGGCCGAAGAATCAAAGCGCAAGCAGATCGAGGCGAATGGCATTGCCGCGTTCCAGAAGACGGTCAGCCAGGGCATTTCCGATTCGTATCTGCGCTGGCGCGGTATCGAGGCCACCCTGGCCCTCGCACAGTCCCAGAACTCGAAGGTCGTGGTGATCGGCAGCGGCAAGGACGGGTTGCCTATCATCCTTGGCAATGTCGACGGCCCCGCGGCGCCAGCGTCGCTGCAGAAGGGCGGCAACGCGCCTGCCACGAACGAGAACTCGCCAAACTCGCAAGCCGCGCCGCAGGACGGTTCGTCGTCTTTAAACACAAATGGGGCAGGCCGTCCGGGCCAAGTACCGAACCAAGCGCCGAACCAGGCTCCGGGACAAGCACCGCCGGGCGCGCCGAAGAATGACAATTCGGCACCGTCACCGGATAAAGCGCCGCCCGGGGCGCGGCCATCGACGTCCGTCAATCCGGACAAGCCGACAAGTTTCAACCTGTTCGATCTGTCCAATTACGATTCCGTCCTGTCGCGGATCATCGGAACGCCACGGCGCGGCGATTCCGACGCGAAGCAAGCGGTAGAAAGGGAATGACGTGATCGACAACAAGCGAGCCGATCGCTCGGTCCAGACGGGGTTGAGTTCTCGGGCCGCCTGGCGGTTGCTGACGCGTCGAAGACGCGCGTTCATCCTGTTCACCGAGACATTGTTGATCCTGATCGTGGCGCTCGTCGGTCATCTGACCGGCCGCGAACTAAGCCGCCGCAATCTGGAAAAACGCGAAGAAATTATCATCGAGTTGCGGGAAGAATTGCAGAAGCGTGGCGGGGAACTGGGCAGGCGCAACGATCAATACGGCGTGCTGCAAGCCAAGCTGAACAGCGTGCAAGCCACGCTCGACGCAATCGTGCCGTCGGAAAACACCTATCACATCGTTCCCAATCAATCGCTGCTGGTAGGCGGTGGCCGGCTGACGGTCGGTCTGATTGGCCAGCCCGCGAACCAGACCGTGACCTTGAACGTCAATGGCAGGGAGTACGTCGTGGCCGCGGGCGACGTGATCAAGGTGGCTCACGACGACAAAACGACATGTCAGGTCACCCTTCAATCGTTCGATATGTTCAAGGCCGCTCTCAACGCAATGTGCTCGACGAAAAGCAACTGATCTGGCGCCGTTATTCCCAAATCAGGATATTGGGCAGAGAACCGTCGATCTGCCGCAAGAGCGTATAGCCTACTCCGGCAAGACCGCGGAACAGACCGAGATTGAACTGCTGTTTGCCGCTGTTCCAACGGTAATCGCCGGCCGAGCCTGCGGCTTGCACGACTGCCGCAAGCCGCTTCGCCGCAATTTGGCGCAGGTCGGGACGGTCGAGCGCTTCGCCGGCTTCACAGAAGAACTCCACGCTGCCGAGCGTTCCGCAGCAGAGCGTATCGAGTGGGCCGCGCCAGCCTTGCTCGACACCGGCGAGCGCATGACGGAGATCCGTTTGCCGTAGCGTGGCATCCTTCGCGCCCTGTTTCAGCAAGGCGGCTCGCGCAAGCCCAATACCCGGCGCGCCGTGACACCATTGATGTGGCCAGCCCGGCTCGCCTTCACGGCGCAGGTCCGGCCAGTTATGGCGATTGGCGTCATAGCTCGAATTCTCGAACGCAAGGCATTCGGACGCGGCACTCTCAAACTCTTCCCGCCCGGTCGCGCTTGCCAGGGATGCGAGCGCATAGGCAAATCCGGACGCACCGTGCGACATCCCGTTGAGGGCCTGGGTGCCGAAGCCCTGTCCAACCCAGGTTCGGCTCCCAACCGGACCGATCCGATCCTGGCGCATCAGGTGCTCGCCGCAGCTTATGGCGCGCGTCAGGACTTCATCGGCCCCCGTGTCGCGATAAAGCCGCAGCAATCCAAGAATGGCACCGGCGCTGCCGCCGATGATGTCGAGCTGCTTGTCAGCCGCGATCATTTCATCGGTCATGAGTCGTGAAGCGACATGGGCATCCGCCAGCAGGCCATCGTCGCGAAGACTTTTCGACATCACGGTCAGGGCATAGACAATGGAACCCAGTCCGGCCGCCCCGCCGATCCCAAGCGAGCGCGCAAAGCGGGCCGCGTTTCGGTCTTTCAGCCTCGCACGGAGATGAGCTATTGCGGCGAGCGCAAGCTCGGCGGACGGCACGTGATCGGTGACGGCCGCATGCGCGGCCAGGAAAACGCCGATTCCGGAAGCGCCGTTGTAGAGATCGGGACCAATACAAACCAGTTGATAGACCTCGGCGTCGCCCAGCCAGTCGAGGCCGATCCAGGCGGCGCTTGGTCCACGACGAATTGCGCTCTCGGACAATTGCGCGGCAATCCGATCCGCCTCCGCAACGAATATTTTCTGGGCCGCTTCGGCAGAAATATCCGTCCGCTCAGGCAGTTTTCTCGGAGGTGTTGACCCGGCGGGTTTCGAGGCCACGCTATTTGCGCGGATCACCTCAGTTTGCCAGGCGATTTCCCGCGCATCGAAGTTCTGCACACGCGCGCGCGCGCGGTCCAGCCCGGAAGATGCCGTTGACCGTGTGATGACACGGCTGGCGTCCCGGATGTCATGGCCGTCGCTCGGTGATACGAAATGCGGCACATTCAAAGAGACGAGAGCAGCGCGCTCCGCATGATGGAACGGCCATTTTGCATCGGAATTCTGCTGCCAATCCGCCAGGCGCGCGATGAAATCCGCTTGAGCCGACCACGTGGCCCCGTCATCCATGCTGCCGTGATTTTTGAGCCGCTGGAGCAGCATGGAATAAAATCGCGTGGGGCGGACGACCTTGCGGATCGGCACGCCTTCAAAGCCTTCAAATAATCTCCCTTCGTCAGGTCCGCGCGTTCGATGCTCGAGAAATCTGGCATAGTCTTCGAAACCTGCGATGAACGCATCAAGGTGATCGCTGAACTTGGCATAGCGGCCACCGACATGCGGCAAATTCGGATTGGTGTTGTTGACGATTTTTGTTTTCGAAGGCCGCATATCGTCGGTATTGATGCTGTCCCACGTGAGCTTGATCTTCGAATTCCAGTCCGCCGTCAGCCCGCCGATCGCGAAAACGGAATTGTCGGGAGCTCGGCCGTAAGCAGGCAGCAATCCGACGCTCATGACAGAATTGGCGATCATTTCAGCGGCGGCATCCTGAGCTGCTCCTTCCGCCCCTTGCGTTTTCGAGGCGAGGGCGGGTGACTGAAGGATCGTCTCAAGGTCGATCGGGACAGGATGATCGCCCGCCGCGATGACGTTCTCCTGGTGCATGTCGGTAGTCGCAAAGCAGTGAAACAGTGCAAGCCAGGCGCCGGCCCGACGGAAAAACCTTTCGCAGCATTCCTGATCGGCACATCCCGTGTGCTCGATGAATTCGGTCCAGCCGTATGTTCCGCGGGCAATCGCGCGAGCGGCCCGTAATTCGACTGGCGGCGCGGATCCGTTCAGCCGCACGATCAGGTCGCGCCAGGCCACGTCTAGCCGCAGGTCTTTCGGTTTGTACACAACGCGCGCGCCGTCCTCGAACGTGACAATCAGGACTGAACGCCCGCCATTGTGACGATCGGAAAGGTCGCCATCGATTCTGGCGACGCGCACATGAGCCGGCGAGGGGAGCAGGTGGCTGCGGAGTGTCGCTAAATCGTCATCAAGGCGCTGGACGAACTCGCGCGAGGAATCGATCCACTGTCGCGTGAGGGACGCGACCAACCGCAGGAGTACGGGCTTTTCCTCAAACAATGCCCGAAAGCCGCCTTCCTGCATTTCCGCAACAAAACCATCGTAGCGCGATGTTGCGACAGTTGGTCGCGACATGGGCGCGTTTGGCGCCGCCGGATTGCTGCGCGTCTTGGCAAAGCGCTCGTAGAGCGCCGGCGCGCAAAGATCGGACAGCGTGTTGAGAAGCGTTTGGGCTAAACACGCCCGCGCCGATGGCGCGAAATTGTCAATTACGGAGGGACTTAAATCAGCCCAGAGCAACGATTCGGCGCTCTCGACCACCGGAATTAAGAGGTGCTCGAACGCGCAGGGTTCCGCCCGGGGATGCCCCGCTCGCGAATCGCCCGCGCCACTCTGCAGCGCATATCCTATCCAGGCGGCGTCATCGATCCACTCAGGCTTTGGGGAGGAAGGTTTCCGGCGGACAGGCCCGAAGCGCGCCAGCATCTGCTCGGACGACAGGCCGTCACGCGCAAGCCGGCGGCCGAACAACTCCCGGTCGCCATTGGCGGATGCTCGGCACCAGGCAGCGAATCGCCTCGCGACCAGGTCGGCATCGCCCGTCCCACCCGGCAGCGCCTCGAATTCGTCGGACAGCAGTTCGTCAATTGTGGCGGCGCGCTCGATCCACCGTTCGTCAAAGGCTTCCATGCGGTCTTTCTCAGGCCGTCTTCCTACGCCCAATCGTTGCTGACATCCTAGCCCGAGCGCAGGGGCGCTATGCCCGGGTTATGATGGACCGTGAGCTCCGGTGCGCGTTTCGGCGCCAGCCGGACCATAAAATGCGCCCTGCCCGGTGCCCGGTCGCTTCGGCACACGCCCATTCCGCGACCGTTTGGTAACCTGAACCGGGAGTATTCGAAGGATTAAGCAGACCATGTGTCACCTAACCTACATGGGGAACTGCCGACAACTGATTGACTTTGTTCCGTTCTTGGCCAATTCTTGTGCGGCGAGGGGGAGGAAATTGAAGATTTCCTCCTGACTTTCGGTGCTTTTGAGGGATGAAAGGAATTCACGCCATGACCCTGACCAAGATCGATCAAAAAGAGGAAGAAATCCTCAGCTTCGACGTCTCCGACGAAGCGCTGGAAAGCGCCGCGGGGTCCGAGACTGCAGCGAATTTCACACTGGGCGATTGCACCGCATTGTCGGTTTGCCCGGCTTGGTAAACCGCTAACGCGGTTTCGTTTGACTGAAAAACTGACGCCGTTTCCCGCAGGTTTCGGGAGATGGCGTCATATTTTTTTGATTCGTGTTTTAATGACGCGAGCGCTTTCGCCGTAATCCGACGGAAAGCCAGCCGGTTGATCGAAGCGGCAATTCCGCAGGTTCTCGGCGCCCGGCCCAGATCCGCTCCTGACAGGACGATTATGTGGTCGAGGCACGCACGCCTGATCGACCTCTCGGCAATGCCGTTCTGCGAGACGCAAGTTTGAGCGATGCGGGACTGCACACATCGCCTTACGATGGACCGCAACATCCAATGCATCGAACGAGCTAACACCGCCGTGCGCAGGTGACATCCCGATGAACGTCGAACTGGCTCTCGTCCTGCTGATGCTGGCAGCCGCGATCGTCATGTTCGTGATCAACCGGCCGCGCATGGACGCGGTTGCGCTGCTGGTAATCGTGGCGATGCCGCTCACCGGCATCATCACCATGAACGAGGCGCTCGCGGGGTTCAGTGATTCCTCGATCATCTTGATTGCGGCGCTGTTCGTTATCGGGGAGGGCCTGGTGCGCACCGGTGTGGCACGTCGGCTTGGCGACTGGCTCGACGCTCAGGCGGGCACCAGCGAGAACCGCCTGCTCATTCTCCTGATGGCAGCGGTGGGCGGCCTAGGCTCGCTCATGAGTTCAACGGCGGTGGTCGCAATCTTCATCCCCGTGGTGCTGCGCATCTCGCAGAACCGCGGCATGTCGCCCCGTCGGCTGATGATGCCGTTGAGCTTCGCCGCCCTTATCAGCGGCATGCTGACCCTCGTCGCCACTGCGCCGAACCTGGTCGTGAATGCGGAATTGATCCGCCAGGGCGCCGCGGGATTTGGCTTCTTCAGCTTCACGCCGTTCGGGCTGCCGCTGCTGGTGCTCGGCATTCTTTACATGCTGTTCGCGCGCCGGCTGCTGAACGCGAACTCGGCCGCCGCCGCCGCTTCCGTTCGTCGTCCCACCTTGCGCGAATGGACCGAACGCTACCGGCTCGCCGAACGCGAGCAGCGCGTTTTCGTCACGGAACGCTCTTCGTTGTTGCGCAAGCGGCTCGATGCCATCTCGCTGCGCGCCGCCGGCATAAACTTGCTTGCGATCGAACGCGGCACCGGTCTGTCCGCGAAAATGCTTCGGCCTATGCCGCAGACGGAGATCGAGGCCGGCGACATCCTTTTGGTCGATCTGAGCGCTCCCCGGGAAGAAATCGAGGCGCTGTGCAAGACCTACGCGCTCGAGCCACGGGCTCTCGGCGAGGGTACGGACTATTTCAGCGACCGGTCGCAGGAGATCGGTATGGTCGAGATCATCCTGCCCGCCGAATCGAAGCTCATCGGCCAGACCGTTCTGGAAGCGCGGATGCGCTCCGAATACCGGCTGACTGTGATCGGCCTGCGCCGCGGCGACAAGGTGGTGACGAACGACCTCCTGACGGAGCGACTGAAACTCGGCGACACGCTGCTGCTCGTCGGTTTCTGGTCCGACATTCAAAAGCTTCAGGACGACAGCGCCGACATGGTCGTACTGAACATGCCGGCCGAACTGGAAGAAGTGCTGCCGGCTGCGAGCCGCGCACCCTACGCGCTTGGCGTGCTTGGCCTCGTGGTCGTCCTGATGGTGAGCGGTGTCGTGCCGAACGTGCAGGCGGCGCTGATCGGCTGCCTGCTGATGGGATTGCTCGGCTGTGTCGACTTCAACAGCGCTTATGGCTCGATCAGCTGGAAGACGTTGATTCTCATCGTCGGCATGCTGCCGTTTTCACTCGCCTTGCAAAGGACCGGCGGCGTCGATCTGGCGGCGGATGCGGTGGTCCATCTTGTCGGCAGCGCTTCCCCGCGGCTGGTGCTCGCGACGCTATTCGTCATCACGGCTGTGCTCGGTTTGTTCATCTCCAACACCGCAACAGCCGTGCTGATGGCGCCGGTCGCACTGGCCATTGCGAAGGACCTCGGGGCCTCGCCCTATCCGTTCGCGATGATCATCGCTCTGGCTGCTTCCTCCGCGTTCATGACGCCGATCTCCTCACCGGTGAACACGCTGGTGGTCGGTCCCGGCCAGTACAGCTTCGGCGACTTCGTGAAAGTCGGCGTGCCGTTCACCGTCGTGGTGGCAATCGTCAGCGTGTTGCTGGTACCGGTTTTCTTGCGCATCCACTAGGTTCCGCATGCGAGAACCGCGGTCCGTCGACGAAGTCGCCCCAATTGCATCCTCCCGTCTTTGGCGATAATCCGCAGGGCCCGGGGGCGGATGAAGCCGCCCTAAGGGCGGAAGAAGATTGCAGACGGAGGCGTTGGTGCTCGAAATCGCCCTTGGTGACTATCCCCATACGCGGCTCTTGAAGAGCCGGCTGGCGGGATCGCCGCTGTTCAATTTTGTGAATGTCCAGCCGATCACCAAGGCCTTCGCTCCGATGGCGCGGCAGCAGACCTACGACATCTCCGAAATGGCGCTGGTGACCTTTCTGCAGGCCAAGGCCTATGGAAAGCCGCTGGTGATTCTTCCGATTGCCGTGGCGGCGCGATCTCAGGAGATCAGTCTCATTTGCCTTGCGAACAACGACACTATTCGCGGTCCTGCCGATCTGGTCGGAAAGCGCGTCGGCGTCCGCGCCTACAGCCAGACCACGGGCGCGTGGATAAGGGGCATCCTCGCGGAAGAATTTCGCATCCGGCCCGAGGACATCCATTGGGTCACCTTCGAGGACGCGCACGTGGCCGAATACAAGGACCCGCCTTTTGCAGAGCGGGCCAAGCCCGGCAGCGACATGATGGCCATGATTCGGGCTGGCGAACTGGATGCCGTGATCGTCGGAAACGACAAGCCCGCGAGCCCCGACCTGAAGGATGTCTATCCGGACGCGGAAGAAGCCGGCCGGCAATTCAAGCGCAAACATGGTTTCGCGCCGGTCAATCACCTCGTCGTTGTTCGTCAATCCACGATGGATACGCAACGCGACGCCGTGATGGCCTTTTGCGGCGCCGTGAAAAGTGCCTGGAAAGAGCTTCCTGAAAGCAGCGCGCTGGCACTCGGCCGCGCGGAGATCGAGCCAAGTGTCGCGCTGGCCCTGCAATACATCTCGGCGCAACAAATGCTGCCGAGGGCGTTGACGCCATCGGAAGTCTGGAATGGTGCTGCTTCCGAACTCTGATCGATAGCGAAGGCGCGAATGGTTCTTGCAATTTCCGCGCTGTCGCTGGCGATCTGGCTCTATTGTGTTTTCTTGCGTGGCGGATTTTGGCGCGGGAATGTCGTCGATGGCGCGGTATCGCAGACGCCTTCGACATGGCCGCATGTCATCGCGGTGATCCCGGCTCGAAACGAGGAACAAGTCATTTCGGCGAGTCTCACCTCGCTGTTGCGGCAGAATTATCAGGGCCGGTTCTCGATCATCGTGGTGGACGACAACAGCGAGGACGCCACCGCTGCCATTGCGCAAGCTTTGCCGGGCGCCACGGGCTCTTCGGTGCCGCTGACGGTGCTTCGCGGTGAGCCCTTGCCGAACCATTGGACCGGAAAGCTGTGGGCGCTCGATCAGGGCATCGCTGCGGCGAGCCGGGACCGGCCGGAATTTCTCCTGCTCACCGACGCCGATATCGTTTACGAACCGGACGTCATCGCCGCCCTTGCATCGCGTTCCGTCACCGGCGGCTATGTTCTGAACTCGCTGATGGCAAAGCTGCGCTGCGAGAGCTTTGCCGAGCGCGCCTTCATCCCGGCCTTCATCTATTTCTTTCAGATGCTGTATCCGTTCTCCTGGGTGAACGATCCACACCGGAAGATTGCCGCGGCTGCCGGCGGCTGCATGCTGCTCAAGCGCGATGCGCTGGAGCGCGCGGGCGGCATCGCTGCGATCCGCGACGCCCTCATCGACGATTGCTCGCTCGCAAAGGTGATGAGGGCGCAGGGGCCGATCCGGCTGTCACTGACTCGAGGGGTCCGCAGCATCCGGCCTTCTCTGGGCATTTCAGACATCCACGCCATGGTTTCGCGCTCGGCCTACGCGCAACTACGCTATTCGCCGGTATTGCTCGGCCTCACCTTAATCGGCATGGGGCTCACCTATTGGGCACCGCCGCTGATCGCGATAATCGGTCATGGAACCGCACGAATTCTGGCTTTTTCCGCCTGGGCGTTAATGGCGCTATCCTTTTGGCCAACCTTGAGATTTTATGGGTTATGGCCTATCTGGGCACCCGCCTTGCCGGCCATTGCGACCGGCTACATGGCGTTCACATTGAGTTCTGCGCTACAGCACGTGCTTGGACAGGGCGGGCGCTGGAAGGGCCGCTACCAGGCAAAAAAGGGCTAATGGATCAATCGGCGGATTACCGGTCCGGCAAGGGCCATCGGGACGAGAATTTCCCTGTTGCCTCGCGGCTTGTCAGTGCGAAGCATCGGCCGGTCATCATGGCCTTTTATGACTTCGCGCGCGCGGCCGACGATATTGCCGATCATTCCACTTTGCCGGCAGAGCAGAAACTTCTTCAGCTCGATCGGATGGAAGCCTCCCTGACCGGAGCCGCATCGGACGACGTTATTTCCCTGCGACTTCGCGAGCAACTCGCGAACCGGAACCTCGCGCCAACCCATGCGCTCGATCTGCTGAAGGCGTTCCGGCTCGATGTGACGAAACTGCGTTACGCCAATTGGGACGAACTGATCGACTATTGCACCTATTCCGCGATGCCGGTCGGGCGTTTCGTGTTGGATGTGCACGCCGAAAGCAAATCGACATGGGCGTCGTCAGACATTCTGTGCGCAGTTTTGCAGATCATCAATCATCTGCAGGATTGCGGAAAAGACTATCGCGCGCTGAATCGCGTCTACATTCCGCAGGACAGCCTGGCCGCCAACGGTGCCGTAACGGAAGCACTGTCAGCGTCGGCCTCGTCCCCGGAGCTTCTGGTTTGTCTGCATCAGCTTGCAAAACGCACCGAAGAATATCTCGATGCTCGGCCGCCCCTGGCCGATGAGGTGGCGGACACCCGGCTGGCCTGCGAGGTCGCCGTCATCGGATCGCTCGCTCACAGGCTGCTCGCCTTGCTGAAACAGCGTGACCCTCTGGCGGACAAGGTTCATCTCGGACGCGGCGCGTTGATTGCGACGATGACCGGCGCCGTGACCAGGACACTGGTTCGCAGACTTGTGCCGCGCGCGGCTTCGCAGCGGCGGCCGCAGGACTTGCGATCATGACCATGTCCGGTGCATCGGCCGATGCCGCGCAACATGCCGGCGGCAGCTCGTTCTATCTGGCGATGCGGATTCTACCGCGCCGGAAGCGGGAAGCCATGTTCGAGATTTACAAGTTCTGCCGCAAGGTCGACGACGTGGCCGACTCGCCCGGTCCGCGCGATGCGCGCCTCGCGGAACTGAACCGCTATCGCGAGGATATCGCCGCTTTATTTGCAGGGCGAGCCTCCGAGCGGATGAGCGGCTTTGCGGGGCCGGTGAAGGACTTCGGCCTTCGCCGTGAAGATTTCCTGGCAATCATCGACGGCATGGAAATGGACGTCGTTTCCGACATTCGCGCGCCCGATCTGGCTACGCTCGATCTCTATTGCGATCGGGTCGCGAGCGCAGTCGGGCGCCTTTCGGTTCGGGTGTTCGGCGTGCCCAATGAGGACGGTATTCATCTGTCGCACCATCTCGGGCGCGCGCTGCAACTCACAAACATCCTTCGCGACCCCGATGAGGATGCGGAGATTGGGCGTCTCTACCTGCCGCGCGAATATCTCGAAGCCGCCGGCATCATGACGGACGACCCGCAGGCGGCGTTGGCGAATCCGAATCTCGCTCGGGCCTGCATGCCCTTGATCGCCCGGGCGCGCGAACATTTCAGCCAGGCCCGTGCGATCATGGATCGGCAGCCCCGCGCAAGCGTAAAGGCGCCGCGCATCATGGCGGAGGCGTATGCGCCCATGCTCGACCGGTTGCAGCAGCGCGGATTTGCGGCGCCGAGGGAGCGCGTTCGCGTCGACCGCGTCCATCTGCTGTGGGCCGTTTTTCGATACGCGATCGTCTGATGCCAGGACAAGTACACGTCATCGGCGCCGGACTTGCCGGCCTTTCCGCTGCCGTCCGTCTGGCGCAGGCTGGAACTGCCGTTACCGTGCATGAAGCCACGCGCCAGGCCGGCGGGCGGTGTCGCTCCTACGATGATGCTGCGACCGGCATGCATATCGATAACGGTACGCATCTGCTGCTATCCGGCAATCATTCTGCCATCGACTATCTGAATCGCATCGGGACCGTGCCGGAATTTGCGCCGGCGGATTTTCACTTTGTGGACGGCGCGACCGGCGAAAAATGGGTGCTGCGGCTTGGAGACGAGCGAATTCCCTGGTGGATATTATCACCATCGAGCCGCGTGCCTGGCACCAGCATCGCCGACTATCTCAAGCTCACGCCGCTTCTACTGGGTGGGGCTGACCGGCCGCTGCGTGAGGTACTCGATCGCGACAGCGAGCTCTACCGGCGGCTGCTCGATCCGTTGATGGTTGCGGCATTGAACATCGACACGCCGAGCGGATCGTCGAAACTCGCCGCGCAGGTTGCCCGCGAAACATTGCTGCTTGGCGGCCAAGCGTGCCGGCCATTGGTGTTTGAAGCCGGACTGAGCAGCGCGTTTGTCGAGCCGGCTGTCGCGTTTTTGCAGCGACACGGCGTCGATCTTCGCTTCGAACATGAGCTTGAGTCGGTAAAATTATCCGATAAAGGCGCGGAAGCGCTGGTCTTCAAAGACGGCGAGATCGCGCTGGATGCGAGTGACGCTGTGGTCCTTGCCGTTCCGGCCTATACGGCGACCGCGCTTGTGCCCGGCCTGGATGCGCCGAACCAGTTCCGCGCCATTATCAATATTCACTATGATTTGCCGCCCCCTGGTGGCTCGCCCTTCATGACGGGCGTAATCAACCGCAATGTCGAGTGGATTTTCGCGTTCAAACATCGTATCTCGGCCACCATCAGCCATGCCGACCGGCTGCTGGCCCTTCCGCGTCAGGAACTCGCCGAAACGGTGTGGCGCGAAATCACGGATATTCTCGGCATGGACGCGCCGCTCCCGAAATGGCAACTGGTTCGCGAACGCCGCGCGACATTCGCGGCGACGCCGGAGCAGAATGCCCGCCGTCCCGGAGCACGGACCCGCTGGGGTAACCTGTTTCTTGCCGGTGACTGGACCGATACGGGCCTGCCTGCGACGATTGAGGGGGCCATTCGCTCCGGCGCACGCGCAGCGGACATCGTGCGCCAAGCATGATGCAAACGATGCGCGACCCGACCCAACCTATTTCGCGGGAGGCTCTCACCGGCTCCGTCGAGCGGGCAGCCGATGCGCTGCTGACGTTGCAGCAGCCGGATGGCCATTGGGTCTTCGAACTCGAGGCCGACGCGACGATACCGGCGGAATATGTCCTGCTGCGCCATTACCTCGGTGAGCCCGTCGATAGCGAACTCGAACGCAAGATCGCGGTCTATCTCCGCCGCATCCAGGGAAAGCATGACGGCTGGCCGCTTTTCCACGACGGTGAGTTCGACATGAGCGCAAGTGTCAAAGCTTATTTCGCGCTCAAGATGATCGGCGAACCGATCGACGCCGATCATATGCGGCGCGCCCGCGAGGCGATCCTGAAGCGTGGAGGCGCCGCGAAAAGCAATGTGTTCACGCGGGCGCTGCTGTCGCTTTACGGGGTAACCTCCTGGCAAAGTGTACCGGTGATGCCGGTGGAAATCATGCTGCTGCCGCGCTGGTTTCCGTTTCACATGTCCAAGATTTCCTATTGGGCGCGTACCGTGATTGCCCCGCTGCTGGTGCTGGGTGCGCTGAAGCCGCTGGCGCGCAACGACAAGGGCGTCACCATCGACGAACTGTTTCTGGAGCCGCCGCAATCGGTCGGCGCGGTGAAGAAGGCCGGTCACCAGAAATGGTCGTGGTTCTTGTTTTTTCGCGGGGTCGATATTGTGCTCCGCGCCGCCGAGCCATTGTTTCCAAAAGCCACCCGCAAGCGCGCCATCCAGGCCTCGGTCGACTTTGTGAAGGAGCGGCTGAACGGCGAAGACGGTCTCGGAGCCATTTACCCCGCGATGGCCAACAGCGTGATGATGTACGATGCGCTCGGCTATCCGCCCGACCATCCCGACCGTGCCATCGCGCGTCGGTCGATCGACAAGCTGCTGGTGATCAAGGAAGACGAGGCCTATTGCCAGCCCTGCGTTTCGCCGGTCTGGGACACCGCGTTGACAGCGCACGCGATGCTTGAGGCGGGCAGCGATCGCGCCAAGGCTTCGGCCCAAGCCGGCCTCGACTGGCTCGTGCCCCTCCAGGTGCTGGATGTGGCGGGTGATTGGGCGGTACAGCGGCCCGATGTCCGTCCCGGCGGCTGGGCGTTCCAGTACAACAACGCGCACTATCCCGATCTCGACGACACCGCGGTCGTGGCAATGGCGATGGATCGCGCGCAGGCCGGCAGCACGGCACACGGATTTGACGTGCCGCTGCAAAGGGCGCGCGAATGGGTGCTGGGACTGCAAAGCCGGAATGGCGGCTGGGCGGCCTTCGATGCCGACAACACCTACAGCTATCTCAACAATATCCCGTTCTCGGACCACGGCGCCTTGCTGGATCCTCCGACCGAAGATGTGACCGCCCGCTGCATTTCGATGCTGGCGCAGCTTCCGAGCGATGTTGAGGGCGACCGCGCGATCGATGCCGGGATCGAATATCTGCGGCGGACCCAGCTCAAGGACGGATCGTGGTACGGCCGCTGGGGCCTGAATTACATCTATGGCACCTGGTCATCGCTTTGTGCGCTCAATGCCGCGGGGCTGGATGGCGAATCCGAGGTGGTTCGCCGCGCCGCCGACTGGCTGCTCCGCATTCAGAACGCCGATGGCGGGTGGGGCGAGGACGGCGCAAGCTATACGCTCGATTACCATGGCTATGAGCCCGCCGCCTCCACAGCGTCGCAAACGGCCTGGGCTCTGCTCGGATTGATGGCGGCCGGTGAAGTCGATCATCCGCAAGTCCAGCGCGGCGTTCGCTATCTGCTGGAAAATCAGACCGGCGATGGCCTGTGGGAAGAAGAGCGCTTCACCGCGACCGGCTTCCCGCGTGTGTTCTATCTTCGCTATCACGGCTACCGCAAATTCTTCCCGCTCTGGGCCGTGGCGCGCTACCGAAACTTGACGGCGGCCAATGACCGCCGCGTCGCCTTCGGAATGTAGGCGCGGTTTCGATGACGCCGACACGCCCGACGCTGCTTGTCGTCACCGGCCTGCAGCGCGAGGCGCAGATCGCTGCCGGCGATGATGTCATCACATTGTGCAGCGGTGGAAATTCGCGGACTCTGACCGGTCTCCTTACGAGCCTTCCGCCGCCAACCGGCGGGGTCTTGAGCTTTGGCCTTGGCGGTGGTCTGGCCCCCGGTTTGCGCTCGGGCGATTTGGTTATCGGCTCGCACGTCGCCAACTTCGGCGAACCGCTCGAAACGGATCGAAATTGGCACGCCCGTATTGTCTCCGCGATCGAAGGCAAGCGACCGGTTCATCTCGGCCAGCTCGCGGCGCGCGATTTCGTTCTGACGCGAGCCGCGGACAAAGCGGCGCTGCATCGGGAATTGGGCGCACTCGCGGTCGACATGGAATCGCATGTTGCCGACGAATACGCTCGCCGGCATGGGCTGCCATTCGCCGTCATCCGCGCCGTCAGCGATCCGGCACACCGCAGCCTCCCGGCAATCGCAACGGATGCGTTGCGGCCGGACGGCAAGGTCGATCTTTCGAAAGTTCTTGCAGGGGTGTTGCGGCGCCCCGGACAAATACCAGCTCTGATTTCGGCCGGAATCGATTCCGAGCGCGCCTTTGCTTCGTTACGCCGCGTTCGCCGCCTTCTTGGTCCGCTCTTCGGTCTCGGCGGCGCGGATCTCCGATAGCTTCATCTGCACCTGCGACGAGAACACATATTCAGCCGGCCGCTGCTTATCCATCGCGATTTCCGGCGCCATCGGTCCGGACGTGCGGATGCCGCGCAGCGACACCCACAACGCCTTCAGCGGGTTGCTGATGGCCGCATGAGCGGCGGTTGGCTCGTAGCCGCAATGCGCCATGCAGTCGGCACACTTCTCGTATTTGCCGGTGCCGTAGGAATCCCAATCGGTGGTCTCCATCAGCTCCTTGAAGGTCTTGGTATAGCCTTCACCGAGCAGATAGCAGGGCTTCTGCCAGCCGAAAATGTTGCGCGCGGGCATGCCCCACGGCGTGCATTCGTATTCCTGGTTGCCGGCAAGGAAGTCGAGGAAGGAGGTGGAATGCATGAACTTCCAGCCCTTGCCCTTGCCGAGCGCGAAGACCTTGCGAAACAGCTCCTTGGTCTTCTTGCGATTTAGGAAGTGCTCCTGATCCGGCGCGCGCTCATAGGCATAGCCCGGCGAGATCGAGACCCCGACGTTCATTTCCTTCGCATAATCGAGGAAAGCGGCAATGTCCTCGGCCGAATGTCCATCAAAGATGGTGGCGTTGACGTTGACGGCGAAGCCTGCGTCCTGCGCTGCCTTGATCGCCTTCACCGCCTTGTCGAACACACCCTTTTGCGACACCGCCTTGTCGTGGTGGTCGCGAAGGCCGTCGAGATGCACGGAGAAGAACAGATACGGCGACGGCTTGAACAGATGCAGCTTCTTTTCCAGAAGCAGTGCGTTGGTGCAGAGCGAAACGAATTTCTTGCGCGCCACCAGACCCGCGACGATTTCGCCGATCTCCTTGTGGATCAGTGGCTCTCCGCCAGGAATCGCTACCATCGGCGCGCCGCATTCGTCGGCGGCGTCCCAGCATTCCTGCGCCGTCATGCGCCGGTTCAGAATGGCGTCCGGGTAGTCGATCTTGCCGCAGCCGATACAGGCGAGGTTGCAGCGAAACAGCGGCTCCAGCATCAAGACCAAGGGATAGCGTTTGCGGCCGAGCAGTTTCTGCTTCAGCAGGTAGCCGCCGATACGGATCTCTTTGTGAAAGGGAATCGCCATGAATCTGAAGCCTATACCAAGAGCTTTACACCGACGCCACTTCGGCGGGGAGTCGGAATGTGATGTTTTCCTCGCGGCCGGGCAGGGTAGCAACATCCACAATCCGAAGCCGCTTTAGAGCGCTTATAACGTCGTTGACCAGCACCTCCGGTGCGGAAGCCCCGGCGGTGATGCCGACCGTCTCGATGCCCTCGAGCCAGGCTGGGTTCAGCTCGTTGCCATCGGCGATCAGATAGCTCGGGATGCCATATTCCTCGCCGATTTCGCGTAGGCGGTTGGAATTGGAGCTGTTGGTGGCGCCGACCACCAGCAGGAGGTTGGCAATCTTGCAGAGATCCCGCACAGCACTCTGCCGGTTCTGGGTGGCGTAGCAGATGTCGCGCGTGTCGGGCCCCTGGATGTCGCTGAACCGCCTGGTGAGCGCTGCGATGATCTCGCGGGTGTCGTCGACGCTGAGCGTGGTCTGGGTGACATAGGCGACCGGTGCGTCGGTCGGCAGTTCGAGCTTTTCGACCTCTGCCACCGTCTGAACCAGGACGACCGGCCCCGGAATCTGGCCCATCGTTCCTTCGACCTCGGGATGTCCGGCATGGCCGATCAGGATAACGGTGCGGCCCTGGCCGACATAACGCTTGCCCTGATTGTGAACCTTGGTGACAAGCGGGCAAGTGGCGTCGATGACCGGCAACTGGCGATCTTCCGCTTCGCGCTCGACATCTTTCGACACGCCGTGCGCGCTGAAGATCGAAACTGCGCCATCCGGAATCTCGGCGACGTTTTCCACGAAACGTGCACCCTTCGCCTTGAGCAATTCGACCACGTATTTGTTGTGAACGATTTCGTGGCGCACATAGACGGGCGGGCCGTATTTCTTCAGCGCGCGCTCGACGATGTCGATTGCACGCACCACGCCGGCACAGAAGCCGCGAGGCTGAGCAAGCACGACGTTGAGCGGACGCAGATCGGAGCGGGGAGTGTCGTCAGGCTTACGCAAGCTGCACCTTGTCCAGTTTCAGGTCCTTGCCAAGGGCCTCGAAAGTCTTGGCAAGAATGCCGTTCGCGTCCAGGCCAGCCTTTGCATACATCGCTGCCGGGGTATCGTGATCGATGAAGATGTCCGGCAGCACCATCGATCGCACCTTCAGGCCGCGGTCGAGCGCGCCGTGCTCCGCGAGCGTCTGCAGGACGTGAGAACCAAAGCCGCCGATCGAGCCTTCCTCGATCGTCAGCAGCACCTCGTGATTCTTCGCAAGGCGAAGCACGAGATCGACATCCAGCGGTTTTGCGAAGCGCGCATCCGCGACCGTGGTAGTCAGGCCGTGTGCCGACAGTGCCTCAGCCGCCTTCATGCATTCCGCGAGCCGCGTGCCGTAAGACAACAGCGCCACGGTATTGCCTTCACGCAGGATCCGTCCCTTGCCGATTTCAAGCGGCACGCCGATCTCCGGCAGGTCGATGCCGACACCGTCTCCACGCGGATAGCGCAATGCCGAAGGAACGTCATCGATCGCCGCGGCGGTTGCGACCATGTGCACCAGTTCCGCTTCGTCGGAGGGGGACATCAGCACGAAATGGGGCAGACAGCCGAGATAGGCGACGTCGAAGGAGCCGGCATGCGTCGGGCCGTCGGCGCCGACGAGGCCGGCGCGATCGAGAATGAACCGGACCGGCAGCCGTTGAATGGCGACGTCATGCACGACCTGATCGTAGGCGCGCTGCAGGAATGTCGAATAGATCGCGACAAAGGGTTTCAGACCCTCGGTTGCAAGCCCGGCAGCGAACGTGACTCCGTGCTGCTCGGCGATGCCCACATCGAAGGTGCGCTTCGGGAAAGTTTTGGAGAAGATGTCGATACCGGTTCCCGAAGGCATCGCCGCCGTAATCGCGACGATGCGATCGTCCTTCGCAGCTTCCTTGACGAGGCTCTCGCCGAACACCTTGGTGTAGGACGGTGCGTTGGCCTTGGCCTTGGACTGGCGGCCGGTGACGACATCGAACTTCACGACGCCATGATATTTATCGTCCGCAGCTTCGGCCGGCGCGTAGCCCTTGCCCTTTTGCGTCACCACATGAACAAGGATCGGCCCCATATCGGCGTCGCGCACGTTGCGCAGCACAGGCAGCAGGTGATCGAGATTGTGTCCGTCGATCGGCCCGACATAGTAGAAGCCGAGCTCTTCAAACAACGTTCCTCCGGTCACCATGCCGCGCGCATATTCCTCCGCGCGTGCCGCCTGATCTTTCATGAAGCGGGGCAGCCGCTTGGCGAATTGTTTTCCGATCTCGCGCAGCGAGAGATAGGTGCGGCCGGAGATCAGCCGCGCCAGATAAGCCGACATCGCACCGACCGGCGGCGCAATCGACATTTCGTTGTCGTTCAGGATGACGATCAGGCGCGAATCCATCGCACCGGCATTGTTCATGGCTTCGTAGGCCATACCTGCGGACATCGCGCCGTCGCCGATGACGGCGACGACATTGTGTCGCAGATCGGAAAGGTCGCGGGCCACAGCCATGCCAAGTCCGGCGGAAATGGACGTAGACGAATGCGCCGCGCCGAAACAGTCATATTCGCTTTCGGCACGCTTGGTGAAACCGGACAGGCCGCCGCCTTGCCGCAGGGTGCGGATCCGGTCGCGCCGGCCGGTAAGGATCTTGTGGGGATAGGCCTGATGTCCTACGTCCCAGATCAACCGGTCCGTGGGGGTATCGAACACGGCATGCAGGGCAACCGTCAGTTCGACGACGCCCAAGCCTGCCCCGAGATGACCGCCGGTAACCGCGACCGCATTGATGGTCTCGGCCCGCAATTCGTCGGCCACTTGCCGGAGTTGATGGTCTTGAAGCTTTCGGAGGTCAGAAGGGGTCGCCAGGGTATCGAGAAGAGGGATAGTAGAAGTCATTATTGGGACACCTTCGCTCGCCTGGATGTTATCTTACAACGCAATACCGGACCTTTAGGTGCAAAAGCAAAAAACATACCCATTGAAGGACTTGGACCCTAAATGCGTCTTTCGCAACCCTTAAGGCACGAAACTCGCTTCTTGGGAATGGTAGGATTTACAGGTAATTGCATTGATGGTGAATAGGATTAAAAGCATTACCTTGTCTGGTGTCATCGGCGACACCGTCAAGGCCTGCATCCAGTACCCTTGGGTCACAATTCTCCTCTTCACGCTTCTGGGGGTGGGTTCCGGGATCTATGCGGTTCGGAACTTTTCCATTAATACCGACATCAGCAACCTGATCTCGCCGGATATCGACTGGCGCCAACGCGAAATTGCCCTCGATAAGGCATTTCCCAGCCGTGTACAGACGATTTTGGCGGTCGTGGATGCGCCAACTCCGGAATTGGCCGCACTTTCTGCCGACGCGCTTACCGCCCGGCTCAAGATGCAGTCGGGGCTGTTTCATTCCGTCCGCAGGCCGGACGGGGGGGAGTTTTTTGAGACCAATGGGCTGCTGTTCCTGCCGGTGGAAACCCTGGGGGCTACGCTGGGCCAACTCGAGGCCGCAAAGCCGATCATCTCGATGCTCGCCCACAACCCAAACTGGCGGGGCCTGTCACAGGCGGCGGTCGCCGCGCTCGCTGGCGTCCAGATCAAGAGGTATGACCTCGATGCGCTGGCGCCGATCTTCGACCGTTTCTCCAACACGCTGGACGATGTCGCGGCCGACCGGCCGGCGAGCTTTTCCTGGCAGGAGCTTCTGAGCGGCAAGAAATCGGAACCGACCGAACTTCGCCGTTTTGTCGATATCTGGCCGGCGCTGGATTACAGCGCGCTCGAACCAGGCCGACAAGCGACCGATGCGGTGCGCAAGGCAGCGCTCGACGCCAACCTGAAACCCGACTTCCAGGCCCGGCTTCGGCTGACCGGATCGGTCCCGATCGCGGACGAGGAATTCGCCACCGTCAAGGAAGGTGCGTTGATCAACGGCATCGGAACGGTGCTGATCGTGCTGGTGATTCTGTGGCTTGCGCTGCGGTCGGCGCGGATCATCGTTGCCGTATTCATCGCGCTAACCATTGGGCTTGCGATTACGGCAGCGCTGGGATTCCTGACGGTTGGCTCGCTCAATCTCATTTCAGTTGCGTTCTTTGTACTGTTCGTGGGCCTCGGAGTCGACTTCTGCATCCAGTACAGCGTGCGCTATCGCGATGAGCGCCATCACAAGGATGGACTCAAGGAAGCGCTGATCGATGCAGGACGCAGCGTCGGCGGTCCGCTGACGCTCGCTGCCGGCGCGACTGCGGCGGGCTTTCTCGCATTTCTGCCGACCGACTATCAGGGCGTGTCGGAACTCGGCGCCATTGCCGGGATGGGAATGATCATCGCGTACCTGGTCAGCATCACCTTGCTGCCCGCGTTGCTTGCGGTCATTAACCCGCCGGGTGAGAAAGAGCCGCTAGGCTATGCGAGCCTCGCGCCGGTCGACAAATTCGTGGAGCGCAATCGAAATCCCTGTCGTCGCAGCTACGCTCGGCGTTGCCGTTCTGGGACTGCCGCTTCTGTATTTTCTGCATTTCGATTTCAATCCGCTGAACCTTCGAAGCTCGTCGGTCGAGTCGATTTCGACCTATCTCGAGTTGCGCAAGGATCCGAATACGGGTGCAAGCTCCATCAACGTGCTCGCAAATTCGCGCAAGGACGCGCAGGCGATCGCGCAGAAAATGGCAAAATTGCCTGAAGTTTCGCGCGTCATGACGATCGATAGTTTTGTGCCCGAAGATCAGCAGGCCAAACTTGCGATGATCCGGGAAGCCGCGCCGGAACTTCTGGAGGTTTTTGATATCAAGCCTTCGCCGCCGCCGAGCCCGCAGGAAGCCGGCGCCGCGCTGACGCAAGCCGCGAATTCCCTGGATGCGGCGGGCGCTGCGCCAGGTCCAGGTGGTGTGGCTTCCAAACGGCTCGCCGCGCATTTTCGGAAGCTCGCCGCCAGTTCGGATCAGAAGCGCGATGCCGCCGAACGAGTCTTTATCGTGCCGCTGGTCCGCAAGATTGCGGAAATGAAGAAGCTTCTGCAGGCGCGTCCGGTCACCGCGGACAACCTGCCCGAAGACATTAAGAACGTTTGGGATACCGCTGACGGCAAGAGCAGGGTCGAGGTATTTCCGAAGGGCGATCCGAACGACAACGACACGCTGCGGACATTCGCGCAGCGCGTGCTCGAGGTCGCGCCGAACGCCATCGGCGGCCCGGTTTCAATTCTGAAATCGGGGGACACGATTGTCGTAGCCTTTATTCAGGCCGGTCTGCTGGCATTGCTTTCGATCAGCATCCTGCTCTGGCTCGCCTTGCGCCGCATCGGCGACGTGCTGCTCACCATCGTGCCGTTGCTGCTGGCCGGCGTGATCACGATGGAGCTTTGTGTCGTGATCGGCTTGCCGCTGAACTTCGCGAATATCATCGCGTTGCCGCTGCTGCTCGGCATCGGCGTCGCCTTCAAGATTTACTACATCATGGCGTGGCGGGCCGGGCAGACCGATCTGCTGCAATCGAGTCTGACCCGCGCGGTGTTCTTCAGCGCATTGACCACGGCAACAGCATTCGGAAGCCTGTGGCTGTCGAGCCATCCCGGTACGTCCAGCATGGGCAAGCTGCTGGCGCTGTCGCTCCTCACCACCATGTGCGCGGCCGTGCTGTTTCAGCCAGCTCTAATGGGTCGGCCCCGTGACGAGGCTGAGCCGGGTACAGAGGTTGGGGGTCGGACCTGAAATGCCGGTTACGCGCGTCCACGTTTCGCCGCCGCAGAACAGGCCGCCCAGGACGCAACCCTGCACCTTCAGTGCATTGTCGGACTGCAGGGTCACATTGGCTTTGTACATCTTCCCGTTCTGGGCGTTGTAGATCTGGCCTTCCCACTTGCCGTTGGTTCCCGGCTTCATATCGATCAGGATCGGTAATCCAAGCGTTGGCCGCGACCTTTTCGCAGGGTCCGGATTTTCGGTGTCTTTTCCTGGGGTCTTTTCCCAACCGATCACGCCCCAGAGTGCGCCGCGGCAAATCACGATCCGGATATGGGCGGAACCGTCTTCCACCTGCCAATCGCCGATCGGATCCGCGGCAAATCCGCGCTCGGACGCCAGAATCAAAAACACCACAAGCAAGGCCAGTCGTTTCATGCTAACCACCTCGCGACGAACGCGGCCGGTGCCGGTTGCCGTTGAAAATGCCGCATCGGTCAATTCCTTTATTCTAGCAGATTGATCAATGCTCGAACGTCAAAACTACGACATTGCGGCGATCTTTGAGGAGCGGGAAAAGAGCCGTTTCGAGCTGCATGGCCGTTTCCTGAATGAGCAGATGGTCCGCGTGTTACGGACCATCGGCTACGATGTGGGCTTTCGGCGCGGCACCGGACAATATCTCTATGACCGGACCGGAGCGCGCTATCTCGACCTTCTGAGCGGTTTTGGTGTGTTCGGCATCGGCCGCAATCACCCGGCATTGCGCACCGCCCTGGAAAGTGTTCTCGACGCCGAATTGCCCAATCTCGTGCAAATGGATGTTCCCCCGCTTGCCGGCGTTCTGGCGGAACGTCTGCTCGCGAAGGCGCCCTATCTGGATAAAGTGTTCTTCGCCAATTCCGGGACCGAGACGGTCGAGGCGGCGATCAAGTTCGCTCGCGCTGCGACCGGCCGTTCGAAAATACTCTCCTGCGAACACGCCTTTCACGGGCTGACCTTCGGCTCGCTCTCGCTGAATGGCGACGAGATTTTCAAGAAGGGATTCGAGCCGCTGCTCGGCGATTGTGCGGCTATCCCGTTCAATGATCTCACTGAGCTTGAGGACGCCCTGCGCCGGCGCGATGTTGCGGCCTTCATCGTGGAGCCGATACAGGGCAAGGGCGTTCATCTGCCGTCTCCCGGCTATCTGAAATCTGCGGCCGACCTCTGCCGCCGCTACGGCAGCCTGTTCGTCGCCGACGAAATCCAGAGCGGCCTTGGCCGCACGGGGAAGTTCTTCGCCGTGGATCACTGGGGAGTCGAGCCGGACATGATCCTGCTCGCGAAGGCCTTGTCGGGCGGTCATGTGCCGGTCGGCGCCTTGCTGACGCGCAAGGACATCTACGATCGTCTGTTCAACCGAATGGACCGCGCCGTGGTGCATGGCTCGACTTTCGCCAAGAACGATCTCGCAATGGCGGCCGGCATCGCCACGCTGTCGGTTCTTGAATCGGAAAAGTTGGTCGAGAATGCGGCGCGTACCGGCGATCGGCTGCTGACCGGGTTCCGTAACATGGTCGGGCGCCACGAGATGCTCAGCGAGGTGCGCGGCATGGGTCTGATGATCGGGGTGGAATTCGCCGCGCCCAAATCGCTGAAGCTGCGTGCGTCATGGGCCATGATCGAGGCTGCCAACAAGGGCCTGTTCTGCCAGTTGATCACGATCCCCCTGTTCAGGGACCACAAGATCCTGACCCAGGTTGCGGGACATGGCAGCCACACCATCAAGCTGCTCCCGCCCTACGTTATCACCGATGACGATTGCACTTGGATCGAAACCGCGTTCGACAAGGTGATCGCGGAAAGTCATCGTGTGCCGGGCGCGATCTGGTCGCTCGGCAAGACGCTGATCGAAAACGCGGTGGCCGCGAAGCGAGCCTCGTGAGGGTTAAGCCAGTACCGGGTAATCGAGCGCTGCAGCCTCGGCCTCGTACCGGAGCAGGATCTGATACGCCTCTGGCTGGATCGGCGATATCTTTGAGAGTCTCAGTGCCTTGAAGGCCGGGTTCGACGGCCGTTCCGCATTGATCCGCAGCAGCGCGCGTCGCAGCGCGGCAACCTCTTCCATCGTGCGATCGATTGCGGTGATGAAAGGGATGGCCGGACTCGCGGGCGTCTCGGCCAGCACGCGAAGTTGGCGCACCGCCTCCGGCCGGTAATCCTGCAGGAACACATAGGTCAGGCAGTCGATCGAAGCGCTGTCCGCGAAGCCTGAGGCGAGGTGTTCGATGCTCGCATTATGGCTGCCGGTCTCGACTATCTCGCCAAAGAACGGCTTGCCGCCTGCGATGTCGGCGAGCAGGCGCCGCGGCAGGTTCATCCCCGAATTGGAATGCCGGCTGTTGAGCGCAAACACCGTGCCGCGCAGATCGGCGAGCTTCCGGAAGGAGGAATCGTCGCGAACCAGGATGAAGGCGCAATGCGTTGCATCCCCGCACCCCGGCGCGTCATAGGTCGGCACGCCGAGCAATTGATGCTGGCCGCGATAGATCGTCTGCAACGGGTAGCCGCAGGTTTGCGTGAACAGAACCTCGGGGCCGATTTCGGCAGGGACCGGAGGCCGCGAGAATTCGAGTTCGGCCGGCCGATCGGACAATCCTTCGGCTGCGAGCGCATCCGACAGGATGGCCCAGAACGCGCGATTGGCGTCCTGCATTTCCGGCAGGTTGTACATTGGAAGACTGGCAGTCAGATGGGGCGTCACAATGCAGGTCCGGTGTGCTGAATTCAGTCTATCGAAAGCTAATGCCGCGGTCGGCTCATAAAGCAAGTCTGCAGACTTTCCGCCATGCGGAACATTGAAGGCGCGCTCCGTCGCGCGCTACTCATCGCAAAATCCGTGCGCTAGTGTCCGGCTCCAAACCAAAACAAGACGGATGATCAAGAAGTGGATCTAGGGATTGCCGGTGAAAATGCCCTCGTCCTCGGCGGCAGCAAGGGGCTGGGTTTTGCGTGTGCGTTGGAACTCAGCCGCGCGGGCGTGCGGGTTGCGATCAACGGCCGCGATGCCGAAGGCGGCGCCGCCGCACTGAAACAACTCGGCGAGGGCGCTATCTTCGTGAAGGGCGATGTCGCGGAGCCCGGACAGGTCTCGGCCATCATCGAAACCGTGCAGCGAAAGCTTGGCCCGATCCATATCCTGGTTACCAATGCCGGCGGGCCGCCGCCCGGCGAATTCCACGAACACGCGATCGAGGTCTGGCGCCGCGCCATCAACGTCAACATGCTCTCGGCGGTCGAAGCCGTTCAGCTCGTATTGCCGGGCATGAAGGCTGCGGGTTTCGGCCGCATCGTGAACATCACGTCCTTCGTGGTGAAGGAGCCTTATCCGAACATGGCGCTCGCCAATTCGATCCGCGTCGGACTGACGGGCGCGATGTCGACGCTCGCGCGCGAAGTGGCGGCGCAGGGCATCACGGTCAACAACATCCTGCCCGGCCTGATGGATACCGGTGCGTTGCAGCGCGTGATCAATGCGCGCGTCAAGAAGCAGAATTCGAGCGAGGAACGTGTGCGGCAGGACATGGCGTCGTCGATCCCCACCGGCCGGCTCGGCGCGGCTGACGATTTCGGGCCGCTTTGCGCGTTTCTGTGCTCGCGTCGCGCCGCCTATATCACCGCGCAGAATATCGCGGTCGATGGCGGCCTGGTCCGCGGTCTGATCTGAGGAATGGGATCGCAAATGTCAGATCTCAGCGTCGAGCGTCCACTTCCTGGTGTCGCTGTTCTTCGTTACTGCCGACCGCAGACCTTGAATGCGCTCGATGTCGCGATCCGGCGCGAGATCGCCGAGCATCTCACGGCGCTGGCCGAAGACGACGAGGTGAGGGTGGTGGTGCTTGCCGGCACCGAGAAGGCGTTCGCCGCCGGCGCCGACATTTCGGAAATGTCCGAGGTTGACGGCGTGGAAATGCACGCCTGGAACACACCGAAGGTGTGGAAGGCGATCGCTGCATTTCCCAAGCCGCTGATAGCCGCGGTTTGCGGTTTTGCGCTCGGCGGCGGATGCGAGCTTGCGATGCATTGCGACATCATCGTTGCCGGCAAATCCGCCCGCTTCGGGCAGCCGGAGGTGAAGGTTGGCATCATGCCGGGCGCGGGTGGCACTCAGCGTTTCGCGCGCGCGGTCGGAAAATTCCGCGCCAATCTTTACCTGATGACCGGGCGGGTTTTCGATGCCGTGACTGCGCTCGAGATGGGGCTGGTGAGCGAAGTCGTTGCCGATGAAGAGGTGGAAAAGACGGCGCTCGCACTCGCGGGAGAAATAGCAAAACTTCCGCCGTTGTCGCTGAAATTCATCAAGGAAGCGGTGCTGCTCGCCGACAATGCACCACTAGAGGCCGCGCTCGACTTCGAGCGCCGGGCCTGTCAGTTCCTGTTCTCGACCGAGGACAAGAAGGAAGGCATGTCAGCCTTTATCGAGAAACGCCAGCCGACTTTCAGCGGGCGCTAGAACTCCCCAGCGTCAACGCAGACCGAGCTGGTGGCGCTCGACAAGCTCCAGGATCATGTCGCTGAGCGGACCTCGCATTTCCTTTTCGGAAACATTGGAGGTCGCGACCGGGATTGTGATGGCACCGATCTCGCTGCCATTCGACACCGGCACCGCGATGCCGCCGATGCCCTTGTGCCAGGTGTCGCGCATGATCACGACCGGGGACGCCAAGACCTCGCTCACACGCTGCTCGAAGGCTGCGACCGGGATGCGGCGGCGGGTCAGCGTCGCGCGAATGCGCGAGAGCAGGAAGCGCCTGTCGTTCTCCGGGCTGGCCTTGATCAGGCACATACCGGAGGCCGAATTCGAAAGTGGCAGCCGCGCGCCGATCTCCATGCGGACCGCCAGCATGTTGCGGCCCTGAACGCAGTCGAGAAAAGTCGCATGCAGGCCGTCGCGCTGGGCGAAGGCGCAGGTCTCGCCGGTCTGCTGGGCTAGTTGCACCAGCACCGGCCGCACCTGGTGCAGCAGCGGTGCCTGCGACAGTACCGGATAGCCGAGGCTCAGAACCTGCGGCATCAGCACGTAGGATCGGGTTTTTCGGTCGTAGCTCAGATAGCCAAGTTCGCGCAGCGTATAGACCAGCCGTGAAATCGTGGACGGCGCAAGCTTGGTCTGCTTGGCGAGTTGGCCGTTTCGAAGTCCGCCCTTCTTGCGGGAAAAAGCCCGCAACACCTGCAGCCCCCGCTCGAGTGCAGTGACGAATTGACGGTCTTTCTCGCGTTCTTTGGCCGGCCGGCGCGCTGGCATCGATTTTCCTCATCTTCCGCTCTGCGGAAAGTCCATAAGCGGATATTGTCACATCCGATGCCTTCTGAGAAAGAAGGGATTGCTAGCGATGAGGCGGACTTGCGAACCGTCACATCGATGGGAAGAAACAAAAAACAAGGATGGGACCAGTGCTTGCCGGCGATATGCTGCGCCGTTCGGCGCGACGCTTTCCGCAAAAGACCGCGATCATCTGCGGCAGCGAAAGCATCCGCTATGCGGAACTCGATGCGCGTGCCAACAAGCTCGCCAACGCCCTGCTGGCGCTCGGTCTGCCGAAGGGGACCAAGGTCGCAATCCTCAGCCGCAATTTGCTTGATTACGGTACGGTGTTTTTCAGCGTCGCCCGCACCGGCTATGTGCTGGTCAATATATCGGTGCTGTACGCGCCGGAAGAACTCACCTTCGTGCTCAACAAGGCCGATACGGAAGTTCTGATTTTCGATCCCTTCCTGAGCGACAAAGTAGAGGCCGTGCGCGAGGCGACCCCTCGCATCAGGAAACGTATCTCGATCGGCGCGGCTTCGAATGTGCCGGATGCGCAAACCCTCGACGATTTCATCCGCGACGCGCCGGCGACGCCGCCGCACGCGAAGATCGACGAAACCGATCCGTTCTGCATGACCTATACCGGCGGCACTACAGGGCGGCCGAAGGGTGTGCTGTGCAGCCATCGTGCGCGCAACGTCACCGCCCATACCGTCATGGTGGAGGAGGCGATCGACGAGCGCGACGTGGTTGCGATCGTGACGCCGCTGTTTCACGTTGCGGCGCTCAACATCATGTTCCAGCCCGCGATCCTCGCCGGTGCCTCGACGGTGTTCATCACGCGCTGGTCGGCGCAGGCCTTCATGGACAACGCGAGCGAGCACGGCATCACGGCGGGCTTCATGGTGCCGACGCAGGCGAGCACGCTGGTGCGCGATCCCGGTTTCGATGCCGCCAGGCTTCGCACCTGGCGGAAGCTTTCCTTTGCGGGAGCGCCGATGCCGGACTGGGTGCAGCGCGAATTGAAGGCGAAGCTGCCCCACCTTCTTCTGACGCAAATCTACGGTCAGTCGGAAATGGGCGTGATCGCGGTTTTGCGCGACTGGTATCTGCCGGAAAAGCTCGGCGCGGTCGGGCGTCAGCCCTACAATGTCGACATCGCGGTCGTCGATCCGAAGGGTAAGCCGGTCAAGCCGGGCGAAATGGGAGAGATCGTTTCACGCGGCGACAACATCATGCTCGAATATTACAACGAGCCGGAGCAGACCGCGGCTTTCTTCAAGCTTGGTGACGGCTGGGGCTGGTCCGGCGACGTCGGGGTGATCGACGAAGACGGCTTTGTCACGCTGATCGACCGGTCCAAGGACATGATCATTTCCGGCGGCGAGAATGTCTATCCGAAGGAAATCGAGAACGCGCTCTATGAACACACGGCGGTTGCCGAATGCGCGGTGTTCGGCGTTCCCGACGACAAGTTCGGCGAGGTCCCGGTCGGCTATGTCATGCTGAAGAGCGGCGAGAGCGTCGATGAGGCGACGTTGATCGAATTCTGCGCGCAGCGTCTGGCGCGGTTCAAACGGCCGCGCGCTATCACGTTCGTCGACGATTTTCCCAAGACTCCGATCGGCAAGATCCAGAAGAACATTCTGCGAGAGCCGTACTGGCAAGGTAAGGAGAAGAAGATATGAGCGATCGCTATTCCGGCTATCGTCGGCTGAAGCTCGACTGGCCGCAGGATCGCGTTCTCCGCATCGTGATGGACAGCGAGGGCAGGCTCAACTCAGCTGATGCCTCGATGCATCCGGAACTGGCACAAATCTGGCGCGACATCGATTCCGATCCGAACGTCAGCGTGGCGATCATCACCGGCGCCGGAAAGGCATTTTCCGGCGGCGGCGATCTCGATCTCGTCAAGGAGATGAGCGAGGATTTCACAGTGCTGACGCGCGTGTGGAAGGAAGCGCGCGATCTCGTCTACAACATAATCAATTGTTCCAAGCCCGTCGTCTCGGCGATGCAGGGTCCAGCTGTCGGTGCCGGACTGGTCGCAGGTCTTCTTGCGGACGTGTCGATCGCGGCGAAGAGCGCGCGCATCATCGATGGCCATACGCGGCTCGGGGTTGCGGCCGGCGATCATGCCGCGATTGTGTGGCCGCTGCTCTGCGGGCTTGCGAAATCGAAATATCACCTGCTGCTCTGCGAGCCGCTGACCGGCGAGGAGGCCGAGCGCATCGGGCTGGTCTCGCTCTGCGTCGAGGACGATCAGCTTCAGGACAAGGCGCTGGAGGTCGCGGGAAGGCTGGCCTCGGGATCGCAATCGGCGATTCGCTGGACGAAATACGCGCTGAACAACTGGTTGCGCATGCAGGGCCCCACATTCGACACCTCGCTCGCACTGGAATTCATGGGTTTCTGTGGCCCGGATGTGCGCGAGGGACTCGCTTCGCTGCGAGGCAAGCGCCCGCCGAACTTCAACAAGGATGTGCCGCTTTGACGCACGGGAGCATTTCCGCATAGCGGAACACTTTGGCGGTCAGGTTCCGGCCGCTTCTGGCAAATTCACGCCGACAACAAAGCATCGGTTGAAACCGATCATTGGGAGAGAACGCCATGAAATTTCCGGTCGCTGATCGCGCCGTCTCATCCGCCATGTTCAAGGGTTCGCTGCTGGGCCTGACCGCCGCGCTGCTGCTGAGCGGCACGGCGCTTGCCCAGCTTTCCGGCGATGCCGTGCGCATCGGCGTCCTTACCGACATGAACGGAAACCTTTCCGCCCTGTCCGGGAAGGGATCGGTGGTCGCCGCCCAGATGGCGGTAGACGATTTCGGCGGGCAGGTGCTCGGAAAGAAAATTGAGTTGCTGAGCGCCGACCACCAGAACAAGCCGGACATCGGCTCGCAGGTCGCCAACAAGTGGTTCGATATCGACGGCGTCGACATGATCGTCGATGCGCCGAACTCGGCGGTCGCGCTCGCGGTACAGGGCATTGCAAAAGACAAGAACCGCGTATTCATCGCTTCCGCCGGCGGCACCGCTGCGCTCACCGGAAAGGCCTGCTCGCCGACCGGCATCCACTGGACCTGGGATACGTATGCAGCGGCCGCCTCCACCGGTCGCGCGATCGTTGAGGACGGCGGCAAGTCCTGGTTCTTCCTGACCGCGGATTACGCCTTCGGCCATGCGATGGAAGCCGATGTCGCGCGCATCGTGAATGCGCAGGGCGGCAAGGTCGCAGGTGGCGTTCGCCACCCGACCAATACGTCGGATTTTTCTTCGTTCCTGCTGCAGGCGCAGGCCTCGGGCGCCGACGTGATCGCGCTCGCCAATGGCGGCAGCGACACCTCCAACTCGATCAAGCAGGCGCAGGAATTCGGCCTCACCAAAAAGATGAAGATGGCGGCGCTCGCGATCTTCATCACCGACGTACATGCGATCGGTCCGCAGGCCGCGCAGGGCCTGTTGCTGACGACGGCCTTCTACTGGGATCGCACGCCGGAAAGCCGGGCCTGGTCGAAGCGCTTTTTCGAAAAGCACGGCGCCATGCCAACCATGTCGCAGGCCGGCGTCTATTCGGCAGTGACCCACTATCTGAATGCGATCGCTGCGGCCAAGACCGACGACGCGATGCCGGTTGTCGCCAAAATGAAGCAGACCCCGATCAACGACATGTTCGCCACCGGCGGCAAGATCCGCGACGACGGACGCATGGTGCACGACATGTATCTCGTCCAGGTCAAGGCGCCGGGCGAGGTCAAGCAGCCGTGGGATTATTACAAGGTGCTGCGCACAGTGAAGGGCGACGACGCCTTCCGGCCGTTGAGCGAAAGCGATTGTCCGCTGGTGAAGAAATAACGGCTGAAAGAGACCACTACACTACCAAACTTGTGCCACTAGTCGAACGCAGCTAGACTAAAAACGTTTAGTATCAAGTGTTTAGTCATGGTGGCTCCGCTTTCTGTTTCCCAAATTTTGCAATTGGGAAGCGATTGGGAAGAGGTCTAGTCCGACAGGCGATCGATAAGCGGTGCTCTGAGTACCATGTCATTTAAGCAGAAACGAGATGCGCTCGATTTGTGGGCGCATTACATTGCACGCTATCGTGCCTCAAGGTGGCGGCGCCTAGCGGTCGTTTTTCGTTTCGGCTTTTGCGGCGCTTCTAGTGACGCCGCTGCGAGCGAACGGGCGCCTTTTCTTTTTCGCTGCGGTGCTTTTCGGGGCCTTCTTTGCTTCCGCCTTGCGAGAATTATTGAAACGAGTGCGACAGCTGTCGCCACAGAACCTCGCATCCTCCCTTTTCCCGCTCGACCCCCCGACAGCAAACACCGTGCTGCATTGCGCACAAGTGGCAAACTTGGCGCCACTCGACGCTAGCTGCGCAAATTGCATCAGGATCGCCGAATTCCATGTCTAGAGGATTGAGGGACATCACCGGCCTGTCCAGGGCGGCGTCGTGAGCAAGTCGCAGCTCCAACTTAGCGATCACTGCGTAGTCATCCGCGACTAGCGGTTTAAATGTTTGAAGTATGCCGAGACGCTGTATCAAGCGCCCCCAGCGGGGCAGCAGGTTCCCACGAACAGAACTCCGCCCCGTTGCTCAGACCGCCGAAATTTGTAGCGAAGGTTAGTGCGGTCTGAGCAATCGGATCAGACACACCTTGCCGCTCATCCCGTCTTGAAGACGGAAAGCAAAATCCTGCGAGGTTGCCGGCACCGTTTCCATTTCCTCGAAGTCACCTTCGACCCCCAACACTTTGACGTGGGAGGCTTTATTCCGTCGAGAAACATATTATGAGCTCGAATTCGCTTTCTTCGGCCGGCATGTGTCGAAGTAGCCGCAGCTTCTCTTTGACTCGCCCTTTGGCCGTGAGGTGTCGAGTTTGCCGATCTCAACTCTTTGGACTCGCGCTTCGATCGTGAGGCATTGACCTTGCCGATTCAACTCTTTGGCTCGCGCCCGAAGCCAACTCGAAGCTTTCCAACCGATAGCTTCTCGCCTTTGGCCATCGCAACTGACTGCGCATCATGTCGAGCGAATACCCGGTTCATAGCCGTGTACGCGAAATGCGGGTTACACGGGTCGTTGCGTAACTTCCAAGTATCCATAAACTCCCTACTGTCTAATCAAGTCAGTCGCAAGTGGTCTGAACCCACAGGGAGTGAAGGAAATGGAAAAATTGGTTGATGATCCCCTCATGAACAAGGATGAGGTCGCGAACTATCTTGAAAACCTCGCCGCGCAATGTGGATCGGCTGCCGATCCCTAAAATCTACCTGGGCCCCCGCGCGCCGCGTTGGCGCAAGTCTCGGGTCGAAGCGTATCTGGAGGAGCTGCGGCTGCTGCCGCATAACCGGCCCTTCAAAACGTCGGCAATTTTATCCGCTGAACTAACACCTGCCTCCGTTGCGAGGCGGGCGGTTTTAATGCACCCAAAAGAAAAGACCGGCGCGGGTTCGAGCCGCTAACCGGTCTTAAAGAAGAAAGGATACTCGTTTGGTACACGATGACATAGCGCCTGCCGACATGGCAGCGCAAGCCCGACGTTTGGACCGCATATCTGAACTGCGATCCGTTGCCGCTTGCAACAGAACAATGGCTGTTGGCTCACAATGTTCCGACAACGGCCATCAAAGGGCCCGCGCCCGGTATTGTCCGCCAAGATCAGATTCGAAGGCGCCTTTGCGTTCGAATTTGATCCTTACGGCGAGCCCGCAATTATCCTCCCCGCTTTCGAAGACAATGATCTCGTAGATATTGTCGCCTGGCGCAATCAGCATCTCGCAACGTGGGATGGCCGCGTCAACGCGCTCGGCTGGTCCGACTTGTACGCCCCGAACCTGACCGGCGATCCGCTGAAAGTTTGGGCGTCGCCGCTCGGATGGCTGAAAGCCAACCGCACCGGGCATGACGCCGGTCCACGTCGAGGCTTGGGCTCGCTCGCTGTTCTATCGCGGCGATCATGTCGCTGCGTTTCGTGACGGAAGACCCAGCGCATGGTCGCGCGATCAAGGCGTGCGTTCAATCGCAAGCCCCGCGCGTCCTGGTTCCTGAAATCAAGATTGTCGAGGCTGCATGACCTCGGATCAGCATCGGGAAATGGGAGACGACGGCACTCTAGCCTCTGCCAAGACCTTCCGGCCGAAAACCTGGCAGGAAAATATCTTTAGCGCGGCTTCCCTGCGTAGTGAGACGTTCGATCCAGTTCGCTACGCATTGCCGGGAATCATTCCGGAGGGCGTAGCCCTGCTGGTCGGTAAGCCCAAGATTGGTAAATCCTGGCTCGCTCTCGACCTCTGCATCGCTGCTGCGGACGGCAGGAGATACACCCTCGGTCAGCTCAAGCCACGCCATGGCGCTTGCCTATACCTCGCGCTTGAGGACAACAAGCGGCGCCTAAAGAAGCGCATCAACAAACTACTGCCTGACGGCACCGATTGGCCCAACAAATTGACCCTGGTCAACGATTGGCGCCGGTCGAATGAAGGCGGCATCGATGATCTTCGCGCATGGTGCAAGAGCGTGGATGGGCCGACCCTTATCCTGATCGACACCTTGCAGAAATTCCGGCCGATCATCAGGGGCAGCGAGTCTGTATGCGTCAGATTACTTAGCGGTGACGGAGCTGCTCAACCTCACAAAAGAATTTGCCGGACTTTGTATCATCCTCCTTCATCACGATCGAAAGATGATCGCTGATGACCCGTTCGACACCGTTAGCGGAACGCTGGGCATCACAGGCGCCGCAGACACCATTCTACTTTTGAAGCGCGAGAATGGCGCGGTGAAGCTGCATGTTCGCGGGCGAGATGTCGAAGAGTCTGGAAACCCCGATCAAGTTCGAGAAATCATCCTGCAAGTGGACCACCATGTCCGCCGAAGACACTGCAGCCGTGGTTTCTCGCAGCGAAAAATTCTTCTTCCGTTTTCGCGCCGTAGACGAACATGCGGGTTTCCTTCAAACCAAACGCATATTCCGGCGTTCCGAAAGATTTTCTCTGCCACTCTGCATCGAAATAATGGTCGATCGGTGCTCCAAGGACGACGGCAGCCTTGAGGCGCTGGCGTTCGATCTGTGCCAACAACGCGGACCAGTAGCCGCCGGCCGAGGCTCCCCAGACTGCGATGCGCCGTGGGTCGATCTCGGCGCGGGCGCTCAGAAAGTCGATGACTTTCGAGTATACGCGCTCCGCTCCGATTTCCAGCTTAGTGGGCGATTCGCCGGTGCCTGGCATGTCGAGCGCGAGATATCCGATGCCGCGGTCCATGAGCGGTCCGTCAAGTGTCAACGAGCCAAACTCCTTGTACTGATCAAGTCCGCCGATCAACAGCACAACCGTAAACTTGACACTACTATCGGGCTCGCCGGCGACATTCCTGACTTTCTGATACGATTGGAATTGAAGGCAGGGCCCGCGTGGCCCGCGCCAGCGAAATTCTTAATGCCGAATTCAGTGATAGATCGATCTGCATGACTAAGCCAAAGCCTGAGATAAGACGTATCAATCTCGATCCAGAACCCAAAGGTGAGTTCAAAGACGTTGGTGGCAGTCAGCAAGACGTGTGGAATTTGCGGCTAGCAAACCTCGTTGCTTCGACGCTGCCCGACCATGCTTCGGACGAGGAGGCTGCCACTGCAGCTATCTCTGCAATGGCGGATATGAAGCCCGCCGACCCGATTGAGGGGATACTGATTGGGCAAATCATTGCTGCCAACGAGGCGGCGATGTCGGCTTATCGTCGCGCCTGGGCGTTATCATCAGAGTATTTCGATGCTCGCTTGAAATATCTCGCGGTCGCCGACAAGGCGGCGCGCACGGTCGCTCTGCTGACCGAGCGATTAGACCGCCATCGTACCCAAGGGCACCAGCAGATTGTCGTGAAGCATGTCACCGTCAACGCCGATCAGGCGGTGGTGACTGACACGGTGGTGACGGGCGCCAGCGGCGGCAACGCGCTTTCTGCGGCGAATTTGCTGACTGCGGAGACGGACGTTTCACTTCGCATGCCTGATGCGACTAAGCCTGAGCCGGAATTGGCCCCGGTGGGGAGGGGTAAGGAGTCGAAATGAGCGACAACCCCATGCAAAGCGCGCACGACGCTCCACGGTGCCAAGCCAAGTCAAAGCGAACGGGCAAGCCTTGTCGAGCGCCTGCTGTTCGAGGCTTCAATGTCTGCCGGATGCACCGGATCGGTCCCCGGCCGCTTGGCAAGCGAAGCAAGCCTACGATTTTCGAATTCTCGAAGGGTATTTGCACGAGCTCTGCGGCAGGCTCCTGCAAGCGAGCGTAATTGCGAAAGGCGTCGCCACGGCATATGCCTGCTGTGCAACCGACGTCGTCTCGATCGGACACCCAGTCTCGGCGGCGCGTCGCAGCCGCTCGTTCGCTTGCAATCGCTCAAGCGCGCCGAGCGCGGTTGAACCGGCTTGGCGCAGATATCGTTCGCCCAGCGCGGCCGCGACGTCGGCATCCGTGTACATCGCCATCAAGGGAGACAAGCTGCGAATTTGAGCGCGCTGGGCGATGTTGGCCTGGCACCACAACTTGCCGGCGCCGAATGCAAGTACTGGAACAGCAGCTGTTGCGAATTCCGAGAACCAGCGATCTCCGCGTCCACCTGTTCATGGCTACTTCACCGTTAGCTTGAGATGATCGGCTAAGCGAATAGCGAAGCGCCACGATCGTGATCGTCGGGTTTGCTCGGCCGCTGTGGGGAACACAGAGCTGCCGGCGATGTAGAAATTCGATAGTCCGTGCACGGCGCAATGTCTGATCGACGACGCCTTGTCGGGGATCGTCGTGCATCCGCGTCGTACCTATGTGATGCCAGCAGGTCGTAACACTTCGACAGTTCGTCGCCGCGTTCCAAGTTCACGACCATGCGGCCGAGCCCTGCAGCTCCGACGCTGCGCGCCAATTCCATGGCGGTTTGATAGAGGTTGCGGCCGTCGAGCGCGTCGATTTGCCAGTCGAGCACTGCGCGTCGCATGCCTAGCGCATCGACCTCATCGCTGAGGGTCACTCGGCTTGCTGGGTTGGGTGACTGCTCGCCTTCCATCCTAACCTTTATGCTTTGCACCGAGGGGCGCCGTGAGATACGCCTCTCTGGCCTTCGCGCGATCAGCCGGCTCGGCCGCCTTGGCCACGGCCATATGCCTGTTACCCTGCTCGATCCATGTCGCAGCCCAATCATCCTTATCGAGGCTCTTGAGTCTTGCGAGCGCCTCCCGCGCATCGTTCGGATTCATTCCGGGTATCGGATATATTCCCCGGTCAGCCCTGCTTTGAACCTGCGCTTTGAATTTGGATAATATGTCACTTGATAAATCTTGATTGCCTGCTTGTGCAAGCAATGGCCCTGCCGATAACAAGCTGAGCCATATCGCCAGGCATGCAGTCTTGCTCATAAGAAGCTCCCCATAAGTTTGTTTGTTTTTTTTGGGCGACCAAGCCTATTTCAGCCGCTTGCCGGCTTCTTCGATCAGGCTGAGATCGGAATGCTTCTTCACGTCGATATCGGATGAGACGAAGCCGAGCTCACGGATCACTGCGACGTTCTTCTGCAGCGCTTCGAGGTTCGGACGCATGCCGGGTGCGCGGTAATAATCCTTTTCGGTGAAGGCCCAGCCGAAGCGTTCCGGCGGTTGTTTGGTCAGGCGGCCGGCAATCTCGGCCATCTCCTTGTGGTTCGCGGGGTCGACGTACCAGGCCGTGATGCGCAGCGTATCTTCCATGAAATCGACCATGGCGGCGCGGTTCTTGTCGATGAAGGATTGCCGCGCGACCCACATCAGCAGCTGTGCCGGGCCCAAGACATCCTTGTTGACGAATAGCGGCGTGGAGATGCGGCGCAATTCAGGATCGAAGGCGAAAGGCGGCACGACCGGGATAAGATCGACCTTTTTCTCGGAGAGCATCGCGCGCATGGTCGGCAGCGGCGCTTCCAGCATCACATAGTCGCGCTTGTCTTCGAGCCCGTGCTTGCGGAGCATTATGCGGATCGCGACGTCCACAGCTGCGCCTGGCGCGACGGTCCCCACGACCTTGCCCTTCAGGTCCTCGACCTTTTTAATTGGACCGTCGGTCAGCACCATGTATTCCTGCGAATAGTGGCCCGGCACGCCGTCCTGCAATTCGTCGGCTATGACGCGCAGATCGGAGAGGCCGGCATTCAGGATCGCAACCGGCAGGGTGGAGAAGGCGAGGCTCGCGACTTCCAGCTCGTTATTGGCGAGCGCCGTGATCATCTGCGGCGTGCCGACATAGCGCGTCGGCTCGAGCACATAAGACTTGCCGAGATGGCGCGCCAAATCCTTCTTCTCAAGCAGCAGCGAGGCCCAGTTGGAAACCGGCGCGATCCACGCAACACGGATCTTCACCGGCTGCTGTGCCTGGGAGGCTGCCGGCCATAACAGCATTGCCGCGGCAAAAGCTGCAGTCAGCAATCGTACAATCCGCATGATCAGGTCTCCAGCTCGGCTGTCGTCGTGCTACGATAGCGGTTCCACGCAATAAATCCATCGTCCGGACCACGATCCGCCGATGGCCACGAATTGCTAGCGATCGTTCAGCGCGGCCGCGATTAGTTGACGGGGCGGCATCGCCGTCTCGCCGCTTACGCGCGTGTAATGATCGAGCAGCAGGCCGATATTGGCGGCAACCGCCTCCTGCGGCGCCCGTGCGGCACCGGCTTCGCGACTGGCCGCCCAGCCCGCCAGCATTTCGTGTTCGATACGCTCGGAATCGAGTTCTGCTTTCTTCACGGCGACACGCAAGGCCGCCGCCGGCTCTGCGATCGGCTGCGTCTTGTCTTCGCTCCAGCGTTTCATGGTGGAGCGAACCGCGCGCAAGCTTCGAACCACCGAATCCTGCCAGCCTGCGGTGAGCGCGACCATGTCGGCGATGTCCTGCTGCGATAGCGCGATGCCGAGTTTTGCGCCGGCATAGGCGCAGAACAGCAGCAGGTTGACGTCGAGCCGCAGACGCTCCTGCAAGGCGAGACATTCTTCCTGCACGCCTGGCTCCGCATAGATGCGAAGCGAGAATTCCCAAAACGCCTGGCCGGACGGATTTCGTGTCACCGTCGATTATCCTGTGCGCGCGATCAGCCTCGCGCCAACAGCAAGCCGCCAGGACGTATTTGCGCCTTGTGTTTGCGATGTGCCCAATATCATCCCTGAACGATGCATGCTCATCGAATAAGCACAAACTTCCCTATTGTATGCAATTCAATTTCCTTCGCCTTCCGGTGACCGGCGCCCGCATTCCTCGGACCGAGCCAATTCCAGTCGGGATTTCAGCATCTTGCCAGATTTTCGCCGAACTCTCCCCAAGCTGGCACGAGCTTTGCGGAGGCATGCCCAGGGTCGAACAAAAAAGTCACTCGGAGGCATAGATAAATCGCCGCGAATTTCTGAAATCGACGACTGCAATTGCCGCAACATCCGCCGTTACCGCTCCCGCCATTTTCTCTTCCGCCAAGGCGCAGGCGCGCCAGGAAACCATTCTGGTCGTGTCCGAAAGCGGACCGAACAATATCGACATTCACGGCGTCGGCACCAACGTTCCGGGCTACGAGGTGTCGTGGAATTGTTACGACCGGCTGATCAGCCACGAGATGAAGACTGGGCCTGCCGGCCAGCCCTATTACGACAAGGACAAGTTCAAGCCCGAACTCGCCGACGACATGAATATCGGCGACATGTCGGTGACTTTCAAACTGAAGAAGAACGCAACCTTCCAGGACGGCACGCCGGTTACGGCGAAGGACGTCAAGTGGTCGCTCGACCGCGCCGTCTCCGTCGGCGGCTTTCCGACGTTCCAGATGGGTGCCGGTTCGCTCACCAAGCCCGAACAATTCGTGGTGGTCGACGACAACACCGTGCGCGTCGATTTCATGAAGAAGGATCGGCTTACGATCCCCGATCTCGCGGTGGTGGTGCCGGCGATCTACAATTCCGGTTTGGTCCAGAAGAACGCGAACGAGAAAGACCCCTGGGGCCTCGAATATACCAAGCAGAACACGGCGGGCAGCGGCGCCTATCGCGTCACCAAGTGGACCGCCGGTTCGGAAGTGATCCTGGAGCGCAACGACGACTGGAAGGGCGGCCCGCTGCCCAAGACCAAGCGCATCATCTGGCGCATGGTGCCGTCCGCCGGCAATCGGCGTGCACTATTGGAGCGTGGCGACGCCGACATCTCTTACGAATTGCCGAACAAGGATTTCGTCGAACTGAAGGACGCCGGCAAGCTCAACATCGTCTCCACGCCGTTCTCGAACGGCTGCCAATATCTCGGCATGAATGTGAAGAACCCGCCCTTCGACAATCCGAAGGTACGGCAGGCGGTCGCCTACGCCGTGCCTTATCAGAAGATCATGGATGCGGTGCTTTACGGCCTGGGCACCCCGCTCTATGGCCGCGCCCCCGGAGCCGCGACCCAGGTCGCGTGGCCGCAACCGACGGGCTACAATTCCGACATCGCCAAGGCCAAGGCGCTGATGGCCGAAGCCGGCTATCCGAACGGTTTTGAAACCACTTTGTCATTCGACCTGGGCTTCGCCACCGTCAACGAGCCGACGGCGGTGCTGATCCAGGAGAGCCTCGGCCAGATCGGCATCAAGGCCACGATCAATAAGATTCCCGGCTCGAACTTCCGCACCGAACTGAACAAGAAGGTGCTGCCGCTTTACCTGAACGTGTTCTCGGGCTGGCTCGATTATCCCGAATACTTCTTCATCTGGTGCTATCACGGCAAGAATTCCATCTTCAACACGATGAGCTATCAGTCGAAGGAGATGGACGCGATGATCGACGGCGCGGTCGATGCCGCGGCGATCGGCGACAAGGCGAAATATGAAAAGGACGTGAAGGGCTTCGTCGATCTCGCGTTCAGCGACCTTCCTCGCATCCCGCTGTTCCAGCCCTATTCCAACGTCGCGATGCAGAAGAATATTTCCGGCTACCAATATTGGTTCCACCGCCGGCTGGATTATCGCGCGCTCGCGAAAGGCTGATGCGATCTTCCGGGGCGCGCGGCGTTCGCGCGTCTCGGTCTCCTTCAACAGGGAGCCCGCCATGTTGCGGCAAATTGGCAAACGTCTCGTCACCACGATCCCGAGCATCATCGGCGTCATCATCGTCACCTTCCTTCTGACCCGTGTGCTGCCGGGCGATCCGGCGGCTTATTTTGCGGGTCCGGCGGCGACACCGCAGGCGATCGAGGAGGTCCGCAAATCGCTCGGGCTCGACAAGTCGCTTCCCGAACAGTTCGTCCGCTATGTCACGGAACTGAGCCGGGGCGACTTCGGAAGATCGCTCACGTCGGGCCAGCCGGTGCGCAGCGACATCGCCGCACGGCTGCCGGCCTCCGCGGAACTGACGCTGGTAGGGCTGATCGTGTCGATGCTGATCGCGGTCCCGCTCGGGATCGCGGCAGCCGTCAAGCAGGGCTCACTCGTCGATCATATCTGCCGCATGGTCGCGACTGCGGGCGTGTCACTGCCGGTGTTCTTCACCGGACTGCTGCTCGTCTATTTCTTCTACTATATCCTGGGCTGGTCGCCGGCGCCGCTCGGCCGGCTTGATGTGTTCTATTCGGCTCCGCCGCATGTCACGGGCTTCTACCTCATCGACAGTCTGATCGCGGGCGAGTTCGAGACCTTCCGCGCCTCGGCCGCGCAGTTGATCCTGCCTGCGGCGACACTTGCGATCTTCTCGCTGGCGCCGATCACCCGCATGACCCGCGCATCGATGCTCGCGGTGATGTCCTCCGACTTCGTTCGCACCGCGCGTGCGAGCGGGCTCACGCCGCGCACCGTCATCGTCACCTACGCCTTCCGCAACGCCATGCTGCCCGTCATCACCACGCTCGGTATGGTGTTCTCGTTCTTGCTCGGCGCCAATGTTCTGGTCGAGAAGGTGTTTGCCTGGCCGGGTATCGGCTCCTACGCCATCGAGGCTCTCATCGCATCTGATTTTGCACCGGTGCAGGGCTTCGTGCTCGTGATGGCGATCATGTATGTGGCTCTCAACCTCTTGATCGACATGCTCTACGGCGTGATCGACCCGCGCGTGAGGCTCGAAGGATGAACCAGCGTCCCGATCTCGACTCCGCCCATATCGCCGCGACCGAGCCGCCCACGGCGGCGGCCGCCATAGCAGCGCCCGCCGTCGTCGTTCCGGCGGCGCCGCCGAAACAGACCTCCGTATTCGCGCATGCGCGCTACGTGATTGCGGAAAATCCCGTCACCGGCATCGCCTTCGGCTTGTTCGTTCTGATCGCGCTCTGCGCGATATTCGGGCCCTGGATCGCGCCCTACGATCCGCTGGCGAGCGATACGCTCGCAGCTTTGCAGGGGCCGTCGGCGAAGCACTGGTTCGGTACCGACCAGCTCGGGCGAGACATCTTGAGCCGTGTCATGGTGGCGGCGCGGCTCGACATGGCGATCGCGGTGTTCTCGGTCGCGCTGGTGTTCGCACTCGGCGGCTTGTCCGGCACGGCCGCAGGCTTTTTCGGCGGCTGGACCGACCGCATCGTTGGGCGCATCGCCGACACCATCATGGCCTTTCCGCTATTCGTGCTGGCAATGGGAATCGTGGCCGCACTCGGCAACACCGTGACCAATATCGTGATTGCGACCGCGATCATCAATTATCCGCTCTACGCCCGTGTCGCGCGCGCGGAAGCCAATGTTCGGCGTGACGCCGGCTTCGTGCAGGCGGCACGGCTTTCCGGCAACGGCGAATTCCGTATCCTGCTGACGCAGATTCTGCCGAACATCATGCCGATTATGGTGGTGCAGATGTCGCTTACCATGGGCTACGCCATCCTGAACGCCGCAGGCCTTTCCTTCATCGGGCTTGGCGTGCGCCCGCCGACGCCGGAATGGGGCATCATGGTCGCCGAGGGTGCGGGCTTCATCGTCTCTGGCGAATGGTGGATCGCGTTCTTCCCCGGCGCTGCGCTGATGCTGGCGGTGTTCTGCTTCAACCTGCTGGGCGATGGATTGCGCGACATCGTCGATCCGCAGCGCCGCACTTGAGGACCGGCCGATGACCACGACCTTGCTCGATGTGCAGGACCTCACGGTCGAATTCATGACCCGGCGCGGCATCGTGAAAGCGGTGCAGCATGTCAATGTCACGGTGGCCAAGGGCGAAACCGTCGGCATCGTCGGCGAGTCCGGCTCCGGAAAATCGGTGACGTCTTATGCGGTGATGCGCATCCTCGATCGCGCCGGCAAGATCGCCGACGGCATGATTACCTTCTCCGGCCTTGATGTGCGCGACGCGCCGGAAAAGGAAATGCGGGATCTCCGCGGCCGCGAAATGTCGATGATCTTTCAGAGCCCGCGCACCGCGCTGAATCCGATCCGCAAGGTCGGCCGTCAGATCGAGGACGTGCTGCTGCAGCACGTACAAGCGCAGCCTTCCGATGCCAAGGAAAAGGCGATCGAAGCGCTCAAGCGGGTTCGGATCGCGCGGCCGGAGGAGCGCTATCACGCCTATCCGTTCGAGCTTTCAGGCGGCATGTGCCAGCGCGTGGTGATCGCGCTCGCGCTCGCCTGCCAGCCGCAGCTCTTGATCGCCGATGAGCCGACCACCGGCCTCGATGTGACGACGCAAAAAGCGGTGATGGACCTGGTGGTCGAACTGACGCGCGAGCGCGGCATGTCCACCATCCTGATCACCCACGATCTAGGCCTCGCCGCTGCCTATTGCGACAAGGTGGTGGTGATGGAAAAGGGCAGGGTGGTGGAGACGGCCGCCGCCGCCACCATCTTCAGGGACCCGCAGCACGGCTATACCCGTAAGCTGATGCGCGCAACGCCTCGTCTCGGCGTCACCCTGCGCGAGCTGTTGCCGGAAGACGCGCCCGCTCCTCTCGCGCCGGCGCCGATGCAGGAGGAGAGCGCCGACAAGACCCCGCTTCTGGTCGTATCCAATCTCGTCAAGGAATATCCGCGCCAGGATGCGACTTCGACGCTCGCGACCTTTTTCCGCAAGAAGGATCAGTTGCCGCAGGCGGAGACCTTCAAGGCGGTGGACGGCATCTCTTTCGAAATCAAGCGCGGCGAGAGTGTGGGCCTGGTCGGCGAATCCGGCTGCGGCAAGTCGACCACCTCGATGATGGTGATGCGGCTGCTTGATCCGACCTCCGGCATTGTCACTTTCGACGGCGAGGACATCGGATCGATCCCGGCGCGCGAATTTGCCAAGTCGCCGATGCGAAAACGCATCCAGATGGTGTTTCAGGATCCGACCGAATCGCTGAACCCGCGCTTCACCGCGGTTCGCGCGATCGCCGATCCGATCCTGCGCATGAGCGACATCAAGGGCTGGGCCGCGGTGCGCGCGCGCTGCGAGGAACTGGCCACCCAGGTTGGTCTTCCGCTCGAATTGCTCGACCGCTTCCCGCATCAATTGTCCGGCGGCCAGAAGGCGCGCGTCGGCATTGCGCGGGCGATTGCGCTGTCGCCGGAGCTTGTCATCCTCGATGAGCCGACTGCGGCGCTCGATGTGTCAGTGCAGGCGGTGGTGCTCAATCTGCTCGAGGATCTGAAGCATTCGCTCGGCATGAGCTATCTTTTCGTCTCGCATGATCTCAATGTGGTGCGATTGCTCTGCGACCGTGTCATCGTGATGCGCAGCGGGAAAATCGTGGAGGAGGGGAGCGCGGAAGGCGTGATGGACTCGCCAAAATCCGATTATACCAAGGAGCTTTTGGCCGCTATACCGCACCCGCCGCTTTAGCAGGGCCGCAGATGAACGACGACGTCATCTATGCCTGGATTCGATCATCAGCGGCGATGCTGAAGCTGCCGCTCGATCCGGCCTGGCTGCCGGCGATTCAGGCGCATGTCGAGGTCACGTTCCGCCTTGCCAAACTTATCGACGAATTCCCGCTTCCCGACGAGGCCGAGCCCGCGCCGGTCTATGAGATCTAGCTGATGGCCGAATGGACTTTTGCCAACGGCCACGAAATTGCCGCTGCCGTGTCGCGCGGCGAGACAAGCGCGCAGGCCGTCGTTGAATCTGCACTCGCGACAATTCAGACCCGCGATCAGGTGCTCAACGCCTTTACCGACGTCACCGCCGAGCGAGCACTTGCGCGCGCAAGGTCGCTCGATGCCGCGCGTGCCGCCGGAAAGGCGCTTGGTCCGCTCGCGGGCGTGCCGTTCGCGGTGAAAAACTTGTTCGAGGTCGAGGGGCTTGCGACCCGTGCCGGCTCCAAGATCAACCGCGAACTGGCGCCCGCGCAGCATGATTCTCCGTTGATCGAGAAAATGGAAGCGCAAGGCGCCGTGCTGGTCGGCGCGCTCAATATGGGCGAATACGCCTATGACTTTACCGGGGAGAATGTCCACGACGGACCCTCGCGCAATCCGCATGATGTGACGCGCATGACCGGCGGCTCTTCCGGCGGCTCGGGTGGCGCCGTCGCCGGTGGGCTCGTTCCGATTGCGCTCGGCTCCGATACCAATGGTTCGATCCGGGTACCGTCCTCGCTATGCGGGATATTCGGATTGAAGCCGACCTATGGCCGGCTGTCTCGCGCCCGCAGCTTCCCCTTCGTCGTGAGCTTTGATCACCTCGGACCGTTCGCGCGCTGCACGCGTGACCTCGCGCTCTCCTATGACGCCATGCAGGGTTTCGATGCGGAGGACGCGGGCTCGGTCGACCGGCCGGTCGAGCCTTCGCTGTCCAACCTTTCGCGCGGACTGGAAGGCTTGCGGATCGCAGTCGCGGGCGGCTATTTCCGCAAGCAGGCCTATCCGGAGGCGTTGCAGGCCGTCGACAGGGTTGCGAAGGCACTGAATGTCTCGCGCGAAGTCGAGTTTCCGGAGGTGGAGCGCGCCCGCGCCGCAGCTTACGTCATCACCACGACCGAAGGCGCCGCCCTGCATATCGATCGGCTGCGAGCGCGCGCGAGCGATTTCGACCCGGCGGTACGCGACCGACTTATTGCCGGTGCCATGATTCCAGCCTCGCTCGTCGTCAAGGCGCAGAAATTCCGCCGCTGGTATCGCGATCAGGTGGTGGCGTTGTTCAAGGATGTCGATGCCATCATCGCGCCGTCGACGCCGTGCACCGCGCCTGTCATCGGCCAGCAGACATTCACGCTCGATGGCGTCACATTGCCGGTACGACCCAATCTCGGCATCTACACGCAGCCGATCTCGTTCATAGGCTTGCCGGTTGTAGCGGTGCCGGTTCCGCTCAAACCGCTACCGATCGGGGTGCAGATCATCACTGCGCCGTGGAAGGAAGACATCGCACTCAGAATCGCACAAAGCTTGGAGGAGCAGGGTGTCGTGTCGGCGCCAAGACCGCCGCTGAACTAACAAGCGGAGTCGGGAGGAATGGGAATGGAAATCAATCTGCCGGATGTGGTCGCCGAAGTGACGGCCATGTTTCAGGAATACGAAAAAGCACTGGTGGGTAACGACGTCGAGGCACTCAACGCGCTGTTTCGCGACGACCCGCGCACCATCCGCTATGGCGCGACCGAAAATCTCTACGGCTATTCCGAGATCAAGTCGTTCCGCGCAGCGCGTTCGCCGGTAGCGCTTGGGCGCACCTTGTCCAAAACCGTGATCACAACCTATGGCCGCGACTTCGCGGTGGCGGCGACGTTGTACGAGCGGCCTTCGGCTCCTGGCCGGGTCGGTCGGCAGATGCAGACTTGGGTGCGTTTCCCCGAAGGCTGGCGGGTGGTCGCGGCCCACGTCAGCCTGATGGATCCTCCGAAGACATGAAGCCATGAATCTCTACGCGCGCGAAATCCGAGTTTCCGATCCCGGCCGGCGAACGCTGGCGGAGGAACTGCGTCAGCAGATCGCCGACGAGATCGTGCGCGGAGTCTCTGATGCCCGGCACTCCGCTTGACGAGACCGAGCTTGCTTCGCGCTTCGGGGTGTCGCGCACGCCGGTGCGCGAGGCGATCCGGCAATTGGCGGCGAGCGGGCTGGTCGATGCGCGTGCGCATCGCGCAGCGTTGGTGGCGCGGCCGAGCGAGGATCGTCTGGTCGGCATGTTCGAGGCGATGGGCGAGATCGAGGCGTTGTGCGCGGGACTGGCCGCCGAGCGTATGAACGCGCCCGAACGGCGGCATCTCGAAGCCATACACGAACAGCTTCGGCTGTTGATCCAGGTCGGCGACCCGCAGCGGCATCATGAGATCAACGAGGCGTTTCACGGCGCGATTTATGACGGCGCCCACAATGCCTATCTCGCCGAAGTGGCGATCGCGACGCGCGCGCGCGTGCAGCCCTTCCGCCGCGCGCAATTCCGCAATCTCGGACGGCTGTCGAAATCATATGTCGAGCACGACAAGGTGGTGATCGGCATTCTGCGCGGCCAGCGGGCGGGCGCTGCTGATGCGATGCGCTCCCATATCCTCACGGTGCGTGAGGAATACGAGGCCTACGTGTATTCGCTCTTATGACGTCAGCCAGTGCTGCCGCAAACGCATTGAAGAGGAGTTCGGGTAGATCAAGCGCTCCGGAAGCTCTTGATCGATACCTTGGCCTCTAGCGCCGGACCTTCGCGCCGCCAGTCTATTCCGCAGCCGCGCCTTCCAATTTTTCAGGCTCAGGCGCCGGCTCGGGCAGGGCCTCCGGGCGGACAGACATGGGCGCGACATCGATCCCAACGACCCGGCGCTTGGGGGCAGGGTCGAAGGCGAGCTGCAGCACATCGGGCCGGCTGTAGTGCCCGATCGGGTCGGCGAAGGCCTTGGCCAGCGAAATCATGCCCAAGTCGATGTCGGCGTAGACGATGCCTTCCTGATGGGGCGGCAGCGGCTCGGTAATCGGCCGGCCGTCCGGCGCGTAGATCATCGCGGCACCGCCACCCGGGCTCATGAACTGCCGTTTGAAGGGCGTGTCGCAAAGCATCGCTGACATCGCCTCGGAGAATACTGCGGCAGAGGCGATGGTGAAGCACTGGCCCTCGAGGGCGTAGACCTGCGAAGCGGCCAGATTGGCGCCGGCGCCGAGCGCATAGGCGGCTGCTTCCGGGACGCAGAAGGATGGCCAGGACGCGACGTGGACCTGCTCGTGCTGGCTGAACATCGCCTGCTTGACTAGTGGCTGGATGTGCTCCCAGCAATTTAGTGCACCCAGCCTGCCGATCGCCGTGTCGTGCACCTTGAGGTCGCTGCCGTCGCCCTCGCCAAACACCGTCCGCTCGACATGGGTCGGACGGAGCTTGCGGCGGGTCGCGAGGCGGTTTCCGGCCTCGTCGATGATCGCCTGGCCCATATACAGGCTGCCGCCGGCCCGCTCGACATAGCCGAAGACCACGTGGATGGAGTGGTCGCGCGCCGCCGCCTGAATCGCCTTCATCTCGGCGCCGGTCGCGGTCATGGCGTTGTCGTAGTAGCGCTGGACGAACTGCATGCCCCAGGCGACCGAATCGAGCAGCGTCCATAACGGGTGGCCGGGAATCCAGCATTCGGGAAAGGCAACGAGCCGCGCGCCGCCGCGGGCGGCCGCGGCGATGAGATCGATTGTCTTGGCGACCGAGGCGTCGAGGTCGAGATAGGCTGGCGCGGCCTGAACAGCCGCGGCCTTAAATTTAAGATGGGCGAGTGGCATGATCGAAGCTCCCCGATGGCGTTGACGGCCCATTTTCGGACGGCGTCATGTTGCCATCGGCAGCGCAAGCTTTCTTGCCGATCGACGCCGTCAAACTTGACCGCGCGTGACTCGTCTAGGCACGCGCGATATCGTCCGCCGAGACAGAGGGCATGAGCCGATGTCGATGGAACAGTCCTTCACGACCAACCAGTTCGGTCACTGGCTCGAGACGGTCTGTCGCAGCTATGTGGCGCTCGACGCCACGCCGGCGGGCGACACGCCATTCCGGGGCGGGATCGGCCTCACATACTTGGGCGACACGGTCTTCGCGGAGCTGCACGCGACCGAATTGCGGGCCGACCGCAGGCCGGCGGATATCGCCCGGTCGACCGTCGAATGCGCCATCTTGATTTTGCAGCAGGCGGGCACAATGGTCGTCGAGCAGGACGGCCGCGAGGTGCGTCTCGTTCCCGGCGCCGCCACGATCGTGGATACCACCCGGCCGTACGTCTTCAACGTTCTCGATCCGGTCCGGCAGATCGTGGTTCACTGCCCGCGTCACCAGCTCAACAGCCGGCTGCGCTCACTGCGCGCTGTCACCACCACCCGCATCGCCGGCGACACCCCGACTGGTGCGCTGCTCTCGGACACTCTCACGACGCTTGCGCGCGAGCGCCGGCGCTTCGCGCTGCCCCAGGCCGAAGCGATCGGCCGGTACGTGCTCGACCTGCTCGCCGTGTCGCTGGAGGCGACGCCGGAGGCGGGTGCCGCGGTCTTCTCCCGCGGCTCGACCGCACTGTTGACGCGAATCAAGGCCTATCTCCGCGACAATCTAGCCGATCCCGCTCTGGTCCCCGCGCAGATCGCCGCGGTGCACGGCGTCTCGGTGCGCCATGTCCACCGGCTGTTCCACGAAAGCGGCGATTCGATCGGCGCTGTGATTCGCCGCAGCCGTCTGGACCGGTGCAGGGCGGACCTCGAGGACCCGCGCCAGCGCGGCCGTGCGATCACCGAGATCGCCTTGCGCTGGGGTTTCAACGATAGCGCCCATTTCAGCCGCGCCTTCAAGTCGCGCTTCGGCGTGTCGCCCCGCGCCGTCCGGAGGCCGCAGCCGTGAGCACGGCCGGGTTCTTGCGGTATCCGTGAACGAATGGGGGCGTCGCGCGCGGCCCACCGCCCCTAACAGGCTGTTGAAAAAGTGAACAAGGTCACGTCCTCTGTCGTTCGACAAAGGCGCGCCAGCCGCCATATTCAGAAATATCGCGTGCGCCGTTGATCGCTTCCGGCTCGACCAGGAAGCCCTGCACCAGGCGTCCATCCGAAAGCCGGATCGTTCCGATCGAAAGCGGCGCGGGAATCGCCGAAATGAAGCGGCCAAAATTCTCTGCCGACAGCGCCCAGATTTCGAGTGCGATCGGCGCGCCATTGCCATCCGCAACGCGCAGCAGTCCGGGCTTCGGCGGGGTCGTGCCGGCCAGCGCATAGAGTTTGTAGTCCGGCGCGGTCTCCGCCTCTTCCACGAAACGGGCATTGAGCGCGCGCAATTCGCCGTTCAGCGGCATGCCGGAAAGATGCGCGCCGACCACGGCGATGGTGATTTCGCCCGCGCGCGTCATCGGCGCCAGCGTGCTCAGTATTGGTTGCTTCACCCCGAGCGCGCCAAGCGGCAATTCGGTCTGCGCGTGCACGACGCGGCCAAGACTTGCAAGTGTCGCATCGCGTCCAGAGCGGGTAAGGAACGTCACGCCATACGGCGTGCCGTTGCTGGCGAAAGAAATCGGCACTGCGAGCCCGCACAAATCGAGCAGGTTCACGAAATTGGTATAGGTGCCGAGATTGCTGTTGAGTTGAATCGGATCGGCCTCGATCTGCGACTGCGTATAGGCGGCAGGCACCGTCGGCACCATCAATGCGTCGAAGCGCGAGAACATCTCGAACGCCGTGCGGCGAAGCGCGGTGAGCCGATAGAAAGCGCGAAATGCTTCCGCCGCGGAAGACTTCGCGCCGCCCAAAATGATCTCGCGGGTGACCGGGTGAACCTTGTCGGGATTTTTCTCGATGAAGGCTCCGACCGCGGCAAATCGTTCCGCGACCCAGGGCCCTTCGTAGAGCAGCCGTGCAGTTTCCAGCAGCGGAAAGATGTCGATCTCCTCGATCTTCGCTCCCATGTTGCGGAGAAGCGCGATCGCGGTACGGAAGGATTGCTCGCTGTCGGCATCGCCGAAGAACAATTGGCCGTTCGAATCCGGCACTGCGATCACCATCGAGGGCGGTACCGCGCCGGGTTTGCCGAGCGGCATAACTCGTGAATAGGGATCACTCATGTCCGGGATCGTCATCGCCTGCAGCATTGTGAAGGCGTCGTCGACGGTGAGCGTGAAGATCGAGACACAGTCGAGCGAGCGGCAGGCAGGCAGCAAGCCGGTGGTGGAAACAAGCCCCGCGCTCGGCTTCAGCCCGACGATGTTATTCAAGCCGGCCGGCACGCGGCCGGAGCCAGCAGTATCTGTTCCGAGCGCGACCGGCACGAGGCCTGCCGCAACTGCCACGGCCGAGCCGGAACTGGAGCCGCCCGAAATCAGGCCGTCGCGGAACGGATTGCGCGGCATGCCATAGGGCGAGCGCACGCCGACCAGGCCGGTGGCGAATTGGTCGAGATTGGTCTTGCCGATGACGATGGCGCCCGCGAGCCGCGCACGCACCACCGCAGTAGCATCTGCCAGCGGATTGTAGGCGAACGCCGGACAGGCGGCGGTGGTCGGCAGACCCGCGACGTCGATGTTGTCCTTCACCGCCATCGGCACGCCATAGAGCGGCTTGCCCTCCGGTCCGGCCGCCATCAGCGCGCGCGCTTCGGCGACGGCGTCTTCCTCCTCGCGCAGCGAGATGAAAACGGCAGGATCGCCATGGGCGCGAATGCGCGTGAAGCTGCGGCGGATCGTCTCTTCCGGCGACGCTGCGCCAGAGCGATGCGCGGCGACGAGGTCGGCTATGGTTTCGCTCATCGTGGGTACAATACGTCGTTAGCCGGCATCGTCGGTGGACGATACAGAGGTCTTGTCATACGGTACACACGAAAATCAACGGCCGATCCACGCGGCTGAAAAATAAAAATCGGGAGGAATTTGTATGCTGGGCCGGGTCCTGATTGCGCTGTTCCTGCTCGCTCTCACGGCAGGTGCTCAAGCACAAAACTGGCCGGATCGGCCGATCCGCTTCATCGTCACCCAGGCCGCCGGCGGCACGCCCGACATCATCGCACGGCTCATTGGCGAAAAACTCGGCAAGGCACTCGGCCAGCAGGTGGTGGTAGAAAATCGTCCCGGCGCCGGCAATGTGATCGGCGCGCAGGCGGCGGCCCGCGCGGCGCCGGATGGCTACACGTTCCTGTTTGCAACCGCGGCTGCCCTAGTCACCAATCCGCACACTTTCAAGTCGTTGCCCTATGACGCGGAGAAGGACTTCGTGCCGGTCGGCTTCGTCGCGCACGCGCCTTTTTTCGTCATGACGCATCCTAGCGTCGATGCGAAGACGCTGTCGGAATTGATCGCACTCGAAAAAGCAAAGCCCGGCAGCCTCTCGGTCGCGACCGACGGTCAGCGCAATTTCTCCGGCATGCTGACCGCCTGGATCGGCAAGCTCGGCGGAGTGAATTTCACACAGGTGCCTTACACGGCGATGCCGCAGGGCATCCAGGATACGGTCGCCGGCCGTGTGCAAGTGGTGATCCTCGCTGCAGCATCGGCTGCGCCATTCATGGCGCGCGATCAGTTGCGTGCCGTCGCCGGAAGTGCAGCGGCGAAAGTGCCGGGCTTCGAACAGGTGTCGCCGGTGGCAGTGACGTATCCGGGCTTTGATTTCAGCGGCTGGTTTGTGCTCGCGGCGCCCGCCGGCACGCCCGACGCGATCGTGCGCCGTGTCAATCGTGAACTCGATGCGGTGCTGAAGGATCCTGAAGTGATGGAGCGGATGCGCAAGGCCGGCTTCTACAGCGAAGGTGCCGGCACGCCCGAGCAGACGCTCGCCTTCGTCCGCGACCAATACGGCGCCTGGGGGCGGGTCGTGAAGGAGATCGGGCTGGAGAAGGAATAGCGCCGAGTCATTCCGGGGCGACGCGAAGCGGTGAGCCCGGAATCCATAACCACCGTCGCGGAGTATGGATTCCGGTTCCGCGCCTTTGCAGGCGCGTCCCGGAATAACCACTAGATTTGGAGCAACCTCTCCGCATTCCTGTTCAACACCATCTCCTTCCCCGCCTCATCCAGTTTCCTGCATTCGCGCACGAACTCGACCGGCAAATTGTCTCCGACCGGATAATCCGAGCCCATCACAACGCGCTCGGAGCCAACGATCTCGACCAGATGCGAAAGCGTGTCGGGGTCGTAGACGCAGGTGTCGTAATGGAGCATGCGCACGTATTCGATCGGGGCCTTGCTCATGTTCACGCGCGTCGCCTGCTTTTCGAGATAATTGCGCGCGAGGCGACCGAGATAGAACGGCATATAGCCGCCGCCATGGGACACGACGATCTTCAGCTTCGGATATGCGTCCAGGATGCCTTCGTAGAACAGCGAGGCGATTGCCATCGCTTCCTCGAAGGATTGTCCGATCGAATTCCAGAGCTGATGCTTGCGAAAGCGCGCATCGTGATTTCCGGCCGGATGAATGAAGACGACCGCACCGAGTTCCTCCGCCTTGGCCCAGAACGGCCGATGCGCCGCATCGCCGATTTCCAGGTCGCGAACCCGCGTTGAAATGGTGACGCCGCTCAGACGAAGTTCGCGCATGCAGCGCGTCAGCTCGCTTGTCGCGAGATCCGGCGATTGCAACGGCACGCTGCCGAGGCCGCGAAATCGGGCTGGTTTCGCCGACACCGCTTCCGCGATGCGATCGTTCATGCGCCGGTCGAGTCGCAATGCGTCTGCCGGCTCCGCTTCATAGGTGCATTGGTGCACGAGGCTCGACGACAGCACCTGGAGGGTAACGCCCATTCTTTCCATGGCTGCGATACGCTCGTCGAGGTCGGCCATGCGCGCCATTACGGAAGCGGCGCGCGCGGCGTCCTGCGTCTGCGCGAAAATGCTCCAGGCCTTGGTTTCCGAATAAACGTGCGGATCGACCAAATGAGCATGGAAGTCGATCACCATGCTATTGGTCTTGCGCGCGCGCGGCTTTCAGATGACGCGTGACCTTGGCGCGCAATTCCTTCTGCTGCTCAGGCGTCCAGGTCCGGAAGCCTTCGCCGGACTTGAAGCCAAGCTTGCCGTCGGCCACGAGCTTTTCGAGATAAGGAGAGGGACCCGGCCGGCTCTCGATCTCGGGCAGCACGGTATTGTGGATGGCGAGCGTAAGGTCGGTGCCGACGAGATCGGCGTTCTCCAAGGGACCCAGCACCGCGAGCCGCCGACCGAACGCAGCCTTGATCACAGTGTCCACGGTCTCCGCATCGCAGATACCGTGTTCGACCAGCGCAATCGCTTCACGCCAGAGCGCGTGCTGCAGGCGATTGCCGACGAAACCGGCGACATCCTTTTTCACATGGACCGGCGTCTTGCCGATCGCTTTGTGCAACGCCATCGTGGTGTCGATGGCGCTTTGCGAGGTCCAGTGCGTGCCGATCACCTCGACCAGCGGCACCAGATAGGGCGGGTTCCACCAATGGGTGCCGAGCGCGCGCTCGCGAACTTTAAGCCCTTCCATGATCTTCGTGATCGGGATGACCGAGGTGTTGCTCGCCAAGATGGTGTCGGCGCGCACATGCTTCTCGATCTCGCCGAATAGTTTTTGCTTCAGCGGCAAATCCTCCAGCACCGCCTCGACCACGAAGTCGGCATTGCGTACCGCCGCCGCCAGATCGACATTCGGCGTCACACGTTCGACAGCTTTCGGATCGTCGCCAAGGTCACGCAGGTTTGCGCTGATGCGCTCCTTCACATTGTCCAGGTTGGACGCGAAGGAATCAGTGATCGAAACGTCATGGCCCGCAAGCGCGAAAACCTGCGCGATGCCGTGGCCCATCAAACCGGCGCCGATGACGGCGATGCGCGCTTTCGCGGTCATGCTCACCCCGCCGTGTAGCCGCCGTCGGCGTAAAGGATGTGGCCGGTATAGAAATCCGATGCAGGCGAGGCGAGGAACAACAGCGGTCCTGCGAGGTCCGACGGCTCGCCGAGCCGTCCCTTCGGCACGCGCGCCAGAAAGGCGCCGCGCACGCCCTTGGCGCGATCGGTGTCCTCATACATCCAGGCGGTGAGTGCGGAACGAAATACGGTCGGTGCAATCGCGTTGACGGTGATGCCGGTATCGCCCCATTCGCATCCGAGTGCCTTGGTGATGCCGTCGACCGCCGATTTCGAGGCGCAATAGGCGCTGTAGCCGGCCGGGTGCCCGAGCAGCCCGCGCGCCGAGGACATCAGCACGATCTTGCCTGAAGTCTTGCCGTCCTTGCCCTGCGACAGCATCTGTTTGCCGGCGGCGCGCGCCATCAGCCAGGATTGCGTGACATTGGCGTCCATCACGTCGAGAAAGCGCTCCGGCGCCATGTCGACGATTTTGGCGACGTCGTTCTTGCCCGAGCCGACGACCAGAATGTCGAGCTTGCCGAACCTGTCGACCGCGGCTTTGACCAGTTTTTCACAATTGGCTTCCGAATTCGGCCGGATCGCGACGCTCTCGACCTTGGCGCCGAGCGCTTCACATTCGGCGGCGACCTTCTTCAACTCGTCCGCCTTGCCCGCGGCAATCACCAGATTGGCGCCAGCGCCTGCCAGCACTTGCGCGGCGAGGGCGCCGAACGCGCCCGAGGCGCCTGTGACGATTGCAGTCTTGCCCTTGATGTCGAACAGGGAGAGGGGGTTTTTCAGAAATGCTTCGGTCATGGGGTATTTCTCCCTCGGGTCATTCCGGGGCGCGGACCAAGTCCGCGAGCGCGCAATCCATTCGCCCGGTTGTGTTTAATGACGATCACTTTCTCGGCGGCAGCATCGCCACCACGATGGTGCAGACGTCGTTCGAACGATTGACGATCTCGCGCTGCTCGTTCGGGCCGATGTAACAACTGTCGTTTGCCTTCAGCACATGCTCCTTGCCGTCGACGATCACGGTCAACTCGCCCGATACGACGAAATAGACCTTCTCGGGCGGAGACCCGTCCGGGCCCGCGCCGCCACCGGGCAGGAAGTGCGACAAGCCGACGATCATCTCCTTCGAGCCGCCGGCTTCGGCGCCAAACAGGCGGAGCGAGGAATAGCCGCGGTGATTGGGTGCCTCGTAAGGCTTCGCTTCGGAAAATCGGCGGACGATCATCAGAACTTCTCCCCGCTCTCGATACGGTAATTGCCTTTCGGATCGTGGATGGCGACCAGTCGAATGATGCAGCCGTCGCCGCGGTCCCAGTTCCAGGGGAAGAAGGCGAAGGTCGAACGCCGGCCGGTGACCTTGTCGAGGTCGCCGCCGACATTTTCGATACCCAGGATGCCATTCGAGAACAGCTTGCGATGCACCGGCTCCCATTCCGGAAAGTCGTCCTTCCAGTCGCGGCCGCCGGACCACTCGTAGTATTCCTTCTCGAGATGCGGATGTAAGGGACCGTTACGCTGCGGCCCGATGGCGGTCGCGAGCGGATGGTCGTTGGCCTGGGTGTCGTGCCCGACCACTTTTACGTTCTTCTCCACGAACCAGTCTCCGGCCGAGGCCACGAAACCCGGCGAGCGGCAGAAATAATCTTCCGAATCCTCGTATTGATGATGCCAGCCGGTATTGACGATGATCACGTCGCGCGGACGGATGATCTTTCCGGCGGCCTTTTCGAGATCGTCATAGGTGATCGGCTCCCATTTTTTCTTCGGGATCGACACCACAATGCCGGAGCCGAAGAAATGCGGCAGCGGCACTTCGTCGATGAAGGGCGTGCCCTGGATGACATGCGCCGGCGCGTCGATATGAGTGGTATTGTGCATCGAGGTGGTGATGCGCTGCGACAGCACACCCGACTTCGCCATGTAGTGGATGCGCTCGATCTTCACATCCTCGAAATAGGGCCAGTTCGGCGATTGATAGCCGAAACGGTGGGACAGATTGTAGAATTCGAGGCCCATCGCGTTGTGGAGGTTTTCCTCGAAATCGACGCCGCGAATTTTCGCCATGCATCGTCTCCCTTGCTGGTTTTTTCAGTTGGCGGTGGTGACGTGATTTTGCAGCACGCGCTTGGTTGCGAGCAGCCGTTCGCAGATTTGAGCGCGCTCCTGTTGAAATCGTTGCGCCGGCACAGGCACCGAGATCGCAACGAAATTGCCGAGCATGTCGCGCATTGCAACGCCTGCGGCGCAAATACCCAGCGTGTGTTCTTCATGGTCGACCGCGAAGCCGTTGCGGCGGATCTCTCGAATTTCATCCAGAAGCTGCGGCAGCTTCGTCAGCGTATTCGGGGTGCGCGTCTTGTAGTTCTTCCCGATCAGCGCCTCGACCGCTTCATCGTCGAGTTCGGCGAGATAGGCTTTGCCATTCGCCGTGCAATAGAGCGGGAAGGATTCGCCGACCGCCGATACCGTGCGAAGCCGTTGCGAGCCGATCACCTGATCGATGAACACGAGATGGTCGCCCTTGATCGAAGCGAGGTCGACGGTCTCGTGCAATTCCTTCGACAGTTCGACCAGAAAGGGTTTCGCAAGCGCCACGAAATCGGTCCGCACCGAACCGGCAAGCCGGAGAATCGTCGGCCCAAGCCGCACACGCCCGGCAGGAGATGCCGCCACCACAAGCTTTTCGGATTCGAGCGCTGCCACGATCCGCTGCACGGTGGAGCGAGCCAGACCGACCTTGATCGCAATCTCGCCCAGGCTCAGGCCGGTTGTCGTGTCCTCCAGCGCGCGCATGATCGAAGCGGCGCGCGCGATCACCTGCACGTGGTTCTTTTCCGGGTTCTTGTCAGCACTCGGTGTTTTCGGCGCGTGTTTGATCGCAACATTCATGTTGGTGTTCCAATGCGAAACAGACGGTTTGCATTGTTGTAGGAAATGTCTTTCAGGACATCGTCCTGAAGCGGCAGCTCATTCATGAAGGCGCCGGCTTCGGCCGGACTTTCGAAAGGATAGTCCGCGGAGAACATCACGTTCTCGCGTCCGAGCGCCTTGATCGCGCAGTCGATCGGCTCGAACGAGAACATGCCGGAGGTCGTCACAACGATATTCTCGCGGATGTAATCCGAGGGCTGTCGCTTCAGTTTGACACCGTAAAGCTTGGCGCGGCTGTCGAAGCGCCAGAGTTGATAGGGCAGGGTCTCGCCGAGATGACCGAGCGCGAGCTTCGCGCGCGGGAAACGATCGAACAATCCGCCGAACACCAGCCGCAGCGCATGCGTGCCGGTCTCCACCGTCCATTCCCAGGTGGCGCGCTTCAGTCCGCGATAGCCATCGAGGGCCGGCATCGGCGTGACCGGATCGGCCGGATGCAGGTAGATGACTGCGCCGAGCGCCTCGGCACGTTCCCACAGCGGGTACACTGCCGGGTCATCGAGATATTGGCCATTGGTGTGGCCGTTGATCATGGCGCCGCAGAATTTCAGATCGCGCACGCAGCGCTCGAGTTCGTCGGCGGCGGCTTTGGCGTCCTGCACCGCCAGATGCGCAAAACCGCGATAGCGGTCTGGTTGTTTCTGGATCACTCCGGCGAGGAAGTCGTTGCCCGCGCGCGCGATCTTCGTCGCCTTGGCTGTGTCGGGTTCGACCTGCACACCGGGGCCCGCGATCGAGAGCACCGAGACTTCAATTCCGGTGGTGTCCATCGCGGCGAGGCGCTGTTCGCCGAAATCGTTCAGACGCGCCAGCACCTGCTGGTAGCGCGCCGGCTCCACGTCCTCCACGGTCTTCAGCCAATAAGGCTCAAAACCCGGCGCAAGGAAATGCTCTTCGAGAGCGATCTTTTTCATGCTTTGCGCGGCACCCGCCTGGAGGCAGCCTGCCGACCCTCCCTATGGTGAACCGCAATACGGTACACCTGTATCATTTTTTATGATTTTAGGCAGGCAGGCGGCGATGTCAAATCGGGGGCGGGCGAGCCGCCTCAAATCATGTAATGCCCGCCATTGACGTGGGTTGCCTGTCCGGAAATGAAACCGCCGCCGGGCGAAGCGAGGAACGCGACCGCGGCTGCGACTTCCGCGACATCGCCAAAGCGGCCCAGCGGGATTTCGGACTGGATCTTCTGCTTGGCCTGATGCGGATACTGGCTCCAGTCGCGTTCGGTATCGATCGCGCCCGGCACCACGGTGTTCGCCGTAATCCCGTCCGGCCCGAATTCGCGCGCGATCGCTTTCGCCAGCCCGTGCATGCCGGCTTTGCAGGTGATGTTGTGCGCGCGATGCGTCACCTGCGCCCAGAAGCCGTCGAAGCCCGAGATCAGCACGATGCGACCCCACTGGTTCTTGCGCATGTGCGGGATCGCGTGCCGGCTGAGATAGAACGCGGAACTGAGATTGGTATGCAGAACGCTGTCCCACTCCTGCGGCGTGATTTCGAGAAAGGCCTGATAGCGGCGAATGCCGACATTGTTGACCATCACGTCGATTGACCCGAACGCATCGACGCAAGCCTGCACCAGCCTTGCGCATTCGGCATCCTGCGACACATCGGCCATCACGCCGATCGCTTTGCCGCCGGCGGCGTTGATTTCGGCCACAACATCGTCCACCGCCGCCTGATTGGCCGAGCCGTTGACCACGACCGCCGCGCCCTTTTTCGCCAGCGCATGTGCGATGGCGCGGCCGATATTGCGGCCCGAGCCGGTGACGACGGCGGCGCGGTCTTTCAGATCCTGATCCGGCATTGTGAAGCTCCAAATAAAAAGCGGCGCCTCGCAGCTGACGAGGCGCCGCGGGTTGCAGGTTTTTGCCCTTATTCAGGCGTGATGCCGATGGACGGAATGACCTTGGTCCAGTGATCGTATTCCGCCTTCATGGATTTCTGTAGATCTTCGGGCGTACCACCGGCGACGGTTGCGCCTTGCGTCTTCAGCTTGGCAATGAAGTCCGGCTTCACAATCGCATCGGCGATGATGGCATTGATCCGGTCTACGATCGGCTTCGGCGTGCCGGCCGGCGCGAACACGCCGACCCAGGTAAAGGTGATGACGCCCGGCACCGTCTCCGCGATGGTTGGAATCCCCGGCAGATCGGGTGAGCGCTTTTCCTCGGCCAGTCCGAGAATCCGGATAGCTCCGCCCTGCGCCTGCGGCAGCACCGCTGGCGTGGTGCCGAAGCTGATCGGGATATGCCCCGCGACCAGATCCTGAATGGCAGGGCCGCCGCCGCGATAGGGTACGTGCACCATGTTGATGCCGGTCTTCTGCTTCAGTAGTTCACCGGCAATATGATGCGCGGACCCGATCCCGGCGCTGCCGAAGCTCATCTTCTGGTCGGGATTTTTCTTGGCGTAATCGATCAGCTCCTGGACGTTGTTGACCGGCAGCTTGGCATTGACCGCGAGCGTCATCACCACGTCCGCGACCTTGATGACCGGCGTGAACGCCTTCATCGGATCGAACGGAAAATTCTTCTGCATGTGCGCATTCATGGTGACCGGCGCATTCACGGTCACCAGCAGGGTGTATCCGTCCGGATCCGACTTAGCGACCTGCGCCGCGCCGCTGGTGCCGCCGGCACCGGGCCGGTTTTCGACGACGACGGGTACCTTGAGCTGTTCCTCGAGCGGATCGCGGATCAGACGCGCGATGAAGTCGGTGGATGCGCCGGGCGGATAGGGGGCGATGATGGTGATTGGACGGCTCGGCCAGTTCGGCGTCTGCGCGACCGCGAGGCCAGTTGCAAACGCGAAGCCTGCGAGCGTCACGCCATGTATTGCGGCGCGTCTGGAGAATTTCATGTCTCGTCCTCCCGAACGATGCGCGGATCGCTCCGCTATTCGCGCCTTCCGGCGTCTTCAGGTCATTCTAGCAATGCGGATTGTCACTTCAACCAAGTGTTGATCCGCCACATTCATCCGAGGCTGTTATCGTCCCTTGAATTGCGGCTTGCGCTTTTCGTTGAAGGCGCGAACGCCCTCGTGGCGGTCTTCGGTCGAGATCATGCGTTCATAGGCCTGGATTTCGAAGGCAAGGCCGGTGGTGAGATCGGTCTGGGTCGAGACGTTGATTGCCTTCTTGATTTGCCGCACCGAAATCGGCGCATTGTCGCAGATGGTCTTCGCAAGCGACATCACCTTTGGCATCAGTTCGGCCGGCTCGCAGACCTCGTTGACCATGCCCCATTGCTGAGCCTGGTCGGCTGAGAATGGCAGACCGCTCATGATGATTTCCTTGGCGCGCCGCACGCCGACCGCGCGCGGCAGGTTTTGCGTGGCACCCGCACCCGGCATGATGCCGCGCGTTACTTCCGGAAGTGCAAAGCGCGCATGACGCGCCGCATAGATGAAGTCACAGCAAAGCGCGAGTTCGCAGCCGCCGCCATATGCGATGCCGTTGACCGCGCAGATTACCGGCACCGAGCAATTGATGATCGAATAGGCCGCTTCCTCGATGATGGCGTGCTGCAAGCGCCAGGCATCGTCGGTCATGCCCTGCCGTTCCTTCAGATCGCCGCCGGCGCTGAATGCCTTCTCGCCGGAGGCAGACAGGATCACGCAGCGCACATCGCCGGGCGTGAAAGCGAGCTTACCGAAAACCTGCAGCAGGTCCTGCGAGGTCGCGGTATTGAGCGCGTTATGGACTTCCGGCCGGTTGAAGCGGACCACCATCAGCCCGGGTTCGGGCCGTTCGACGAGCAGATGATTCAGATTGTCGCTCATGCCGCGTTCACCGCACGCGCGGCCTGCGGGAAGATGCCGAAATCGGCAACCGAGCCAAGGCGCTCCAAATTCTGGATCGTGTCGAACAGGCTGCGCGCGCCGCGCTCGCCGAGCGCAGGCTTGGCGCAATCTTCGAATTTCATCCACATTTTCTCGGCCTCGACTCCGCGCTCGAAATGTCCACGTGGCCGCGTCACCGCTTCGGTTGTCAGCTTGCTGCCGTTTTTCAGAACCAGCGACACGCGGTCAAACGGCGAATGGGCCGGCTCGAGCTGGTCACGGTCCAGGGTGGTGTGGAAGCGTACCTTGCCGATCAGGTCCTGCACGTCGCGCCGATTGACGAAGGCATCGGTCAGTTCGGCATTGCCGCAGGCGCCCGCAACGATCGCGGAGGCCATTGCGAATTCACCGGAAATCTTCGCGTCGAGACCGTTGGTCGGCCGGTGCACGCGCAGGATCTCGGCCTGGGTCTGGCCGATTTCGAGATCGATCGCTTCGACATCCTCGGGCTTCACCGGAGACTTGGCGCGCATGTCGATAACGGCGTCGAGCGCGCGATGAATCGCGTAGCAGACCGGATAGAGCTTGATGTTGATGCCGGTCCGGAGGATGCCCCATTCCTTGCCCAGCGCTGAAGCGCCTTTGGTATCGACAGCGCCCTTTGGCGATAGCGCGCGCAGAAAGCCGAGATCGTCCTCGATCGCGGTTTCGGTGGAGGTGAGGCCGGCCTCTGCGAGCCGGGCGGCGAGCAATCCGGTCTGCGCCGCACGCCCCACCTGATAGGGCTTCGTCATCGAACCGAAATTGCCGACGATGCCGCCGGCGAGAGACGCGGCAACACCGAGCGTTCGCGTTGCCATTTCGGCATCGTGTCCGCGCAACACGGAGACAGCTCCAGCCGCGGCGATGGTCCCAAGCATGGCAGTAGGATGCCAGCCCTTGCGGTGAAGCTGGTCGGGTTCGCGGCGTGTCATCTCGGCCCAGAGCTCGTAGCCGCCAATATAGGCCGTGATCATCTTGCGTCCGTCGGAGCCGCTCTCCGCGGCTTCGGCGAGAATGGTGGGAACGAGGATCGCACTGGGATGCCCGGCGAGGCCGGTATCGTCGTAGTCAATGGCATGGGAGGCGACGCCGTAGATCAGCGCACGATCCGGCGCAGCCGCCTGCAGCGAAGAGATCGGCGTGTTGGCGCCGTCGTGCAGAATGCCAAGCCCGCGTGCCACGGTGCGAGTGACCGGCTCCTTCCAACCCGTGACCAGACAGGCAACGCAATCCGTAAAGCCAAGGCGAACCGTCTTGATCGCTTCCGGGGGGAGGGCTTCGTAACGGAGCGTCGCGAGAAAGCGCCCCATATCCTTCGTCAGTCCCATGCCTGGTTCCTTTCGCTCCTGACCCGGCTCCGTAGGTGTCGAGGTTTGTCATGTCAACGTGATGTTTGATATAGAAAACCCCGGATTCCGAGACATCCATGCCGAGCCGCAAGAACCAAACCTCCGAACACATCGACCCGCGCTATATCGTGCCGGGATTGTCGCGCGGCCTTGCGCTGCTGCAATTGTTTCCACGCAGCAAGCCGGCCAAGACACTGGCGGAGCTTGCCGCCGGATTAGGGTTGTCACGCTCGGCGACCTATCGTCTGGTCTACACGCTGGAGGCCGACGGCTTCATCGCGCGGGATGCGGAAACGCGCCGCTATCGCCTGACGTCGAAGGCGCTCGATCTCGGCTTCGAATATTTGCATGCGCAGCCGATCACCGAGTCCGCGCAGCCGTTCCTGCGCGCCTTGAGCGACCGCAGCAATTCGGCAGCTCATGTTGCAATCCTCGATGGCTGGCATTGCGTCTATCTCGCGCGCGCGCTTCCCAATGTCGGACTGGTGAGCAATTTGCAGCTGGGCGCGCGGCTTCCGGCGCATACCACCTCCAGCGGGCGCGTGATGCTAGCGCATCAAGAAGAGACGCGGCTGCGCGCGATCTACGACCAGTTGCGCAAGGAGACGCGCGGGGTGCAGGCAGCGCCTTCGCAGCCGGAATTCAACGCGCAGATCGCGGCCGATCGAAAGCGCGGTTATGTGTTCCACAAATCCACGGTCGATCCCGGGCTTGTGAGTCTCGCTTTTCCGATCCGCGATCATGGTTCACAGGTCGTTGCCGCGGTCACCGTCATTGTCCCGGAAAAGCTTTCGGATACGATTGGCGGCGAGAAGGCGCTGCGGCCGATGGTGCACGAAGCTGCCGACGCGATCTCAAGGAAGATTGGATATCGGGGCTGACGCCGCCACCACATTCTAAAAGGGCTTGTCATGCCGAGTTTGCGCCTGTTGCTCACGCTCCTGCTGGTAACAATCCCGCTCCCGGCGTTCGCCCAGAGCAATGACGTACTGCCGCGCTTCGATCCCGCGCCGTGCCCGAAACTGGAGGGGGCAGAAACGCTCGGCAGCGCGACGTGCGGTTATCTCGTCGTGGCGGAGAACCGCAGCCGGCCGCTTGCCCGCACCATTCGGCTCATGGTTGCGAAATACCCGGCACGGTCACCGGAGAAACAGCCCGATCCTGTGATCTATCTGGCCGGCGGGCCGGGCGACATCGCGCCTCTGGAAGCCAACGGACTTATCGCTGCGGACTTCATCCGCGACCGCGACATTCTGGTAGTGAGCCAGCGCGGGACCATGTTCTCGCAGCCCGCGCTCACCTGCGCGTCCATCGACGACTTCGCCAGAACGGCTCTCGGTCTGCGCTTCTATTCCGAGGCAACGAAGCGCGCTCACTTGGCCGCGACCGAGGCCTGCCATCGCAAGCTCGCCGCTACCGGGGCCGATCTTGTCGCCTACAATTCGACCGAGAGTGCCGCGGATTTCGCAGATCTGCGCAAGGTGCTCGGCTATGGCGCGTGGAATATCTACGGCACTTCCTATGGATCTTATCTTGCGCAGACGCTCATGCGCGACCATCCGGATGGCATTCGGAGCGTCGTCCTCGATTCAGTTCTGCCGCCGAACTATAGCGTTCCCGCGAACTGGTGGAATACGCGTGCCGGCTTCGACAATTTGTTCCGCGCCTGCGCGGCGGAAATGGCCTGCAATGCGGCGCATCCTGGTCTCCAGGAAACCTTCACCCGCCTTGTAGATAAGCTCGAGGCCGAACCGCTGACGAAAACGGTCAGCGACCCGGCCACTGGCAAAGATATCGACGTCATGCTCGACGGAGGAGCGCTCGTCGATTGGCTGCGCAACCAGAACTATGCCGTAGCCTCGCTTCGCGCTGCACCCAATCTCATTGATGGGCTCGCTGCCGGCCGACCCGATTCCATCGCGGCGATTGCGAGGGATCGCGCAAGCCGGGCGCCGCCATCCGCGCCGGATGTCCCCGCCCTCGGCTATGGGCTGGCTCTTGGTGTCAGTTGCCGCGAAGATTACCCGTTCGCGACGCCGGACGAACTTGCTACCGCCGGACGCGAAGCGTTTCCGGACTATCCTGCCTCGGTGCAACGGGAAGGCGTCGGCGGCTGGGCGTATTTCAACGAGGATTGCCGCGATGTCTGGAAGGTTCCCGCCGCTCCCGACGCAATGCGCCAGCCGGTCGCTAGCACCATCCCGACGCTCCTGATTTCAGGCAGCTTCGATACGCTGACCTCGCTTGCCGGAGCGAAGGCTGCGGCGGCGAAGCTATCCAAAGCAACCATCATCAGCATTCCGGGCATCGGGCACTTCGTGTCGCCTAATTCGCCCTGCGCCCAGCGAGTGATCGTGTCCTTCCTTGCGGATCCCGCCGCGCCCGATGCATCCTGTGTTGCCGGGCTGATGCCGCAGACCTTTGCCGCACCGCCATCTCCCTGATCAATTCATGTTAAGGGGAGACCAATTGCCTTGAAATGACCGCTCGTGCTTGCGATGCGAATCTGAACAACCGACGGAGTACGATCATGCGGGTGCCAACGATCCGATTTGCCGCGGCAACGCTCGCGATCGCCGCCGTGCTCGTTTCGCAATCGGTGCGTGCGGCCGATGACAAGGCGCCGCCGAAATTGACCGAAAGCGAGGCCGCGAAGCTCGCCCAGGAGGCTTACGTCTTCGGCTACCCGCTGGTTCTGATGGACGTCACCAAGACGGTCTCCACGGCGGTCTCGAAACCGGCGGGGCTCAAGGCGCCGCTCAATCAGTTTGCCCATTTCCGGGAGATGCCCGATGTCGCATTAGTCGATGTGGTCAGCCCGAATGTCGACACGCTTTACTCGATAGCCTGGCTCGACCTGGCAAAGGAACCGATGATCCTGAGCGTGCCGGCGATCGGCAGTCGCTATTACGTGATGCAGATTATGGACGCCTGGACCAATGTGATTGCCAATCCAGGCGCGCGAAACACCAGCGGTGAAGTGGGCAACTTCGCGTTCGTTGGACCGGGTTGGACAGGCGAGTTGCCCAAAGCCTTGCAGATAATCAAGTCGCCGACCAACATGGTTTGGGTGGTTGGCCGCACCCAGACCAATGGCAAGGACGACTATGTGGCGGTCCACGCAATCCAAGATCAATACAAATTGGTTCCGCTGAGCGCCTGGGGCAAGAACTACGTTGCCGACGACAGGGTGCCGGTCGTGCGGGGAGTGGATCCAAAGTCGCCGGCCGAGCAGGTGGCGCAGATGGACTCCGGTTCTTTTTTCACGCGCCTGAACGAACTTATGAAAAGCAATCCGCCGGCCGCCGCCGACGACGAGGCAATAAAAAAGTTCGCAGCGATCTCGGTGGCGCCCGGCGCACCTTTCGATCCTGCCAAGCTGGACCCGACAATTGTAAAGGCGGTCGACGCGGGCGTCCGTGCTGCGCGAGAGCAGATTGAAACTGAGGCCAGGAAGCCGCGCGGAAAGCTCGTCAACAACTGGTCGATCATCACTGACGGAATGGGTCGATATGGAACAGACTACCTGTTCCGGTCCGTTATCGCGCAGCTCGGCCTTGGGGCTAATTTGCCTGAGGATGCTCTCTATCCGTCGACACGGGTAGATGGTGGAGGTGAAGAGCTTACGGGCACGAACCGTTACGTGATTCACTTTCCGAAGGGGCAGCTTCCGCCGGTCGGGGCTTTCTGGTCGCTGACAATGTACAACTCGAAGCGGGGCTTTGTTGATAACCGTATCAACCGCTACGCGATTGGCGATCGCAATAATCTGACATTCAATGAGGACGGTTCGTTGACGCTCTATGTCCAATATGAGCCGCCGGGCAGGGAAAAGGAGCCGAATTGGTTGCCGGCTTCCCAGAGAGATTTCAACCTGGTCATGCGTTTGTATTCGCCGAAGAAGGAAATCCTGGACGGCACCTGGAAGCCGCCGGCAGTTCAGCGGGTGACCAAGTAGGCTATTTACGGGGCGATGTGAAACTTGGTCGCCTTACAACAGTGCTTCCGGTCTTGGTACTTTCGAGACCTGCCGCGACGTCCGATATTTGAAACGAATCGGACGTAAACCGGACATCATCGAAGTGATGCGAATGACCCGGAGTTGCCACTTCCAATTAAAGACCAATTGGTCTATATATCGGTAATGAGCCGCAAAGCCTCAGCGCAATTGCCGCGTGGCCGCCCCCGGAGTTTCGACACGGAAGCCGCTGTCGAACGCGCGATGGGTGTGTTCTGGTCGCGCGGCTATCACGCCACGGCGCTACCGGACCTCCTTCGTGCGACGAAGCTCTCGCGTGGCAGCCTTTACGCCGCTTTCGGTGACAAGCACTCGCTCTTCTTGCGTGCGCTTGATCGTTACATTGCCGATGCCCTGACACGGATGGATATCGAACTCCACAGAGAGCCGGTCGACGGCCTGCGGACCTACCTTGCGGGCTACGTTGACCGCACCAGCGGTGCCAATGGCAGGCGTGGATGCCTGCTGGTGGCCACAGCCATGGAACTGGCTGGCCATGATGCTGAAGTTGATCGTCGCATCGCGCATTTTTTCAAAGCGATGGAGGCCAGGGTGGCTGATGCACTTTCCCGTGCGAAGGCGGCGGGCAAGTTGGCCGATGGTGTTGAGCCTTCGAGCGCCGCTCGAATTCTTGTCTGTTTCGTCGAGGGGCTGCGAGTGGTCGGTAAAACGGCGCCGACGAGGGTTAGCTCGCAAGGCACCGCTGACGCTCTTCTCGACCGCTTCATCAAGTAGACAACCCAAATTGGACAACCATGGACGCCCGCGCCGTTAACTCGACTATATCTGGACCGAATAGTCTTGAAAGGAAGGATGCCATGTCCACCCTCCAGATCGTCTGCGCGGTGGCCGTCCCTCTGCTCTGGGGTTATCAGTTCGTGGCCATCAAAGTAGGCGTTGGGGAGTTTCCGCCTCTCTTCTTCCTCGCGCTGCGCTTCGTGGCCATCGCGCTGCTGCTTATTCCGTTCGTCAAGCGCCCTACACGTCAGCAGTTCGGGCCTATCGCAGCGATTTCGGTTTTCCTTGGCGGACTGAACTTCGGGCTCTTCTATATTGGCCTTGGGCTCGGCTCGGGAAGCATGTCGGCCGTCGCCTATCAACTCGCCACGCCCTTCACCGTCCTGTTAGCTTGGCCGCTGCTCGCGGAGAGACCGTCTCTAACTACGTCCGCCGGCGTGGTCATTGCATTCGTCGGCGTGGTCGTGTTGGCAGCGGGGCCTGGCTTGTCGGCAAATGCGCTTCCGCTGCTGCTCGTGGTCGGGGCAGCCTTCGCGTTCGCGGTGTCCAACATCTTGACGAAGCGCTACGGTCCTTTTGACCCTTTGATGTTGATGGGGTGGTCGTCGCTGTTGACGGTGCCGCAGGTCATGTTGATGTCGCTGCTCCTTGAACATGGACAACTGGCGAGCCTTGTCACGGCGGATGAACGCGGCTGGCTGGCACTCGCCTACACAATTTTCATCGGAGGAATTGTTGGGTTTGGCCTTTGGTTCTGGCTGATCGCCCGTTGCTCCATGGGCCGCGTCGCCCCGTTCGGCCTGCTGCTTCCTGTCTTCGCGGTGATTTCGAGCGTGTTGTTCCTTGGCGACCGTATCACCCCAAAGTTGATTGTCGGTGGGCTGCTCGCGATCTCGGGCGTCGCCATTACACAAGTAAGATCGACCGCTCGTCCCATTCGAATTTAGAAGTCACGTCGTGGCGACTTCCGAGTTTGGCACTAAGCGAACATCGCGGCTTGTCCGCTTCGATTTCCGCCTTTGGAATACAGCAGACTTCGCGAAATTATGAATAGGCGCGCTAATCCACCTTCACCCGCGCCGCATCCATCGCGTGCAGCTCCGACGCCTTGCCGGATTTCATCACCATGCCCGGCAGCGAACGCCCCAGCATTTCCTGAGCCATCCGCGCGCATGCGATGAGCGCATCGAGGTCGATGCCGGTCTCGATCCCCATCTCGTGCGCCATATGCACGAAATCCTCGGTGCAAATATTACCGACTGCGCGCGGCGCAAACGGACAGCCTCCCAGTCCGCCGATCGAGCCTTCGAAATGGCGGATGCCGCAGTCGAGCCCGGCCAGCGCATTGGCGATGCCGATTCCGCGCGTGTTGTGCAGATGCAGTCCGAGCACAATGCCGGGAAATGCCTGCTGCAAATCCTCGATGGTGCGGCGAATGCGCGCCGGATTGGCGACGCCCGTGGTATCGGCGAGATAGATGATCGGCGCACCATGCCCGAGCAGTTGCGCCGCCATCCGGTGTATGGTCTGGCGCGACACTTCGCCCTCATAGGGACAGCCGAAGGCGGTTGCGATCGCACCGACCAGCCGGCTGTTCGTGCCCTTGGTCGCTGCTGCGATCTCATCGATCGCTTTCATGCCGTCCTCGGTGGTCATGCGCACATTGAGGCGGTTGAAGCTGTCGCTCACCGCGATGCCTGCCTTCAGATCGTCGATTCCAGCCTTGATCGCGCGCTCGGCACCGCGCGCGTTAGGAACGAAAGCCGCATAGCGCACATCGGGTTCGCGCCGGATGCCGGCCGCGACCGTTTCTGCGTCGGCAAGCTGCGGAATGACCTTGGGATGTACGAAGCCCGTGATCTCGATTTTCTTCAGACCGGTCTTCGACAGCTTGTCGATCAGCGCGATTTTCTGTTCGGCCGGGATCATGGCGCGCTCGATCTGCAGGCCGTCGCGCATGCCGACTTCGCTGATCTCGATCGTGCGTGTGACGCTCACGACGGCGGCGTCCAGTCCGGCGGGTTGAGGCGGCGCTTGCCGTCCGCGGTCTTGCTTACCTTCGGATTGGCAAGATCCTCCTTGTCCCAGAGCTGGCAGGTGACGGTCTTGTGCTTCTGGTCGAGGCCTTCGCAATAATTGGTGAATTCGCAGGTACGCACGCTGTCGCCCAGACCGAGCCGCGTTTTCAGGAACCAGTCCGGATCGGCGAGTGTCTGCCGCGCCGAGCCGACAATGTCGCAGACGCCGTCGGCGAGCATCTTTTCGGCGAATTCGAAATTATGCACGCCGCCGGTGCAAACGACGGGAGTTTGCAATCCTTCGGCATGGATCGCTTTGCGGATCGCCGACGTGGCATCGACATTGCGCCCGAACGGGCCTTTGGTGTCGGAGATAAATTGCGGCATGCATTCGTAGCCGCTCGGCCCTGTGTAGGGGTAGGCGGCGCCGCCGACACCCGGCTGCTTGGCGTCGTCGAACTTGCCGCCGCGCGAGGTCGAGATGAAATCCATGCCGGCTTTTGCAAATTGCACCCCGAAATAGACCGCATCCTCGACATGGCTGCCGCCGTCGATACATTCGTCGGCGAGGAACCGGCAACCGACCGCGAATTTCTCGTCTGTTCGCGCGCGCACCGCCTTGAACACTTCGAGCGGCAGCCGCACGCGGTTTTCTAGCGAGCCGCCATAGCCGTCGTCACGCGTATTCTTGCGCGAGAGAAACGAAGCCATCGTATAGGCATGCGCGTAATGCAACTCGACGCCGTCGAAGCCCGCCTCCTGCGCGCGCAGGGCGGCGTCGGAAAAAAGCCCGGGCAGCACCTGCGGCAGGTCGCGGATATGCGGCAGGTCCATGTCGGTGACGCGCTCGCGATAGCCGAATTCCAGCGATTCGAGTTCGCGCTCGGTCAGGATTTTGGAGAACTCGTCGCGCTTCATGGCGGCGAGCGCGCCGCGAATGTCATTGTCGCTGCCGCCGAGCGCCGCTCGATGGGCGTCGGTGATGGCGAGGAAACGCTCAAAATATTTCTTCGCATCCGGCCGGCGGCGGATATTGAGGAAATCGATGACCTGGATGAACAGGCGGGAATGGCCCTCGCTCGCCTCCCGCACCGCCTCGACCAACTTCTTCAGGCCGGGAATAAAGCGATCATCGCCGATCCGCATCAGAGGACCGCTTGGAATATCGCGGATCCCGGTGGCTTCTACGACGATGACACCCGGCCTGCCACGGGCGAAACGGGCATACCATTCGATCACCGCGTCGGTGACGAAGCCGTCATCCGTCGCCCGCCACGGCACCATCGCAGGCACCCAGGTGCGCTGTTCGAGAGCCACCGGACCGGCCTTTACCGGCGAGAAAAGGCGCGACGCGTCAGCTTCAGCGCGGGTCGGGACCCGGCCGTGTTTCGCTTCAAACTGGATACGTTCCGCTGGCCGCCACATCGCTTATCGCCGATTACATTCAAATCGATGTATGCGCCTGGGGCAGGGCCGTCAATCGCGCCGCCGACATCGCAGAGTTGTCACGGGGTGCCGCGGGCGGATAGGTTGCTCCAACAACGCAAGTCTCATGCTCGATCCCAGCACCTTTCCCGACACTTTCGCCCGTGATGGTCTGCCGCCGGAGGAACTCTGGCCGGCCTTCGAGGGGCTCGACGCGCTCGGCTATCCGAAGCGCTTCAATGCTGCCGTCGAACTGATCGACAAGGCGGTGGCGGCGGGCTTTGGACCGCGCCCTGCGATCCGCACACAGACCGCAACCTGGACCTATGATGAATTGCTCGACCGCGCCAATCGCATCGCGGCGGTGCTGAAAAACGATCTCGGCCTCGTGCCGGGTAACCGCGTGCTACTCCGTTCCGCAAACAACGCGATGAAGGCGGCCGCCTGGCTCGGCGTCTTGAAGGCTGGCGGCGTTGCGGTCGCCACGATGCCGCTCCTGCGCGCGCAGGAATTGTCCTATATGCTTGGCAAGTCCAAGGTGCAGTTCGCGCTCTGCGATCTGCGGCTGCGCGAGGAACTCGACAAGGCGGCTCCGTCCGCGCCCGGTCTTAAAACGGTCTCCTTCCACGGCGATGCGCCAGATGGTCTCGAAGCGCGCATGGTGCGACAGAGCGGGGCTTTCGACAATTTCATTCCGTCGCACGATGACGTAGCGCTGATCGCCTTTACCTCCGGCACCACGGGGCTTTCGAAGGCGACGGTGCATTTCCATCGCGATGTGCTGGCGATCGCGGATTGCCTGCCGAAGCACATTCTGAAGCCCACACCGGACGATGTGTTTGTCGGTTCCGCGCCCTTCGCTTTCACCTTCGGACTCGGCGCAATGTTGGTCTTTCCGCTGCGCTTCGGAGGCTCGGCGGTGATGCTGGAGTCGCCAACACCGGATGCCATGCTGTCTGCGATCGAGGGTGAAGGAGTTACACGTCTGTTCACCGTACCGACGCTCTATCGCGCGATGACACCGCTCGCGATAGGCTATGACGCTTCAAGCCTCAAGACCTGCATTTCATCGGGCGAACATATGCCCCTTTCAGTGTTCGAGGGCTGGCTGCGCGCGACCGGCGTGCCGCTGACGAATTCAATCGGCTCAACGGAAATGTTGCACGGCTTCCTCGCCAATATCGAGACCGATCGAATCCCCGGCGCGGTTGGAAAGGCGGCACCGGGTTATCGCGCTATGGTCGTTGACGACGATATGAAGCCGTGCGCGCCCGGACAGGTTGGCAAACTCGCGGTGCGTGGACCGACTGGCTGCCGTTATCTCGATGATGTCGAGCGGCAAAAAAAGTATGTGCGCGACGGATGGAATTTGACGGGCGACGCCTTCGAAACCGATGCGAAAGGCAATTTTTGGTATCACGCTCGTACAGACGATATGATCGTGAGCTCGGGCTACAACATTTCCGGCGCCGAAGTGGAGGGCGTGCTGTTGCAGCACGCCTCAGTTTCGGAATGCGCGGTGGTCGGGCTGCCGAACGAGGAGCGCGGTCAGATCGTTGCGGCCTATGTCGTGCTGCGCGCGGGCGTTGCGAATGGCGACGCCATGAAGCGCGAGTTGCAGGACCTCGTGAAGGCCCAGATCGCGCCCTATAAATATCCCCGCGCAATCGAATTCGTCGCGACCTTGCCGAAAACCATCACCGGCAAAATCCAGCGAAGCGCGTTGCGTCCAGCGAGGTAGAGGCTAGCGTGCATTCGGTCCGCCTGCGGCGTGCTTGCGCAATTCCATCTTGGCGATGGTCTCGCGATGCACTTCATCAGGGCCGTCGAGAATGCGGATGGAGCGTGCGCGGGCATAGGCGTAGGCTAGATGGAAATCTTGCGATAGCCCGCCGGCACCGCAAACCTGAATCGCGCGATCGACCACTTTCTGAGCCATGTTCGGTGCCACCACCTTGATCATTGCGATCTCGGAGCGCGCGGCTTTGGTACCGACTTCATCGATCATCTGCGCCGCATGCAGTGTGAGAAGCCGCGCCTGATCGATCTCCATGCGCGATTCCGCGATCCAATGGCGTGTGACGCCCTGATCGGCAATTGGCTTGCCGAAGGCGGTGCGCGACAGGGCGCGCCGGCAGAGCGTCTCCAGCGCACGCTCTGCGAGCCCAATCGTGCGCATGCAGTGATGGATACGCCCCGGTCCTAACCGCCCCTGCGCGATCTCAAAGCCGCGGCCTTCGCCCAGCAGGATATTCGAGACCGGCACACGCACATTCTCGAACAGCACTTCGGCATGTCCATGAGGCGCGTCGTCATAGCCGAACACCGAGAGCGGACGGACCACCTTCACGCCGGGCGTATCCATCGGCACCAGCACCATCGATTGCTGCCGATGTGCGGGCGCGGAAGGATCGGTGCGGCCCATGACAATAGCGATCTTCGCGCGCTTGTCGGGCGCGCCGGTAGTCCACCATTTGCGGCCGTTGATGACGAAGCTGTCGCCGTCGCGGGCAATATCGGTTCGGATATTGGTGGCGTCGGAGGAGGCAACTTCCGGTTCGGTCATGGCGAAGCAGGAACGGATTTCGCCATCCATCAGCGGTGGGAGCCAGCGCCTCTTCTGCTCGGCATTGCCGTAAAGGATCAGCGTTTCCATGTTACCGGTGTCGGGAGCCGAACAATTGAAACTTTCAGGTCCGATCGGTGAGCGCCCCATGATTTCGCACAGCGGCGCGTAGTCGAGATTACTTAGCCCTTCCTCGTAGTGTGCTTTCGGCAGCCAGAGATTCCAGAGCTTTGCAGCTTTCGCTTTGGCTTTCAGCCCGGCTGTAACCGGTAGCTCCTCCCAGCGGTCCGAGGCTTCCCGAAGTTGCAGTTCGAACACCGTCTCCGACGGATAGACATGCTCCTCCATGAACGCCGTCAACCGCTTCGCCAGTTCCTGGGCACGCGGCGTGGACGACGCGAGCATGGTCAATCCTTTCCGCTCAGCGATCCGAAGCCTTTGCCTTCACTCGCGAGCTTCACGAGCAGCGGTGCCGGCTCGAGCTTCTTGTCGCCGGTGATCCTGGCAAATGCGGTCAGCTTGTCGCGAATGTAGGGCAGTCCAACCTGATCGGCATAATACATGGGGCCGCCGCGCCAGGCCGGGAAGCCGTAGCCATAGACCCAGATCACGTCGATATCGCCGGGGCGCTGCGCGATACCCTCCTCGAGGATGCGCGCGCCTTCGTTGATCATCGGAAACAGCAGCCGCTCGGTAATCTCTTCGCGGCTCAAATTGCGCCGTTCGATGCCGAGGCGCTTGGAGGTCGCAACGATCAGCGCTTCCACTTCCGGATCGGGCTTCGGTGTGCGCGAGCCAGCTTCATAGAGATAGAAGCCCTTGCCGGTTTTCTGCCCGAAGCGGCCCATCTCGCAGAGCTGGTCGGCGATTTCGGCGCGTGCGCCTTGCGCCTTGCGCATGCGCCAGGAAATGTCGAGGCCGGCGAGATCGGTGACGCCGAATGGCCCCAGCGGGAATCCGAACGAAGTTAGCGCGCCATCGATATCCTGCGGCAGTGCGCCTTCAAGCAACAGCCGTTCCGCCTCGGTCGACCGCACGCGCAGAATACGGTTGCCGACAAAGCCGTGGCAGACCCCGACCACCACCGGAACCTTGCCGATCTTGCGTGCGACTGAAATCGCTGTCGCGAGCAGCTCCGGCTTGGTGTCAGCGCCGCGCACGATTTCCAGAAGCCGCATCACGTTTGCCGGACTGAAGAAATGCATGCCCAGCACCGATTCCGGCCGATGCGTGAAACGGGCGATCTCGTTGACATCGAGATAGGAAGTGTTGGTGGCGAGAATCGCGTCGGGCTTGCTCATCTGGTCGAGCTTGCCGAACACGTCGCGCTTGACGTCCATATCTTCGAACACCGCCTCGATCACCATGTCGGCGCGACCGAGCGCCGCCGCGTCGGTCGTGCCGGTCATCAGACCGAGCCGGATATCGACGTCCTCAGAGGACAGGCCGCCGCGCTTTGCGGAGGCCTGATAATTCTTTGCCACGATATCGAGCCCGCGCTTCAGCGCCTCTTCGCTGGTCTCAAGAATGGTGACGGGAATGCCCGCATTGGCGAAGCACATGGCGATGCCACCGCCCATGGTGCCGCTGCCGACAACGCCTGCGCTCTTGATGTCGCGGGGCTTCACGTCCTTCGGCAGATCGGCGACCTTGGCCGCTTCGCGTTCCGCGAAAAAGATATGCCGCTGAGCCTTCGATTGTTCGCCATTTTTCAGAGCGAGGAAGGTGTCGCGCTCGCGGATCAGTGCTTCGGTGACCGGCACGTCGAGCGTCCACCGCAATGCCTCGATTGCTTTCGCAGGTGCATGCTGTCCGCGCGAGCGCTTCAGGTAAGGCGCGGCCATCTCGTCGAATTTTGCCGGGCTGGCACGCAGCGGGGCGAGCTTGTCCTCGCGGTCGCGCGCGCGCGAAAGTGGCTTCTTTTTCGCAACAATGTCCTTCGCAAACGCCACGGCGGCGGCAAGGAGGTCACCGGAGGCGATTTGGTCGACCAGCCCGAATTTTAGCGCATCGTCGGCGTCGATCGGGTCGCCGGACAGGATCATGGCCATCGCTTTGTCGAGGCCGACCAGCCGCGGCAGCCGCTGGGTGCCGCCCGCGCCTGGCATCAGGCCGAGCTTGATTTCCGGCAGACCGAGCCGGGTACCCGGCGCCGCGACCCGGAAATGGCAGCCGAGCGCAACTTCGAGACCGCCGCCGAGCGGGGTACCGTGCAGCGCCGCCACCACCGGCTTCGGCATGGCGTCGATGGTCTCGATGACGTCGATAGTGGTGGGGGGTACCGGCGGCTTGTTGAATTCGGTGATGTCGGCGCCGGCGATGAACGTGCGTCCCGCCGCTGCGATCACTACGGCTTCGACCGCAGCATCTTCGCGCGCACGTTGTAGCGCCTCGGTGAGACCCTTGCGCATCGCACTGTTGAGCGCATTCACGGGCGGGTTATTAACGGTGATAACCGCGATCGGACCTTCGCGGCGAAACTCGACCACATCCGGCACGGTATCGTCCTTCAAACACTACAGAATTGGCAACCGCCGCGCGGTTCCCGGTTTGGGGCCTTGTTTAGGAAGGGGGGCAGGCAGTGTCAAACCCGTGCGGTATACGCACACGCAGCATATAGCAATTGCCGTCACGTCGGCGACGTGCATCATGCCGCGCGCTGCTGCTCAATGAAAGGAAGTCCCGTGACGTCAGCTACTGACAAGGCCCGGACGGAGGTTGCGCTCGGCAACCGGATTCTCGCCAATGAGGGTGTGCTCGATGCCTTCGGCCACGTGTCTCTTCGCAACTCCGCAAACCCGAACCGTTATTTCCTGTCGCGCTCGCGCGCACCGGAACTGGTCGAGCCCGGCGACGTGCTGGAATATGACCTCGATTCCAATCCGGTGAAGCCGACGAGCGAGCGGCTCTATGCCGAGCGGGTGATCCACGGCGAAATCTACAAGGCGCGTCCCGACGTAATGGCGGTGGTGCATCACCACGCGCCGGCAATGATGCCGTTCTGCATCGCGGGCGCGGACCTTCTGCCGGTCATGCATCTGGGCGCCGTCCTTGAAGGCAAGGTGCCGTTCTGGGACCAGTTTGATGAATTCGGTGAAACCAACATGCTGTTGGTCAAGCCGGAGGAGGGCGCTTCGCTTGCCCGCGCGCTTGGCAACGCCCCGATGGTGCTGATGAAGGGTCACGGTGCGACCGGGGTCGCAACCAGCGTGCAGGAACTCGTGTTCCGGGCGATCTATTCGTGCCGCAACGCGGAATATCAGTTCCTCGCCAAGATGCTGGGAAATGTCACGACGCTTCGTCCGGGAGAAGTGAAGAAGGCGTCCGAAATCTATGCGATGCCGACCTCGAATTTTCGCGCCTGGGAATATTGGACGGTGCGGCTGGAGAAATCAGGCAACGGCGTCCGGCCCGCAGGGCGCGGCAAAAAGTCGATTCCCGCGCCGCGCAAGCGTGCTAGCGTCCGCAAGCAGAAAGCAAGAAAAGTCAAAGGGAGGAAGCGATGAGGCCGATGAAGGCGCTGCTCGGCGCGGTCATTGTTGCGGTCGTGGCCGGAAGCTCGGCCGCGGCGCAAGACACGCTGAAGATTGCGATCGGTCAGATCAATAACTGGGAGAACCAGGCGCCGCAGCTCGGCCAGGACGCCGGCATTTTCGGCAAGCACAATCTGAAGCTGGAATCGTTCGGAACGGCCGGCGCAGGTGAAACGCTGCAGGCGGTGATTTCGGGCTCCGCCGATATCGGCATCGGCGTCGGCACCGCGGGCGTGATGCGGGCGTTCACCAAGGGTGCGCCGGTGCGCGTATTGCTGCCGGGATTTACCGGCACCGGCGACCTCTACTGGTATGTGAAAGCGGATTCGCCGCTCAAGTCGATCAACGACATCACCGACAAGAACACCATCGCCTATTCCACTTCGGGTTCGTCCACGCATAACCTCGTGCTGAGCTTCGGACAGGAGCTTGGCGTGAAAGCGAAGGCGACTGCCACCGGCTCGCCGCCCGGCACGCTCACCTCGGTGATGAGTGGACAGATCGATATCGGCTGGGCTTCGCCGCCCTTTGGCCTCAAGGAAATCAAGGAAGGCCAGATCCGCATACTGATGCGCGGAAGCGACGTGCCCTCGCAGAAGGGTCAGACCGTCCGCGTCGTCATCGTCAATACCGATGCGTGGAAGAGCAAGAAGGATGCGATCCTGCGCTTCGTGAAGGCCTATCGCGAGACCGCGGACTGGATGTATTCCGATCCGAAGGCGATCGCGATGTATGCCCCGAAGGTCAAGGCGGACGAAAATCTGCTGAAGGAATTGATCGCCGAATTCCACCCGAAGGAGTCGATGCAGACCGACCGCATGGCCGATCTTGACAGCACGATCGCTGATGCGGTCAAGCTGAAATTTCTCGATGCGCCGATGACCAAGGAGCAGTTGGCCGAATTCTTGCAAATCCCTCCGCGGTAGCGATGTAACAGAATGGGAGAACAAGCCATGTGGCGTGCGCTGAGCGTGGTCGCAGCACTGGTTGTGCAAGTCATTGTCGCTCCGGGCGCGTTCGCGGCCGACAAGCTGAAGGTGGCCATTGGGCAGATCGACGCCTGGGCCAACATGATGCCGACGCTCGGCATGAAGGCTGGCATTTTCCAGAAGCATGGCATCGAGCTCGAGAATTTTGGCACCCAGGGCGCGGGCGAGACCCTGCAGGCGGTGATTTCTGGCTCTGCCGATATCGGCATCGGTGTCGGCACTTCCGGTGCGATGCGCGCTTTCGTGAAGGGTGCGCCGGTGCGCGTGCTCTCGTCCGGGTATACCGGGGTGCAGGACCAATTCTGGTACGTGCCGGCTAACTCGCCGCTCAAGACGATTGCAGATGCGACCGACAAGCAGACGATGTCGTATTCGACCAACGGTTCGACCTCGCACAACATCGCGCTCGGGTTCGTCAAGCAACTCGGCGTGAAGGCGAAGCCGACGGCGACCGGCGGTCCACCCGCGACACTCACAATGACCATGAGTGGCCAGATCGATATCGGCTGGGCGGTGGTACCGTTCGCGCTTACTGAGTTGCAGGAAGGCAAAATCCGGATCATCGCGCGCGGCAGCGATGTGCCCTCGCTGAAGGATCAGACTGTGCGGGTGCAGATCGTCAACGCCAACGCGTTGAAAGAAAAGAAGGACGTATTCGTTCGTTTCATGCGTGCCTATCGCGAAACTCTGGACTGGATGTATACGAGCCCCGACGCCGTAAAGATGTATGCCGAGATTATCAAGAAGCCCGAAAGCCTCGTGATCTTCCAGCGCGACCAGTTCAATCCGAAGGAAGCGATGTCGCCTGACCGGCTTTCCGATCTCGACGGCGCGATGAAGGATGCAGTCGACGTGAAGTTCCTCGACGCGCCGCTGACCAAAGAGCAGCTTTTGGAACTGATCCAGATCCCGCCGGCAGGATCGTGAACGGCCGATCCTGGAATGAGCAAGGTTGAGACTTACGCCGCCGCGGTGGCGAGCGCGCTTGGCGCTGAGGCGACCACGACCGATGCACGGATCTGTGCGGCCTATGGCCGGCACACGCTTCCCGCCGCGGACCATATCCCGAGCGCGGTGCTTTATCCCGACAGCACCGACGCGGTCCAGACCATGGTGCGTCTGGCGAACGATTATGGCACGCCACTATTTCCGATCAGCATGGGCCGCAGCCTGGGCCTCGGGTCGCGCGCGCCGATGCAGTCCGGGCAGGTGGTGGTCGATCTCGGCAGACGCATGAATCGCATTGTCGACATCAACCATGACCTCGGATTCTGTGTGGTCGAGCCCGGCGTTACCTTCGACGCGCTCTATGCCGAGATCAAGAAACGCGGCGATACCTTGATGATGTCGGCGACCGCAGGTCCGCCAGATGGCAGCGTACTTGGCAATGCGATCGAGAAAGGCGGCGGCGCCGGCCCGCTCGGGAGCCACTTCGACAATCTCTGCGGCATCGAAGTCGTGCTCGGCAATGGCGACGTGATCCGTACCGGCGACGGCGGGCTCGACATGCCGTCTCATCCAAATTGGCACGTCACCAAATACAGCTTCGGGCCGGCGCTCGATGGCCTGTTCACGCAATCCAATTACGGCATCGTCACCCGCGCCGGCGTCTGGCTGATGCGACGACCGCCGCATATCCGGATGTTCTTCTTTGTCTTCCCGGACGACGAGGACCTTGCCGCGATCATCGATCTGATCCGTCCGCTGAAAGCCGCCAACGTGGTGCCGACCATGATCCGCGCCACCAACGATCTGTATCTCTTGTCCTCGCAGTTGCAGCATCCACGTTCGGGCATCTCGCCCTGCACACCGCTCTCGGACGCCGAGCGTCGCGACCTGCACAAGGTTCACAAGGCGGGTTCCTGGACGGTGTCAGGCGCTCTATATGGCGAGAGCGAAGCCGCGACCGAGCGCGGCATGGAGCGTGTTCGCAAGGCTTTCGAGGCTTCCGGCAAGGCGCGATACATCCCTGATGAAGAGGCGCGCGCCGTCCCGCATTTTCAAGCAGCGGTGAACTCCAATTCCGGCTGGCCGGCTGGCGAAGAACTTAACATGCTGAAATGGCGGCCGGGCGAAGGTGCGATCTGGTTCACGCCTGGCGCGCCGATGATCGGTTCGGTCGTAAACGAATTGCAGCGGACCTGCCGCGCGATCGCGAACGGCAATGGGCTCGACTATATGGCATCGTTTGTGTGCGGGCCCCGCTTTGCACGCAGCGTTCATGCGATTCTCTACAATCGCGATGATCCCGACGAAACAACGCGCGCCGATTTCTGCTATCGGGCGATGGCGGAAGCTTTCCGTGATCACGGCATTTTCGTCGGACGTGCGCCGACAAGTTATCAGGCGTTTCACCAGGCTCAGCGAACGCCCGAGATCGTCAAGGCGTGTTCGGCCATCAAGAAAGCGCTCGATCCGAACGGCATCATCGCGCCGGGCCGTTACGGCATCGAGTGACGGGAAAAGGAAAATGATATGATCGTGCGCGTATGGGTGTTTTGCCTTCTGCTTGTGGGCCTGCCGGCAATAGCCATTGCGCAGGAGAGCTACCCGTCCGGCACGGTCCGGCTGATCGTCGGTTTTGCACCCGGAGGCGGCAATGACATTCTCGCCCGCATCCTTGCCGAGAAATTGCAGGAAGCTTTCGGCAAGCCCTTCATCGTCGAGAACCGCCCCGGCGCAAGCGGGGTGATCGCGGTCGACGCGGTGAAGAGGGCGGCGCCCGACGGGCTGACTTTGCTGGTCGGGCCAAGCAGCGCGATGACCGTCAATCCGGTGATTCTGAAAAGCATCAGTTACGACCCGGTGCAGGATTTCGCGCCGATCGCGACCGTGGGCTATTTCCCGCTTATCGTTGCAGCGAATCCTTCGGTGCCTGCGAAAAGCCTCGCCGAACTGATCGCCCTCGCCAAGGCCGAGCCGGGCAAGATCAATTACTCGTCGGCCGCAACCTCTTTCCAGATCGTCACCGAATATTTTGCGCAGCGCGCCGGCATCAAGATCCAGAATGTCCCTTACAAAGGCAGTGCACCAGCTGTGCTCGGCGTGGTTGCGGGCGAAGTATCGCTGACATTCGGCGACATCGCCGCCGTGCTGCCGCAGGTGCAGGGCGGCAAACTGAGGGCGCTCGCGGTGTCGACCGAGAAGCGCGTGCCGAGCCTACCGGATGTACCCACGATCGCCGAAGCCGGTGTGCCGGGCTTCAATATCGCGCTGTGGTCTGCCCTGTTCGCGCCGGCCGGCACGCCGCCTGATATCGTGAAGAAGCTGGAAGCCGAAGTGGTGCGGATCGTCGCCTTGCCTGACGTTCAGACACGGATGAAGGGACTTGGAGTGGAGCCGGCCGGCACGCCGGGCCTCGGACTGCCGAAGCAGATCGCGGACGAGATCGCGATGTTCCGAAAGGTCGCGGAAAGCTCTGGTATTCAGCCGGAGTGACCCACTTCAGGCTATTCGTACGCCCGGCTTTGTCTTGGTTGCGGCGTCGATCGCTTCGAGCATTTCGTCGCGGCTCTTCGTCACCGCATCTTTGATGGCCGGCTTGCGACCAAGTTCGCCGAGTTGCTGCTGGCGCTCGATGGTGCCTGTTGTCATCAGCGGCTCGATGCCAAGTTCGCGCAGGGTCTCTGCCACTTCGCGCATCTCGGCGGCGCGACGGATGCCGTGGCTCGCCATCCGCTCGATATTGTATTCGGATATCTTGTTCCAATCGAGCGTCGGGTAATTGTTCTTCATCGATGCCGCGACCTGATCGACCACGCCGGCACGCGTGGCGGCAAGAAAGCATTCGGCAGTCAGCGCCTCGATCCCCTTGATCATGACGCTGCGCACCATTTTGATGGCGGCCGCTTCGCCCACCTTGTCCCCTACGATCTGGGTCTTCATCCCAAGCGACCCCAGCAGGGGCTCGGCTTCCTTTGCGAACGGGCCGGACAGCATCATCGGCGACTTGTGCCGCGCTGGATGGATTGCAGATACGATCGCGACGTCGACATAACGTGCCTTGTCGCCCAGAAGCTTTGCTGTCTTGCGCTTTCGGCCAGGCGACACCGAATTGACGTCGAGATAGAACGGGCTTCCTTTCAGGTGCGCCGCGACCGATTGTGCCGCCTCGTAGCTCGATGCGGCGGTGACCGCGGCGATCACGATCTGTGCATCGGTCACGGATTCAGCATCCTTCACGACATCGGCGGCGGAGGAGGCGATCCGCACGCCGATTGCTTTCGCCGCCTCGATCAGCAGTCCGCCCGAGGCTTTCTGGAACAATATGTCGAAGGCCGCGATCGGCGCCACGCCCTCGTCGCGCAGGCCTTCGGCCATCGCCTGTCCGGCCTCGCCGAAACCGATGAAGGAAATGCCGGGTCTCACGCTTCACCTTTTACGGGTTTCATGCTTCACCTTTCAGCTTTCGCTGAATGCGGGCGTCGAACCGATCCACATTCACCACGACGCGGCTATGAGTGCCGTCGCCGACGCGTTCGCGATCGTCAAAGGCTTCGACCCGGAAGCTGACGTTGCGGCCGTCCACCCTGGTCACCTCGGCAGTCGCACGCAAAGTCATGCCCACGGGTGTAGCCGCATAATGGCCGACATCGAGATGCGTGCCGAGGCTTTGGTGGCCTGACGGCAGGAGACTTTCGATCGCGTCGAGGGCTGCCGCTTCCATCATGTTGATCATCACCGGAGTAGCCAGCACTCGCACGCGCCCCGACCCGACGCGCGGTGCGGTCTGTTCCTCTCCGACAAGGATTTGCGCTGAGCCTTTCAGGCCGGGCTTTAGTTGAGAGAAGTCAGTCATGCGTTGCGGTTACTCTCTGAGCTTGCAACTTTAAATTTGCACGATTGAGGCTATCATTGCCCCGCCATCGGTCGGGAAAACGGGAATGTTGAAGGTTTACACGGCACAGAACTCAATTTGTACCCAGAAAGTGTTTCTGACCCTGACGGAAAAGGGATTGGAATGGGAGTCGGAATACATTGATCTGTTCAAGAATGAGCAATATCGGCCCGACTATCTGAAGCTAAACCCTAAAGGTGTCGTGCCCACGCTGATTCATGAGGGGCGTGCGGTAATCGAATCCACCTTGATCTGTGAGTATATCGATCAAGTCTATCCGGCACCGGCGCTCACGCCTGCTTCCCCCTTCGAGCGCGCGCGCATGCGAATCTGGAGCAAGCATATCGACGAAGGAGTGTTCGAGGCGACGCGGGAGATCAGTTTTTCGGCGATGTTTCGCGACAAGATGCGATCGATGTCTGAGGAACATCGCAATGGGCGTTTCGACAATATCGGAGATCCAGGGCGCCGCGCCCGTTTTATCTCGACCTATGAAGAGGGCGAAGAATCCATCTACGTCGCACAGGGCATTTTTGCGTTCGAGAAGATGTTCCGAGAGATGGAGCTGGACCTCGCACCAAACCGTGATTGGCTGGTTGGACACTACAGTCTTGCCGATATCAACGTGACGCCGTTCGTTGCGAGGCTGGAATATCTTGGGCTTCTGGACATCTGGCTGGAGAAGAGGCCATTAGTGCGGTCCTGGTGGGCGCGGGCCAAAGCGAGACCGAGCTTCGCGGCGGCAATTGCCGATAGGCTCAACCCCGAGCAACTGTCAGCCATGAAGACCGCAGGAGCGCGTATCCGTGGGCGGATCGCAAGTCGCCATCGGGAAATCGCACCGAAAGTCTTGCACGGATAAGCTCATAGCATGTCCAGCGCGTATTTCTTCTGTGGCGACGGAAAGGCGCGGTCAAGATCGGCATAATCTTCCGCCGTCAATCGCAGATCGAGGGCTGCGATATTGTCGCGTGCATGCTTCGGGTCCGTCGCCTTCGGGATCACGATCGTTCCCTCTTGCGACAGCAGCCAGGCCAGCGCCACTTGCGCGGGTGTTGCACCATGTCGCCCCGCCACCGTTTGCAGCACCGAAATTCCTAGCAGGCGGCCTTGCTCGATCGGCGAATAAGCCATGACCGGAATTTTACGAGCGCGGCAGAACGGCACGAGGTCGTATTCGATGCGCCGGCGCTTGAGATTGTAGAGGACCTGATTGGTGGCGCATTTCTCGCCGCCCGGCAGCGTCACCAGTTCTTCCATGTCGTCGGTATCGAAATTGCTGACGCCCCAGTGCCTGATTTTTCCGCTGTGTTGAAGTTCGGCAAAGGCTTTGAGCGTGTGGGATAGCGGCGTCGAGCCGCGCCAATGCAGCAGATAGAGGTCGATGCGGTCGGTCCGCAGCCGCTTCAGGCTGCGCTCGCAGGCCGCAATCGTATCCTTGCGAGATGCATTCTCGGGCAGCACCTTGCTGACGATGAAAAGTTCGTCGCGCCGGCCGGCTATGGCATCACCCACGATGTTTTCGGCTTCGCCATCTCCATACATTTCGGCGGTGTCGATCAGCGTTATGCCGAGATCGAGGCCGAGCTTGATGGCGGCCACTTCGCCGGCGCGCTTCTTCTCGCTTTCGCCCATCATCCAGGTGCCGAGGCCGTAGGTTGGCACCGGCTCGCCGGAGGGAAGGGCGGTTGTGGGGATGGGCATGGCCTGACCCTACGTCATTCCGGCGCGCGAACGAAATTGGCGCGTGCCGGAATGACTTTGATCAGTGCCCCTTCACTTCCACCGGCGGGGTGCCGTGGGTGTGGAACGAACTCGATCGTCTTCAGACCCCAGGCCTGTCCCTTGGCGCGTTCGGCCGCAGTCCAGCGAATCGGCTTCCAGTCGGGGGCGAGGATCAATCGCGCGCCGGCATTGGCCACTTCGACGCGATTGCCGCCCGGCTCATACACATAAAGAAAGAAGGTTTGCTGGATCGCATGCTTGTGCGGGCCGGTCTCGATATGCACGCCGTTCTCCAGAAAGATATCGGCGGCACGGAGAATTTCCTCGCGGGTATCGAGCGCATAGGTAATGTGGTGGAAGCGGCCCTTGGTGCCGGTGTGGTCGCGGGTATAGGCGAAATCATAGGTCTTGTTGGTCGCGGTCATCCACATAGCGGCTTCGGAGCCGTCGTCGAGCACGATCTGCTCGGTGAGGCGGAAGCCGAGATAGTCCTCGTAGAAAATCCGGTTGGCCTTGATGTCGACGGCCAGACCATTCCAGTGATCGAGCCGGCGTACGTTGCAGCCGCGCGCCGGAAAGCGCTGTGCCTGGTTCTTCAATGCGGGCTTTTTGTCCGGCGGTGCCTGATACCACTCGGTCTCGTAATAGAGTTCGATAACATGGTCATCGGGGTCCTTGCAGACAAAGGTCTTGCCGTGACCCAGATCGCCGTCGGTCCATCCGATATCGAAGCCCGAACCCTTCAGTGCAGCCGCGCGCCGTTCGAGCGCCTGGGGCGTGCGGCAGCGATAGGCGACATGTTTCAGCCCTGACGTTTTCGAGGCGGTGAGCTTGAGCGAATACAGTTCGTAATCGTCCCACCCACGCAAATAGACGCTGTCGCCCTTCTCGGCGCTCTGCGTCATGCCGAGCACGTCGATGAAAAACTTACGGCTTTCCTCAAATTTCGGCGTGAGGATTTCGAGGTGGGCAAGGTGGGCAATGTCGAGGATTGGTTCTTTTGTCATGGGACTGTCGCAGATCTGCCTTGGAGCGCTTCTATTGGGTCGTCGCCTTTTACCAGCTTCCACAGCAAGTAAAAGGCCGCCCCAAATTGTGCCTGCTCGTGCTTTCGTGATCGCTTGCCGCTATTTGGCCGTGCTCCCGTCACGCTGGCTTCATGGGCTACGGACTATACGCCATCCTACAGACAGCCAGACGAGAGGTTCGGCATGAATTATCTCAAGGCGGCGGCAGGTGCGCTTGCGATCATGATGGCGTCCGGCATGATTGCGGATTTTGAGCTGCTGGAATGGGATAACGACATCTACGTTACCGTCTGGTCGGTGGACGATCAGCCCGATCTCAGGCTGCGGAAACACGTGGCGGCGATGTTGCCCAACTCCATCGATGAAAGCCGAATCTTTATCAACCGCGACGGGGTCATCAGCGTCTAGCGGCCCGTTGGTCCGAAGCGCTCGGTCTTGATGGCCGAACGGTCGTGGCCTGCGGCGAGCAGTCCATTGGCCGCGGCTTCCACGAATCCCGTCGGACCACAGACGAAAATCCTGGGACTGGCGCCGGGAGCAAAGCCTGATTGTATTAACATGTCGGCGTCGATGCGGCCGGTGCGTCCGCTCCAGCCGGCAGGTTTCTCACGCGTCAGCGTGTGAGTGAAGATAAAGCCATCCTTCCTTGCAGCGAGTTTGTCGAGTTCACTGCGATAGATGATGTCGCGCTCGGTGCGCGACGAGAATAGCAGCGTTGCGGGCACGTCGCTGTTCTGCGCGGCGCGATGGCGGAGCATCGCCATCAGTGGAACTACGCCCGAGCCACCTGCGATCAAAAATAGCGGACCCCCAAGCTTTACGGTCCACACGAAATAGCGGCCGATCGGCCCGCGTAGTTCGAACTTGTCGCCTTTGCGGACTTCATCGGTGAAATAGGGCGACACCTCGCCATCTTCGATCCGTTCCACGGTCAGCATCAGATCCGCATCTTCCGGCGTCGAGGCGATCGAATAGCTGCGCTGCGCGCGGTAGCCGTCCGGCGCGGTGAGCCGCACATCGACGTGCTGGCCGGGCAGATATTTCACCCAGTCCGGCCGCGTCAGCACCAGCGTTTTCACCCGCGGTGTCTCTTCGATCAGGTCCAGCACCTCGACAGTCTGCCAGCGCAGCGCCGGTTGCGCCGTCGCCTCAGTCGCCGTCATAGCGCTGTTCCCGCCAGGGATCGCCGTAGTTGTGATAACCAAGCTGTTCCCAGAAACCGGGTTCGTCCGCGTCACGGAATTCGATCGCGCGCACCCACTTCGCGCTCTTCCAGAAATAGAGATGCGGAACCAAAAGTCGCGCGGGCCCGCCGTGCTCCGGTGAGAGCGGCTGCCCGTCGAAATGGGTGGCGATCATTGCCTTGCCGTCGATCAGGTCCTCGGAAGGCAAGTTTGTTGTGTATCCGCCCTCGCAAGAAATAATCGCAAATGGCGACGGAGGCTCGGTCAGGCCGACAGCGTCGAGCAAAGTATCGATAGTGACGCCGCGCCAGCGGGTATCGAGCTTCGACCAACTCGTCACGCAATGGATGTCGGTCGTAATGTCGGTCTGGGTCAGCACGCCGAATTGCGTCCAGTCCCAGGAGCCGAGCTCGGCGTCGCCATCGCCGAGCTGGAATTGCCAGTTTTCGAAATCCGGTTCCGGGGTTGGTCCAGCCGACAATACCGGAAAATCGGAGGTGAGGTGCTGGCCGGGAGGGATGTGCTTTGCATTTGCGTCGGCGCGACGGCGGCCTGAGAAGCCGCGGGATATTGGGCTATCATTCATCTGGCTTGCCTCGCAGCGCAGGAAGGGCGAACGCAGCTTATCTGAATCGCATTCCAGTGCCCCATTCGACTTGCGTTACGCCCTGGCGCGGCCCGGACCGCATTCGAATATCAAGATCATATTATTGGCCGGCATCGGCTCGATTTCGGCCAGCATCAGGCGGTGCTCCTCTGCGACCGCCCGAATATCGGCGATGTCGCGCACGCCCCATTCCGGGTTGCGGGCGCGAAGCGAGGCATCGAAAGCTTCGTTGCTGGGGGCGGTGTGGCGTCCATCTTGCTTGAACGGGCCGTAGAGAAAGAGGCGCCCGCCCGGATGCAGCCGCAGCGAGGCGCCCCACATCAGCCCGAGCGTCGTGCGCCAGGGTGAGATGTGCAGCACATTCGCGCAGAATATCGCGGTCAGATCGCTGAGCGTCGCGGAATCCGCTTTGTTCAGTCCCCATTCCAGTGCGCACAGATCGAGACGGCGCGCCGCTTCGACATTCTGCAGATGCGCGTGCCGTCGCCAGGCGTCGATGCTCTCGATATTGCGCTCGTCACAATCGCTCGGCCACCACAGCACGTGAGGGGACTTGCGTGCGAATTCGATCACATGCTGACCGGTGCCGCTGCCGACTTCCAGCACGTTGCCGGGCTTGTCCTCGATCCAGCGCGAGAGCACCGACCAGATCGGAACGTGATTGCGGTGAAAGGCCGGCGCGTCGAGGCGTCCGTCTGACGCAGGCGAAGCCCAGCTATTTCCCGTTTCAGCCACGACAAAACCTATTCCTGTTTGAACCGCGCTCGCTTAACATCGGCGCAATAAACGACAATAACATTTTAGGGGAAACGCATGAACAAGCTTGTCGCTATCGCGCTTGCCTTCGTCACATTGCTTTTCACAGTTCCCGCGTCAACGCAGCCCTTTCCTTCGCGCCCGATCACGCTGATCGTGCCGTTTCCGCCGGGCGGCTCGACCGACGCTATCGCGCGCATCATGGCCGAACGCATGAAGACCGCGCTCGGCCAGTCAGTCATTATCGAGAATGTCGGTGGCGCGGGCGGCAGCATCGCGGTCGGCCGTGTCGCGCGCGCGGCGCCCGACGGCTACACCATCGATATCGGACAATGGGATACGCATGTCGGCAGCATCATCTACAATCTCAACTACGATCTGCAGAAGGATTTCGAACCGATCGGGCTGATGTCGATCAATCCACAATTGATGATCGCGCGGAAGGGTCTGCCGGTCGACGACCTGAAGGGCCTCGTTGCCTGGATGAAAGACAATCCCGGCAAGATCACTTTCATCAACCAGAATGCGGCGGCACATGTCAGCGGCGTCCTGTTCGAGCAGGCGACCGGGCAGAAGGTGCAATTCATCCCCTATCGCGGCGCTGGTCCCGGCATGACCGACCTGATCGCGGGTCAGGTGGATCTTCTGGTCGTGCAGGCGGCGGTCGCGCTGCCGCAGGTGCAGGCCGGCGCGGTCAAGGCGCTGGCGAATCTGTCGCCGAAGCGGTCGGCGGTGTTGCCGGACATCGCGACGTCCGACGAGAGCGGAGTGCCCGGTCTCTACATGTCGGGCTGGTTCGGCTTCTTCGCGCCGAAGGGGACTCCAAAGGACGTGATCGCGAAGCTGAATGCCGCGATGGTCGAGGCGCTCGGCGATCCCGCGGTGAAAAAGCGCTTCGCCGATCTAGGCCTCGATGTCGCCTCGCGCGAGCAGCAGACACCGGCAGGGCTTGCCGCCTATCACGCCGAAGAGATCAAGAAATGGTGGCCGATCATCAAGTCAGCCGGCATCGGCGCGCAGGCGCAGTAGCATCTATTGCGGATGCTCCTCTATAAGACAGGACGGCGACAGGCCCGCAGCGGAGATAGTAAGCCATGATGATTTTACTTTTGGCCGCGCATATTCTTGGCGCGCTGTTCTGGGTCGGTGGAATGGCTTTTGCCTATACGATGCTGCGTCCGGCCGCGGGCGCGCTGGAAGCTCCGGTGCGGCTGACGCTATGGCGCGACGTGTTCAAGCGCTTCCTGCCCTGGGTCGCAGTCTCGATCGTGGCGCTGCTCGCAAGTGGCTACGCGATTATGTTTCTGGTTTACGGCGGTTTTCACCGCGCCCCGCTATTCGTGCATGTCATGCAGGGCACCGGCATTCTGATGATGCTGCTCTATCTGCACCTTTATTTAGCACCTTGGCAGCGACTGCAAAAGACGGTTCAGGCGGCCGATTGGCAGAGCGCGGGAAAGCATCTCGCAATGATCCGCAAGCTGGTCGCGATCAATTTCGTGCTCGGGATTATTACCGTGCTGGTCGGATCGACCGGGCGTTTTTGGCAGGCGATGTGACGACCTATACGTCTTCCGGGTTATCGACGTAGATGAGCCCGGCTTTCTCCAGCGGCTCGCGCATCTTGTACATGTCGAGACCAAGGATGCCGGAAGCAAGCTTCTCGCGCTTTCCGGTCTCGTCGGCCTCGCGCTTTTGTGCCTTTTCGGCGGTTTCGACGACAAGCTTGCGGGGGATGACGACGACGCCGTCATCATCCGCAACCACCGCGTCACCCGGCACCACATTCACGCCGGCACAGACCACGGGGATATTCACCGACCCGAGTGTCGCCTTCACCGTTCCCTTGGCCGAGATCGCTTTGGACCAAACCGGAAAGCCCATCTCTTTCAGCACGGCGACGTCACGGCAGCCGGCATCGATGATGAGGCCCTTCACACCGCGCGCCTTCAACGAGGTGGCGAGAAGATCGCCGAACATCCCGTCGGTGTTGTCGGCGGTACAGCCGACCACTAGCACGTCGCCGGACCTGCATTGCTCGATCGCGACATGAATCATCCAGTTGTCGCCCGGCTGCGCCAGAATGGTCACCGCCGGTCCGCATATCGACGCGCCGGGCCAGATCGGGCGCATGTATGGCTTCATCAGGCCGGATCGACCGAGCGCTTCATGCGCGGTTGAGACACCCAATCCTGCGAGCACGCCGCAGGCGTTCGCATCGGCGCGTTTGATGTTGCGGACGACGACGGGTTTCATCTTTTTTGGCTCCGATCTCAGTTCAACTCTGCGGCAACGACCTTCTTTACACTAGGCCGCTCGGATATGCGGCGGCGATGATCCTTCACCTTCGGCAAGGATTCGATATCGACGCCGTCGGCTTCGAGCCATTGCGCAAGCGTGAACAGGTAAAAGTCGCAGACCGTGAGGGTATCGCCCATGACGAAAGGCTCTCGCAGCATGTCGCGTTCGATTAGCGAAAAACACTCGGCGACCGCCTGCGGCGCCTTCCTGCGCATCGACTTCGAACGCAGCCTCATCATCTGCCCAGCGATATCCGCGCATGCGATGGGCGTGAGCAACATGCACGGTCGAACACAGGTAACTGTTGAAGGCCTGGACCTCGGCGAGCGCAAAGGGGTCTTCGATCGGCGCGAGTTTTGACGCAGGGTAGCGTTGCGCGACATAGACGAGGAGCGCAGGCGTCTCGGTCAACACGCCCTGCTCGGTCACCAGAGCCGGGACGCGTGCCTTCGGATTGATCGCAAGATAATCCGGCTTCTTCTGATCGGCTTTGGTGAAGTCGATACGGATTGCTTCGTACTCCGCGCCGGCCTCTTCGAGCGCAATATGCGACGCCAGCGAGCAGGTATTCGGCGCATAGAAAAACTTCATCATCAGGCGAGTTCCTCCACCGCCATCGGAAACAGCCGCTGATAGGCCTCGCCATAGGTCATCGGTTTGCCGCTATTGCGACCGCCCTGCACGCCGCGATTGAGCGCGACGCGTTCGTAATAGGCCCAGAGATGCTTCTGCGCCGCCAGCACCTGGAAAGCCTTGTGCTTCGTCTCCCACACCTCATCGATGTTGAGAATGACCTGAGGCTTGAAGTTGCACTGCTCCGGCTGGTGCGGCTCGAACAGAAACACCGGCGGAGCGCTGTAATTGTATTTTGCACCCGGCTTGTGGCCCATCGCCTGTGCCACCACCCGAGTTCCTGCGCGAAATGGGCAGCGTTGGGATGGTCGAAATTATAAGGATCCTCCAGTGCATGGGTGAGCACAAAGGAGGGTGAGGTCTCGCGGTAGATGTCGACCATGCGGTCGAAATGCGCCTCGGTGAGCCGAAGCGGATAGTCGCCGGCATCGAAGAATTCGATTTCAGCGCCGAGCATGGCGGCCGCGCGCTCGGCCTCGTCCTTGCGCCCGGCCTTCACCTTTTCCAGGGTCGCGCCAGCTTCCTTCCAGGCGAATTGGCTTTCGCCGCGCTCGCCGAAACTCATGCAGACGATCTTCATGCGATAGCCCTTCTTCGCATGCAGCGCGATTGCTCCGCCTGCGCGCCAGACGAAATCGCCGGGATGCGCGGTCACGACGAGGCCGGTTTTCTGGGCCATGTTCTTGTTCTCCGCCTTCGAAATGGAGGCGGATTTTCACCATTCGGGCCCGCGACACAAGGCCTATTCGGGGCGGTGCCGCCGGCCTCACTTAGCCTTCGTCACTTCGACTTGGCTCGCCGTGCCTCGCCGCGTTTCGCGAGCGCTTCGGCTTCAGAATCGCGACCGAGCGCCCGATAGAGCTCCATGAGATTTTTCAGCGACGCCGCGACTTGCGGGTTATCGGGGCCAAGCTCCTTTTCGCGGATGGCAAGCGCTCGCTTGTGCAGAGGCTCCGCCTCTTCGTTGCGGCCCTCTTCCTGATAGAGCACCGCGAGATTGTTGATAGCGGTGGCGACAATCAGATTGTCGGGGCCAAGCGCTGCTTCCTGCATCGCCAATACGCGCTTGAACAATGGTTCGGCGTCGTTATGCCGACCGTTGTCGCGATAGAACCCGGCGAGGTTGTTGAGAGTATGCGCCACTGCGGGATGATTTGGCCCAAACGCTTTTTCCCGGATCGCAAGCGCGCGCTTGAACAGCGGCTCAACCGCTTCCGTGCGATTCTGGACCCAGTAGATCGCAGCGAGACTAAAGAGTGAATCCGCAACGTCGGGATGATCGGGCCCCCGCGTCTTTTCATCGAAGGCGAGGGTGCGCTGGTACAACGCCTCGGCTTCGGCAAGCCGGCCTATGCCACGGTAGAGCGCGGCAAGGTTGCTCACTGTGGCCATGACCTGCGGGTGCTCCGGGCCGAACGCTTTTTCGCGGATCGCAAGCGAACGCCGGTACAGCGGCTCGGCGTCCTGATTGCGGCCAAGTTTTTGATTGAGCACCGCGAGCGTGTTTAGCGCCGTCGCCAGATCTGGATTGTCGGGCCGTGCTTCCTTCTCGTAGATCGAAAGCGCGCGTTCCGCATAGGGAAGTGCCTCGACATAGTTTCCTGCGTTGTAGAGCTCAATCACTTTTACGAGCAGTGCGGAGGGCTCGATTGGCGTTTGCGCCGACGCCGGTATGGCAACAGCCAATGCCGCAATAAGGCTGAGGCCAGCGAAAATAGCCTTGCCCATGTCTATTCTGCCGCCGCTTGCGATGGCACCGTGTCGATTGGTTTGAAAGCCGCACGACCTTGGCGGCCGAACGTCAGTCTAATCGGCATCTGCATTTTATTTTTCCTGTCATTCGCCCGCGATCCGGCAACGGGTCGAAATCTTTGACCGATCCTTAGCATTTCAAAAAGCCTACACACGCCTCAAGAGGGTTGCTCAAAAATTAGGCGAAAAGTGCAGTTTCTGAACAATCGCGTCAGCGTGCCTAATTTGCGGGCTGAGGGTTTGCATAGTTTCCGGTTTTGACTCAAGGCCTTGGCACACAATCCGAAATTGGCACGACCCTTGCGAAACATGCTGCAGCGCGGAATGCCGGGTGTGCTGGCGTGCGCGTGAAGCAGAGGAAACAACAATGATTCACTCCATCCGTGCGGTCGCTGAGCGACCGATTGCTCGCCGCTGGCTCGCCGCCACGGCCGGGCTTGCGCTTTCGATGGCGGCAATTTTGCCCGCCAAAGCGCAGGAAACGATCAAGGTCGGCATTCTCCATTCGTTGTCGGGCACCATGGCGATCAGCGAAACCACGCTGAAAGACGTGATGCTCATGCTCATAGAAGAGCAGAACAAGAAGGGTGGTCTGCTCGGAAAGAAGCTGGAAGCAGTGGTCGTCGACCCGGCTTCCAACTGGCCGCTCTTCGCTGAAAAGGCGCGCGAACTGATCACCAAGGAAAAGGTCGCCGCGGTGTTCGGCTGCTGGACCTCGGTGTCGCGCAAGTCCGTGCTGCCGGTTTTCAAGGAATTGAACTCGATCCTGTTCTATCCGGTCCAGTACGAGGGCGAGGAGAGCGAACGCAACGTCTTCTATACCGGCGCCGCGCCGAATCAGCAGGCGATCCCGGCCGTCGACTATCTGATGAAGGACGAGAAGGTGCAGCGCTGGGTGCTGGAAGGCACCGACTACGTCTATCCGCGCACCACTAACAAGATCCTCGAAGCCTATCTGAAGTCCAAGGGCGTCAAGGACGAAGACATCTCGATCAACTACACCCCGTTCGGTCACTCCGATTGGCAGACCCGCGTCGCCGACATCGTGAAGTTCGGCTCCGCCGGCAAGAAGACCGCCGTGGTCTCCACCATCAACGGCGATGCCAACGTTCCCTTCTACAAGGAACTCGGCAACCGCGGCGTGAAGGCGAAGGACATCCCGGTCGTGGCGTTCTCGGTCGGCGAAGAAGAACTCGCCGGTATCGACACCAAGCCGCTGGTCGGCCATCTCGCCGCCTGGAATTATTTTGAATTGATCGACACGCCTGCGAACAAGGAATTCATCGCGAAGTGGAAAGCCTTCACGAAGAATCCGAAGCGCGTTTCCAACGACCCGATGGAAGCCCATGTCGTAGGCTTCCAGATGTGGGTTGAAGCTGTGAAGAAGGCCGGCACCACCGATCCGGACAAGGTGATCGACGCGCTGCCCGGCATCAAGGCGCCGAACCTGACCGGCGGTATCTCTGAAATGCTGCCGAACCATCACATTACCAAGCCGGTGTTCATCGGCGAAGTGCGTGGTGACGGCCAGTTCGACGTGGTTTGGAAGACCGACGGCCTCGTTCCCGGCGCCGCCTGGTCGCCGCATCTGGACGGCTCGAAAGACCTGATCGCAGATTGGGTGAACCTGAAGTGCGGCAACTACAACAGCGTCACCAAGAAATGCGGCGGGCAGGGTTCCTGAGACCTGAGTCCCGACGCCACTTGCTCACGCGTAAAATCGGAGGCGGCGAATTCCGCCGCCTCCTCATCTCCCCGCCGGGGCTGAAGTGAAATGACAAAATTATGGGGCGGCTTGATCGCGTGTGTGCTGACGCTCGCATTTCTCATTGCCGCGTCGCCCGCAAGAAGCCAGACCCTCGACGAGGCGCTGACCAAATTCTCCGCGAGCTCCTTCAACGAGACGGAAGAGGGGATCACCGCTGTGACGGCATCCGGCTCACCGCGCGCCCTTGCCATCATTGAGGCCCTGCAGGCCGGCACTCTTGTTTTCGATCCGGAGAGCAAGAAGGTCTATATTCGACAGGGCAGCCGCCTGCTCGACGCCGCTACCGGCGCGGCCGTCGATCCGGTTCCCGCCAAACTCAGCGACGTCCGCATTATCAATCGGCTGCGGCGCGTGCTCGATGCCGCGATCGGCAGCCTGACCCTGATGTCGCCCGACCCGAAGCAGCGGCTTTCGGCTGCGCTCGCCGTTTACAAATCGCGCGAGACCGCGGCGTTGCCTGCGCTCGATGCGGCCATCGCCAAGGAGACCGACTCACGCGTGAAACTCGCGCTCGAAGGCGCGCGTGCTGCGGTCGTTCTCTACAAGGAGGATGCTACCGAGGTTCAGAAGCTGGATGCCGTCACGGTGATCCGTGATCGCGGTGATCAGGAGGCGATCTCGCTTCTGTCCGGTCTGCCGGCGAACACGCCGCCGGCTGTGCAAAAGCTCGCGCAGGACGCTATAGCCACCATCCAAGGCCGACTGGTGTTCTGGGAGGCGTTGCAGAATGCCTGGTACGGCCTCTCGCTGGGATCGGTATTGCTGCTCGCGGCGATTGGGCTTGCCATCACCTTCGGTGTGATGGGCGTCATCAATATGGCGCATGGCGAGATGGTCATGATCGGCGCCTATGTCACCTTCGTGGTCCAGGAAACCATCCGTCAACATAATCCTGCGCTGTTTGATTACTCGCTCGCATTCGCCATTCCGCTCGCCTTTCTTGTCTCCGGAGCAATTGGCATTCTGATCGAACGCACGGTGATCCAGTGGATGTACGGGCGTCCGCTCGATACGCTGCTGGCCACCTGGGGTGTGTCGTTGATCCTTCAGCAGGCAGTGCGCACCACGTTCGGTCCGACCAATCGCGAAGTCGGCAACCCGTCCTGGATGAGCGGCGCCTTCGAACTCGGTCACCTCACCATCACCTACAACCGCATGTGGATTATCGTGTTCACGATGGCGGTGTTTTTCGGCCTGCTCGGCATCCTGCGCTTCACCCGCATTGGGCTCGAAATGCGCGCGGTGACGCAGAATCGCCGGATGGCGGCGTCGATGGGCATCAAGACCGCCAATGTCGACATGCTGACCTTCGGGCTCGGGTCCGGCATCGCCGGACTTGCGGGCGTTGCACTGTCGCAGATCGACAACGTGTCGCCCAATCTCGGGCAGAGCTACATCATTGACTCGTTCATGGTCGTGGTGTTCGGCGGGGTCGGCAATCTCTGGGGCACGCTGGTCGGCGCCTTCTCGCTCGGCATCGCCAACAAGTTCCTCGAACCCTATGCTGGAGCGGTGGTCGCCAAGATCGCGATCCTCGTCCTGATCATCCTGTTCATCCAGAAGCGCCCGCGCGGCATGTTCGCGCTCAAGGGCCGCGCGGTGGAGGCGTGATGACGGGCGGTCCTATCATCCGCGTGCTGGATCGCCAGGCGGTCGTATTCCTTACGATCCTGTCCGCGGTCGCGATCCTCGTCCCGCTATCTAACCTGCTGCTGCCGGCGACGAGTCCGTTCCACGTCCCGACCTACGCGGTGGCGCTGTTTGGAAAATACATCTGCTTCGCGCTGCTGGCGCTGTCGATCGACCTGATCTGGGGCTATTGCGGCATTCTCTCGCTCGGTCACGGCGCGTTCTTCGCGCTCGGCGGCTACGCGATGGGCATGTACCTAATGCGGCAGATCGGCACCCGCGGCGTCTACGCCAATCCGATCCTGCCGGATTTCATGGTGTTCCTGAACTGGAAGGAATTGCCGATCTTCTGGTACGGCTTCCAGTCTTTTCCCTATGCGCTGCTGATGGTGTTTCTGGCGCCCGGCGCGCTCGCCTTCCTGTTCGGATGGTTCGCGTTCCGCTCGCGCGTTACCGGGGTGTATCTCTCCATCATCACCCAAGCGATGACTTTCGCGCTGCTTTTGGCCTTCTTCCGCAACGATTTCGGCTTCGGCGGCAATAACGGGCTGACCGATTTCAAGGACATTCTCGGGTTCAACGTTCAGGCACAATCGACCCGCGCGGCACTTTTCACAATCTCCTGCGCGGCGCTCGGTATCTGCTTCATCATCTGCCGCAAGATCGTGACTTCGAAGCTCGGCAAGGTGCTGGTCGCGATCCGCGATGCGGAGTCGCGCACGCGGTTCCTCGGCTATCGGGTGGAGAATTACAAATTGTTTGTCTGGACGCTGTCCGCGTGCATGGCGGGGCTGGCCGGAGCGCTTTACGTGCCGCAGGTCGGCATCATCAACCCGGGCGAATTCGCACCCGCAAATTCCATTGAAGCGGTGCTCTGGGTCGCGGTTGGCGGCCGCGGCACGCTCACCGGGGCCGTGCTTGGCGCTATCCTTGTCAACTATGCCAAGACAACATTCACGAGCGGTATCCTCGCGCCTTACTGGCTGTTTCTGCTCGGTGCGTTGTTTGTCTTTGTCACGCTGTTCCTGCCGCGCGGCATCGTCGGCACCGTTTCGCATTACTGGGGCGAGCACAAGGCGAAGCGAGCCGCTCGCGCGGATGATGCGGCCGGCGCGGCAGCACCGAAACCGGCGGAGTGAACGATGGAAACCAGGGTCACCGACGCACTCCTTTATCTGAACGGCATTTCGGTCGCGTTCGACGGATTCAAGGCCTTGAACAATCTCTCGCTGACGATCCAGCCCGGGGAGATGCGCGCAATCATCGGTCCGAACGGCGCCGGCAAGACCACCATGATGGACGTGATCACCGGAAAGACTCGTCCCGACGTGGGTGATGCCCTGTTCCAGGGCGAGGCCGATCTGACTGCGCTCGATGAGACCGAAATCGCACGGCTCGGCATTGGCCGCAAATTCCAGAAGCCGACCGTGTTCGATATGCACACGATCGAGGACAATCTTCTGCTTGCGCTGAATATGGACAAGAGCGCGCGCGCGAGTCTGCGCTGGAGCGCCAATGCGAACGACTCAGGCCGCATCGAAAAGATCCTCGACACCATTCGCCTGAAACATGCGCGCTGGCGGCTTGCAGGTTCGCTATCGCACGGGCAGAAGCAGTGGCTGGAGATCGGCATGCTGCTGGCGCAGGAGCCGAAGCTCTTGCTGGTCGACGAACCGGTCGCCGGCATGACCGATGCCGAAACCATGCAGACCGCCGAGCTGCTCAAGGACATCAATCGCGAGAAGAGCGTGGTCGTGGTCGAGCACGACATGCATTTCGTGCGTGCGCTCGGCGTCAAGGTGACGTGCCTGCATGAAGGCTCGGTGTTGGCGGAAGGCTCAATCGACGATGTTTCGACCAATGAGCGGGTCGTGGAAGTTTACCTGGGAAGGTAGCGCATGATCCCGAAAAGTGGGCACCGGTTTTCGGATCAGATCATGCGCAAAAAGGTGATGTCATGCTCGACGTGAAAGCCATCGATCTGCATTACGGCGCCGCGCAAGCCTTGCGCGGCGTATCGCTGGTCGCGCGCGCGGGCGAGGTGACCTGCGTGCTCGGCCGCAACGGTGTCGGCAAAACCAGTCTGCTTCGCGCGATCGTCGGCCAGCAGGCGGTGAGCAAGGGCAGTATCGACTGGGATGGTCACAACATCAACGCGCTCAAACCCTATCAGCGCGCGCGCTCCGGCATCGCCTTCGTGCCGCAGGGGCGCGAGATTTTTCCGCTGCTCACTGTGGAAGAAAATCTTAAGACCGGCTTCGCGCCGCTCAAGCGCGACGAGCGTGACATTCCCGACGACGTGTTCTCGCTGTTCCCGGTGTTGAACAACATGCTGCGGCGGCGCGGCGGCGACCTTTCCGGCGGGCAGCAGCAACAACTCGCGATCGGCCGGGCGCTCACCATGCGGCCGAGGCTGCTTCTGCTCGACGAGCCGACCGAAGGAATTCAACCCTCGATCATCAAGGATATCGGGCGCGCGATCTCCTATCTGCGGGGCCTGGGCAACATGGCGATCGTTTTGGTCGAGCAATATTACGATTTCGCGCGCGAGCTCGGCGATCGCTTCGTCGCGATGGATCGCGGCCAGGTGGTCTATTCGTCGGGCAAGGACGATCTGGACGAACCGTCTTTGCGCCGCGCGCTGGCGCTCTGATTTCATGCTGTAATGTGCTGGAATTGATCGCATTGATGTGCCTGGATCGCTACGATCCGGGATCAACGTGATCCGGGTGCGTCCCATGGTGCAAAAGACGACAAAAGCGGACAGCGCCGCGATCTTCGACGCCAACCGCGCGCATGGCCGCATCGCCTTGTCTGTGATCGAGCGGGACGGGCGGACACACCGGCAGCAGGTAGATGAAGCGGGGTCCTACCGTATCCGGTTCCCGAACACTGATGGTTTGGAGGCCGAGGCTGTCATCCTCAACACAGCGGGCGGTGTTGCAGGCGGCGATGACTTCTCCATATCGATCGCAGCCGAATCCGGCGCACGGCTTTCGGTAACGACCGCGGCTGCGGAGAAGATCTATCGGGTGATGACCACTCCGGCGCGGATGAGCGTGACGCTATCGGCAGCGCCGGGCGCTGTGCTGCGTTGGCTGCCGCAAGAGACGATCCTTTTCGATAAAGCGCGCCTGCACCGTACCATTGACGTCGAATTTTCCGAGCGCGCTTCGCTGCTGATGGCGGAGGCTGTCATATTCGGCCGCACCGCCATGAATGAAAGCGTGCATAGCGGAGAATTGGTCGATCGCTGGCGCATCCGGCGTAACGGCCGGCTGGCCTTCGCGGAGACGCTGCGGCTAACCGGCAGAATCGATACGCTGTTGGCGCGGCCAGCAGCGGGCAATGGTGCGGTCGCGCTCGCGACCGTGGTGGTGGCGTCCGGCGACGACAGTCTTGTCGAGAAGGTGCGGGCGATGCTTGACGGATGCGGCAGCGAAGCTGCGATTTCCGCCTGGAACGGAATCGCAATCGTGCGGCTGTGTGCGGGTGACGCGGCTCTCTTGCGGCGCGATCTGGTTTCGGTGCTCAATGCCGTGAGCGGCGGGCTGCCGCGGCTCTGGACCAGTTGAGGAAGGCGATGCTGCTGACACCGCGCGAAAAGGACAAGTTGCTGATTGCGATGGCAGCGATGGTGGCGAGGCGGCGGCTCGAGCGCGGCGTCAAGCTGAACCATCCGGAAGCCGTCGCGCTGATAACCGATTTCATTGTGGAAGGCGCACGCGACGGCAGGAGCGTCTCCGAATTGATGCGCGACGGTGGCAAGGTTCTTACCCGCGAGCAGGTGATGGATGGCATCGCCGAGATGATCCACGACATCCAGGTCGAAGCCACGTTCCCCGACGGCACCAAGCTTGTCACAGTGCACCAACCGATCCGCTGAAGGACACGCAATGAAGAGAGCATTTCCCGTTTTGACCGGCGTCATGGTGCCCGCTATGGCCGCGGCGCACCCTTCCGTGGTCGCGCACGAACATCCGCACGGCTTTAGCATCCTGCCCGATCTCGGCGCCGTGCTGCTTGCGGCGCTGCTGGTCGGGGCCGGCGTTGTCCTGCTTCGTCAGATGCGAAAGGAGTGAAGGCATGATCCCAGGCGAGATGCTGATCCAGGCGGGCGACGTCGAGTTGAATGCCGGCCGCAGGACCGTGACGATCACGGTCGCCAATACCGGCGACCGTCCGATCCAGGTGGGCTCGCATTATCATTTCTTCGAAACCAACCCGGCGCTGAAATTCGACCGCAAGAAAGCCCGCGGCATGCGGCTCGACATCGCGGCCGGTACCGCGGTGCGATTCGAGCCCGGCCAGACGCGCGATGTGCAATTGGTCGCGCTTGCCGGCAAGCGCGTAGTCTACGGTTTCCGCGGCGACGTGATGGGAAAACTGTAAGAGGTGCCGGCCATGCCCGAACCCTGCGAAGCGGTTGAAATCGGGCTGGTGCTGCAGGGCGGCGGCGCGCTCGGGGCGTATGAATGGGGCGCGATCGAAGCGCTGTTCGCAGTGATGGACGAAATCGACCGCCCCGATCGCCCGGCTTGCCTGCAATCCGTCACCGGCGTGTCGATTGGCGCGATCAACGGCGCTTGCATCGTTGGTTCGACCGATCGCAAGGACGGCCTCGAACGGCTGGCGCGGTTCTGGAACACGGTTTCGATCGCGGCTCCGGTCTATCCGCGGGTGGATTTCGGATGGCTGGGGCTGCCGAGTTTTGCGCCGGTGCGCGACTTGTCGCTGTTCGCACTTCCCGGCTTCTACGCGCCGCGCTCCGACTATTGGAATGTCTGGCGCTGGACCAGCCTGTACAATACGAAGCCGCTGAAGAAGACACTCGAAGATTTCGTCGGCTTCGACCTGATCGACAAAAGTCCGACGACCTTTGTGGTCACCGCCGTCGACCTGAAAGACGGCGTCTTGCTGCGCTTCCGCAACAAGGAGGCCAAGGCAACAGCATCGACTAGCCGGTTCGAGCGCGACTGCAAGATCGAGACCTTTGAACCCGCCCACATCATCGCAAGCGGAAGCCTGGCGCCACAATTTCCCTGGACCGAGATCGGCGGCCGGTTCTGCTGGGACGGAGGCATCGTCGATAATACGCCGCTTGGCGACACGATGGATGCCTTCTCAGATCGGGAGAAGGTCTTCCGTCTGGTCGTCATCATGAATCTCTATCCGTTGACCGCCAAAGAACCGGCAAACCTCCTGCAGGTTGCGGACCGTGTTCACGAACTGAGCTACGGCAATCGGCTGCGCCAGGATTGCAGGTCAGCGGAGCGTATCAACAAGCTTGTTGGCACGATCGATGACCTCCAAAAGGTGGTCGAAGCCGCTCAACTGCCGCTGAAGCCGAAACTGCGCGAAGCGCTCGCTGCCCTTCAACGCTACAAGCAGGTGACCACGGTCCAGATCGACCTGCAGGCGTCAGGCGACGCGCAACCGGTTGAGGATGACTCGGACGGACTGCGCGACTTCTCCGGCCAGACCGTACAGAGGCGACGGCAACGCGGACGCGAACGCGCGTTCGCCGAATTGATTCCATTACTTGAAAAGCATCATCTTCTGTCCGGCTTTCAGCCGACCGTGACATAGCCTCGCTGGAGCCTTGACCATGTCGACCAAAATCTCCCGTTATCTCTACGCCGAGATGTTCGGCCCGACGACCGGCGACCGCGTGCGGCTCGCCGATACCGACATCATCATCGAGGTCGAGAAGGACTTCACCGTCTATGGCGAGGAAGTGAAATTTGGCGGCGGCAAGGTGATCCGCGATGGCATGGGCCAGTCGCAGGTGACCAACAGGGGGGGTGCGGTCGATACCGTCATCACCAATGCGCTGATCCTCGATCACTGGGGCATCGTGAAGGCCGATGTCGGGTTGAAGGACGGCAAGGTGCATTCCATCGGTAAAGCCGGCAATCCGGATATCCAGCCAGGTGTCACCATCATCATTGGACCGGGCACCGAGGTGATCGCGGGGGAGGGCAAAATCCTCACCGCCGGCGGCTTCGACACCCACATCCATTTCATCTGTCCGCAGCAGGTGGACGACGCGCTGATGTCGGGCATCACTTCATTGCTGGGCGGCGGTACCGGACCCGCGCACGGCACGTTCGCGACCACTTGCACGCCCGGTCCCTGGCATATCGCGCGCATGATCCAGGCCGCGGATGCGTTTCCCGTCAATCTCGGTTTCGCCGGCAAGGGCAATGCCTCACTTCCTGCGGCGCTGGAGGAAATGGTGAAGGGTGGCGCCTGCGCGCTCAAGCTGCACGAGGATTGGGGCACGACGCCGGCCGCGATCGACAATTGTCTCTCCGTCGCCGACGACCACGACATCCAGGTGATGATCCACACCGACACGCTGAACGAGTTCGGCTTCGTCGAGGACACCATCAAGGCGTTCAAGGGCCGCACCATTCATGCCTTCCACACCGAAGGGGCGGGTGGCGGCCATGCGCCCGACATCATGAAGGTGGCGGGGCTCAAGAACGTACTGCCGTCCTCCACCAATCCGACGCGGCCGTTCACGAAGAACACCATCGACGAGCATCTCGACATGCTGATGGTATGCCACCATCTCGATCCTTCGATTGCGGAAGACTTGGCCTTTGCCGAAAGCCGAATCCGCAAGGAAACCATCGCGGCCGAGGACATTTTGCACGATCTCGGCGCGCTCTCGATGATGTCGTCGGATTCGCAGGCGATGGGCCGGCTCGGCGAAGTCATCATCCGCACCTGGCAGACCGCAGACAAGATGAAGAAGCAGCGCGGGCGACTGAAAGAAGAAAAAGGCGACAACGACAATGCGCGCGCCAAGCGCTATATCGCCAAATACACGATCAATCCGGCGATCGCGCATGGCGTCTCGCATATCATCGGCTCGATCGAGAAGGGCAAGATGGCCGACCTCGTCTTGTGGTCGCCTGCTTTCTTCGGCGTGAAGCCGGACTGCATCATCAAGGGCGGCTCGATCGTGGCCGCACAGATGGGCGACCCGAACGCCTCGATCCCGACGCCGCAGCCGGTGCATTATCGTCCGATGTTCGGCGCCTTCGGCAAGGCTCTGACGGCGTCCTCGGTGGTGTTCACGTCCAAGGCTGCGGTGCGGGCAGGGTTGGGCAAGAAGCTAGGCATCAGCAAGGAGATGGTGGCGGTGAAGAATACCCGCGGCGGCATCTCCAAGAAGAGCATGATTCACAACGGAGCCACCCCGAAGCTCGATATCGATGCGGAGACCTATGAGGTGCGGGCGGACGGTGAACTGCTCACCTGCGCACCGGCGGATGTTCTGCCGATGGCACAACGGTATTTTTTGTTTTGATCTTTCTTTCCCTTTCCCTTTGAGGAAGAGGGTGCCCGAGCGGAGCGAGGGCGGGTGAGGGGTCAGGACGTCATTTGCGGCTTTACCCCTCACCCGGCTCGTGCTTGCTTCGCTCGCACTCGCCACCCTCTCCCTCAAGGGGAGAGGGAAAGAAAGACTGCCGTATGCGCCGCATCACCGCCATAACCCCCGCCGGCCAATGGAACGCGGCCTCTGTCATCGATCGCGTCATGCTCGACGCCGACGATCGCAAGCGCCGGCGCATCGTGCTGACCGGCGAGAAGGGCACCCAAGTCTTGATTGATTTCGACAAGCCCATGACCTTGCGCGACGGCGACGGGCTGATGCTGGAGGATGGCGCGATTGTTCTCGTCGCTGGTACGGCGGAGCCTCTCGCCGAGATTACAGCTTCGTCACCACGCGAATTCATCCGCCTCGCCTGGCATCTTGGCAATCGCCACACCGACGTGCAGATCGATGGGCTTCGCATCCGCATCCGCCGAGACCACGTGCTGGAGGAGATGCTGCGCGGGCTCCGCGCCAAGGTGACCGCGCTGGAGGCGCCGTTCGATCCGCAGGCAACCATGCCGCATAGCCACAACCACGCGCACGATCATTCGCACGGACACGGACACGGACATCATCATTCCCATCATGGTGATCACAGCCATGACTGAGAAAAAAAGAAATCTGCCGCTGCGCGGGAAGGGTGAGCGGAAGCGGTCTGACCCTGTTCTTCCGGTGCGCGCGGAAGTCGCGCGGCGGAATGACGAAGAAATTGCCGCCCTCTACCGCCTGATGGCCTGGCTTTCGCCGTCTTATCCGGTCGGCGCCTTCTCCTATTCCAGCGGAATCGAATGGGCGGTGGAGGCAGGCGACATCACCAATGCTGCGACGCTCATCGACTGGCTGTCGTTGATGGTGAGCGACGGCGCAGGCTTCTGCGATGCCGTCCTGTTCGTGCACGCGCATCGCGCAGCGGGTGGCGACGACGCAACCGCGCTGCGCGAGATCGCCGAACTCGCCGCGGCTTTCGTGCCCTCGAAGGAACGGCACCTGGAAACGACTGCGCAGGGCGCGGCCTTCCTGACGGCGACCCGCGCAGCCTGGCATTGCGACACGCTGGATTTGCTTGCGTCCGCATGGGATGGCCCGGTTGCCTATCCGGTCGCGGTCGCAACGGCCTGCGCCGGACATGACATCGAAGCGAAGTCCGCTTTGCCTGCTTTCCTGCATGCGGTCGCTGCTAACTGGATTTCGGCCGGCGTCCGGTTGATCCCGCTTGGCCAGACCGACGGGCAGCGGGTGCTGGCGGCACTTGAACCGATCATCGCCGCGACCGCAGCTCGCGCCCTCGCTTCCAAGCTCGACGACCTCGGCGGCGCGGCGTTTCGATCCGATCTCGCGTCCATGCGCCACGAAACCCAATACACGAGGCTGTTTAGATCATGACGAAAAACCCTAACGGCCCCCTGCGTGTCGGTATCGGCGGCCCGGTCGGCTCCGGCAAAACCGCGCTGATGGATGCACTGTGCAAGAAGCTGCGCGACAAATACGAGATCGCGGCGATCACCAACGACATCTACACAAAATGGGACGCCGAATATCTCGTACGCTCCGGCGCGCTTGCTGCCGAACGCATTGCGGGAGTCGAGACCGGCGGCTGCCCGCACACCGCGATCCGCGAGGATGCCTCGATCAATCTCGCCGCGGTCGCCGATATGCGCGCGCGCTTTCCGGAGCTTGACCTGGTGCTGATCGAATCCGGCGGTGACAATCTTGCCGCGACCTTTTCACCCGAGCTTGCGGATCTTACGATCTATGTCATCGATGTCGCGGCCGGCGACAAGATTCCGTCCAAAGGAGGACCGGGCATCACGCGTTCCGACCTGCTCGTGATCAACAAGATCGATCTTGCGCCCTATGTCGGCGCCTCGCTCGAAGTGATGGACCGCGACGCCAAGCGGATGCGCGGCGCGCGCCCCATCGTGTTCACCAACATGCGGGAGATCAAGGGCGTGGACGAGATCGCACGCTTTATCGAGCAGAAAGGCGGGCTGGGGCACTAGATGCCGCTTGCCGCTCCCATCTCCGCCCTCCTCAAGCAGTTCCATGCGCGCAAGCCCGCGCGCATCTGGTCGCTGATTGTGACCCTTTATGGCGATGCGATCGTGCCGCGCGGAGGTTCGCTTTGGATCGGCTCGCTGATCGAGATCATGGCGCTGTTCAAGATCGATGCCGGCCATGTGCGCACGGCGGTATCGCGGCTTTCCTCGGACGGCTGGCTGGCGAGCACTAAACGCGGTCGTGCGAGCTTTTACCGGTTGTCGCGGAGCGGAGAGGACGAGTTTTTGCAGGCGACCCAGCGGATCTATTCGGCGGTGCCGATGCGGCATGGGGATTTGCAAGTTGCAGCGATTGGGCCCGCGGCGGAGGATGCAGCGATCCTGCGCAGCGAATTGAGGGCTGCGGGCTACGCGCCGATTTCGCCCGCGCTTCATGCCGGGCTCGGCGAACTTCCCGAAGCGCTTCGCCATCGCGTCGGACTGTTTCTGCTCACACCGCGCGCGCGAGACCGGCACTCGCTTGCGGAGGCCGCCTTCCGCATCGGCGAGGTGTCGAAAGCCTATGGCGAATTCATTGCGGATTTTTCCGCGCTGGCGGCATGGCTCGAACATTCGGCGCCGAAGGATGACGAAGCCCTGGTTGCGCGCACCTTGCTGATCCACAGCTTCCGGCGCGTGGTGTTGCGCGACCCCGGCCTGCCGCCCGAGCTGCTGCCACATGACTGGAAGGGCGAGGCCGCGCGTGCTCTCGCAGGCAAACTTTATGCGCGTCTAGTGCCGGCTTCGGAGCGATTCCTGGACGCTCATGGCCAGAATGAGGAGGGCGCTCTGCCGCCGCCTCCTGCCGCCTTCCACAAGAGATTTTCTCATTGAATCAGTCGGTTGACACAGGTTCGCGATAAATATAACAAAAAACATTGACGTTACATATTTTCGTAATATTATAAATGGTGTAAGAAGAAGCGATCGGGGAAAACCCGGCGAGGCGGATGCGACAGAGGAAGGTTCATGTACACGCAATCGCTAAACACCCGCGAAGCTCACAAAGCTGAGGATCCGGTTCGCGAGGCGCGCTTCCAGGCCCGCGTCGATGCCGAGGTGAAAATCGAGCCCAACGACTGGATGCCGGAGGCGTATCGCAAGACGCTGGTGCGGCAAATTGCTCAACATGCCCACTCCGAAATCATCGGCATGCTGCCGGAAGGCAACTGGATCACGCGCGCGCCCTCTCTGAAGCGCAAGGCCGCACTTCTGGCCAAGGTGCAGGACGAGGGCGGCCACGGCGCCTATCTCTACGCCGCCGCCGAAACGCTGGGTGTTTCGCGCGAGGAATTGTTCGAGCAGCTTCTGAACGGCAGGCAGAAATATTCTTCGATCTTCAATTATCCGACGCTGACCTGGGCGGATATCGGGATCATCGGCTGGCTGGTCGATGGTGCCGCGATCATGAACCAGATTCCGCTGTGCCGTTGCTCATTCGGGCCCTATGCGCGCGCGATGATCCGCATTTGCAAGGAGGAGAGCTTCCATCAGCGCCAGGGCTACGAGATCATGGTCTCGCTCTGCCGCGACGGCACCCCGGAGCAGATCGCGATGGCGCAGGACGCGCTGAACCGCTGGTGGTGGCCGGTGCTGATGATGTTCGGGCCGTCCGACAAGGATTGGCTGCACACCGACAAATCGATGCGCTGGAAGATCAAGCGCTTCACCAATGACGAACTGCGGCAGAAATTCATCGATGCGACGGTGCCGCAGGGCCATTATCTCGGGCTCGACATTCCCCGACCCGGATTTGAAATTCAACGAGGCGACCAAGCACTGGGAATTCGGCGAGATCGACTGGGCCGAATTCAAGCGGGTGGTTCAGGGCGACGGACCCTGTAATCGGCAGCGCATCAGGCAGCGCCAGGCCGCGGACGAAAACGGCGCTTGGGTACGTGAAGCGGCTTTGGCCTTTGCGGAGAAGCGGCGCGCCAGACGCGATGCCGCGATGAGAGTGGCTGCGGAGTAATCGACCATGACCGAAAAAAACATGCCGCTCTGGGAAGTTTTCATCCGCAGCCGCACCGGGCTTGCGCACCGCCACGTCGGCTCCGTGCATGCGGTCGATGCCGAGATGGCTTTGCAAAATGCGCGCGATGTCTACACGCGGCGCGGCGAGGGACTTTCGGTCTGGGTGGTGCCGTCACAGGCGATCACGGCGTCCGATCCGGCCGACAAGGACACTTTGTTCGAGCCAACTGCGTCGAAAATCTACCGACACCCGACCTTTTACGAAGTGCCCGACGAAGTCGGGCATATGTGAGCGGTTGCATGACCGAAACTCCGCTCTTTTCCTATACGCTGCGGCTTGCCGACAACGCGCTGATCCTCGGCCATCGCGTGTCGGAATGGGTCGGCCATGCGCCGGTGCTGGAAGAAGATCTCGCGCTCGGTAATCTCGCGCTCGATCTGATCGGCCAGTCGCGCTCGTTCTACACATATGCCGGCGAGATTGAGGGTAAGGGGCGCGACGAGGATGCGCTCGCCTATCTCCGCGATGCCGGCGGTTATCGCAACGTGCTGCTGGTCGAGCAGCCGAATGGCGATTTCGCGCAGACCATCGTTCGGCACCTGCTGTATTCCGCCTACGCGCATCCGTATTTCGACGCGCTCACGCGCAGCAAGGACGCGATGCTCGCCGCGATTGCCGCCAAGGCGGTGAAGGAGATGGCCTATCACGTCCGCCACACCGCCGAATGGACAATCCGGCTCGGTGACGGCAGCGATGAAAGCCACCGCCGTACGCAGAACGCTCTCGACGAGCTTTGGCCCTATACCGGCGAATTGTTCGAGAACGACCAGATCGAACGCGCGCTGATCGACACTGGAATTGCGGTCAACCCTTCCGACATCCGCACGCGCTGGTCGAAAACGCTCGATGAGGTGTTCGAAGACGCGACGCTGACGCGTCCGCGCGATGGCTATATGCAAAGTGGCGGCCGCAGCGGCCGCCACAGCGAACATCTCGGTTTTATCCTGACCGAGCTGCAATATCTGCAGCGCAGTCATCCAGGTGCGAAATGGTAAGCGCGGTCGCCACGCATTCTCTGGGACAGCTTGCGCGGGACCAGCTTGAGCGCGCCTGGGAGGCGGCATCCGCCGTGGTCGATCCGGAGGTGCCGGTGCTGACCATCGCCGATCTTGGTGTGCTTCGCGATGTGCAGATCGTCGACGGCTTCATCGAAGCGACCATCACGCCGACCTATTCCGGATGTCCGGCGATGAACCTGATCGCGCTCAACGTCGAAGCCGCGCTGGAAGAAGCGGGTTTCGTGATGCCGCGCATCAAGACCGTGCTGTCGCCGGCCTGGACCACCGACTGGATGACGGAGGAGGGCAAGGCCAAGCTCAGGGCCTATGGCATTGCACCGCCGGCCGGCAAGGCGTCACGCCGCGCCTTGTTCGGTGAAGACGAGGTTACCTGTCCGCATTGCGGCTCAGGAAATACCCAGCGCATTTCCGAATTTGGATCGACCGCCTGCAAGGCATTGTGGCGCTGCAAGGCGTGCGCCGAGCCGTTCGATTATTTCAAGTGCATCTGAGGCGCCGATGGCGGTCGAATTCCACAAGCTGAAAGTCGCCGATGTGAGGCGTGAGACGCCGGACGCGGTTTCGATCGCCTTTGCCGTTCCGCCGGAACTGAGGGACGAATATCGTTTCAGCCCGGGTCAACATCTCACCTTGCGCCGCGATTGCGACGGCGAAGATGTTCGGCGGTCCTACTCGATCTGCAACGGACTCGACGACGGCGAATTGCGCGTCGCGGTGAAGAAGGTCGAAGGCGGGCTGTTCTCGACGCTGTGCAACGAAGCGATCCGCCAGGGCGACACCATAGATGTCATGACGCCGCAGGGTCGCTTCGGGGTCATGCCGGAATCCGGCAAGGCACGGAATTATCTCGCGGTCGCTGCGGGGTCCGGCATCACGCCAATTCTTTCTCTCTTGCGCAGCATCCTCACGCGCGAGCCCGACAGCCGCTTTGTGCTGATTTACGGCAACCGCAACAGCAAGAGCATCATCTTCAAGGAGGCGCTGGAAGACCTGAAGGATCGCTTCCTCGGACGCCTCACGGTGCATCACGTGCTGTCGCGCGAGCAGCAGGAGATCGATCTGTTCAATGGCCGGGTGGATGCCAGCAAGATCGAGACCCTGCTTAGGTCGTTTACGCCGGCAAAGGAGATCGACCACGCCTTCCTGTGCGGACCCGGCGCCATGATCGAGGAAGCCAGACGGGTGCTGACGAAGCTCGGCACTCCGGAATCGCACATCCACATTGAGTATTTCTCGTCCGATGGCGCGCCGGTGACGCCGCGTCGCGTCGCTTTAGGCGCAACGGCGAGCGAGGAGATGCCGGTGGCGCAGGCGCGCATCACCTTGCACGGCTCGGCCTATGAATTTCCGATGCTTGACGGCGAGACCGTGATCGATGCCGGTGAACGCGCGGGACTGGAAATGCCGTATCTCGTGTCGCGGCGGCATGTGCTGCACCTGCCGCGGCAAGCTGGTGTCGGGCGAGGTCGAGATGGCTGTTAATTATTCGCTCGAGCCCTGGGAGCAGGAAGCGGGTTATGTGCTGACCTGCCAGTCGCGGCCGCTGACGCAAAGAGATCGTCATCGACTATGACGAAGTTTAGCGTACCGGCGTAGCAACAAACTCCGCTCTTTCCCGCGAAGGCGGGAATCCAGTTCTAAGTCGCGCTGGGTCTTCGCCTTCGCGGGGACGAACGGAAAAAACTAAACCCGCTCTTTGATTTTCGCCGGTGCGAGCGCCTGCGCGCCTTCGACCAGCACGGTAGTCGCCAGATCGGCATAGTGTTCGCGGCTCATCGTGCCCTGTTCGCGAAACCACATGTAATGCCAGTTCAGCATGCCGAACAGCGACATGGTGACCGGCTTCAACAGCGACTTGTCGCGGCCGATCGCTGGCAGCACCTGCGAAATCGCCTCCGCAAAGATCGCGACCAGTTCGCGCTCAATGCCCACCAACATCCGGTGCCTCTCGGGCGGAAGCTTCGACATCTCGTTGATCTGGATTTTGTGCTCGTGATCGGCATCGCGATAGGCTTCGAGCAGTGCGCCGACCAGCGCCCGCAGCCGCGCGCGCGGCGGAAGGCCGCGGTCCACGGCGCCGGCCGCATCGATCAGTTCCTGCAGGTGCTCGCGCAGGATGTCGAACAGCAGCGCGTCCTTGCCGGTATAGTAATGGTATAGCAGCGCCTTCGATACGCCACAGGCCGCGGCCACTTCCGCCATCGCGGTCCGGTCATAGCCGTTCTGCGCAAATAGTGCTGCGGAGCGATCCAGGATCGCGCGGCGCTTGATGTCGTGATCGGCGGAGCGCGGTCGGGCCATCAGCTTTTCGGCCTCTTGTCGACGACGCGGCGCGCCTTGCCGGCCGAGCGCTCGATGGCGCCGGGATCGCCGACCAGCACCTTCATGCCGATCCCGATATTGTTGCGGATATGGGCTGCGAGCGATGCGGCCTCCGCATCTGCGCTCGGCGGTGCCTCGCGTGCTCCGGCCGCGCCTCGACCAGAAGCGTTGCATACGTCGAGCCGGTCCTCGCGCGTCAGCTCGATCAGGTAATGCGGCGACAGACCCTGGCAGCGCAGCAGCAATTCCTCGATCTGGGTCGGGAATACGTTGACGCCGCGCACGATCATCATGTCGTCGGAACGGCCGGTGACCTTCTCCATGCGGCGATGGCTGCGCGCGGTACCGGGCAAAAGCCGTGTCAGGTCGCGCGTGCGATAGCGGATGACCGGCAGGCCTTCCTTGGTCAGCGAAGTGAAAACGAGTTCGCCCTGCTCGCCGTCCGGCAGCGGCTTGCCGGTCTCCGGATCGATCACCTCGGGATAGAAATGGTCCTCCCAGATATGCAGCCCGTCCTTGGTCTCGACGCATTCATTGGCGACGCCGGGACCCATCACTTCCGACAGCCCGTAGATGTCGACCGCGTCCATCGCGAACGCTTCCTCGATTTCGCCGCGCATCTGGTTGGTCCAGGGCTCGGCGCCGAAAATTCCGATCGACAGCGAGCAATCGCGAGGATCGAGACCCTGGCGCGGAATTCGTCGAGGATCGCGAGCATGTAGCTCGGCGTCACCATGATGATGTCGGGTTTGAAATCGGAAATCAGCTGCACCTGCCGTTCGGTCATGCCGCCGGAAATCGGGATCACCGCGCAGCCGAGCTTCTCGGCGCCGTAATGTGCGCCGAGCCCGCCGGTGAACAAGCCATAGCCATAGGCGACATGCACCTTCATGCCCGGGCGGCCGCCGGAGGCGCGGATCGAGCGCGCCATCAGATCCGCCCAGTTGTCGATATCCTTCCGCGTGTAGCCGACCACGGTCGGCTTGCCGGTGGTGCCGGACGACGCATGGATGCGCACGATCCGGTCCTGCGGCACCGCGAACATGCCGAAGGGGTAATTGTCGCGCAGGTCGGCCTTGGTGGTGAACGGGAATTTCGCGAGGTCTTCGAGCCGCCTGAAATCGGAAGGCGTCACGCCGGCGGCATCGAACTTCTTTCTATACGCCTCGACATTGTCGTAGGCGTGCTTCAGCGACCACGTCGAGCCGCTGCGTCTGCAGCGCCGCGATCTCGTCGCGTGAGGCGGTTTCGATCGGCTCGAGGCCGTAGGGCTTGTAGGATGCGATCGACCATGATCGGCCTCTATCCGTTTCCGCCGGAAAGAATCTTTCCCTCGATGGTGCGCGAATGGCCGCGGAATTCCGCGATCACAGTGCCGTCCTCGCGCGTGACCGTGATGTCGTAGATGCCGGAGCGGCCGGCGCGCTGCGTCTCGACGCCGCGAGCGGTCAACCGGTCGCCCAGCTTGCCGGGATTGACGAAAGTGATCGCGCATTGCTGCGCCACGCAGCGCTGGTCATAGGTGTTGCAGGTGTAGGCGAAGGTGGAATCGGCAAGCGTGAAGATATAGCCGCCATGCGCGATATTGTGACCGTTCACCATCTTATCGGTGATGGTCATCGCAAGGATGGCGTGGCCGGGCTCGACCGAGATCAATTGCATGCCGAGCCCCTTGCTCGCGGAATCTTCCGTCCACATCCGCTCGGCACAGGCGCGTGCGATGGCTCCCGCGTCCATGGCTCAGGAGCCCTTGCCGCCGGTGAAATTCGGCGAACGTTTTTCCATGAAGGCCTTCACGCCTTCCGCATAGTCGGGACTTGATCCCGCCTGCCGTTGCAGATCGCGTTCGAGGTCGAGTTGCGCTGACAAGATCGTTGGTCTCGGCGGCGTCGAGTGCGCGTTTGATCAGCGACAATCCGAAAGTCGGTCCGGCAGCGAGCCGCTCGCACAAGGTTGCCTGCCTCGCCCAGCAGTACGCCGTCCTCGACGCATTTCCAGATCAGTCCCCAGCTTTCGGCTTTCTCCGCTGTCAGCGGCTCGGCCAGCATCGCAAGCCCGCGCGCGCGGGCGGGGCCGACAAGCCGCGGCAAGAACCAGGTGCCGCCGGAATCCGGCACCAGACCAATTTTCGAAAAGGCCTGCAGGAACGTGGCCGACTTCGCCGCGATCACGAAATCGCAGGCGAGCGCGATATTGGCGCCGGCGCCGGCGGCAACACCATTCACCGCGGCGATGACCGGGAAGGGCAGACTGCGCAATTGGCGGATCAGCGGATTGTAAAACTGCTCGAGAGTCGCGCCGAGCACGATCTTTTCGCCCGGCTTGGCGAGCCGGTCGTTGAGGTCCTGGCCCGCGCAGAAGCCGCGGCCGGCGCCGGTGATCAGCATGGCGCGGCAGTTGGAATCGGCTTCCGCAGCGTCGAGCGCAGCCTTGAGCTCACGATGCATGTCTTCGGTGAAGGAATTAAGCCGCTGCGGACGGTTGAGCGTGATGATGCGAAAGTTCGGCCGCGTCTCGACGAGAATGGTACTTTCGTCCATTCGTACTTCCTCCCGGTTTCGGCGCCTTTTGCGCTTCAATTTTTGTTCTGCGACGGTCAGGCACTTGACTGACCGGTCGGTCGGATAATTAATATGGGTCGGAATTTCGGGTGTCAACGCGGCGGGCCTTAGACGGCCACAACGATCGCGGACCCCTCGGGAGGAAGGTATGGGGTATTTCGAGGCGCATCGCGCGCTGCTCGACAACTCAATCGACTCCTTCCGTCGTCGTATCTGCGCCGCATCCGTGCGGCGCCAACAAAAGCTTGCTTCAACACTTCTGGGAAACCCCAAGGGAGAAAAAACATGAAACTTGCGATGAGATGTCTTGCGGCCGCGGTGGCACTCGCGCTGTCGGCGTCGTTCGCGCAGGCGCAGATCAAGATCGGCGCCGTGCTGTCGGTCGACCGGCGGCGCCTCCTTCCTCGGCGATCCCGAGAAGAAGACGCTGGAAATGTATGTCGCCGACATCAACGCCAAGGGTGGCATCGCCGGCAAGAAGATCGAGCTCGTGCGTCTACGACGACGCCTGCGAATCCGAACCAGGCGCGCACCTTCGCAACCCGCGCTGATCGAGCAGGACAAGGTCGACGCGCTGCTCGCGGGCTCGACCACAGCCAGCACGATGGCGATCATCCCGCTCGCGGAAGAGGCGCAGCATCCCGCTGATCAATTTCGCCGGTGCGGTGCAGGCGGTGTCGCCGGTGAAGAAATGGAACTTCAAGACGCCGCACACCGATCTGATGGCCTGCGAGAAGATTTTCGAGGACATGAAGAAGCGCAATCTCACCAAGATCGCGATGATCTCCGGCGCCGATGCGTTCGGCAAGTCGATGCGCGACCAGTGCATGACCGTGAACCAGAAATACGGCATCGAGGTCCTGCACGAGGAAACCTATCAGCCCGCGCGACAACGACATGACGCCGCAGCTCACCAACATCAAGGGCAAGGCCGGCGTGCAGGCGGTGATCAATCCGGGCTTCGGCCAGGGGCCGGCGATCGTGACGCGCAACTACAAGCAGCTCGGCATTCCGCTGCCGCTCTATCAGAGCCACGGCGTCGGCTCGAAACAGTTCATCGAGCTTGCGACACCGGCGGCGGCCGAGGGCGTGCGGCTGCCGGCGGCGGCCCTGCTGGTGGCGGAGAAGTTGCCGGACAGCGATCCGCAGAAGAAGGTCGTGGTCGATTACAAGAAGACCTACGAGAGCAAGACCGGGCAGCCGGTCTCGACCTTCGGTGGCCACATGTATGACGGCCTGATGATCCTGGTCGAGGCGATGCAACGCGCGCGGGCGGCGCCGACAAGGCCAAGGTGCGCGACGAGATCGAGAAGACCAAGAACTTCATCGGTACCGGCGGCGTCGTCAACATGTCGCCGACCGATCATATGGGCCTCGACCTTTCGGCGTTCCGCATGCTGGAGATCAAGAACGGCGACTGGGCGCTGGCGAATTAGCCATAGGCTCGAAAAATATCAAACACGTGCGTCATGGCCGGGCTTGTCCCGGCCATCCACGTCTTGTCTGATAGGCATTACTAAGACGTGGATGCCCGCGACGAGCGCGGGCATGACAGTGCCTTTGCGGAGGCAGCAATAAGAATGCCCGAATTCCTGCAATTCCTGTTTTCCGGGCTGACGATCGGTGCGATCTATGCGCTGGTCGCGCTCGGCTTCACGCTGATCTACAACGCTTCCGACGTGATCAATTTCGCGCAGGGCGAGTTCGTCATGATCGGCGGCATGGTGACCTTCTTCGCGCGTCGCTGCCGGCGTGCCGCTTCCGCTCGCTGCGCTGATCGCGCTTACGGTTGCGGTACTGGTCGGCCTTGCTGCTGCATCGGCTCGCGATCGAGCCGGCGCGCGGCGCCTCCGCCGGTGACGCTTATCATCATCACCATCGGCGCCTCGATTTTCCTGCGCGGCGTCGCCGCCATCGTGTTCGACAAGAATTTCCACTCCTATCCGCGCCTTCGCCGGCAGTCGAGCCGATCCGCATCGGCGGGGCGACGATACTTGCCGCAAAGCGTCATCGTGCTGATCGGCGCGCTGCGTCGATCGTGGTCGCGCTCTGGGCGTTCATGACCCGGACCCTGATCGGCAAGGCGATGATCGCGACCGCGGCGAACCGTCTCGCGGCGCGGCTCGTCGGCATCAACACTGCCGCGATCGTCGGCGTCTCGTTCGCGGCTGTCGGCCGCGATCGGCGCCATCGGCGGCATATCTGGTCACGCCGATCACGCTGACCAACTACGACGTCGGCACCCTGCTGGCGCTCAAGGGCTTTGCCGCCGCGATGCTGGGCGGCATGGGCAATCCGCTCGGCGCGGTGGTCGGCGGGTTGATCGTCGGGCCTGCTCGAAACCTTCGGCGCCGGCTATCTGTCGTCGGCCTACAAGGACGCGATCGCCTTCCTGGTCATTCTGGCCGTGCTGTTCGTGATGCCGCAGGGCCTGTTCGGCCGCGCCGGCGTCGAGCGCGTCTGACATGAGCGGCGTTTGATATGGGATTCTGGCGCAGCTACGGCAGTGGTGGTGGTGATCGCGGCCTTCGTGGCCGCGTTCCCGTTCCTCACGGAATCGACCTTCTATCTGCGGATCGCAGCGCTGGTCTTCATCTTCGCCTCGCCGTGCTCGGCCTGAACCTGCTGATGGGATTTGCCGGACAAGTGTCAGCCTCGGACACGCCGGGTTCTTCGGGATCGGCGCCTATGCGGTCGCGGTCGGGCCGACGCATCTTGGCGTGCCATCCTGGGTTGCGCTCATTGTTGGCGTTGCTGTCGCCGGAGCGCTCGCCTTCGTCATTGGGCGACCGATCCTGAAGCTGAAGGGGCATTACCTCGCAGTCGCGACGCTCGGCATGGGCATCCTGATCGCGATGGTCTTCACCAATGAAGCGCGCCTCACCGGCGGGCCCGACGGCATGCCGGTGCCGCGGCTCGTCCTGTTCGGCTGGGTCGCGCGCGGCTCGATCGACTTGGTACTGGATTTCCGGCGTGACGCTAGTGCTTGCGGCGCTGCTCGCGGTCAACCTGATCGAATTCACCGACCGGACGCGCCTTGCGCGCCATCCATGACAGCGAGGTCGCCGCCCGCGTGCTCGGCATCGATGTTGCGCGCTACAAGCTGATCGCATTCGTGCTGTCGGCGATCTATGCCGCGATCGCCGGCGCCTATCTCGCGCTGTTCGATGGGCTCGTGACGCCGGCCACCGCGGGTTTCCTGCGCTCGATCGAATTCGTGACCATGGCGGTGCTCGGCGGGCTCGGTTCGATCCTCGGCAGCATCGTCGGCGCGGCGTTGCTCACGGTGCTTCCGCAGGTGCTGACGGTGTTCCACGACTACGAGCACATCGCGCTCGGCCTGATCATGATCGTGTTCATGATCTTCCTGCGTGCCGGCATCGTGCCGGGCCTTGCCAGCCTGTTCCGGCGGGGGCCGTCATGAGCGTGCTCGCCGCCGAAAATCTGGGCATCGACTTTGGCGGTGTGAAAGCCGTCGACGGCGTCTCGTTCTCCGTCAATGCCGGCGAGATCTTCGCCATCATCGGTCCGAATGGTGCCGGCAAGACCACGCTGTTCAACCTGATTTCCGGGCTGTATGCGCCGATGCGCGGCAATGTGCTGCTGAACGAAAAGCAGGTAACCAATCTGCCGGCCCATGTGCTGGCACAGCAGGGCTTGTCGCGCACGTTTCAGAATCTGCAGATCTTCTTTCGCATGACCGCGCTCGAGAACGTCATGGTCGGCCGCCATCTGCATGAGAACCGCAATGTGCTGGCGCACATGCTTCGGCTGCCGTCGGTGGTCGCTCAGAACCGGCGCACGCGTGCACGCGCCGAGGAACTGCTTGCCTTTGTAGGTCTGCGCGGAATTACGTCCCGACCCGCGGGAGAATTGCCCTATGGCGCGCTCAAGCGGCTCGAAATCGCGCGCGCTCTGGCGACCGAACCGAAGGTGCTGCTGCTCGACGAGCCCGCCGCCGGCTGCAACGCAGTCGAGACCGCCGAGGTCGACGCGGTGATCCAGAAGATCGCGGCGCAGGGGATCACGGTGGTGCTGGTCGAGCACGACATGAAACTGGTGATGAAAATCTCCAACCGCATCCATGTTCTCGATCAGGGCCGCACGCTTGCCGAGGGCACGGCCGAACAGGTGCGCGGCAATCCCGCCGTGATCGCCGCCTATCTGGGCGCGCATGCCAGTCAGGAAACCGGCGATGCTCGTCATTGACAATCTGTCGAGCCGCTACGGCCGCATCGAGGTGCTGCACGGGCTTTCGATTGAGGTGAAGGAAGGCGAGATCGTCACGCTGGTTGGCAGCAACGGCGCCGGCAAGACGACCTTGCTGCGTGCGATTTCCGGCGTGCAGCCGATCTCCGGCGGCTCGATCCGTTTCCTGGGCACGTCGCTCGACCGCACGGCGCCACATGTACGGGTCGTGCAGGGCATCGTGCAGGTGCCCGAAGGCCGCCAGGTATTTTCGCCGCTGTCGGTAGAGGACAATCTCCGGCTCGGTGCCTGGTCACGCAAGGATTCCGATATCGCGGTCGATATCGAGGGTGTCTATGCGACCTTTCCGGTACTCGCTGAAAAGCGAGATATCGCGGCGCGGCAACCTGTCGGGCGGACAGCAGCAAATGCTGGCGATGGGCCGCGCACTGATGGCGAAACCGAAACTGATGCTGCTCGACGAGCCGTCGATGGGGCTTGCGCCGATCCTGGTCGACCAGATTTTTTCGATCATCGGCGGACTGAAGCGGCAAGGGATTACGGTGCTGCTGGTCGAGCAGAATGCCTATGCCGCGCTTGCCATTGCCGACCGCGGTTATGTGATCGAGACCGGTCGTATCTCGCATAGCGGAACCGGGCGCGATCTGCTCAACGATGCCCGCGTGCGCGCAGCCTATCTCGGATTGTAATCACCCGATCGGCAATTTCGCCTCATCTTTCAGTGTTTCCAGGACGATGCTGGAGCGCACGCGTTCGACCGCTTCATGCGGCAGCAGAACTTCGTTGACCAACACCGACAATGCCCGAAGATCGGTAACGACAACTTTCAGAAGATAGTCGCTGTCGCCGGTCAAAGCATGCGCCTCCTGCACCGTGGCAACTGTCGACACCAGGTCTCGGAAGCGCCTGGAATTATTCCGCGAGTGGGTTGCGAGCGTGACGAAAATGAATACCGTCACACCAAATCCGACCTTGGCGGGATCGAGGTCGGCGCGATAGCGGCGGATCACGCCCTCTTGCTCCAGCCGCTGTCGCCTGCGCGAGCATTGTGAGGCGGAAAGATGCACAATCTCCGCCAGTTCCTGGTTGGTGAGAGCGCCATTGTCCTGCAAAGCGGCAAGCAGGCGGATATCGATTGAATCGAGCGTCATCTGGTGAATATTTGCATGTTTCGTGCATAAAATAGCGTTGTTGCACCCATTTTGCACGACATTTGCGTCCGACTGTCCCTATGTTTTGCGATCCTTTGCCGCGCGATTCAAACAGGGAGATCGCCATGGGTCCGTTCCCGCACGACGCGCCCCCCGCCGCCATTTCGGAGCACAATCCGATGGGCACCGACGGCTTCGAATTCGTCGAATATGCCCATCCTGAGCCGGAGAAGCTCGGAAAGCTGTTCGAGACCATGGGCTTCACGCTGGTTGCGAAGCACAGGTCCAAGAACGTGCAACTGTGGCGTCAGGGTGATGTAAATTTCGTTGTGAACGCCGAGCCGGATTCATTTGCGCAGCGATTCGCGGCGCAACACGGGCCTTGCGCCTGCGCGATGGCGTTCCGCGTCGTGGATGCGAAGTACGCCTATGAACGCGCGCTCTCGCTTGGCGCCGAGCCTGGCGAGACTAAGATCGGCCCGATGGAATTGTCGATCCCCTCGATCAAGGGGATCGGCGGCTCGCTGCTCTATTTCGTCGACCGCTATGGCGCCAAGGGCTCGATCTGGGATGTGGACTTTGTCTGGACCGGTGAGCGCGACCCGAAGCCGGAAAAGTGCGGTCTCTATTATCTCGACCATCTGACCCACAATGTGCAGCGCGGCCGGATGGATCACTGGGCCGCCTGGTATCAGAAGCTGTTCAACTTTCGTGACATCCGCTTCTTCAACATCGAGGGCAAGCTGACCGGCCTGGTGTCGCGTGCGATGACCAGCCCGTGCGGCAAGATACGCATCCCGATCAATGAATCGCTCGACGACAAATCGCAGATCGAGGAATATCTCCGGGAATATCGCGGCGAGGGTATTCAGCATGTCGCGATGGGCTGCCGCGACATCTATGAAAGCGTCGCCAAGCTCACTAGGAACGGCCTGCCGTTTATGCCGGCGCCGCCTACGACTTATTATGAAAAGATCGACGAGCGCGTGCCGGGCCACGGCGAGCCGCATCATCATTTGAAGAAGAACGGAATCCTGATCGACGGCGAGGGCGTGGTGAATGGCGGCTCGACCAAGGTGCTGCTACAGATTTTCTCAGGTACCGTGCTCGGTCCGATCTTCTTCGAGTTCATCCAGCGCAAAGGAGACGATGGCTTCGGCGAGGGAAATTTTCGCGCGCTCTTCGAATCGATCGAGGAAGACCAAATTCGTCGCGGCGTGCTGAAGGCTACACCAGACGCGGCTTAGGAATCAGCGCAACTTGCCGGCGTCAAAGGTGCCCAGCATCCGCAGCAATTCCCGATGCGCGTCGCTGCCGAGCTTCTCGGCGAGGCGTGCCTCGTGCTTTGCTGCCAGCGCTTTCGCGCGCTTGAGCGTTTTCTGCCCTTCCCGAGTCAACTCCAGGGCGTGCGTGCGCCGGTCGGTGGGCGAGGGCAGGCGTTCAATCAGTCCGCGCTTTTGCAGATGATCGAGCATGTGCACCAGTCGCGCGCGCTCGATGGCCAGCTTGTCGGCAAGTTCCGCCTGCGACAGACCGGGATTGGCGCCGATCACGATCAGCACCGAATATTGCGCCGGCCGAATATCGATGACTGACAAGGTCCGAATGAAATCCTGGAACACCCAAACCTGCGCGCGCCGGAGAAAGTATCCGAGATGCCCTTCCAATGCGTCGAGATCGATATCGCGGCGCGAGCGACGCGCAGATTGCCTCAGTTGTGGCGCCGGTGCTGGCGAGGCGCTGTCCGTCACGCGATGCTTCTCCCGAGGGCTCGCCAGCAAGGGCGTGCGCAGAATATAGTTGTTGACGACATTGATTGTAATAAACAACAATTATCGGCAATGGCCAAGGGCTGACCAGTAGCTGCCTCGCAGGCTTGCCACCTTACATCGTGGCCGCTGTTATGGCGTCGCAGCCGCCGAGCGGGGATTGCAAGTTCGGCGCAACAATTAGAAAAGGGGGCCAAGAAAGGTCCCTGGCGGGACCGGAAATAGGGAGGAATTCAAAAATGAGCCGCAAAATCCGTCATTCGCGCGTGACGCGCCGCACCTTTGCCGCTGGCCTCGGCGCGGCCGGCCTTGTCGCCGGCAGCGCGCCATTCAACATCCTGCGGGCGCAGGGCGGTCCGCTGAAGATCGGCGTGATCCTGCCGCTGTCCGGTGTGCAGGCCGGCATAGGCCAGTCCTGCAAGCGCGGTGTTGATATCGCGCCAAGCCTGCTCAAACAGCTCGGCTATACGCAAAATATCGATCTCGTGGTCGCGGATTTCGAGACTAACGTAGACGTTGCGCGTACGCGCGCGGAGCGGCTGATCCAGGACGGCTGCCACATGCTGGTCGGTCCCTTCGATTCCGGCGCCGCTGCCGCGATCGCGCAGGTCGCCGAGCAGAAGGGCATCCCCTTCGTCATTAATATCGCGGCCGCCCCGCAGATCACCGAGCAGGGCTACAAGTTCGTATTCCGCAATTTCCAGACCGCACCGCAGATCATCACCCGCGGGCTTGCGCTGTTTCCACAGATTTTCGCGGCAACAGGCACGACGCCGAAGACCGCGGTGCTGATGCACATCAACGACACCTTCGGTCAGGCCAACAAGAACGCGATCGACAAGATTTTTCCGACCATGAACATGCCGTTCAAGATCGTGGAATCGATCGCCTATGATCCGGCGGCGAAGGACCTCTCGGTCGAAGTAGCCAAAGCGAAAGCCACCAACGCCGATATCCTGATGACGGTGACGCGCCTAAACGACGCGCAGATTCTTGTGCGCGAGATGGTGAAGCAACGCTGGGAGCCGATGGGCATCATGAGTTCCGGATCGCCCGGCATGTACGAGCAGCAATTCCTCGACACCATGGGGAAATTCGGCGACTACGTGCTGACCACCGTGCCTTGGGCCAATCCGAAAGCCGAAATCACCAAGCTGATCGAAGCCGAATTCAAGAAAGTGACGCCGAAGGACAAACTGCCGGGTCACATATTCAATATCGGGTTCACCTTCGAGGCGCTAATGGTCTGCGCGGACGCGCAGAAGCGTGCGGGCTCTAACGATGGCAAGGCGCTGGCGGATGCGGTCCGTGCGACCAAAATCGATAAGCGTGTAATGGTCGGCGGTCCGATCGAATTCGACGCCAAGGGCCAGTGCAACACCATCGCCTCGGTCGCTCTGCAAAATCGCGATGGCGTGCCGACGGTTGTGCTGCCCGCGGACGCTGCTGAAGCGAAGCCGGTATTCCCGGTGCCAGGCTGGGGCAAGCGGGGCTGATCTCACGCAACACGACGCCATCTCGGTGTCCACTCGTCCGTGCGCAAGCGGGAATCCGGTACTACAAATTCCGGATTCCCGTTTTCGCGGGAATGAGCGGACGGATTGACCAGTGCGATTCAATAGCGAAACAATCGTATGCCGCCGCTTGAACTCATCCTGAATGTCGCCATCGGCGGCATTCTGACCGGGCTGGTCTACGGCCTGATGGCGCTCGGGCTGTCGGTCATTTTCGGCGTCGTGCGCGTGGTCAATTTCGCGCATGGCGAGATGATGACGCTCGCCATGTATATGGCGGTTGGGGCCTTCGCGCTGTTCAAGCTCGATCCGCTAGTGATGCTGCTGCCGATCGCGGCCGTTTTGTTCGCGCTTGGCTATGCGATGCAGGCCGGCATGATCAACCCGTTCATCAACCGGCCTGAGCACAGCCAGTTCATGCTGCTGGTGGCGGTGGCGATCATCCTCGTCAACGTCCAACTTATCGTCGAAGGGCCGGATGCGAAGGGAGTGCAGACGTCTTATTCGTTCGACAGCTTTGCGCTCGGTTCTCTCATCATCGATGCCACCAAGGTGTATGCCGGCATCGCAGCGATAGTGGTGGCCGCGGCGCTGTTTGCCTTCTTCAAGTTCAGTCATGTCGGGCAGGCAATCCGCGCTTGCGCCGATAATTACACCGGCGCCCTGGTGGTAGGGCTCAACGTGAAGCGCCTCTATGCACTAACCTTCGGTCTTGGCGCAGCCTGCGTCGGCGCCGCCGGCGCCATGATGATCCTGGTCATCGACGTCGTGCCGGCGCTCGGGCCGGCTTATACGCTGCAGGCCTTTATCATCGTGATTGTCGGGGGGCTCGGATCGATGCCCGGTGCGCTGCTCGGCGGCATCCTGATCGGACTGACCGAAGCAATGGCCGGCCTGTTCTTCACGCCGTCGGCCAAGACCATGTTTGCCACCGGAATGCTGGTGCTCGTTCTGTTGCTGCGGCCGCAAGGCATCCTCGGGCGGCGGCTTACATGATCGCGCGTCTCGTCGAAGGAGTAACGGGTCGCTCGCTCGTGCTGCTGGGGCTGTTGCTTGCGGCCTTGCTGTTCGCGCCGCTGATCGCGAACGACTACTTCCTTACGATACTGATTCTCATTCTCTACTTCGCTTATGTCGGCCAGGCCTGGAATATCTTGATGGGCTTTGCCGGCTATCTGTCGATCGGGCATGCGCTCTATGTCGGGCTCGGCGGCTACACGGCGGCGGCGCTTTATTTCCACTACGGAATTGCGCCCTGGATCGGGCTTCTGGCCGCCATTCCGGTCGCGATGTTGGCGGGCGCGATCATCGGCTATCTCGCGTTCCGCTTCAGCGTGGCCGGCGTGTATTTCGCGATCCTGACCATTGCTTTTGCCGAATTCGCCCGCGTCGGCTTCGATCATTTCTGGTGGGTCGGCGGTTCGGGCGGGCTGTTCTTGCCGGTCGCTCAATACACCCACAACGATCTCTGGAATCTGCGCGGGCGGCCGATCATGTTCTATTACCTGATCCTGGCGCTCGTAGTGATCGCGTTTGTGCTGTGCCGCGCACTGCTTCGCATGCGCATCGGCTATTACTGGCTTGCCATCCGCGAAGATGAGGAGGCGGCGCGCACGCTCGGCATCGATACCTTTCGCTACAAGATGTACGCGGTCGTGCTGTCGGCCGGCATGACCTCGGTCGCGGGTGTGTTCTTTGCTTTCTATTACAACAACCTGTTTCCGGAGCAGGTGTTCAACATCGCGCGTTCGATCGAACTCATTCTCGCGCCCATCATCGGCGGTATCGGCACGCTGTTCGGGCCGATCCTCGGCGCCTTCCTGCTCACCGGCCTTTCGGAATCGATGCACGAGATTTTGTCTCGTCTCGGTATCGAGGCGCCGGGAATCAAGCAGGTATTTTATGGGCTGTGCCTTCTGATCGTGGTCATGGCGTTGCCGGACGGAGTTTGGCCGTGGCTGTCGCGCAAGCTCGGGCTTTCGGATCGCAAGCCATGAGTCCGAACTTGAGCGCGCTTTTGACAGTCGAAGGCGTCACCAAACGTTTTCGCGGATTGCTGGCCGTGGACAAAGTGAGCCTTACGGTAGAAAGCGGCGAAATCTTCGCCGTGATCGGACCGAACGGTGCCGGCAAGACCACCCTGTTCAACATGATTGCCGGGCATTTTCATTCCGACGAGGGAGCCATCGTATTCGATGGCGCGCGCATCGATGGGCTTCGTTCGGACGAGATTTGCCGGCGCGGCATCGGCCGGACCTTCCAGATCGTGAAGCCGTTTCTCGGGTTGACGGTCGAGGAGAATGTCGCGGTCGGCGCGCTGCTGCGACGGCACGATATGGATTCGGCCACCGCGCATGCGCGCGACGTGTTGCGGCAGCTCGATTTGTACGACAAACGCAACCAGCAGGCCTCATCGCTCACGCTGCCCGATCGAAAGAGGCTCGAAGTCGCGCGAGCGCTCGCCACCGATCCTAAGTTGCTTTTGCTCGACGAGGTTATGGCGGGTTTGCGTCCGACCGAGACCAACCGCATGGTCGAGGTGTTCCGAAAGCTCAACCGCGAAACTGGCCTTACCATCGTCCTGATTGAGCACGTGATGCAGGCAGTGATGGCGCTCGCCTCGAAAGTTCTGGTGCTGCATCACGGCGCGACAATCGCGCAAGGTTCGCCGGCCGATGTCGTGCGCGATCCGGCGGTGGTGAAATCCTATCTTGGCACCGAGGCGGTGCACTGATGCTGCGGATCGACCAGGTCGACGTCTTCTATGGCGATGCGCAGGCGCTGGACGGCGTTTCGCTCGAAGTGCCGGAGGGTGCAATCGTCGCGATTGTCGGCGCCAATGGTGCCGGCAAGACCTCGCTCATCCGCACCATTGCCGGCATGGTCAAGCCTGCACGCGGGCAGATTTGCTTTTACGACAGCGAGATCGCCGGCTGGCCGAGCTATCGCGTCTGCAATCTCGGTATCGGTCAGGTCGCAGAAGGACGGCAGATTTTCCCGAACCTTTCGGTTTCGGAAAATCTCGACATGGGAGCGATGATCCCGCGTGCGCGCTCGGGCCGTGAGCGCAATCGTGAGCGGGTGCTTTCGATGTTTCCGCGCCTGCGCGAACGCTTCTCGCAGGCCGCTGGCACGTTGTCGGGCGGAGAGCAGCAGATGCTCGCCATTGGGCGCTGTTTGATGGGGGCGCCGAACCTCGTGATGTTTGACGAACCCTCGCTCGGGCTCGCGCCGGCGGTCGTGCAGGATGTGCTGGCGACCATCGCCGAACTCAACCGGGAAGGGCTGACCTGCGTGCTGGTCGAGCAGAACGTGGCAGTATCCCTCAAGCTCGCGAGCAGAGCTTACGTCCTTGAGAATGGCCGGATCACACTTACCTGGCACCGGCGCCGAATTGCTCGCCGACGACCGCGTCCGAAAAGCCTATCTCGGATTGTGATCAGCGCCCCATCAGCGCATTGAGCGCTGCGACTCGCGCGGTCAGCGGCGATTCCGGAAACATTTGCCGCAATTGCCTCAGCGCCTGGGAGGCCGACCCGGGATGCGCATCGACCAACGCCTTCGCCATCGCCCGGGCGAGCTGACTTTCACTGCGTCCGCTTATCGCTGCAGGGACGAGCGTCACCTCGCCGAACGGATCAGGGTCGGAAATTCGAAGGGCTGCGCGGGATGCCATATCGTTCGACTCTTAAAGTCAGTTCAGTGGTTCGATTTTGAAACGCGGCTTAGCCGATCGGGTTCCAAATTGGAATCACTGACGCCCTGCGCCTAAGGAATGACCGATATTCCGGTTCGAAATCAACGCCCTGCATAGCGCGTAGCGCTTGCAAAGAGTGCTGCGGCCTGCCTCTATTGGGCCAATATTGCGCAAAACACGCGACAAATGGCGCCAAGGAGGACCCTCATGAAGCTTTATTACTCACCCGGTGCCTGCTCGCTCGCGCCCAATATCGTGATGCACGAGGCCGGAATCCCGTTCGAGCTCGAACGGGTCGATAACAAGGCCAAAACCACCAAGAGCGGCGAGAATTTCTGGGATGTGAATCCGAAGGGCGTGGTTCCGGTGCTGAAGCTGGATGATGGACAGAACCTGACGGAAGCCGCAACGATCCTTCATTATCTAGCCGATAAGAAGCCCGAGGCGGGGCTCCTGCCCAAGCACGGCACGACGGACTATTACCGAACGCTGGAATGGCTGAATTTCGTTTCGTCGGAGATTCACAAGCAGTTCACACCGCTGTTCAAGGATGGCACGCCCGAGGAATACAAGCCAATCGCGAAAAAGAATCTGGCTGCCGCCTTCGCGCATGTGGACAAGCATCTTGCGGGCAAGCAGTTTCTCGTCGGTGGTAAGCTTTCCATCGCCGACATCTATCTGTTCGTCGTTTCGAACTGGGGCCGCTTCCAGGATATCGACATCACGCAATGGCCGAACCTGAAGGCCTTTCAGACTGCTATGCGCGCGCGGCCGCGCGTCGAGGAAGCTATGAAGGCTGAAGGGCTGATCAAGGCCGCGGCATAATTTCAGTATCGCCAGAATGCAAAAGGCTCTCGTGGCATGACCACGAGAGCCTTCGCGTTTGACGCCGCTCAAATGATACAACTCAAGCCTTGGGCTTGCCAATGGTGACCGTCAGGCTGCTGACGCCTTCGACACTGCATTCGATCTTGTCGCCGATCTGGAGCTGACCGACGCCCGCGGGCGTACCCGTCATGATGATGTCGCCGGCCGCGAGCTCCACGATCTCGGACAATTTCCAGATCGTCTCGGGGACGTTCCAGATCATCTGATTGAGATCGCCGTCCTGTTTGACGGTGCCGTTGACCGAGAGCGTGATGCGGCCCTTGGTCGGATGACCGATCTGCGAGGCCGGTACCAGCGGGCCGCACGGTGCGGAAGCGTCAAACGCCTTGCCGATTTCCCAAGGCCGCTTTACTTCGCGCGAGGCGATCTGGAGGTCGCGGCGAGTGAGATCAATGCCGACGCCATAACCCCAGATGCAGTCATTGGCCTTCTCGGGCTTGATGTTCAGTCCGCCGGATTTCAGCGCGACAACCAGCTCGACCTCATGATGCATGTCCTTGGTAAGTGGCGGATAGGGAACCACGCTACCGTCCGGCACGATTGCATCGGCAGGCTTCGCAAAAAAGAACGGCGGAGCACGTTCGTCCTGGCCCATCTCACGGATGTGCTCGATGTAGTTGCGCCCGACGCACCAAATTCTGCGCACCGGGAAAAATTTGTCGGAACCTTTGACCGCCAGCGCGGCTTGCGGCGGCGGTGGAATGACGTATCGATCGCTCATAGCGGGTGGTGCTTTTTTGTTACACGAAGCCGGTATCGGCGGGATTCGCAGTGGCCAAAATGGATTTGGAATTGGCCGCAGGCGGGGCCACCGCATAGCATAGCCGTGTGGGGCGTCAAAGCGATCGGGGGAGCAGTGAAGAAAATCCTGCTGCTTTGGCCACTACCGAGGTTCTGAATTATTGGCGGGGGCTGGGCGACCGGACGCCGGGATCGGGGGATCCCGGCGTTCGTTTTTATTCAGGCGGTCGCTGCGGCGGCGGGCTCAAATTCCTGGCTCTGCAATTGCAGTCGGTAGAACGACGCATAGCGGCCGCTCTTGCGCAGAAGCTCCTCGTGCCGGCCGGATTCGGCAACCACGCCTTCCTCGATCACGTAGATTCGGTCGGCATGTGCAACGGTGTGCAGGCGATGTGCGATCACAATCGTCGTGCGGCCTCGCGTGAGATGCGCGATCGCGTCTTGCACCAGCCGCTCGGATTCAGAATCGAGCGCAGCAGTGGCTTCGTCGAGCAGGATCAGTTTGGCGTCGCGAATGAGCGCGCGTGCGACCGCAATGCGCTGGCGCTGCCCGCCTGACAATTGCAAGCCCTGTTCACCGGTATGGGTGTCGTAGCCTTTCGGGAACGACATGATGAAGTCATGCGCGTTGGCGGCCTTGGCGGCGGCCATGATCTCATCGTCGGTCGCTTCATCCTTGCCGAATGCGATGTTGTCGCGGATCGTGCCGTGAAACAGGAATACATCCTGGCCGACATAGGCGATCTGCTGGCGCAGCGAGTGTCGCGACACGTTCTCGATATTCTGTCCGTCGATCGCGACGATGCCTGATTGCGGCTCGTAGAGACGCAGGATGGTGTTGAGGATGGTAGATTTTCCTCCGCCCGATGGGCCGACCAGAGCCGTCATCTGCCCGGCCTCAGCGACCAGTGACAGCCCGCGCAATACGGGCTCGTCCTCGCGATAGGAGAAGCGCACATCCTTAAACTCGACCCGCGCTCTGTCGATTGCGAGCTTTGGCTTGGAATCGTCGGATGGCTCGCTCGACGGCGCATCAATGATTTCGAACAATTGCCGTACGCCGACCAAGCCGGCATTGAGTTCAATATTCAGCCGCGCCAGCCGCTTGGCCGGCTCATAGGCCAGCAGGAACGCCGTGATGAAGGAGAAGAATTCTCCGGGTGTCGCACTCATTTCGATGGTGCGGTAGCCGCCATAGATCACGCCCATCGCTATGGCGACGCCGGCGAGCGCCTCCATCATCGGGCTCGAGCGGTTCGACACGCGCGCCATCTTGTTGGCTTCGTATTCGACCGTGGCCACATTTTCGTAATAGCGCTTGCGCATGCGGTCTTCGAGCGTGAAGGCCTTGACGATGCGGATGCCGTGAATGGTCTCCTGCAAAGTCTCGAACAGCCGTGAGCCGCCGGTGAATTGTGCTTTCGCAACGGCGCGGACGCGGCGGACCAGCTTACGGATCATCCACATGGCGGGCGGCGCGATGACGGCAGCTGAGAGCGACATCACCGGATCCTGAATCACCATGACGGCGGCGAGACCGATCAGCGAGAGCAGATCGCGGCCGACAGCCGTGATCAGCAGGTTCAGCACCTGCATCGCGGAGTTGGCGCCGGTCGACAGGCGGTGCAGGAATTCCGACGAATGCCGCTCGGCGAAGAAGCCGAGATTTTGGTGCATCAGCCGGTCGAACAGCTTGCGCTGATTTTCAGCGATGATGGCGTTGCCGACGCGCGACAGGATCACCGCCTGAAAATAGGTTGCGGCTCCGCGTGCACAAAAAATGACGATGGTGAACAGGCCGATGACGACGATCGCGTGGAAGCTACGATCGACATAGGCCTTGTTGACGATGGTGCCCATCAGATAGGCGATCGAGGCCGTGCCCGCCGCAGATACCGCCATGAACACGAACGCGGCAGCGTAACTCTTCCAATGCTTGACGCCATATTCGGCCACCAGCCGTCGTATCAATTGATACGAGGTCTCGGTGTCGGACAGGATGTAAGGCGCCATTTCTGCTTCCCAGTTCCCGCGTCGGGCCGGCCGGACATTAGTCGCCCGCTCGGTGCGCAGACGCGAGCGGGCGATTGAGGCTACCTGCCCGCTTGCGTGGGATAATTCAAGGCTTTTGGGCCATTGCTGGCTCCAGCGTTGCGCCTAAGCGTTGTACTTAGGTGTTGCGTTCACGCAACTTCTGTTCCCACTGCAACGCGTCCGACACGATTGTCGGCAGATCGTCGTAACGCGGCGTCCAGCCGAGCACCGAGCGTGCGCGGTCGGACGCTGCCACGATCCGCGCCGGATCGCCCGGCCGTGGTGCGGAAAGGTGGACCCTGAAATCTGCGCCCGACACACGCTTGACCGTATCGATCACCTCGATGACGGAAAAGCCGCGTCCATACCCGCAATTGAAGGTCGAGGATTCCCCGCCGGCGCGCAAATAAGCGAGCGCGTCGGAGTGCGCGCGGACGAGATCGGTGACGTGGATATAGTCTCGGATGCAGGTGCCGTCCGGCGTCGGATAATCTGTGCCGAACACATCCATCTTCTTGCGCATGCCGAGCGCGGCCTGCACCGCGACCTTGATCAGATGCGTTGCGGCCGGCGTCGACTGGCCGGTGCGCATCTTCGGATCGGCTCCCGCGACGTTGAAATAGCGCAGGATCGCAAATTTCAGTCCATGCGCTCGGCCGGTGTCGCGCAGAATGATTTCGGTCATCAGCTTTGATGAGCCATAGGGAGACATCGGATCGAGCGGTGCGTCTTCGGCGACCGGCACGGTCTGCGGATTTCCGTAGACTGCGGCGGTCGAGGAGAAGATGAAATACTTCACCCCGGCGTTGACGGCGGCCTCGATCAGGGTGCGTGAATTGGCGGTGTTGTTCTTGTAATAGCCGAGCGGATCGGCGACTGAATCCGGCACCACGATGGACGCTGCGAAATGAATGATGGCATCGACGTTGTGCTTGGCGACGATCGCGCGCGCAAGTTCGCCGTCGCCGGTGTCGCCTTCATAGATCGGCACACGGTCGGGGATAGCCCAACGGAAGCCGGTCGAAAGATTGTCGAGCACCACCACGTCGGCGCCCGCGTCCAGCAATTCGTAAACCATGTGGCTGCCGATATAGCCGGCGCCGCCGGTGACCAGAACAGCCATGAATTGATGTCTCCGTCAGAATAGCTTTCATCCTAGGCGACGGGCGTGAAAAATTGGGTAATAAGGACCGTCCGATAGCGATGGAAGAAGCCTGCCTTGAGCGAACTCGACGTCATCATCCCCAATTTGCACTGGAATTATACCGGTGTGACGGCCACCAACCGCATGATCGCACCCCGGATCGCGCGGCTGGTGACGGCGCGCTGGCTTGGGCGCGACGCGCCCGAGGGGATCGAGATCATGAGTTTCGGAGACCTGATGACGCTCCGTTTCGGCCAACGTCGGCCTCTTGTCTGGCACGCTCGCCGCAATAACGAGATGATGATAGGCCTTGTTCTGCGATCTTTGGGTTGGCCGCTCAAAATGATCTTTACCTCGGCCGCGCAGCGCCACCATACGTGGATCACCCGATGGCTGATTTCAAGGATGGACGCCGTGATTGCCGCGAGCGACGCCGCGGCGTCCTATCTGAAAGTTCCGGCGACCGTGATCCTGCACGGGGTCGATACCGAGCGCTATCACCCGCCGAAAAATCGCGACGCAGAATTCGCCATCAGCGGGTTGCGCGGGCAATACGCGGTCGGCTGCTTCGGGCGGGTGCGCCATCAGAAGGGCACCGACGTTTTCGTCGAGGCGGTGTGCGAACTGTTGCCGAAATATCCGGCCTTCAGCGCGGTCATCATCGGAGCGGTCGACGATGCGTCTTTTGAAGCCAGCCTGAAAGCACGCGTTGCGGAAGCAGGCCTTACCGATCGCGTCCGCTTCCTCGGAGAATTGCCGATCGACGACGTGCCGCTCTGGTATCGGCGCATCCTGATTTACGCCTTCACCTCGCGTAATGAGGGCTTCGGGCTCACGCTTCTTGAAGCGATGGCATCCGGAAATGCGCTGGTTGCCGCGCGCGCAGGCGCGGCCGAGGCCGTCGTGACCGGCGGCAAGGTAGCGCTACTGGTGACAGCGGGAGATGCCGGTGCGCTTGCGGCCGCGCTCGAACCGCTGATGCGCGATCCGGAACTCGCCGCCGCCATGGGCATGCGCGCGCGCGAATATGTTGCAGCGCATTTCAGCATTCAATCCGAGGCCGAGCAGATCGTTGCAGTCTACCGCCAGGTGAACCTCGCGCTTTCGTGATAAATGCCGGATATTTCGCGCTGCAAAAATTCGACATCGCGCTAACGAAATCATAAAACTGACACCCTTAGACGGTTTAAGGTTAGGGATCGGCGCTCCGCGAAGCGCCGCACACAACAACAGCCGCAAGAACAATCAAGGGAGGATGCGATGCTCGCGAGCCCTTCTGTGAAGCTTTCCACTTTCGGCAAGCTGCCCTGCGCGCAATGTGGGGCGAGCCTGACCGCGCCGGTTTGGTCCGAGTATGTGGCCGATCATCAGGTGCGGCATCTGTGGAACTGCGATGCTTGCGAATATCAGTTCGAAACGCTGGTGATTTTCCGTTCGGGCGACGCGCCCGGGATCGTCCCGCCGCTAATGGCGGCCTGAAATCAGCGATTTTACAAAGTCTGCAAGGTTGCCGCCGGCAAACAGATAGCCGTCTATGCCGACGGCCTTTGCCGCGCGCAGATCGCTATCCTTGTCACCGATCAGAAAGCTGCCGTTCGTTTCGACCGGCCAGTTATCCATCAGGTCGACCAGCATGCCGGGCTTTGGCTTGCGCCAGTCCGAGTCCTGCCGATAGGCGGTCAGTGGCGCGTCTGGATGGAAGGGGCAGAAGCGGATGTCGTCGATCAGCGCATTCTGCTTTTGTAGCTCCGCCCGCATCCAGTCATGCAGGTGCTCGACATCTTCCTCGGTGAATTTGCCGCGCGCCACGCCCGACTGGTTGGAAATAACGAACACGAAATAACCGGCTTCGTTCAGCAGTTTTACGGCTTCCGCGGCGCCCTCGATCCAATGGAAACGCTCGATGGTGCCGATATAGCCGTCGTCGCGGTTGAGCACACCGTCGCGGTCGAGGAACGCCGCGGGCTTGCGTTCCGATGTCATGTGCGGGTGTCCCGAATCCGAAGGTCGAAAAACTTTGCAGCAACCTCTTTAGCGAACTTCTGATTCGAAGAACACTCTCTGCCCATCATCGGCGCCTGCAGGCTCGCATTGCCTCTAGGGGCAATTGTGACGAGGCGCACTCTAGGACTAGCTTCCAGATTGGTGGGCGGCCGTCCCCGGCCCGCCATCGCCACACATCGGGAGGTATTGATGAGCAACGCCGCGATTGCGATGGATGGCCGGGCAGCCGTCACGCCCACGGAACTAAGCTGGAAATTCATCCGCTGGGGTTTCGGGCTGTTCATCACGGGATTCCTGACGGGCTTCATTCCGATCGGGCACTACATGATTGGCGCCATTGCCGGAGATGTGGGTCCGAACTTTCTTAAAAACATTACGCTCTGGTGGGGCTGTCCGGCAGTGCTGGCGGAGCTGACCCTCAAGACCGGCGGTCTTGGTATGATTGCAATCGGCTTTTGCTATCAGGCACTCATTCGGCAGAACGCATCGCTCAGTATTTCCAGTAAAGAGCGCATTGCACCTGCACTCTGTGCATTCGGCCTGATCGCTACGCTCGTATCCGCTGCCGCCGGATATGTGATTTGCAATCATTTCTGGCCTAATTTTTACTACGAGGCGATCGAGGCCGGAAAGAATGTGTGGCTCGCGGCGCAGGGACTCAGCATAGCTGTCTACGTGGTTGGCATTTGTTTTTCGTTTGCCGGCATCCGTCGTTCATCGGCCCAGCTTCGATGACACAATTATCAGGCAGCCTGCTGACCGATGACGGTTCAAAAACGACTGGAGACTTGCATCTGGTCGCGCAGCCAGGGCCATCACGTCTTGCGACGTGGTGGCAAGTAGGTGCATGGCCGGTCGTTGCATGGTTTTGTGGAATCGCAGCCGGCGTACTCTGGATTTATTCGGGCATGCCCATGATCTGCCATTGAGCGGCGGCGCCCACTAGTGTGGTGGTTCGGAAGTCCGCTTGCCGAAATATGAAGCGAATTTCGGATTCGGGACACTAGCCGCCGAACAATTCGTTTTCGATCAGGCCGCAGATCGCGTGCGCCGCGGTGATGTGGATCTGCTGGATTATCGCGGTTTCATCGGAGGGCGCAACCAGCAGCAGATCGCACAGGGGTTTCAGCGCGGTGCCGCCGCCGGTACCCGTAAAGCCGACCGTGATGACGCCGCGCTCGCGCGCTGCCAGCAACGCCGCCGTGATATTCGGTGAGCGGCCCGATGTGGTGATGCCCACGAACACGTCGCCCTTCTGTCCCAGTCCGCGCACCTGGCGTTCGAAGACGTTTTCGTAGCCATAGTCGTTGCCGATCGCGGTCAGCACCGAAGTGTCGGTGGTAAGCGCGATGGCGGGCAGCGGATTGCGATCGAGCTTGAAGCGCGACAACAATTCGGCCGCGATGTGCTGGGCATCGGCGGCGCTCCCGCCATTGCCTGCGAGCATCAATTTACCGCCGTCGCGCAGCGATTGCGCGACTCGCTTCGAAATATCTGCGATGGCTTGCGAAAGCGCGGTATCGGTCTCCGCGCGCTGCATCGCTTCGCGCGAGCGGCGGAAATAGGCGGCGATGTCATTGGCTGTCATGCCTAGTGTCCCGAATCCGAAATTCGCTTCATTTTGCAGCTACCTCCGTTGCGAATTTCGGATTCGAAGGACACTAGCAACCCTATGATTCTAGTGTGGTTTGGTTCGGAAGTCCGCTTGACGAACTTGCAACGACAATGAAGCGGACTTCCGAACCACCACACTAGCCTCTGGTAGCGGCGGCCGGCTCACGAGGCAAGGCATCAAGTGCTCCGCGGACGTTCTCATAGACGCGCTCGACTACAACGCCTGCGGTGCTGCGGTCCTTGATATTCGCGAAACTGCCTTCCGGCTCGATCACGGCGGCGAGCGGATTGAGCGGCGCCCAGAGCCGCGGTGAGGTCGGTCCGAAAATCGCAATCGTCGGAGTGCCGATGGCGGCGGAAATGTGCATCAGGCCGGAATCGTTGGTAATCGCAATGTCGGCTGCCTTCAGCGCCAGGATGGCGTTGCGCAGATCGTTGCCGGTCAGATCGCGAACCTGCTCGCCACCGCGCTCGCGAATGACGGAGGCGATGGATTTCTCGTTCGGTCCGCCGAGAACCCAGACTGCGACACCGGCCGCCGTCAGCAGGCGGGCAAGCTCGGCATAGCGCTCTGGCGGCCAGGCCTTGCCGGGTCCGACCGCGCCAGGTGCAAACGCGACGACGGACCGCTCACGGGCGGCAAGGCCATTCTTCGCCCTCCAGGCTTCCAGCTCGGCCTGCGGCACTTCGATATTGGGTAGCGGCCAGTCGGCGGGGGGCGTTGCATTCCGGGGCAGCGCCAGCGCGCCGAAGCAATCGATCATCCGCTCCAGCGCGCTCTCGCCCCAGCGCATGTCGTTGATGAGCAGGAACCGGCCTTCGCCGGCAAAGCCGGTGCGCTCGGGTATGCCAGCCAGGAAAGGCGCCAGTGCCGATTTCCAGGTTCGGGGCATCACCAAAGCCGTGCCGTAATGCTCGGAGCGCAGCCTGCGGGCTAGGTCCCGATATTGGCCGATCGGCAGGCGCCTGCGTGGCAGGTCGGCGACGATGCCTTTGCGCACGCCCGGCAGGTAATCGAGGATGGGAGCGCAGAGCGACGAGGTCACAAGGTCTATCGGCCGGCCGGGCCAGCGCGCCTGCAAGAGATTCACAACCGAATGCACGCGCACGAAATCGCCGATCCACATATAGGGAACGATCAGGATCGGGCTCGCCGCAGCGGCCTTTTGTTCTGAGGATGGGTCCATTTCTTATTGAAATGAATTGATATTCGTTTCTTTGTATGAGAACTACGCTTCGGTTAGCCCGAAACCGCCGCGAAAGTCGAGGCGTATGCGGGCCATCGTCGTTTACTGCCTTTGGCAACCCAAGTTGCACGCTTTGGCCGCGTCGGGCAAAGGAACGGTTGGTGGAGGCGGGCGCCGGAGTAGCCGATGCTTTTGGTGACCGGTGGGGCCGGGTTTATCGGGTCGAATATCGTCGCGGGCCTGAACGAGGCCGGCCACAGCGATATCGTCGTGAATGACACGCTCGGGACCGACCAGCGCTGGCGCAATCTGCAGAAGCGGCAGCTTGCGGATGTCGTGCCGCCGGCCGACCTGTCGCGATGGCTGGACCGGCGGAAACTCGACGCCGTCATCCACATGGGCGCGATTTCCGACACGACCGCCAACGACGGCGAGTTGGTCATGGATACGAATTTCCGCCTTTCGCTCGCATTGCTCGACTGGTGCACGGCAACCGGCACGCCCTTCATCTATGCGTCTTCGGCAGCGACCTATGGCGACGGCGATCAGGGCTTCGACGACGATGCGTCGCCGGAACACCTGCGGTCGTTGCGGCCGATGAATCTCTACGGCTGGAGCAAGCATCTGTTCGACCAGGCCCTGGTCGCTCGCAGGCTCCGGGGCGAGAAACTGCCGCCGCAATGGGCCGGACTGAAATTCTTCAACGTGTTTGGCCCGAACGAGTATCACAAGGGCAAGATGGCGAGCGTGCTGTCCAAGGTGTTCGACGACGCGAAAGCCGGCGGTACCGTGCGTCTGTTCAAGTCGCACAAGCAAGGCATCGGCGACGGCGACCAGCGGCGCGACTTCATCTATGTCGACGACGTGGTGGCGGTAGTGCGCTGGTTGATGGACACGCCGCGCATTTCCGGGCTGTTCAATGTCGGAACCGGCAAGGCGCGCAGCTTTCGCGAGATGATCGAGGCGATGTTCGCGGCATTAGGCCGGTCGCCGAAGATCGAATATGTCGACATGCCGCAGGAAATCCGCGGGCAATATCAGTATTTCACCGAAAGCCGTGTCGGACGGCTGCGTGCGGCCGGCTATAATGCCGGGTTCACGTCGCTGGAGGATGCAGTGCGCCGATACGTAACCGAATTCCTCGATCTGCAGGACCGTTATCGCTGATGTTCGATTTCGACCATAACCTGTCGCAACTTTCCGGCGTCACCGTATTGTGCGTCGGCGATCTGATGCTGGATGACTTCGTATACGGAGAGGTCGCTCGGATTTCGCCGGAGGCGCCGGCTCCGGTGATCGCGGTCAAGCGCAGCGAGATGGTGATCGGCGGCGCCGGCAACGTCGCGCGCAATATCGCGAGCCTGGGCGCGCGCTGCCTGTTTGTCGGTCTGGTCGGCGAGGACGATGCCGGCCGCACGCTGAAGGCGGCGCTTGCGGCCGAGCCGCGCATCGAGGCGCAACTCGTGCTCGACGGTTCGCGTCCGACGACGCGCAAGGTGCGGTTCGTGTCCGAACATTACGCAACCCACATGCTACGCGCCGATTGGGAAGAGGCGCGGCCGGCGGATGCCAAAATCGAGAAAGCGCTGCTCGACCAGGTGCTGCTGCTGCTGCCGCGCGCCGACGCTGTGGTGCTGTCGGACTACGCCAAAGGCGTATTGACGCCTACTCTGATCCGTCACGTCATCGATGCAGCGCGCTCTTCCGGCAAGCCGGTGGTGGTCGATCCCAAGGGTAGCGACTATTCAATCTATCGCGGCGCCACGCTGGTCACGCCGAACCGCAAGGAATTGTCGGAGGCCGTGCACCGCGATGCGCGCAGCGATGCGGAAGTCGCCACGGCTGCGGGCGAGCTTCGCGATGCATTGCATTGCGAGGCGGTGCTGGTGACGCGCAGCGACGAGGGCATGACGCTGGTAGCGCGTGATGCGCCGCCAATGCATGTGCCGTCATACGCGGTCAAGATCAGCGATGTGTCCGGTGCGGGCGACACCGTGGTCGCGGTGCTGTCGGCGATGCTGGCGTTACGCGCGGATTACGAATCCGCCATGCGCGCCGCCAATGCCGCCGCTGCCGTCGTGGTCGGCAAGCGCGGCACCGCGACGGTTTCCGCCGCCGAACTCCGCCACCGCATTCTGCCGGCGGCGACGCTCGCGGCCGAGGAAAAAATCCTGTTCGATTGGTCGGAACTTGATGCCAAGCTCGATGTCTGGCGACGGCAGGGCCTTCGCATCGGATTTACCAATGGCTGTTTCGATATCCTGCATCCCGGTCATGTCAGGCTGTTGGCGCATTCACGCGCGGCGTGCGACCGGCTGGTGCTGGGCTTGAACAGTGACGCCTCGGTCTCACGCCTGAAGGGGCCGGAACGTCCGGTGCAGAATGTGCAGGCGCGCGCTGAAGTGCTGGCTGCACTGGAGGCGATCGATCTGGTCGTCGTGTTCGAGGAAGATACCCCGCGCAACCTGATCGCGAAAGTACGTCCGAGCGTTCTGATCAAGGGCGCCGATTATACGCGTGCGCAGGTGGTCGGCCACGAAATCGTCGAAGCCTATGGCGGCGAAGTGCTGCTGGTCGAATTACTCCCCGGCCATTCCACGAGCGACATCGTCAAGCGCTCGCGCTCCACCGCGAAAAACTGAATATCGGACGATGAACCCTGCCGTGCCCGCCGTGTTCAAACCCGAGCTTGAAGTTCCCCTCGTGCGCGAATTCTTCGCCGACACGCCGCGGGGTTTCTTTGTCGAGGTCGGCGCCAACGATCCGAAAAAGGATTCGCAATCCTGGCATCTCGAAGAAGCCGGCTGGCGCGGCATTCTGGTCGAGCCCTTGCCGGAACTTGCGAGCGAATTGCGGCGGCTGCGCAAGGCGAAAGTGTTTGAGGTTGCTTGCTCCTCGCCGGATCGCGCCGGGCAGACCATGCAGCTTCATGTGGCCGGGCCGTTCTCGTCGTTCGATCCCAATCTCGCAGTCACCGGCATGCGTGCCGATCGCGCCATCGACGTGAAGGTCGAGACGCTCGACTACGTGCTGAAAGAGGGCGACGCACCGCGGCCGATCGACCTGATGTCGGTCGATGTGGAAGGTCACGAGCTCGAGGTTCTGAGCGGGTTCGATTTCGAGCGCTGGAGGCCGCGGCTGATCCTGCTGGAGGATCACGTTTCAAGTCTCGACAAGCATCGCTTCATGAAGCGATCCGGCTATCGCCTGATGCGCCGCACCGGCCTGAACGGCTGGTATGTACCGCGGGCCGATGCGCCAGCCATGGATCTGTTCGGGCGCTGGCAAATATTCCGCAAATATTATCTGGCGCTGCCGCTCCGCATGTTCCGGGACTGGCGGCGGCGGCGGCGCGACCGTATTCGATTTCGGGAAAGCGCGTGACATGCCGCGGCTCTCCGCCATCGTGATCGCCAGGAACGAAGCAAAGAATATCGCGGCCTGCCTCGATTCGCTGGCATTCTGCGACGAGTGGATCGTGGTCGATGGTGGCAGCGAGGATGCGACCGCGAAGCTTGCCGAAGGAATGGGCGCGCGCGTTACCGTCGCATCGGAGTGGCGGGGCTTTGGGCCGCAGAAGAATCTGGCGCTGTCGCTTGCAAGCGGCGACTGGGTCCTGTCGGTGGATGCCGACGAGCGGATCAGCGAAAAGCTTGCCGCCGAGATCAGACAGGCGGTTTCGGAAGGCCTGGCCGATGCCTACGAAATGCCGAGGCTGTCGACTTTTTGCGGGCGGCCGATGCGGCATTCCGGCTGGTACCCGGATTATGTTCTGCGGCTGTTTCGTCGCGAGCGCGCGCGCTTTTCCGACGACCTCGTGCACGAACGGGTGATCTGCGACGGCAAGGTCGCGCGGCTGAAGGAGCCGCTCACGCATCATCCGGTCGAGCGACTGGAAGATTCGCTCTCGCGCATGGACCGCTATTCCACCGCGCGCGCGCAGATGATCGAGGATTCCGGCCGCAGGGTTTCGTTCTTCACCGGCATCCTGCGCGGCTGGTGGACATTCATCCAGACCTACTTTATCCGGCTCGGGTTTCTCGATGGCCGCGAGGGCTTTCTGCTGGCAATAGCGAATGCCGAAGGTACCTATTACCGGTATATGAAGGCGTGGCTGAAAGGGCGCTCGCGTGACTGATCTGATTTCGGTGATCGTCACGACCTGGAACCGCGAGGACGCACTCGATGCCGTACTGCGTTCGCTGGCAGTCCAGACCGATAGCGACTTCGAGGTCATCATCGCCGACGACGGGTCGGGCGAGGGCACGGCGAAGCTGATCGCGGATTGGGTGCCGAAACTCGGCTGTCCGCTCAAGCATGTCTGGCAGGAGCATCGCGGCTTCCGTGCGGCGGAGATCCGCAACCGCGCGATCCTGGCGAGCGCGGGCGTCTATTGTATCTTTCTCGACGGCGACTGCATTGCGCGTCCGGGCTTCATCGCGACCCACCGGCTACTTTCGGAGCAGAGCTGGTTCGTCACCGGCAACCGCATCCTGATGTCGGAGCATCTGACCGCCACCATCCTGCGCGACAAGCTCGATCCGGAAACCTGGAACTATCGCCAATGGGCGCGCGAGCGCGGCCGCGGCGGTATCAACCGCACTGTGCCGCTGATGCGCTTGCCGCTTGGACCCTTGCGCAAGCTGCGCTGGCGCGCCTGGCGCGGCGCACGCTCCTGCAATCTCGCGGTCTGGCGCAGTGATCTCAATCGGATTGACGGCTTCGACTGCGCCTATGAGGGCTGGGGCCGGGAAGATTCCGACCTGCTGGTGCGGCTCCTGCATGCGGGCGTGCGCCGCAAGGACGGCGTATTCGCAACCGGCGTGTTGCACCTTTGGCATCCGACTGCCGATCGCTCCTGGCTGCCGGACAACGATCGCCGGCTTGACGACGTTCGCGTCGGTGGCCGCGTGATCGCGGAGCGCGGCATGTCCACGATGCGCGATGCGGCGATGCCGGTGACGGCATGAAATGGCGAATGGAGCCGCAAGCCGCCAGCAAGCTTGCCGACGGTCTCGCGGCGGCGGCGGTGGCGGCAATTCCGTGGTCGACGTCGATCGCCTATATTTTGATAGCCGCCTGGGCGATCGTTTTCCTGCCGAACAGCGATCCGCTGGCATGGCGGGCCGTGATGAGGCATCCGGCGGCGTATTTGCCGGTCGCGCTCGCAGCTCTTGCCGCTATCGGAATGGTGTGGGCCTTCGGTGTGCCGTGGGGGCAGCGGCTGGAAGGCCTCGTGTCATTCGGCAAGCTGTTGGCAATTCCGATCCTGTTCGTGCAATTCCGAAATTCTCCGCGCGCGCATTGGGTTCTGCTCGCCTTTCTGGTCTCGTGCTCCGCTCTGCTTGCACTGTCGTGGTTCCAGGTCGTAACGGGCCTGAAGCCGCTGCCGCGCGGCGGCTCGACCAGCTACGGCGTCCCGGTGCGGGACTACATCGTGCAGAGCCAGGAATTCATCCTCTGCACGGTTGGGCTGATCTATCTTGCATTCATGACCATCCGGCAGCGGCGCTGGCCGCTTACTCTCGGCTGCGCTGCGCTGGCGCTTTTGTTTCTCGCCAACGTGTTCTTCATCGCGCCGAGCCGAACCGGGCTTGTGACTTTCCCGCTGCTGCTTGTGATCCTGGTCGCGGCGCACATGCGGCTCAGCTATACGCTTGGCATCGCCTGCGCGGTTGTCGCGACCTGTGCTGTAGTGTGGTTGGCGTCGCCCGCAATTCAGAAGCGCATACTTGGCATCATCACCGAAGTGCAGGACGCGCGCAGCAAACACATCTCCACATCGGCCGGCGAGCGTCTTGAATACTGGACCTCGTCGCTTGGGATCGTGAAGACGGCCCCTGCGATAGGGCATGGCACCGGATCGATCCGCCTGATGTTCGAGCGCGCTGCGGCGGAGACCGAACTCGAAAAAAAGGCCAACCACCAATCCGCATAATCAGACCCTGATGGTCGCGATCCAGCTTGGCATTGCCGGTACAGCATTGCTGTTTGGGATGTGGTTCTCACATTTCATTTTGTTTCGCGTCGGTGGCCTCGCCGGCTGGGTCGGCATGGCGGTGGTGGCGCAGAACTTCATCGGCTCATTGTTCAACAATCACCTCACCGATTTCACTCAATCCTGGATTTACATCTTTGGGGTCGGCGTCGCGGGTGCGCTGGCGCTGAAGGCGCCGCAAGGTCACGATGATTTTGGATCGTATCGATCCAAAATCATAAACGTGATCGATTCTGATAATTTGGAGAATGATGTCGTCCGAAAACCGCTTCGCACTTTTCGGCATCGTGCTTCGAGCGAATTCGCAACGTGAGCGCGAAGCTCGATCTGCCGCCACGGCCGCGGATTCTTGTGGTGGCGCTGCGCCGGCTAGGGGACGTGCTTCTCACCACGCCGCTGACTCGCAGCCTTCGCAAGGCATGGCCGGAAGCTCGGATCGAAATGCTCGTCTTCGCCGACACGGCCGAAATGCTCGAAGGCAATCCCGACATGGACGGAATCGTGACCTGTCCGGAGCGGCCGACAATTTCGGAGAGTCTTGCGCTCGCGAGACGGCTTTGGCGCGGCTACGATCTCGCTATCACTACGCAGGCCGGCGACCGGCCGTCCTTCTTCGCGATCATTGCCGGCCGCAAGCGGGTCGGAGTGACCGAATCGCGCCTGATCGGGAAACTCAAGGCGCTGTTCCTGCACCGGCATGCGCGAATGCGCAGCGACTTGCATCGTGTCGAGGAGACATTGCTGCTGGCGGACTTGCTCGGAATCGCGCGCGCGCCGGAAATCGTGCCGCCGCGCACTGCCGATGTGTCGCGGCGGTCGCAGCCCTACGCGGTCCTCCATGCCTCGCCGTTCTTCCGATACAAGCAATGGCACGCGGACGGCTGGCGCGAATTGGCGCGCTTTCTATCCGAGCGCGGATTGCAGGTGGTCGCGACCGGCGGGCCCGGAGAGCAGGAACGCGCCTATCTCGACGAAGTGTGGGACTCAACGACCAGCGTCGAACGGCTCGACGGGCGGCTGAACTGGCCGGCGCTGACCGCGCTGCTGGCCGATGCCCAAATATTCACCGGACCCGACACGTCGGTAACGCATCTTGCGGCCGCGTCCGGTTGTCCTACGGTTGCGCTTTTCGGGCCGACCGATCCCCGCCGCTGGGGACCTTGGCCGATTGAGGGGCTTCACGAACCTTGGCGGCAAAGCGAAAGCGTACAGCGGCGCGGTCACGTCTGGGTGGTCCAGAACCCGCTGCCTGGCATGCCCTGTGGGCTCGAAGGCTGTCTCCGCCACACCGCGAGCCATAGTCTCTGCCTCGACCAGATGCCTGTCGGCACCGTTCTGCGCGCTGTCGAAGAGGCGCTCGCGAGCCGCTCCCTTCAGGGTGGCGCTGCGCCCAAAACGTCGCTATTCAGTCCGTCGATCCCCTCCATCGCCGCCGGAAATTGATGTTCCGCTTCCGCACCATGACGACCCGCAAAGCATTGATCGTCCTGCACGATCTGCTGATGACGGCTGCCGCTCTGGTGGCGGCGTTCTATCTTCGCTTCGAAGAACAGCGTCTGTCGGTCCGCATCGACTGGCTGTGGTGGATGCTGCCTGCGATCCTGGTCTATGCCGGCATCGTCTATCACTTCTTCCATCTCGACGACGCCAAGTGGCGCTTCGCCTCGCTGCCCGATCTCTGGAATATCTTCCGTTCCGCGAGCGTGCTCGCGATCACGCTGCTCGTGCTCGACTACATTCTCGTTGCGCCCAACGTGTACGGCGACTTCTTCTTCGGCAAGGCGACGATCCTGATCTACTGGGTGCTCCAGATGTTCTTTCTGGGCGGCCCGCGCATTGCCTATCGCTATTTCCGCTATTCGCGCGCGCGCATGAAGGCGAGCCGGAACGATTCCGCTCCGATCCTCATTCTCGGACGCGCGGCGGATGCCGAAGTGCTGCTGCGTGCGATCGAAAGCGGTGCGGTCAAGAAGACCTGGCCGGTCGGTGTGCTGTCGCAATCTCCGGCCGATCGGGGCCAGTCGATCCGCGGCATCCGTGTGCTCGGCACCTTCGACGATCTTGAAACCGCTGTATCGGATCTAGCCAATCGCGGCACCAATGTGCGGCGGGTGGTGCTGACGCCGTCTGCCTTCGAGGTAGACGTTGCGACCGATACATTGCTGATGCGTGCCCGCCGGCTCGGTCTCACCACCAGCCGTTTGCCGTCGCTCGATGACAGCGTGGAAGCGCTGCGCCTGGCGCCGGTCAATGTCGAAGACCTGCTGCTTCGGCCGAGCGTGAAGATCGATTACCGGCGGCTGGAAAATTTCATCAAGGGCCGCTCGGTCGTGGTGACCGGCGGCGGCGGATCGATCGGCGCGGAAATCTGCGATCGCATCGTCACCTTCGGCGCGTCGCGGCTGCTGGTGATCGAGAATTCCGAGCCCGCTCTGCATGCGGTCCTGGAAGCGCTGAATGGCAAAAATCCGGACGCCGAGATTACCGGCCGTCTTGCGGATATCCGCGACCGCGAGCGCATCATGCGCCTGATGGCGGACTTCAAGCCGGAGATCGTGTTCCACTCGGCGGCGCTCAAGCATGTCCCGCTGCTCGAACAGAATTGGGGCGAGGGCGTAAAGACCAACGTATTCGGCTCAGTCAATGTGGCAGACGCCGCCGCGGCTTCCGGCGCGACTGCGATGGTGATGATCTCGACCGACAAGGCGATCGAACCGGTGTCGGTGCTCGGCGCCACCAAGCGCTTCGCCGAGATGTATTGCCAGGCACTCGATCAACAATTCGCGCGCAAGGCGGAAGCCGGTTCGACGCCGATGCGGCTGATCGCGGTACGCTTCGGCAATGTGCTGGCTTCGAACGGTTCGGTGGTGCCGAAATTCAAGGCCCAGATCGAGGCCGGTGGCCCGGTCACGGTCACGCATCCGGACATGGTGCGCTATTTCATGACCATCCGCGAGGCCTGCGATCTTGTGGTCACTGCCGGCACTCATGCGCTCGGGCCGGAACGCTCCGATGTCGCAGTCTATGTTCTGAATATGGGACAGCCGGTGAAGATCGTGGAACTGGCCGAGCGCATTATCCGGCTTTCCGGGCTCGAGCCCGGCCGCGATATCGACATCACGTTCACCGGCATCCGGCCGGGCGAGCGGCTGCACGAAATCCTGTTCGCGCGCGAAGAGCCGACCGCGGATATCGGTGTTGCCGGCGTTGTGGCCGCGCGTCCGCTGTCGCCTTCGATCGATACCATGCGCGCCTGGCTTGCGACGCTGGAGCAGGGGCTCGTGCGCGAGGACCGCAGCGCAATCTATCGCGTGCTGCGCGACGCGGTGCCGGACTTCAAGGGCGAGGCGGCCTAACCAATCCAGCGAGCGCGCGGGGTGTATCTGTCGGCGGTTGCCATCCGGCGGCGCGAAGCTTCGCGGAATCCGCAATCAGCGATGAGCCGATGCGTTCCCAGATATCGTTCTTGCCGGCGGCGCGAAGCGCAGCTCCAATCCATTCCGGTGGAACGGAAATCAGGTTCGGCGCGCGACCACGGCCCCGTCGCAAGATTGCGATCATGTCAGCGAGCGATACCGGCGACGGATCGGAGACGAGATAGGTTTCACCGGCGGTCGAGGGCGTGTCGAGCACGAAGCGGATCGCCGAAATCATGTTGTCGAGCGCGAGCAGAGAGCGCTGGTTGTCAAATGCGCCGAAGGGTAGCGGGAATGGCAGACCCGCGATCTTGATGAGTTGCGCGATATTGGCGCGCGCTTCTTCGCCATAAATCACAACCGGCCGAAGGACGGTCGCCGGCACACCATAGCCGCGTACGAAGGTTTCGGCGGCGAGCTTGGAACGGCCATAGGCGTCCGTAGGCATCGGCGGATCGTTCTCGGTCAGCGTATGATCCGATGTCGGTCCGCTTTGCGCGCGGATCGAGGAGACGAATATCAATCGCCGGATGTCCGGCGTCATCGCAGCCGCGAGCGCGAGTTCCTTGGTCGCCAGCCGATTGGCGCGGTCGTATTGCGCATCGGCGATTTCTTCAGACACGTGTGCGATGCCTGCAAGATGCACGACCGCATCGATATTGCGAAGGAGAGGCCGCCAGTCGACCGGACGCGAGAGATCGGGCAGCGTTGCCGCCTCGATATTTGCGCCGGATGGAATGGCCGAAACATTGCGTGCCGCCGCGCGAACCTTGATCCCTGCGTTGGCGAGTGCGCGCGTGAGGGCGCGACCGACGAAACCACTGGCGCCTGTGACAAGGACACGCATTATCCGCGCCTTCGTGAGAAGCGCATCAGCAGCAAGCCGACGAGAAGCGTTCCTGCCGCAAGGCACGCGATTTCGGAGGCGGGCGTATTCAGTCGAACGCAGATCAGCGCCAGTGCCGCGAGTACGATGTTCACCGCGAATACCTGCGCCGTCACCTCTGTCACGCTGAAGCCGTTGTCGGTCGCGCGCTGATAGAAATGGGTACGATGCGCCTGCCACACCTTTTCCTTGCGTGACAGGCGGCGGAACAGGGTGATGGTCGCGTCCATCAGGTAATAGAGCGGGAGCAAAAGCGCTGCCGCGAGATGCCCCTTGTTGGCCATCAGCGCCAACAGCCATCCGACCACGAGCCCGATCGGCAGGCTGCCGACATCGCCGAGAAAAAGCCGCGCCACCGGGCGGTTGAAGGGCGCAAACCCGATCACCGCGCCGAGAAGCGCGAGCGCGCAGATCACGGCATAGGACGGCAGCGCACCGAGCCAGCCGGCGAGCACGAGCCCGCCCGCGACCGGCACGATCTCGACGACGGTCATCCAGTCGAGGCCGTCCATGAAGTTGACGAGATTGACGAACCAGACTCCGGCGATGACCAGCAGGGCACGTTCCAGCCACCACGGCAGATACGGCGTCATCTGGAAATCGGCAGGCAGCGCCGCGATCACGGTCGCGACGCAAAGAAACTGGATCAGCAGGCGCGGCGCGACCGGGACGGGGCGGATATCATCGACGGCGCCGAGCAACGCGATCACGATGGTCGCCGCAAAAACTGCGATCAGGCCGGATGCGAGCGGACTGGACCAGGTGCCGGTTGCCAAGAGACCGAAAACAGAGGCCACGAGCCAGGCCGCAATCAACGCAATGCCGCCGCCCTGAGGCGTCGGCGTAACGTGCGAAGAGCGCGCATTCGGCCGCGCCAAGGCGTATCGCACAAGCCACGGCTGCAGAAGTACGATCAAGATCGCGGTCAGCGCTGCCGCACCCGCAACGATCAGCGCTTCGCTCATGTTACGTCAATCAAGCGGCGCCGATGCGCAGTAGATCGTGCAGATGCACGACCCCGACCGGGCGATTGCCTTCGACCACGAACATGGCGGTGATCTTGGAGGAATTGAAAACCTCAATCGCCTCGCTGACCAGTTGATCGGGGCGGCAGGATTTCGGATTCCTGGTCATGATCTCGTCAACGGTCGACTCGGTCAGGCCGGGCCGCATGTGGCGGCGAAGGTCACCGTCAGTGATAATGCCGCAAAGTTGGCCGTGTGCATCGATGACGCCGACGCAGCCCACGCCTTTTGCCGACATCTCGACCACGGCTTCGGACATGCGCGAGCCCGCGCGCGCGATTGGCAGCGAGTCGCCGGTGCGCATCACATCGCGGATGAATTTCAAAAGTGCGCCCAGGCGCCCGCCCGGATGCAACACATGGAATTGCTGTGCGGAGAACCCGCGGGCTTCCAGCAGCGCGATCGCGAGCGCGTCGCCGAGCGCGAGCTGCATCAGCGAGGAGGTGGTGGGCGCGAGATTATGCGGGCAAGCCTCGCGCGCCTGCGGTAGCGCCAGCACGATCGCGGAGGCGCGGCCGAGCGTGGAATTTGCATCCGCGGTCATGCCTATAAGGGCAATGGTGTGGCGCTTGGAATAGTCGATGAGGTTTTTCAGTTCCGCCGTCTCGCCGGACCAGGACAGCGCGAAGATCACGTCATCTTTCATGATCATGCCGAGATCGCCGTGGCTGGCCTCGCTCGGATGTACGAAGAAGGCCGGCGTGCCGGTGGAGGCGAAAGTCGCGGCGAGCTTGCGCGCGACGTGGCCCGATTTGCCCATTCCGGTCACGATCAGACGGCCCTGCGAGGCGCGTATGGTCTCGACCGCCGCTGTGAAAGAGCGTCCGAGCCCGTTGCGCAAAGCCGCCGACAGCGCCGCGACGCCTTCGGCTTCCGCCTCCAATGTACGAACGGCCGATTCGACCATGCGCGCTCCGAAAAGCGCGTCATCGTCGGAGATTTGGGGCTTGGGCTCGACCATCAGGAGTTCCCGGCTGGCGGTTGAGCGGGAGCATATACGAAATTCCGGCCGGGAATGGAAATCGCACAATTGTGGATTAGTCCGCCGCGCGAAAACCGGTGGCGCGGACCGAATCGCTCAAGTGGCGAGCCAGCGCTGCGACCAGGCCCGCACCATCAGGATATTCCACAACCCGGTGGCATTGTCCTCGCGGCCATCGCAGTGACGTTGCCATAGCCGCTCGACTGCCGTCGCGTCGAACAGGCCATCCTGCTTGAGTTTTGTCGGCTCGAGCAACTCATGTGCCCATCCGCGCAAGGGACCCCGCAGCCATTGCGCGAGCGGTACCGAGAAGCCGCGCTTCGGGCGGTCCATCCAGGCTGGCGGGATGTAGCGGCCGAGCACCGCCCGCAGCAGCCCCTTCGGTCCGCCGGTGTGATGAACGTCCCGCGGCAGCGACCAGACGAATTCGATCAGGCGATGATCGAGCAGCGGTTCGCGGGCTTCGAGCGAGACCGCCATCGTGCAGCGATCCACTTTCGTCAGGATGTCGTCGGGCAGATAAGTCGCGATGTCATTGACCTGCATTCGCGAGACCAGATCCGGCAGGCTTTTGTCGAGAGCCGCCAGCGGAGTCAGGCGATAGCCGTGAGTCGCGCCATGCACGAGATTGCCATCGATGCCGACGCGGGCAAGCTCCAGCGCTGCTCGGTCCGCGCTGCAGGCCCGCAAGGCGAGCCCAAGCCGCCGCGATTTCTCGCCGATGCGCTCGGCGCGCGCGGCATCCAGCAGAGTCGCTGCGATCGGTTTCAATGCGGCTTCCGGTGCAAGCGACAGCACATTGCCGGCAAGGGTACGCAAGGGTCGCGGTAATCCTCCGGCTGCGCGCCAAAGTCCGTCGAGCCATGCGTATTTCGGATAGCCCGCGAACAATTCGTCGCCGCCGTCTCCGGAAAGTGCGACCGTGACGTGCTTTCGGGTTTCGCGCGCGACCAGATAGGTCGGCAATTGCGAGGAATCCGCGAACGGTTCGGAGAACCATTCGGCGATGTCGGGCACGAGCTTCAGTGCGTCCGCGGCGTCAAGACGGATTTCATTGTGATCGGTATGCAGATGCCCCGCGACCTGACGCGCGATTGCAGATTCGTCGTAAGCCGCATCCGAAAAGCCGATGGTGAAGGAGCGCACCGGGCGGTTGGATTCCGCCTGCATCAGCGCCACCACGGTGGAGGAATCAATGCCGCCCGATAGAAACGCGCCGACGGGCACGTCCGCCACCATGCGCCGGCGAACTGAATCGCGAAGAAGCGCGTCCAGTGCCTCGACCGCTTCGCCGCTGTCGATCCGGTTGCGGCCGCGCCGCGCGGCCACGTCTTCGATCCGCCAATAGCGTTCGATGACGGGCTCACCGCCCGGCTTGATCGAAAGGATCGCACCGGCCGGCAACTTGAACACGTCTTTAAAGGCTGTCGCTGATGCAGGCACGTAGCTGTAAGCGACCAACGCTGCGATAGCATCCGGGTCGACCTCGCGGCGGAACGATGGATGCGCCATTAGCGCCCGCAATTCTGAGCCGAACAGAAGCGTGCCGTTCTGAATGGTCCAGTAGAGCGGCTTCACCCCTACACGATCGCGCACCAGATGCAGCACCCGTTCGCGCCGATCGAAAACCGCAAAGGCGAACATGCCGAGGAAGCGTTTTGTCGCTTCCATCACGCCCCATTGCATGAAGGCCGACAGCATCACTTCGGTGTCGGAGGTGCCGCGAAAGGAATGGCCAAGGCCGGTCAGCTCGGCGCGCAGGTCCTGAAAATTATAGACCTCGCCGTTATAGGTGATGACGAAGCGATCGTCGGCCGAATGCATCGGCTGCTTGCCGGTGTCGGACAGATCGACGATGGCGAGCCGCCGGTGCGCAAGCCCGATTCCGGCCGCCTCATCGCCCCAGGCGTCGAAGCCATCCGGCCCGCGATAGGGCATGGCATTCGCCATACGCTGCGCGATGCCGGCAGGATCGTGCTCACGCGCGGAATCATGCAGGTCGAATAGGCCGGCTATGCCGCACATCGGCTCGAGTTTCCTGACTGATATTCCGAGCTGGCTGGCCCGTGCGTTTGATATCGCCTGACGTTCATGCTATGAACGATAAATACCTTTCGATCAACCATGACCCGAACGCCCCAGAAATCCGAGACTTCCGGTTCCTTCGCCGATCAGGACGAGATCCTGCTCGGGGTGCTGAATGCTATCGATCGCGATGCTCGCACCTCACAGCGTTCGATCTCATCGGAACTTGGTGTGGCGCTCGGGCTTGCCAACGCGTATCTGAAACGCTGCGTCAACAAGGGGTTGATCAAGGTGAGCCAGGCGCCTGCGCGGCGCTACGCCTATTATCTCACGCCCAATGGATTTGCCGAGAAAGCGCGGCTGACGGCGGAGTATTTCTCCTATTCCTTCACTTTCTTCCGACGGGCACGCGAACAGATGTCACAGCTGATGGCGCAATGCGCAGCCGATGGCCGCAGCCGCATCGCCTTTGCCGGCGCTTCAGAACTTGCCGAAGTCGGCACTTTGTGTGCGCATGATTATCCTGTGAAGCTGATGGGCGTCGTCGACGAGAAGCGCGCTGGCGGCACATTCTGCGGCCTTCCTGTGCGTGCGACCCTTGCCGAACTCGGCGAGGTCGATGTCGTGATTGTCACGGGCATTCCCGGTTCGGAAACCATCGTTCGTGCCATGGAGATCGAGGTTGGCCGCGAGCGCGTGCTGCTTCCCGCGCTGCTCGGAATCGCGGCGCGTGTGCAGGCGGAAGGCGCGGGGGCCGAGGCAGCCGAATGAACCGCTGGTACGCCGCCTATACGCAGCCACGCAACGAGGCACTGGCGATCGAGCATCTCGAGCGCCAGGCGTTCGATGTCTATTGCCCCCGTTACCAGAAGCGTCGCAGCCACGCCGGCAAGATCGATCTGGTCGCTTCGCCCCTGTTCCCTCGCTACGTGTTTGTCTCTTTCGATCCGGAAGCCTCGCGCTGGCAGGCGATACGTTCCACGCGTGGTGTGATCGATCTGGTCAAGAACGGGCTCGATCCTTCTCCGGTGCCGGAATTCATCCTGACCGAAATTCGTGCGCGCGAAGACGAAGGTGGCTTTGTTGTGCTGGGAAATCACCTGAATCTTTCACGCGGCGACAAATTCGCCATCGCGTCCGGACCGTTCACCGGCCATACTGCGATTTTCGAGACCCAACGTGACGAGGTGCGCGTGCATGCGCTTCTGTCGCTGCTCGGCCGCAAGGTGCATGTGCAATTGTCGGTGGACGCAATAGCGCCGGTGTCATAGGGCCGTTCGAACACATCATCCCTCGCGCAGCGCGACAAAGACAATCGCATCGCTTGTCGCTAACGAAGGTAGCTTCGCATCTTGGTCGCAGAAACAGAGCCTGCCAAAAATAGCGACATGACCGCAATCGGGCCCAAGTATCTGCTTGCGATCGTGCGCCGTCTGGGTCTGCCCCGGCGCACATTTGTCTATCTGTTCTTACTCAATCTGCTCGGCGCAGGCCTTGATTTGCTTGGCGTCGTGCTCTTGCTGCCGATACTGGAGATTATTCAGGCGGGCGGTGGCGCCGCGATCGACAAGCTGCAGGGTCATCACTGGACGGTCCTGCGCAATGTGTCGAATTATATCGGCATTCCGATCAGTCTCGGTTTGCTGCTGTTGGTGAGCTTCGCATTTGTGCTGGCGCGGCAGGTTATCCGCTACTTTGCGGTTCGATATGCCGAGACGGTTCAGCGCAATATGGCCAATTCGATCCGGTCACGAGTGTTCGGCCGGTATCTCAGGGCTGAAACCGTGATTCAGGACGCGGCCGGCGTCGGATCAGTCTTGTCTTTGTTGCAGACCGATCTGCGCCGTGCGCTCGAAGTGCTGCTTTCAATCACTCAATCCGTCAGTCTTGTCGCTCAAATTATATCTTATTTCGTCGGTCTCTTTCTGTTGTCGCCGATCATGTGTCTGGTCTGCGCGGTCCTGATGGGGCTCGTCGTGCTTGTGACTCGCGGTCAGTTCCGTGAAATCAGGAAACGCGGCGGCACCATGACCGACGTGAACAGGTCGCTTGCGACCTTCACCATCGGGCGTCTGAAACGTGCACGCCTGATCCGGCTATCGGGCACGGAGAAGGCGGAGGCGAGACGGTTCAGCAACATCACCACCAATCTGTCAGAGCAGGAATTGCAGCAGAAGATGCTGGCGACGCGCGTGCAGTTCATGATTGAGCCGGGCGTGATCGGAGCGGCCTATCTGCTGTTTTTTGTCGGCGCCCATGTGCTCGGCTTGAGCCTGGAACGTCTTGGTCTTTTCGCGATCCTGCTGATCAAAATTTTACCGCTGCTACGGACCGCCCTGGCGCAATATGGTCGCATCGTGGGAATGATGCCGTCGCTCGAAAGGGTGGACGCCTTTCTGCTCCAGATTTCGCAGGCGACGGAATCGAAGGGAGGTCCGCTGCAATTTGAACGGCTCGATTCCGGCATTCGCTATCAGAACGTGTCATTCAGCTACAAATCCAGCAAGGTTCCGGCGTTGGAGGATGTGACTGTCGAAATCCCGGCCTACCGTCTGACGGCTCTGGTCGGACCGTCCGGCGCAGGAAAATCGACGCTGATCGATTTGCTTCCGCGGTTGCGGGATCCGACGGCGGGGCAGATTCAGTTCGATGGAATTCCGATACAGCAGTTTTCAATGACAAGTCTGCGCCAGGCGATAGCTTTTGTGCCGCAAGAGCCGCAGATTTTCGATATCCCGGTGGCGGATCATATCCGCTACGGCAAGGAAGACGCGACCGACGAAGAGGTCCGCCGGGCCGCCCAGCTTGCCGGCGCGCTCGAATTTATCGAGTGCCTGCCGGAAGGCTTCAACACTCCGCTCGGCGATGGCGGCAGCCGGTTGTCGGGCGGCCAACGTCAGCGGCTGGATATAGCGCGCGCGCTGGTGCGCTCCGCACCAATTCTCATTCTGGACGAGCCGACCAGCGCCGTGGATCCGGAGGCTGAGGCGGATTTTCGCGATGTCATGATCGACCTGCGTGCGACTCGCAAGTTTACGATCATTGTGATCGCACATCGCCTCTCGACGATTGTCGATGCCGATCAGATTGTTGTCCTGGATCATGGACGTGTCGCGGAACATGGTACCCACGATCAGCTTTTGCGGAGCGGGGGTTGGTACAGCGTCGCCCACGGACGCTTATTCGGCGTACGGTCCAGTGCTTAACGGTTGCTTGGGGCCAAAATTATGTGCTGGTTAGTTGTGGCGTTCCGAAATCTTTGGAGCTTTTCTGTGGTTGTCTGCGTTGAAATTCATGACCGCTTCTGATCACGCGCTGGATGATCTGCGTGTTTTGGCGTTGCTTTCCAAAACGGCACGGCGTCCGAAGAAGCATTACATTTTTCATCCGCTCGAAGCTGCGAAGTGCAAATGGAATTGGCATTTGGACATCGTTTGTGATTCCGCGAGCGCAAGGGCCGGCGCGTTCACCAAATTGGCTTCGCCCGATGGCCGGCATTTTGTTGAGCCGAATATGCACCCCCCGGTAGCTCCGTGGGAGAGTGACGAAGAATATCTTGCAACGCTGGACGCGAAAATCGCTGAGGCCGAAATAGCTTCGGGCGTACCGATTGGCCGAATAGCCTTGGCGGCGGATTCTAGGCTGGGGCGCGGGTTCGTCGCGCCCGTCATGAATTTGCCGGTTACCAGCGAGGCGCCTCGATCTTACGAAAAAAACAACGAGGAGCCTTTTCGCGCCATTCGAAGGCTTTTTCATTGGGCCGAGGAACTTTTGGATTCGTCTTCGCCTGACGTCGTCTACAGCTACGAATGGGCTTTGCCGTGGCTGTTCGCGACCTGGCTGGCAGCACGGCGCCGGGGGATCCCCTGCATTACAATCCGGCGCTCAAAGATTCGATCGGACTCGTTCTTTTTTACCGCCGATCCCTCGATGTTCAACCTCGCGGCGTATTCCAGATCGGCTGCTCTTCAGCAATCGGGTGAACTTCCCAGCAAACGCGCGCGAGACTGGTTGCGGGATTTTCGCGACAGACCGCAGGTGCTGACTCATATTGAAGCCAAATGGAATTTCAAAAAGAGGGTAACGTGGTCGTCGTGGCACCGTACTTGGGCGCACTCGTTTGCAAGGAATTCCTTCAACGTCGTTGCCCGACGCAAACTCCTCAAGGAGTTCGACTGTGAGGCGACTGTTGGAATTCAATCGTCGCGCGCTGCTTGCAAATCGCCAGCGGCACTTTCTGCGTTCGTTCAGCGCGCTCGAATTAAGCGCGATGAAGTATATGTTTTATCCCATGCACAAGGAAACCGATTTGCCGCTGAGCTACCAAGCCGCATCCTGGTTCGATCAGCGCGCCACAATTCGGCTGCTTGCGAGCGTGATGCCGCACGGATACCGGCTGTTGGTGCGGGAACATCGGCGTAATGTTGGCTTGCGGCCGAACTCGTTCTATTCAGAACTGCTGAAGCTTCCGAACGTAGCGCTCGTGGATGCCTACGATTTGCAATTCAAATACATTCAGAATGCATCTCTCATCGTGACGGAAAATGGATCGTCCGGCTGGGAAGGCATGATTATGGGGCGCAAGGTATTGACGCTGTCACAAACTTTCTACGACGGTGTTGATGTCGCCGCGAAACTCACCAATCGCGATGATCTCGCTCGAACGATATTGGATCTGATCCGGGCACCCGATCCGGATCAGGCCGAGATCGACAAAAAACTGGGCCTCATTATAGACGCGGAATTTCAGACGACGTTTGTCGAGCGGGACATGGCTTCCGCTCTCGAGCAATTGAGCGAAGCGCTTTCTCCTCTCGTTCCCGCCCCTGACGTTTCCCGCAACAGGCAGATCGTCACGGCGAACTGACCCGCGCAAAGGCTACCGATCAACGCAGGATCGAACGGTGGCTTTTTGGTTCAGTATCGCTTTAATGGGCTAAAGTGGCTGCCTTGACATCCATGTTCAATTCGTGAACATTGATTTTGCTGCGGAGGGAGGTCCGATACTGCGACCGCAGCCCATCGCCCCAAAGTCCAATTTCCGGGTGCCGCTTTCACCCGGAGTGCGGTAGCTGTAGGTCTGCCCAAAAGGGTGGGCGTATGGTCCCCGACATGCCGCCCGCTTCGACAATCGGATTGTTAGCGCGAATGCGGTCCCTGACAGGGTTCGGCAAAATTGGTGGGGTTGGAGGCTCCGGTAAATTTGGAATGCGGCGGCGATCTTTCGCAGTTGCCATTCGGATCGCCGGGTGAACCTTTTGTTCGTATCTGGTTCTGACGAGGAAAATCATGGCGCGCGAGCTCAGCATCGACGGTTTCAAGATCAACGATCAATCCGACTGCTATGTCATCGCCGAGATCGGCCATAACCATCAGGGCGACCTCGAGCAGTGCAAGAAGATGTTCACCGTCGCGAAGGAGTGCGGCGCGAACGCGGCCAAGCTGCAGAAGCGCGACAACCGCGCCCTGTTCACCCAGGCGATGTTCGACTCGCCCTATCTGCATCGCAACAGCTATGGCGCGACTTATGGCGAACACCGTGAGGCTCTGGAATTCACCACGGAACAGCATCTCGAACTGATCGCGCATGCGAAAAAGGTCGGCATAACCTTCTTCTCCACGGCTTTCGATATTCCGAGCGCGGACTTCCTCGAAGCACTCGATATGCCGGCTTACAAGATCGCTTCGGGAGATATCATTAATCTGCCGCTGCTGCGCCATGTCGCCAAGTTCGGCAAGCCGATGATCATCTCGAGCGGCGGCGCCACGATGGATGACGTGGTGCGCGCCTATCGCACCGTAATGCCGATCAATCCGCAGCTTTGCATCCTGCAATGCACCTCGGGTTATCCGGCCGAGTTCAACGAGCTGAACCTGAAGGTGATCCAGACTTTCCGCGAACGTTTCCCGGACGTTGTGATCGGGCTCTCCGCCCATGACAACGGCATTGCGATGGCGACGGTTGCCTATGTGATGGGAGCGACCGTGGTCGAAAAGCATTTCACGCTCAATCGTGCGGCCAAGGGGACCGATCACGCCTTCTCGCTCACCCCGAAGGGTCTGGAGCGGATGGTGCGCGATCTGCGCCGAACCCGCGAGTCCATGGGCGATGGCGTCAAGCGTTGCTACGAAAGCGAGAAGGGCCCGCTTTACAAGATGCAGAAGAAGCTCGTCGCCGCGCGAGACCTGCCGGCCGGTCACGTGGTGACCGACGCCGATATCGCCATCCGTTCGCCCAATGACGGGCTGCCGCCATTCGAATACGAAAACATTCTCGGCATGCGGCTTACGGCGCCGCTGAAGACCGACGGCAATTTCGCCTACGATATACTGGAGAATGTCGCCGAGCCGCGCCAGGCGGCGGGCGGCCGCGCGCAGTAATCGCAACGTCCTAGCCGGTTTGTCTGTGATGATCGCCGATCCGCTTTTTGCGGTGCGCGACCGCGTCGTCGTCGTGACCGGCGGCGGCGGTAGGCTCGGCGGGCAATTCGCGCGCGCGCTGCTGGCGCGTGGCGCGAAGGTTGCGGTGTTCGATGCGGCGGATGCGACGAGAGTGCGCGACCGCTATGCCGACCAGGACGCCAAGGCTCAACTGCGTTGCTATCAGGTCGATGTCACGCAACGCGACTCGATTGTCGATGCGCTGAATCACGTCGGAAGCGAATGGGGCTCGCCGCAGGGGTTGATCAACGCGGCGGCAATCGATGCGCCGCCAGACGCGCCGCCGGAGGAAAACGGCCCGTTCGAGAGCTATCCGGCGTCGTCCTTCGACCGCATCATGGCGGTGAATGTGAAGGGCACGATGCTGTGCTGCCAGGCCATCGGCGAACGGATGGCGAAAGCCGGACGCGGCTCCATCGTCAATATCTGCTCGACCTATGGCCTCGTTTCGCCGGATCAGAGTCTCTACGACTACCGGCGTGATCGCGGCGAGACCTTCTACAAGCCGGTGACGTACTCGGCCTCTAAATCCGCGATCCTCAATCTCACCCGCTATCTCGCGACCTATTGGGCCAAGCAGGGCGTGCGCGTGAATACGCTGACTCCGGGCGGCGTGTTCGCCAATCAGGAGCGCGAATTCCTCGAAGGCTATGCGCGGCGCGCGCCGATGGGACGCATGGCAAACGAGGATGAGATGAATGGCGGCGTGATCTTTCTTTTGTCCGATGCGTCGTCCTACATGACCGGCGCCAACCTGGTGATCGACGGTGGCTGGACCGCTTGGTAGTCGCGCTGCGGCGCAGCCGCGGCTTTATCCGGAACGCATCGCCAACTGGATTGGCGGCGCGGAGAAGCCGGCAGTATCGGGCGACGTCTTCGAGAAGATTTCCCCGCATGACGGCGCGGTGATCTGCCGCGCCGCGCGCTCGGGTGAGGCGGATGTGCAAGCCGCGGTGAGTGCAGCGCTTGCAGCGCAGCCGGCTTGGGCTGCAATGCCGGCGGTACAACGCGGCGACGTTCTGAATAATGTTGTAACCGGTTTGAAGGCTCGCGCTGAGGACATGGCTCGAGTTGTCGCGCTGGAGACCGGCAAGTCTTTCAAGGATGCGCTCGGTGAAACCAAGGGCGCGATCCTGCAAGGCCAGTTCATGGCCGGCGAGGGAATGCGACTCTATGGCCGCACCACGACTTCGGGCGGCATGAACAAGCAGGCGATGACGGTGCGAGCTCCGCTCGGCGTCGCCGGTCTGATCATCGCGGCCAACACGCCGGTCGCCAATGTCGCCTGGAAGGTGTTTCCGGCGATGATCTGCGGCAATGCCGCGGTGCTGAAGGCTTCCGAGGATGCGCCGGCGACGGCCTGGCTGTTCGGCGAGATCGCCCGAGATGCCGGACTGCCGGCGGGCGTCCTCAACATCGTGCAAGGCCTTGGCGCTGAGGCCGGGCGGCCGCTGGTTGCCGATCCGCGCGTTGCGGTGTTGAGCTTTACCGGCTCTACCGCGGTCGGACGCGAGATCGCGCGTGTCGGCGGCGAGCGGCTGGCGAAGATTTCGCTGGAACTCGGCGGCAAGAATCCGCTTGTGGTTTGCGATGACGCCGACCTCGACGCCGCGGTGGAATGGACCGTGCTGTCGGCCTTCAGCAACGCGGGGCAGCGTTGCGCGTCCGGCAGCCGCATCATTATTTTCGATTCAGTTTATGATTTCTTCCGCACCAAATTGCTGGAGCGCACCCGCAAGCTGAAGATCGGGCCGTCCGATGACGACGATTTCGGACCGGTCATCAACGAGCGGCAACTGAAGAACATGCTGACCGCGCTCGACAAGGCGAGAGCCGGAGGCGCTGCGATCATCGCAGGCGGTTCGCGTCTCACCGCTGCTGCGCATGCGCGCGGTTGCTATATCGCCCCCACGATTGTGGAGAATGTCGGCCCCGCGGACGAAATCTCGGTCAAGGAATTGTTCGGTCCGGTCGCCTGTCTCTACCGCGTGAAGGATTTCGATGCAGCGGTCGTGCTGGCCAATAACTCGCCCTATGGCCTCACGGCCTGCATTCACACAAAGAATCTCGACCGCGCGGCCGAATTCGTGCGTCGCGTGGAAGCCGGCACGGTTTCGGTCAATGCCGGCACCTATGGCAGCGAGCCGCACATGCCGTTCGGCGGCGTCAAGCAATCCGGCAATGGCAGCCGTGAGCCCGGCACCGAGGCGATCGATTTCTATTCCAATCTCAAGAACGTCTATATGACGATCAACCCGGCGCGCGTTTAGATGACGGACAAACCAAATGTGCTGGCGGTGATCCCCGCGCGCGGCGGGTCGAAGCGCTTTCCGCGCAAGAATATCTATGTGCTGCGCGGACATCCGCTGATCGCCTACACGATCAAGGCTGCGCAGGATGCCAAGAATCTGACGGATTTCCTGGTGTCGACCGATGACGAGGAAATCGCGGCGGTTGCAAAACGCTACGGGGCGCCGGTTCCTTTCATGCGTCCGTCCAACATTGCAGGCGACAGCGACCGCAACTCCGCGGTGATGCGCCATGCGCTCGAATTCATGGAAGGCAAGACCGGCCGGCGCTACGACATCATCATGTTGTTGCAGCCGACTTGCCCGATCCGCTCGTCGGCGCATCTGGATGAAGCTGTTGATCGGCTCTGGGCGTCGCCGCTGGAAACTCTTGCGAGCGTGCGCGGTCCGATCAAGAAGCGCGACCCGTATATCAAGGCGATCCGCAACGGCGTGCTTGAACCCTACAATCCGGCCGAGGACGCGCGCGATTTCGAGGGCTGCTACATGTACAACGCCGCGCTGTACGCGATGAAGCGGGACTTTTTCCTGCGCGAGATGTCGTTCGTATCGCAGCGCTCGGTGCCGCTGGTCATGGACCGTTTCCACTCTGCCGATATCGACGAGAAGGTGGATGCAATCATTGCCGAGGCGTTCTTCGATTATCTCGGACACGATCCATTCGGCACCGGCAAGTCCGGCGACGTCGTATCGTCCGGTAGTGCGTGACGAAAATTCGAGGATAAGATCATGAGCCTCGCCCAATCAAAGCCATCGGCAGCGCCGGCACCGGCCGAGGTATCATCGGACGTGATGGAGCGTCTTTTGCTGACCAAGGTCGCCGATCTTGATGCCTTGTTCGAGCAGGACGGCATTCGCTCAGCCGTCGATGCATTCGCGCCGAGCTACCTTTTGGTCGCCTTGCCGAAGTCGTCGTCGACGTTTTGTACGCAGGTTCTTGCGCGCCTTTTGCAAAGCGAAGTCTACAAGGACATCGTGGTGCAGGACCGCTTTACGCCGAAGGACCTTCAGGTTGCCTCGATTGTGAACAGGCGCGATCGCGTCACGGTTTCGCAGGTGCATCTGGTGGCGACCGGAGCGAATTTGCGAATTCTAAAGAACTTCAGAATTCCCGCCGTCATTCTGTTGCGTAATCTGTTCGACATCGTTGTCAGCCTGCGCGACCATATGAAGGTCAATGAATTCTTTTCCTCAATTCTCATTCCGAACCGGTACTTGTCGTTGAGTGAAAGCGACAAGGTCGACTACATCATCGATACGGCTGTGCCGTGGATGGTTACATTCTACGTTTCCTGGGTGCAGGCGCTGGAGCGAGGCGACATCAAATCCGAATTTGTTTTCTATGAGGACATGATCAGCGACCCGGTGCCGTTCTTCCAGAAGAGCTGTCAGTGCCTTGGCGTTACGACCAGTGCTGCGGATATCAGGGCGGCACTCGATCAGGTCGAGAAGTCGGCTACGACGCGCTTCAACGTCGGAAAGGCGGGGCGTGGCGCTTCGGAACTGACCGCCAACCAGATTGCGCGCATCCAGCGGCACGCGGATTACTATCCCGGTATCGACTTCCGGCCGCTGGGTTTGTGACACCCATGCTGAATGACTTGCGTGTCTTGTTCCTGCCGAAGAACAGTCGGCACGGATTTTTCTCGACGGTGCTGCATGCCGCGGTGGAATCTCTTGGCTGGCAGGTTCAGGTGGTCTGCGAACCGAGCGCGCAGAAGCAATGGTCGAAGTCGGTCGGCGCCAAGGAGTTTTTCTCCGTTCCCGATTTCACGAAGAAGCGGGACTGGGAGGGGAACGAGGCTGCCGAACGTGCCCTGGATGAGTTTATCGCCGCCTGCGAGCAAACGAGCGGCGTGCCGATCGGGCATATCGTACTTGCCGGCGAGCGGGATCTCGGGCGCGGCTTTTCCGAGCCGGCCTATTACTGGTTTCGCAATCGCATATCGAAGCTGGTTCTTGCCGATAACACGCAGCCATATCTCATCGTGCGGCGCATGTTTGCGTTTGCGCGGGATACGCTGAAGGCAGCTTCGCCCGATCTTGTGATCGGTGGCGAATGGGCGGACACGCTCTGCTTTGCGATGTCGCTCGCAGCCCGGCAATTGGGCATTCGCTGCGTCGTGTTCCGGCCTTCCAAGCTTTGGAGTGGCCGCGGCTATTGGACCGATGATCCGCTGATGTACAACACGCTGACGCGGGACGCCTGCGCGGTTCGCGGCCAGCGTGGAGCTGAGGTCAGTGAACGCGCGCGTGCGAAAATCTCGAATTTTCGTCAGACGCCGGCCACGCTCGGTTATGTGCAGAAGAACTGGGACGACAACGAGCGGCGCGGCTGGCTTGGCTATCACGTCATTCTTGCCAAGCTGTTTGCGGTACAACTCAGCCATGCGATCGGCTTGCGTCAGGGGCCGCCGCCAAAGCCTGCTGTTCCGATCGCCTGGGATCACTATCGCCAGCCATTTCTGAAATGGCTGCAGAGCGGATTTTTCCAGCGCTTCGATCAGGAAGCGCTGGCGAAGCGGCGCTATATTTTACTGGCGCTGCACAAGGATCCCGAGCAGGCGCTCAACTATCAGGCTCCGTTCTGGTCGAACCAGATCAATACGGTTGCGTTTCTGAGTGCGCTGCTGCCGATAGGATATTCCCTGCTGGTGCGCGAGCACAGGCTGAATACTGGCCGCCGCCCAACCGAATATTATCGCCAGTTGAACCATCTTCCGGGCGTGGTGCTGGTGGATGCGTTCGACAGCCAGTTCAAATATATCGCCAATGCCGATCTGGTGGTGACCGATAATGGCTCCACCGGATGGGAGGCGGTGATGCTCGGCCGGCGCGTCATGACAGTGGCGCCCCATTTCTTCGAGGGCGCAGGGTTGGATCGCCGCGTGTTCGACCTCGACAATGTCGCCGCAACCATGATCGATCTGCTGAACAAGCCCGCTGTCGTGGATCAGGCCCTCTACGATCAGAAGCTCGGCTGGCTGCTCGATGCGGAATGGGACACGACGACGCCGATGCAGCCTATCGACACATCGGAAATGTTTGGGCTACTTCAGCAAGTGTTGAACGACACCTCGATCCAGCAAGAAAAAATCAGAAGCAGGTCTTCCGCGTGAGTGATTCCCTTTCCTTCGTGCCCGTATCCGAATTCGATCGGGTGCGGCGCCTGAACATTTCCAATTTCGATCGCGCTGCCTTGTTCGCCGATCTGTGCCGGCTGAACACGCTGTCGATGATCGCCTATGCCGGTTCCGGCCATATCGGTTCGAGCTTCTCGTCGCTCGATATCGTTACGTGGCTTTTCCTGAACGAGCTTCGAGAGCCGGGTGGAAATGCAAAAGGCTCGGGCGACCTTTATTTCTCCTCCAAGGGGCATGATGCGCCCGGTCTCTACGCCGCGATGATCGCCTGCGGGAAGCTGCCATCCGAGGCGCTGTTGAAGCTGCGGCGCCTTGGCGGGTTGCCCGGTCATCCGGACATCGGCACGACGCCGCAAATGATTACCAATACCGGGTCGCTTGGCATGGGTATCTCCAAAGCCAAGGGCATGACCTTCGCGGACAAGCTTGCCGGTCGCGACCGGCGGATTTTCGTGATGACCGGCGATGGCGAGTTGCAGGAAGGCCAGATCTGGGAATCGCTGTCGTCAGCGGCCAACTACAAGCTCGATACCATCACGGTGATCGTGGATCACAACAAACTTCAATCCGACATCTGGGTGAAAGAAACGAGCGATCTCGGCAATCTGGAAGCCAAGTTCGCGGCCTTCGGCTGGTATGTGACCCGATGCGATGGCCATGATTTCGAGGCCTTCTCGAAAGCGCTGGATGAGGTTCGCGCCGTCACCGGAAAGCCCAAGGTGATCATCGCCGATACTGTGAAGGGCAAAGGCATTTCCTTGATGGAGCCGGGCGCGCTCGGGCCGCGTGAGCTCTATCGGTTTCATTCGGGCGCGCCGGCGCCGGATGACTATGCGCGCGGGATTGAAGAACTGATTCAGCGTTCGAACCGTGCGTTGAATCTCGTCGGAGCCGAGCCCGTCACGTTAAAGGCCGAGTCGCGCCCGGCGCGTGCGGTGCCGCAGAATGTTCAACGGATGGTGCCGGCCTATACCGAGGCGCTGATTGCTGCCGCGAGCGCCGACAAGCGCATCGTTGCGCTCGACGGCGATCTCATTCTCGATACCGGCCTGATCCCGTTCCGCGAGAAATTTCCCGACCGCTTTCTGGAATGCGGAATCGCCGAGATGGACATGGTCTCGCAGGCCGGCGGAATGGCGTTGCAGGGCCTTCTCCCGCTCGTACATTCTTTCGCTTGCTTCCTCGCGCCGCGCCCGGCCGAGCAGATTTTCAACAATGCGACCGAACATTCGAAGGTCATCTACGTGGCCTCGCTCGCCGGCTTGCTGCCGGGTGGGCCTGGCCATTCGCATCAATCGGTCAACGACATTGCGTTGCACGGCGCGCTGCCGGGCCTTGAAATGGTCGAGCCGAGTTGCGCGGACGAAGTTGCGCCACTGCTGAATTATCTGCTGACGACACACAAGGGCAGCGGCTATCTGCGTCTGGTCTCGATCCCGTGCGAGATTCCGTATCGTTTGCCAGCCGGTTACAAGCCAATGCTCGGCGCAGGCGTTGAATTGTCGCCCGGAAAAGACGCCGTCATCATCGGATATGGGCCTGTGCTTTTGCCACAGGGCTTTCTTGCCGCTGAAATACTGAGAGCCAAACATGGGCTGGATGTTGCGGTGGTCAATCTGCCCTGGCTCAACCGCGTCGATCCCGACTGGCTGCGCAAGACGCTGGAAGGGCGGCGCGCCGTGTTCACGCTCGACAACCATTTTATCAGGGGCGGGCAGGGCCGCATGATCGGGGCCGCCATCGCCTCGCTCGGTCTCGACAAGCCCGTCAAGGTTCACAATTTCGGACTGACCGACTTTCCGGCCTGCGGCCAGAATGACGAAGTGTTGCGCGCCCACGGGCTCGATGCCGAAAGTCTTGTGTCTGCGATGGCGAGCGTCCTCATCGGCAAGAAAGCCGACGCCGTTCGATGAATAGCCTGCCCAGCCGAGAAATCGCCGCCGGCTCCTCAGGCCTTACGGTTCTCTATTTGCCGAAAGCCAATCGCAGCGAGTATTTCCGGCACTTTCTGTTGCACGGAAAGCAGCAGCAGGGATGGCGTATCGTCGTTCCCTGCCAGGCAGCGCATCGCGCGGGCTTCGTCAAGATCGCAGCGGACGGTGGACAATGCATCGATCTGCCGGATTTCAGCCTGACGCAGGATTGGGAGCAGGATTCCGAGGCTGTCGCCGCGCTCGACACGAAGATCGCCGAATGCGAACGCTTCAATGGAGTGCCGGCAAATCGGCTGCTGCTTTCCGGCTCGCGCAATGTCGGCCGCGGCTACAGCGTCGACCGGCATGTCATGCCAAACAGCAGGCTGGCGCGGCATGCGCTGAGCGACAACATGGCGGGTACGAACGTCATTCGCCGCATGTTTCGATTCGCGTTCGACATGCTCGATGCGACGAAGCCGGACCTCATCATCGCTGGCGAATGGACCACGCCGCTTTATTACGCAACGATCATGGCGGCCCGCACGCGCGGAATAAAATATCTAGCCAACCGAAATTCCAAGATCATTTCCGGAAATTTTTTCTGGACATCGGACCTGATGATGTTCAACGACCGAAGTCGCAATGCGGTCAAGGATCTTGCGCGGAGCGGAGCCCCGGTGAGTTCGCAGGCGCAGGAGAATATCATCGCCTTTCGCAACAAGCCCGAAACGCTCGGATTTGTCGGCCAGAAATGGGTCAAACGCGAAGGCCGCGGCGTGAAGGGCTTTAATCTGCCCTATCTGCGGACGTTCGCCTCGCAGGTGCGGGCGCGGTTGCGCGGTGTCCCTCATACACAGCCCGATCCCGCTCTCGCCATGCTGTTCGATCAGTATCGGGCCGCGATCACGAAGCGGCTGCATCGGGGCTATTTCAAAAGCCTTAGCGAAGACGAACTGAAGGCCATGCGGTTCGTCTATTTTCCTTTGCACAAGGAAGGTGAGGTCGCTCTCACCTTTCAGGCGCCGCCCTGGTACGATCAGGCCAACACCATTCGCCAGCTCAGCATTTCGCTGCCGTCGGGTTACAAACTGCTCGTGCGTGAGCACAGAGCCAACCACGGCAGCCGCTCCTCCCACTGGTATCGCTACGTCTCGCGTCTGCCGAACGTGGTTCTGGTGAGTTCGTTTGATTCGCAATTCATGTTTCTCAGACATGCAGCATTGGTCGTCACCGAGAACGGCACCTCCGGCTGGGAGGCGCTCATGCTGGGCAAGCCGGTCCTGACGCTCGCCGAATTTCACTATGACGGCGCGGCATTGAGCCGTTATGTCGGCGACCCTGCGGATCTGCCGGCCGCGATGCTGGAACTTTTGTCCCGGCCTGCCGTCGCGGACAAGGCGATGCATGACCGGCGGATCTGCTGGCAAATCGACGCCGAACGGGAACACAGCTTTTCCGGCGAGGTCGCCGACATCCCGCAGGCCTTCAGCTTTCTGGCGAAATATTGACGGAATGCGGCGCTGTTCCATGCGGATAGCGCCGAGTTGTCCAAAAGCGCTCGGATGGACTATAAGGTGGCGTGGGCCTGGCAGGGCGGGAGCTTGATCGGCTTTTTCGATCGACCACGTGGGTGGCAACTCCGTAACGCAGAATTCAATCGTTGTAAGACGGATGTTCAGTACATTCGTTTCCTCAACCAAGGGGCACGTTCCTGAGATGGAAATCGAGCGCAGACTTCTATCACTACGGCCTGGGTCTGGGAGTCCCCTATCGCGCGCTGAATTCGATCGCGAACGCCGTCGATGTCGCGCGCAATGCCGGAGAGCACGGACAGAGGCAGCGCCTTGCGCGCGAGATGCTGGCCGGTTCGCCCTGGGCCGGGTTCATTTCAAAGGATCGCGGATATGGTCTCGCGGATCCTGAGCCTGCTGCCGGGCGCGCAGGAGGCGATCGATGCCGCACGCAGGATCATCGAAGAATCGCCGCAAGAACTTCCGACTGGAAAACGCGAAGCAGAATCCGTTCTTCCAGCTCGAAACTCCCGAATTCCTGCGCGATCATCCGGCGCTGATCAATTTCGCGCTCAGCGACGCGATGCTGCACATCGTGTCCGATTATCTTGGCATGGTGCCGCAGATGAAGGAAATCGGCATCTGGGTGACGCCGAAGCAGGAGAGCGAGTTCAGCAGCCAGCTCTACCATCTCGACAAGCCGGAAGGAAAATTGGTCAAGCTGTTCATGAACGTCAATCAAACCGGCGACGACGGGGGCGCACTGACGTTTCTGCCCTTGAACGTGTCGGATCAGGTTCGCCGCAAGACGAATTATGAAAGTGTGTATTATCGCGGTACCGGCCGGCTCGACGATAAAGCCGTGTTCTCGCATTGCTCGCGTGACGATCAAATGACTCTCACTGGCGGCGTCGGGAAAGGCAGCTTTGTCGATACATCGAACTGCCTGCATTTTGGCAGCCGCTGCAAATCAGGCGAACGCCGGATGCTGACGATCGCATATATGCTGCCGCACAAGGCGCGAGATAGGCGAACACCGTTGTTCGATCTTGTGCCCGAGCCGGCCGATGATGTCCGGCGGCTGGTCTTGTCGGGCGCGCGGTTTCGCTGACGTCACCCTGCGGGGTGCGCGTTAGGTATCGGCGATGTCGTCACGACAACCCATATTTCACATCGGCGCTAACAAGGCCGGCTCGACTACCTTGCAGCAGGCTCTGTTCGTAAATCATCCGGAAGTACTAAGCCTCGGCAAGCCCAGCTATATGTCCGATCCGGGAGACGCCGGGCAGGCCGTCGATGCAATCCGCGATGCCTGTGAGGTCGGTGCCGTCAAGGTAGGCGAGCCGATCAAGAAGCTGTGGCGCAGGGCACTCGACGCAGCGCCGGAAAAGGTTCCGGTCTATTCCCACGAAGAGCTCATTCGGACGCGCTATTACCCTGCAAGCGATCCTTCGCGTATGCCGCGGGCGATCGTGGAAATGGCGGGGCCGGTGCGCGTCGTCATCGTGACGCGCCATCAGATCGATCTGCTCGAATCGCTTTATATTCACAAGGCGAACATCTCGACTTACCTTCCGCCCGACCGGTGGCTTGCGGCCAATGCCGACTGGATCAGCACCTTCCGTTTCCATGAAGTGGCCAATGCCTGGGCGTCGGCAGTCGGCGAAGAGAATGTCGGAGTTTTCCTGTTCGAGGAACTGGCGCGCGACACGGCTTCCTTTGCTGCCAGGCTGGCCAACTTCATCGGAATCGATGCCGAAGTCGCGACGAAGCTTTTGTCGCATCAGCACAAGAATGCGCGCAAAAGCCGCCGCACGCAGGCCTATGTGAAATTGCGTTCGGCGCTCCTGCCGCGCGCGTCGCTGGGTGGCTGGTTGCCGGAAGGATTGCGCAACGCCTGGAGAGGATATCTCGATGGTGGCGCGCCGTCGAAGGAAAGTCTGCCGGAAGAATGGATCGCGAATATTCGCGACGGCTATCGCGGCGACAACCGCAAGCTCGCGGAGCGATTTCAGTTGCCGCTGGAAAAGTACAAATATCCTCTCTGAGACCGCGTTTTGCGTGCGGCATCCGGATGGTTTCAACGCAAAGAAGTTTCCTAAAGTGCGGTGACGGCCGGGCCCGGTCAACTATATCCGCTCTTGAGAGCAACAAATAAGCTGAGCAGTGTTCCATTGAAATCGATTGATCTGAATGGGTTAAAAGTTTTGGCGATGCTGCCGGTTCATACCGAAGCGCGCGCCGAATATCTTGTGCGCGTATTGAGCGAGCTGAAGAAACGCTGGAACTGGCAAATCAGCATAATTTGCCCGGCTGCCGATCACGATGCCTATCGTCCGTTGACGGAGCCGTCCGGGTTGCTCCTCCAAACGTCGGACTATCGCAAATCGGTTTCTTGGGAGAGTGATCCGGCTGCCGTTTTCCGCATTGAAAACGATCTGCGCGAAGCCGAGCGAATTTCCGGTGTGCCGGTCGGCCAGCTTCTGCTCGCGAGCCAGGCTACGATCGGATGTGCGTTCGCCTTGCCTCATCTGAAGTTGAACCCGACTGCGCTGAACAAATCCGTCCTCTCGGACAATTCCGAGCCGTACAGGCTCTATCTGCGTATGTTTGGCTTCGCCGAAGACGTGATGGCCAAGGTAAGCCCGGATCTCTTCCTGGCTTACGAATGGGAAAAGCCATGGCGATCGAGCGTCTGGATGGCTGCGGCGAGGCGCAACGTTCCGCGCGTCGCAATCCGCCGCTCGAAGCTGAACGGCGACCATTATTTCTGGACCAAAGACCGCACCTTTTTCAATGGGCTGGCCGACGATCTAGCGCAGGCAAAGCGGCAGGCCAAGGCTCCGGTCAGCGATATCGCGCGCAAGCGGATAGAAGATTTTCGCAATCGGCCGCTGACGGTGAAATACATCCGGGAGAAATGGGATCTGCTCGGCAAAAAGTCATGGCTGAAATGGCACGCGGACTGGGCGCGGGTGATGCTTCGCCAGACCGCGAAGGCGGCGACCGGGCGTGGCAAGATCGACAAGTCCTTTGGGCAGCTCATTGAGCACAATCGCAGGATTCTGCAGGCCAAGCAGGACGGAAAATATTTTCGTTCTTTCGACCAGGCCGCTCTGTCGTCGATGAAATACATCTACTTTCCGATGCACAAGGAGACCGATCTTCCGCTGGTCATGCAGGCACCGCGCTGGCACGACCAGCGCAACACCATCCAGGTTCTGGCCGGTGCGCTTCCATACGGATACCGGATTCTGGCGCGCGAACATCGTATGAATATCGGCTCGCGTCCGGGCTATTATTACGATCAGCTCTCGAAACTTCCGAACGTGACTTCTGGTCGATCCCTTTGGCGATCAGTTCAATTATATCCGCAACGCATCGCTCGTGGTTACCGAGAACGGTTCGTCGGGATGGGAAGCGTTGATGTTCAATCGCCCTTTGATCTCGCTGTCGAGAACGGTCTATGACGGCGCTGGCCTTTCTCGCAAGATCGTAAATCAGGACGAGATCGGTGCTGAAATTCTGAAAGCGCTTGCCGGTCCGCCGCTGGTCGACAAGGAAGAGCACGAACGGCGGCTGGGCTGGATGCTGGATGCCGAAATCGAGACGACTTTTTCCATGAATCTCGATAGGGCCGGCGAAGGCGCCGACAGGCTCGAAGGCGTTCTATCGGACCTTGTCCATGACTTCAGCAAAGCCCTTGTTGACAAGCAGAAATCTGTCCGGAAAGACGCAGGCATCGTCGGCTCCTCCGATGCAGCCTAAGATTTTTGGACCAACGCGCAGCCACGAGTGAGGCGATGAATTTGTCCGCACCTTTCGATGCAAGCGGCGCCATCGTCGATGGCGCTTCCGTTCTGGTCACCGGCGGCACCGGCTCGTTCGGGCAGGCCTTCGTGCGTCATGTGCTCGCGACCGGAAAGCCGAAGCGGCTGATCGTGTTCTCGCGTGATGAGCAGAAGCAATTCGACATGCAAAACGAATTGCCGGCGAGCAGCTATTCGAGCCTGCGCTTTTTCCTTGGCGACGTCCGGGACCGCGATCGTTTGCAAATGGCGATGCGCGGTGTGGACTATGTCATTCATGCCGCGGCGCTAAAGCACGTACCGGCGGCTGAATATAATCCGTTCGAATGTATCCAGACCAATGTGCATGGCGCCGAGAATGTCGTGCGCGCCGCGCTCGATGTCGGCGTCAAGAAGGTCGTTGCATTGTCGACCGACAAGGCTGCCAATCCCGCCAATCTCTACGGCGCCTCGAAACTTGCGTCCGACAAGATTTTCGTCGCGGCCAATCATCTGAGCGGACAATCCGGTACGCGCTTTTCGATCGTCCGCTACGGCAATGTGCTGGGCTCGCGCGGCAGTGTGGTTCCGTTCTTCCGGCGGCTGATCGAAAAGGGCGCGAAGAGCCTTCCTGTCACCGATCCGACGATGACGCGCTTCACCATCACCCTCGCAGAAGGCGTGGCCTTCGTTCTCTCTTCGCTTGCCATGATGCGCGGGGGCGAAATTTTCGTGCCAAAAATCCCGAGCCTACGTCTCGCCGAACTGGTCGAAGCATTGGCGCCGGGCATGCCGATCGATTGTGTCGGTGTACGCCCGGGCGAAAAGCTGCATGAGGTTCTGATCACCGAAGATGAGGCGCGCACTACCGTCGAATTGACGGACCGTTATGTGGTCGAGCCCGCCATTCATCTCTATGAATACAAGAGCATGACAGAGGCCGGCCATCCCAAGGTCAAGGCCGGGTTCTTTTACCGCAGTGACACCAATTCGGAATGGATGGATGTTGCGCAGACCCGCGCCATGCTGCACGAGCAAGGCTATCTGCCCGATCTGCCGAACGAAAAGCCAAAGCCGTGGCGAAGCGCTGGCTGATTACCGGGGCAACCGGGCTGCTTTCCGACTATCTGATCGAAGCTTGCGGAAAGAACGGTGCGGTGACGACCACGGCGCGCTCGGGCGGTGACCGGCGCTGCGATCTTACGGACCGCGCGGCGGTGCGCGCGCTGCTGTCGGAGACCACTCCCGACATCGTGGTTCATGCCGCCGGACTGACCGACGTCGATGGCTGCGAGCGGAATCCGGGTCTGGCTTTTGGGGTCAACCGCGATGCGGGCGCGAATATCGTTGCTAGCTTGCCGTCTTCGGCCAGTATCGTTTTTGTGTCGACCGATCAGGTCTATCCCGATATTCCAGGCCCGCACGCGGAAGACGCGGTGGGTCCAGTCAATGTCTACGGACAAAGCAAGCTTGCGGGCGAACAGGCGGTTCTGCAGCACCCCGGAGCTTTGGTACTGAGAACGAATTTTTTCGGCCCCTCGCGCCGCGAAGGCCGTGCGAGCTTGAGTGATTTCGTGATCCGAAGCCTTACTGAAAGAAAGAACGCCACCTTCTTTTCCGACATCCTGTTTTCGCCGCTGCATATGGCAACGCTTGGAGCGCTGGTGGTGGAAGCGGCGGAACATGGCGTCACCGGCGTGTTCAATGCCGGATCTCGCAACGGCGCGAGCAAGGCGGATTTCGCGTTGACAGTCGCCCGACACAAGGGCTTGCAGACCGAGACTTCGCGCATCGGCAGTTCCACCGTGATGCCGGACCGCGCACCTCGGCCCAAGGATATGCGGATGGCCGTCGAGCGGATCGAGCGGACGCTCGGCCGCCCGATGCCGACACTGGACGAGGAAGTGGCAAAGCTATGAGCAACGTCTTCACCATCGGTCGCCACACGATCGGGCTCGACCATCAGACCTATTTTGTCGCCGATCTCGCCGCAAATCACGACGGTTCGCTCGAACGCGCCAAGGAACTCATCCATCTTTCGGCCGAGGCCGGCGCCAATGCAGCGAAGTTCCAGAATTTCCGCGCTCAAACGATTGTCTCCGATCGAGGCTTCCGTTCGCTCGGCTCTCAGCAATCGCATCAGGCGGCATGGAAGAAGAGTGTCTACGAGGTCTATCAGGACGCCTCGATTCCGATGGAGTGGACGAAGGAACTGAAAGAAACCTGCGACGCGGCGGGAATAGACTATTTCACCTCGCCCTACGATCTGAGCCTACTGGACGAATTGTCGAACTATGTCTGCGCCTGGAAAGTTGGGTCGGGTGACATCACCTGGCCGCAGATTATTGAAGCGATGGCGAGCCGCCATCTGCCCATCCTGATCGCGACCGGCGCGTCGGACATGGACGATGTGCGCCGCGCGGTCGCTGCGGCGCGTGCGCACGAGAAGCGAATCGTGCTGATGCAATGCAACACCAATTATACCGGCAGCCTCGAAAACTTCAGTCAGATCGCGCTGAACGTGTTGAAGGCTTATGCGCGCGAATTCCCCGATGTCGTGCTCGGCATCAGCGACCACACGCCGGGGTCTGCGGTCGTGCTCGGCGCGGTGACGCTCGGCGCGCGTGTGGTCGAGAAGCACTTTACGGACGACAGGGGCCGCGAGGGTCCCGATCACGCCTTTTCCATGAGCCCGACCGACTGGCGCGACATGGTCGACCGGACCCGCGAACTCGAAGCGGCTTTGGGTACGGAAAACAAGCATGTGATGAAGAACGAAGAAGAAACCATGGTGCTGCAGCGCCGCGCGATCCGTGCCGCGCGGCCGATCGGCAAGGGCAAACGTATCGAGGCCTCCGATCTTATTCCGCTGCGGCCATGCCCGCGCGACGCGCTGCCGCCATACCGGATCAACGATGTGGTCGGACGAAGCGCGACACAGGACATCCCGGAAGGCGAATGCGTTCGGCTCTCCGACGTCCAGTAAGGACGCGTAGTGAAGGCGGCCATCGTCATCCCGGCATTCAACGAAGCCGATTCCATCGGCGATGTTGTTGCGGCGGTTTCCGCCTATGGAACGCCGATCGTGGTCGATGACGGTTCAAGCGATGACACCGGGTTGCTGGCCTCGAAAGCGGGAGCCGTGGTTGTGCGCCAGGAAGTGAATGACGGCTACGACGCGGCGTTGTCGCGAGGTTTTGACAAGGCCGATGAGATCGGCGCCGATGTGGTCGTCACTACCGATGCCGACGGTCAACTCGATACCGCCGCGATACCGCGCGCGCTTGAGAAACTTGCAAAGGTAGACCTGGTGCTGGGGGTGCGCGACACCGGCGCGGCGCGATACTCGGAAGCTTTGTTCAATCTCTATTCACGCGCTCGCTTTGGCGTTCCCGATATCCTGTGCGGATTCAAGGCGTTTCGTATCGAGCGATATCGCCCGCAGCGCCATCGAGCGACGGAGCCGAGCGTCTATACCGCGGTCGCACTGGCGCTGCTCCGGCAAGGCGTACCTTATGAACTCGTGCCGGTCGCAGTTCGGCCGCGCGCTGATGACGTTTCGCGCTTTGGTGCGTCGTGGCGCGGAGAGATGCGTATTTTCCGCGCATTTTGCGGCGCGCTGCTCGACGATATTCGGCGGCGATGAGCGGAGCAGCAGGCCTTGTTGCGGCGGTTGTCCAGGCGCGCATGACGTCATCGCGGCTGCCCGGCAAGATTCTGCTGCCGCTTGCCGGGAAGCCATTGCTGTATCGGATGCTCGAACGGGTGAAGCGCATTGCGGGCGTCGACAAGGTGGTGCTGGCCTTGGCTGAAGGCGCAGCGCATGACGTCGCCGTTGAGGCGGTGTCAGGGCTCGATGTGCTGGTCGTGCGTGGCTCCGAACAGGACGTGCTCTCCCGCACAGCCAGAGCGGCACGCGAAGCCAAAGCTGATACGGTGGTGCGCATCACCTCGGATTGTCCGCTCGTCGATCCCGGTGTCAGCGCCACGATATTGCAGGCTTATGCCGACGGCGTGGGTGATGGATTGCGTTACGCGCGCACGGCTTTCGATCACGGATTTCCGCTCGGCTTCGATACTGAGGTTTTTGCGTCCGAACTGCTCTATGAAGCCGACGCGAAATCGAACGATCATTACGAGCGCGAGCACGCGACGCCTTATATCTGGCGTCGTCCGGAACGGTTTCCGCAGATGATGATAACCGGCAGCCCTGATCGCCGCGACTGGCGGCTCGTGGTCGATACCGCAGACGATTACAAGCTTGTAAGCGCTGTCTATGACACGCTGTATCCGTCGAGCCCGCAATTCGGCTATCGCGAATTGGCAGACCTGTTCGAAACAGAACCGCAACTCCTGCGCATCAACGCGCATGTGGAACAACGTCCCTATGTCGGCCTTGCCTGAGCACGCGCCACGACCGGCCTTCGAGGCGCCGGCCGATATTGCCGCGACCGCGGAAATTTCCGATTGGCGCACGCGCACATGGTGGCCGATCGGCATTGTTGAGGCGAACGAGATAGCAGCCGCGCAGGCGCACCGGGCGCTCGGCTTTGTGGCGGCACTCGATCCGGAAAAAGCTCGCGACGCTGCCCTGCTGGCGCTGCCAAATATCCTGGCCTATGGCCGCGCGATTGTGATGGCGGCGATTGCTGTCAAACGCGCAAGCGATATGGGCGTTCGCTTCATCAGTCACACGCCCGAATTTGCCTTCCTCGACAGCGGCGAAGGCGCAATTCCCGATCGCAGCGCAAGCATCCTGCCACCGGTTTCCATACGGCACGAATTTGCGCGCCGCGTGATGCGCGTTCATTCCTGGTCGGGCCTGTGGCGGACAGTCCCAGCTATGCTGCGGCCGGACATACTTGCGATAAGCCACAATACGCTTCTGCATCGAGCCGCCTCCGGATCCAGGGAGCGCGTCGGATTTCGGCACGCGGATCTGATTCTCGCGGACGCACGTTTCTCCCACGGTGGCGGCGCAGATCCCGACGCCCGGGATATCGCCAGGGCTCTCGCGCGCATATTGTTGGGAGACGATGTTCCGGAAGAACCGTTGACTGGCCGTACCTTGCGGCTGCTCGAGACGATGGCTGTGCCGCATCTCGGCCGCGCGATGCGCGACATCGCCGCGCTGCGCGAGGCCGCTTTGCCTTCGCGGATATGGAGCGGTTCGGGCGGGCTCTATGCGCCGCGCGCGGTCGGATTGGAAGTTCTTCGCCGCGGTGGCGAGGTCGTTCGCTTCGACCACGGAAAGCCGAAGGGGTTTGTGGAGTCTCGCGATTTCGACGCAGTCGTGGAATATTCGGTGTCGTCGAAATTCGTTGTCGCTACCGAGGCAACCGCCGAGATTTCGCGACGCTACAGCGATCTCGATCTCGTCCCTTGGCGAAAGAATATCGCAATTGAAGGTCTTGACGGAGATCCAACCTTTGCCTCGATCCCGGCAAAACGGCCGGCGCGATCCGGAAAGTTGCGGGTGGTCTACGCGCCGACGCAACTGCTTGGCTTTCGGCAATTGCTGCCGGTTCAGCAGCCGGACGTGATTTATCTCTCTTGGCAGATGCAAATGGTCGAAGCTTTGTGCGCACTGCCGGTAGAGTTCATCTGCCAGCCGCACCCGGAAGGATTGTTCGGCGGCAAGCCGCATCCGCTGGAGGGCATGGCGGATGTCAGACGCGGCCAATTCGAGCAGCAGCTACGCGAAGCCGATGTCTTCATCTTCGATTATCCCTCGACGACCACAATGTGGCAGGCGGCATGCACCGACGCCAAGATCGTCTATCTGGATATGGGCAGTGGCGTGATGACGCCGGAGGTCGCCGCAGCGTTCGCGGTGCGCGGCACCATCCTGCCTGTGGCATTCGATTCGGCGAACCGGCCACTGCTGGATAACGCGGCTTTGCGCGACGCAGTGCTCTCACGGCAAGGACCAGCCGATCCGTCTGCATTTCGTCATTTGCTCGCGGGAACCGCCTGATGTGCGGCCTTGCCGCTTTCTTTGAGCCGGGCCGGCGCTTTGGCGAGGATCTGCTCGCCGGCGCCGACCGCGACCTGTTCCATCGCGGGCCGGATTCCGGTGGCCGCACGGCCGAGCCGGGCTGGGCGTTGGTATTCCGCCGTCTCGCGATCATGGATCCCGGTCACGGCGCCGATCAGCCGATGACCGACGAGACCGGCCGCTGTACCATTATCTTCAACGGCGAGATCTATAATTTCCGCAAGCTGCGCAGCGAGCTCGAAGCGCGCGGCGCGAAATTCCGCACGAGCGGCGACACCGAAGTCATCCTGCAGGGCTACCTGCAATGGGGTGACGGCGTGCTCGACCGTCTCGAGGGCATGTACGCGTTTGTACTGATCGACCGCGTGCGCGGCGTTGCCATCGCTGCACGCGATCCCTTCGGGGTCAAGCCGCTCTATCTCACGCAACGCGGGCAAACGATCGGCATTGCGAGCGAGATGCGGCCGCTCTACCGCCTCGCCGAACCGCGCGTCGATGAGACAGCACTTGCGGAACTGCTCACCTTCACCTGGGCGGCCGGCTCGCTCAGCAACGTGCAGAATATCGAGCGCGTGCCGGGCGGCACGCTGCTCACCATCCCGCTGCGGGGCGGCGCAATCCAGCGGCGGCGTTTCTGCGACGTGCTCGATACGCTGAAGCCGCAAGCGGGCATCACGCCGGAAATGGCGGAAGCGAGCGCGGAACAGGCGGTCGAGGCCTCCGTGCACGATCACCTGATGAGCGACGTCGGCTATACGCTGCAATTGTCGGGTGGGGTCAACTCAAGTCTGGTCGCGGCGCTGGCGAGCCGCGCTGCCGGTCGCCGTATCGCTTCCTACGCTGTCAGTCTCGGAGATCATCCTTACGACGAGGGCGAATACCGCAAGCTTGTGGTCGAACGCTACGGACTGAACCATCACGAGATTCAGATAGGCGGCGACGAATTCGCCGATGCGTTGCCGCGCGCCGTGCAGCACATGGAAGGGCCCGTACCGCATGGCGGCTGCGTCACGCTGATGCTGCTGTGCGACCGCATGCGCGCGGATTCGAAAGTCGCGTTGACGGGCGAGGGCGCCGACGAAATGTTCGGCGGTTACCTGCGCTACGGCGTGTGGCGCAATCTTGCGCGGCAGGATTTGCTCGCTCGCTTCCTGCCGTCGAAAATTCTGCCGGCGACGTGGCCATTTCTCAGCGTGAAGCGGCTCGATGGACGCGACTCGGCAGTCTATTCCGCCGTCTATCATGATTTCCATGCCATGCAGGCGATGTTCCCCGGCCTCGTGCCGAAGCCGGGATTGCGTGAGCAGACCAGCCGACGCTTCAAGGATTTTCGCGACCGCCTGTTCGCCATCGATCAGGTATCGTATCTGGAATCGCTTCTGGTGCGACAGGACAAGATGTCGATGGCGGCGTCGGTCGAGGCACGCGTGCCTTACGTCCATCTGCCGCTTGCGAAAGCGGTCAACAGGCTGCCGCGCGACATCCGCGCGCCGGGCGGCGTGACCAAGCCGCTGCTCAAGCGTATCGCGGAGAAATCGCTCGATCCGGAACTGATCTACCGCCGCAAGATCGGCCTGTGGCTGCCCTATGACGACTGGCTCTCGGACCGAAAAGGTCTTGGCCGCTATCTCGATCTGTTGACCGATGCAGATGGCCGGCTGCGCGCCTATACCGAGCCGGCCAAGTTGTCGAAGGCGGTCGAGCGTTTCCGGTCCGGGGAGCGGCGCGGCGTCCCCTCGATGTGGATGCTGGTCAATGTCGAGATGTGGCTGCGCAGCCTTTCGGCATCGCGCGACGGCCCGGAAACGCTTGCAAATGTGGCGAGCCCAAGCCTCGCCGACATGCGCGCATGATCAAGGCTGTGGCAGAAGCGGTGGACCGTGCATCCGTACACGCGATGAACGTGTGCGATATCGATATTCGTGCTGAATATGGCTGGCGGAAGAGTGAGCATGGTCCGGTCACTGTCTGGTTCAAGGGCTGGCTGCAAGGTTTCGACGCCGATGCGCTTGCCTCCCGATTTCGCAGGCGAGACACCGTCGAAGGAAGATGTGGCGGCGCTGCTGGCGCAGGCGATGGGACATTTCGCGATCGCGGCAAGCGGACCGGAATGGTGCTTCGCCGCTGTCGATTGGGTGCGTTCGATTCCGCTGGCGGTCGCTCAGATCGCAGGGCGCTGGACCATCGATGACCAACCGGAGCGCTTGCGCCGAAAAGCGGGCCTTGGTGCAAGCGATATCGATCCGGACGCCGCGCTTGCCCTCGGTATGGCGGGCTACACCGTCGATACGGCAGCCCTTTATCGCGGCATCGAATTGCCGACGCCGGGCGAAATGATCTGGATCGCGGACGGCAAGGCGGCACGCCACCGCTATTACACCTGGCGGCCCTGGCGCGTACAGGAAGCGCCTTCGGCCGTGCTTGAAAGTGAATTGAAGGACCTCACGCTGCATCTGATCGAGCGGCTGTTGCAGCAGCTTGGCGGCCGCACCCTGCTGGTTCCGCTCAGCGCCGGGCGTGATTCGCGCCTGATCGTCAGTGCCGCCAAGCATCTCGGTTACAAAAACGTGCGCTGCTTCACCTATGGCCGCGCGGGCAACTTCGAGGCCAAGACCAGCAAGGCGATTGCGGAGCGGCTCGGTTACCAATGGACATTCGTTCCGGCCACGATCGGAAAGCATCGCAAATTCTTCGCCAGCGAAGATTACGCGCGCTATCTCGATTTCGCCGATAGCGGATGTTCGCTGCCTTTCGTGCAGGACATGGCGCCGCTCCTTGAATTGAAAAGGTCCGGATTCGTCCCCGACGATGCCGTCATCGTCAATGGAAATTCCGGCGACTTCATCAGCGGCAACCATGTGCCGGAATCGATGCTGCGCCCTGCGGCGGACTTGAGCGACGACGCCCGCTGGCAGCGCATCCTTGACGCGCTGTTGAAGAAGCATTTTTCGTTGTGGCAATCACTTGCGACGCCTGTGAACCGTGCGCGCATCACCGACCTGCTACGTGCCTCGATCGCGCGTGCGGGCGGCGCACTCGGCGCGCCGGAGACCGATCACGGTCTCTACGAATATGCCGAGTTTCAGGACCGGCAATGCCGCTATGTCGTCACCGGCCAGCGCATCTACGAGTTTCTGGGTCACGAATGGCGGCTTCCGCTCTGGGACAATGACTATCTTCGATTCTGGGAGCGTGTGCCGCTACGCGAAAAGGCCGGACAGTCGCTCTATGCGCGAATGCTCGAGAAGACGAACTGGGGTGGGGTCTGGCAGAATCTGCCGGTCAATCGCAAGACCATCCGTCCGCTCGCGCTCATTCCGTTGCGGCTTGCCGCCAAGGTAGCGCATGCGCCGCTCGGCGCCGAGCGCTGGCACCGCTTCGAGCGCCGCTATTTTCAATACTGGATGGATGCGACCTGCAACGCAGCTTGCGTGCCCTATGGCCGGGTGATGCGTGACACTCGCGGCGCACGCCATCACATCGCCTGGCTCGCCGAGCTTTATCTCGCCCGCCACGGCGTCGAGCTCGATGGGCTCGCCGCCTGATGCGTGTTTTGTTTCTCGCCCGGATGTTTGCCGGTCTCAAGGCCGGGCTAGCCAAGGGACAATGGCAGCCGGCGGGCGTGCCCGCGATCTATCGTCTGATCGAGGGTCTTGCCGCCGATCGCGATGTCGAGTTGCTGAACGTGTTCAGCGTGAAGGAACCGGATTTGCGTTTTGCGAAATCGGTGCGGCAGCAGATTCCGGTGATCGGTGACACGGTCATCCTGCCGTTTGCGACGCCGCTCGGCGCGATGCGGCGCGGCAACATGGCCTACAACGAATTCGCGCAGACTGCGCGCATCCTGTCGCTCGCCGCGCGTTTCAAACCCGATGTGGTTTATGCGAATTACACCAACGTCTTGCCGGCAGCGCTTTTGGCGCGGTTCGGTCATCGCGTCGTGCTTCGGCTGATGGGTGTGCAATCGCATCATCGCGACGTCGCAGCCGGCAAGCTGCCCTTTTTCCCCTGGCTGATGCATTCACCGTTCGCGCACGTGGTCTGCACCGAGGACGGCAGTGATCCTGCGGCGCTGCTGCCGAAACTGGTGCGGCCGGACGTGCCGTGGACGGTGCGGCTGAACGGCTGCGATGCCAAGTCCTTGCCGGCCGATGAGGTGCAAGCCTTTCGTGATGAAGCAGGCCTCGGTGCGCGCCCGGTAGTGCTGTTTCTCGGCCGAACTCGAGCCCTATAAGGGCGCGCTCGAATTCATTGAGGCGGCGATCATCACTTTGAAGCGGATGCCCGACGGCGCGGATGTTGTGCTGGTCGGCGATGGGCCCTTGCGGGTGGAGATGGAAGCGCGGGTCGCAGCGGCAGGACTTTCGGCGCGCATCGTCTTCACCGGCTCGCAACCGCATGCGCGGGTTAATCAATATCTGAATGCGGCGGACATTTACGTATCGACAAACATGTACGGCAATCTCTCCAACGCCAATCTGGAGGCGTTGGCGGCCCGAGCCTGTCTGGTGCTGCCGACTTCCGACCCGGCTTTGCCGCTCGACACGGTGACCGATCGGCTGATCCCTTCCGATGCCGCCGCGCGTTACGACCGCACAGCGCTGCCGGAATCGCTCGCCGACGCGCTGGAGAATCTGCTGCGTGATCCTTCCGAGATCGCGCATCGCCGCGAACGCACCGCGATCCTCGCTCGGCGGACCGTCAGGCCGTGGTCGGAAGTGGTCGAGAACGACATCGCGCTCCTCAAATCCGTCGCGGCGCGCACGCCGCAGGCAGCGATACAAGCAGAAATCAAGCAAGCCGGGAATCGATGAAAGACAAGCTCAACTTTGCGCTGGTCGGCTGTGGCCGGATTGCGCAGCGATATTCGGATATTTTTGCAAACGATCAATTGCGCAATGCGCTTCTGGTCGCCGTTTCCGATGCCAATCTGCCGCGCGCGGAAAAGCTCGCGCAAAAGCACAAGGTGCCGGCCTTCGACGATTTCCGCGTGATGATGGAAAAGCACCGAAACGACATCGACGTGGTCTGCATACTGACCGAAAGCGGTTATCACGCCAGACACGCGGTTGAGCTTGCGGCCTATGGCAAGCATCTGGTCGTGGAAAAGCCGATGGCGCTCACGCTCGAAGATGCCGACCGCATGATCGCGGCCTGTGACCGTGCCGGCATCAAGCTCTTCATCGTCAAGCAGAACCGTTACAACCTTCCGGTTCGCAAACTGCGCGAGGCGCTCGAAGTCCGGGCGCTTCGGCAAAATCGTGATGGGCACGACACGCGTGCGCTGGTGCCGGCGGCAGAATTATTACGATCAGGATGCCTGGCGCGGCACGTGGGCCTATGACGGTGGCGTGTTCGCGAACCAGGCGAGCCATCACGTCGATCTCGTGCAATGGTGCCTCGGTCAGCCGGTTACGGTCTATGCGACCGGCCGCACCGCGCTCGCCAAGGACATCGAGACCGAGGATACCGGCGCGGCCGTTGTAACCTTCGCGAGTGGCGCCATCGGCGTCATTGAGGCGACAACCGCGACTCGTCCGGTCGATCTCGAAGGTTCGCTGTCGATCCTTGGCGAGAACGGCACGGTCGTGATCGGCGGCTTTGCAGCGAACAAGCTGGTTGACTGGAAATTCGAAACCGCCGAGCCGGGCGACGAAGAAGTGTTCGCGAAATTCAGCGACAACCCGCCGAGCGTCTATGGCTTCGGCCATATCGCCTATCTCCAGCATGTCGTCGATGCGGTGATGAACGGCGCGCCCTCCCTGGTCGATGGCCTGGAGGGACGGCGCTCGCTGGAACTCGTCATCGCCATCTATGAATTGATGGCGACCGGCGAAATCATCAAGATCGGCTATGGAAAGCCGCGCAGCCTGCTGGGACGTGCAATATGAATTCCTCGGCACCGAAAATGCGAGGTGAAACGGCGGAGACAATCCCGCTGGTCGACCTGAAGGCGCAATACGAGCGCTATCGGGCGGAGCTCGACGGCGCGGTGCAGTCTGTCGCGCAGTCGGCGGGCTTCATCGGTGGCGCCGAGCACGAGGCATTCGGACGCGAGTTCGCGGCGTGGTGCGGCGACGGGCATGTCGCACTGGTCGCGAACGGCACCGACGCGCTCGAGCTTGCTGTCATCGAATTGCTGGGGCAGGGCGACGGCAATGGCGAAATCCTCACCACCAGCCACACCTTCATCGCGACCGCCGAGGCTATCGTGAATGCCGGCTATCGGCCGGTCTTTTGCGATATCGACGAAGGCACCTGCCTCACAAGCGCTGCCGCGATTGAGCGCGCGATCACGAGGACAACGCGCGCGATCATGCCGGTGCATCTGTACGGTCAGATGGTCGACATGCCGGCGATCCGCACGATCGCCGACAGGCATGGTCTCAAGGTGATCGAGGATGCGGCGCAGGCGCATGGCGCTTCGTTCGCCGAAGCGGGCGTTGGTGCGCTCGGTGACGCTGCCTGTTTCAGCTTCTTCCCCGGAAAAAATCTCGGCGCATGGGGCGACGCGGGCGCGGTCTATGCGCGCGATCCGGGTCTTATCGACCGCATCACGCGACGCGCCAACCACGGGCGGGCTGGGAAATATCTCCATGATTTTCAAGGGGTTAGCTCAAGGCTTGACGCGCTTCAGGCGGCCATCCTGAGGGTCAAGCTGCGCCATATCGACGAATGGAACGAGGCGCGGCGCAAGATTGCGTCCTGGTACGACGAACTGCTTGCCGGCCAGAACGGCATCGCGCGTCCGGTTACCGACCCGCGCGCGACTCCTGTATTTCATCTGTATGTAGTTCAGATCGACGATCGTGAACGCGTACGCGCTGCACTGAATGAGCAGGGCATCGGCGCTGGTGTGCATTATCCGGTGCCGGTGCATGAGCAGCCGGCCTTCCGGAATCTCGGATACAAGCCAGAGGATTTCCCGGTAACCAGCCGGATTGCGAAGCGGGTGTTGTCGTTGCCGATCTTTCCGGAGATGACGCGCGCGCAGGTAGAGCGTGTCGCGGCAAGCTTGATCGAGGCGGTGCGGGCGTGAGCTTCGTTGCGCATCCGAGCGCGGAAATTTCGAAGGATGCCACGATCGGCACCGGCACGCGGCTCTGGCAGCATTGCATCGTACTGGCCGGTGCGCGCATCGGGCGCGACTGCAAGCTTGCTCATAATGTATTTGTCGAGGGCGGAGTGATCGTCGGCGATCGCGTCGTGATCAAGGACAATGTCTGTCTCTATGACGGGCTCGAGATCGCAGACGACGTGTTCGTCGGCCCGAACGCGGTGTTCACCAATGTGCGCACCCCGCGCGCGCATGTGTCGCGTAAAGATGCCTTCGACAAGACCCGCATTGGCCGCGGTGCTACCGTCGGAGCGAATGCCACGATCGTGTGCGGCAATGCAATCGCGGACTATGCGATGATCGGTGCGGGCGCGGTGGTGACGAAGAATGTGCCGGCTTTCGCGCTGATGGTCGGCAATCCGGCACGCCATGTTGGCTGGGTGTCGAGCGCCGGCGAAATCCTGAAGGAGGATCTCGTCTGTCCGCGCACCGGCGAGAAATATGTGCTCGCTGGTGACGGTCTTGTACGCGCCGGCTGATAGGGATGCGCATTCTTTGTTTCCTGCCGGACCTCGGCGGCGGCGGCGCGCAGCGAACGCTGATCAATCTGGCCGCTTCATTCAGGCTTGCGGGGCATGACGTGATGCTGGGTGCTGCGCAACCCGACGGCCCTGCGCGCGCGTGGATCGACCCATCGGTGGAGACGGTCGCGGTCGGCTCCGGGCAGTTGCGCAATGCGCTGTTTGCACTGGCGAAGCTGTTGCGCGAACGCCGGCCCGATGTGGTGCTGTCATCGGTGCTCGACGCCAATATCGTGGCAGCGGCGGCGCGCGTACTTGCAGGCACACCGCGCAGCAGGCTGGTGGTGCGTGAAACCAATAGCCAGCGCGCCCGAGACGATATCGGTGCTGTTCGCAGGCGGCTTGCGCGCCGGGCCTATCGCAGCGCCGATGCGGTGGTTGCGTTGTCGGAGGGTGTGCGACAGGAATTGATCGAAGACTTTGCGCTGCGCACGGACAGGGTGGTGACGATCCACAACCCGGTCGAGTTCGATACGCTGGCCGAGGAAGCCAGGACTGCGCCGCCTCCGCCCGTGAAAAAAGAAGGTCTCTGGATCATGGGTGTCGGGCGTCTTCTGCGCCAGAAGGGCTACGACCGGCTGATACGCGCCGTCGCAGCCCTGCAGCGGCCGGATGTGCGGCTCGTGCTGGTCGGCGAAGGGCCGGATCGCGCAAAGCTGCAATCGCAAGCCGATGAACTCGGCATCGGTGATCGCCTGATCATGCCGGGTTTCGTGAAACAGCCGATGCAATGGCTTGCCGCGGCCGACCTGTTTGTCCTCTCGTCGCGCTGGGAAGGCTTCGGTCATGTCATTGTGGAAGCGATGGCGGCTGGCGTGCCAGTGGTCGCCTTCGATTGCCCGCATGGCCCTCGCGACATTATTCGCAACGGCGAGAACGGAATTCTGGTACCTGACGGTGACGAAGCAGCCCTCGCGGCCGCGATGTCCGAGTTGCTGGACAATCGAGGCCGTGCAACAGCACTCGCCACTCGGGCGAAAGCCGACGCTGTGCGCTTTTCCAGCGCAACCATTGCCGATCAATATCTGAAGCTGTTTGCAAGTCTGTAAAAAAGAAAATGGCAAAGTTCGAATATCTGTTGTCACTGACGCCGCGCGAAAGCTGGCGCATCCTGCGCCATCGGCTGCCGGGCCTGCGCGGCGGGCCGTCGTGGCAACCGCACGAACTCATCTATTCGTCCAAGCACGGCCGCGGCATCCGCTTCGCCGAATTGCTGCTCCGGCAGGAAGCTGTGGTAGCACGCGCGATGGCCTGGGAGCCGTTGAATTTCGAAGGCAAGCGAGTGGTCGAAGTCGGCTGCGGACCGCTCGGCGGCTACGGCCCGCTGGCGCTGTATTGCGGCGCAGCCTCGTTCGAAAGCGCCGAGCCGGAATGGGACGCTACTCTGTTTGAAAGCCCGGAAGTCGCCGAAAAATATCTTTTCATCTTCTATGCCGATCTGGTTGCGCTCTATGGTCAGCGCATGGACTTCGAGAGCTTTCGAAAGATTTTGCGCGAGCGCATGCAGATCCAGAATTGTGGCTTCGAGAAATTCACGATGGCTGACAAAGCCGACATCGTGATTTCGCAATCCTGTCTCGAGCATGTGTTTCCGATCGAAGGCACGATCGACAAGCTCGCTGAAATCCAGCACGCGAAGACGCGCTTCCTGCATCTCGTGGATTTCGGCAATCATTACCCGACCGGCAATCCGCTCGACGGGCTCTACGAGCAGCCGCGCGACGACTATATCGCGCGCCGCGGCAAGGCGATGAATTTGCTGCGTGCGCCCGACATCGATGCGCTGTTCAAGAGCCGCAATATCCCGGCCAAGGTAATTCCCTCACGCTTCGTGAAGGAGACTTATCGCGGCCACATCAATCCATGGTGGCGGGAACGTTACGATGAGGACGCGCTGTTCACGCAGCTCGCAATCGTGGCCAGTCCGGCGGCATGACTCGGGTGATGCATGTCATCAGCGGTCTCGGCACCGGCGGAGCCGAGGCGATGCTGGTCCAGCTTGTGCATGCCTTGAAGGCGCGCGGCTTCGAGCAGAGCGTGGTGAGCGTCAGCAACCACAGCGAGAAAGCCGATGCGATCCGGGATGCGGGGGTGCCGGTCGACTTCCTCGATGTCACTTCGATGAAGAATGCGGCCGGTGGGATCTACCGGCTGACCCGTCTCGTGCGGGATCGCAGACCGGATGTCCTGCAGGGCTGGATGTATCACGGCGATCTGTTCGCGGCCGCGGCGAACTTCACCGTTCCGGGACCGCGCCGTTTGTATTGGAGCCTGCGGGCGTCCGACACAGTACAGGGAGGCTATGGACGGCTGGTTCGGCTTTGCGCGCGACTGTCCCGTTTGCCGGAGCTGATCATTGCGAATTCGCAGTCGGGTTTGGATTTTCATCGCGCGCAGGGTTACCGGCCGCGCCGCGCTGAAGTCATTCCCAACGGCGTCGACACCGAAAAATTTCGGCCGGATTTAGCCACCCGATCGGCTTTACGCCAAGAATTTGCGCTGCCAGAGAATGCCGTCGTAGCCATTCACGTCGCGCGCCTCGACCCGATGAAGGACCATGCCACCTTTCTGAAGGCGATGTGGGCGCTGCCGGCGATGCGCGGACTTCTGGTCGGTGCCGGCACCGAGACACTCGATCTGCCGGACAATGTCCGGGCGCTGGGGTTGCGCACCGATGTTGCGCGGCTCTATCGCTGCGCCGACCTCGTGGTGTCGAGTTCGGCCTTTGCGGAGGGGTTTTCTAATATTCTGGCCGAGGGCATGAGTTCCGGCCTGGTGCCGGTTGCGACAGATGTCGGCGATGCGCGGCTCATTGTGGGCGCTGTCGGCGAGATCGTGCCGGTTCGCGATCCCGAGGCGCTCGCGCAGGCAATGTCGCGTGCGGCCGACCGTTCCGATCTTGCGATCCACAAGCAGCGCGCGCGTGAGCGGATTGTCGAAAATTTCACGCTGGAGCGGGCAGTCGATCGCTTCGCCCGGTTATACGGATAAGAAAACGCGAGGGCGGAAGCTCCCATGTCGAAAAAAATTGCGCTGATCGTCGGCGTCACCGGGCAGGACGGTGCGTATCTTGCCGAATTCCTGCTGGCCAAGGATTACATCGTGCATGGCGTCAAGCGCCGCTCATCCTCGCTCAACACCCAACGCGTCGATCATCTGTACGAAGATCCGCATTTCGGCGAGACCAACTTTCTTCCTGCATTACGGCGATCTCACAGACGCCACCAACCTGATCCGGTTGATCCAGGAGACGCAGCCGACCGAAATCTACAATCTCGGCGCGCAAAGTCATGTGCAGGTATCGTTCGAGACGCCGGAATACACCGCCAATTCGGACGCGCTCGGACCTTTGAGGCTGCTTGAAGCCATCCGTATCCTAAAGATGGAGGACAGGGTGAAATTCTATCAGGCCTCGACCTCCGAGCTTTACGGCAACGCACCGTCGCCACAGAGCGAGAGCACACCGTTCGCGCCGCGCAGTCCCTATGCGGCGGCGAAGCTTTATGCCTATTGGATGACGGTGAATTATCGCGAGGCCTACGGCATTTTCGCGAGCAACGGCATCCTGTTCAATCACGAAAGCCCGATCCGCGGCGAGACCTTCGTCACTCGCAAGGTGACGCGCGCAGTCGCCGCTATCCATGCCGGCAAACAGGACAAGCTGTTCATCGGCAATCTCGACGCCAGGCGCGACTGGGGCCATGCGCGCGACTATGTCGAAGGCATGTGGAAAATCCTGCAGCATGGCAAGCCCGACGATTTTGTGCTCGCGACCGGCGAAGCGCATTCGGTGCGGCAATTGACCGAGAAGGCCTTTGCCGTGGTCGGGCGCAAGCTCGACTGGAAAGGCAAGGGCGCTGACGAAGTCGGACTCGACGCAAAGACCGGAACGGTGCTGGTCGCAATCGATCCGCGATATTTCCGCCCGACCGAAGTCAATTATCTGCTCGGCGATGCCGGCAAGGCGCGACGCGAGCTTGGCTGGAGCCACCGCGTCACCTTCGATCAATTGATCGAGGAAATGGTACAAAGCGACCTGAAGCTGATCGCATGACACAGGATTATAGCCTCAAGGGAAAGCGGGTCTTCGTCGCGGGCCATCGCGGGCTTGTGGGATCGGCGCTGGTGCGGCGCCTTGCGCGCGAGGATTGCGAGATTCTGACAACCGGCCGCGACCAGATCGATCTGCGCCGTCAAGCTGAGGCTGAGCAATGGATGAAAGCCGCTAAGCCGCAAGCCGTGTTCGTGGCGGCGGCGACCGTCGGCGGCATTCTCGCCAACGACTCGCGGCCGGCCGAATTCCTCTATGACAACTTGGCGATCGAAACCAACCTGATCGAGGCCTCGCACCGGCAAGGTGTCGAGAAGCTGATGTTTCTTGGCTCCTCCTGCATCTATCCTCGCCTTGCAGAGCAGCCGATGCGCGAGGACGCGCTTCTGACGGGCCCGCTCGAGCCGACCAATCAATGGTATGCGGTTGCGAAAATCGCCGGCATCATGCTGTGCCGCGCCTATCGGCGGCAATATGGCAGCAACTTCATCTCGGCGATGCCGACCAATCTCTACGGCCCCGGCGACAATTTCGATCTGCAATCGAGTCACGTGCTGCCGGCGCTGATGGTCAAGGCACATGCGGTGAAGACGAACTCTGCGAACGAGCTCGTGGTCTGGGGCTCGGGTTCTCCGCGGCGCGAATTTCTCTATGTCGACGATCTGGCCGACGCGCTGGTCTTTCTGATGCAGCATTATGCGGAGGAGCAGCACATCAATGTCGGCGTCGGCGAGGACGTGACGATCAAGGAATTGGCTCTGGAAGTTGCGCGCGCCGTCGGCGTTGAGGCGGCTCTGCGCTTCGATGCCAGCAAGCCGGACGGCGCGCCGCGCAAGCTGATGGATTCGCAAAGGCTGCTGGCGATGGGATGGCGGCCGAAGACCCGTCTCGCGGATGGATTGCGCGAGACCTATTCCTGGTTTCTCGCAAACAAAGCTTAGGCCTTCGGCCGTGAGCGCCGGCGGCGCCAGTCGCGCAATGCGATAAATCCTGCGCCAGTGAATACGTTGAGCGCGGGCTCCATCGGCAGCCGGTATTTCGGCGATGCGACTGGACCGTTGACCGCCAGGATATAGCCGATCCAACCCACCAGCAGCAGCACGCTGGAAATCGGAACGCTGCGCGCGAGCGAGATAAGTCCGGTCAACTGGATCAGCCGCACGATGGCAACACCGATGCCACCGAGCAGCAGCGCCAAGGCGTAATAGCTGTTGTCGGACCGGAACACGAAATTGAAGATCTTTTCCGCGGGCGTATTGCCGGGCGTGGCGTAAAAGCCTTTGCGCGGAAGCTGCAGCACCGGCGGCGACAGGATGATGGCGGGCGACGCGAGATTGATGGCGGCGCCAATGGCCCAGGCCTTGGCGATCGCGGAATAGCCGAGTTCCAGCAGGGCTTCGCGGCCGACCTGTGCGGCTATGCGCGTTTCGTAGAAAGGATCGGTGTCCGACGCGGGCCGGCGTTCTTCCACGCGCTTCTTCATTGCGGCGGCGGTGCGCTCCCAGGGCGTGCCATCCTTGGCTTCCTTGACAAGCGGTACTACCCAATAAGCCAGATGCATCCCGCCCTGCGGTGTGAGCGCGAAGGCGTTGCGCTCGGTCCAGTTCCGTAACAGGATCGGAGCCACGCAGAGAGCGGCGATGACGGCAATCAACGCGGCGTGTCCGAGATGGCGCAGCGTGAAACTCCGCCGCAGCAGGACGACAGCCAGCAGGAACACGATCAGCACCGGAATAAAGGGCACGATCACGATCCGGGTCAGTAATGCGCCGCCGAGCCCGATGGCGATGATCAACGCCGCGCTGGTCGTGGGCCTCTGCAGCCAGCGCAAGGCTCCATAGAGCGACATCGCCACGAACAGCAGGAACGGCGTGTCGGTATAGACAATGCCGGCGGTCACGATCTGCGTCGGATTGATGGCTGCGGCGATGCCGGAAGCGAGCGCGATCTTCTCCTTCAGTGTCGCCGCCATCGCGTAGACGAACAGGCAGGTCACGGCGTCGAGCGCGCCCTGTAGCATCACATAGACGAAGGCGCTCTTGTCGCCGAAGGCGAGCACATTCAGCGTCAGCAGCCAGGAAAACACCGGCATGGTCGATATATCGGTGCCGAGCCATTTCCAGCCGGCGAGCTTTCCGGAAGTGATCAGGCCGGCCATGCTGCGGGCGTCAGACAGATAGCCGGTGGAATCCCCGACCAGCAGGCCGCCTTCGCCCATCGTTGCATAGATGGAGAGCGTATAGATCCAGCGGATCGCAAGCGCGAATACGAACAGCCAGACCAGTTTTGTCAGATGACCGGCAGCGATGCCGCCATAGGGCTGCGGATTGTAGGAGCCGCTCACGCCTAAAGCGCCTTGAGCTTCATGTAAGCGAAACCGACCATGCGCAGCAGCAGCCAACCATCCCGGAAGCGTGAAATCTGGGTCTCGCCGTAGACGCGGGCGCCGTAATGCACCGGCACCTCGACAATTTTCAGGTTCTGCTTGGAGGCGCCGAAGATCAGATCGAAATCACCGAACGGGTCGAACTCGCCGAAATAGTCGCGCCCACGCGCAATCGCCTCATAATGTCGTCGCGACATCGCCTTGGTGCCGCACAAAGTGTCGCTGAAGCGCTGGTTGACGAGATAACTGAAGACGCGCGCGAAGAAGCGGTTGGCGATCAGGTTGAGCGGCCGCATCGCCTCGTGCTCCATCGGATAGACCAGCCGGGTGCCGTTCACGAATTCGGCTTTGCCGCTGACGATCGCGGAGTAGAATTTCGGCAACGCCTCGGGCGGCATGGTGAGGTCGGCATCGAGGATCATCAGAATATCGCCGGAAGCATTGGCGAACGCCTTGCGAACGGCGTCGCCCTTGCCGCGGCCGTCCTGCTTCAGCACCTTGATATTGTGGGTCGATGCATAGGCCTCTTTCACACGCAGGCACTCCTCGTAGGTGCCGTCGCTGGAATTGCCTTCGATGTAGACGATCTCCTGTGCCTTGCCGAAGGCCGGCAGCCGCTTGACCGCGGTTTCGATATTGCCGCGCTCGTTGCGGCAGGGGATCACGATGCTGGTCGTAAGCTCGGCGGGCCGTTCCGCTTTCAGTGAGCGCGCGACCACATAGGTGCGAAGACACAACCTCCGGATGCCGGGAAGCGGGGCCAGGAATTTGTTGATCAGCGTTCCCAGTCCGAGCAGCCGCCGCGGCACGAGTTGCCGGTAATCCATCTTGATCGGTTCGAACTCGGCGAGATCGAGAATGTTCAGGAAGTCGGTGGAATTGAGGTAGTTGGTCGGCGGCTGCGGCATTTTCAGCCCGATCCACTCCGCGACTTTGAGGAGCGGCTCCCAGAGCTGCGAGTAATAGGCGATGATGATGCGGGTGTCCGGACCGCAGACCGGATGCAACTGGCGCAGAGCGGTCTCGATGTCGTCAAGCATGCCGATGGTGTCGGACAGGACGATATAATCGAACGGACCTTCGAGAGAACGGATGAAGGCTTCGTCCTCCACATCCCCGACGAGAAAAGTGTGGTCGGGATAAAGCCGTTTCGCCTGGTCGACCATGGCGGGGCTGAGATCGACGCCTACGCCATAGGAGGGTTCGAGTTCCGCCAGCAGATCGCCGGTACCACAGCCGAGGTCGAGCACGCGCGCGTCTTTCGGCACCAGGAACTTCATGTAATTGCGGTCGTCGCGATAGAAGGAACGGTTGCGCGCGATCCATTGCTGGCGGTCGGGCGCGATCCTGTTGGCATGCTCCAGGATCGTGGCCTTTCGCGCATCGGCGCGCGGCGCGGAAGCGCCAGTTAGAACCGGCGGATTCACGACTGCGCAGCCTTTCGCAATGGCAGCGTGCGGCGGCGGAGCTGGACCATCAGCGCCACCGCACCGCAGCCAAGACCAACAGCCGACATCAGCAGCCCGTAGGCGATCGATAGCGCGACACCGGAGGCCGGCGCCACACCCACAAGCCCGAACAAAGCCGCGCTCAGTACCTCGCGCAAGCCCCAGCCGCCGATCGAAATCGGCACCGATGAGTAAACGACGATCGGCGCCGAAAGCGCGAACATCGCCCAATACCCGACATTTAGCCCAAGCTGCTGCGACAGCACATAGAAGGCACCGGCGCCGAAGGCGTGTCCGACCAGCGAAATGGCAAGCACGATCGCGGTCAGACCCGGCATTCGGCGCAGCCGCTCCATCAAGGAAGCGAGTTCAAGGAACGGTCGCACGATGCGAAATCTTGCAAGCCGCACGAAGTAGCGCCCCAACAGGTCCAGCACCACGAGCCCGAACACGAATCCGGGCAGCAGCCCGACCAGTGCCAGCACCACCAGCGGATGCTTGCTGGCCTCCGGCAGGAAAAGCAGCCCGGTCGCAGACGCAATCGCGAGTGCGCACAAAGCGACCAGCCGATCGCTGGCGACGCCGACAAAGGCATAAGTCGGCGTCGCGCCACAGGAGATCGCGCGCACCACACGGGTGCCGTCGCTGACGATCAGGCTCGGCAGGAAAGCATTGATGAAGGCCGCTTCGAGATATCCGAGCGACGCGTCGCGCAGGCGAAGTGGTGTCGGGGTCAGGCGCGAGATCAGCGACCATCGCAAAGCGCAGAGCGCGACCTGGATCAGCGCCAGTACGCCTGCGAGAATCGCAGCTCCCGGCCCGATCCGGCGCAGGCTGTTGGCTACTCGGCTGACATCGACGAAATGCAGGGTGATTGCGAGCAGCGCCACCGCGACAATGACCGTAAGCGCGAGCTCGATCAGCCGCCTCCGCCGCGGAGCGGCCGCGGCGGGCATCGCCAATTCGGTCTGCAAGTCGGGGGTCATCCGCAGGCTTCTGGTTCCCTTTGCGCCCTGCTAGGGGTGGGGGCGCGGCGGGCGGACTGGAACAAGGGCCGCGCGCCGGCGTCAAGCTTTTTCGGGCCAAAACGAGCATCTAGCATCGACCATGAATGCGGTAGACCACGATGCCGGACGCCCGGTGCGGCCGAAGCTTGTCTATCTGGTGACCGAGGACTGGTATTTCCTGTCGCACCGCCTGCCGATGGCGCTTGCGGCAAAGCATGCAGGCTACGACGTGCATGTCGCGACCCGCGTGGACAAGGTCGGAGCGGGCATCGAGGCGCATGGCTTCACGCTGCATCCGCTCGACTGGAAACGCGGCAGCCTCAATCCGTTCGATGTGATCTCGATCATACGGCAGGTACGCGACCTGTACCGAAATCTCAATCCCGACATCGCGCATCATGTGGCGTTGCAGCCGGCGGTGATCGGATCGCTTGCGGCGCGGGGACTTCCGGTGATGCGGGTGAATGCGCTGGCGGGGCTCGGTTTCGTATTCACTTCGAGGAGCCCGCTTGCGAAGGCTTTGCGGCCGGCGCTTGCGGGGCTGATGCGCGTGCTGCTCAACAACGACCGTTCGGCGGTACTTGTGCAGAATCCGGATGACCGTGCTGCGCTTGCCGCGATCGGCGTCGATGGCGGCCGCACGCATCTGATCCCGGGATCGGGCGTCGACACCGAACGCTTGAAGCCGTTGCCTGAGCCCGCGGGCGAGGTGACGACTGCCTTTGTCGGTCGATTGCTCGATGACAAAGGTGTGCGTCCACTGATCGCCGCGCATGATCTGATGCGCGGCCACGGCGAGAAGGTGCGGCTTATGATTGCAGGCGACCGCGATCCGGCCAATCCGGCTTCGATCCCGGAGCGGGAAGTTGAAAGCTGGAAGACAAAGCCCGGCCTCGAAATTCTGGGTCATGTCGCGGGCATCCAGAGCGTGTGGGAGCGTGCGCATATCGCGGTGCTTCCGTCGCGTCGGGAAGGGTTGCCCGAAGAGTCTGCTCGAAGCCGCGGCGTTCGGCCGACCGATCGTCGCAACCGATGTGCCGGGCTGCCGCGAGATCGCACGGCATAATGTGAACGCCTTTCTGGTGCCGCCCGACGATCCGGTCGCGCTCGCCGACGCGATCACAGTGCTGGCGCGCGATCCGGCGTTAAGGCATGAAACTTCGGCGCTGCCGGCCGGCGGCTGGTGGAGGAGGAGTTCTCCTCGACGCGGATCGGGCAGGAAGTGGTCGCCCTCTACGATGGCCTCTTGGATCGCAAACCGGCCCTATTGCTCGCTACGGCGGCGGGCGGCTAAAGAAGCGCGCCTTTCAATCAGGACCGGGCGGGACACACGTGGCGCATGGCCGGAAGATCGCGGTGATCGGGCTCGGCTATGTCGGGCTTCCGGTAGCGGTGTCGTTCGCGCGCTCCGGCGTGCCGGTGAGGGGCTTCGACATCGACGTCAACAGGATTGCGGAATTGCGCGCCGGAAAGGATCGCACCCGTGAGGTCGAACCTGCGGCTTTGTCCACAAACGGACTGAGCTTCGAAAGTGATCCCGCGGCGCTCAAGGCAAGCCGACTTCTTCATCGTCACAGTGCCGACACCGATCGACGAGTGCGCAATCGTCCGGACTCTGCGGGCGCTGATCGGCGCGTCCGAAACGGTTGGCAAGGTGCTCGAGCCGCGGCGACATCGTGGTCTACGAATCCACGGTCTATCCCGGCTGCATCGAGGAAGACTGCGTGCCGGTGCTGGAACAGGTATCGGGCCTGAAGGCGGGAGGCGATTTCACGGTCGGCTATTCGCCCGAGCGCATCAATCCCGGCGACAAGAAGCATCGCTTCGAAACCATCACCAAGGTGGTCGCAGGACAGGATGCAAGGACACTCGATATCGTCGCCGACGTCTATGGTTCGGTGGTGACGGCCGGCATCCATCGCGCGCCCTCGATCAAGGTGGCGGAAGCCGCCAAGGTGATCGAGAACACACAGCGCGATCTCAACATCGCCTTCATGAACGAGCTTTCCGCCATCTGCCACCGGCTCGGCATCGACACCGGCGACGTGCTCGCCGCCGCGCGGCACCAAATGGAATTTCCTGAAATTCTATCCGGGTCTGGTCGGCGGACACTGCATCGGCGTCGATCCGTATTACCTCACGCATCCGCGCCGAGAAGTGCCGGCTATCATCCGGAGGTGATCCTCGCCGGACGGCGCATCAACGACAATGTCGGACAGCGCGTGGCGCGCGCCTGCGTGCAGACGGCTTGTTCAGGCGCCAGCGCACGGCAATGCGGTGGTCACCGTGCTCGGCCTGACGTTCAAGGAAAACGTGCCGGATACCCGCAACTCGAAAGTCGCCGATATCGTGAGCGAACTGGAGACTGCCGGGGTCGCCGTGCAAGTGCATGATCCGATGGCGTCACCGGACGAAGCCAAGCACGAATACGGCATCACGCTCGTCGCACGCGAGGCGCTCAAGCCCGCTGATGCGGTCATCCTCGCCGTCGCGCATGATGAATATGTCCAGGGCGGCTGGCCGTTCGTAGCCTCGCTCCTTCGCGACGGCGACGGCGCGGTCTTCGACGTGCGCTCGGTGCTCGACCGCGCGGCGAAACCTCAGAAGAATCGAATTGTGGCGGCTATGAACGACGACGCCCATCCTCGTCACCGGCGCGGCCGGCTTCATCGGGTTCCATGTGACGCGGCGCCTGTTGTCGCAAGGCCGACGTGTGGTCGGCGTCGATTCGCATGACGCCCTATTACGATCCCGCGCTGAAGGAAGCGCGGCGCAACGAACTCGCCAAGTCTAACCATTTCGAATTCATCAGGCTCGATCTTGCCGACCGCTCCACGACGCCGGAGCTGTTCAAGGAGCACAAATTCCCGCATGTGGTGCATCTCGCAGCCCAGGCCGGCGTGCGACATTCGATCACCCATCCGGAAGCCTATGTCGACGCCAATCTCCAGGGCTTTCTGAACGTGCTGGAAGGCTGCCGCCATAACGGCTGCCAGCATCTCGTCTTCGCGTCGTCGTCGTCGGTCTATGGCGCCAATACCAAACTGCCATTCTCGACCCGCGACAATGTCGACCATCCGATCATCGATGTATGCGGCGAGCAAGAAGGCAAACGAATTGATGGCGCATTCCTATGCGCATCTGTTCCGCATGCCGGTCACCGGCCTGCGCTTCTTCACGGTCTATGGCCCCTGGGGCCGGCCGGACATGGCAATGTGGATTTTCGCCAAGTCCATCCTCGCGGGGAAGCCGATCACGCTGTTCAACCACGGCAACATGCGGCGCGACTTCACCTATGTGGATGATGTGGTGGAATCGGTAGTTCGGCTTGTCGATCGTCCGGCCGCGCCCAACCCGCAATGGTCGGGAGATCATCCGGATCCGGCGACGTCGTCGGCGCCCTACCGCATCTACAATATCGGCAACAACAACCCGGTCGAACTTCTGCATGTGGTTGCCGAATTGGAAAAATGCCTCGGCAAGAAGGCGAAGCGCGAACTTCTTCCGATGCAGCCCGGCGACGTGCCGGAGACCTATGCAGATGTTGACGACCTGATGCGCGATGTGGGTTTCCGTCCCTCGACCCCGGTGGAAACCGGAATCCGCAATTTCGTCGACTGGTATCGGGCATACACGGGAGCTTAAGGCGGCTGTGCTTTAAGTCCCGATGGGGCTTCCTTTGCGATTTAATCTTTCATGAACCAAGCAGCTTCTTCAGAACGCATCGTTCCGCTCGTGATGTGCGGCGGCGCCGGCACGCGGCTGTGGCCGTCTTCACGCGAAGGCCGGCCGAAACAATTCCTGCCTCTGCTCGGCTCACGTTCGACCTTCCAGGAAACAATGCTGCGGGTTGCGGATGTTGCCGTGTTTGCGCGTCCCATCGTCATCACCAACATTCAGTATCGTTTCATCGTCAAGGAACAGCTCGCCGAGATCGGCATCGAAGCCGACATCCTGCTTGAGCCGATGCGCCGCAGATTCCGGTCCCGCAATCGCGGCCGGTGCTGTGTTTGGCGCAAAGCGCGACGGCAATCCGGTGCTGGTGGCGCTCGCCGCCGACCATATCGTTACCGACAAGGCTGCGTTCGTTTCCGCCTGTCGCGAAGCCGCCGACGCTGCGCGCGGCGGCCGCGTCGTCACTTTTGGCGTCAAGCCGGACCGGCCTGCGACCGAATACGGGTATATCCGTCCGGGTGCGCAGCTTGGCGGCGACGTGTTTGCGGTCGAGCAATTCGTCGAGAAGCCGGATGAGGCGAAGGCGAAGCAATATATCGCGCAGGGTTATCTCTGGAATTCCGGCAATTTCGTTTTCTGCCGCAAGCGATCTGCTCGACGAATATTCCGCGCATGATGCAGCGACCGTCGCGGCCGCGAAGCTCGCGATCGACAAGGCAGGTTCCGATCTGGGCTTCGTCACCATCGATCCCGATGCGTTCGGAGAGGCCAAGGCAACCTCGATAGACTATGCGGTGATGGAAAAGACCAAGCGGGCTGCCGTCATCCCGGTGTCGTATGGCTGGTCGGATGTCGGTTCCTGGCACGCGGTCTGGGAATTGTCGCAACATGACGCCGACGGCAATTCCAAGCAGGGCAACGCGGTTTTCGTCGATACCAAGAACTCCTTCGCTTCGTCCGAGAAGCCGCTGGTTGCGCTGTTCGGTGTGCAGGATCTGGTCGTGGTCGCTAGCGAGGATGCGGTCCTGATCGCCGATCGCAAGAACACCGCCGAGCATGAAACGGCTGGTCGCAGACGCTGAAACAGGTCGCTCCCGCCGTCACCGAGGATCACATTCGCGTGCATCGGCCCTGGGGCAATTACCAGTCGCTCGACAACGGCGACCGCTATCAGGTCAAGCGTATCGTGGTGAAGAAGGGCGGGCGGCTTTCGCTGCAATACCACAATCACCGCGCCGAACACTGGATCGTGGTACGTGGCACCGCGCGTGTCACCATCGGCGAGCAGCTGACGATCCTGCATGAGAACCAGTCGATCTACATCCCGCTCGGCTCGCCGCACCGGCTCGAAAATCCAGGCAAGATCGATCTGGAATTGATCGAAGTCCAGACCGGCTCCTATCTCGGCGAGGACGACATCGTCCGCATCGAGGACGACTACCGGCGGTCGTGATGCCGGTCATTCCGGGCGCGGGCCAAAAGGTCCGCGAACCCGGAATCCACCCAGACATCCCTTTGCCTATCGCGCGCGCGGAGGTTATGGATTCCGGGTTCGCGCGTTTCACGCGCGCCCCGGAATGACGGAGACGAACGTCATGGCGACCAAACTCGACGGACCTGAAGGTCAAGCTGTTCACCGACGGCGCCGACAAGGCGCAGATCGTGGAGATGGCGAAGAATAAATGGATCGCGGGCTTCACCACCAATCCGTCGCTGCTGAAAAAGGCCGGCGTGACGGACTACGAAGCCTATGGCCGCGATCTCGTCGCCGCGGTGCCCGACCGGCATATCTCCTTCGAGGTGTTCTCCGACGATATTCCGGAAATGGTCGCGCAGGCGCGCGTGATCGCGACTCTGGGGCAAGAATGTCTATGTGAAGCTGCCGGTGACCACTACCCGCGGCGAGCCGCTATTCGAGGCGGTGCGCGCGCTGTCCTCGGACGGCGTCAAGATCAACCTGACCGCGATCTTCACCGCCGACCAGGTCGCGCACGCGATGGACGCGCTTGAACGGCGGCGCGGCGGCCTGCGTCTCGGTCTTTGCCGGGCGGCTTGCCGATTTCGGCATCGACTATGCGCCGCTGATGCGGATTCGATCGCGCAGGCCCGCGCTACGCCAAGAATGTCGAGATCATCTGGGCCTCGACCCGAGAGGCCTACAACGTGGTCGAGGCCGACCAGATGGGCTGCCACATCATCACGGCGCCGGCCGATGTCCTCAAGAAGCTGCCCGCGATGGGCACCAAAACCGGTGAGGAATTGTCGCTCGACGCGGTGAAAGCCTTCCGGGAGGATGCGCTTGTCGGTCGGGTTGTCGCTCGACCTGCCGGGCAGGGCTGCCGCTGAATAGGTGGACGAGGCCGTCGGATTGGCCAAAAAGGCATGCGGATTCGTCGAAGCGCGCTGGAAAGATCCTAATTTTCAGCCTCGGCATCTGTAACGCTTTGAATGAAAACGTGTTTGAACGTGAACCAGGGATTGGTCGCCGGGCCTCGCCCGGCATGGTAGGCAAAACCGGCTGGACGACCGGTTCGGCGGGGGGGTGATTTTGGCATGGTTCGGGCAGTGAAGGACGGCGAAGACCAACCGCTGCGCGTCGGCGTGATCGGCGTCGGCATCATGGGCGCCAATCATGCCCGCGTGTTCGCCGGTCTCCCGGACGTGACCCTGGTCGGTGTCGCCGATCCCGAGCCTCAGCAGCGTGAACTTGTAACCCGCATTCTCGGCGTCCCGGCGGTCGAGGATATCGACGGTCTGCTGCGACCTCGGCCTCGATGCCGTGACCATTGCCGCGCCTACGCATCTGCATCACGAAATCGCGCTGAAATGCATCGAGCGCGGCATCCACGTCCTGATCGAGAAGCCGATCGCCTCCAACGTCGAAGGAGGGCCGCGAGATCATCGCCGCCGCCAAGCGACATGGCGTCACGCTGATGGTCGGCCATGTCGAGCGCTTCAATCCGGCAGTGCAGGCGATCAAGGAGGCGATCGAGGACGAGGACATCCTCTCGATCGCGCATCACCCGGGTCGGTCCGTTCCCGCCGCGCATGTCGAATGTCGGCGTGGTCATCGATCTTGCCGTGCACGACATCGATCTGATCCGCTGGTTCACCGATTCCGAGATCGTCGAGGTGCAGCCGCAACTTTCGAGCGCGGTGGCCGAGCGCGAGGACATCGCGCTTCTGCAATTCCGCACCGCCTCCGGCGTGCTCGCGCATATCAACACCAACTGGCTGACGCCGTTCAAGGCGCGCACCGTGCATGTCGCGACGCGCCGCAAATATCTGATCGGCGACCTGCTCACCCGCCAGGTCACCGAATGCTTCGGCTTCCAGCCCGACGGCAGCTATTCGATGCGCCACCTTTCGGTCGGTCATGCCGAACCGCTGCGCGCGGAATTGCAGTCCTTCGTCAGCGCCATTCGCGAGAACAAGACGCCGCCGGTGACCGGCGAAGAGGGCGTCGAGAGCCTCGATATCGCGATGCGCTGCCTCGAAGATCGTCAGCCCTCCAAGGTGGTGACGCAGTCGTCCCGAGCCACGCCGCGCCGCCGGCTGATTTTTCCATCTCTCGAACCTGCAAGGCCCCGTGACCGCGATGAATCAGCACGCCCGCGTCGAACAGCGTCCGATTCCGTTCATCGACGTGGCGGCGCAGCGAAAGAGGCTCGGCAAGGCGATCGACGAGGCGACGACGCGTGTCCTGAATCACTGCCAGTTTCTGATGGGGCCGGAGGTTGTGGCCTTCGAACAGCAACTGGCGGCGTTCTGCGGCGCCAAGCACGCGCTGTCATGTTCGAGCGGCACCGACGCGCTGGTGATGATCCTGATGGCGAAGGGCATCGGACGCGGCGATGCAGTGTTCTGTCCGACCTTCACCTTCTGCGCGACCGCGGAGAGTCGCGGCGCTTTTCGGTGCCACGCCGGTTTTCGTCGACGTCGACGCCGACACCTTCAACATCGACGCGCAGAGCCTGAAATCGGCAATCACGACGGCGAAGGCCAAGGGCCTGAGGCCTACGGCCGTGATCCCGGTCGATCTGTTCGGGCTGCCGGCCGATCACGATGCCATCGCTGATGTTTCGCAGTCGGAAAAGCTGTTCATTCTCGACGATGCCGCGCAGGGCTTCGGAGGTACCTACAAGGGCAAGCCGATCGGCATATTCGGTCACGCGACGGCGACGAGCTTCTTTCCGGCAAAGCCGCTGGGCTGCTACGGCGATGGTGGCGCGGTCCTGACCGACGACGACGAGTTGCTCGCGATCCTGAAGAGTGTACGTGTGCATGGCGGCGGCTCCGACAAATACGACAATGTCCGGCTCGGACTGACCGCGCGTCTCGACACGATCCAGGCCGCGGTGCTGATCGAAAAACTCAAGATTTTCCGCGAGGAGATCGTCACCCGAAATCGGGTCGCTCAGCGTTACAGCAAAGCGCTCGAGGATGTCGCGACCGTGCCTGTGGTGCCTGCCGGTTACGGCTCGGTCTGGGCGCAATATACGATCAAGCTGAAACCGGGAAAGCGCGATCACCTCGCCAAGTCGCTGCAGGCTGAAGGCATCCCGACCGCCATCTATTATGCGAAGCCGTTGCACCGGCAGACCGCCTATCGCGATTTCCCTGCGGCGCAGTTAGGCCTTGCGGTCAGCGAGCGGTTGGCCGACGAGGTCATCAGCCTGCCCATGCACGCCTATCTCGATGAGCCGACACAGGATCGCATCGTCGATGCCGTGCGAAGGGCGTTGCGGTAAGCCACTGCTTCAATATTCTCGTCATGCGCGGGCTTGACCCGCGCATCCCGCTCAGGCGGGTCCGGTGCCAGCCTAATCGGGATGGCCGGGTCAAGCCCGGCCATGACGAAGGCAAAAGGCTTTTGTCGTGATCAGACGCATTTTCACCGTCGGCGGTTTCACGCTGCTCTCGCGCCTCACCGGGTTCGCGCGCGACATCATGCTGGCCGCGATCCTGGGTGCAGGCCCGATCGCCGACGCATTCTTCGTCGCGCTTCGGCTGCCCAATCATTTCCGCGCGATCTTCGCCGAGGGCGCGTTCAATGCAGCCTTCGTTCCAGCCTATTCGCGCATCCGCATGCAGGGCGGGCCGGACCCTGCCAAGCTGTTCGCCGACCGCATCTTCACACTGATGGTTGCCGTGCAGGTCGTGCTGCTTGCAGTCGCGCTCGTTTTCACGCCGACAGTGATTTCAGTATTGGCGCCGGGCTTCAACGCCGATCCGAATCGCTTCGCGCTCGCCACCGAGCTGACCCGCATCACCTTTCCCTATCTGCTGCTGGTGTCGCTGGTCACGCTTTATGGCGGTATCCTGAATTCGATCCATCGCTTCGCGACGCCGGCGGCGGCACCCATCCTGCTCAATCTGTCGATCATGGCGACGCTCGCCGTCGCCATATTCTTTCCGACTCCTGGCCATGCTGCCGCCTGGGGGGTATTTATCGCCGGCATTCTCGAACTGGCGCTGGTGATGGGCGATGCGTGGCGGGCGGATGTGCTGGCGAGCTTCCGCAGGCCTGTGCTCGATGCCGATGTGCGCAAATTTTTCCGCGCACTTGGCCCAGCAACGGTCGGGTCCGCCGGCGTACAGCTTGCGCTGTTTGCCGATACCATCATTGCAAGCTTCCTAGCCGCAGGCGCAATCTCGGCGCTGTATTACGCCGACCGCATCAATCAATTGCCGATCGGCGTGATCGGCATCGCGGTCGGCACCGTGCTGCTGCCGGAAATGTCGCGCCGACTTGCCGCCGGCGATACCGCAGGCGCGCATCATGCGCAGAATCGCGCGATCGAACTCACGCTACTGCTTACAATTCCTTGCCTCGTCGCTTTCCTGGTCGATTCCCGAACTGATCATGCGCGCGCTGTTCCAGCGCGGTAAATTCACTTCGGGCGATGCGGTCGCGGCGGCGCAGACGCTCGCGGCCTATGCCACGGGTCTCATTCCCTTTGTGCTGATCCGCTCCATGACCGCGCCGTTCTATGCGCGCGGCGATACCGCGACCCCGGTCAAGGCGTCGCTGACCGCAGTCGCGATCAATATCGGCTTCAAGATTTTGCTGATGGGTCCGCTGGCGCAAGTGGGACTTGCGATCGCAACCGCGATTGGTGCCTGGGTCAATCTCGGCCTTGTCGTCTGGTTTGCAGCCCGTGCCGGCATCCTCGGCACGGATGCGCGGCTGAAGCGCTCCCTGGCGATGCTAGCGCTCAGCGGCATCGTGATGGCGATCGGGCTTTACCTCGCAACCGGGCCAGTCACTACGCTGGTACAACGCCTTCCGGTGTTCCGGGATGAAAGCGCGCTGATCGCGCTCGCCGTTATCGGCGCCGTTCTTTATGTGGTGTTGATACTCGTGTTGCTCGGCCGCCACTGGCTGCGCGGTTTTCTTGCCGACTTGCGGCCGTCCGGTGTGGTCGCCAAGGGCGATTAACCCATTGCAAAAAAGGCTATCTTCGGCGCGATTGCGCGCTTCGGCCCGGCCGACCTTTGAAACCTAAACTATTCGTACCTATCTGAAGTGAATCGCGTCGATTTTGGCTACCTCCGTCTCCGAGCCCAGTATGATTAGACGAAAGTATCAAGAGTTCGGCGCCATTGCGTTTGCTGCCGCTTTGCCACTCGCGCTTGCTGCCTGCGGCCAGAACCCGGAAGCCAACAAGCAGGCGGCCGCGCCTCCGCCGGCGGTTACCGTCGCCAATCCGATCCAGCGCACCATCGTCGACCAGGACGAATATGTCGGCCGCTTTGTTGCGGTGGACTCGGTCGAAGTGCGGGCCCGCGTCTCCGGCTATCTGGAAAAGATACATTTCACCGACGGGCAGACGGTGAAGGAGGGCGACCTCCTGTTCACCATCGACAAGCGGCCGTTCCAAACCGCACTGGATCAGGCCAAGCGCCAATCTGCAGCGCTCCCGCGCCGAGCTAGCTTTCGCCGAAGGCGATCTGGAGCGAGCCGCGCAATTGGTGCGCGACAAGACCATCACCGAACAGACCTTCGATCAGCGCACGCAGGTCAAGCGCGTCGCGGAAGCCAAGTCGCAGCCCAGGAGGCTGCGGTGCGACAGGCCGAACTCGATCTGAGTTCACCGATCTGCGCGCGCCGGTGACCGGCCGCATCGGCGACCGCCGCGTCTCGCCCGGCAATCTGGTGACCGGCGGGAGCCGGCGGCACCACAACCTTGCTTGCCACCATCGTGTCGACCGATCCGATCCGCTTCGAATTCACTTTCGATGAAGCTTCCTATCTTCGTTATGAGCGCGTGGCCTCCGCTGTCGGTGCAAAGGCGGCAAAGAAGGACGACATCGCCGCGCGCGGCGGCTCGACGCTCGTGCGGCTGAAGCTGATCGACGAGCCGGATTTCGCCCATGTCGGCCGCATGGACTTCATCGACAACGTGATCGAGAAGGGTACCGGTACTATTCGCGGCCGCGCGGTATTTTCCAACAATGCAGGAATTCTCACGCCGGGAATGTTTGCGCGCCTCCAGGTGCCAGGTTCGGCGCCTTACACGGCGCTCCTCATCCCGGATTCGCAATCGGCAGCGAGCAGGCGCGCAAATTCGTCTATGTCGTGCGTCCCGACGACACGGTGGCGCAGAAATATGTCGTCCTCGGCCCGCTGAGCGACGGCGATCGCGTCATCAAGGGCGGACTTGAGGCGACCGATCGTGTGATCGTTGAACGGTCTGATGCGCGCCAAGCCCGGCATCAAGGTGACGCCGCAGACCGGTGCCGCGCCCGCGCCAGTACCCGGCAGCGCGCAGAAGTAAGGCTTAAGCGCCAATGAGAATTTCGCATTTTTTCATCGACCGTCCGATTTTCGCGGCCGTGCTGTCGATCGTGTTCGTGATTCTGGGCGCGGTCGCCTTCAGCCGTCTGCCGATCGCGCAATATCCCGAGATCGCGCCGCCGGTGATAAACATCACCGGGCAATATCCCGGCGCGAGCGCGGAGACGGTGGCAGAGACGGTCGCTGCGCCGATCGAGCAGCAGGTCAACGGCGTCGAAGGGATGCTTTACATCTCCTCGAACTCAAGCGCCGACGGCCGGTTCTCGATCTGCGGTAACCTTCGATCTCGGGGTCAATCTCGACATCGCGCAGGTGCAGGTGCAGAACCGCGTCTCGACCGCGGCTCCACGTCTGCCGCTCGCGGTTCAGCAGATCGGCGTCACGGTCGCCAAAAGTTCGCCCGACATCCTGATGGTGGTCAATCTGTATTCGCCCGACCAGTCGCGCGATGCCATCTTCCTGACCAATTACGCGAACCTGCAGATCAAGGACGTGCTGACGCGGCTTGACGGCGTCGGCTCGATCACCGTGTTCGGCGCGCGCGATTTCGCGATGCAGGTCTGGCTCGATCCCGAACCGGCTGCAATCGCTCGGGCTGACCGCGGCGGACGTGACGCTGGCCTTGCAGGGTCAGAATATCCAGGTCGCCTCCGGCGTGCTCAATCAGCCGCCGGTGCCCAACCAGCTCGCTTTCCAGGTCGCGGTGCGAACGCTCGGACGGCTGTCGGATCCGGTGGAATTCGTCGAATATCGTCGATCAAGCAGACCCAGAACGCGGTGGTTCGCATCAAGGATGTCGCGCGCGTAGAACTTGACGGCGCAGGATTATTCCTCGTCCTCGTATCCTCGACGCGATCCCTCCGTCGCGCTCGCCGTGTTCCAGCGGCCGGGCTCGAATGCGCTTACGACCGGCGATTCTATCCGCAAGACCATCGCCGAACTTGCGAAGTCTTTTCCGGTCGGAATGACCTACACGATCATCTATGACCCGACCCAATTCATCCGTCAGTCGGTCGACGCCGTGATCGAGACCATTGTCGAGGCGGTGATCCTCGTCGTTCTGGTCATCGATGCTGTTCCTGCAGACCTGGCGCGCGGCGGTGATCCCGATCGTTGCGATTCCGATCTCGCTGATCGGCACCTTCTTCGTGATGAGCCTGTTCGGCTTCACCCTCAACAATCTATCGCTGTTCGGCTTGGTGCTCGCGATCGGCATCGTGGTCGACGACGCGATCGTCGTGGTCGAAAACGTCGAGCGCAATATCGAGCGGGGCTTCAGTCCGCGCGACGCCGCGATCAAGACGATGGACGAGGTCGGCGGCGCCCTGATCGCGATCGCGCTCGTGCTGTGCGCGGTGTTCATTCCGGCCGCCTTCATCACCGGCATTTCCGGACAGTTCTACCGGCAATTCGCGCTCACCATCGCGGGCGCAACCGTAATCTCGCTGATCGTGTCGCTCACATTGTCGCCTGCCATGTGCGCGCTGCTGCTGAAGCCGCACAAAGAGTCGCATCAGGAACGACTGGTACGAAAAGCCGATGCGCGGCTTCTTTCGGCGATTTCAATCTCGGCTTCGGCTGGCTGTCGCAGCGACTATGGCTGGCTCGCGAGCCGCACGGTGCGGCTCGCACTGATCATGATGCTGCTCTATGTCGGCATCATCGCCTATGGCCTCAACGAATTCCGAAAGGCACCGGATAGGCTTCATCCCGCAGCAGGATCGCGGCTATCTGATCGTCGCCGCGCAATTGCCGCCGGGCGCTTCGCTTGAACGTACCGACAAGGTGATGAAACGCGCGACCGACTTGCGCTCAACATGCCCGGCGTTCTGAACGCCATCACCATCGTCGGGCTTCTCCGGCGCCACCTTCACCAATGCGCCGAACGCGGGCGCGATCTTCGTCGATGCTCGATCGATTTCGCCAAGCGCGCGAACAGATCCGGCGCAATCGGCTGCCGCTATCCAGGGCTGCGCTGTTCGGAAAATATGCCGCGATCCAGCGAAGCCTTCCTGATCGTGGTGCAGCCGCCGCCGGTGCAGGGCATCGGCAATGCCGGCGGCTTCCGCATGATGGTGGAAGACCGCGCCGGGCGCGGGCCGCAGGCGCTTGCAGCAGCGCGGTTGGCGCAATGATGGCGCGCGCGGCGACGACACCCGGCCTGATGCAGGTGTTCTCGCTGTTCGAAGTCTCGACCCCGCAGCTCTATCTCGACATCGACCGCACCAAGGCGCAACTGCTCGGCATCAACCTGCCGGACGTTTTCAACACGCTGCAGATCAATATCGGCTCGTCCTACGTCAACGACTTCAACCTTTTCGGGCGCACCTTCCGCGTCCAGGCGCAGGCCGATTCACAATACCGCCTTCAGCCACGCGACATTCTTGATTTGCGCGTGCGCAATTCATCGGGCGAAACCGTGCCGTTCGGCTGCCTTCACGACCGTCCGCGACATTTCCGGACCCGTACCGGGTGCCGCGCTACAACATCTATCCGGCGGCCGAACTCGATGGCGCGGCGGCGCCGGGCTATTCGCAGGGACAGGCGATCGACATCATGGAGAAGCTAGCGGCCGAAACGCTGCCCGACGGCTTCGCCTATGAATGGACGACGCTGGCGTATCAACAGATCAAGGCTGGCAACACCGCGATGTTCGCCTTCGCGCTGGCGGTGGTGTTCGTGTTCCTGGTGCTGGCGGCGCAATATGAAAGCCTGACGCTGCCGCTCGCCGTCATCCTGATCGTACCGATGTGCCTGATCGCCTCCATCACCGGCGTTGTCCTGCGCGGCATGGACAACAACATCCTGACGCAGGTCGGGTTCATCGTGCTGATCGGCCTTGCCGCCAAAAACGCAATCCTGATCGTGGAATTCGCCAAGCAACTCGAAGACCAGGGCAGGGATCGCTATCAGGCCGCGGCGGAAGCGGCCGAGCTTCGTCTGCGCCCGATCCTGATGACTTCGCTCGCCTTCATCCTCGGTGTGCTGCCGCTTGTGATCGCGATCGGCGCCGGCGCTGAACTCCGGCAGGCGCTCGGCACCGCCGTGTTGTTCGGCATGCTGGGCGTCACCATTTTCGGGCTGATTTTCACGCCCACTTTCTATGTTGTGGTGCGCGGCCTGGAGGACGCTTTCAAGCGCCGCCGCAAAGCCGAAGCTACCGCCGCGCATCGGGAAGGCAAGACCGCGGATTCTGATGAAATTTGGTGTCGGTCAGGCGCTGACGCGCAAGGAGGACGATGCGCTGATCCGCGGCGACGGGCGTTATGTCGCCGATGTCGCGGTTGCAGACACTGGACATGCCGTGGTGGTGCGTTCGCCGCATGCCCATGCGCGCTTCCGGATCATCGACACCGCGCGTGCCAAGTCCATGCCGGGCGTGCGCGCAATCCTCACCGGCAACGATGTCAAGACCCTGAATCCGCTGCCTTGCATGGTCGGTGTTCCGGGGCAGAAGATGATCGTGCCGCCCTGTTATGTGCTGACGCGCGACGAAGTGTTTCATGTCGGAGATGCGGTAGGCTTCGTCGTCGCCGATACGCTCGATCAGGCGCGCGATGCCGCCGAGGCGATAGAGATCGACTGGGAACCGTTACCGCATGTCATCGGCGGCGAAGCCGCCTTCGCCGCAGACGCGCCATTGGTCTGGCCTGACCGGCCAGGCAATCTCGCTTTCGAAGTCACTTACGGCGAGTGTCGGGCGAATGACGCGGTCATGGCAGGCGCGTCGCATATCGTGACCCTGAAGCTGGTCAATCAACGGCTTGTCACCAATTATCTCGATACTCGCGGCGTTGTCGCGGAATACGATGCTGCGCGCGATCATTACACCCTGACGCTCGGCAGTCAGGGCAGTCATGCCATCCGCGATGTGATCGGAGTGCAGATCCTCGAAGATTCGCGCCAGAAAAGATGCGTGTCATCACTCCTGATGTCGGCGGAGGATTTGGCACCAAGTTTTTCATCTATCGCGAATACGCACTCGCTGCCGTGGCCGCGAAGCTGACCGGCAAGCCGGTGACCTGGATTGCCGACCGCACCGAGCATTTCCTCGGCGATACTCACGGCCGCGACAACATAACAACCGCCAGGCTCGCGCTCGACAAGGAGGGTCGCTTCCTCGCACTCGAAGTCGATACCATCGCCGATATGGGCGCCTATCTGTCGACCTATGCGCCTTATATTCCCTATGTCGGCGCCGGCTTGCTGCCGGGCGTCTACGACTTCGCTTCCTGTTTCATCCGCGTGCGCGCGGCCTACACCAACACCGTGCCGGTGGATGCCTATCGCGGCGCCGGACGGCCGGAAGCGTCTTATGTGATAGAGCGCCTCGTCGATGCCGCCGCGCGCGAACTCGGAATCGCGCCCGATGCCCTGCGGCGCAAGAATTTCATCCGGCCCGAGCAGATGCCCTACAAGACCGCCACCGGCAAGACCTACGACACCGGCGAATTCGATGGCCAGATGTCACGCGCCTTGAAGCTCGCCGACTGGGACGGCTTTGTTGCCCGCGCCGATACGGCAAGAGAGCACGGACTTGCTTCGCGGTATCGGAATTGGAACCTATATCGAGGCCTGCGGCGCCCTCGGCCCCGACACCGCGACCCTGTCGCTTGCAAAGGACGGAATTGTCCATGTGCATGTCGGCACCCAGACCACGGGACAGGGTCACGACACGGCCTATTCCCAGATCGTGGCGGATCATTTGTCGCTGCCGCCCGATCGGGTGCGCATGCTGCAGGGCGACACCGCACTAATCGCGACCGGCAGTGGCACCGGCGGCTCGAGTTCGATTCCGGCCGGCGGCAATTCGGTTGCGATGGCAGCGGCGAAACTCGCCGATCAGTTGAAGAACGTGGCTTCGCGATGTACTCGAAGCCGATCCGCGCGACCTTGAATTTGCCGACGGTTTAATCCGCGTCGCCGGAACCGACCGCGCCATCACCCTCGTCGAACTCGCCGCCCATCCGAAGACCAGCGCCGATGCGTTGCGGGCCGCCGATGCCTTCGTGCCGAAGGCACCGACCTATCCGAATGGAACCCACGTTGCCGAAGTCGAGATCGACGAGGCGACCGGACATATCCAGATCGTGAATTATGTGATCGTAGATGACTTCGGCGTGTCGCTGAACCCGCTGATGATCGAAGGACAGGTGCATGGCGGAACCGTGCAAGGCATCGGTCAGGCGTTGATGGAAAATGCGGTCTATGAACGAGATTCAGGCCAGCTCGTCACCGCGAGCCTGATGGACTATGCGTTGCCGCGCGCGGGTGACGTGCCTTCCATCGCCTTCGAGACCCGCAACGTGCCCTGCAAGGTCAATCCGCTCGGCGTAAAGGGCGCGGGCGAAGCCGGCGCTATCGGCTCCTGTCCGGCGGTCATCAATGCCGTGATCGACGCGCTGTGGCGAGGCCACGGTATTTCGCATATCGACATGCCGGCGACACCGGAACGCGTCTGGTGTGCGATCGATTCCGCGCGGCGCTAGAGCATGATGCCGAAAAGTGTGAAGCGGTTTTCGGACGACATCATGCTCTAACTTATTGGAATTCGATCACGAAGATTTTGGATCGGTTCGATCCAAAATCATCGCGATCTAGGCACAAGATTGAGGATCACGTGTTCGTGATTGGCGCGGATGTGTTGCGTCGAGCCACTTTTTAGGAATAACAATCTGCGACCCGGTGTTGTCCGGGTGCCCGCCACCGGCTTCGATCCGAACTTCCATAAACAGGGGTGACTTCCATGATTTTCCGAGCCGTCTGCGTCACGCTTGCAGTCGCTTTTGGTGCGACCGCCGTCCTCGCACAGTCCGCAGCCATCGCCGACCGCAAGGCGATCATGAAGGGCGTTGGCGGCGCGGCCAAGACCGGCGCAGGCTTCGCGAAAGGCTCTACGCCTTATGACAATGCCAAGGCGGTCGAGGTGTTCGTGATCTATGCCAATGCTGCCGGGAAGATGCCGGGCCTGTTCCCCGACGATTCCAAGTCCGGCGGCGAGACCACGGCGGCTCCGAAGATATGGTCGGACAAGGCTGCCTTCACTGCCGCGTTTGCCAAGTTCGAGGCGGATTCCAAAGCCGCGCAAGCGTCGGTGAAGGACCTCGACAGCTTCAAGGCCGCCTTCGGCGCCATGGGCAAACATTGCGGTTCCTGCCACGAGACCTATCGTACCGGGAACTGATTTCCACGGGCCGCAAGGCCATATCATGGGCGGCCGTCCACTGGACGTGCCGCCCTTGTACTTTTCGGAACCGCTTCGACCACTTAACATTCCCGCAGGTGTAACGGGGAATATCAGATGCTCCGCAAACTCATCCTGCTGGCCGTCGTCGCGGGCATCATCGGTCTTGCGATTTTCTGGTTCGTGACCATCCCCGCTACCGTGCCGGCAAGCGCGCTCGGGGCCTACAAGCCCGATCTCGCCAACGGCAAGACCCTGTTCTATGCCGGCGGCTGCGCTTCCTGCCACGCCACGCCCGGCCAGGACGACAAGACCAAACTCGGAGGCGGCTTCCCGCTGCATTCCCCGTTCGGAACCTTCTATGCGCCAAACATCTCGATGGATCCAAAAGCAGGCATCGGCAACTGGACCGAGCATCAATTCGTCAATGCAGTCCTGAAAGGCACGTCGCCAGACGGCTCGCATTACTTCCCGGCGTTTCCCTATTCGTCCTATCACTTCATGTCGCTTTCGGACGTGCGCGATCTGTTTGCGCATATGAAGACGCTTCCGGCGACGCCGGATGTCTCGAAGGCGCATGACGTGCCGTTCCCCTTCAGCGTGCGGCGGCCGCTCGGCGGATGGAAATTCCTGTTCTTCGACGATTCTACCTTCAAGCCGGATACGACCAAATCCGCCGAATGGAACAGAGGCGCCTATCTGGTGAACGGGCCGGGGCATTGCGCCGAGTGCCATTCGCCGCGGAATATCCTAGGGGGCATCAAGTCCGGCCAGCGCTTTGCCGGCGCGCCCAATCCGGAAGGCAAGGGCTGGGTACCCAACATCACCCAGGGCCGCCTCAAGGATTGGGAATTGGCAGACTTCGAGTATCTGCTCGAAACCGGGTCGAATCCTGACGGCGATACGGTCGGGTCCAACATGGCGCCGGTGATCCGCAACACCTCGCAGCTCTCACCGGAGGATCGCAAGGCGATGGCGGTCTATCTGAAGTCGCTTTCGCCGGTGGAAGGCCCCAAACGCCCCGACGGCAAGAAATAAGACGCAGCCGGCAAGGGCTTTGCATCGTCGCCATGCGATGCGGGCCCTTGCGCGCGCCGCCGGTAACGGCGACACGAGACGCGCGCCGGAAGCCTGATGCGGCGCCGCCTGCCACCCGCACCTCCCGATGAATGTCTACAAGGCCATCCTGTTCACGCTGATCTCGTCGCTGATGTTTGCGGCGATGTCTTCGCTCGTGCGCTTTCTCGGCGATGCGTTTCCGGTCGGGCAGGTGGTGTTCTTCCGCGCCGCCTTCGCGATCGTGCCGGTGGTGTTGATCTACGCCATCCGCGGCGAGTTGAAACAGGCGGTGTATACGCGCCGGCCGCTCGGCCATGTCGGGCGCGGATTCTTCAGCGTCGGAGGCATGTTTCTGAATTTCGCTTCGCTCGCGCGTCTTCCGATCGTGGACGCGACCGCGATTTCCTTCACCTCGCCGCTGATCACGGTGGCATTGTCCGCGATCTTCTTGAAAGAGCACGTACGCCTTTATCGCTGGTCGGCGGTGATCCTGGGCTTCGTCGGCGTGATCGTCATGCTGTGGCAGCAATTCGATATTTCGCGCTACGCCAATCCTGCGACGGCCGCGACCTCAGTCGCTGCGATCGGTGCCATCTGCGGCCTGGTGGGCGCGACCTTCAATGCCGGTGCCGTGATCCAGACGCGGCGCCTGACCGTGAGCGAGACCACGCCCTCGATTGTTTTCTATTTCTCGCTGTTCTGTGCGCTGGCAGGGCTCGCCACGTTGCCATTTGGCTGGGTGACGCCGCAGCCGATGCAGCTTGTTGCGCTGATCGCCATTGGCTTTATTGGCGGGCTGTCGCACCTGTTTCTGACCGAGAGCTATCGCAACGCGCCGCAATCGGTGGTCGCGCCGTTCAGCTATTCGACCATGTTGTGGGCGCTGATTTTCGGCTATGTCTTTCTGGGAGAGGTGCCGACTTTCATGGTGTTGATCGGCGCTGCCATCGTCGCGGCGGCCGGCCTGTTCGTGGTGTTTCGCGAACGCCAGCTTGGGAAGCGTGAGATCGACGTGCCGCCCCCGACCTGATTATTGAAACGCCTTGAAGGTGATGATGGTCAGCGTGTCCTGGATGCCGGGAATCACTTGGACCTTCTCGTTCACGAAATGGCCGATATCGGTCGACGGATCGAGATAGAATTTCACCAGGAGATCGTAATGGCCCGCGGTCGAGTAGATCTCGGATGCGATCTCGGCGTCGGCAAGCGCATTGGCCACCTGATAGGACTTGCCCATATGACATTTGATCTGGACGAAAAAGGGGATCATCGAAGCCTCCGAGAGTTCCAACCGAGTTCGAGCAAAATCGTCATAGCTTGGCAAGCCGCAGCGCCAGCACAAGGATCGCGCTGGCGGCGATCCAGGAGCCGGCGATGCGGATGCCGATACGCTGCCAGAAGGCGGGTAGGGCCGCTGAGATAAAGGCTATGGCCGCTATCATCGCGGCGGCGGCGAGCGTGGTTCCCGAAAGCGTGAGCAGGGTTTCCCGGACCGATGGCACCGCCGGCACCGAATCGAACAGGATGGCACCGGAAAGGCCGAGGGCGATCGCGGCAGCAGCCGCAAATGGCACGTTGCAGCCTGAGGCGACGGCAAGCCCGGTTAGGGCGGCCAGCGCAAGCACGACAAGCTCGGCTTGGTCGGTTGAGTAGGCGAGCGTCACCAGCCCGAAAGACAACGCCGTGCCGGCGATGAAAATTGCGATCAGCGCTATGCGCAAGCGGGCAGGTTGCGCGCCCGCGAGAAGCCCCAGCGCTACCAGTGCCAGTGCATGCGAGAGCACCAGGAACGGATGCACGAGCCCGCCGGGAAATCCGCTCACGCCCGGAATGACGACGTGCGCCTTCGCCGCATGCGCCGACAGCACGACAATAGCGGCGGCGAATGCCGCAAATTTCATATCAAGCGGCCGAGAAATACGAGCCCGGCAATCGCGATCAAAGAGCCGGCGGCGCGAACGGCGATCCGCCCGGCCGGCCATTGCGCCAGCAGGCCGAAGCCGATGCCGGCGAGATGAAGCAAGCCCGTGGCGATCACAAATCCAAGCGAATAGGCGACCGCATCGGCGCCTTCCGGCAATTCGGCACCATGGGCGTGGCCGTGAAAGACCGCGAAAATGCCGACCAGCAAAGCCGCGATCCACAGATTGGGTTTTGCAGCGAGCGCTACCATCAGGCCAAGGACAATCGCCGACACCGCGATCCCGATTTCGATGCCAGGCAACGGAATGCCGAGTATGCCGAGCACGCCGCCCAAAGCCATCACCAGTGGAAACACCACGGGCAGAATCAGCATCGCCGGCATGCCGAGAAATGCTCCCCATAAACCGACCGCGAGCATGGCCGCGATATGATCGAGGCCGAGGAGGGGATGAGTGAATCCGCCAGCAAATCCGCCGGCCAGTTCTCCGCCGGTATGCGCGAAAGCAGGCGCCGCGATCGCAAGGCACATGACGGCGATCGCGGTCCGACGCATCCTCACGCCGCCTTGCGCGCGGCAGCAACGCTCGCGCCGCGAACGAGATCGATCAGCGCCATCGGATCGGAAGGCTCGGTGTCGCCGCGCCAGGCGATATGCTGGTCCGGACGAACCAGCGCAAGCTTGTGCGGATAGAGATCGCGTACGGCTTCCATCGGCACATCCACGACCGCCAGCGGGACACCCCGCCGCTCCGCCGCCTGCACAAAGCCATCGACGTTCACGCGCGGATCAAATCGCAACAGCGAATAGTCCGGACCCAGTGCATCGTAGAGTGAGCGGCCATCTGCGAGAAACACATGGGGAGCGCGGCAGCCGGGCACCGTCGACGGCGTGAAGTCGTACATGGTGTATGTGGGGTGCTCAGCGCCGTCATAGGCGATGACCGGCGATTGCGAATAGAAATAACCGAAGTTCAGTCCGCCGCAGCAATATTGATGCACGTTGAGATCGTAGGCCTCCTTGCCGGCGCGCGCGCGGGCGGCGTCGCCTTCCGGTCCTTCAAATTCTACTTCCGGCGGCGTGCCCTTGCGCTGGCGCATATTGTTCAGCGCCATTTCCATCGCGAATTTCGATACCTGCTCGGTGATTGGCTGACGCTCGCGCTCATACGCGTCAAGCAGTGTCTCCGGCGCCCAGCCCTTCAGCACGGCGGCAAGCATCCACGACAAGTCCATCGCGTCGGCAATGCCGGCATTCATGCCATAGCCGGCATAAGGTATCCACAGATGCGCCGCGTCGCCCGCGATGAAGGCGCGGCGATCTCGGAAGCGGTCGGCAACCAGGCGGCGCCCAGTCCAGTCTTCCTTCGACACGACTTCGTATTGGAAATCCGCATCCACGCCGAGAATGGTTCGGATTGCCCAGTCGCGATCGATGGAATCGAATTCCGGCTCGCCTTCATAAAGGTGATTGTGAATGAGCCAGGTCTCACGCCCGTCGATTGCGATCACGGTGCCGCAGCGGCGTGGATTGAGCGACAAATACATCCAGGCATGCTTCCCCGGCAGCATGCCGAGCAATTGCGGCGCGCGAATGCAGGTCGATTGCACGCGCTGGATCACCGGTGTGCCGGAGAGTGCCGCACCGATCTTGCGGCGGATCTGCGAGCGGCTGCCGTCGCAGCCCGCGAGATATTTTGCGACCACCTGAAAGGCCTCGTTGGAGTCGAGATCGCGCAGTGTCGCGACAATGCCTTGCGCGTCTTGCGTGAAATCCACGACCTCCGTGCGATTTAGAATGCGCACGCCCGGCATCGCCTTGGCATGCGCGAACATCACCGGTTCCAGAAAGGTCTGGTTGATGCGATGCGGCGGCTCCGATGTCGGCCACCAGGTATCGGGACCGCCGGTCGCAGTGTAGCGTTCATTGCGCGCGGGGATCGGGATGCGCGCCATTTCGATGCCGGTCGAGGTGGTGCGATAAGACGCATCGTTCGGGTAATCGGCCGGTAGCCCTGCATCGCGCACCTTCTGCGAAAGGCCAAGCCTGCGAAACGTCTCCATGGTGCGCGCCGAGACGTGGTTGCATTTCACGCTCGGCGGCTCGCCCGGATAGCGGGTCTCGGCAACGATGACGTCGATGCCGCGCCAGGCCAGATCCATGGCGAGGGTTAAGCCCACCGGCCCGCCGCCAACGATCAGAACGCTTGTGGTCTCGGTTCTCATGGCTTGCTTACTGTCCTTTGCGGGCAACCTTCTAACATGGCTTCCGATCGCTTATCATCGCCCGCAAAGCGCGAACAAGAGCGTTCAGGGAGGATGATGATGCCGGCAATCTTAAGAATTTTGGGGCTGAGCCTTCTGCTGGCCGGCATCGCGCAGCCCGCGGTGGCGCAGGCGCCCTATCCGAACCGGCCCATCAAGTGGATCGTCAGTTTCCCACCCGGCGGTTCGACCGATGTGGTGGCCCGGGCCATGCTGCCGAGCCTCGAAAAAAGGCTCGGCCAGCCGGTGATCATCGAGAACCGGGGCGGGGCAGGCGGCAATATCGGCGTCGACGCGGTCGCGAAATCGGCGCCCGACGGCTACACCATCGGCTTTGCCGCGGCGGGTGCGCTCTCGGTCAATGTCAGCCTGATCGAGAAAATGCCCTACGATGTGGGCCGCGACCTGATCCCGATCACACTGGTCGGCACGTCGCCCTTTATCCTCATCGCCTCGACCAAGTTCGACGCCGCCTCGCTGCCGGCTGTGATCAGTGCGGCCAAGGCAAAGCCCGGAGAACTGTCAATCGGCTATGGCGGCAACGGCACCGCGATGCATCTGACCGCAGCTTTGTTCAACCAGATGGGAGGCGTCTCGACCACGCTGGTTCCCTATCGCGGCAGCGGACCGGTGACGGCGGATGTCGTGGCGGGACACATACCGCTTGGTATTACGGATGGGCCCTCGGCGATGGGTCAGATCAAGGGCGGTGCCGTGAAGCCGATCGCAGTGTCTTCGCTGCAGCGGACACCGAGCCTGCCGGATGTGCCGACCTTCGACGAACTCGGCCTGAAAGGCTACGAATCGATCGGCTGGTATGGCGCGATCGCACCGGCTGGCACGCCACCGGACATCATCGCCACACTGAACAATGCTTTCGTGGAGACCCTGAAGGAGCCGGAGGTGATCGAGCGCATCCGCAGCGTCGGCGCCGAGCCCGCGCCGATGACGCCCGCGCAGTTTTCGGTCTTCATCCGCAACGAGACCGCGAAATGGGCGGACGTGATCAAGAAGGCCGGTATCAAGGCGGCGAATTGACGGTGCTGCGGCAAAGGCCCGGCTTGCCTTGCCTGCGTGACCGTCCTAGATAATCGGCAATCTCATGGGGTGCGCGGCGGATCGGCCGCCGTGCTGAGAGGCCAATTGGCCAACCCATCGAACCTGATCCGGGTCATGCCGGCGGAGGGAGTGAGAGATGCACGCGCCAGCGAGCGAATGGCCTGACCTTGCCGCCGATCTCCTCGATCGGCTACGCGAGCGCCAGCCGCGCATCCATTGCATCACCAATGCAGTGGCGCAGAATTTCACCGCCAACGCCTTGCTGGCCGCCGGCGCGATCCCTTCGATGACGATTTCGCCGGACGAGGTCGCAGCCTTTGCGGCGCGCTCCGATGGGCTGCTGGTCAATCTCGGCACCTTCGATGCGGAACGGAAGACCGCAGCCGAAACAGCGGTCGCAATCGCGAATCGTCTGGAGCGCCCCTGGGTGCTCGATCCGGTGCTGATCGACCGGTCACCTCCGCGTGCCGATTTCGCGCGCGAGCTTGCAGCCCGCTCGCCAGCCGCAATCCGGCTGAATTCGAGCGAGTTCGAGGCGCTCGATGGCACCTCCTCGATCGAAGCATTTGCGCAAAGCCGCGGTACCGTGCTGGCGCTGACGGGCGCAGTCGATCTGGTTACCGATGGCGCGACTCCGATCCGCATTCGCAACGGTCATCCGCTGATGGCGCGCGTCACCGCGATGGGTTGCGCCGAGGGCGGATTGATTGCAGCGCTGCTCGCGGTTGAACCGGACCGCCTTGCTGCAATGGTGTCGGCACTTCTGATTTTTGCGATCGCAGGCGAAATCGCCGGTGTCGGTGCGAACGGACCCGGCAGCTTCAGCGTTCAATTCCTCGATGCCCTGTCCAATCTCGACCGCGCAGCAATCCGCGCGCGCGCAAAGGTTTCAGTATGAGTGTCGATCTTCGTCTCTATGCCCTGGTCGATCCGGATGTCAGCGGCGGCCACGACCTTGCGGATCTCTCGCGCAAGGTCGTGCAAGGCGGCGCCACGCTCGTGCAATTGCGCGACAAGACCGGCTCGACCTTGCGAATGATCGAGGAGGCCCGCGCCATCAAGGCTGCCCTTTCCGGCTCGTTCGTGCCGCTCCTGATCAATGATCGCGTCGATGTCGCGCTCGCATCCGGCGCCGACGGTGTGCATGTCGGCTGGGATGACATGCCGGTTGCCGATGCGAGACGGCTGCTCGGACGCGAGGCCATCATCGGCCTGTCGATCAAGACGCCGGAGCAGGTCGCGGCTGCACCGCTCGAATTGCTCGACTATGTCTGCATCGGTGGGGTGTTTCAGACCTCCTCGAAAGACAACAAGGAGCCGCCGGTGCGGCCGGAGGGTTTTGCGAAACTCGCAGCGATGGTTCGCATGCGCGCGCCGCAAATGCCGGCCGGTGCCATTGCCGGCATCGACGAGAGCAATGCTGCAAGTGTGATCGCGGCCGGCGCCGACGGCATCGCTGTGATCTCCGCGCTGTCGACCACATCCGATCCCGCAAGCGCTGCGAGGAAGTTGCGCGCCATCGTCGACGATGGTCTTCGCCTGCGAGGCGCGGCATGACCGCGATCGCAGTAACGATCGCGGGCTCCGATTCCGGCGGCGGCGCCGGCATCCAGGCCGATCTCAAGACCTTTTCAGCGCTCGGCGTCTATGGCGCCTCGGTGATTGCCGCGCTGACCGCGCAAAACACGAAAGGCGTCACCGGCATCCACGACGTGCCGGCGGCGTTCGTCACTGCGCAAATCGATGCGGTATTTTCCGATCTCGCGGTCGACGCCGTGAAGATCGGAATGCTGTCGCACCCGGACACGATCGCTGCGGTGGCGGACGGCCTCGATCGCTACAAGCAGAACAAGATCGTGCTCGATCCGGTAATGGTAGCGGCCTCGGGCGACCGGTTGTTGAAAGCGGAAGCCGTGGAAGTGCTGCGCAATGTCCTGATCCCGAAGGCGATGGTGATCACGCCAAACCTGCCGGAAGCGGCGGCTTTGCTTGAATCTCCGATGGCGGAAACCGAAAGCGAAATGCAGGCGCAGGGCGAGGCCTTGCTCAATCTCGGTGCGAAGGCGGTGCTGATGAAGGGCGGGCACGGCTCGGGAGCCGAGAGCGTCGATCTCCTGATCGAGCGCAATTCGGTCGCGCGCCTCGCGGCCGAGCGCGTGGCGACGCAAAACACCCACGGCACCGGCTGTACCCTGTCGTCAGCCATCGCTGCGGGCCTCGCGAAAGGGCTCTCGCTTGCGGATGCCGTGCGCGAAGCCAAGGCCTATGTCACCGCCGCTATCATCGCATCCGACCGGCTGAAAATCGGCCATGGCCATGGACCGGTGCATCATTTTCATCATTGGTGGGGCGCAAGAGAAACCAAATGAAAAAAAGCATGAGCATCACACGCCGCAACCTGGTCGCAGGCGGAGCGCTTGCCGCCGGCATCGCCGCGCCGAGTATTGCGCGCGCACAGACGAAGCGCTGGCGCATGGTCACGTCCTGGCCGAAGCGGCTGCCGGGTCCCGGCATGTCAGCGGAGCGGGTTGCCGAGCGCATCAAATTATTGTCGGGCGGACGGCTGGAAATCTCGGTCGCGGCGGCGGGTGAGATCGTGCCGGCCTTCGAGGTGCTGGACGCAGTCGGCGGCGGCGTCGCCGAGATGGGTCACACTGCGTCATTCTTCTGGCAAGGCAAGGAGCCGGCCGCGGTGTTCTATACCACGGTGCCATTCGGGCTGACGCCGAACGAGCATGTGGCCTGGGTCGAGGCCGGCGGCGGGCAGGCGCTTTGGGACGAGATCTACGCGCCGTTCGGCGTCAAGCCGTTCATGGCTGGAAACACTGGCGTCTGCATGGGCGGGTGGTTCCGCCGCGAGATCAAAAGCCGCGACGACATGCGAGGCGTGAAGATCCGCTCCCTCGGTTTGGGTGGCGAAGTCTATCGACGTCTCGGCTGCGTGCCGCAGACTACGCCGCCCGCTGAAATCCTGTTATCGCTGCAATCGGGGGTGCTGGATGCCGCGGAATTCGTAGGCCCGGGCTCCGACATCGCGCTCGGGCTCTATCGCGTAGCGCCGATGTATTACGCACCCGGCTTCAACAAGCCGAACGGCACCGGCGAATGCATCGTCTCGCTGAAGGCATGGAATTCGCTCGACGCCGAAATGCAGGCGATCGTCTCGCATGCCTGCGCGACCGAGGCCGCCTTCGCGCTTTCGGAAATGGAGCGGCTGAACGTGGAAGCGCTGAACGCGCTGGTCACCCAGCACAATGTAAAGCTGATGACATTTCCGGCCGATCTGGTCCAGGCGGCGGCGAAGGAATCCGCCGACGTGCTGTCGCAGCTCGCTTCACGCGGGCCTAATGCAAGGAAGGTGCATGATTCCTACGCCGCCTTCCGCGAGCGCGTCGCGCCCTGGTCGAGAATTTCGCTTCGCGCGGTGTTGGAGGCGAGGGGATAGTCCGGTTGTTCCTTTAGCTCCGCGTAGTTGGGAAATTTGCGCAGCGTCTTGTCGTAGCGCGTAGGCTCGAGCAGCGGCAGCAGCCGTTTCAGCACGAAGTTAAGAATTGGCGATGTGTGCCGCACATACAGATCGAGCGGAACAAGGCTGAATCGCAAATGCAGCTTTGGATCGTAGACGAGGCTGGTGCTGAACAAGCGACGATAGCCGTTAGCGATCGCCCACGACATGACATCGCGAAAGGCATAGAAATACAGATGAAGCTCGAGCGCGACCGAGTAGTCGAGCCCGAGATATTCGTTGTAGATCGCATCCCCTTGCACCAGCGACAGGCTGAAGGCGATCGGCTTTCCGGATTGGCGCCAGATGAAGTATCGGACCTTGTCCGGCATGCGGCGCCCGATCTCGCAGAAATATTCCTTGGTCAGCTTTTCAAACTTGAGCGGCGCGCGGTCATAGACCTGCAAGTACAAGGGGTAAATGTCGTCAATGACGGGCGTGATGTCGCTGACCACGCTCATCGCGATGGGATCTGCACTTGCGGCGTCGCGGAATTTCCGGCGCAGATCCGAGCGCGTGTGTCGGTCGATCCCGCGCCGCATGTAATCGTCGAAATCGCAATAATCGATATTCAGGCCGACCATTGGATAGCTCGGAACGCGGGTAAAGCCACGGTCCAGCAAACAATCCAGCGACGACCGGTATTCGGCCGGAAATTCCTTCATCACAATCAGTCGGGCTTTTGCCTGAACCGCATGTTGGCGAAGCGCGGTCGCGAGGAGTTCGATGTCGCGGCCGTGTGACAAATCGTGTGCGCGATCGAGATGGCCTTCGCCCGCTGCGCATCCGACCATCAACGTGCGAAGCTGCATGAAGCTCGGCCACCAGCCGCGAACGAGTTCTTGTCGCAGCCTTGGCAAGCCAGGGAATCCCGGCGAGCATGTCCTGATCGAGCAGGAAGAACGGCTGGATCGTGCGAACGTCGCCCCGCGCATCCTTGACGATGAAATACCGATACGAGAATTCCGGCTGGATCGTCCGTTCGACGATTTCGTAGTAGCGGTAGTCTTTGCGCTGACCAAGAAACGCATTGCGCCAATGCCGGAGACGGCGCAGATCGGCACGCGTCGCCACTTCGACCGTACCCCCCGGGTCCGGCTCGGCGACGGAAAAGGCGGCTGGACCGGATTTCAATGCAAACTGCCCGAGGGTTGATCCTTAGGCTGATATAATCTCCGGCCTGGGTGGAGGTTCCGCGGCAATTCTACGGTGCCCGGTCGGAGCACCTTTGGGAGACTACCGGAATACTCACAATCTCCGCCTATCCCCGCGAAAGCGGAAATCCAGAGCCTGACACACTGGATGCCGGCTTTGGCGGGGACGAATCGGGTAATTGCCTTCGGCCGAGCTACTTCTTCAACTCCACGATCTTCTGGGTCTGCTCTCCCAGCCCCGTGATGCCGAGTGTCACGACGTCGCCGGCTTTCAGGAATTTGGGCTCTGGCTTGATGCCCAGGCCCACTCCCGGCGGCGTGCCGGTGACGATGATGTCGCCCGGCTCCATGACGAAGAATTGCGAGCAATACCAAACGAGGTGCTCGACCCCGAAGATCATGGTCCTGGTATTGCCGCGCTGGCGCTTCTCGCCGTTCACGTCGAGCCACATCTCGAGATTTTGCGGGTCCTTGATTTCGTCACGGGTGACGAGCCACGGCCCGATCGGCCCGAAGGTCTCGCAGCCTTTGCCTTTATTCCATTGTCCGCCCGAGCGGTCGATCTGAAAGCTACGCTCCGACACGTCATTCGACAGGAAATAGCCCGCGACCGCGCTCATCGCCTTGCTTCTGTCGAGATAGCGTGCGCGCTTGCCGATCACGATGCCGAGTTCGACCTCGTAGTCTAGCTTGACGGATTCTTTCGGGATGATGGTCGGATCGTTCGGGCCGCAGATCGAGGTCGGCGCCTTGTTGAAGATGATCGGCTCTTTCGGGATCGGCATGCCGGCTTCGGCGGCGTGGTCGGAATAATTCAGCCCGATCGCGATGAAGTTGCGCACATGGCCGACGCATGGGCCAAGCCGCGGCTTGCCGGGCACGACTTTCAGCCGCTTCAGGTTTGCCTTTTTGATCTTGGCGAGCCCGCCCGCTGCGAGCATGGCGCCGTCAATGTCGGGCACCACACGCGACAGGTCGCGGATCTTTCCATCGGAGTCGACGATACCGGGTTTCTCGCGGCCCGCCGGGCCGTAACGCACAAGCTTCATGGGGTGCCTCTTCAGTTAAAAAGCGGCGGGACTATGCGTCGCGAGGCGGGGAGGAGCAAGTCGGGTCTGCGCCAACGAGTTGTGTCAAGCCTCGGACCCTGATTACAAGCGCTGCGTAGCGCACGCATCTGCGGGGGAAGGCCATGGCCAACAAGACGTCCATAAGGTCTACGAAGGTCGCCAAGAAGGCAACAAAGAAGGCCGCCGCCAAGCGGGTCGATGCGAAGAAGACCAAGCCGCGCAAGACGGGGCCGAAGCCGCTCGCCAATTCATTAGCAGGCAGGAGCGCAAAGCCGGCCCTGCTCGCAGGTGGCAACCCTCAAATCGCGAAGGGGTACGGCGACGCCCCGGTGCAGGCCTACATAGCGGCAATGCCGGGCTGGAAAAGCGATCTCGGCCACCGCCTCGACGCGCTCATCACGCGGACCGTTCCCGGCGTTCACAAGGCGGTCAAATGGAATTCGCCGCTTTACGGAGTCGAGGGCCAAGGCTGGTTTCTCAGCCTTCATTGTTTCACGAAATACGTCAAAGTGGCTTTCTTCCGCGGTGCGTCGTTGCGTCCAATCCCGCCAGGTGAGTCCAGGCAGAAGGATGTGCGCTACCTCGACCTCCATGAGGATGACCCGTTCGACGAGGCTCAGCTCGCTGCCTGGGTGAAGCAAGCGAGCCTTTTGCCCGGCGAACGTATGTGAGCGATCTGAGTGTAAGTCCCGACAGGACGGCTAGATACCGCGCTCCCTCTTCATCCGGTCGATCTGAGCGACAACGTCGGGTGGCAGCGTGCGCACCCCCTGTGCGCCGGCTGCGGCGAGGATCGGGCGCAATTGCGATTGCGCGAGCCAGACCGGCCTCTGCTTTGCTGGAATGATCCGCTCGAAAATCAGCACCATCAGCACCGCGAGCAGCACGACCCGCACAGCCCCCAGTGCTGCCCCCGTCGCACGATCCGGCAAACTGATGGCCTCGCCGGCCACAAGTCCGATGGCGCTACGCAACATGGCGCCGGTCAAGATGCCGACGCCAAGGAAGACCACGGCAAACAGCAGTCCGTTCGCGCCAGCGGGCGACGCCGTCTTCGACATCAGCAGCGGCGCCAGTTTGGGTGTGGCAACGACCGCAATCGGGGCAGCGAGCACGTAGCCGAAAATCGTCGCCAGGCTGCGGAGCAGCCCGGACCGATAGCCCATGATGACAGCCAGGATGGTTGCCCCGACTACGACCGCGTCGAAAATGTTCATAAGGTCAAACATAGCCGCGGCGGGGTAAACATTCCGCTGACGGGATCGATGGATTTCTCCGAGTCCCGGGCCTCGCCCGAAGTCCAAGAAGGTCACGCTACTTCGATACCCTCTTAACCAATGTGCCGAGATCCTTGACGTGAACCGGACAGCCGCGTTTGTTTCGAATTGAGAAGAAATTTCCGGAGCAGCGCATGTCTTCCTGGGTCACGAGCACGCTGGTGTTCGTTCGCGATGTCGACGCCTCCATCCGCTTTTACGTCGACAAGCTCGGCTTCACGCTCAACATGCGTTATGAGGAGGAGGGACGGGCGCTGGTAGCAGGCGTCAGCCGCGGCGATGGTTGCGCTCTTCTCCTGACGAGCCAATGGTCGGACAGAATTGGCTTGGGGATCATCTACGCTGCCTTCGACCAAAAAGAATTCGACGCTTTGCGCGCGGACCTCGAATCCAGGCATGTCACCCCCAAGGACGGGTGGTGGGGCAACCAAGTGCTCATCGTCGAGGATAGCGACGGAAATCAGCTATACTTTGCGTATCCCTGAATTGCGTCTGAAGCGGAGACGCAATCGTCCGCATTCGGCCAATATCTGCTTCAGTCATCGGATCGAATGTCAGTCAGTTGGAATGAACGCAATGGCCAAAAGTACATCCAAAACGTCGAAGGTCGCAAAGAAGGTTGCCGGTGCAAAATCCGCCGTGAAGAAGGCCGGCTCGAAGGAAGGAAAGGGCGGAGCCTCTCCCTCTCAGTTGATCGATGCGAGAATCAAGGAACTCGGTGACTGGCGGGGCGAGACGCTCGCGCGAGTCCGAAAGATCATCAGGGAAGCCGATCCGGAAATGATCGAGGAGTGGAAATGGAGAGGGGTACCGGTATTTGAGCACGACGGAATCATCTGCACCGGTGAGACCTACAAGGCCGTCGTGAAGCTGACCTTCGCCAAGGGCACCGCGCTGGACGATCCCTCACACCTTTTCAACTCCAGCCTGGAAGGCAATGTGAGGCGAGCTATCGATATCCATGAGGGCGACCAGATTGATGAGAAAGCTTTGAAGGGGCTCATTCGAGCGGCCGTTGCACTGAACACGGCGAAGCGCGCTGGCGCTCGCCCGGTCCACGCACAGAAGAAACCGAAGAGCGATTGAGGAACGTCGCTCCAATTCGCCTGTGCGGATGCTAGTGTCCGGTGACCCGCGCCAGCAAGGCTCCTGCGTCTTCCGGCACCACATCGCCGCGCCAGGCGACATGGTGGTCGGGCCGGATCAGCGCCAGGTCGCGCTCGTAGAGGGCGCGGATATCGGCGTCAGGCACATCGAGGATTGTGAGAGGAATGCCGCGTCGCGAGGCGGCGTCCGCGAATGTGGAGGCCTCCGGAGCCCGCGGTCCGAGCCGAAGCAGCGTCAGGCCGCGCCCGAGCCGGTCATAGAGTGAATCCCCCGTTCCGCGGCCTTCGCCAAGCCAGGCATGCGGTGCTCGCCCGCCAGGAACAGCGCTCGGCGTATAACGGGCAAAATCCTCGGCCGGCGCCGGCTCGCTACCGGCGACGATGTTGGAGCCGTCATAACGCGCGCCCAACTGCACTCCGATGGAGGCGAATTCCTCGACGAAGGTCGACAGGTAGGCTCCGATCTCCCGGCGGGCCGCGGCGCCCTCTGGGGTGTCGGCTTCCATGACCGGCGAGGCATTGACGTCGCCGATGCTCTTGGCAAGTTGCCGCGCCGCCCCGGTATTGCGGATCGCGATCGGCAGCCGTTCGACCTCATAGCTGTCGAGCAGGTGAGCGCCGCCCCAGCCCTGCACCATGGCCGCGAGCTTCCAGGAGAGGTTGGCCGCGTCGTCGATGCCGGTATTCATGCCGAAGCCGCCGGACGGCGTGAACAGATGCACGGCGTCACCTGCCAGCAGCACACGCCGGTCGGAGAATTTTTCGGCCACCAGCGCCACGCCCGCGGTCCAGGGCGCGTGCCCGATGATTTCGAGCGGCAATTCCTGCCCGCAGCATTGGAAAATCGCCTGTCGCACGGTCTCGTCGTCCGGCTCGTCGTTCGGGTCCTTCGGACGCATCCAGAACAGGAATTCGTCTTCGCCGTCGAGCGCGATGATGGTCGTGCGCATTTGCGGGTTGACCGCCCAATATTGAAACGCGCGCTTCGAACCGAGAATGTCCTGATAGAGTGTCGGCGCCCGCAGATAGCTCGCGAACATGCGGCCTCCGAAATAGGCCTGCTGCAAGGTGTCCTCGCCGCCGTAGCGGATGCCAAGCTCACGCCGCACGAACGAACGGCCGCCGTCGCAGCCCACGAGATATTGCGCGCGCCATTCCTCTTTGCGGCCGTCGGCGACGCATTCCGCCGTCACTGACACTCCATCGGCATCCTGCGCAAAGTCTGTCACCGTCCATCCAAAACGCAGCGTGATGTTGCCGCGCTTGCGAACATGATCGAACAGGAAGGCCTCGACATACATCTGGTTGGCACGCAGCACCGGCTCCGGGATCTGGTCGAGCTTGTCGGAGGTCGCGACGTGCTGCGCCTTCTGCGCCGCCGAAGGCATTTCAAGCCGCGCCAGCTCATAGGCATTGAAGCGGGTGAAATAGGCGACATCGCCCGGATGATCGTCCGGCAGTCCGAGCTTGCGCAGCGCGGGCGAGATGCCGAGCGTGCGGTAATGCTCCATGGTGCGCGAATTATGCGTTGAGCCCTTGGGATGCCAGCGCGTCTCGGTCTCGGTGTTGAACACCACGCAGGGCACATCATAGCGATCGAGAAACAGCGCAAGCGCAAGCCCGACCGGGCCGCCGCCCACGATGGCGATTGGAATTTGATTGGGGGAAGGCATGTTCAGGAATTCACCGCCTGCGCATTCCGGCGCGCTTTCAGTCTGCGTCGCGCTCTGCTCGCCGCGCGAGCTTGGCCGCCAGATTGAAGCCCACGCCGGGCCGGCTCCACGGGCAGGCCGCAATGCAGATCGCGCATCCGAAGGTCTGGTTGAAGAACGGCAGGCAGCGATCGAAGTCCACGTACCATTTCTCCACCCCGCGAACCATCTGCTTTTCCGGGGCTATGGCTTCGGGCGGGCAGGCATTCTCGCAGATGCGGCAGCTCGCGCAGAACGAGTCGACGCCGAAGGAGCGCTGCTGTGTCGGCGCGAAGGGAGCGTCGGTCAGCACCGCGGAGAGGCGAAACGACGAGCCGAATTCCGGATTGATCAGCGAGCCGTGTTTGCCGAGCTCCCCGAAACCGCAGGCGATCGCGGGCGGGATCATCATCACCTTCGACGTCATCGGCCCCGTGAGTGGCTCTGCGTCCCAGCCTTGCAGGCGGAGCCAGCCGGCGACCTTTTTCGCCGCCGCCGCCGCGCGCGAATATTGCCGCACCACTTCGGCGCCAGCCGTTGCTTCCGGTGCGGTCGCGATCTGCTCATAGTCATGCGCGAAGCCGAGCATGATGATGCGTGATTGTGGCGCGTCGCAGCCTTCATAGACCCAGAGCGGGTCCATCTCGGCCACGCCCCACATATCGAAATTGCGGTCTTTCGCAATCTCGCCGAATGCCGCGTTCCAGGCTTCCGGCGCGCGCTCGACCGGCGTGCCGGTGACCTCGGGCATGGGCGAAGACAGCTTCTTCGCCCGCTCTTCGCGCGCACGCGCGAGAACGGGATTGCCGGGGTCGACCTGGTAGAACCAGCGCTGCATCGCGCCATGCGGGATGGTCTCGGGATTGGGCGCCCAATAGACCATCCGCGGCTTGCGCGGTTCAGCCTCGCCGAGGCCGTTGATGGCGTTGCCGGAAATTTCCGGCTTCAGCGCGATCTGCGCCGCATCCGGGCTGAAGGGACGCAAATTGTTCGGTCTTGCCATCGCCTTCCTTTGCGGATCGGGCCCCGCATCACTTCCGCTTCTTAGCCGCGGTTTTCTTGGCCTTGCGCCGCTTCACCTTGCGCTTCTTGGCATCCGCGAAATAAGCGCCGACCTTTTTCGAGGAATGGCCGACTTCTTTCACTACCGTCTTGAGGCGGGCCGGCGTCACCTTGAACTTCTTCGACCAGTAGCGGACTTCGTGAGGCTGGCTCACCGCGATCAGTGTTTTGTCGCGCGCCTTGTGTTTCTGAAGCGTCAAATAGGCTTCGACCTTCTTCGACGAATGGCCGACTTTTTTCACTGCATAGCGAAGCTTGGCGGGCGTGACCTTGAATTTCTTGGACCAATAGCGAACCTCGTATGGCTCGCTCAATGCGATCAATCCGCGGTCCGATCCGCCACGCTTGCTTTTGTTGTCGGCCATCTTGAAAGCCCCTCCGATTTCGATTGCGTTGTCAATCAATGGACAACGCCGTACCGACAATAGGGGATCGAAACTTTGTCGTCCATCGTGCAGACAGCGATTGATCCTACCGGACGTCAAAACCCGGCGGCCGCTTGCCCGTGATCGATTGGCGTGCCGCCGCGCATTCGTCGCGCGTTGCTGACGATTTCTCCGGGACGGTCGTCGACGTCCGGCCTGCCGGTGGCGAGCTTCAATACGCTCAGATAGCTCTCCTGCACTTCCATCCGACCGGCGTAGGGTCCCTGCATCAGGATGGCATGTGCCTTCGGCAAATTGTAGCAGGGCACATACATCAGCAGGTGATGTTCAAGATGGAAATTCACGAAATACGGGGCAACCAGGGCGCGCTCCAAGAGGCTGGCCTTGGTGGTTCGGGTATTGCGCAGCGGATCGTCAGAGTTCGGCACGACCGCATGTTCTGCGATGTTACGGATGCGCGTGATCACCATCATCCACGTCAGGAGCGGAACGAGCCACAGCAGCGGGTAGGCCCACCAGACCCCGGCTAGTGCGAGCCCAGCAAATAGCGCACCATTGGCGACCAGCTGCGCGCCCAGTTTTTCACTGAAATGGCGCAGCCGCCGGCTAACTGACCATGAGGCATCGCCTAGCGCGTTCAGGAATTGCGCTTTCCTCTGCTCGTAGCCGGTGCGGCCCGTGATGTCGCGCCAAAACTTCCGGCGATAGCTCGCCTTCGTGATCGGGAACGGCGCTGAAAGGACGAGATCGGGATCGTCGTGCTGCTGAGTATGCGCATGATGGGCGAGGTGATAGCGGCGATAGGCGAGGGTGTCCGCGAAAATCGGGAATGCGCATAGCCACTGGCTGAATGCCAGATTGCGCGCCGCGTCCCCGGAAAGACTGCCGTGGGCGCCGTCGTGCATCAGTATGGCGAGCCCGAGTTGACGCGAGCCGATCAACATCACGGCGACAACGTAGGTGAGCGGATTGGGAAGGAATGCGACCAGCGCAGTCGATCCGAAAATGACAGCCCATGCATGGACGATCAGGGCCACGCTCTTCCACTCGCTGCGCCTGCGCAGCGATGCGAGTTCGACGGGCGAGAGCAGGTTGCGCGCGGCGATGCGGCGTGTGGGACTAACAGGGCAAGCAGGCATGTTCGCCTCGCAATGTCGATGTGCGTTCGGATGATCAGGCACGGTCCGGCGTACTGGCACCCGGAACGGATAATCGCGAAATTGCTATAATCTGAGCTTTCACAGCAATATAGCGACGATCACAGGGAATCGGATTGCAAAATATGGCGATTTTTCTATAATACGAGCAATCTAGTTGCGAGACTTGCCGCGCTATGAAGCCCTACGAACTCGACGCAACCGACCGCCGGATCTTGCGGGAGTTGCAGCAGGACGGGGCGATGCGAAACGACTTGCTGGCGGAACGCATCGGTCTCAGCCCCGCGCCAACCTTGCGTCGCGTGCGTGCACTTGAGGCCGCGGGTGTCATCGATCGCTATGCGGCTCTGCTAGATCCCGACCGCATCGGGCTTGGTGTGCGCGTCAAGGTCGACGTACGCTTGGCCTCGCAGACGCGTGAGGCGATCGATGCTTTTTCCAAGGCGGTGTCGGCGATGCCCGAGGTCGTCGAGTGCCTCGTGCTGTTCGGCGAATGGGACTATCAGCTCACAGTCGTCGCTCGCGATACCGAGGACTATCAACGGTTTGTATTCGACAAGCTTTCCAAGCTGGCGAACATTGCGACCTATCGATCGACGTTGATCATGCGTGTGGTCAAACACACGACAGTCCTGCCGTTGTAAGACAGTGTAGCGTCACAGTCGCTGTTGTTTTTGCGACGTCATGAAGACCCTAGTTGGATGTTCCTTGCAGAGGACATGAAATGCCGGTCACCTACGATTTCAGCGGCCGGACCGCGATTGTCACTGGCGGCTCACGCGGTATCGGACGTGCGATCGCGGGGCAATTGGTGGAGAGCGGCGCGAATGTGTGGGTATGGGACATCGAACCGGCAGAGCTTGCCGGCGCCCGCACGCTGACGGTCGATGTAGCCAGGCGCGAGGACATAGCCAGCACACTCGCCGCCATGAAAGTCGACGCTGTCGATATCCTGGTGAACGACGCGGGCTATCTCGGCAGTTACCGGCCGTTCGAGCAATTCGACCCGGCCGAGTGGCAGCGTATCGTGAGCGTAAATCTGCTCGGCATGTTCGAGGTCACTCATCAGGTGCTGCCGCTGATGCGGCGCAGGGGGAGCGGGCGCATCGTCAATCTGGGCTCGCTTGCCGGCAAGGAGGGGTTGCCCGGCCTTGCAGCCTATTCGGCGGCGAGCGCGGGCGTCATTGCCTTCACCAAGGCATTGTCGAGGGAGATCTGTGACACTGATATCCGGATTAATTGCGTGGCTCCCGGGCCGATCGATACCCGCATGATCCGCGATCTCGGCAACGAGGTCGTCGACGCCATGATCACCGCGAGCCCGCTGCGGCGGCTGGGCGATCCGCAGGAGGTCGCCGGTCTTGTGTTGTGGCTTTGCTCGGAGGCGGCAGCGTTCAATACCGGGGCGGTCTTCGACATGTCGGGCGGCCGCGCGCGATATTAATTTACATCCGGAGCTTTCGGATTTACCGAATTTCAACCAAGAGTTCAGATTATGCGCGCTTTAAAAGGCAAGCGCCGCATGAGAATTCTGGTTGGAATTGCCGCATTCACTATTGTCGTTGGTATATTTCTGGACGGCAAATTTGACGGCAGCAAACCGCTGACGACGGCAAGCATTGCTTCGTCGCATGTCGCTAAAGCTGTCAGCATTTCCAGGGCCGATTGGCAGCGCGGCGGGATCGGCGGTGCGGTTGCCGTCGCCGAATTTGGCGTACGCAACAACAACGATTTTCCGGTCCGGATCGAAAGCGTGACGTGCGTCTTCCGCAACGTGGACGGGACCACCGAGGAACGCACGGCATCGACCTACGAAGTAGTACCGACGCGAGGGCAGAGGACCGTCCGCAATCTCGGCTTCGGCTTTATCGATGCCGAATTGAAGAGCGAGTGTCACGTCGCGAAGGCGCAGAAGGCCTGACATGCTGCCGGTGCTTCGCGGCTGGTCCTGACCGCGCCGCCAGCGCTCGCGTGCGGTTACCTAGTGGCCTTTCCGGCCAATCGGGCCCCGAAGCTCTTCTTCGCCAGACTCTTCTTCACCGCGAAGCCATTCTTCGCTCGCCGCCAATACGAGCAGTGCGCGCTGTCGATTTAACAGATATTCGCGTTCATCGCCGCTGATAAGCGGATCGTGGGCTTGCTTCTCGCAATCACTGGCCCAGCGGCGGTAGTCGAGCTGGTCATGCTCCTGAAAGCACTGAGAAAGGAAATCGCGCCTTGCGTCGTTCACGATAGGCTCCCGGCGGAAAGGCGGGAGCACGCTGTCTCTCAGTCGCCGGCGCCCGATCATCGAGCCGGCAATGCCCAACGCTACGCCAAATGGGCACCATTTGCGAGGTTAAAGGGTGCTTGGGCCAAGACGAAAGAAACATGCTGCCGATACTGGTATTGTGCGACCGAATCCCCAATTGCAAGGAGACAGCCCTGCATGAGGCGGCGTTTGCTTGGGCGGAACGCATTGGAAGCCGGATCTATTTTTTGCTCAATCGGACGCGCAATCAATGAGCCGCATGACGCTGTTTCTGGCCGTTGCACTCAGTTTGACAAGTTCAGCCGCCTTCGGGCAATTCCTGCAGGAGGTCGGCGCCGTCAAATTTGGAACGGGATGTGTCGAGCGTCTCAAGGCTGTGGATGCGGGACTTGGCGCTTGCATGATGGGTGCCACGCGATCGCGCGTATGGTGCCCTAATGGCAAGGTATATGAGCGCGACGGCATCCTGCCGGATATGTCACTCGTCAGATCGGTCTGCGGTCTGAATCAGCTTCGCTGACAACGACACATTGGTTTTTGAGCTCGATTCCCAGTCTCATTTCTTGGCCTCATTTTTTCGGCCTGTCGCTGCGAATTTTGCGGAATTCTTCCGGTCCTTCCAGCAAGCGTTTCTTCCGGCGCGCCTTTTCCGCGCGTGTGGCGGAGGCGTCTTCGAATCGATCGATCCGAATCCCGGCCATCTCATTGGCGGATTTCTTGCGACCCGTTCCCTTGCGACTTGACCGCGAGGCGACGGAACTCTTGCGGGCACGAGCCTTCGACTTTTTCTTCGCTTTTCTTTCTTTTGGCATCGCCTTCTCCTGGCTCTTTGCTTGAATGGCGACGCGGAAGGCCGCGAGCACGCGATGGTCGTGTACTTTCGAGCTGAAACATGGCACTGTCTGGCATTGTCGGCATGGATTTTTACAGACGCCGGTAACTGCGAGACATCTCTGTGCTCCCCTGTGCAACCGGGAGCATCCATGATGCCAGACTACCGAACTTGCGTGCTGGGAGACAAGGGTGCGGTCCTGCGCAGCTTTAGCTTTAGCGCAATGGACGACGAACAAGCGATTGAAAAGTCCGGCACCGTCGATGGCCCGTTGGTCGAAGTCTGGCAGGGCGAGCGGCTGGTCAAGCGGCTCGAGCAAAGCGTCATGATCCAGCGTTTTCCTCGAAAGCGCTTTTGATAGCGGCATTCGGCTATTTTGGGCGCGGGGACCCGTTCCCATTCACCACGGAGAGCACTTTGTCCGATCACCAGATCAAGGATCGCTACAGCAATTTTTTCGAGGCCGACTTCATGCCCCTGATTTGTCACGAGCAGACGCAGGGGGCGCCGGAGCGCCAAGCCTATGCTGCCGAATACACAGCGTTTCAGTTCGGCGAAATCAACAAGAAGCTGGGGCGTCTGATCGAGCTCATGGAAAGATCGGCTGCTAACGGAGCTGCAAAATGAGCGACCGCGTTCATGTGTTCAAAGTCCACGACTGGGTCGAGATATTGCCCTCGACTTTGCGTTCCGCCGCGCCGGGACGTTACCAGGTTCTGCGGCTGATCCCGCGCGACAGTGGCGAGCCCCGATATTGCATTCGCAGCGAGCGCGAAAAGCACGATCGTGTGGTTGTCGAATGCGATCTGACGCTTTCGCCGGAGCTTGCGGTCTGATTTCGAAGCCGAACGAATTGCGCGAACCGGTCGAGTTCGGAATGACAGTTCGAAAGTTCCTGCCCGCAGGCAGCGGCTATTAGTTCCTGCTCCGGAACGCGCTTCGCTTCATAAAGGCTGTTGCGAGGATGACGAGGCAGCACAACGCATTGAGTGCGAAACAGACCGCCATCCAGACATCCGCCCGATTGATCAGCGCATAGGCGGTTGTCGAAATGTTCGCGAACAGAAACAGCGACCACGTCAGACAGGAAATCGCCGAGGCTCCGTTCCGGTCGGTCGCCGCCTTATAGATTTGCGGCAGGTAGGCGATCACCCGAACGCTGTTGCATGCGGCGAATGCAGCGAACGTCAATTCTTCCAGCAGCATGCGGCTCGCTCCTTCCGTCTCGGAGATCGGGAAGCTTGTTGCAGACGCTCGAGCGAATTTCCCGCGCCGGCGTGACACTCACGCAATTTTAGCGAAGCCGTGCCGCGGCAATGTGAGCGGCATCACATTGCAGTTGCGAAAGATTTGCTGAATTGCGCTCCACGACATTCGCTGGAGGCAAATCGATGGAAATTCTGATTGCGGCTTTTTCGGCCTGGATTGCGGCGCAAACGGCGTTGACGCCGCCACCGCCGCCGCGGGTGATTTAGATCGATCCCGCGGCGATGCAGGAGCTTGCGTCAGGCGACGATGTGCAGCTCGCTTATCGCGTTCGCGCGCTGTATGGCCGGCAGGGTCAGACGGTTTATCTCAGAAAGAACTGGGACCCGGAACAGCTCAGCGATCGCAGCGAGCTTGTGCATGAGCTGGTTCATCATTTCCAGACGGTTCACGGCTTGCCCTATGGCTGCAATGCCGAACGTGAAAAGCTTGCCTATGAGCTGCAGATCAAGTGGCTGCGGGAGCAGGGCGTGGACGATCCCCATTCCCTTCTTCAGATCAACGACTTCTTCATCGTGATGGTTTCGATGTGCAGGGACGTAGATTTCGATTAGCCGCGCTTTCCCGCAACGCCTCACGATCCAGCGATAGTCTGAGCAGCGTGAAGTCCCGTCAGATACGCGCCGTGCGCGGTCGAGAATTGGTCTTCGGAACAGGCCTCGCCCGCGAAATAAATTCGTTTGTCGACTGGCGCTGCAAGCGTTGCACGTTCTCCAGCGTGACCCGGCGTCGCGTAGGAATAGGCGCCGCCGCTATAGATGTCGGCGCCCCAGCGATGGATGGCAAGCGGCCGGATGCGCCGTGCGAAGTCATGTCCAAACTGCTGCACGAGCTGTTCTTTGGCGAATTGGAAGAACGCGTCGTCTCCCTGGTGTTCGAGTTCGCGCGCCAGCGAGCCGCCGAAATAGGCTTCGATCTGCGGGCGCCCGAACGGCCTCATGTGGTAGGCGGCGGTCGCGACAGCGTCGACATCTCCGAAAATCCTGCTGTCCGGCTCGAATTCTTCGGCTTGCGCAAGCGATAGAAATAGCTTGTCGTTCAATCCAAGCGGCAGCCGTGCGGCCGCCGTAGTCTTGTCCGGCAGGTCCGGCAGAAATTCTATCGTGTCCGACGCCAGGCAGGATGTCGGCAACGTCACAATCACCTGGTCGCAATCGATCGCTCCGATGGCGGTCTCGATCCGTATTCGCGCGCCCCGGCAATCTATTCGCGTCACCACGCAATCCAGCGTGACATTGAGATTGGCGCCGGCACCGGAAATCAGACTTCCGTAGCCTTCGGCCACGCGCCAATTGATCTCCGTGTCGGAATAGCGGTGCAGATCGAGGGCCGATACCTCGTTCAGCTCTGCGCCCGCAACGAACGTCCCAACCGCACTGATGAGACGGTTCCAGGGGTTGGAGGGCAGCAGGTAATCGGAAGCGGGCCGGTCTTCGGATTCCGATTCGATACTCGCCAGCCGTTCGTAAAAGGCATCGAGCGCCTGTCGAAACGTCTGCTGAGTGCGAAGTGGAACACCATCCTGAACCGGCGACCTCGTCCAGGGAGGCGGGGTCTTGTCCAGGGTGAGCTTGGTTGCGTCTGCAATCTCGCTCCACGGATTGCGATCTGCGGAATGCAGCCAGCCGCAGCCAAGGTCGATCGGGAAGCCGCCGGCTTCGATTGTCCAGCCGCGTCCGCCAAGGCGAGGCCGGGCTTCAAGAAGCCGGTAGGGCGCCTGCGCATTGTGCAGAAAACGAGCCGCGGCAATGCCGGCCGCGCCGCCGCCAACGATGACAACCTGTGTGTCGGTCACGCCCTTGCGCTCGCTTTCATAATGTCCACAACTGCCATTGTCCGATGGCAAGCGGGCTTGTGGTAGGATTTTGAGCGTCGCGATTCAACCACGACGACAACATCGAACTGGCTTGGCCCGCGCGAAATAGCAGGTAATGGCGAAGTATTGGTAAGAGGCAAAGATTGAAACACATGCACGTCACTTCAAGCGCGGCATGCGCTGTCTTCGCGGTCGTGCTGGCTGGGCTGCTTTTGAACGGGTTCGCCAGGGCGGATGACAAGTCGCCGCCGGAAGTTTCCGCTGTTTCGGTCCCGTCCGGGCAAATCGACAATGCGATCGGCGAACTCGATGCGCTCGCAGCCAAGGCGATGTCGCGCAGCGGCATTCCGGGCATGGCGGTTGCCGTCGTGAGAGACGGGAAAGTTGCGTACGCGAAGGGGTTCGGCGTCCGAAAGGTAGGCGAGCCGGCCGCGGTCGATGCCGACACGGTATTTCAGCTCGCCTCCTTGTCGAAGCCGATTACCGGCACGATCGTGGCGCACCAGGTCGCCACCGGCGGCGTGTCCTGGGATACACCGATCGTGAAGCATTTGCCGTGGTTTCGCCTGAGGGATCCGTGGGTCACGACCCATGTGACGATTGGCGACATGCTCAGTCACCGCTCGGGTTTGCCGGACCATGCCGGCGATGACCTCGAAGACATCGGCTATGACAGGCGCCAGGTGCTTGAGCGCCTGCGCATGTTGCCGTTGGCGCCGTTTCGGATCACCTATGCCTATACCAATTTCGGTTTCACATCGGCGGCGGAGGCGGTAGCGGTCGCTGCCAAAAAGGATTGGGCGACGCTCGCGGAGGACGTGCTCTATAAGCCGCTCGGCATGAATTCGACCTCGTCGCGCTATTCCGATTTCGAGAAGCGGGCGAACAGGGCCATTCTTCATGCAAAGATCGGCAACGTGTTTCAGCCCAAATACCAGCGCAAGCCGGATGCGCAAGCGCCAGCGGGTGGGGTCAGTTCGTCGGTCAATGAAGTGGCGCGGTGGATGATCATGCTGTTGCAGAAAGGCAATTTCGACGGCCGGCAGGTCGTCGATAGCGCTACGCTGATGAAGCCGATGACGGCGCAGGTCATTTCGGCGCCTTCTTCCTCGCTTGAAGCCCGCCCGGGCTTGTACGGATTTGGATTCGGCGTGAGCGTCACGTCGGCAGGACGGATCGAGATCAAACATTCCGGCGCGTTCGTCACCGGTGCCGGTACCTATTTCTCCGTTTTGCCCTCGCTTGGCGTTGGCATTGTGGTCCTTACCAATGCGGCCCCGGTCGGAGCCGCGGAAGCGCTTGCGGCGGACTTTATGGATCTCGTTCAGCTCGGCAAGATCGAGCGCGACTGGTTTCCGGCCTATGGGCAGTTCATGGCGCCGATGTTCGTGCCGTCCGGAAGTCTTGTCGGAAAGCCGCGGCCCGAAAAACCCGAGGAGGCGGCAAAGCTGTCTGACTATCTCGGGGCCTATCGCAATGACTATTACGGCAATGTCGAGATCGTCCGCCGCGGCGAAGCGCTGGCGATAAAGCTTGGCCCTTCCACCACCGAATACAAGCTCGATCCTTTCGATGGTGATGCATTCACCTTCAACCCGTCCAGCGAAAATCAGATCGATGGCTCGGTATCGCTCGCAACATTCAAGACAAAAGGCGCGCGCGGCTTCCGTTCACTCACGATCGAATATCTCAACGAGCACGGGATGGGCACATTCGCACGACGATAACAGCTGTGCGGAGCGTCAAGAAGCTACAATGCGAATCAATATTGATCGAACGCCTTCCGACAAGTCTTTTTTTGCTGCGGTCATTTCGGCAGTCGTATTTTTTATCTGCGGGCTAGTTCCGGGTTACCGCTGACGCTGCGAAGATTTATTCGTTTGGTATCAACGAACCGCGTTCGCTTGCGCGGTGCCACACGTGCGCCTCATTGGTGCTCCCCAATCGGCTTGCAACGAACGGGGGACGTTCTCATGTCGATATTCATGACCGGTATTGCCGCGGTGTATCTCGTGTCGGCCATTGCGCTCATGCTTAGTGCGTGGAAAGCGCCGGTGCTGGATTTTCCCGCATAAGATTTCTCGAAGTTCGAACGCATCCTTCACTCGCGTCTATACTCGGGGGAGTATCGAATGCTGGAGTGGCTGATTGCGGGCGTAGTGTTTTTCTACGCCGTCGCAATATTCCTGTTTTTGGAAATGTGGCTGCCGGTTAAACGGCCGCCCCCAAGATTGACGAACCGGCTGGACGATGCGGCTACGGACTCACCGCGCCGCCGCAATGCCTGATCGGATTTAGAACACCAGCCCAGCGAAGGCTTGTGATCGACCAAGGCGGCGCGCGATGCGGCGGCGCAACAAAGCGCCATTGCGAGTTAGCAATTTCCAGACCTTGTGCTCCTCCCTCGGACATGGAATCGGGCAGTTCAACTTGCCAGTGCCGGCGGGTATGCCAGTATCGACGCGTCTGTCGTCCTTCAGTGGGTGACGGCCGGACTGGCAAGCCGGCAGCGTGTGCAAGATTGCCTAATCGGCGTCCAGCAAGGATCGACCGAAGCGGTCGGAGCTTCACTGAAAACGTCTTGTTCTTGTGAGCCGGGAGGGCACATGAAACGGCGCGCTTTTTTGAGTGCTATTGGCGGAGCGGCTCTGTCGGTGCCGTTCAAGGCGTATGGGCAGGAGCCGGCACAATGGCCCGATCGTCCGGTGCGGCTATTGGTGACCGTCGGCGCCGGTGGTGCTGCCGACACTTTGTCGCGCAACCTGTCGCAAGGCTTTGCCCAATTCGCCAACGGGCAACCGCTAATCGTGGAGAACAGGCCCGGAGCCGGCGGAACCATCGCGGCCGCCGCCGTGGCGCGCGAAAAGCCAGACGGCTACACGCTGTTCCTCGCGGAAGTAGGTCCCAATGCCGTATCTCACGTGCTGGGCGCAAAATTGCCATACGACCCGCACACCGCATTCACGCCTATCATCCACGTCGCCAACCTGCCGGCCGTCGTGTTGATACGACCCACGCTTCCTTACACGACGCTGGCTGAATTCATTGCCGCAGCGAAGCTGCAGCCGGGCAAGTTCAATTACGCGTCGGCGGGGCCAGGCAATTGGACGCATTTGTTTATGGCCTACCTCAACAGCCAGGCCGGTATCGATCAGGTCAATGTGGTCTATCGATCTGGTTCGGAAATGCTGACAGCATTGCTTCGGAACGAAGCCGACACGGCGGTCATTACGGTTTCGACGGCTCTGGGTCAGATCAGCGAAGGCAAGGTTCGTGCGCTTGCCGGCGTTTCGATGCAGTCGATGAAGCAGCTACCGGATACGCCGCCGGTCGGAAAAACCATACCCGGCTTCGATGTCGCCGTTTGGCACGGCATCGCCGGGCCGACCGGAATGGACGCTGCACTCGTGACGCGCATCAATGGCATATTCAATCGGGTGCTGCAGGTGCCGGCGGTGCGCGCGGCAATATCGGACTCACAGGCTGCCGATATCGTCGGCGGCACAGCGCAACAATTCGATGCCTTCATCAAAAGCGAGCTGAAGCGATGGCCGGAGGTGGTCAAAGCTGCGGGCATCAAATCGGATTAGTGTTCAATTCCCGAGGCGTTTCGGAAGCGGGACGCGGCGCCGTGTCGCTGGATTGGCGTTGCCAAATTGAACCATCCAACGTTCAGGAAACATCGTGCCACGCAAGTTGGCCAGCGCGGAGACCGAAGCAAATATGAATATGAAATCCCAGCCAGGAAAAACTCTGGCCGAGCGTGTGAAAGAGCCGGGGTTGATCTCGGCACCCGGCGTCTTCGACATGATCTCGGCAAAGATCGCGGACAGCATGGGCTTCGATGTGCTGTACATGACCGGCTATGGCGTGGTCGCATCGCATCTTGGTCTGCCGGATGCGGGGCTTGCCAGCTATACCGAGATGGTCGGCCGGGTTCGCCAGCTCGCGCAGGGTATCACCACCCCGCTGGTTGCCGACGGTGACACCGGTTATGGCGGGCTCCTGAATGTCGATTTCACAGTGCGCGGCTATGAGGCCGCCGGCGCTCAGGCAATCCAGATCGAGGATCAGGAATTTCCAAAGAAATGCGGCCACACGCCGGGGCGCCGGGTGGTGCCGATCAAGGATGCCGTGCTCCGGATCAAGGTCGCCGCGCAAGCGCGGTCGTCGAAGGATTTTCTGATCATCGCGCGCACCGATGCGCGCACGTCCCTTGGGCTCGACGAAGCGCTGCGGCGCGGCGAAGAATTCCTGAAGGCGGGCGCCGACATTCTTTTCATCGAATCTCCGGAAAGCGAAGCGGAGATGGAAAAGATCGGCCGCAGCTTCGATGCGCCGCTGATCGCGAACATGGTGGAGGGAGGCCGCACGCCGATCCTGAGCCGCGCAGAGCTGGAACAACTCGGCTTCAAGCTAGCGATCTTTCCGGTGTCGGGGTTGCTCGCCATGGGAGCGGCCTTGCGCTCGGTGTATGGAGAAATCCGAAAAAACGGATCGACCAAAGGCTGGGGCGGCGAGCTATATCCCTTCGACGAATTCTCCCGCCTCATGGGATTTGAGCGGATCTGGGCATTCGAGCGGGAGCACGCGGAGCTTTGAGGAATTTGCGCGGTTGCCTCGATTTATGAAGCCGTGGTGCTTATGTCTCGAAAAGTTGAGCAGCGATGGAACTGGACCTGGGGACTATTCCTGTGGGTCGCTGGTTCATTACCTGAGACAGAGACTCGCATACGCAATCCCTCGATATTGGAGGCTTCGCCGTCATGGACCCGTTCCGCACAATCCTGGTTGCCTCGGCCTTCTTGGCGCTCGCAGTCCCGGCTGTGGCCGCATCGCTGAAATCCGACGCCGCCCAAGTCCGTTCCAGCGATATTTCATCAGCCCAGCGCCAGCGTCATCATCGCAGGTATGTCGCGCCTCAGCCGGCGCCGGTATTCAGCCATTATCGAGGGGTCGCCGATCCCTCGTTCGCGCCAAACGGCAAGCCCTATGTCGTGCCGGAATATCTTCGCAACCAGTGCTATATCGATGAGGGCTATGGCCGCTTCTCTTCGTGTTCAATCCGGAATTAGCGCTTCGGGTCGAACCGCAGAGGCAATCACCCTGTAGCGCCGACTCGTTCCAAGCGGCGACTACCGCATCATGCTCGGCAACCAGAGCGAGATCGCGGGAAACGCAACCAGGATGCCGAGCCGAATGACGTCCGCGACCACGAACGGAAGCACGCCGCGGAACAGGGTCTTGGTCGGAACATGTGGTAGCAGCGCGTTGAGCACGAACAGGTTCATGCCGACCGGCGGGCTGATGAGCCCGATCTCGACCACCACCACGATCAGAATGCCAAACCAGATCGGGTCGAAGCCCAGATGCACGACCAGCGGGAAAAACACCGGCACCGTCAGAAGGATCATCGAAAGCTCTTCCATCGCGGTGCCGAGAAGCACGTAGATGGCGCAGATCGCAACAATGACCATGATCGGCGAGAGGTTGAGCGTGGTGATGAGCCACTTCAGGTCGTCCGGCATCGTAGTGTAGTTGACGAATTCGGCGAACATCAACGCGCCGGTGAGAATCGCAAACAGCATGGCCGTGGTGCGGCCGGATTCGACGAGCGCGTCGAGAAACTTCCGCCAAGTTAGAGCGCGGCGAAGCAGCGCGAAGCAAAGTGCGCCGAAAGCGCCGATGCCGGCTCCTTCGGTCGCAGTGAACACGCCGCCATAGATTCCGCCCATGACCAGGATGAACAGGAGCGCCACGCCCCAAACGCCTTCGATCGCGCGCAGCCGTTCTCCCCAACTCGACTTCGCGCCGGGCGGACCGGAGGCCGGGTCCTTGAACACGGTCCATTGCACGGCGACGCAAAGCAGGAAGGTCGCGAGAATTCCAGGCAGGATGCCGGCCGCGAACAGCTTGCCGATATTGGTCTCCGTCATCACGCCGTAGATCACCATCAGGGTCGAGGGCGGAATCAGGATGCCGAGCGTTCCACCCGCCGCGATCGAGCCGGTCGACAGTCGGTCCGAATAGCCGAGCTCTTTCATCGAAGGATAGGCGACTTTCGCCATCGTCGCGGCCGTTGCGATCGAGGAGCCGCAGATTGCGCCGAAGCCGGCGCAAGCGCAGATAGTTGCCATCGCCAGCCCTCCGCGCAGATGCCCGACGAAAGCGTAAGCCGCGCGAAACAGCTCCTGCGACATGCCGGCTCGGGTGACGAAGTTGCCCATCAGGATGAACAGCGGCACCACGGAAAGCGTGTAATTGCGACCGGTGTCGTAGACCTTGGTCTCGACCATCGCCATCGCAGGCGCGAAATTCCAGTCGCGCAGATAGGCGACACCGAGAAAGCCGATGACTCCCATGGAGATGGCGATCGGGATGCGCAGTAGCGCAAGCACCATCATGAGGCCGAGGCCGACCAGGGCTTCGGTCATGTCGGGCTCACTTGGTCGGGATCGAACACTTTGGGCTTATCGGGTGGCGGCAGGAATGCCTTGACGATATGAACGATGGCGGTGACCAGGACCATCAATGCCATGAAATAGACGAACGGCCCGACCGGTATGAACAAGACATCGGTGGTGTCGCCATAACCGGATATCTTGCCGGCCTTGACGAAGACCCGCCATGCCAGGCCGAGGATGATGAGACCGCAAACAACATCCACCAGCCGTCGGAGAATTCGGCGGCATCGATCCCCGAGCAGGGCGTCGATGAAATCAAGCGTGACGTGCTCATCCGCCCGCGAAACAAGCGGCAGACCGGCGAAGATGAGCGTGAGCAGCAACAGCTCCGTGATTTCGAAGGCGCCGCGCAACGGCCAATTGAAGATGTAACGGCCAATCACGTCGACCGTTGTGATCGCCATGAGGCAGAACAGCAGAATAGCGGCGGCGACGCCCAGCGCGCGATCGAGCCAGACGACGCCGCCTTCCGAACCTGTCGATGACACAGCGCGCTGCCGCTATTGTCCGGCGGCGGCGCGCTTCAGCTCTTCATGGAATTCGGCAAACACCTTGTCGCCGTCGACGCCCTTGGCGGTCGCGTCCTTTTTCCACTTGTCGATGATGTCTTTCGACCGCTCTTGCACGCCCTTCACGAGTTCAGGCGACGCTTCCTGAAATCTGGATGTTGGCCTTCTTCATGACCTCCAGCGCGGCGCGATCGGTGGAATCCCAGGCCTTGCCGGCGAGCCGAGCCAGTGCCTCGCCGGAGACCGACATGATCGCGTCCTGATCGGCCTTGGAAAGTTTGTTCCACTTATCCTCGTTCATGAAAAAGCCGAACGCCGAGCCATAGAATCCGCCCGGGAATAGCGTGGCGTATTTCACCACCGAGTCGAGCTTGAAGGAGATGATCGATTCGAGCGGGAAGAATGTCCCGTCGGCCACGCCGGAACTCAAAAGCTCGTAGGATTCCGGCGCGGGCTTGACGAAAGCCGAGGCACCGAGCGCACGCGCCATCTGTTCGGAGATACCGCCGCCGGAGCGGATCTTCATGCCGGAGAGATCCTCGACCTTGTTGATCGGCCGCTTGGTGTTGAACATCTGGCCCGGTCCGTGCGTGAAGACGCCGAGCAGCTTGACGCCCTTGTATTCGCCGACCGGCTGGAAGTATTTCCAGTGGATGCGCGAGAACGCCACCGAATTGATCTCGGCGGTGGCGCCGCCGCCCGGCAGCTCGGGCAGCAGAGGCAGAACGTGGCGCGCTGGCGTGTAGCTCGCGGTCACGTAGGAGACGTCGACCAGGCCGTCCTTGACCGCGTCGAAGGTGCCCGGAGCGGCAGATGGGTGCTTGGCCAGCATCTGGAATTTGACCCGGCCGTCGGTCGCCTTCTCGACATTTTGGGCCCAGACCGCCAGCACGTCCTTGGTCAGCAGGTGCTGGGGCGACACCCAGCTCGACATCGTCATGGTGGTCGTCTGCGAATTCGCAGCCGATGACCAGCCGGTCAATGTTGCGAAAGCAAGCATGGCGCTGCCGCAAGCCGCAGCGGTGGAAAAGCGAGACATATGAATCCTCCCAAGATCCTTTTTATGGACCGGATCGGGCCACCAAGCTTACGGCCCGTCAAGCTCAATTTTTGCATCCGGTGCCCGACTGGCAGCTGCTGGGGCCCCGGGCCATATTCGAGTGGGGCGGGCCCAGATTCCAGCGGCGCGGGCCCAGGTTCGAGCGGCGCGAGCTCAAGACGCGCCGTGCGAGCGTTTGTTGCTTTCTCAGGAGCGGAAATTGACATGGAACGCCGGCTCGCCGCCATTTTCGCCGCAGACGTCGTGGGCTATTCGCGGCTGGTCGGCGCCGACGAAGAGGGCACGATCGAGCGATTCAACGAGCATCGGCGCCAACTGATCGACCCCAAGATCGCCGAACATCAGGGACGGATCGTAAAGACCACCGGCGACGGTCTTCTGGTTGAGTTCGCAAGTCCGGTGAAGGCGGTCCGCTGTGCGATCGAAGTGCAGCAGGGCATGGCGGACCGCAACGCCAATCTGCCGCAGGACCGCCGGATCGAATTCCGCATCGGAATCAATTTGTGCGATGTGATCGTGGAGGATGGCGATATTTACGGAGACGGCGTGAACGTGGCTGCGCGTCTGGAAGGCATCGCGGAGCCGGGGACGATCTATATCTCGCGCGCCTTGCGCGATTTTGTCTATGACAGGCCGGACATCGTTTTGCAGGATCTGGGCGACCGGGCGCTCAAGAACATCGCCGCGCCGGTACAGGTTTTCCGGATTGTGCTGGCGGGTCTTTCGGAGAGTACATTGCAGGCCAGCCCGCCCCTGGTACCGGACAAGCCGTCGATCGCCGTGCTGCCGTTCGCGAATATGAGCAGCGATGTCGAGCAGGAATTTTTCAGCGACGGCATCACCGAAGACCTGATCACTGACCTCTCGAAGGTCTCGGGTCTGTTCGTCATCGCGCGCAATTCCTCGTTTGCCTACAAGAACAGGTCGGTCAAGGTGCAGGATATCGCCCTGGATCTTGGCGTTCGCTTCGTGCTCGAGGGGAGCATCCGCAAAGCCGGCAACCGCGTGCGCATCACGGCCCAGCTCATCGATGCCGCCAACGGCGGCCATCTCTGGGCAGAGCGGTTCGATCGCGACCTCACCGATATCTTCTCGATGCAGGACGAAGTGGTGGAGAAAATTGTCGGCGCGCTCGCGGTCACGCTGACGCAGGGCGAGGAACAGCGGCTGCACCGGCGCGGCACATCGAACGTACAGGCTTACGAGTTCTGGCTGCGTGCGCGCGAAGCGTTCTCGCGCATTACCCGCGAGGCGGTTGAGGAGGCCAAGACGTTGCACCGCAAGGCGATCGAGGTCGATCCGCGTTTCGCAGCACCCCATGCCGGCCTCGCGCTCGCAGTCATTTCGCAATATGCAAGCGGCTGGGCCCCGGATCCGGCGCAGGCGCTGGATGAGGCGGAGCGCTGGGCGCGCCGCGCGCTCGAACTCGATCCGCAGGAGCCGGTCAGCCACATGGCGCTCGGCAATGTCCTGTTGTGGCGGCGCGAGCACGATGCCGCGATCGCTGAATTTCACCAGATGACGGCGATCGATCCCAACTTTGCGCAAGGGCACATGGCGACCGGGTTGGGGCTGGTCTATGCCGGTCAGCCGGCCGAGGCGCTTGAAGCGTTCGCTGCTGCCATGCGGTTGGACCCGCTCTATCCTGCGATCGTGCTCCACTTCGTCGCGCAGGCGCATTTTGCGCTCGGCGATTACCAAGCCGCGGCCAAATTGCTGCTCGAACGGATCGCCCGCAACCCCGGCACCGATTCCAGCCGCATGCTGCTGGCCGCCTGTTACGGCCATCTCGGACGGGCCGATGAGGCGCGGGCCGCGTGGCAGGAGATGCTTAGGGTGAATCCGGATTTCTCGCTGGCGCAGCGCGAGCGAGTGCTGCCCTACAAGGATGCAGGAGACTTTCAACGCATCGCCGAGGGCCTCGCGAAAGCAGGATTGCCTTAGCCGCGTCTTCCTGGGGTCCCGCTCGCGAGAGCGGGACCAGGTCTTGATTCAAGGCGCGCACATTGCGCGGCATGATTCCCGATTATAAATGGCTCGTGTTCGCGGCCGCGGCTTTGGTCAGATCAATAATAGCCGCGTCCATAGCCGCCGTAATAACCCCGGCCATAGCCACCATAGCCACCGCCGTAATAGCCGCGGCCGTAGCCACCATAGCCGCCGTAATAGCCGCGCCCGTAGCCGCCACCATAATAGCCGCGGCCATAGCCACCGTAATAGCCACCACCATAGCCGCCATAGCCACCATAATAGCCGCCGCGATAGCCGTAGTAATGGACGTTCTCAATCGGGGGGAGCGCGTCCGTCGCTGTCATCGGCACAACGCTGCCGACCGGCGGTGCTGCCGACGCGACCTGTGGCAACGCTGCCATCAGCAACGCGGCCGGCATCATCATCAGTATCTTGCTGCGCATGGAAAGCTTCCTTCAGGTTCTGGCGCAAACCCGCGAGCGATCGCGGCAGGTCGCGCCATAAGCTTCCACCCATCGGGAAGATAATACCCTCGCGACTGCATTGTGAAGATCATCGGGGTGAACAGGCGTATCAACTTTCGGTAATCAACCGTCGGTCGCATTGCCGCGGCTAATTTTGATCGCCGTATCGTTCCTTCAGGGCAGCGGCGACGAAGCGCTTGCGTCCATCGCTGCCCGGCGTCGTGCCGTGTGCGGTGCACCAATCCGGAAAAGTCCCGGGATCGATGGTAACGCGCAGGACCGGGTGTCCGTAGGCTTTCAGCCCACGTTCCATTTCCTCCGCCATCTTGAGCCATTCGCTCCAGACGCGCGGCATTTTCTGGCCATCGGTGAACATCGCGAGCGCGGCCGGGTAGTCGCCTTCCTTGATCCAGTAAACTCCGACCGGCGGCGGCGTCTCTTCCAGGTCTGTCATCGCGGCATCCCGAAGCGGCCCGGGATCTGAAATGGCGTCATCGATGGACGTGTCATGGTGATCCGAAACCGAACGTACAAACACGCAAGAGGCGTTACCGCTACAACAGCCGCCGCACAACGGTAATCAGCAAGACCCCCAGAACCGCGATCGCGCCGCCGTAATAGACCCATTCCGTTTGACCGATCATGAAGCTGCTGGCCGGCCATGAGATATATCCTGACCCTTGCGCCAGGAACAGAAGGCCGGCGGCAAGGACAATGATTCCGACCAGCAGCGCGAGAGATTTCATGAATCCTCCGATTTTGTAACCATCCGCAACAATCGAAACTATACGGCTACAATGCAAGCTTCTACGATACGATCTATGTAGGGCAAGAATCCTGGGCGCACCTCAGTCATGCACATTGGCAGACATTACAGGTTCACCGACTTTCTCGCCTGGACGAGATGGGAAGCCGGCTATCTGATCGTCTGGTCGCTGCTCGTCACCGCATTCCTTCAATTCTCGCACTGGCACTTTTTGACGATACCCGCGCCGCTGCTGACGATCATAGGGTCGGCGCTCGCGATCATTCTGGCGTTCAAAAATCAGCAATGCTACGCGCGTTTCAATGAGGCGCTTACATTTTCCGGACAACTCACGACGAACAGTTCGATCCTGGCCAACAAGTTGAAATCCACAATTGGTAATCTGGACGACGCGCAATCCAGCCCGAGATTGAAAGAGATATTCTACCGTCATTTCGCATGGTTGACTGCGCTGCGGTTCTTTTTGCGCGACCGAAAATCCTGGGAAAATACGTTTGAACCGGGCAACGCTCGCTTTCTTGCGAAGCTTCCCACTCCGGAAAGCCAATCAACCCTTAAAGAGGAGTTGAAGAAGTATTTGGCGGGTGCCGACTTGCAGGAAGTGATGAGCCATCGAGGCGACAAGGAGGCTTTGATTCTCCATCGGCAATATGCAGCCATTAGCGATCTCTATAAGGAAAAGCTCATCAGCGAATTTATATTTGTCGTGTTGACCGGTGCGCTTGACGATCTTGCCAGATTGCAGGGCGGATTGAAGCGAATAAAGAACTATCCGTATGCGCGCAATTACTATTCGATCGCCGTCATTCTGGTGAATATCTTTGTGGCGATTGTACCCTTCAGTCTCTTTCCCTATGCCGAGGAATTGGGAAAATCCGCAGGGATCGGGAATTGGACGGCTTGGCTCAATGTCCCGTTCAGCGTGCTCGTCGGCTGGGTTTTCATTTCGCTCGAAAAGGTCGGAGAGAATTCATCCAATCCATTCGAAGGAGGCTCAAACGACGCGCCGATCTCATCGATTGCGCGGCGGATCGAGATCGAGATGAGAATCATGCTTGGCGAACAGACCGATCTCAAGCCGATCGAAGCGAAGGACAACGTACTGTTTTAGAGTCGGCACAATTTCATGCCCATGCCGTGTTGGGCTGGGACCGAGCCGCACAAGCCGCTCACCGAATTTTCTCGGCGCAAAAGATGCGGTTGTCTGCTTTTTGATCGATCGTGGACATCGCCGATTAACCGGGAGCGGTAAGGCTATGCGTCAGCCGCAAAATTGGAGCGGCCGGCTAATATGTTTGAGGCCTAAACAAGCAAGCGGCGACAACAAACCATCACAACCACGATGTAGTCACGAGCGCCGCCCGACGCACCAGCGTTGCCCGGCGTAATCGTTTCGGCACCTGAACCTCTAAGTAATTTCGATCCCATGCTTGGAATCTCACGGAGGAAATCGATGAAACGAAAATTGCTCGCAAGTACAGTCACGGCACTGATTACGTCTGTGGCGCTTTCCTGGACTTCCTGCAGATGCGCAGGCGCCGCAGCCACAGCAGAAGCCCAACATCCTTTTCATCATGGGCGATGACATCGGCATCATGCAGCCGAGCATCTATCATGAAATGCGTCGCAACCACGACCGACACGCCGGGCGACGACCCCCGCTTCGGCCCCTGGGGCAAACAGAAATGCGAGGACACCGGGCCGCTCACCAAGAAGCGCATGGAAACCATCGATGAGGAATTTCTCAAGGCCTCGACCGACTTCATCGATCGCGCCAACCGGGACAAGAAGCCGTTCTTCGTCTGGTTCAATCCGAGCCGCATGCACATCTGGACTCGGCTCAAGCCTGCGTCGGAAGGCAAGACGGGGCTTGGCATCTACCCGGACGGGATGGTGGAGCATGACGGCCAGGTCGGCGAACTTTTGAAGAAGCTCGACGATCTCGGCATCGCCAACAACACGATCGTGATCTACACGACAGACAATGGCGCCGAGACCTTCTCGTGGCCTGACGGTGGCACGACGCCTTTCCGCGGCGAGAAGAACACCAATTGGGAGGGCGGTTATCGCGTGCCCGCGATGATTCGCTGGCCCGGTACCGTGCCGCCGCGTGGCGAGATCAACGACATCTTCTCCGCCGAGGACTGGGCAACGACGCTGGTCGCCGCGGCGGGCGAGCCGGACGTCAAGAACAAGTTGCTGCAGGGCTATGCTGCCGCGGGCAAGACTTTCAAGGTCCATCTCGACGGTTACGACCAACGCGACCTGCTTTCAGGCAAAGGGCCGAACAAGCGCCGAGAGTTCTTCTACTGGACCGACGACGGTAACCTCGCCGGCCTTCGCTACGAGCAGTGGAAGGCGGTGTTTATGGAGCAGAAGGCGCACGGCTTCGATGTCTGGGCGCAGCCAATGGTGCAACTGCGTCTGCCGTCGTTGTTCAATCTGCGCTCCGACCCATTCGAACGGGCCCAGCACGAGGCTGGTGCTTACGTGCGGTGGTTCGTCGAGCATGCCTTCGTTCTGGTCCCGGCGCAGGCGCTTGTGGGGCAGCACCTTGCGAGCTTCCAGCAATTTCCACCACGGCAGAAGCCCGGCAGCTTCTCGGTCGAGCAGGCGATGGAAAAACTCCGAAATCCACCATCCAGCAATTAACCCATCGTACGAATTGGAGCGACCGCAATGACAAGTTCATCGAAGCTTAGTCGTCGCCTGATGCTTTCGGCGCTGGGCGCATTTCCCGTTTTGGCCGCAACGACGCGCTTCACGCCAGTGCAGGCACAAAGGAGCGGCGACTGGCTGCCATCCTGGAATGACGGCCCGGCGAAGAGTTCGATCACCGACTTTGTTGCGCGAGTCACCAGCGGGCCGGATTTCGTGCCCGAAGATCAGCGTATCGCGACTTTCGACAATGACGGCACGTTGTGGATCGAGCAGCCGATGTATGTCCAGCTCGCCTTCATTCTCGACCGCGTCAGGGAGCTGGCGCCGAAGAACCCGAGTTGGAAGACCAAACAGCCATTCAAGGCCGTGCTCGACGGCGACATGACGGCTTTGGCGGCTTCCGGTGAAAAGGGCCTGGTCGAGCTGATGGCGGTCACGCATGCGGGCATGACGACCGCCGAGTTCGAGAAGATCACCTCGGACTGGATTGCGACTGCCCGCGACCGCCGCTGGAAGCGGCCCTATACCGAACTGGTCTATCAGCCGATGCTGGAACTGCTGGCCTATCTGCGTGCCAACGGATTCAAGACCTTCATCGTGTCGGGCGGCGGCATCGAGTTCATGCGCCCCTGGACCGAGCGGATTTACGGAGTAACGCCTCAGCAAGTGGTGGGCTCCTCGATCAAGACCCGGTTCGAGATGCGCGACGGCAAGCCCGTGCTGTTTCGGCTGCCGGAAATGAACTTCGTCGACGACAAGGCCGGCAAGCCGATCGGCATCAACTCGCATATCGGCCGCCGTCCGATCGCAGCCTTCGGCAATTCCGACGGCGATCTCGAAATGCTGCAATGGACCACCATGTCCGGCGGTCCCCGGCTCGGCCTGCTTGTCCATCACACCGATGCGGTGCGGGAATATGCCTACGACCGAAAATCGCATTTCGGGAGACTCGACAAGGCGCTGGACGCGGCGGGCCCCAACAAATGGACCGTGGTGAGCATGAAGACGGACTGGAAGCGCATCTTTGCGTTCGAGTAGGTCGAAAGATCACGGGTCTGGTCCGCGCTGACCCAAAGCGGACATTGCCAACTTTTATGAGCACGCGGCGAAACATCGACGCGGTGTGCGAGCCTTCGGCTACAGCCCGGCCTCGATAGCCCGCAGCAGCCGGAAGCGCATTTCGCCGTCATTGTTTGCGAGCGAGATCACGAAACGCACCCGCCCGTGGCTTTTAGTGTCGGCATAGCCGGCGAGCGTGCTGACGCCGCTCATGGTACCGGTCTTGTTCATGCCGCCGTCGCGGCCGCGCAGCAGGTCGGCATGGGGCGCGTATAGCGCAAGCACCTTGGCGAGGCCGCGGGCGCTAAAGTGGTTGTTGCGGCTGATGCCCGAGCCTTCCTCGAGACGGATGTCCGAGGCGAGGCCGTATTTGGCGAGCATCTCGTTCGCGACCTGGAGCGATTTTTCGAGGCTGACCGGGCCGCCGAGGCGGTGTCCGCCGATCTCCAGGAACACCTGATTGGCGATGTAGTTGTTCGAGGCGCGGAGCAGCTCGATGAGGATCTTCGAAAGCGTGCGCGACTGCCGGTGAATGTAGACCGGCTTCAGTCCGTCTGGCACCGTTCCGGTCGAGATATCGCCCTTCACGCTTCCGCCGGCCCGATCGATGAACGCCGCGATCAGCTCGCCAGCATATTGCAAACTCACCGCCGGGTCCTGGCTCAGGCTGATGCGGCCCTTGCCGTTGGGGCCGCGCTGCTGGAATTGGCTGATCGCGAGCGGGGTGATCGGGGTCTGTGTCTCGGCGGAGCGCACCTTGTCGCCATTGCGCACGGCGTTGACGGTATTGAAATTCACCGCCAGCGCGGAGTTCAGTGCATTGTAGGCCTCGTCGGTGTCCTCGATCCCCGGGACGCGGAGGTTCGAAGGGAAGTAACTTGCGTCCAGCACGATGCCCGTGATCGGCTTCTTGCCGATTGCCGCGACCAGCTTTTTGGCGAGCGGCGCCAGCTCTTCAGAAATCAAAAACGGATCGCCGCCTCCGCGCACGTAGAGCAGCCGCTTGTCGTCCAGATAGAAGCGGGTCTCGAAGCGGTAGTCGCCGCCAAGAACCTGCATTGCCAGCCAGGCCGTCACGACCTTGGTGACGGAGGCCGGGACGAAGGGCTCAACAATGTTCTGAGCCACCAGCTCATTGCCCTTGGCGTCCACCACGAGCACCAACGCCTGCGGAGCGAGCGCCGCGACTTTTTCCTTTACTTCCTTGACGCCGGCCAGAGCCGGGGCGGGCAGCAGGAGCAAAGCGAGGGCGAGCGAGCGATACCACATCAAGCGAGACCACATGGCGACTCCGGCACGGGCGCGGAATTTGCAAACTTCGGACCTAAGCTAGTGATCCTCAAGCGGCAAGTCAGATCGCAGAATTTGTGCTTGTGTCACAAAGCAGACGTTGGAGTTCAATGGAAACATGTCAGCTTTTTGACCCTTGGCCGCTCCTGCGGCCGCCGTGCAAACTTTGCCGATCTGCGGTTTTGCAATTCGTTGGGGCGCTTATGCCGCCCGGCTTTTGTTGGCAGGTTCCGTAACACAGGCCAGCCAGCTATGATGGCGTCAAGGTTTGGCCAATGCTGGTTTGGAAGGAGGGACGGCCTTGCGTTTCGCGCCCCGCGCATTTGCGAAAGCCGCCGATCGAATGAGGCGGCGCGATTTCATCGCGCTCGTTGGCAGCGCGGCGGCATGGATCGTCCCGGCCCGTGCGCAGGCCATGCCGGTCATTGGGTATCTCGGCTCCGAATCCCCGGAGCGCTACAGCAGCCGTCTCAGTGCTTTCCGCGAAGGGCTGGCGGAAGCCGGTTACGCCGAGGGGCGCAACGTCGCGATCGAGTTTCGATGGGCGGAAGGTCAATATAATCGGCTGCCGGCGCTCGCAGCGGATCTGGCGCACCGTCAGGTGGCTGTGATGGTAGCGGCGGGCGGCGCTGAGATAGCGCTCGCGGCAAAATCGGCGACGACGACAATCCCGATTGTCTTCGAGATGGGTGGCGACCCGATTGCACTCGGCGTCGTGGACAGCCTGTCTCGGCCGGCGGGCAATCTCACCGGCGTGTCGAGCCTGAGCGTGGAGGTGTCGCGCAAGCGCCTGGAGTTCATGCGTGAAGTGCGGCCGGGCACCGAAATATTCGCCGTCGCTGTCAATTCGGCGAGTCCAACCTCAAACTCGCAATTGGAGAACCTCCATGCCGCGGCGGATAGCCTCGGAGTAAAGCTCATTGTCCTGAAAGCCAGTGCTGAACAGGACTTCGACGCCATGTTCTCCACCGTGCGTGAAAAGCAGGCGGGCGGACTTGTCTTCAGCTCCGATCCCTATTTCGCTTACCGCAGTCATCAGCTTGCCGAGCTCGCGGTTCGTCATGCAGTGCCTGCGATAACGCAATCCCGCGATTTTCCGATCGCCGGCGGGCTGATGAGCTATGGCGGCGATTTCAGGCAGTCGCACCGCCAAACTGGCATCTACGCCGGCCGAATCCTCAACGGCCAGAAGCCTTCCGATTTGCCGGTGCAGCGCGTCACCAAAGTCGAGCTGTTCGTTAATCTGTGGGCTGCCAACACGCTTGGCATATCGATCCCGCCCTCTCTTCTGAGCAGCGCCGACGGAGTCGTCGAATGATCTGGTCGACCGGCCGGCGCGCGATCACGCCGTCCAACTCCATCGGATCCCCACGCACGTCGTTGTTCAAGAAGTACTTTCTCGCCCTGTTTGCGGCGGTTGTGGTGCCGCTTGTGATCGCGGGTGGCAGTGAAGCGTGGTTCGGCTATCGCGATCAGCGCTCCAGCCTGAACGACATACTGGACGCAGAGGCCCGGCTGGCGGCCGTGAAGATCGAGGATTTCATCGAAGGAATCCGAGGCCAGCTTGGCTGGACCGTGCAATTGCCCTGGTCGGAAGAAACCGGCCAGAGCCGCAGGCTCGACGCCTTGCGCCTGCTGCGTCAGGCGCCAGCCGTTGTCAGCCTCACTCTGGTCGATCCTACTGGCAGGGAGCGGCTGTTCGTTTCGCGCATCGGCCTCAACAGGATCGACGGCGGCGCGGACCTGTCCGCTAATCCCGCGGTGATCGGCGCTCGCTCAAATCGGTTCTGGTTTGGCCCGGTCACATTCCAGGACGGGTCGGAACCCTTCATGACCGTCGCTGTAGCCGGCAACCGCTCGGCGGTTGGCGTGGCCGTGGCCGAGGTCAATCTCAAGTTCATATGGGAGGTGATCTCGGAGATCCGTGTGGGGCGCACCGGCGAAGCGTTTGTGCTCGACGGACCGGGGCGCCTTGTCGCTCACCCGGACATCAATCTGGTTCTCCAAGCCGACGAGGCCGCGCAGCGGCCCCTTCAAGCCCTGCGGACGTCAATTCTCGCCAATCCCGGCCAGGCGGCCACCGGTCAGGACATTGCGGGGAAGACGGTGCTGGCGACGATGGCCCAGATCCCGGGCGTCGACTGGAGCGTCATCGTCAAGCAACCGCTCGCCGAGGCATTCGGGCCGATCTACGCTGCCCTTTGGCGCACAGGGGCGTTGCTCGTCGCCGGTGCAGCTCTGGCGGCTTTGCTCGCCTACTGGCTGACACAGCGTATGGTCGGACCGATACGCCTGCTGGAGGACGGGGTCGGCCGAATTGGCGCAGGACAGTTCGATCACCGGATCAGCCTTGCAACAGGCGATGAATTCGAGCGGCTGGCATCCCGATTCAACGAGATGGCAGGCGAGTTGTCGCTTTCACAGGAGCGCTCGGAACGCATAAACCGGCTCAAGCGCTTTCTCGCGCCGCAAGTGGCCGAACTGGTTGACCGAACAGGTGACGACCGCCTTCTCGATGGCCGGCGCGTCGAAGTGGTCGTGATATTCTGCGATCTGCGTAACTTCACCGCCTTTTCGGCTAACGCCGAGCCCGAACAAGTCATGAGTTTGCTGCGCGAATATTACGACGCGCTGGAACGGGTCGTGAGCATCCACGAGGCAACACTGATAAGTTTCTCGGGTGACGGAGCGATGGTGCTGGTCAACGCCCCGGTGTCCTGTTCGGATCCTGCATTGCGTGCCGTCAATATGGCGCGCGACATGCAAGTGAGCGTGCAGAAACTTCTGGTCAATTGGCGCGCACTGGACAACCGGCTTGGCTTCGGTGTGGGACTGGCAATGGGACCGGCCACAGTCGGGCGGATCGGTACTGAAGGCCGCCTCCACTATAATGCGATTGGTAACGTGGCCAACCTCGCATCGCGCTTATGTTCGAGTGCAGAAAATTCTCAAATCCTGATCGATCGGGTCGCAGCTCGCGCGGTCGGTCGGCAGATGCCTCTGGTCGAGCTGGATGCGCGGACATTGAAGGGTTTTGATGAGCCCGTTCCGGTGTTTTCGGTTGTCATTGGAACTGGGAACTAAGGTGCGCGGCGACCGCCGCGGGACCTTTGCATCAGGCGTGCCGTTAGAGGCATATTCGCACTCACAGCGTCAATGCGTTCAGGGGACACACAGATGAATATCGGCATGCTCATTTTCCCAGGCATTATGGCCACCGATTATGTGGCTCCGGCGGATCTGCTGGCGCGCATTCCCGACGCTCGGGTTCGTCTGATATGGAAACACAGAGATGCAATCCAGACCGATCTGGGTTGGGAAATTCGGGCTACCGACACGTTTGAGAGTTGCGGTCAGCTTGACATGATCGTGGTGCCGGGTGGGCCGGGCATTGGCGATCTGCTGACTGACGACGAGACGCTGAAGTTTCTGGCAAGGCAGGCAGAAGCGGCGAATTGGGTCGTCGGAATATGCACCGGCCCGCTGGTTTTGGGGGCTGCCGGCTTGCTGACTGGCTATTCTGCCACCTGCCATTGGGCGTCACACGAGTTGCTTGCTCATGTCGGCGCTATACCGGTCAAGGAGCGCGTGGTCGTCGATCGAAACCGGATTACAGGAGCGGGGATGACTTCCGGTCTTGATTGTGCCCTGCATGCGATCGCGCTGGCAGCCGGCCCGGAAGTGGCAAAAGGCATACAGCTTTTCGCCGAGTATGATCCTCAGCCGCCTTTTGACACTGGTGCTCCGCACAAGGCCTCTCCGGCGATGGTCCAGTCGATGATTGACAAGATACGCCCCGTCCTGGATCGCCGCCGCGAAATTCTAACGAGCCGCTAGCTATTCCCGCCCGCTCCATTGCAGAACCGCGAATGCAATGTTCGCTGCCGGCACGAAGCGGACGGAAGCTCAGTCGCCGCCGAGAATTGCCGGCTGCGGGCCATTTCCAGAATAAACCTCTCCAAGCTGCTTCGCTGTGAGCATCGTGGCCTGCGCGTCCGGCCTTACGAAGTCGTACTTCAGGACGCTCGCGACCTTACTCTGAGACGCGACACCGCTTACCAGCAGGTTTGCTCCGTGGGTTGTGCTCGTCGTGGCAACGCGGGTGCCCGACGTCCCGTCGAAGGGGTTAAAGCTGGCGATTTCGCGGAAGGTCGGATGACGGCCATGATCGGACGGGCTGTGTAGATACATGGCCGGTCCAGGATCGAGTGCGGAGCCGCTGGAGAAGACTTTCACGGTCCCCGCATCCGCGAGCTGGCTGACGACGATCCGTTCGGCTCCGCCAAGCGAGCCGGCGAGCCAACCGGTGGCCAGCGAGACCTCGCCACGATAGTCATCGCCGAACGGTTTGAACGACGCAGTGTTGACTGGCTGGCCTGGTTGCGCCGCAGGCATACCATGATGGCCTGCGGGGCTGGCGCTGCTGTGGTTTTGGCTGTGGCTGTGGCTGCTGCTGCTACTGCTACCCTTGCTGATCGGTTTCAGCAGCGGAAAGGCGAACACCTTCACCTCAGCCGTCTCTCCGGCGCCCGGCGCAGTCACGATGCTGAAGCGACCGGTCGAATAGTCGACGAAGCCGGTGGTCAGGCTTAAGCCGGAACGGCTGTTGGCGTAGGGGCTGAAGGTGGAAAACAGCGCCGGCGCCGTGTCTTTCGCGGCGGGAAGTCTGGAATCGTAAATCCGCACCTCGCTCGGGATGCCTGGGCCCGAACCGACGATGATGTTGTCGGCGCTGGTTCCGTCAATCTGTGCTGCGGCGACGCTGATGCCGCCGCGGGCGCCGGCCGCGAACGGCTGGAAGCGCGACAGCTCGGTTGCGAAGGGGCCTTTTGCTTTTCCGGTCTTTCCTGAATAGACGACAACTTCCGGAGCACGATCAGGTCCGGAGCCGACGATCAGGTCGTACACGCCGTCGGCGTCAACATCGCCCATGGCCACGTTGACACTGCCTTCGAAGCCGGCGAACGGGACGACGGTCGCAAGAAGCCGGTCGCCATTGCCATCATAGATGCGCACCTCGGTCGATTTGCCGGGCGCACCGGGAATAGCCACCGCATAGCTCGAGACCGCTGGAATAACGTTGACGAGCATCATGAGCCCATTGTCTTCGTGGTTCAGGCGGTGGCAATGCATAACGAAGATGCCGGTGTAGTCGTCGAACCTGGTCCGGATTGCGAGGATGCCGGGCTCGATCACGCTCTCGTCGATCTGCATGGTGGGCGCCGGTGCGTTGGCGTTGTCCACGCTCCACTTGTCCGGTGGCGTCCGCAGCCCCACGGTCGGATCGTAATATTCGGTCACCTGGAAGTCGTTGACGTGAACATGGATGGGATGCTCGTCGTTGTTGTGATTGACGAACCTCCATTCCTCCACCGAATTGAGTCTGGGCTGGATCAGCGGCACGTTTGGAAATGCGCCGCCATCGAACGCGTAGACGAAGGCTTTCGGGTCCGCCGTGCTTGCAAGCGGGTTGAGAAACCCGCCCGAGATCATGATCTCCCGCTTTACGTCCGGGGTGACACCGGAAAGGTCGACGAACGGCGTGTAGGCGCGAAGCGCCTGTCCCTGGACGAATGGCACGGTGACGCCTTTGCCCTGCGTGGACACAGCCTTTGCCAACACTTGAGTTGGAAAGATGAAAAAGCCATCGGCGTAGCTGACGGCGGACGGGGATGCGCTCAGGCTGCCGAGCACCGCCGGGGGATTTCCGGTGCCATCGTTCGTATAGAGTACGCCGGGTGCCGTGATTGTTCTTGCACCGCTACCGCGCGGCGGCATCTCAAGAATAAGCTCGCCTGTCGCAGGCATCGTCACCGCGATAGCAAACCGGCTCGCCGGTGGAATCAAAAGCCGGGTGCCGCCCTCGGTCACGGGATGTTGCACTGCCGGGTAGGGGTTTCCGTCCTGGCCGACGATGACGAATTTTGGATGGCGACCCGTCGCGGTTTCGGTCAGCTGGAGATTGATGTAGGCAAAATCACTCACATTCGCGAGCACCCAGATTTCGGTCTGACCCGCTTTACTTTTGATCGTTGGTTGGAACTGGCCGTTGACCGTGAATTGCACGTCGCGCTGATGGTCCGGCAACGCGGGATTCGCCGGTACATCGTTCTTGCCGTCATGAGAGGTGAATCGTTGCAGATTGCTCGGAATGAACTGCATCAGTCCGCGGTCGTTGCGGATCGAAAGCGGTCCCGCGTACCAGACTGTGAAGTATTTTTCTCCGGGCTTCGACTGGTTGAAGTTGACCGGCGTAAGCAAGGGCCGGTACGTGCCCATCGCCAGTTCGTTGCCCTGCGGTGGCTTTATTGAGCTGACATATTGCGGCCAGTTCGGATTGTTGAGCTGCGCGCCGCCACCGTCTCGATCGAATACGAAATTGTACTGCAGCACCATGTTCCGGATCGGGATCCGGTTCTGCGTCACCACCGGCAGGTTGCCGTCCGTCCGTCCAATGGCGAGCAAGCCGACCAGACCCGTATAGACTTGGGTTGCGGTGAGTCCGTGAAGATGGCTGTGATACCAATACGCGCCCTGCGGCTGATTTTTGGGAATGTCATACGTGTAGGTATTCGACATACCGTCCGGGATGTGCAGCAGGACGTTGTCGGAATTTCCCTTCGGGCTGACGTGAAGTCCGTGGACGTGAAGATTCAGCGGCGATGAGGTCATCTGTTCCGGGTAAATCGGAACTTCCTGACCCTTCGGTGTGTATTGCGGACTGAAATAGTCCCTGATGGTCAGTCCGGACAGACCGTTTTCAAGGTGGACGATCAAGGTCTCGCCGGGAAATACCCGCAAGGTCGGAGCGGGGTAGAGCTTTCCGCCCGACATGCGGCCGTCGGACGGAGTGCCGCGGATCACCTCGTAGTCAAACAGGAGGAAATTTTTTACCGGACTCGCCACCGTGTCGAGGACTGCTTCGCCCTGACGCGCGGTGAGCCGGACTTCAAGAACGCCGTTCTTGCTCGCGAGCGTCACCGGCTCGCGGAACTCGGATCGAAGCGCGGGGTCGGCTTTGCGCTGGGCTTGAGCAATCGTGCTGCCGAAGAATGAAATCGTGACGGCCAATGCTAGCAATAGGTTGTGAGCCGGCAAGCGGGCGTTCTGAAAACGGTCATCCATGAAGTTTTCTCCCGAGACCAGAAGACGACAATTTAGCGAAGCGGTCAGGTCGGCACGAATCGGAACAGGACACGTGACAATGGCACGAAGTCGCAGGTAGCCGAACCGAACGGTCCCCCGACGTCATAGCTGCCGCCGGATGAACAGGAGGCACTTCTCCGCATGCGCCGTTAGCGTGCCGCGCCTTCGCCCACCACCACGAAGGGAGCCCAATAGGCCGGGTGCGCATTTCGCGGGTCGGATGTGTCATTCATGAAATCCAGCATCGCCTGCCGCAGCGCTTCGGATCGGCCGAGTTTCGGATCGGACTTGATCTTGTCGAAGGTCGTAGTCGTGAGCCGCGTAGCAGCGGCGGAATCCACTGCCCAGTGCGACACCAGCAGCGCGCGCGCGCCGGCATAGAAGAATGCGCGGGCAAGTCCCGACAGCGCTTCGGCTCCCGGCTTGTCGCCGGCAATGGTATTGCAGGCCGAAAGAACCACCCAGTCGGCATTGAGCTTGAGTTGGGCGATTTCGCTTGCTGTGAGTAGGCCGTCGTCGTCCGCGGTCGGTTGTTTCGGGATCGTCAAGGCCAGCGAAGGCTCGGCCAGTCCTTTGATATCTCCGGCGACAAGGCCGTGGGTCGCGAAATAAACGATGCGGTAATCGTCGAGCTTGGCCTTCTTCACAACCGGCTCGGACGCGTCGACGCCGAGATGGATGTCGCTGTCGGGCACCCCAAGCGTCCGCGCCACCGCCTTGAGCTCGTCGGCGGTGTCGGGAAGTCGCGGCAGAGCCAGCGCGATTTTCTCACGGTCGACGCCAGCGCCCTTCCAGAAATCGGCGAAAGCGCTACGGCTAAGGCTGCGCACAACGCGTTTGCCGGCAGTGCGTGTTTCTCCCGCGGATGCATTCGGATCGAAGACCGGATCGCCAAAGCCGGTCATCGGCTTTCCTGCCTGCGCCTGGCGCGTATCGGCGCGCAGCGCCTTCAGACTGGCAACGGAGGGCAGCACGGTAGCGTTCTGTCGTTTGAGCAGCCAATTCGCTTCACGATAGGCCCCGATGTTCGACGGCGTTGCAGCCGCGGGCTTGTCGGTGACGAGCAGATGGAATGGCAGAGCGGTGAGCGCACCCAACGAGACGATGAGAATGCTCTTGCGATCCTTGATCAGACCGTCCACCGGTCCGAGCAGCGCGGTGTAAAGCTCATGCGCCAGGCCGAGATCGAACAGATTGGACGCATTGCCGGACTTCATCGCCTCCTGAGCCCGATCGACATCGAGGCTGTAGCGGAACGCTGTGACCTTTTGCTCGATCGCTTTGCTGCCGAGCGGGATCGGCTGCCAGTCCGCCTTGTCGCTCGTCATCGCGAAGACGAAGCTCTCGTCGTCGCCGGCCGAGACAAGCACGATCAGGGCCTCATCGCGCGACAGCAATGGTTGAATATCTTTCACGGTCAGTGACGCGGGATTCGACAGCGCCGCATAGTCCGGAAACTCTCTTGCGAGTGTCGCCTGGAGTGTCTTTCGTTCGACAGCGACTGCGGCGACACGATCCTTGATCCGCTGTTCTTCGCTGCGATTTCGGCTCGCGGCATCTTGGGACAGAGCTGTCACCGCCTGCTTGTCCAGCGCGATAGTCTCGGCATTCAGATCCTGATCTTTCCGTACAAGCTCGGCGAGCCGGTCGGTGCCGGCAGCAAGCCGTGCTGCGAGGCTGTTAACCGCCGCTGCCGCCGCATTCTGAGACGAGCGTTGCACCACATCGAGACCGAGATCGAGTGCGGTTCGCGGCGGGAGCAGGTTCTCGCGCGCGGCGGCCGACAGGACCGGCAGCGCGATCGCCGGATTCACACGGGTGCTTGCCATGGATTGCTGCACCAGCGGCAGCGCGTCCGCCACACGATTCTTCTTCATATAAAGAGTAGCAAGATCGTTGCGGACATCGGCGACGTTGAAATGGTCGGACCCGAACAGCTTTTCGTAATCCGCCAACGTCTGTTTGTAGGATCGCTCTGCCTCGGCAAGCTTGTTTGAAGCGTACTGGGCCTTGCCGACAAAATACAGCGCGTTTGCCTGCATAAAGCCTCCCGGCCCTGAAATGTCGTTGGCGGCTTTCGTCCGGACGAAAAACTGCTCCGCCAAATCGGGCCTGCCGGCGGCCAGGTAAAGTTCGCCGATATAATAATAAGCCAGCGCAATGAGCCTGGGCCTGCCGGGACGGTTCCAGTTTTCGGCTACTTTAAGAGACTGGTTCAACAGCTCCCCAGCTTCGCGATAGCGACGCTGCTCCTGATAGAAGCTCGCAAATTCGTTCAAAGTACTTATGAAATCGGTTGTGTCCGAGCTTACGCGCCTGACGCCGCCCCGCAGAGCGTAGGAGCGCTTGAACATGCGCTCGGCATCGTCGAGACGGCCCAGCTTCCAGTAAACGTTCGCCATATTATGAAACGGTGTCCCGAGATCGGGATCGTTCGGGCGGAACAGACGCTCTTTGATAGCCAGCGAGCGTTCGAAAAACGGTTCGGCGTCTGCGTATCGTTTCTGATCGTAGTAAAGGTTTCCGAGGTCGCTGAGCGCAGTCCCGGTATGTTGGTGTCGCGGGCCGAATGCCTTCTCCAGCATCGCCTGGTTGCGAAGGAGAATCTGCTCGGCGTCTGCGTAGCGTCCGAGCGATTGCGAATACAACTGCGTAATCTCCCGATATGCCAAGGCCAGATCGAGGATGTCGGGAGGGCGGTTCCTTTCGTAGATCTCGATCGCGCGTTTGAACCTGGTTTCCGCTTCTGAGTAGTTATCCGCGATTCGCAATAAGCTGCCGAGGCGAACAAGCTGCTCGGCGAATTTCGGGTGATTTTGACCGTACCTGATCTCGTCGCTTTCAACGATCAGCCGCTGGAGCTGCAACATTTTTGGGTTGTCATTGTCCTGCGCTGCGCGTCGCAGGGCATTGGCCAGCTGATTACGTTCCGGCAGCGATTGCGCGTCTGCCCCGCTTGTGAAACTCATCACAAGGGCCGTTGCGAACACCAAACAAGAAAATCGGACGCGCACGACGGTCTCCGGTTCCCGGAGGGATTCTAGCAAACTTCTCGGGCTGCGACAGTCGAAACCCAAAGCCCCACTCAATGGTCGAAATGTTTGCGAGATCACGCGCTGATGAGGTTGGCTCTTGCCGCATCGACGACAGCTGGCAGACCTGCGCCGGAATGCGTCACCTCACGCCGCCACCCCCGGCATGACCTCTTCCTTGAACAGGCGGACGCTGCGACGAAGCTGCGACAGGTTTTCGAGATCGATGAGGAACCCGCACATCATCAGTCCCACGCCGGCCTCTGCAAAAGTTTTCATCATGCGTGTGACAGTGTCCGGGCTGCCGCAGATCATGTCATCGGCGTCGCGGGCAATCGCCCCGCTCGGGTTCTTGATGAAATAGGCATCGGCCTCCGACCTGGCCTGTTCGTCAGTCTCCGCCACGTGCACCGCTTTCCCCACCCCCGTCCATTCCCTGGCGAGCCTGATCGTCTCCGGGTCATGGCCGGAAGCCGCAAGCGCCGCATGATAGCCGGCCATCTGCTCGCGGGCGGTCTCGAGTTCTTTGATCGCCGTGAACAGCGGCCATCCGCGTGCGGCGGCATCCGCAATCGCTGCAGGATTTAGCACGGTTGCGCGTGCCAGGATAGGGCGTGGCTTGCGGAACGACGATGGGTTCACAGCGACGTCGAGCCTTCCGCGATCTGCGCCGACCGCGAATTCGAGCGGCCCGCCCGTGCCGTCGTAGGCCCAGACGTCGAGGGCGGTGCGGATGCCCTGCTCGTAAAGTTCGCTGCGCTGGGTGAGGTCACGCCCGAAGGCCACCAGGTCAGTGTCCTTGAAGCCTGAGCCGAAAACGACGACCAGCCGCCCGGCATTTAGCTGGTCAATCAGATTGCACGATTCCACCAGCCGCACCGGATGGTGGATCGCCGGGTTCACCGTGGCCAGAATGAGCGTGGCCTGCTTCAGCCGAGGCGCGAGCGCCGACGCGAACAGGAGCGAATTCTGATAGCCTTGGTTCTCGTGGAGGTGGTGCTCCGTCAAGGAGATTGCGCTAAATCCGCTAACATCGGCTTCGAGCGCCAGGTCGGTCAGGCTGTTAATGAGCGGGAGTTCGTATCGTTTGTCTTGAATACGGGTGCTGAGGTGCATGCAGAATTTCATGGTAGTGCTTCGCGTCCATTGTTCTTGTCAAATCGAGGCCGGCAGCGACTGCTAACACAAGCAATGGCGCTGACAAGCCGCACAAATGCTTGCCTTGCAGCGCCAACATGCAATCAACGTGCAACTCGCTGCGCCGTATGAAGTCCGCTTCCGGCACAATGCAGACTTCCCGCGCGCGTCGGCTGTCCTCGGCTCCGGGGAATATGCGAAGATTTAACGACCTCGATCTGTACTTGCGCGGCAGAGAAACTGTGACAGCGCCTTACAGCACCTTCCCCGGATTAAGGGTCCCGTTCGGATCGAGCGTCTTCAGCGCGCGCATCAATTCGATTGCAATGGGGTCCTTCACCATCGCCAGTCGGTCGCGCTTGGCGACGCCGATGCCGCGTTCAACGGCAGGCAAAGCGCGCTTTTGATCCAGCCTGGACTTCGGGTGTCAGTGCCACAGCGGCGTACCTCTGGCCGGCCGCCGCGAATGGATATGCTGCATATCCTTCGCGGGCTGGCGGGTAACCGTCTGCAGGTTGTTTGGCTAAAGTCGCGCTCGCACTTTGTTAATGTCTTCGGCGGAGATTTTGGAGAAATTTTGAACGCGACGCCGCCATCGAAGGGGGCGAGCAGAACCGATAGGGACGAATGAGTTATGCAGGTTTCACGATGGCTGACAGCCCCGTCTGTTGCATTGGTACTTGCCGCGGCCACGGCAATGCCGCACTCCGCACAAGCCCGCGAAATCGTCGGTTTCTCCGGCGATTATCCGGCCGGCACCGTGGTGGTCCGCTCAAGCGCGCGATCGTTGTATTACGTGCTCGGTGGCGGCAAGGCCGTGCGCTATCCGGTTGGCGTCGGGCGGGTCGGCAAACAGTGGAGCGGCACCACCTTCATCAACAACAAGATGCTGCGGCCGGCATGGGTGCCGCCCGCCGTCGTCAGGCGCGACAAACCGAACTTGCCATCGGTGGTCCCAGCCGGCGCGCCGAACAACCCGGTGGGTGCGGCGGTATTGTTTTTGGCTGGTGGCGAACGCGCCATCCACGGGACCAACAATCCAGGATCGATCGGCGGGGCCGTGTCCTATGGCTGCATCCGGATGTTCAACGCGGACGTGCTCGATCTCTATGGCCGTGTCAGCTTTGGGACCAAAGTGATCGTGACGCGCTAAGCGCGGGCGTTTTATATTTTTGTTCGCGGCCAACCAGCCGCAGACATGTCTGCTCGGTCACATTCGCGGGCGCGAGCCTCGGCCGCCGCATTTAAATGGATATTAACACCAATCGTCGTTCGTGCCCGGAGGACACATAATGCCGAAGACCAGCAAGCCGAACATTCTTTTTATCATGGCCGACGACATCGGCTGGTTCAACGTCAGTTGCTACAACCACGGCATCATGGGCTACCGCACGCCCAACATCGACCGGATCGCAAAAGAAGGCGCGATGTTCACCGACTTTTACGGTCAGCAAAGCTGCACGGCGGGACGTGCCGCATTCATCACCGGCCAGTCGCCGGTCCGCACCGGTCTTACAAAGGTTGGCATGCCGGGCGCCACTTTGGGACTGTCGGCAGAAGACCCGTCCGTCGGACAGTTCATGAAGAATTTCGGCTATGCCACCGGGCAGTTCGGCAAGAACCATCTCGGCGATCGCAACGAGCATCTTCCCACATTGCATGGGTTCGATGAATTCTTCGGCAACCTCTATCACCTCAACGCCGAAGAAGAGCCGGAATACCCGAATTATCCGAAAGACCCGGCGTTTCGTAAGAAGTTCGGACCGCGCGGCGTGCTGAGGTGCAAAGCTGTCGACAAGGACGATACGACCGTCGATGAGCAGTTCGGCAAAGTAGGCAAGCAAACGATTGAGAACACCGGCCCGCTATCCCGAAAGCGCATGGAGACGGTGGACGAAGAATTCATCGCCTCCGCGCTCGATTTCATGGATCGCAAGACCAAAGAGGGCGCTCCGTGGTTCTGCTACTTCAATCCGACCCGCATGCATGTTTTCACGCACCTGAAGTCGTCATCGGTCGGTAAGACCGGCCTTGGTCTCTACCCGGACGGAATGGTGGAGCTTGACGGCCTTGTCGGTCAGCTTCTGAAAAAGATCGACGATCTCGGCGTCGCCGACAACACCATCGTGGTCTTCACCACCGACAATGGCGCGGAGGTTCTGTCGTGGCCGGACGGCGGAGCGACGCCATTCCGTGGGGAGAAGGACACGAACTGGGAAGGCGGTTGGCGGGTGCCCTGCGTGATGCGATGGCCGGGCGCGATCGAGCCGGGGCGCGTCATCAATGACATCTGCTCGTTGCAGGATTTCATCCCGACTTTCGCGGCTGCGAATGGCGAGCCCGATCTGGTCGAAAAAGTTAAGAAGGGCTACAAAATCGGCGACAAGACATTCAAGGTGCATCTTGACGGCTTCAATCTGATGCCCTTCCTGTCGGGCAAGGAAGAGAAGTCGCCGCGCGACGGCTTCATTTACTGGAGTGACGACGGCGACTGCATGGCGATGCGGATGGGACGGTTCAAGATCGTCTTCGCGGAACAGCGCAGCAAGGGTCTCGATGTCTGGCGCGAGCCTTTGTCCGAGATGCGTATCCCGAAGTTCTTCGATCTGCGCGCTGATCCCTTCGAGCGCGGAGAGGAAAGTTTCAAGTACAATGACTGGTTCGTGGAGAACGTCCCCCTTCAATATGTCGCGCCGCCTTTCCTGATGAAGTGGCTTGAAAGCTTCAAGGAATTCCCGCCGCGGGCCAAGGCCGCGAGCTTTACCATCGACAAGGTTGTCGAGAAACTGATGCCGAAGGATTGACAGTTTGCCTCGCTGCAAAAGCAGAAGCTGATTTCACAACAGCGGGGAAGGTGCCCTACGAAACCTTCCCTGGATTCAAAATCCCGTTCGGATCTAGCGCCGCTTTCAGCGTGCGCATCCAATCGATCGCAACGGGGTCCTTCACCAGCGGCAGCCGGCCGCGTGGTGATGCCGATGCCGTGCTCGGCCGAAATCAAACGTCGGCATCTGACCCACAGCGGTCAATCGGCTGCCAATTTTGTTGCGATGCGAAGCACAGATCCGCGATGTGTTAGGGTGGTGCCCTTGGCCTGAGGACAAAACTCATGAGGCGACGCCAGTTCATCACCGCTCTGGGCGGTACGGCGGCAGCTGCGTGGCCGCTCGTGGCGCGCGCGCAGCAGGCCCCAAAGGCTAACCGTAACTCTGAGGCGCAATCGATGATCACTCTGGACGAAGTGCATGATTTTGGCAGCAGATGGTTCAACACTGTCATGAATGGAGGTTCGGCAGGCGATCAGGCAGCGTTTTTCCTCGACAGGCACTCGCGGATATATGTGCTGTGGAACGGCTCGAGTATTGACTTCGATGAGCACCGGAAACTGCACGACCAGTGGATCAATGAGCTCCACCGATTTGGCCACTTCGAGTTGACGCCGTTGAATGCATCGCCCGAGCGTGTACGGGCCACGGGCACCGTCTATTGGGAGGCGGAGTTTGCGGGGCGACCAGCGCCCAATGTAATCAAGGCGGTGGTCGGCGAGGATTGGATTTTGGAGCGCAGCCCCTCGGGCGACCTGAAGTTTGTTCTCTACATGAATACTTTTCACCACACCCTTCCGGATTCCGCGCCCCTGGATTTGTGAGCCCGACACGCTTGGCTCGTCGCTGACACTTGTCCGCATCCGGCACAAAACGGACATTGGCCCACGCCCGCCATGACTCGAAGCAGACGCTAATCCAGGCTTTGTCCAATGCGCCACAACACGCTTGTGGGATCGACAATGCAGAAGTCCCGTATGCCCCACGGCTGATTCTGGGGCGGCTCGACCCGCACGCCGTAGCGTCCGGCAAGTTCTTGCGAAACTACCCTTTCCCACCAAGCTTCGACGTCGGCCACCAGCATGTGCATCATGAAGTTTTCGGCGTGCTCCTTCACGTAGAAGTTCTGTAGCAGGAAGCTGCACTTGCCTGCGTAGAAGTAAGCCATCTGCGCCGAAAGCAGGTCCTCCTTGAATCCGAGGTCGACATAGAAGCGACGCGACAGCGCAAAGTCTCTCGCTGGGACGTAAGCCTTGATTTCTATGGTTTCCATGCCCACGGTGTTTCCTTCCAGGATCGCAACCGATGAGCAGATTTGAGCTGACGGCGCAACGGGATTTATAAAACCTTCCCCGGATTGAGTATCCCGTTCGGATCGAGCGCCGCTTTCAGTGTGCGCATCAATGCGATCGCCACGAGGTCCTTCACCAGCGGCAGCCGGTCGCGCTTGGCGATGCCGAACTCGGCCGGAGTGGATACGTTCGCCTTTGGCTCAAAGCGGACAGCGCGCCCGCTCCCAGGAGCCGCGGTGCATAGTTGGCTGCAGGATGACGGCCTTTAGGAGAATCAGCGTTTCGACCGCAGGCGATCCGCAACTCGGAGAGCAAGCTCTCTTGGGGCCTCGTCCGGAATCGGAAATACAGAACTGACGTTGATCTCACCGAGCACGTAGGTGTCCAGGCCGTCGGCGCCAGGGGCCCCTAGCATGAAGTCCGCGTCCCAGATCATCGGCAGATCACGCGGCGAAAGGCCAAGGATGTGAGTCAGTTGCGGCGTCCACTCGTCCTCCATGAGCCGGCGCAAGGGTTGGAAGCGTGGCTCTGAATTGGAGCTGTAGAGCCGCGGCCTTGCCTCAGCACGCGCGGCAGGTATATCGACGAGTGCTTTGACCTTTTGAAAGCCGAAGCCTGCGCAACGATCTCCCGCCATGTAGCAACGCACGACGCCTTCACTTAGTCGCGCCTGGAACGGCTGATCAACGACAAAACCGTCCTTGAAGTATTCGACACACCGCTCGACAAATTTGTCGAGCGCAACGTCCTCCGGCGCGTCTTTCGTGGCATCCAGCACGCGTACCACCGGGTAGTCCCGTGTGCGTTCCAGCGCTTCAACCTTCCAAACTCCCTGACCGCCGTTGCCACGATTGCGTTTGATCACACGCGGGCCAGCTTCGAGCCGAACCGGCAATTCGGCACGCATCGCCTCGGCAGATGTATACAAAGCAGTGTCGCATCCCCAACCCATCGTGCGGGTACGATAGAGCACCTCCTTGGTGCCCATCATGGCGATCACATCGGGATGGGCACTGACCCAAATGCCGTGCGACGCGACGTTGCGCAGCAGTGCGTCGAGATTGGCGCGACCGCGCCCCTCGTGAATCGGGTTGACCCATACGAGGACGCCATCAAGCGTGGCGAGTTGTGCGGCCACGGCATCCAAGACATCGTCTTCGTAGGCCACCGGTATCCCGGCGACACCGACGTCTGCCAGTGCAGCGAAGATGGCTTTAAATCGACTGCTCTCTGGAGCGACAGTACGGCGAGCAGCTTCATCGCCCCGCCAAAGAATAGCGACGCGGCCGAGGCAAATTCCGGGATCAGACATAAAATGGCTCCTCAATTGCAAACGTGCTTCTGCTCGCGTGTCAGCGCGGACAGGAGCAGGGCTTGGACGAGGATCCGTCTTGAAGAGGCCGGGAGCCTGCGATGCCCCGGCGCTCGATAAATAAACCCAGCGCCCTGCGGGATCAAGTTTGGGCGGCTGATGCGCATGTCCCGTCCCGATTCCCTGCGTGGATTGCGACCGCACGCGAATTGGGCTAATGATTTGTGGCGGGGCCTTCGACGGTCGCCCCGTTCTTTCAGGCCTAGGCCCAAGCACCGTCTCCTTCGCAAGGAGGGGACCATGGCTGCCGGGCCCTGATTTTTTCCAGCACATCTGACACCGCTGAACAGGGGAAATCGCGGCCTCCCCTATAGATGGATTCCGCCATCCAAGTGCTGCTCGCCTCAATCGTGGGAGCGAGCCATGGATGGCTTTGTCCTTTTTCTGTTTCTGTTCGCCGCATTTCTCGGTGGCTTTGCGTCGGGTCTTGCCGGTTTTGCCATGGGATTTGTTGTATCCGGCATCTGGTTGCACCTGATTTCTCCGCTTCAGACAACGGCGCTGATAGCGGGCTATGGACTTTGGACGCAGGGATATGGCGTCTGGAAACTTCGGCGCTCGTTGAGTTTGCGAAACGTCGCGCCGTTCATCATCGGTGGGGCCATCGGCGTGCCGATTGGCACGGTGCTTCTGACATACGCTGAACCGGCATATCTGCGACTCGGCGTGGGCTTGCTGCTTATCGTTTACGGACTCTACGGATTGTCGAAGCCGGCATTCAAACCGGTCAACGCGGAAATCGGAGCCGATGGCGGAGTCGGATTTGCGAACGGCGTGCTTTGCGGGCTCACCGGTCTTCCAGGTTTTATCATCACGGTTTGGTGCCAAATGCGCGGCTGGAATAAAGATGAGCAGCGCGCCGTATTCCAGCCTGTGATGCTGGCGGCCATTGTCATGACCGCAATATCGCTCACGGCGAGCGGTTCGATTACAGCGGAAACGGTCAAACTGTATCTGCTCGGACTGCCCGCGCTGTTAGCCGGGCTGTGGGCCGGTTTCCGGCTGTATGGAAAGCTCGACGACGCCGCCTTCCGCAAAGTTGTGTTGCTGCTCTTGTTGGTCGCGGGGCTCGCGCTGACGGCCGCGGCGGGCTGGCCGATGTTGCGACCGAGCGGAGGGTGATGACTGCGACGACTTGCGCGACGTCGGCTATTGGCACAATGCGGAAATTACCCGGTGCGTTCAATCCATGTTTTACCATGAAGTCAGGCTCGCTAAAGCACCTTCCCCGGATTGAGAATCCCGTTCGGATCGAGCGCCGCCTTCAGCGTGTGCATCCATTCGATCGCGACGGGGTCTTTCACCATCGGCAGCCGCTCGCGTTTGGCGATGCGAACAGTCTTCTGATCCAAGTCCAATATTGTCCAGATCAAAGGTCGAAATTCGGATAATGTGAAACTCACGGCCTCATGCGAGAAGAGAACGTTCCCGGTGGTGGACTTGGATTTCGCTCCAGGCATTCGAGCGTTGCGATGCGCTGCCCGCGCCGATCGATGGCGCACCACGAGGCCCCGGTCTGCACCCAGGCGATGCCGCGCGAAAAAACTGTGAACGCGTCATATTTGGGGTCAATTGTCAGCGCGCCGCTTGCATCGATAAATCCCCATCCACGCTCAAACTTGGCCATGATAAGTCCATTCCTGAAATATTGGCCCAAGCTCTGCCATCTCGGGTCAATGACCCATTCCAGCGCAGGATTGATGACGCCGAATTTGCCGTCGCGTTTTGCCAGGTAGAAACCTGGAACTCGACGAATCCGAACTTTCCTTCAAGTCTGGCTGCCGCAAGGCCATTGTAGAGTCGGCCCAGCGCTTCGAACTTCGGCTCGATCAGCCAGCTGCCGTCCGGCCTGATGACTCCCCAGCCGGAATCTGACTTCACTCTCGCGAGAGAATTGTCATTTGGATCGAAGACGCTAATCGATCTGAACTCCGGCTTTCGAATCCACTCGCCGGTTCGCGCAAGGAGGCCCCATTTTCCGTCGGCGTCAATGTCATTGGTGACGGTAGTCTGTTCGAAGTTGATCAGTTCGGCCATCCCCGCCTGACCTGTGTAGTGGCGGCGACCGTCGTTCACCCAAAACGCGTCGGCAGTAAACGCATGCGCCCGCGCAAAGCTAGGCTCAAGCACTTGCCGGCCTTCGCGATCAATCAACCTGGACACGCCGTTGATGCTGACCTCGGCGAGGCCACGCGAATAGGCGCCGGCGAATTCATATTGCGGCTCGGCGACGGTTCGGCCTGCGGCATCGACATATCCGTACAGGCCCTTCAATCGAACGAGCATCCGGTCTTCGGAAGGCCTATCGACCCAATCGAACCGAGGTGCTACCGCTATGCTGCCGTCACGATTGACCGCGCCACAGAGCCCGGCAGGGAAAACACAGGATGGCATTGGAAATGCAGTGGCTTGCGCTGGCCTGGATATCCAGCGGGTGCTGTTTTCCGTGCCGCTGGCAATAGCAGCGCTCAATTCCTCTTTTCGGATCGTCTCCAGTAGTTCTGACGAGCCCTTACTCAGGCTGTCGTCACCTGTTTGAGCGTGGACAATGGGGGCGGTTGAGGAAATGAAAATTGAGACAAGAATGATGAAGCCATAGGTTTGGCGGACAATGTTCGGCATGGCCCTCATCCGTCAGACGCTCGAAAAATGAATTTGCAAATGTGAAGTCAGTGTCGGGCGCAAGTATGGCTGCAAACTGCATGAAAACCGTGGCAATAAGCGGTCGGATCGGCGCAGCAGCCGATTGACCGCGATGCGTTTGATTGTTTTCTTGCGATTTCGCTTTGAAGTTATTGTCTCGCCTACAGCACCTTCCCCGGATTGAGAATCCCGTTCGGATCGAGCGCCGCTTTCAGCGTGCGCATCAGTTCGATCGCGACCGGGTCCTTCACCAGCGGCAACCGGTCGCGCTTGGCGATGCCGATGCCGTGTTCGGCCGAGATCGAGCCGCCGTGTTTCAGCACGATGCCGAACACCGCATCCTGCACGATGTCTTCCTGCGCCATGAAGGCCGCCTTGTCGGCGACCATATCGGCCCCTTGCGGCTGGCTGATGTTGTAATGGATGTTGCCGTCGCCGACATGGCCGAACGGGAAGGGCCGCGCGCCCGGTACCGCCGCTGTCACCGCCGCGTTCGCTTGTTCGATGAAGGCCGGGATGGACGCGATCGGCACCGACACATCGTGCTTGATCGAGCCGCCGAGCTTCTTCTGCACCTCGCCGACCTCTTCCCGAATCCGCCAGAACGCCTTGCCCTGTTCGAGCGTCTGCGCGATCGCGCCATCCTCCACCAGACCGCGCTCGATGCCGGTTTCGAAAATATCTTCCACGATGTCGCGAAGCCCTGTGCTCATCTGCGAGGAGACTTCCATCAGCACGTACCAGGGATGCGGTGAATCGAGCGGGTCGCGCGTGCCCGCCACATGCTTCAGCACGCATTCCAGGCCGAAGCGCGTCAGCAATTCGAAACTCGTCACGTCGCTGCCTGCGCGCGCCTGCGCGATGCCGAGCAGATCGACCGCGGCCTGCGAAGAGGGCAGGCCGAGAAAGGCGACCTCGACCGAGCGCGGCCGCGGCACCAGCCGCAGCACCGCCGCCGTGATGATGCCGAGCGTGCCTTCGGAGCCGATGAAAAAATTCTTCAGGTCGTAGCCGGTATTATCCTTCTTCAGCTTGTTGAGATTGTGCAGCACGCGCCCGTCGGCCAGCACTACTTCGAGGCCGAGTGCATGCGAGCGCGCGACGCCATGCGCGAGCGCCGCGGTGCCGCCGGCATTGGTGGAGAGGTTGCCGCCGATGGTGCAGCTTCCTTCGCTCGGAAGAAGCTGCGGATAGAGCCGGTCGGCTTCCGCCGCGGCGTCGCGCACGCGTTGAAGCGTTGCGCCGGCTTCGACCGTGATGGTGTTGGTTATGGGATCGATCTCGCGGATCGCGGTCATGCGGTTGAGCGACAGCACGATCTCGTTGTGGTGCGGAATCTGTCCGCCGACCAGACCGGTATTGCCGCCCTGCGGCACGATCGCGGTGCGGGTCTCGTTGGCGAGTTTGAGAATTTCGGAAACCTGCGCGGTGGTCTCGGGCCGCAGCACCAGCGGGGTGGTGCCGACCCAGCGGTCGCGCATCTCGTGCAGATAGGCCGCCTGCAGGTCCGGATCGGTGAGGGCGTATTTTTCACCGACGATCGCCGTGAGCCGGGTGATCAGGTCCTTGTCGGGTTTGAGCATCGGCGTTTCTACGAATGTGGACGCGGGGCGGCCGCCCGCTGGAGCCGGTCGTTGATCGCTTCACCAATGCCGTCAGAAGGAATCCGCATAACCGCGATGCTCGCCAGGCAAAGACCATCCAATTGCCGGACAAAAGCGAACAAATTTGCGGCCGCCTCTATGAGGTTACCGCTCGGCGACAAATTGAGTGTGACGGCGGCGCCGGCCAGCGGCTCGCCGAAGGCGAGCAATGCCTCGTCCTTGTCCACGCTCATGGCGTTCAGCCGGAGCTTACTGCGCGGCGCATAATGTGATTCCAGCATGCCCGGCGCCAGCGGCGCTTCGTCCGCCGATTCAAGGGGTTGCGCCAGGTCATGGCCAAGGGAAGCGGCGATGTCCTGGCGGGCAATGCCGCCTGGCCGAAGCAGCGTCGGGCGGTCGAGGCATGCGACGATGGTGGATTCGACGCCGACCGAAGTCGGGCCGGCATCGACGATCAGGTCGATACAGCCGGCGAGATCGACTTCGACGTGATAGGCGGACGTCGGCGACACGTGCCCGGAAAGGTTGGCGGATGGAGCCACCACCGGGCGCCCGAAGGCCAAAAGGATTTCGTGACTGACCGCATGTGCGGGCACGCGAAGGGCAATGCTGTCGAGCCCGGCCGTCGCCAATTCAGATACCGGGCATCCGGCGGCGCGCGGCAGCACCAGCGTCAACGGACCGGGCCAGAACCGAGCCGCCAGCCGTTCGGCATCGGCATTGAAAACGGCCAGTTTCCTCGCCGCCGCGATATCGGCGACATGCGCGATCAGCGGGTTAAAGGAAGGGCGCCCCTTGGCGGCATAGAGGCGCGCCACCGCCTCGCCATTCGTGGCATCGGCGCCGAGCCCGTAGACGGTCTCGGTCGGAAACGCCACCAGCCCGCCGGCCCGCAGCACCCCTGCGGCGGCTTCAATCGCCTGCGGGCCGGCCGCCAGCTTGCGGGTTTTCAGGGCCACGTTCATGGCGCTTCATAACGCCTTTTTCCAACAGGTCGGCGAAAAAATCGCCTGCAAGCGCGGCTTGCGGGGGCGCAGACCCACCGTTATAAGACCGGCCTTCTAGCTTGTCGGAGTGTAGCGCAGCCTGGTAGCGCACCTCGTTCGGGACGAGGGGGTCGCAGGTTCGAATCCTGCCACTCCGACCATGATTTTGTGAGGCTTCCCGCGCCTCGGCGGCGTTTGTCGTCGCTCACATGATCCCGGCAGCGGACGGCGCAGACCGCCTTCATTTTCGTGAAGCGTTTGCGACGCTTCGGCTCGTATAAATTGCCTGAAAATTAAATGCCCGGCACCTGTAGGTGCCGGGCTGGTCACATCTGTGGAGGGGTGGCCCGAATGGCGGCTTAGTATCCGTAAGACCGGTAGCCGTAACCGTAGCTGTAGGATGGCGTATAACAGTCGTAGTTCGAAGAATACGAGCTGTAGCCATGGCCGTAGCCATAATAGCCGGCCGAGGCGGGGGCCGCGGCCGCGAGCAGAGCAGCGCCGGCGACGAGCGCGAGAACGGTGTTGCGGATCATTGGAAAATTCCCTGTTAGCAGATGTGACCATCACATCCTGCCAATTTGTCGCAGGGGCCAGCTTTTGGTTCGATGGATTTTCCAAAGGCATTCGGGATGTGCGTGACCAGCAAAGCACCGGACATAGCGGCAAACCGGGCGCACGCCGCCTTGCATTCATTTCGTAACTGCATCGAGCAATTCATCGAACAGCGGCTGCGCAATCGAGCTTGCCTTTTTCGGTTTCTGCGTTCGGAAACAGCACCTGCATGAACCGCGGATGCAGAACAGAAATCTCGGTCTTGCCGTCCCTCTGGCAGATGCCGACATTGGCGCACGGCATCATTGCGCTGAGCTGCAGACCGGCTGACCACAGCGCCTGCGAGACCGCGGGTATGCAAGATTTCACCAGCCGCATCTCGCCGCTTTTGATCTTGTTGTCACCGAGATACAGCCACTTGTTCCCCTCGGCATTGGATTTGATGTCCGCCGCAATCGCATCGGGCGTCTTGGATGTTGCCCTCACAGGGAATATGGCTGAGTACTCGCATCGGGTCCCTTGCTGTTTTCATCCGCCGGCTGTCGTTGGTTCCGAAGCGCGAACCGTCGAGCCCGCAATGACGCACAGAGGCAACGGCGCCGTAACGAGAAAAGTCGAAGGAAACGCCGAAAACTTTACGAAATATTAGGGATATGGTCCGAGCGCAGAGCTGCTGACGTGCTCGTTTTCGGAGGCCGATTGTGGCCAAACAGCGCCACCGCTTACCGGCACACCACGCCGATTGCGTTGCCGGTAAGGTTAATTCCTACCCAGTACCAGCAGTTCCGACCCCTCGCGGACAGAGCCCCGAGCCGTTACCGCGGCCCGAGGCAAACCACGCGCGGTAGGGCTGCACGCATAGTAGGCGGAGCTACGGGTGTTCCGGATCTGGGGTTTCGCCTGCGTCCGATTTTCACCGGTGTGCGCTAACATTTTATATGCTAGTATTACCCGTTGTGAACGCGATAGGAGAAGCGGCGTGGCGACAGGTACAGTGAAGTGGTTTAACGGCACAAAGGGATATGGATTTATCCAGCCCGATGGCGGAGGGAAGGATGTGTTCGTCCATATCTCGGCTGTCGAAAAGGCAGGCTTGAGTGGCCTGAACGAAGGGCAGAAAGTCCAATATGAAATTGTTGCCAACCGCGGCAAAGAATCTGCGGAAAACCTCAAGGTCTAAGCGAAAAGCCCGGTGGAAGCCGGGCTTTTTCATTTTTGAAGTGCGAGCGACGCTGGAATTGAATCTATGGCTACAACGCGGGAACAAAGACTCTCACAATTCAAGTCCGGCACAGTCCCGCAAACGGATTCGCCAATGGAATTGTTATGCGAGGATAATTCAGGAACCTACGCAGTGCCCTATGTCTGTCATTGGTCGGATGGCTCCTGGCATAACAGCAAGACCGGTGTTGTGATTCAGGCAGATGTCGTTGGCTGGCGAGAGTGGATCGGTCATACCGGCAGCTAATGCCAATCCGGTTTGTACGATTTTCGTATTTCTAAACTTGCTGGAATGCGAGACCAAGAGAGGCTACGAGCTTCCTTGACTCATGTCAGGCGACAGACGGCGCATTCGCGCTCGCGAAGATGCTTTTCGGTCGGGTTTCGTCGCCACCGCTCACCCGTTCTTCAAATGACTCTGCTTTGTTCTGAAAGAACGAATCAAAGTCATGATTTTCGGTCCAGCGAGCGGATTAACAAAAGGAAAATTAAACAGCGTCTTTGGCTGCTTTCAGCGGCTGCACCTTAATCTTCTTGCTCGCGGGCTTGGCGGCAAAGTGCATCGGCTCTTTGGTGAACGGATTGATGCCGTCGCGAGCTTCCGTGGCAGGCTTTTCTACAACCGAGAATTTTGCGAAGCCCGGAATTGTGAACTCGCCGGATTCCCTTAACTCGCGATAGCCAATCGTCCCCATGTGCTCGATGACAGTATTTACGACATCCTTTGAAATTGAACCCGACTCTGCGATCGCGGCAATCAACTGGGTCTTGCTCATCTTTGCCATAGTAACTCCTTTTGAGGCGGTCTACTCGGAATGCGTAGGCCTGTCTAGGACGCGCGTTGTGAGCATTTTCCGACACGCGCATGATGAATCCGTCGCGGGACCGGAGCCTTGTTGCGATCTTGATTAGACGCCTCGTGTACATACGCAGCGCAAGCTTTGACATATAGCAACGTTCGCCGAAATCAGGCCTGCCCACCAAAACGACTTTGGGCTTTTTTGTTGCCCGCCCAAGGAACAGATATCTACAGGTCAGGAAGCATCCCGGGTGCCGTGCGAAGTGGGTCGCAGGCTCGAATCCTGCCACTGCGACCGGATTTCGAGACTTCCCGCGTCTCGCTTCCGAGTTAATTCGGGGCCTTCGCGCCCGTAGCCTTGGCGGCTTCCGCGATGCGGGTCCGCTGATCGGTAATTTCGGCTGCAAATTCCGCTGCATTGCCCGGCCGAACCACCTGACCGGTGGCGGTCAAACGCTGCGTCATTGTCGGATCGGCCATCGCCTCCACGACATCGGCCGCGATCCGGTCACGCAATTCCGGCGAGATGTTGCGCGGCCCGAATAGGCCGACGAGCCCGTCGATGGCAAAGGCAGGATGACCGGCTTCAATCGCGGTCGGAATAGTCGACAGTTGCGGCGCGCGCTCCTTGTTGAGAAGCGCAAGCACTTTCACTTTGCCGGCTTCCACCTGCGGCCGCATGATCGCATAGGCCGCGCCGTAAAGCTGAATGCGGCCCTCCGCGAGATCGTTGAGCGCCTGCACGCCGTCCTTGTAGGGCACCTTGGTGACGTCGATATTCGCCGCCTTCAGAAATCCTGCGGTCATGAAGTCGACGGCGCCGGTAGTGCCGGCCCAATTGAGCGTGCCAGGTTTTTCCTTGGCGAGCTTCACGAATTCGTCGAGCGTGTTGACGCCGAGAGACGTCGGCACGCCGACCGCAATCAGGGTATTGGTGATGCGCGCGATCGGAACCAGATCAGCGGCCTCGTAGGGCAGCTTGGCATGAAGGAAGGGATGCGCCGTGAAGGTCGAGGTCGGTGCCATCAAAAAAGTATGGTCGTCCTTTGCCGACAGGAATGCGTTGATCGCAACGATCGCGTCACCACCGGGACGGTTCTCGATCACGACCGGCTTGCCCCATTTGGCGGCGAGCTTCTCTGCGAGCAAACGCGCAGTGATATCGACGCCGCTGCCGGGTCCGAGCGGCAGGATCAGCGTGATGTTGCGCTGTGGCCAGGACTGTGCCTGCGCGCAGACGAGCGAGCCCAACAGCAGGGCGAAAACGGCAAGCAAGCGACGCATGTTGTTGGTTCCCATCGCGTTTCCTCAGTTTCGCTTCGCTATCGCTATGCCGGCATGGATGTCAATGCGGCACGTTCCACAGCTCCAGAGCCCCTCTACTCGGCTTTTATCCCGGTCACGGCAATCAGCCGGCCTTTGTACGCCAGGTCTTCGACGATGAATTTCGCAAACTCGGCGGGTGTGCTGGCCACCGGCGAAAAGGCGAGAGCGCGCAGGTGGCGCTCCTGAAAGCCGCTATCGGCGAACACGCTCGCCACGTCCCGATAAATCTTGTCAATGATTGGCTGTGGCGTTCCCGCAGGTGCGAACAGTCCGAACCAGGATTGCGGATCGATCTCTGGAAAGCCAGCCTCGCGCAAAGTCGGAACCTGCGGCAATTCCTTCGCGCGCTCCTTGCGGCTGATCGCAAGCGGTTTCAACTTGCCGGCGGCAAGGTGACCGGCGGTCACCGACAACCCGCCGAGCGTCATCTGCACGTCGCCCGCAATGGTCGCGGTGATTGCCGGCGCGATGCCGCGATAAGGGATTTGCATGATCTCGGCACCCGCCTGCGCACGAAGCATCTCGAATAGCAGATGCGGCTGGCTGCCTACGCCATAGGAGCCGTAATTGAGCGTTCCCTTTTTCTCCTTCGATAACGCGACAAGTTCTTTCAGGGAATTCGCCGTCACCGACGGATGCACAACCACAAGCTGGTTGAGTTCGATCAACTGCGTGATTGGCGCGAGGTCTTTCACCGGATCGAAATTGGCCTTCGGAAACAGAAACGGATTGCTGGTGATCGAGGAATCGCTTGTGAGCAGCAGCGTGTAGCCATCGGCCGGTGCGCGCGCGACGGTCTCGCCGCCGATCATGGTCGAGGCCCCCGGCTTGTTTTCCACGATCACCGGCTGTTTCCAGATCTGCGAGAGATTGTCGCCGAGCGCTCGCGCCATCGCATCGACGCCGCCGCCGGCAGGATATGGCACGACGATGCGCACCAGCCGGTTCGGAAATTCCTGCGCCTGTGCCGGCAGCATCGCCGCAAGTGAAAGCAGAATTGCGGTAGCGATTTTCGACATATCCATCATGCTCTATTCCTCGAACAATACCGCGACGCCGCTGGCCTGTTCGGCCGGCACGACCAGACGGCCTTGTGCTTCGGCGAAGGCAAAGCCCTGATCAGTGAGACGTTTGCGTAGCGCGTTGAGATCGTGACAGCGGAACGCCACGCCCGCAATGGCGGGAAGCGGCGGGAACAGCGTGCCGGGCAGGAAGTCTGCCGCGTGCGCTTCATCGACAATGACCAGGCGCGTACCGAGCGGAAAGTCAAATTGCGCGGAATGGCCGCGTCTGACTTCACTCAATCCGGTATATTGCCGGTACTTGTTGGCAAAACCATCGAGGTCGCTCGTCACTACAAACGTGGTGCGCAAACTGGTGCAGCCATTCGGATGAGTGATGTAGCGCGGCTGATAGATGTATTGCGGCGTGAGATGCTGCGCCGCCTGCACATAGCCTTCCGGTGAATTGGCCGGTGCGAATTGAAGGCGTGCGAATTTGGCGGTGCGAACGCCCTCCGACGTGTCGATTTCGCGCTGCAGCGGGATCACGTTGGAGGTGACGATCCCCATCGCTTTTAGCCGGCTGTCGACGTCGTTCGGGCGCTCGGTATTGAAACAGATGATGTGCGCGCCCTGATGGCGTTTCAGAAAATTCGAGATGCGGGCGGCCGGCTTCGACGGGTCCTCGCTTGCAAGAATCTCCAAATAGTCGCTCGCAAACATCACGCAACGATTGCCGGAGCCCTGTGGCTGGACCGGCTCTCCGGGCTTCCATGCGGCCGAGTGGGGCGAGTAGGGCGTGAGCTGAAACCCCATCGCCTCGAAGCGCCGCACGGTGTCGGCAAGGTCGCGCACCGCCATACCCACGTGATTGAGATTGTCGATATCGGGCAAGATGGCCGTCGGCTGGGGCTGTGGATTTTCGGGAAAAGCAAAGATCCGCGCTGCAATGCACCCTAAATTGACCGAAAGGGCGCGGCAAGGGCGCGCGCTAACTGCTTACAAAACGCCCCGGCTTTTGCGAAGCTTGCCTGGTACTCACGGTTGTGCCGGTGAAGGGTCGGGCAGGGTGGGATGAGTCTGCGTTATCGGCTTCTGATCTTGGTGGCTGTCGCGCTTGCTCCGCCGCTCGCGATCACAGCCTATAATACGCTGCGCTGGCAATACTTTCTGGAGCGCGAGTCACGCGAGGAAGCGCTTGCCGCCGCGCGTCTGGTCTCCGCTGAATTGTCACAAATCGTCGAAGGTTCCCGCCAATTGATGATCGCGATGGGGCGTCACCCAGCCGTTCCCGAAAACGAAACCGAATGCGTCAATTATTTCAAGTCTGTCATCGAAAGCCTGCCGACTTATCGGGAAGCTGCGGTAATTGGCCTGGACGGAAAATTCCGCTGTTCGACCATTACGATCCCGCCGACGCTCGATGTCAGCGACCGTCTGTATTTTTCAGGCCCCCTCAAGACCGGCGAACTCACCATCGGCACGCTGGTGCAGGGCCGTGTAACGCGCTCCACCTCGATCCACCTTTCGATGCCTTACAGGCGCAGTGATGGCATCACGCGCGGCGTGATCGTTCTGATCCTCAATCCGGAACGTCTCGCGCAGGATCTGTCGGCACGCCCGTGGCGGACCAATCATCGCATTATCGTGCTCGACCGCGAGGGCAGCCTTGTGTTTACAATTCCGCAACAGGGCGAAGATGACGCGCGCAAGATCGCCGGCAAGGTGTTCCGAAAGGCGCTGCTGTCGGAAGCCGGCACCGACGACGCGGAAGATGCGCGCGGACGTGCGCAGATCGTCGGTTATGCGCCACTCGAAGATGCGCCGCGCGGTCTCGTGACCGCGGTCGCGATCGACCGCGAGGTCGCGATGGCGGATGTCCGTCGCACCGCGTGGCGCAGCATCTGGTTTGCGCTTGCAGCCATCGTGCTCGCGATCGGCGGAACGTTCTGGGTTACCAATGAACTGATCCGCAAACCGATGAAATCGATCCTGCGTGTCGTCAATCTTCGAGAGAAGGGCCAGACCGATGCGCGTTTCCCATCGCTCGATCCCTCGACCGAACTCGGGCAGTTGAGCGCTGCGCTGTCTCGCATGTCGGACTCGATCGACGGGCTTCTTGAACAGAAAACCTTTCTGCTGCGCGAATTGCAGCACCGGGTGATGAACAGCCTCAATCTCCTTTCCAGCGTGCTTGACCTGCAGCGCAGGCATGTTCGCGATTCGGAGGCCGGCGAACAGCTTGCGCGCGCGCGCGATCGTGTGCTGTCGATGGGGACCGTGTACCGGCAGCTCTATCAGTCGGACCATGCCGGACAGGTCGAGTTCGCCGAATTCCTGCGCAAGGTTTGCGAAGAAAGTCAGCATGCCTATGCCGGCCTGAACAAGCCCGTCATCGAGGTGCAGGCCGAGCCGCTTCTGATTTCCGGCAGCAAGGCAGTAGCGCTTGCCGTGCTGACGCACGAACTGATCACGAACGCACTCAAGCATGCCTATGCCGATGGCGAGACCGGCCCGATCATGGTTTCCCTGAAAAAAGCCTCCGACGGTAGCTACGAACTGCGTTTCGCCGATCGCGGGCGCGGCCTGCCGTCAGGCTTCAATCTGGGTGAGACCAAATCGCTCGGGCTCAAGGTGATCATGGGCACCGCCCGCCAGCTCGGCGGGTCGGTCGAGATTTCGCGCCTGGAAAAGGGCACCGAGTTCCTGATCCGCCTACCGGCCGATATTGGGATCGATACGGCATCATAGCGGAACATCTTGTGCGCGAAACGCGAGCGGCTTAGCGTTCGCGACCAAAAAGAAACGTGACAAGGCCGCCCGCAACGCGCGGCCATTCAGGGAGGTTTGGTGGCCATGGAATTGAAATGGAGTGTCTGCCGCCGCGTGGCGGTTGCAGCGATGATTGTCTTACCGGCCGCGTTCGCGCCGGCGGCGCAGGCTTCGGATTATCCGAACCGCAATCCGCGCATCGTCGTCGGTTATCCGGCGGGCGGTGCCACCGACATTCTGGCGCGTATCTTCGGCGACTGGCTGTCGAAGCGGCTCGGGCAGCAATTCATCGTCGAGAACCGCCCGGGTGCAGGCAACAATCTCGCAACCGAAGCCGTGATCCGCTCTCAGGCCGACGGCTATACCTTCATCCTCACCAACCCGGCCAACACGGTCAATGCGTCGCTCTACAAGAAGCTCAATTTCAATTTCATCCGCGATACCGATCCCGTCGCGGGGTTCGTGCGTGTGCCGAATGTGATGGAAGTGCATCCGTCCGTTCCGGCAAAGACGGTCGCCGAGTTCATCGCCTATGTGAAAGCCAATCCCGGCAAGGTGAACATGGCGTCGTCCGGGAACGGCACGTCCATTCATCTGTCCGGCATGCTGTTCATGTCGATGACGGGCGCGCAGATGACGCATGTACCCTATCGCGGTTCGGCGCCGGCGCTGACCGATCTGCTGGCGGGTCAGGTGCATGTGATGTTCGACAATCTCCCTCCCTCGATGCAGCACATCAAGGCCGGCACGCTGCGGCCGCTCGCTGTGACGACTGCCGCGCGTTCCCCGGAATTGCCGGACGTGCCGACTGTCGCGGAAACAGTGCCTGGCTATGAGGCCAGCGCCTTTTTCGGCCTCAGCGCGCCCAAGGGCACGCCGCGCGAGGTCATCGATCTGGTCAATCGCGAGGTGAATCTCGCTCTAAAAGATCCGGAGATTCTGGCAAAGCTGAAGAACTTGGGAGGCATCCCAATCGCCGGCACACCGGATGACTTTGGAAAAATCGTAGCTTCCGAAACCAACAAATGGGAAAAGGTGGTCCGAGAAGCAGATCTTTCGGTTGAATGACGTGGTGAAGTTGAAAATGCGAAATTCGGGCGCGAATGGCTGATCGCAAGCGTCCTGAGCAATTGCGCAGCCATCGCTGGCTTGGCGTCAGCGATCTTCGCTCCTTCGGTCATCGATCCCGGTTGCGCCAATTCGGCTACGATAAGCCGGATTGGGACGGCAAGCCGGTGATCGGTATCATCAACACCTGGAGCGACCTCAATTCCTGCCACGCGCATCTGCGCGCGCGCGCAGAGGATGTGAAGCGCGGAGTCTGGCAGGCCGGCGGATTTCCGGTCGAATTGCCGGCGATGTCGCTGTCGGAGCCCTTCATCAAGCCGACCACCATGCTCTATCGCAACTTCCTGGCGATGGAGACCGAGGAATTGCTGCGCAGTCATCCGATCGACGGCGCGGTGCTGATGGGCGGCTGCGACAAGACTACGCCCGCCCTGATCATGGGCGCGATATCGATGGGCATTCCCGCAATCTACGTGCCGGCCGGTCCGATGCTGCGCGGCAATTGGAGCGGACAGAAGCTCGGCTCCGGCTCGGACGTTTGGAAATACTGGGACGAAAAGCGCGCCGGCAACATCACCGAACAGGACTGGGACGAGATCGAGGGCGGCATCGCGCGCTCCTTCGGCACCTGCATGGTGATGGGCACCGCTGCCACCATGATGGCGATCGCCGAAGCGATGGGACTTGCGCTGCCGGGCGCATCATCGATTCCTGCGGCAGATTCCGGCCACCCGCGCATGTGTTCGACTGCCGGACGGCGCATCGTCGACATGGTGTGGGAAGATCTCACGCCGAACAAAATTCTCACCCCGCAAGCTTTCGACAATTCCATCCGCGTCCACATGGCGCTCGGCGGTTCGACCAATGCCATCGTCCACGTGGTGGCGATGGCACGCAGAGCCGGCATTGCGCTCGACATGGACCGCTTCGACCGGATTTCACGCCAGGTGCCGGTGATCGCCAATATCACGCCGTCGGGAAAATTCCTGATGGAGGATTTCTACTATGCCGGTGGCTTGCGCGGCCTGATGGCGGAAATGCGCGGCCTGCTCGATCTCGATTGCATGACCGTCACCGGAAAAACCGTCGGTGAGAATATCGCGACCGGTCGAGTATATCTGCCGGAGGTCATTCACCCGCTCTCCGACCCGATTTACGAAGGCGGCGCGACCGCGGTGCTGAAGGGCAATCTCGCGCCGCGCGGATGTGTGATGAAACCCTCCGCCGCCGAACAGCGGTTATGTCAGCATCGCGGCAAGGTGATCGCGTTCGAGGACTACAACCACATGGCGCGCGAGGTCGAGCGCGACGACCTCGACGTTACACCCGACCACATTCTGGTGCTGAAGAATGCCGGGCCGAAGGGCGGTCCCGGCATGCCGGAATGGGGCATGCTGCCGATCCCCAAGAAGCTCGTGAAGGCCGGCGTGCGCGACATGCTGCGGATTTCAGACGCGCGCATGAGCGGTACGAGCTACGGCGCCTGCATCCTGCATGTGGCGCCGGAGAGTTTTGTTGGCGGGCCGCTGGCTTTGGTGCAGACCGGCGACGAGATCGAGGTCGATGTCGCGGGACGCCGCATTCACCTGCATGTCTCCGACGAGGAGCTTGCGAGGCGCCGTGCCGCCTGGACGCCGCCGAAGCCGCATTATGAACGCGGCTATGGCGCGATGTTTGCGCAGCATATTGGGCAGGCGGACGAGGGTTGCGATTTCGATTTCCTGCTGGCGGGCGAAAAGACGCCCGAGCCGGAGATTCATTAAAACAGCGAAAAGCCAGCGAAGCGCCTCTCCCTTTGCGGGAGAGGCGTCGCGGCGCTTGCGCGGTCAGCGGTCGGAGCCGATCGCCCGGGCACCTTCGGTCGCGCCCTGATAGCGCTGAACCGGAACGGCGCGAAGACGGGCGACCGGTTGTCCCGACGCGCTGTCGGCGCCGATCGCCACGGCACCGTAATTCCGGGCGGGGGCTGCACCATGCCCGCGCGGAAGGGCGGCCGGCTGGCTGGAACCGCCGTCGGAGCCGATGGCGACAGCTCCGCCGGAATGGCCCGGCGCCTGCGCCTGGGCGGTGGTGGCGGCAACGAGGACGAAAGACGCGGCGATGAGCGCGCGCTTCATGGTCGACATGGTTCAGTCTCCTTGCATCTGGTTGCGCTCGTGATTGAGCGTTGCAAGGTGACGTAGAGAATTGCGCGTCCGGAATGAAATATCGGTCGTCAATCGTGCCGATAGCGCAACGCTATGTAACGCGCCTTCGGCATGTTCGCGGTCGGGCATCGGATCGGTAATGTCAGGCATGGCGGAGCTGCTGTTCTGGCCGGTTGCAATTCGGGTTCCGGCCTCGCAGAACAGCCCGGCGATCAGGCTTTAGCGGACATGGTTCCGATTGTGTCGCCTGCGGCCGAAATCTGGAATAAACACCCGCGACACTCATTTATCCGCGATCTTCCGGAACAACGATGACAGACGAAATTCCCTTCGACCGCTCCTTCGACCTTGAGCCGGGCGTGGCCAAGGAAATCGCACCGAAGGTGCGGGCGCTATGCGCAGGCAATGCCTCGCCCTTCACGTTCAAGGGCACCGTCAGCTACATCGTCGGAGAGGGCAATGTCGCCATCATCGATCCGGGGCCCGACGATGAGCGCCATATCGAGGCTTTGCTAGGCGCGGTGCGCAGAGAAACGGTCACACATATCCTGCTCACTCATACGCATCGCGATCATTCGCCGGCTGCAGCCGCGGTGAAGGCCGCGACCGGCGCGCCGACCTATGGCGAAGGTCCACACCGCGCTTCGCGGCCGCTTCATATCGGGGAAATCAATCCGCTCGATGCTTCGGGCGACATGGACTTCCAGCCCGATCATCCGTTGCGGGATGGCGAGACGATCGAGGGTTCAGGCTGGACGCTCGAAGCAATTACGACGCCCGGCCATTGCGCCAATCACATGGCCTATGCGCTGAAGGAAACGAACTCGCTGTTTTCGGGCGATCACGTCATGGGTTGGTCCACCTCGATCGTCGCGCCCCCGGACGGCGCGATGAGCGACTACATGGCGTCGCTTTACAAGCTCGCAGAGCGAAGCGAGAGCTTGTATTTCCCCGGCCACGGCAACGTCATTCGCAACGCACCGCATTTCGTGCAGAGCTATATCCGTCACCGGCTCGGGCGCGAAGAATCGATCCTGCACCGGCTCGGCAAGGGCGCAGCCGATATTCCGACCATGGTGCGCGCGATCTATATTGGTATCGATCCGCGGCTCATCGGCGCGGCTGGCCTCTCGGTACTGGCGCATCTGGAAGACATGGTCGCGCGCGGACTGGTGGTGACCGACGGTGCGCCGTCGATTGCGGGGATCTACCGCTTGGGCGACTGAGCCTGCAGCTGCTTGGTCTTCGGCACCGGAGCCTTCTTCGGCGTCGGGCGCTTGCGCTCCTCGCGTTCGAGCGCGGTGTCGATCGATTCCTCGACCCCGTCGAGATAGGCGCGGATGCGGGCTGCATTGCTGCCGATGTCGTGAGATCCGTAGCGCGAGGAAGACCGCATATCGACGCGCGCTTCCTCCTCGGTGCCGCGGATGCGGACAACTACATCCTCGCGGAAACCCATGACCGGGGTACGCGCGACCGCCTCGATCCGTCCTTCGCGACGGCCGGGGATCGGTTCGCGCGCGTCCATCACCAGCCATCGGCGCTTCTGGACCAGCGCAAGGGCGTGCTCATAGGCGATCTTTGGCGATACGGTCAGTTCGAGCGTCGCCACTTCCGGATAGGCCTCGCGCTGCTGTTCGGCGGCGTACAGACCGGCATATTGGACGGGGTTGGTGGCGCGCGACCGCAGCGGCCGGATCGCATTAAATGTCGGCGGATCCAGAACGTCGGTCGTGATGTCGGAAATCGGCGGCAATTTGTACGCCTTGTAGCCAAGATAGGCTGGGTAGGCGAGCAGCAGGCCGCCGACCGCGATCGCGGTCACCGAATAGCCGAGCCCGCTCAGGCCCTGCCGCCAGATCGTGATCAGGGAAAGCAGCGCCAGCAGAATGCCGATGGCACCGAAGGCGAGCGCGCCGGCAAACGTCACAATTCCGGGCAGCACCTCGAGCAATCCGGCGCGCACGATGATGATGGCGATCAGGGCTGCGGCGACCGAAAACAGCGCGAAGCGCCGCGACCATACCGCAAGCTTGGAATTCGGTTCGTCTGGAAGTCGGCGGCGTGCCATTTTTCTAAAATGCCTGCAAGCGCATGATTCAGGGATAGCTCGCGCAGATCCTTTTCAAAGCCTTCCACTCGGCGGCGTCAAGCAATGTTGCGCCACCGCTTTGAGGCGTGGTGATGGCATTGATCCTGGCCACCCGGTCGGGCGTGGCCGGATGGCCCAGAAAAATGGAGCCCCGGTTCGAAGAGCCTGCAATCCGCCCCAGAAACGACCCAAGAGAGCGGGGATTGGCATTCAGCGCCTGCATGGTGTGGACTGCGAAATCGTCGGCGGCAGATTCCTTGTGGCGCGAATAAGCGCTTTTCAACAGCGACTCGGCGGCGAATACCACGGCGCCACCGCCCACGAAATCGCCCAGCAGGCTGCCGAATACAAGCGACAGCCCCGCCGCCTGGACCAGGGTGCGTACACCGTCCCGATTGGCGGCATGGCCGAGCTCATGGGCGATCACGCCCGCCACCTCGTCAACATCGCTGGCCTTTTCGAGCAGCCCCTGGAACACATAGATATGACCGCCGGGGAGGGTGACCGCATTGGGCTCTTCGCGCCGGACTACGATCGCCCGAATCGGAATGTTTACCGCGCCACCCTTTTCCAAGCTGGCCATGAGCTTGTCGAAGGCCTTCTTGCCTTCTGCTTCGACCGGCGCGCCGCCGCATTCAAAGGGACGGGTCTTCGGTCCCTTGTCGAACATTGCGCGGACCTGGATGTCAGCAGCATTGCCCAGACGCTGCTCGATCGCCTGCGGCAAGACTGGTGCCAGCCGGTCGGCGATCTGCGGGATGCCGTAGAACGCCACCAGCAACAGCGACACCGCGGCCGCGAAGCTCCAGCCGATGGCGCGCCGCCGCTCCGCGCGGGCGCTCGCACCGCTGCGGTCGATATCGGGGCAGCCGAGATCGATCACCCGCGCGATGTCCTGATCGTCGATCTCAAGCCGCTCGAGCTTGTCGCTCTTGCGCAATCCGATACGGAAAATGTGGTCAGGCGCGTTGAGATGCTTCAGCCGCTCATACGGCCATTCCACGATCAGGCTGTCATCCGGATTTCTGATTTGGACGCCGGAGGGCGTGCACGCGACCATTACCTCGTGAAGGGCCGAGGTGATGCCGTCGAAATAGACGGATCGAACGGAGCGTGCCGCGTTTTCGGTCATATGCCGCCCAGATTCAGTACGTCGGCGATTCCTTCGCCGAGCGGTGAGCTCGCATCACCGGCTGCCTTGACGCGCGCGATCGCTATCTTGTCGCCTGTGAGTTCAATGGTATCGGCGGTCAGGCGCCAGACCGAAAGCATGACGATCGTTTGATATAGCGTCGTCAGACCAAGAGCGGATACGACATAGAAACCGACCATCATCACCACGATCACGATTTCGGATGCCTGCGATTGTCCGCCGTCGAACAGGAATCCGATGAAGACAAACGCGAAAAAAATCGCAACCAGAATGCCGATCGCAAAGACCAGCAGCCATCCGATGAAGCGCAGATAGGCGATATACACATCGCGGGTGCGCAGATGCGATACTGCGGTAATCTCGCCGAAGCGGATGCCGGAAATCCACCAGCGCATCACCAGCGCGTGGAAGGCGGGAAGCAAAAGCGCGATCAGAACGAGGCAGACAAACCCGGTCGACAGCGCAAGGACGATATTATCGGAAAATCCCGGACTTACGCGTTCGATGCGGCCCAGCACGTCACCGCCGCCGCGAGCGGCCGCTGTCACCCGCGACCAGTTGATCGAGGCGAGCGAGAACAGCGTGATCAGCCCCGGAATAAGTACGGCGAGCCACATCAGGAAGCCACGCACAAACAGGTGCGAGCCTGTGGCCTCGAACCGGCCCTGAAGATCGCCAAAATAGGTATTGCGCATCTTGAAGCGCTCGAGAGCCGCGCGCGTGTAAGGATAGGCGAAGCCGAGCGTGAGCACGGTCCAGCCCCACCACCAGACCGCACAGATCGAGTAATGCACGGCCGATCCGGCCTGATGAAATCGCAAGCCTCGAAACACGGTGCGGGTCAGACGATAGCGCCGCGCTAAATAGATTCCGTACTGGCTCAGGAAAACCAGGATCAGCACCGCTGCGATCGTGAGCAGCGTTCCGTAGACGCCGAGATCGATCACTGTGATGAAAAACACGGTATAGATCGGCAGGATGATTGCGATCGCGACCAGAAAGCCGCGCAGCAGTTCGAGTGCGGTGCCGGAATATTCCAGCGACTGCCCTCCAATCTCGGTATTGGCCCACAGGAAGCGGCGGATGTCGGTCGCGAACCAGAAGCGGTAAAGCCCAAGCGTGATCATCAGCAGCGCGGCGCCGTGAACGGCGATGCGCCAAAACTCCCGGTCGGAGCCGGTGAAACGGACGGATCCGGTCGGCGGCCCGGAGACTGCGCTCGCGTCCGTTACTGCCATAATCACTCCGCCGCGACCGATCCCGGCAAGATGTAATCCTTGAACCGATCGCGCAATGCCGTTTTGAGGATTTTCCCGGTCGCCGTATGCGGGATTTCGTCCACAAACACGACATCGTCCGGCATCCACCAGTTCGCCACCTTGCCCTTCATGAAAGAGAGGATTTCGTCCTTGCCGGCCTTGTTGTCCTTCTTGAGCACGACCACCAGCAGCGGCCGCTCATCCCATTTCGGATGGCGGATGCCGATGACTGCAGCCTCCGCGACCTTGGGATGGCCGACAGCGAGATTCTCGAGATCGATCGAAGATATCCACTCGCCGCCAGACTTGATCACATCCTTGGAGCGGTCGGTGATCTGCATATAGCCGTGGGCATCGATGGTCGCGACATCTCCGGTATCGAAGAAGCCGTCTCGGTCGAGGATTTCTTCACCCTCCGCCTGATAATAGCGGCGCGCCACCGCAGGCCCCCTGACTTTCAGCCTCCCGAATGTCTTTCCGTCCCACGGCTGGTCGCGGCCACGGTCGTCGGAGATCTTCATCTCCACGCCAAAGGGCGGGTGGCCCTGCTTCATCTTGATATCCAGCCTGGCCTCGCCCTCGAGGTGCCCGTATTCTGGCTTGATGGTGCAGAGCGAGCCGAGCGGCGACATCTCCGTCATGCCCCAGGCGTGAATCACTTCGACATCGAAGTCCTTCTCGAATTTCTCGGTGATCGCGCGCGGGCAGGCGGAGCCGCCGATGATCACACGTTTCAGGTGCGGCAGCCTGGCGCCGGTCGTTTCCAGATGCTGTAACAGCATCAGCCAGATGGTCGGCACCGCGGCCGTGCACGTGACGCGATATTCGTCGAGCAATTGATAGATCGAGGCGCCGTCCATCTTCTGTCCGGGCATGATGAGACTTGCGCCGTTCATCGGGGCGGTCAGTGCGATACCCCAGCAATTGGCGTGGAACATCGGTACTACCGGCATCACCACGTCGCGCGACGAGATGCCCATGGCGTCGCCGGAAGTGGCGATCATGGAATGCAGCACATTCGAACGGTGCGAATAGACCACGCCCTTCGGATGTCCCGTAGTGCCGGAGGTGTAGCACATGCCGGCCGCGGTATTTTCGTCGAAGTTCTTCCAGGCGAAGTCGCCGTCGACCTCGCCGATCCATGCTTCATAGGGCACCGCATTTTTCAAAGATGTCTTTGGCATGTTCGCGCTGTCGGTCAGCACGACGTAGCGTTCGATCGAGGGCAGGCGGTCGGCGAGTTTTTCCAGAAGCGGCACGAAGGTGAGATCGGTCATCATCACGCGGTCTTGCGCGTGATCGACGATCCAGGCGATCTGATCGGGGAACAGACGCGGGTTGACGGTGTGATAGATCGCCCCAATCCCCATGATGCCGTACCAGGCTTCGAAATGCCGCCAGCTATTCCAGGCAAGCGTGGCCACGCGATCGCCAAGGTGTATCCCGTCGCGATCCAGCCGCTGCGCCACCTTCAGCGCGCGCGTACGCGCTTGCGCATAGGTTGTGCGATGCATCGGCCCTTCGATCGAACGCGAAACGATCGGGCGGTCGGGGTGAAAGGTCGCCGCGTGATCGAGAATGCGGTGACACAACAGCGGCCAGTCCTGCATCAGGCCACGCATCGCAACCTCCCTTTTTCGGCCGGTCTTGTTTGTGGCAGCTTTGCCGTAGCCGGGCCTGAACGGAGGTTACTGGGCGGCGTGCAGGTCGGAAAGTGGCTGTGTGAAGCGGCCGATCCGGAATTGGCTGAGATCGAGCCCGGTACGGCCGCTGAATGCCAGTTCGACCAAGGCCTGGCCGATTGCGGGCGCAAATTTATAGCCGTGCCCGGAACAGGGCGAGGCGACGACGATATTCGGTCTGCCGGGCACGCGGTCGATCACGAAATCGCCGTCCGGCGCCATGGTGTAGAGGCAGGTCCTTGACGTCACGACCGGGCCGCGGGCGGCCGGCAGATAGCGCAGCAGCGGTTGCAATACCAAGGCTTCGTCGGCTTCGGTGACATCGCGGTCGTAAGTTTCCGGATCGACGGTCTCGCTTTGGTGATGATGTTTCGCAAGCTTCAACAGGTCGTCGCCATGCAGCGGCAATCCATAATGGATGCCGTGTTCACTTTCGATCATGAAGACAGGAAACCATCCAGTCCGAAACAACTCCAGCTGTGACGGCCGCACCCAGAGCAGAACTTGGCGGGTGGCTTGAAGTGGCAGAGGCAATTCCGGGAGCAGTGAGGTTGTCCAGGCGCCGGCGGTAATGATCGCGCGCGATGCTTCCAGCATCCGCCGCTCGGTGCGCACGCGCACGCAATGTCCGGCATCCTCAATTGCGAGCACACGCTCGCCGGTGCGAATGCCTGCGCCGGCTGCGACCGCAAGCTGAAGATGCGCGCGAATTCCTGCCTCGGCTTCGACAAACCCACCGTCGGGCTGCACCACGGCAACATAATCCTGCGGCAGCCGAAAGGCCGGATAGAGCCGCATCAAGTCATTCGCGGAGAGGACCTGATGCGGCAACCCGTGCTCGCGCGATGCTGCAAGCGTGCCCTGCACCAGCACCCCGTCGGGCCTGCCGATTTCCGCGATGCCGGTGATGGTCAGAAGCTTGCGGCCGCTGGCACGCTCAAGCTCCCGCCACAGCGAATAGGCTCGCTGCACCAAGGGCACATAGGACGGGTGTTCGAAATAGCCCTGCCTGATGATGCGGGTTCGACCATGCGAGGAGCCGCGTTCGTGGCCGGGCTCGAAGCGCTCGATCCCGAGCACGCGCAATTTTCTACGGGCGAGCTGGTAGAGCGCGGCGCTCCCCATCGCTCCCAGCCCGACAACGATTGCATCGTAATTCAAGACAGCCTTTCCATGCCGAATCCCGATAGGCTAACACAGCCTGATGTCCCGAATCCGAAGTTCGCATGATCGTGCGGCAACCTCGGTTGCGAACTTCGGATTCGAAGGACACTGGCAAGTCTATGATTTTAGTGTGGTTTGGTTCGGAAGTCCGCTTGACGAACGCGCGGCGATAATGAAGCGGACTTCCGGACCGCCACACTAGTCGCTGCATCGCCCCGCACAAGGTCCCGCATAATTGCCTCAATCGGCGGAGACATCTGCTTAGTGCCACGCCTGTTATCCGCCATTCTTCTTGCGGCCTTTACCGGTCATGCCGTAGCTCAAACGGCTCTGCCGCCGCAACCACGCGCCAAGTCGCCGGCCGCGGCACCACGTCAGGCCAATCCTGCGCCAACGTCCGCGCAGCCGTCCGAAAGCGCAGCGCCTCGCATACCGGTGGTGCCGATGGAGGAGTTCGCGGCCGAGGAGCCGTCCGGGCCGGCCGCCGAAGCAGCGCCGGAGAAGGACGAACCCTCCGCGTGCCGCCGCCGCGTGGCCGACCAGATTGCGGTTATCGAACCACTCCCGATGTTCGGCGGACCGGGCGATTGCGGTGCGACCGATGTCGTGAAGCTCGATGCAATCATCCAGCCAGACAAGTCGAGAGTTGCGGTGTCGCCACCTGCGACGATGCGATGTTCGATGGCGGAAGCACTCGCGGTATGGGTACGGGAGGATCTGACCGCGGCGACCGCTGCGCTGGGTTCCACTCCGCGCGCGCTGGACAATTATGCCTCATACGATTGTCGCGGCCGTAACAGGGTTCCCGGCGCGAGAATGAGCGAGCACGGTCTGGCAAATGCCATCGATATCCGGGGCGTTAATCTGCAGAACGGCAAATTTGCCGAGTTCACCGACCGCAAGCTCGACCGCGGGTTCCGTGAGACGATCCGAAAAAGCGTCTGCGCCCGTTTCATGACGGTGCTAGGGCCGGGTTCCGACGGTCATCACGAAACCCATATCCATCTCGATCTGGCAGAGCGCAGGAACGGCTACAGAATCTGCCAATGGCAGGTACACGATCCGCAAAGCGATGTGCCCTTGCCAAGGCCGCGTCCGGCTGAAGCGCCGTGAAATCGGGATTCTCTAGCGGTATGAACCAACCCTTCACCGCGTTGCGGTAACTGAGTGGCATGAAGCCCGTTCGTCCCGGCGACCTGACCCCGGCTAAGCCGCCCGAAGCGCGTATGACACGTCGCTCGCTGCTTCTCGGCGGCACCGGCATTGCCGCCTTGTCGGTCGGCGGGCTCGCCGCCTATTCCGGCGCGGAGGCGGCGACCGCTCTGCTCGTTACGCGCTACAAGCTCTCGCCACGTGGCTGGCCGGCCGGTCGGCGGCTGTCGATTACCGTGCTCGCGGATATACATGCCGGCGGTCCCAATATGGGCATCGAACGGATCCGCAATGTCGTCGATTCCGCCAACGCGCTGCGGTCCGACATCATCCTTCTGCTCGGCGATTTCGTCGCGACCCATCGTTTTGTGACCGAGCACGTGCCCGGTCCGGTCTGGGCCGCGGAACTGGCACGTCTCAGCGCCTCGCTCGGTGTGCATTCCATTCTCGGCAATCATGACTGGTGGTTCCATCAGGCCGAAATTCGCGCATCGCTGAAGGCGGTCAAAATTCCTGTGATGGAGAACCAGGCACTCCTGCTTGGCCCGCAGGGCGCGCGCTTCTGGCTCGCGGGCCTCGGCGATCAGCTTGCCTATCCGCAACCCGGCGGCGGATTCCGTGGCATCGACAATCTGCCGGGAACGCTCTCGCAAGTCTCGACCGACGATCCCGTCATCCTGATGGTGCACGAGCCGGACATCTTCACTCAGGTGCCGGACCGTGTGTCGCTCACGCTGGCCGGACATACCCATGGCGGCCAGTTGCGCCTGCCGCTGGTCTGGCCCGCATTGGTGCCGTCGGAGTACGGCGCTCGAATTCGCTTACGGGCATGTCCGCGAAGGCGGCCGCGACCTGATCGTTTCAGGCGGTCTCGGCACCAGCATCGTGCCGCTGCGGCTCGGAGTGCCGCCCGAAATCCTGCGAATCGAACTCGGCTGATCCCGAATGCGAAAACGGCGCCCGATTGGGCGCCGTTTCTGATGATTTGCAAACCGAAATCAGTAGGGTTTGGTCGGATCCGGCAGACCGAACGCGACCTGCGGGTTGAACGGCGAATCGCCCTGCTTCGGCGCAAGCACCACGACAACGGCGCCTTCCTTGGTGCGGCTATAGAGATCGATGACATCCTCATTGGTCATGCGAATGCAGCCGGAGGAAACCGCCGAGCCGATATATTCAGGCTGGTTGGTGCCGTGGATGCGATAGAGCGTGTCTTTGTTATTTGTATAAAGATAGAGCGCGCGCGCACCCAGCGGGTTATGCGGGCCAGGTCCGACCTGATTGGGAATGCTCGGTCCGAGCCGCTCCTTGATCGCGGCGGTCGGCACCCAGGTCGGCCACTCGGCCTTGCGCTGCACCTTTGCAATGCCGGAGAAGGCAAGCGCCTCTTCGCCGACGGTGATGCCGTAGCGGATCGCCTTGCCCTCAGGCTGCACGAAATAGAGGAACCGAGAATCGACGTCGACCACGATCGAGCCGGGCGCCTCGCGCCGATGATATTGGACGATGTGCCGACGATAAGGCTCCGGGATCGAAGCCTTGGCATACGGCACTTTCGAGAGCAGTTCGCGATCACGAGGCTTGAAATTGGCTTCGGACGCCGGCTCCAGCGTTGCCGTCGAGACACCGACACAGCCTGAGAGGCTCAGCCCCACTAGCAGAAGCGCGACTAAGCGCATTCGCCACCATTCCCTTGCTAATCAGGCCGCCATTCGGACCGGAATTCCGCCGGACCATACTCGAAACACGCCTGAAGCTACCAGCGATTAGGACCAGCCACGGGACCGGTCCTGTGAAGGTGTTGCGCCAAAGTCGCAACCATTCTGGGCGGACTTGAGGCAGTCAAAAAGGTATCGAGTCCAAGCCCGTAAAAAGCATCCCATCGATGGGTTAACCTGAGGTTTACCCTGTCCGGCCACAACAGCATTGAGTGCGAGTAACGCATCGAGGCCGCAGATCACTAACATTTGTGGCGGAAGCGCCCCCAAGTGACACGATTCCCTGCCTAATTTCGCCTCATCGGAAGCCAATCGTACCATTAAGCCTGAACTATCGGACGAAACACCGGAATCGGCGAAAACGTCCGAAATTGGAATGAGGAGGAAAGACATGAACAACGAGAGGGCGACGAACCAGTCGCTGGACGGCCGCAAGCCACAATCTGAATTGCAAAGCCAGTATAGGCGAATTGCTATTTCGGCCGTGGTTGCCGCTTTGCCCTATGGTGGCGAGACCAAGCCCTCCGGCGCTGAGACGAAGAAGCGGGATTACGCAGCGGCCGAAGCCCGCGACTGACCCGCCAGTGCCGGCCGGCGCATTGCGAAGCAATACGCCAAAATTTCTTGCAGGATGCGCGACACATGGCCATGACTGCGCCGATTGCGGCTTTGCGCCGCAGCCGGCGGAGGGTCCATGCTGACGGTCTACATACCGCGCGGAACTGCGCTTGAACCGCATGTGATTGCCGCCAGCGATCCGATTCCGGAAGGATCGGTCTGGCTCGATCTGTTCAATCCGACGCTGGAAGAGGACAAGCTGGTCGAGAGCCTGGTCGGGATCGCGGTCCCGACCCGCGAAGAGATGCAGGAAATCGAGATTTCCAGCCGTCTCTATGTCGAGAATGGCGCGCGCTACATGACCGCCACGCTGATGTGCCAGTCGGACACACCGCAGCCGATCACAACGCCGGTCACGTTCATTCTGTCCGGTCAGCGGCTGATCACGGTACGCTATGATGAGCCCAGGCCATTTGCGATGATCCGCCACAAGCTCGGCCGGACATGCTCTCCAAGCATCACCGGCTCGTCGGTGCTGATGGATCTTCTCGATGCGGTGATCGACCGCAATGCCGACATTCTGGAGCGGATCGGTTCCGAGGTCGATCATGTGTCGCAGCGGATATTCGAGACCCGAAGGAGCCGCGGCGGAGGCTCGTCACGAGTCTACCAGGGCATTCTCTATACCATCGGCCGCAAAGGCGACCTCACGTCCAAGGTGCGTGAAAGTCTGGTCTCGATCGGCCGGCTGGTGCTGTTCCTCGCCAACGAGGACGAGGGCATGCGCTGGTCGAAAGAAATGCGCGCGCAACTGAAGACCATGCAGCGCGATACACAGTCGCTGTCCGATCACACCACCTATCTGACCAACAGCATCACCTTCCTGCTGGACGCGATGCTCGGTCTCGTCAGCATCGAGCAGAACAACATCATCAAGCTGTTCTCGGTGGTGGCGGTGGTGATGATGCCGCCGACGCTCGTCGGTACCGTTTACGGCATGAACTTCAAGCACATGCCGGAACTCGATTACGTCGCCGGTTATCCGTTCGCGCTGCTGCTGATGGTCGTATCGGCGATCCTGCCGTACATGTATTTCAAGTGGAAGAAATGGTTGTGAGCGACTCTAATCGTTCGAGCATGATGTTTTTCCGAAAACCGCTTCACACTTTTCGGCATCATGCTCTTGTCGCTCACACATGCTGGCCGCCATTGATGTGAATTTCGGCGCCGTGCACGTAGGACGACGTCTCGGTGCACAGCACGTAAACGATCTTCGCGACCTCATCGGGGGTGCCGAGCCGGTGCATCGGGATCTGGTGCTCGACGATCTTGTCGGTGCCGGGAGACAGGATCGCGGTATCGATCTCGCCCGGCGCAATCGCATTCACGCGAATGCCGAGCGGACCGAAATCGGCCGCCATTTCGCGTGTGAGCGATGCGAGCGCAGCCTTTGAGGTGGCATAGGCCGCGCCGGCAAAGGGATGAACGCGCGAGCCCGCAATCGAGGTGACGTTCACCACCGAGCCGTGTGTTGCTTTCAACTGATCGAGAAGACCGCGCGCCAGCATGATCGGCGCGAAAAAATTCACCTGAAAGACATGCTGCCAGACCTTGATATCGGTCTGGATGGCGGCGAGGCGCGCACCGCCTTCTGCTTTCGGAGAGACCGCGGCGTTATTGACGAGCGCGTGGAGATGGCCGTCGGGCAGCCGGCGCTTGATTTCCTCGATCGCGGCCGCGGTATTGGCTGGATCGCCGAGATCGACCTGAATGTGATCCTCGGGCCCCGCCTCCCACGGACAGTTTTCCGGGAACGGATGGCGGGAACAGGTGATGACGCGCCAGCCGGCGGCCGAAAACCGCTTCACCGTCGCGTGCCCGATCCCGCGGCTTGCGCCAGTCAGCAGCAACGTGCGGCGCGGACCGTTATCCGAAAGAGGCATTTGTTACTGTCCTGCGAGGTACTCTAAAGCGAAATTAGCCTACGGGTAGAGCCGCGTCTTGATCCAAGTTTCATTCGTGCCGGTGCGCGTGAACGCCACGCGGTCATGCAGCCGGAACGGGCGGTCATGCCAGAATTCCATCGCGAGCGGGGCCACGCGAAAGCCCGACCAGAAGGGCGGCCTTGGAATGGTTCCGAGCGGATAACGTGCCGTGACTTGCGCCACGGCTTTCTCGAAGGCGAGCCTGCTTTCTAACGGTGACGATTGCCGGCTCGCCCATGCGCCGATCTGGGCGAGCCTGGGTCGCGACGCGAAATACGCATCGGCTTCCGCGTCCGGCACCGGCGTGACAAGTCCGCGAATGCGCACTTGCCGCCGTAGCGATTTCCAGTGGAAGGCGAGTGCAGCCTGCGGACGCTCGGTCAGTTCGCGACCCTTGGCGCTGTCGAGATTCGTATAGAAGACGAAGCCAGCTTCATCGAAGCCCTTCAGCAGCACCATGCGGACATCAGGAAAGCCGTCAGTGCCGGCGGTCGCGAGCGCCATCGCGTTCGGATCGTTTGGCTCCGAGCGCGCGGCCTCCTGCATCCAAAGCGCGAACAATGCGAGTGGTTCGGATTCGGCGGTGAAATCACCGTTCCTTAACGGGTCCTGCTGTTCAATGGCCGGCATATCTGACATTCCAAGAGGCACCGAGTGGCCGGCCTGTTGCAGCGTTCTGCCGTCCGGCTTGCCGTATATAGGGGAGCGCGACCCGCGCGCCTATGGCGAAGCGTCTGCTGCGCGGTGGCCCTGATCGCAGTGGTGCTGCCGGGAAGCGGCTGCAGCACAAGCTACCCAATCGGCTCCCAAAAGGAGCAAAAGGAAGAGGACAAGCTCTTTCATACGGGTTCGGTCGCCGCCAGTTCTTCCCAACAGCCCGTCAACGAGGAAGTCCAGTTGCCGCCGGATGCCGACCTCGCTGTTGCCAAGGTCGCTTTGTCGGAAGTTCTGACCAGGGGCGGGGCTGATGCGAGCATCCCCTGGGAAAACCCCAAATCCGGCGCTCGCGGTACGATCACCCCGCTCGCCAATTCCTATCGGATGGAAGGTGCCTTGTGCCGGGACTTCCTGGCGAGCTACGTGAGCGACGGCTCGGAATCCTGGATGCAGGGCGAGGCTTGTCGGGTCCGTCTGGGCAAATGGGAAGTCCGTCGCCTGAAGCCGTGGCGAAGGACGTGAAGCTGGGCGTTGCGAAAACCGGACTACAATCCCAAATATCGGTAGCAATTATCGGTAGATTGACAAGCCGGGCTCGACCCGGCCTCTGTTTTTAGGAGTTTGATCGCATGCGCGACCCCTACGAGGTCCTGGGGGTGCCGCGGGGGGCTGCGGCTGGCCAAATCAAGTCAGCATTCCGGAAGCTTGCCAAGAAGCACCATCCCGACGCCAACAAGGACGACCCGAAAGCCTCCGAGCGCTTCGCTGAGGCCAATACTGCCTATGAAATTCTCGGCGACGAAAAGAAGCGAAAGCAATTCGACGCCGGTGAAATTGACGCCGAAGGCAAGCCTCGATTCACGGGATTTGAGGGCGCTCATCCCGGTGGTTTTGGTGGCGGATCCGACCCACATTTCGAGACCTTCACCTGGGGCCCGCAAGGCGCTCAGCGTGCAGGCGAGGGCGCTCGCGGGGGCTTTGGTGGCGGTATCGACGAAATCCTGAAGGAAATGATGGGGGGGCGTGCGCGAAGTCGCCGTCAGACGCATTTCGAGCCGGAAGAATTCGAGGCGGCGCCGGGTCAGGATGTCGCCGCGACTACCACCATCTCGCTGTCCGATCTGGCGCATGGCGGCTCGCGCCGCGTGCAATTGCCGACCGGAAAAGAGCTCGACATCAAGATCCCGGCAGGTCTCTCCGACGGCCAACAGATCAGGCTCAAGGGTCAGGGCTTCGCTGGCGCTGGCGGGCTCTCGGGCGATGCAATCGTCACCGTGCATATCGCGAAGCATCCGTATTTCGAGCGTGACGGTTCCAGCATCCGCCTCGAGCTGCCCATCACGATTTACGAGGCGATACTGGGCGGAAAGGTTCGTGTGCCGACCCTCGACGGCGCCGTCGAACTCGCAATTCCCGCCAACACCAGCGGCGGGCGCACCTTTCGGCTGAAAGGCAAGGGGCTGCCGGACAAGCAGGGCAAGGGCGATCTGCTCGCGACCGTGCGCATCGTCTTGCCGGAAGAGGCGGATGCCGAACTCGAAGAACTGATGCAAAAGCTTCGCGACAGCGCGCCCTACGACCCGCGCAAGGGTCTTTCTTGAGGCGACTGAGGGTTCAGGTTCCCTTGCGAGCAGGTTCGGCCGAGGATCGATTTGTGGGCGGTGGCGCGCGGTTCTCCAACTGCTCATACGCGGCCCGTGCAAGCTCCTTCAATCGTGCCTTGTCAGCATTGCCGCTGACGACAAAGGTATAGCCGCTCTCGACCCAGCGGATCGCTGCGACATTGTCCGACTGCAGATAGCGGAACGCCATCTGCTGGGGCCCGGCTTTCGAGCAGTAGAAGGTAACTCGGTCGCCGTTGCCATTCTCGAACATGAAAAGCGCTGCAGGACCTGACGGGCCCGGCAGCAGCCGGCCGCCCAGCAACTTCAGGTCGAAATGGCTGAAATCGGGGATGCGCAAATTGGTGCCAAGACGCCGCGACAGCCACGGCATCAGATGCGCCTCGGCGGCGCCCACCTCGATCGGGTGACGGACCTCAGCGATATAAAGCTTGTGCGCGCTCAAGGCTTCCTGCGCGATCTGGTCGGCCGGATCTCCGGCCGCTGCAGCAACCTCGGTCGTGCCGCGCGCCATCCAGCCACTGACGCCACCGACGAGGAATGCGAAGGCCGCGACCGCAGCCGCGATCGCGCGCCATTTGCGCCCTGATCGAAGCAGCGTGTCGACCTTCAGCCGCTCCGGCACCGCTTCGTTCGCAGTCTCTCCAAAACGCAGACGGATTGCATCCGCTTGCGCACGCCAGGCGGCCACACGCGCCGCATCCTCCGGGTGCGAGGCAAGCCATGCCTCCACCGCAGCGGAGCGCTCCGCCGGCAATTGCCCGTCGATGAAGGCGTGCAATTCGTCTTCGGTGACGGGGGATTCGCGCTCGATCATTGGGCAGCCTCTTGAATCATTTGACGCGGCGCAGCGCCGGGCGCTCGCCGTCGAGATAGGACTTGATCTGCGCGCGCGCTCGCGCGAGCCGGGACATCACGGTGCCGATCGGCACTCCCTGCACGTCGGCGACTTCGCGGTAGGACAGGCCTTCCAGCACTACCAGCAGCAGCGCCTGTTTCTGATCGTCGACCAGAAGCTCAAGCGCCCGCTCGATGTCGCGCCCGCCAGCCTCAGGGCCTGCAGAATCCGGCGCGTCGTTGTCGTCGAGCGACGCTGTCAGTGGCCGGCGCGCCAGCGAGCGCAGCCGGTTGCGGTTGAGATTGGTCAGGATGGTGAACAGCCAGGACCGGATATCGCCGCCGTGAAAGAGATGCTCGGAACGCAATGCGCGAACCAGGGTATCCTGGACGAGATCGTCAGCGAGTTCGGTATCACGCGTCAGTGCCCGCGCATAGCGACGCAAGGCCGGAACCGTACCTTCGACATCGTGGCGGAAGCTGCTCATCTTGCGATTCCTGTCATCCGTTGCGCGCGGCTCCGGCGAAGAACAGTTGCATTGAAAACAACACCGCCCGCATATTCACTATTCCGAAATCTTAGCTGCGGCACGGCCGCCGGAGGCTGCGCAGCACCCGAAAATCTGCATGCCAGGCCGGCTTCTTGATGGCCCCGTTACCCTATGCCACAAGGTGACAGCGCAAAAGCGCCCTAACCATAGGCATGTTGACGGAATCGGGAGCGGCGATGGCGGATGCCTCGGGTTTCATGCGCGGCAAGCGCGGGCTGATCATGGGGGTTGCCAATAACCGCTCGATCGCCTGGGGCATCGCCAAGTCATGCCGCAATCATGGGGCGGATCTGGCCTTCACTTATCAGGGCGATGCGCTGAAAAAGCGGGTCGAGCCACTGGCGGAGGAGGTGGACGGGATCGTGGTCGGGCATTGCGATGTGTCGGAGCCCGCGACCATCGACGCCGCCTTCCAGGCGGTGGAATCGGCATGGGGCTCGCTCGATTTCGTCGTCCACGCCATCGCGTTTTCCGACAAGGACCAGCTCGACGGCCGCTATGTCGACACCACGGCGGACAATTTCACCAAGACGATGCTGATCTCCTGCTATTCCTTCACGGCGATCGCGCAGCGCGCCGAAAAGCTGATGCGCAATGGCGGCTCGATGCTGACGCTGACCTATTACGGCGCCGAGAAGTGGATGCCGCATTACAATGTCATGGGATTGGCGAAAGCAGCGCTCGAATGCTCAGTGCGCTATCTCGCGGCCGACCTCGGTCAGAAGAATATTCGCGTCAACGCGATCTCGGCAGGACCGATCAAGACGCTTGCGGCGTCCGGCATCGGCGACTTCCGATACATCTTGAAATGGAACGAATACAACACGCCGCTTCGTCGCAATGTGACGCTCGAAGATGTCGGCGATGCCGCGACTTATTTTCTGTCGGATCTATCGCGCGGCGTAACGGGTGAGATCCATCATGTCGATGCCGGCTACCACATCGTCGGCATCAAGCATCCGGATGCGCCGGATTTGAAGGTGGGCGAAGTTTGAAAGCCTGTCGCGCGATAGCCTGAAAAGAAAACGGCCGGACGAAAGTCCGGCCGTTTCTGTCTAGTCGGTCCGTCGAAGCAATCAGGCAGCGATCCGGTACTGGATCAGTTCGGCCTTCTTTGCCTTCTTTGCCTTCTTCTTGGCGGCAGCCGAGAGGTCGGTGACGACGGTCAGTTCGGCCTTCTTGGCCTTCTTTGCCTTCTTCTTGGCAGCAGCCGAGAGGTCGGTGACGACGGTCAGTTCGGCCTTCTTGGCCTTCTTCGCCTTCTTCTTGGCAGCAGCCGAGAGGTCGGTGACGGTCAGTTCAGCCTTCTTGGCCTTCTTTGCCTTCTTCTTGGCAGCAGCCGAGAGGTCGGTGACGGTCAGTTCGGCCTTCTTGGCCTTCTTTGCCTTCTTCTTGGCAGCAGCCGAGAGGTCGGTGACGGTCAGTTCAGCCTTCTTGGCCTTCTTCGCCTTCTTCTTGGCAGCAGCCGAGAGGTCGGTGACGGTCACTTCAGCCTTCTTGGCCTTCTTCTTGGCCTTCTTCTTGGCGGCAGCCGAGAGGTCGGTGACGGTCAGTTCGGCCTTCTTGGCCTTCTTCGCCTTCTTCTTGGCGGCAGCCGAGAGGTCGGTGACGGTCACTTCAGCCTTCTTGGCTTTCTTCTTGGCTTTCTTCTTGGCGGCAGCCGAGAGGTCGGTGACGGTCAGTTCAGCCTTCTTGGCCTTCTTCTTGGCTTTCTTCTTCGCAGCAGCCGAGAGGTCGTCGCTCTTGGCGACGCCCGGCTTCGCCTGCGCAGCGTTCATCGACGGCAGCGAGGTCGCGCCGATGAAGCCGATCGCGGCGATGATGGCGATCAATTTACGCATGTGTGTGTGTCCTCGTGGTCCTGATCGGTAATCCTGGTGCAAACGTTTTCCGGTGCGCGGCTTGCGTCCCGTATGCGTCTCTCCCCTTTACCGCGACTATTCAGTTGCAGAATTCAACGCGAACCGCAAATTAAAAAATCGGAAAAACGCTTATATTTCAGTAGCTTAATGAGCATTCAGGTAGTCATTAATCCGCGTTCAGACCAATGAATGCGCATTCACGGCTCATGCTTAAATTGGTGCGTCGCAAACATGCGCGCACCGCATTGCCGCTCTCCTTTGCCAGCGCCGTCGTCCGAATCGTCTGCATTTGACCGCTTCATGCGTGCGGGCTACCACACCGCCGCATCCAAAAAGACAACATGTCCTTCAACAGCTTCGGCCATCTTTTTCGCGTCACGACTTTTGGCGAAAGCCACGGGGCAGCGATCGGCTGCGTCGTCGATGGCTGCCCGCCGCGCATTCCTCTGACCGCCGCTGAAATACAGGCCGATCTCGATCGGCGCCGGCCGGGTCAATCGCGCTTCACTACCCAGCGGCAGGAACCGGATACAGTTCGCATCCTGTCGGGCGTGTTTGCCGACGAGGCGAGCGGCCAGGAGATGACGACCGGTACTCCGATCGCGCTCCTGATCGAGAATGTCGACCAGCGCTCCAAGGACTATTCCGAGATCAAGGACAAGTACCGGCCGGGCCACGCCGGCTACACCTACGACGCCAAATACGGCTTCCACGATTACCGAGGCGGCGGACGCGCTTCAGCGCGCGAGACCGCGGCGCGAGTGGCGGCCGGTGCGGTCGCCCGCAAGGTGGTCCCGGGGGTCGTGGTGCGGGGCGCGCTGGTTCAGATCGGTCCGCATGCCATCGACCGTTCGCGCTTTGACTGGAACGAAGTCGCGCGCAATCCTTTCTTCTGCCCCGATGCGCAAACTGCCGAACTCTGGGCGGAATATCTCGACGGCATCCGCAAGGCAGGTTCCTCGGCGGGTGCGATTGTGGAGGTGATCGCCGAGAACGTGCCGGCAGGACTGGGTGCGCCGGTCTACGGAAAGCTCGATGCGGATCTCGCCGCCGCGCTGATGGGTATCAACGCCGTCAAGGGCGTGGAGGTTGGCTCAGGCTTCGCGGCCGCAATTCTTTCGGGCGAGGACAATGCCGACGAGATGCGGATGGGCAATGACGGTAAGCCGATTTTCCTGTCGAACCATGCCGGCGGCATATTGGGCGGCATTTCAACCGGGCAGCCTGTCGTCGTCCGCTTTGCGGTCAAGCCCACGTCGTCAATTTTGCAGCCACGCAAAACCGTCGACCGCCACGGCAACGACACCGACATCGTCACCAAGGGCCGTCATGACCCATGCGTCGGCATCCGGGCGGTACCGGTCGGCGAAGCCATGGTGGCGTGCGTCCTCGCGGACCATTATCTGCGTCATCGCGGGCAGGTAGGCGAGGGGACGCCGTGGCCGTTCTCAAAATCCGCCCGCTGAGTGAAGGACTTCATGCTCGAAACCCATCAGCGTATCGACCAGGCTATCAAGGCCTTTGCCAAAGGCGAGATGGTCGTGGTCACCGACGACGACGATCGCGAGAACGAGGGCGATCTTTTCGTGGCAGCCTCGCTGTGCACGCCCGAAAAGATGGGCTTCATCATCCGGCACACCTCCGGAATCGTCTGTGCGCCGCTATCGGCGGACGATGCCAAGCGGTTGCATCTCGATCCGATGGTTTCGCGCAACGATGCGCCGCTCGGCACCGCCTTCACCGTTTCCGTCGATGGCAGGCACGGATTGACGACCGGCATCTCGGCCGAGGAGCGCACCAATACCGTACGCGCGCTCGCCAACGGCAATAGCGGCGCTTCCGATTTCGTGCGGCCGGGCCATGTCTTCCCGCTGGTCGGGCGCGACGGCGGCGTCCTGATGCGATCCGGCCATACCGAGGCCTGCATCGATCTGTGCAAGCTTGCGGGCCTGCCGGCGGTCGGAGTGCTGGCCGAACTGATGAATGACGATGGCAGCGTGATGCGCGGTGCGCAGGTCTCGGCCTTTGCCGAGAAGTACGGACTGAAGCGCGTCTCGATCGCCGACCTGATCGCTTACCGGCAGTCACGCGAGAAGCTGGTCGAACGGGTCGGCGAATTTCCGGTCGCGTCCTCGATCGGGCCGCTGCGCGGTTATGCCTATGTGACGCCATTCGACCCCCAGCATCACATGGCCTTCGTCTATGGCCGGATTGGCGAGGGCAAGAACATACTCACTCGCTTGCATCGCGCTGATATCATTGGCGATGTTTTCGGTGGGGCGAGAACCATCAATACGGTCCTGCAAAGTTTCAAGGCGGACGGACAGGGCGTCATCGTTTATCTCCGCGATGGCACCGCCGGCGTGCCGGTGACCGCCATTCCGCGCGACGACGAAACCGACTCGGAGGCCGCCCGCAACCGCCAATGGCGAGAAATCGGCCTTGGCGCGCAAATCCTGAAAGATCTCGGGATTTCCTCGATCCGGCTCGTAACCTCCAAGAAGCTCACCTATGTCGGGTTGGGCGGCTTCGGTATCGAGATCGTGTCCACCGAGGCGGTGGACGGCTGAGCGGCGACTTCCAACCGCCGGATTTGCGTGGCAGCATAACGACTGGAGACAGTGTCCAGCAGCCGCGCCGGATGGGGAAGCCTTATGTTCAGCCGCGTGCATAAGCTTGCGGTATTGTCCGCGACAGCCGCGGGCATGATCCTGGCAGCCTGGCATTTGCAGGCTGCGCCGGTAGGGCGTGGCAACGCGGATACCAAAACCACCACCGTCGACGTCGAACTCGTTCTGGCGGTCGACATTTCTTATTCAATGGATCCGGACGAGCTTGCGCTGCAGCGCGACGGCTACGCGCGTGCGCTCACGTCGAGCGAATTCCTCAATGCTCTTCGTCAGGGGATCCACGGGAAAATAGCCGTCACGTATTTCGAATGGGCGGGCGCCGGCGATCAGAAGGTCGTCGTTCCGTGGCGCGTCATCGACGGCCCTGAAAGCGCAGGCTCGGTGGCGAACGAGATTTCGCAGGCACCCTTGCGGCGCGCGGCCCGCACGTCGATCTCCGGCGCGCTGCTGTTTGGCATGACCCTGTTCGACAGCAGCGGACAGCGCGGTATCCGTCGCGTGATTGATGTATCGGGCGACGGCGCCAATAACAGCGGGCAACTCGTGGTGGTGGCGCGCGACGAGGTGGTGTCGAAGGGCATCACCATCAACGGCCTGCCGGTCATGCTGAAGCGGCCGAGTTATTCGACCATGGATATCGAATTGCTCGATGAATATTACGAGGATTGCGTCATTGGGGGGCCGGCGGCCTTCGTTGTGGCCGTAAAGGATCGCGAAAAATTCGTGGAAGCCATCCGCACCAAGCTGGTGCTGGAGATCGCAGGGCTGACTCCGCCCGCCAAGGTGATGAAGGCTTCCGCCACCAATCCCCGTGTCCCCTGTACCGTAGGCGAGCGGCTGTGGCAGGAGCGCTGGGGGAATTGATTGGCCCCTTGGCGGTCACCGCACGAAATGGCCGACGATTTCCACATGCGCAGTGTATTTGAACTGATCAACCGGCGTCACGCGCTTTAGCCGATAGCCGCCCGCGGTCAAAAGACTCGAATCACGCGCGAAAGTCGCCGCGTTGCAGGACACCGCCATCACGTTTCGGCATTTCGATTTTGCGATCTCGCGCGCCTGCGCTTCGGCGCCCTGACGCGGCGGATCGAACACGATTGCGTCGAAGCCTGAAAGCTCGAGCGCCGACAACGGTCCACGGAACAGATCGCGTCTTTGCGCCGTGACCGGCTTCAGGCCGGATGTCGATTGGGCGGCGCGTGCCAATGCGTCGATCGCGGGCTGGTCGCTGTCGATAGCGGTCACGCGGCAATTTTCGGCGAGCCTCAGCGCGAAGGGCCCGAGCCCGCAGAACAGGTCGGCGACTGATTTCGCTTTCCCCGCATACATCACCACCAGCCTTCCGAGTGTCTCCTCGCCCATTTCAGTCGCCTGCAGAAAGGGTCCGGGCGGAAGCTGGATTAAGGCTTTACCCATGCGGATGGTCGGGATCGCAGCCTGCGTAACCATCTCGCCATGACGGGTGATGCGGGCAATCGGCCCGAATTCCACGGCACGTGCCAAAACGGCTAGGTGTTTCGGGTCCAGCCGGCCCGAGCCGCGCACGTCGATATCCAGGCCGTTCAACGTTCCGGTCGCGTGAATGTCGAGCGGCTTGCCGAGCGGCGACAGCGCTTCCGCGATCTTCCAGGAGATCTCGATGACGCCCTTCATCGAGGGCGCCAGCACCGGACAGCGATCGATCGGGACGATCACATGCGCGCGCAATGCCGAAAAGCCGACCTCGACAATCTGCTTTGTGCCCTGGCGCGCATGGAGCACGGCGCGCCGCCGCCCCTCGCCATGGGCGTCGATCAGATCATCGACTTGGGTTGCGATACCGGCAGCTTCGAGTGCGGAGACGACGAGGCCGCGTTTCCAGGCGCGGTAGGGCGTCTCCGCCCATTGCTGGGTCGCGCAGCCGCCGCAGATTCCGAAATGCGGGCAGAAGGGCTGTATTCGATCGGGCGATGGCTCTATGACGCGGAGCAGATGCCGGCGATCGGGATGGCCCGGCACCCGGTCAGCGTCGACGGTCTCGCCCGGCAATGTATAGGGAACGAAGACCGGCTCGCCCGCGACATCTGCGACGCCATCGCCGCGATGTCCAATATCGATGATGTGAAGCCGGTCGACCATAAGTGGATTATGCACGAAGCATGATGTTATCCGAAAACCGCGTCACACCCCGGATCAAGTCCGGGGCAGGCTTTTTCGGCATCATGCTTTCATGCCCGGCTTCCTCGCCGGATCGCAAGGTCAGACCGCCTTCGGCACGTCGGGCAGATATCCGCGTCGCGTCAGGCGGTGAAAGCGAAGGATCAGCATCACCGCGTAGATGATGAGTGCGACCGACAGCGCGACCCAGATGCCGACCGCGCCGAGTCCCAAAGTGAAGCCTAGCCCGTAACATGCCGGAAACGCGATCACCCAAAAGCAGATGAGCGAATAGAGCAGCGGCGTGGCCGTATCGTTCAGCCCGCGCAGCGCACCCTGTGCGATCGTCTGAATTCCGTCGGCGATGAAGAAGCTGGCGCCGACGACGAGGAGCGTTGCGGCGAGCTCGGCGGTCTGTGTTTTATCGGACGTGTCCGATCCGAGAAACAGGATCGGCAGCATCTCGCGAGTTGCGATCACCAGCAGCGTCATTGCCGTCATGAACACGATGCCAAGCCAGATCGCGACAAAGCCTGCGCTGCGCGTAGCGGCACTGTCGCGCCGCCCGACCGCGTGGCCGACGCGCACTGTCGCCGCCATCGAAATTCCGAACGGCACCATGAACAGGATCGAGGCGATGGTGAGCGCGATCTGGTGCGCAGCGAGCGCGCTGGTGCCGATCCATCCCATCAGGATTCCGGCGGCGGCGAAGACGCCATATTCAAGCGAGAAGGTGCCGGAGATCGGCGCACCAACGATGATCAACTGCCGGAACAGCGCCCAGTCGGGCCGCCAGAAACGGCCGAGCACGCGATATTTCCTGAACGGTCGGAGCGCATAGCAGACCCAGATTGCGGCCGCGCACATTCCGAGATTGACGATGGTGGTCGCGATGCCGGCACCTAAAAGGTCGAGCTTCGGCAAGCCGAAATGGCCGTGGATCAGGCCATAGGCCAGTAGCGCATTGGCCGGAATCGCCGCCAGCGTGATCCACAATCCGGGCTCCGGCCGGTTCACAGCACCCATGAAACCGCGCAAGGCGATGAACCACCAGGCGGGGATCATGCTCCAGGCAAGGCCGTAGAGGTAGCGCGCCGCGAGCGACGCCGCTTGCTCGGTTTGTCCGAGCGCGAGCAGGATGTCCCGGCCATAGAATTGCATCACGCTCAGCGGCACGCCAAGCAGAACGGCGGCCCAAAGGCCGACCCGCAGGGCGCGCCGTACCACCCGCGGATTTCGCGCGCCATAGGCTTGCGCTGCCAGCGGCGCAACCGCCGACACCAGTCCCATGCCCAGCACGAAGGCCACGAACAGCACGGTATGGGCGAGGGCTGCGGCCGCGACCACCTGATCGCCGAGCCGCCCAAGCAAGGCGAGGTCGGTCGTCATCATCGCGACCTGGCCGAGCTGGGTCAGCGCGATCGGCAGCGCCAGCCGCAGTGTCTCGGTCAGTTCGAGGCGCCAAGGCGGCGCTACGGCCGGGGCGGACACCCCGGCGGTCAGGGTCGTTTGCATGGTCATCGGTTGGGCCGGCGGAAAGAGTGCGGCAACGGACAGCTTGACGCCAAAGGCTTTGGCGTAGGCATGTGAAGCGCGCGTGACTGCGTTAATGGCCTGAAAAAGTGTTGGAATTCAGCCCTTTCCCATTCCTGTTCGTGATGCATCGCACACGTGGGGGCGATCGTCGAATCGGCTGCGACGCCCCGCCGCCGCACCCATGATAAAGAGAGCGCGTCGGGTCCGCCCCGCGGGCTTTGTGAGGATTGACGATGGACCGCATCGTGCTTGCGCTGCGTACTTTCTTCCGGGTGGCGCTGCCCTATTTCCGCTCCGAAGACCGCCGGATGGCATGCCTCCTGCTGGCAGCCGTGGTCGCGGCGGAATTGGCATTGGTCTATGTGGCGGTCGCGATCATCAACTGGAATGCGCGATTTTATAATGCGCTGGAGCGGCGCGACTGGAGTGCCTTCTACGCCGAACTCGCGGCGTTCTGCTTCATCGTGGCAGCCTTCGTTCTTGCGGCCGGTTCGCAATATTATTTCGGGCAGACCCTTCAGATCCGCTGGCGGCGCTGGCTCACGGCGAATTACGTGTCGCGCTGGATGGCGGACGGCCGGCATTATCGGGTGCGGTTCGTCGCGCCCAATGTCGACAACATTCATCTGCGCATCGCCAACGACGTCTATCTCTTCATCCAGCGCACCCATGAATTGACCACCGGCCTGCTCGGCAGCGTCGTGGCGCTGGCGTCCTTCGCCTATATCCTGTGGGGGTTGTCGGCGGTGACGCCGATGCCGGGATTGCCGGGTGTGCCGATTCCCGGCTGGCTGATCTGGGCGGCCTTGATCTATGCCACGAGCGGCACGCTGATCGCGCACTGGATCGGCTGGCGGCTGATCCCGCTCAACTTTAACCAGCAGCGCTACGAAAGCGATTTTCGCTTCGCCATTGTGCGCGCGGCAGATCATTCCGAGCCGATTGCGCTGATGCAGGGCGAACCGGTGGAGCGCACCGAGCTAAGCCACCGCTTCTCCAATCTGGTCGGCAACTGGACGCGCCTGGTGGCGACCCAAACCCGGCTGGTCGGCTTCGTCAGCGGATACGCTCAGGCCTCAACCGTGGTGCCGGTGCTGATCGTCAGCCCGGCATATCTGGCCGCTGCGATCCCGCTGGGATCGCTCATGCAGGCCGCACTGGCGTTCACCAAGGTCGAAGGCGCATTCGCCTTCTGCATCTCGTCCTACGGCAAGATCGCGGAATGGAAAGCGATGCTCGATCGTCTTTCGCAATTCGAGGACGCGATGACGGCCGTCGACGAGAGCCGCGCGCAAGCGCAGGGCATCGTCGTGGTGTCGCAGCATCCGGAGCGCAGCCTGGACATTTCGGACCTCTCGATCCGTCTGCCGGACGGTTCCGTGATCGCAGGCTTGCCGCATCTGTCGCTTCGCAACGGCAATCGCTTGCTTATTTCCGGTCCGTCGGGCTCGGGGAAATCGACCTTGTTTCGGGCGCTGACCGGCCTTTGGCCGTCGGGATCGGGAAGAGTCATTTTCCCGGAAAACGGCGAGGTTCTCGCGATGCCACAGCGGCCGTATTTTCCGCTCGGCAGCCTGCGGCGGGCGATCGTATATCCGCGATCCGACCGAGAGGTGGCTGACGATTCCATTTTCTCGGCGCTGGAAGCGGTCGGCCTGCCACATCTGTCCACGCGTCTCGACGAGGAGGCCGACTGGAACGTGCTCTTGTCCGGCGGCGAGCAGCAACGCATCGGCATCGCTCGCGCGCTGATCCGAAAGCCTGCGGTGCTGCTGTTCGATGAACCGGTGGCGGCGCTGGCGGACGATACCGGCCGTGATCTCTATCAGATGCTGCTGGCAAGGCTGCCGGCCGCGATCGTGATGACCATCGACCGGCGTGAGGTTCTGCGCGAATTTCACTCAGAACAGATCGCACTCGATCGCGCCGATGCGAACGCAATGCCGCAGGGCCGGCCCTTAGTTGGCCCCTTGGCAATCTTGCCGGCTTGAGCTAGCGAAAACGAGAAAAGGGGAAACGCCATGCTTCAGATGAATTACTGGACCGACAAATGGGACCTGCACGAGGACATCTGTCCCTGTGACGTGCACGTCAATGAGTGGATTGCCGAGCAGGGCCTGAAGAACAAGGACATCTACCATTTTGGCACCGGCACGCATCATGTCGTCGGTATCGAGCAGGCGCGCAACGGCTCCGGAAATTCAGTCGTGGCGATTACCGCCTCGATCGAGGAATACGAGGCCTACATCAAGCTGGTCTCGACCAATTCGGGTGTCGCGAAATCCTACCTCGCCTATTTCGGCGACATCTATCTCACCAATCCTCGCCTGCTGCCGGATTTCGACATCGTCACGATGGTGCATTTGTGCGAGTTCTTTTTTCCGAACACCGCCAGCGCCGAATATGGCGGCATGACCGACCGCGGTGTGCTCGACCTGTTCACCGACAAGACGCGATCGGGCGGGTATCTGCTTTTCTACAAGAACTCGATGGGCAAGGAACGCACCGCCGAAATCCTCCCCGTGTGGGAAAAGGAAAAGCCGGTCGAGCGTGTGGTGGATTTCAAGACGCTGATTGTGTATCGGAAGAAGTGAGCCTGACCCACGCATCCAACTCTTTCGTGTGATGGATTGCCGGGCACAAGCGAGCGAAGCGACGCCGTCCTTTGAACGGCTATGCCTGGCAATGACGGCATAGATGCCGTCACTTCACATCCAGCGGCTCGCTGCCCTTCGCCTTGCCACTGGCGTCGGTGGTGATCTTCTCCACCCGTGCTTCGGCGGCCTTCAGTAATTCCTCGCAGCGGCGTTTCAGCGCCTCGCCGCGTTCATAGATTTCCACCGACTCGGCGAGCGGGACCTTGCCGTCCTCCAACCGCTTGATGATCGATTCCAGTTCCTCGATCGCGCGTTCGAAGGGCATGGTCTTGATGTCGGCTGCGGATTTGTCTGACATGTCGGTCCCGGTTTCGAATCGTCTGCGAATATAGTGATGAATCGCGCAACGCGCAGGGCTAGCCCCGCATCAGAGCGGTTACATGCGCCGCCACCGAGCCGGCAAGTCCCTGCAGGTCATAGCCCCCCTCCAATACCGAAATTAACCGGCCCGCGGCTTTCCTGTCCGCGAGCTCCATCAGTTTCTTCGTCGCCCAGGCGAAATCTTCCTCGGTGAAATTCAGGCTCGCCAGCGGATCGCGGATATGCGCGTCGAAGCCTGACGAAATGATTACCAGGTCAGGTCCGAAGGCTTCCAGCCGGGGCAGTATCACAGTCTCCATCGCAGCACGGAATTGCTCGCCGCCATCGCCTGCGCGCAGCGGCGCGTTGACGATGTTGTCGTGCTCGCCGCGTTCGGATTTAGCACCGGTTCCTGGGTAGAGCGGCATCTGGTGCGTGGAGCAATACATCACGGTCGGGTCGCTCCAGAAAATTTCCTGGGTGCCGTTGCCGTGATGCACATCGAAATCGACAATGCCGACGCGGCCGAGGCCGTGCTTCTTCTGCGCGTGACGGGCCGCGATCGCGACATTGTTGAACAGGCAAAAGCCCATCGGCCGCACAGTTTCAGCGTGATGGCCGGGCGGCCGGGTTGCGATAAAGGCATTGGCAGCCTTCTTGCCAACCACTTCATCGACTGCGAACACCGCTCCGCCGGCAGCCCGCAGCGCTGCTTCCAGCGATCCGGGGGACATGGAGGTATCGCCGTCGAGCGACACCAGACCGTCTTTCGGCGAAGCCTCGCGGATCGCTTCGACATAATCCATTGGATGCGCGAGCGCGACGGTTTTGAGGTCCGCGAGAGGCGCCTGTTCGCGCGCAAGAGTGGAGAATTTTTCGCTCTCCAATGCGCGCTCGATCGCGCGCAAGCGGTCCGGCCGCTCCGGGTGGCCGGCCGGTGTCAGGTGATTGAGACAGGCGGGATGCGAAATGAGAAGAGTGCTCATGAATCGGAATTTTCCGGGGTTTGGTCCCGATGGGACATGGGCGGCCGCCTCAAGTCAATGTGAACCTGTTGCAATCGCCCCGCGCAGGCACCAGAACGCGACGCGGCCCTGCAACGGAAGCCGAATAAGGCCGCGCAGCGCCGGGCTTTTCTTTTGCGCGCTGCTTGCCTATCTGAAGCGCGATCGCGCGGCCTTCGGTGCGCAATTTTGCTCTCATAATAAAGTGGCGTCATGAAGCTTACCGGCATCCATCATCTCACCGCCGTCTCTGCGAACGCGCCGGGAAACCTGCGCTTCTACACCCAGGTCCTTGGCATGCGGTTGATCAAGAAGACGGTGAACCAGGACGATGTATCGGCCTATCACCTGTTTTATGGCGACGGGCTGGCTTCGCCCGGCAGCGATCTGACTTTTTTCGACTTTCCGGCAGCGCCAGAGCGGCGTGGCAACCACACCATCACTCGCACGGGCCTGCGCGTTTGCGGCCATGACGCGCTGAAGTGGTGGCGTCGCCGGCTCACGGAGGCCGGTGCCAAAACCGGCGAGATCGGAGAACGCGACGGACGCTTCACGCTCGATTTCGATGACCCGGAAGGCCAGCGGCTAAGCCTCATCGATGACAGCGGTGCAGGCGAGGCGCATCCCTGGTCGAAAAGCAGCGTGCCGGCGGAACATCAGATCCGGGGGCTTGGCCCCATCACCATGACAGTGCCTGACGTAGCGCCAACCGACATCGTGCTGCGCGAACTCATGCTCATGCGGCACGTCCGCGATTATCCGATGCCGGATTCCGATTCCGATGTGGTGCATGTCTATGAGATGGGTGAGGGCGGTCCTGCCGCCGAACTGCATGTCGCGGTTCGTCCGAAACTGCCAGCGGCGCAGCCGGGCGCGGGCGGAGTGCATCATGTCGCGTTTCGCACGCCGAACCTTCAGGAATACAATGGATGGGCCGACCGGCTGCTCAAGCTTCGCGTGCCGAACAGTGGCAAGGTCAATCGCTTCTATTTCGAGTCGCTCTATTTCCGCGAACCGAATGGCATCCTGTTCGAGATCGCAACCGACGGGCCGGGCTTCGCTTCCGACGAGCCGATGGACAGGCTCGGAGAGAAGCTCTCGCTGCCGCCATTTCTGGAGAAGCGGCGGGCGGAGATCGAAGCGGGGTTGAAGCCGCTGACTGCATAAGCGGCGTCCGCATCAACGCGCGTTTCGCGGTTAATGCTACTTCTTCCTTGCAAAAAACGCCTTGAAGGCCGCCATCGCCTCCGGTGACTGCAGGCGCTCCACGAAATTGTCTGCCTCCTCGTCGATGCGAGCGAGGATTTCCTCGTACGAGCCACGCATCAGCCGGCGCGAGGCGAGCACGGCTTCGGGCGGCAGCGCCGCGATTTTCTGCGCTGCCTCGAACGCGCGGCGCTCGACTTCTCCGCCATCCACGACCACGTTAACGAGACCCGCCGATAGCGCACCCTGTGCGTCCAGCGGCTCACCCATCACCAGCAGCGCGAAGGCATGCCGCTGCCCCATCAGGCGCGGAGCAATCAGGCTCGATGCCGCTTCCGGAACAAGGCCGAGATTAACGAAAGGAGTCATGAAACGCGCTTCGCGCGAGGCAACCACATAATCGCAATGCAGCAGCATGGTGGTGCCGACGCCGATCGCAAGACCATTCACGGCGGCGACAATCGGCCGCTCGCAAGCTGCGAGCGCATACAGGAAGCGGATCACGGAATTGCTCAGGCCTTCACCCGTTTCGGCGGCTTGCCGGAATTCCTCCATATCGTTTCCGGCGCAGAAGGCGCCCGGCACACCGCCGATCAGGACGGCGCGGATCTCGGGCGAAGTCTTCGTGCCGGTTATGCCAGCGGCGAGCGCGTCATACATGGCCGATGTCAGCGCGTTCTTCTTGTCCGGCCGTTCGATGCGGATCAGGCGAACGGCGCCTTCATCTTTCACTGTGACGTGCGGGGTCATGTCAGGCGGCCTCGCCGGGCAGGAGTGCGGTGGCAATGGAGCCTGCGCCTTCGGTGACGGCCGCTTCAAGTCCGCCGCTCTGCACCGCGATATTCTCGGCGAAGAAGCGGGCGAGTGCGATGCGGTCGGCACTTGCGCGAGCGCCATTGTCGCCGAGGCGAATCGCTGCCAGCGCCTCGTTCGCCAGCAGGCATCCGCCTGCGGCCGTGGCGAACAGGCGCAGATAGGGCGTCGTGCCCGCGAGCACGGATTTCGTGTCGGATGACAGCCGCACGGATATCCATTCGGTCGCGCGTTCGAGACTGTCGATAGCATCGGAAAGCCGCGCGGCGGTCGCGCCGAAAGCCGGATCGTTGGTCGTCTGCACGCGCGCCACGATCGCACGCAATTCGGCGAGATAGGCTCTGATCGTCGCGCCGCCGGACAGCGGCAACTTGCGGGTGACGAGATCGATCGACTGGATGCCGTTGGTGCCTTCATAGATCGCCGCGATGCGCGCGTCGCGATAATGCTGGGCCGCGCCGGCTTCCTCAATGAACCCCATGCCGCCGTGAACCTGCACGCCGAGCGAAGCGACCTCGATGCCGATATCGGTGGAGAAGGCCTTTGCAACAGGCGTCAGCAGCGCGGCGCGTTCCTGCGCTGCCTTGCGAGCCGCGGCGTCCTTATCGCGATGCGAACGGTCGAGCGCGACGGCGGTCGCATAGCAAATCGCGCGCGCAGCGCGCGTGAGCGCGCGCATGGTCAGCAACATGCGCCGCACATCGGCATGTTCAATGATCGCGACCGAGGCTTGGGCGTTCGGACCGTCGCCGCGGCCTTGCTTGCGGTCGCGCGCATATTCCAGTGCCTGCTGCAGCGCGCGTTCGGCGATGGCGACGCCTTGAAGGCCGACCGCGACGCGCGCTTCGTTCATCATGGTGAACATGCAGGCCATGCCGGCATGTTCCTTGCCGATCAGGAATCCCACAGCCCCGCCCTTGTCGCCATAGACCATGGTGCAGGTCGGCGAAGCATGGATGCCCATCTTGTGCTCGACCGAATGCACATGAACGTCGTTGCGCGGACCCGGTGTGCCGTCCGCATTGAGCAGGAATTTTGGCACGAGGAACAGCGAAATGCCCTTGGTGCCGGGTGGTGCATCGGGCAGACGCGCGAGCACGAAATGGATGATGTTGTCGGTGAGATCGTGCTCGCCATAGGTGATGAAAATTTTCTGCCCGAACAGGCGATAGGTGCCGTCGGGCGCGCGCTCGGCGCGGCTGCGAAGCGCGCCGACATCCGAGCCAGCCTGCGGCTCGGTGAGTTGCATCGTGCCCATCCATTCGCCGCTGATAAGTTTCGGCAGGTAGGATTTTTTCAGGTCATCGGCGCCATGCAGCGCAAGCGCGTCGATGCCCGCCATGGTCAGGACCGGTCCGATGCCGAAGGCCATGGAAGCGGAATTCCACATTTCGACGCAAGCTGCGTTCAGCGCCCGCGGCAGCTCCTGGCCGCCCCATTCAGAAGGAGAGGCGAGCCCGTTCCAGCCGGCGGCGGCCCAGGCGGTATAGGCATCCTTCCAGCCGGGCGGCATTATTACATGGCCGTTCTTCAGGAACGCGCCATGACGATCGCCCGGAACATTGAGCGGAGCGATGATGTCGGTTGCGAACTTCCCGGCTTCTTCGAGGATTACGTCCACATCGTCCGTGCCCAGATCGCCGTAAAATCCCTGCGCCAGTGTCTCCTTCAAACCTGCGCCATGCAGAAGCGCGAACGCGATATCTTCAACGGGCGCGCGATAAGGCATGAGGGCACTCTCCGATCAGGCTCTTGCAAACCTTGTCACGGCAGGTCCGTAGCGGGCAAGCGCCGCCGAGCGAGGCCCGCGGCGACCGGACGACAACCCACATTAGCCGTTGCGGGGCAGGCGGCTCGCAGCTATTTTCCGCCCGACCCATCGAGCATGATCTTCCGAAAACCGGCTTCCCCTTTTCGGGATCATGTTCTAGGGCCTCTCCTGACAATGTTGGGGCGTAGCCAAGTGGTAAGGCAGCGGATTTTGATTCCGCCATCCCCTGGTTCGAATCCAGGCGCCCCAGCCAACGACTAAGTAATTGATATTGCATAGGAATTTGTTTTTTCTACAGTGCGAATTTCGCCCGGTTTTGCGCGACATTCTGGCCTCTGATGAGAGCTAATTCTCCACGGAGACGTTTTCTTGCGTTGCCTCGCGCGAGATTGGCGCGAATATCTCTCGGCGGCCATTTGGGGGTTGGCGCGTGTGCGCATTGCAGATGCGGGCGAGCAACTCAAAACCATAATCTGCTTTAGCGAAAGCCAAGTAGGGCGCGTTGTGCTGACCAATCGGTCCTTAATTTTCCCTCCGCTGCCTTAGATGGAAGACAAGTGAGTATGGACCGGGCGTTTCCGCCCCGTGATCCAGCAGCTGCCGTAAGTCGGCCGGAAAGCTATGAGTTGCTCGTATCGCCGACTGCTCATCCAAGGTTTCAATCATCAGCAATTTTTCAAAGCTTCGATCTCCGGCCCTGAGGGCTCTTTCGTTCGTCGTGACCGCTGTTCGATCTTGATCGGTTTGCAACAGGCGTATGGCTACTACGCCCGGTTGCTTTGAAAGCGCCTCGAGAGACTCAATTGCAACTACGTCCTCACCAGAGCGAATTAAGAAGGAGGTCAGCGCGGCTCCGCATCCTGTCCCCCAATTTCCAACAATTTCACCGCCGCCCCGAATGAAATTTCCAAGATGCGGCATTATACGAGTTGACCAGGGTGTAGGGTTGTTCAGTCGCTCCAGATAGGCCGGGCTATCCACGACGCTGGCGTCTGCGAGCTCATATAGAATCAAAAACCGCCCGAATTGGGCATGTTTGGATCGAAATATCCTCGCGGACAAGAACCCGTCGATGTCGACCCGTTCGATCGCATGTTCCCTAGTCATCCATTCGAGATACTCGGGTTCGAACTGCGGAGCGATATCGCTCCGGATCGCGAGCAACGCTTTAGGCGGCATTCGTGACGCTCGCTTGCGTATTGGCCGTCAGAAGACATACCGCCGCCTGCATCGCGAGCGTGTAGCCCGACGGCCCCAGACCGCAAATAACGGCCGTTGCAGCCCGCGACATGATCGAATGCTGATGCAACTCGTCCCTCGCGTGAATATTGGACAGATGAAGTTCGATGATCGGCCCTTCGAATGCCTTTATAGCGTCGAATATCGCAACCGAATAGAAGGAATAACCTGCCGGATTAAGGATGATTGCGTCCGAGTCGTCGCGGGCAGCTTGAATCCAATCGACAATCTGACCCTCGTGATTGGACTGAAGAAATGCCAACGACACGTTCAAATCCTTTGCTGCACCTTCGCAGTCTCTTTGAATCTGCGAAAGCGTCGTTATTCCGTAGATGTGCGGCTCGCGAACGCCAAGAAGATTGAGATTGGGACCGTTGATGATCTTGATACGTACCATCTTGTTTTCCGCCTATCCCCCAAGCCATTTGGCTGGCCCTGTTACCAGCCAGGGAAACAAAACCAGAAGAAGAAGGACACCAAGTTCAGCTAGCAGAAATGGCCATACGCCCTTGATGATGTCTTCCATGCTGATGTTTGAAATCCCGCACACGACGTTCAGGACTACCCCGACCGGCGGGGTAATCAGCCCGATCGAGTTGTTGATGATGAAGACGACGCCGAAATAGACCGGATCGATACCGGCCTCCCGGATCACGGGCATCAGGATCGGGGTCATGATCAGGATGGTCGGCGTCATGTCCAGAGCCGTACCGACAATCACGACAATGACCATAATAACGAGCATGAGCAGGATCTTGCTGCCCATGAACGGTTTCAAAAGTTCAACGACCTGCTGAGTGATCTCTGCGACGGTGATCAGCCAGGAAGAGACAAGGGCTGCCGCCACCAGAAACATAACGACGCTGGTCGTTATCGCCGCCGACAAGAATACGCTGTAGAGATCCGACCACTTCAGCTCACGATAGATGCATGTGGCGACGAAGAGCGAGTAAACGGCGACAACGACGCCGGCCTCCGTGGGCGTAAAGATGCCAAAGCGCAGCCCCACTACGATAATGACAGGCAGCATAAGCGCCCAGAAACCGTCGATGAGCGCGCGCAGCACCTCCATCCAAGACGCGCTTGGCCTGCGAACCGCATCTTCGCGCTTTGCAACCCACCACCATGCGACGCAAAGGCCGACCGCCAGGAGAAGTCCTGGAAAAATTCCCGCGAGGAACAATTTTGATATCGATACGCCGCCCACCACGCCGAACAACACGAACCCGATGCTGGGTGGAATAACCGGGCCGATCACGCTGCCCGCCGCCACCAGGCCGGTGGAATACATCTTGCTATGGCCGGCCGCGATCATCATCGGCACGACCAGGGCGGCCAGTGCCGCGGCATCAGCTGCCGCAGATCCGGAGAGCGACGACAAAATGACGGAGGCGAGTATTGCGACATACCCCAACCCGCCGCGAGCATGTCCGACAAGTGTCATCGCAACATTGACGATTCGACGCGCGAGGCCGCCCTTGTTCATAATTTCGCCGGCCAACATGAAGAAAGGCACGGCCATTAGCGGAAAGCTGTCGGCACCGTTGATGGTGTTTTGGGCGACAATCTGAGCATCGAAGATGTCGAGCGAATGCATCAAAGCGACGCCGCATATCAGCAGCGCAAATGCGATCGGCATTCCAAGCGCCATCGCACCAAGCAACGAGAAAGTGAAGACAGCAATCGTCATGGATGGCGGATGCCGGTCATCGAATCACGCCTCTTCCGATTCGCGTACAGCTACGAGTTCGTCCTCGCGGACGTGTCCCAAAAGCACCCGTGTGACGTCGTAGAGGAGGATAACGGCGGCCGAGACGCCGAATACGACGCCCGATGCGTAAAACAAACCTACCGGAAGGGATGCCGCCGGCGAACGATCAGATGCTGTGATCAGCATCTGGCGCCAGCTGCCGAGCAACAGAAGCCAGTTTGCATAAAGCATCAGAGCATAGTTGATAACAAATACGACGCGTTTCGCGCGCGGAGAAAGCTTACGAACGAGCGTGTCGATGCCGAGGTGCCGGTGCTCTCGCAACGCGACGATGGCTCCTAGAAATGTGAGCCAGACCAGTAGCCATCGGGACGCCTCTTCGGACACAACAATACCGGAATTGAACCCATATCGAAGAACGACGTTGCCGAAGACCAAAATGACCATGCCTGCAAGGCATGCGACCGCAAGCACCTTGATAAGGCTGCAGTACCAATCCAGGACGCGCTGCATGCTGGTCGCCATTGGCAGAAGCGTGGAAGACAGCGCGGGGCGCCGCAGTCGGCGCTCCGCTTTGATCTCAGGCGTTCGTTACGGAAGCTTTTGCACGCGATCGATTTCGGCTTTGAAGAGCTTGACCGTCTCGGGATCGTATTCGCCGAGGAACTTCTCGATCACTGGCTTCGTTGCTTCACGCATGCGCGCGAGTTCGGCAGGCACGATGTCGGTGAAGGCCATGCCCTTCTCTTTCAGGCCGGCCAGCGATTTATCAACCGCAAGTTTGGTCTGCTCCATTTGGAAGTCGCGCAATTCCGCGTAGGCCTCGCGCATTAGACGCTGCTCTGTCGGCGACAGCTTGTCCCAGAATTTCCTGCTGACGACGATTATGTTATAGGAATTGGTGTGATTGGTCGAAGAGACGTATTTCTGAACCTCGTAGAACTTGTTCGAGAACGTCACTGAATAGGGGTTCTCCTGCCCGTCAACCGTTCGCGTTTCCAAAGCGCTATAGAGCTCCGCAAAATTCATCGGTACGGGATTGACTTTGAAGGCCTTGAACGTCTCGACATAGACGGGGCTCGGCAGCACGCGCAGCTTCAACCCTTGGAAGTCTTCAAGTTTCGCGATCGGCCGCTGGCTGTTGGTGACGTTGCGAAAGCCGAGAGTCCAATAGCCAAGACCGATCAGGTCCTTTTCAGGCAGCTTTTCGAGAAGTAGCTTGCCGAAAGGACCGCCGACAAGGGCTTCGCCCTGCCCAAAATTGGCTACGATAAAGGGCAAGTCGAGCAATCCGAAATCCTTGACCACCGACGCAAGAGACGCAGTCGACGCGGACACGATCTCCTGCGTGCCGCCCCGTGCCGCGCTCTGCATCTGCATTTCGTTGCCAAGTTGAGAAGCCGGGAATTCCCTGACCTTCATCTTCCCCCCGCTCTTTGCAGCGAGGATCTCGGCGAACTTTTGAACGCCGAAACTGACCGGGTGATCCGTGTTGTTGAGGTGGCCCCACCGGATCGTCCGCTCCGATATGTCCTGAGCGTTCGCCGGCAACACCAGCACCAGTGTAATCGCGGCAGCCGCGGCGCATGCCATGCCTGTGACAGTTTTCATAAAGCACTCCTCCCTTCGAAAAATGCGGCGTTAACACCGTCTTTCATTTCACAAAATCATGTTATTATCGGCTAGTCAAATTATGATACGTGTTTTATCCTATAAAATGCCAGTATCGAGGCGATACCAGTCGACCCTTGTTGGTTGGCCAAGCGGCTGCCATGAAAGTCGCTATCGTGGAGCAATTCATCTATGGCGGTCGTAGCAACCTCTGAAGTGACCTCCGTGGCCGATGAAGGCTACGCGCGCATTCGGGCTGACATCATCTTCGGACGCTTGAAGCCGTCGCAGCGGTTGCGCCTGGAAGTGTTTCGGCAGGAATACGGCCTGAGCGTCACCACCTTGCGCGAAATCCTGAACAGGCTGACGTCGGAACGTCTCGTCGTGGCCGAGGGCCAGCGCGGGTTCGAGGTCGCGCCGATTTCAATCGACAATCTCAAAGAGCTTGCAGACCTGCGTCTTCTGCTGGAGTCTCACGCGATCGATCAGTCTTTCGCCTGCGCGGACGTGGAGTGGGAGGGTCGTGTCGTCTCCGCCCACCACAAGCTCGCTGCGACCGAAAAACTGATGAAATCGCAGATCGGTTCGTCCGAGCAGTGGAAGCAGTACGACAGCGAATTCCACCAGGCACTGATTTCAAACTGCGGCTCTATGACCTTAATGGAAGCTCATGCTGCTGCATTCGATCGCTATTTCCGGTATCAGATGATCACGTTTCAGTTTAGAGATGAGGCGCCGATCCGCCAGCACAAGCAGCTGCTGGATTGCGCGCTTGGTCGAGACGCGGGCAAGGCCAAGAAAATTCTGAAGGAGCATGTCGGGGATTGCGTGCAGCACACAATCTCCCATTGGCCGAGCGTCAGAACGGACTGACGTGCAAGCGTGTGCAACCTGTTAGCTGCTACCTATCGGCAACATTATCCGGCATCTTGAGAGTTGAAAAGTAACGAGCTGATTTTTCGTTGCCAGCCTTCGCGCCTCCACGGAACGACGGTTGTTAGACACGGCAGCTCCGCGTCAGGAGCAGCACGGCACCAGTCTGGTTCGCGTGTGCGCATTGCAGAGGCGGGCAACTCAAACCATAATGGACGTTAGCGAAAGCCGAGCAGGGCGCGTTGTGCGGACCAATCGGCCGGTAGCTGCGCAGTCAGCCGCATCAATCGCTTGGCATTGAGCTGTGGTGGCTGCCGGCCGTTGACGATCGCCGTGGTGATATCCGGCGCGAGCCAGCGCAGGCGCAGAACGACATACAGATAGTCGGATGTAACTTGTTCGTCGCGAGCGATGTCATGCACGGTGAGGGTTGTGTCTTCGGCGAGACGCCGCTGGACGTCGTGGGCGCGCGTGACGACTCGCAGGAGGCCCATATCGGGTGATCGATTGTCGTTCGAATCGTCGACCAGCAATTTCATTTCGCGGCCGACCCGTGTCAGTTGGACAGGCGCTGTCAACGTTAGAATGTGATCGGATGGATCGATCGGCTCAGCGTGCGGCGTCTTTTCATGCTCCGAGCCGAGCAGCGCAGCAAGTCGGTCTCGAGAGACATCGATCTTGACGCTGTCAGGTCCGATTTCCACACGGCGGACCAAGGTCGTAACGATTGCTTTGATTCTTCTCTGGCGTTTGTTCAAGCTCCTCTGCGATCTGACGCCCGCGCTGAATCAAATGGCCTTGTCCGTTGCGGCCGATGCTCGCGCCCTCGATCGCGTCGAGCAGTTCTCCTCGGCTGGAGAACAACGTTCGAAGCCTCTCGATGACGATGGTTTCGAGGTTGCCGGCGGGGATACGACGGCGCGTCGAATGGGCTTTGCTGCCACCTTTCACGAGCGACGTGGACACGTAGTAGCGGTATCGGGTGCCCTTCTTGACCGACCATGTTGGCGTCAGCCGCTCCCCGGCCTCGTCGAACAGCAGGCCGGTCAGCAGGCTTGGCGCCTTGGTGTTGACGCCGGTCGCGCGCTGGACGCGGTTCTCGGCGAGCACGGCCTGCACGGCGTCCCAGAGCGGCTTGTCAACGATCGCCGAATGTTCGCCTGGGTAGGCATTGCCCTTATGCGTTGCCTCGCCACGGTACGTCCGGTTCTGAAGCAAAAGGTAGAGCGCGCCCTGCGAGAACCGCTGATTGCCGTGTTCCGTGCCATCGGGCCGAACGCGCCGCTTGCTCCTGATGCCGGCGGCGTCGAGCTCTATCTGGAGAGCCCGGACTGACTTGAGCCGGAGGTAGCGCCGGTAAATGTCGACGACCGTCCGGGCCTCGGCCTTGTTGACCACGAGTTTGCGGTCTTTCGCGTCGTAGCCGAGCGGCACGGTGCCACCCATCCACATGCCCTTCTTCTTGGAGGCGGCGACCTTGTCGCGCACACGCTCGCCGATCAGCTCACGCTCGAACTGGGCGAAGGAGAGCAGGATATTCAGCGTCAGTCGCCCCATGCTGGTGGTGGTGTTGAACTGCTGGGTGATCGAGACGAAGGACACGCCACGTCGGTCGAAGATCTCGACGAGCTTGGCAAAATCCGAGAGTGCCCGCGTCAACCGGTCGACCTTGTAGACGACGATCACATCGATCCGGCCGGCCTCGATATCGGCCAGCAGCCGCTGCAGGGCAGGCCGCTCCATCGTGCCGCCGGAATACCCGCCGTCGTCATATGCCGTCGATATAGGTCGTCCAGCCCTCGTGCTTCTGCGACTGGATGAAAGGCGGCGCAGGCCTCGCGTTGGGCGTCGAGCGAGTTGAAGTCCTTCTCCAGCCCTTCGTCGGTCGATTTGCGTGTGTAGATCGCGCAACGAGCCTTTTGATCGGTCGACGTGCAGAGCTTTTCGGTTTCAACCATGGTCGTCTCCATTCGGCTTCTGTTTGCCCTGAGCCTGCAGTCCGAAGAAGCGCGGCCCCGACCAGTGCGATCCCGTGATCTTCTTGGCGATCTTGGTCAGGGACGCGTAGCTCGTGCCGCCATATTCGAATCCGTCCTCCGTCACCGTCACCGTATGGGTTCGGCCATGCCATTCGCGCACGAGGCGCGCGCCGGGCTTCAGACTGAGACTTGGCGTGGGACCGACGCGGCCTGTGGTGCGCAAGGTCTTCGCCAGCGTCTGCAGCTTGCGAAGTGTCGCCTTGCCGAGTCCACCGTGTTCGATCTCCTGACGTCGGTAAGCAATGCCGAGAACCAGCAGGTCGCGGCTGATCCTCGGTGGCTCACTCTTATATAGACGCCGCCATTCGCGACGCAGCTCGTCCAGGCTCGTGTCAGCCTGAACGAACTGCGATTTTTGCGAGGCCGGCGTCGTCGATCTGACGGATCGCCGAGCCATGATCAGGCCACCTGACGGCTGGGCGTCTCTGCCTTGCGCCTGGGTTTGTCCGGCTTGCTCGCAGCAATCCGATAGACTCGGTCGCCATCATCGGGCTTTTCCGACTCCAACGTGAGGCCGAGCTTTTTGCGCACGACCCCGGCGAAGAAGCCACGCACCGAATGCTGCTGCCAGCCGGTCGCCTTCATGATGGCTGAAATCGTCGCTCCCTGCGGTTGGCGCAGCATGTCGATGACGTCGGCCTGCTTGGAATTGGCGCGCTGCGTCGAGATCGCTTCATGACGCTCGGCGGCTTTCCGTGGTTTCTTGGTGGTGGTCGCCGATTTCGCCTTGCGGGCAGACTTGCTCTTGGTCATTTTTGAACTCCTCTTGCTGGTGGCGACGGCACATGCCGCCACCACCGAAGCCCCGCGGAGGCCCAACGGCGCTGGCGGGGAGAGGAGAAGTTGTGCTGGTGGTTGTCAGGTCATGCGGATTTGGTTGAGCACCTTTCGTCACCACACACGCTCCGTCGCGCGAGGAAGTCGAGCCGATAGTGAGCAATTTTATGGCTCATTTGGCGGCCGGCCGATCATCTTCGGATCGCGGCAAGGGGTAGTTGGGTCACCACGCGCGGCCCGCATCTCTGGAATGTGCGAGTTCGAATCCAGGCGCCCCAGCCAACGACTAAGCCATTGATATTGCAGAAGAATTTGTATTTTCTGCAGTGCGAATTTCGCCCGATTTTGCGCGACATTCTGGCCCTCTGATGAGAGCTTATTCTCCACGGAGACGTTTTCTCGCGTTATCTCGCGTGAGATTGACGCCAATATCTCTCGGCGGCCATTTGGGGGTTGGCACGTGTGCGGATTGATGGCGTTAGATCACCTCGCATTAGCGCGTGATACTTGCCCGGTTCGCTGCGAGGTCCGCTCGTGCCAAAAGCGGA
>CAVPRD010000005.1:0-609293 GCA_963707705.1 uncultured Pseudomonadota bacterium | reverse complement strand
GTGACCGGCGAAGTGCGCGAAAGCGCCGCGCCGGCAGCGGATGCGGCTCGCAGGTGCAGCGCCGCAAACGCCCGCAGGGGCGGGCGCCGGATTTGCTGCTTCCGTCCCGCGCGCGGGCGCCGGCAGAGCCTCTCGCGGCCGGTCACTTGCAATTCGTCATGCAGCGCACCGCCTTCGCATCCGGCCGGTCGTCAATGATGAAGCCATTGCGATTCGGCATCTGCACCCGCGCCAGCGTGTTCTGGTCCATCACGGCGCTGTCCGGAATGATCCCGTTGAGATTGAGGAGGTACGCCGATACTGCGTAGATTTCGTTGGTGGTCAGCGACTGCGGATGATCCATCGGCATCGCGCGGCGAATGTAATCGAAGAGGATGGGTGCATATGGATACATGCTGCCGGGCGTCAGCACGCGAGTAGCGGTCTTGAACGAGCCGATGCCGCCCACCATCGTTCCGTAGACGGGTCCGCCCTTCGCATCGGCGCCGTGGCACGACGCGCACTTGGCGTCGTAAACCGCCTTGCCTTCCGCCACCGTGCCGCGTCCGGCCGGCAAGCCCTTGCCGTCGGGTGTGCGGATGTCGATGTCCCACGCGCGATATCGGCATTGGTGATCGGGCCTTGCCGAACTTGACGTGGGGGTTCGGCACCGGCGCCGAATCATCGTATCGCTGCGTCGCGCACCCGGCGGCGACGATGGCCGTACCCAGCGCCAGGATCAACTTAGCCGATGGCATTCTTGACCTCCCCGGCGGCACTGACGGACCACGGGAAAACACCGTTGTTGTGCTGCACGAAGCCGACGATCGCCCGTACCTTGGCGAGATCCTGCACGGTAGGCTGCACGTAGCCGGTGCTGTCCACGGCGCGACTGGCGATGGTCGCCGGCCCTCCGGCCCAGTTCCAGGCATAGCGAAAACGCGTGAGGCACTTGTCGAGCACCGGCTCTTCCAGCCTCGCCTCGCGCCAGGTAGCGCCGCCATCGACGGTGACGTCCACCGCGCGAATCTTGCCGTTGCCGGACCACGCAAAGCCCTGGATCTCGTGCATGCCCGGCCGGATCGTCATGCCGCCGGAAGGGCGCGTCACAACCGACTTGCATTCCATTTCGAAGCTGAACTGGCGCCACATCCCATCCGGCATCGGGTCGGTGTAACGCGCGGTTTCGCTGCGGAAATGCCACGGCTCGTCGCCGACCTTGATCCGCCGCAGCCACTTGACGCACACGTTGCCTTCCCAACCGGGGACGAACAGCCGCACCGGATAGCCTTGCTCGGCGCGCAGCATTTCGCCGTTCTGCGCATAAACGATGAGGCAGTCGTCGAGCACCTTCTTGAGCGGCATGCTGCGCGTGTGGCCGGCGCCATCGGCGCCTTCGAACGCCACCCATTTGGCGCCCGGCTCGAGGCCGGCCTCGTCGAGCAGCCAGGAGACAGGGATACCGGTCCATTGCGCGCACGACAGGAGCCCGTGCGTCTGCTGCACGGTCGTGGACGCCGGCTTCAGCCAGTCGGTCAGGCCGTTGCCCGAGCACTCCATGAAATAGAACCTGGACACGGACGGATAGCGCATCAGATCGTCCATGGTGAACTCGAGCGGCTGCTTCACCATGCCGTGAATCACGAGCCTGTGCCTGGCGGGATCGATGTCCGGAGTCCCGTTATGATGCCGCTCGTAAATGAGGCCGTTCGGCGTGATGATGCCGTGCTGATGCTGCAGCGGCGTCATGCTCCAGTCGGAAAAGTTCTGCCGGTTCTTCAGCACATCGGTGCGGCGCCGGCGCACGTGCGCTTCGAACTTCGACGGCACGCCGTAGTCGTCTTCCGCGATCGGCTTGCCGAAGCCCTGGTTGCTCTCGGGGATGACCAACGGGGCCGCGCCCGCCAACGACGCACCTGTCGCCAACGCCCCGCCCGCCAGCGTGCCCGTGCGCCGCAGAAAATTCCGCCGACTCGCGTCACCGAGGGAGCGCGACATGGCTTCGGCGGGGAGGGCCGCCTGCGACTCGGGAAACCCATCCTTATCGATCACAATCCCGGACGCACGATCTCGTTTCGTGGACATGGTCGCGACCTCCTTTCGATCGGTGCAATATGGCCTGTAGCACGCGCTTCTGGATTATCGAATCCTTATAGCATTTTCGCGATGAGTGTCAAGAACGGGTCGCTCTCGCCGCGATCGCGCCTTGCCGCGTTTCCGCCCGCGCGAAAATGCGGCGCTGCATCGCGACAGAGGGTGGCGCATTCAGGGTGTCAGTCGATGATGTGGTAGACCGGCGCCTTCTCCATGTCCCACTTCCTGGTGTTCCGGTCGTAGCGTGACAACGTGAAGCAATGCCAGTTCTCGTCATCGAGCTTCATGTGATCGCCGCGATAGTAATAGCCGGGCCACCGCGTTTCCTTGCGGAACAGGGTGTGATGGGTCACGGACTCCGAGGCCAGCAGCCGGTGATGCAGCTCCCAGGTGCGCTGAAGCTGGTGCAGGTCTTCGGCACCGATGTGGCTCATGTCCTCCTTCAGCATCTCCAGCAGCTCGAGCCCCCGGTCGAGCAGCTGGCTGTTCGTGATGTAGTTGGCGCTGATGCCGCCGACGTATTCGTCCATGATCTTCTCGAGCCGCTGCAGGCCATGGATCGGCAGGAGATAGCTTGGCGATACGGTTCCGGCCACGATCTCGTTGCGGCCGACGCGGTAGGTCTCGAGCGGCTGATAGATCGCCTTCTGAAGGTCGCGGTATTCCTGCTCGCTGACCTCCGGCTGCGCCTTCCCCATGTCGTTGACGTACTTGACCGCGGCCTTGGCGGCGATTCGGCCTTCCGTGAACGACCCTGACGAAAACTTGTGTGCGGTGCCGCCGATCGTGTCGCCGGCGCCGAACAGCCCGTCGACCGTCATCATGCGGTTGTAGCCCCACTGATATTCCGCAGGAGCATAGTCCTCCGGACCGCTAGCCCATGCACCGGAGCAGGTGGCGTGCGAGCCCATGACATAAGGCTCGGACGTGGTCAGCTCGGGATTGATGTACTTGGGGTCGATGTTCTGCGACGCCCAGACGACTGCCTGCCCGATCGTCATGCCCAGGAAGTTCTCCCAGCCCACCGTCTCCTTGTGCGGGTCCTGAAACGCTTCCTTGGTCACCATTCGAATGGGTCCGCGGCCGGCCTTGGTCTCCTCGAGAAACGCATGGTTGCGAAGGCACGTGGGCACCGGATGCCGGTCGATGTAGTCGCCCACCAGTTCCTTCGTATGGTTGTACCACTTCGACTCGTACTCCTCGCCATAGCCGTTTTGCGTGTACGTCTTCAAGTGGAGGAAGTAGGCGCCGACGGGGCCGTAGCCGTCCTTGAAGCGGGTCAGGACGATGCGATTTTCCATCTGCGTCATCTTGCAATCCTCGTAATCGTCTTCCAGCGGCGCCGGCGACCAGAGCTTGCCTTTGGCCAGAGTGATCTTACGGCGGCCATATTCGGGCTGCGCCACCGACGGAAGTTCCGGCTGGCGAGACAATTCGAACAACACCGATCCGACGCGGCCCCCAGCCTCGATCAGATCGATCTCGTCGCAGCTCGATGCGATTACAAGGCTCAGCGCGTGCAGATGCGCTCGCCGATAGCAGAACAGCGCAAGCATCGCGCGGGTTGGCGCCGGAATCGAGGTGACGAGTTCCGGCATTCCTTGCGCATGCATGCGATACAACTGGCCGAATACGCTTTCCGGAACTGGACAATTGTCCTCCGAGATACTTACAGCGGATGAAGCCATTGCAATCTTCCCCCAGGAATTCCTGATCGTGAAATTGCGGCCAAACTTCTTAAGGAGGCGTTAACTTCCTCAGCCTCGTACCGCTTCTTGGCCGGTTTGATCTCGCTCAAAGACGGACTGCGGCTTTCGCGTCACGGTTCTCTCATCACAGTGAAGGAGCCATGCCATGCCGGCCGAAACCGTTCTTGTCGTCAGCCTGATCGTCCTCGCCTTCACGATCTTCGGGGCGACGCTGTTCTACGCGGACTACAGCTCCCGCCCATCGCGCCGTTAAGCCAGGCCGCTTCAGCCTTTGCCGCGACCGGACGAAAGCGGAAGTTTCGCAATCTCCGCAATCGCATTGCGGTTCGGCTCGAAGCCGAGGCCCGGCTTGTCCGGCAGCGCGAGCCAGCCATCTACAGGCATCGGCAGGTCGCGATACAGCGTCTTGTAGAGTTCGACCGCGAGATAGTGATGCTCGACCAGCGAACCATTGGCGACGCCCGCCTGCAGATGCATGTTGTGATAGGACCAGGCGCCGCCATTGGCGACCGAGACATTGTATGAGGCGGCGAGTGCTGCGATCTTCACACATTGGGTGAAGCCGCCAGTGATACAGACATTGGGCTGCGCATAGTCGATCGCCTGGGCGGCCAGGAGATCGCGGAAGCGATAGAGCAGTCCCTCGTTTTGCCCGCAGGCAAGCGCGATGCCGGTATTGCGGCGAAGCTGTGCCATGCCCAGCACGTCGTTTTGGGTCAGCGGCTCCTCGAAGAAAGAGATGTTGAACGGCCTGATCATCTCTACCAGTTTGGTGGCGTGATAGAGATCGAGATTGCAATTGGCGTCGATAAATATCTCTACCTCGGGACCGACCGCCTCCCGCACCGCCTGCACGCGTCTTGCATCCTCTCGGATCGCATCCATGACCGGACGCTCGTCCTTGTGCTTGAGCGCCTCGCCCGCGACCGTCATCTTCAGCCGCCGGAATCCATCAGCCACCCATTTCTTGGCGGCGCCCGCAAGCTGGTCACGGTCGAAAAATCCGAAGCCGAAAGTGGCATAGACCGGCACCCGTGCGCGGGCGCCGCCGATCAGTTTCCAGACCGGGAGATTCAGCGCCTTGCCCTTTATATCCCAGAGCGCCAGATCGACTGCCGCCAGCGCGTGCGCCGCATAGCCGCTCTGACCTCGCGGCATCATGGTCCAGTACAGCTTTTCCCAGATGCGTTCGTGCAGCAATGGGTCGTCGCCCACGATGGTGGGCGCGATCACACCATTGACCGCCTGCGCGACGACGTCTTCCTCGGTAATGGCGGTCAAACCATGCCCGATCAGGCCGCTGTCGGTCTCGACTTCGACATAACATGCCGAGAGCGACGTCATCTTGTCGGCGCCCATCAGCGCGATATGCAGCGGAACATTAAGTGGGGTGCCAGTGACGCGGACGATTTTCATTTCGGGGGCATTGCCTTTGGTTTCGCGATCCTGCCTATAGCGCGAACTTCCGGCCAGCGGCAATTTTGCGCAATGCGCCACCCGCACTTCCGTTGGCTAGAGCATGATGCCGAAAAGTGCGCAGCGGTTTTCGGATGACATCATGCTCTAAACTATTAGAATCGATCACGTTTATGATTTTGGATCGGTCGATCCAAAATCATCGTGATCGAGCCAAACGCGACATGATCGCTGCAAAGAGATTTAAGGGAGCCCCGACATTCACATGACGAAAGCCGCCAAGGGAAAATCCGCGTCCAAACCGAAAGCCGGGGCTGAAGCGATGACCCGCGCAAAGCGCCACTCGAAAGACCCGGACTTCGCGCGCGGTCTCGATGTCCGGCGCGCGATGTGGGGGCATGACGGGTCCGAAGGTCAGATCAACAAGGCCGGCGATTTCATTTGGCCGCTGCAGGAAGTGGTGACGAAATACTGCTTCGGGCAGACCTGGACGCGGCCCAAGCTGTCGCGGAAAGTCCGCTCGATGATTACGCTCGCCATGCTGGTTGCGATGGCGCGCCCGAACGAGTTGAAGGTTCACGTGCAGGGGGCGATCGCCAACGGCGTCTCCAAGGACGAAATTCAGGAGATACTCCTGCACGCGATGGTCTATGCCGGCGTCCCGCGCGGGGTCGAAGGCTTCCGCGCCGCGGAAGAGAAGCTGAAAGAAATGGGTCTCGAGTAAACCGGTGCGAGTGAACGGGTGCAAGTGAACGGGTGATTGCCATGACAGACATCAAGACGGTCGGATTCATCGGCCTCGGCAATATGGGCGTGCCGATGGCGGCCAATCTCAAGCGCAGCGGTTTTGAAGTGATCGGCTTCGATCTCGATCCTGCGCGCGCGCAAGCCTTTGCCAAGGAGCATGGTGCAAAGGCAACGTCGTCTCTCGCCGATCTCGGCAAAGCGGTGGACGCCGTCGTTACCATGCTGCCGACCGGCCGAGAGGTGCGCGACGCGTTGTTCACGATGCAAGGCGGCGCGCTCGCTGCCAATATGAAAGCCGGCGCCTTCGTCATCGACATGAGTTCGGCCGATGCCGTCGGCACGCGCGAACTCGGCGCGGAACTCGCTCAGCACAAGATCGTGCTGGTCGATGCGCCGGTGTCCGGCGGCGTACCTCGCGCCAAGGATGGCTCGCTCGCTATCATGATCGGCGGCGATGCGGCCGCGGTCGCGAAGGTGAAGCCGGTGCTGACCTGCATGGGTAGCAAGCTGTTTGAAGTCGGCTCGCTCGGCTGCGGCCATGCCATGAAATGCCTGAACAACTTCCTCGCCGGCACCAGCTTTGCAGCGGCAGCCGAAGCGGTGACAGTGGGACGCAAATTCGGGCTCGATCCGAAGGTGATGGTCGATGTGATCAATGTCTCGACCGGCCGCAGCTTCGCATCCGAAAACCTGATCCAGCAGCATGTACTGAGCGGCGCCTTCGGCACCGGCTTTGCGCTCGGCCTGCTGGCGAAGGATGTCCGGATTGCCGCCGATCTTGCCGACCAGATCGGGGTCGATGCGCCTGTAGGCCGCCTCATTCGCGATCTGTGGGCGGATGCGCGCGAGAACCTGGGCGGGGATCAGGATCACACCCGCGCCGCGACCCATTGGGAAAAGCGCGCGCTACCAAAGGCGGCGGAATAACCGCTCGGGCCCGCAATTGGGGCAATCTGCGGCTCCTAGAGCATGATGCCGAAAAGTGCGAAGCGGTTTTTCGGGACGACATCGTGCTCTAAGCTATTAGAATCGATCACGTTTATGATTTTGGATCGACTCGATCCAAAATCATCGTGATCTAGGACGCTGGAGAATTGGCCGCGACAAAGCTAACCTTGTGCCTTCGTTCGCCGTCATAAGGCGACCTTGGGAGGTTTATCGATGAAGAAAATTGCGGTTCATGCCGCGGCGGCTGCGTTCGCAGTTGCTCTCGCCGCTCCGGCCGTCGCGCAGGACAAGCCGGTCGAATTTCGCTTCAGCCATTGGGTGCCGCCAAGCCACCCGATGCATCCAGCCGTCGAAGCCTGGGCCAAGTCGATCAAGCAGGCGTCGAACGGCACCATCACGATGAAAATCTATCCGGCGCAGCAGCTCGGCAAGGCCTTCGACCATTACAACATGGCGCGCGACGGTATCGCCGATTTCGCACACGTCAATCCGGGTTATGAGCCCGGCCGATTCCCGATCATGGGATTGTCGGAAATTCCCTTCATCTTCGCGAATTCTAAGGAAGGCTCAGCCGCGCTCGATGCCTGGTATCGCAAATACGCCGACAAGGAGATGAAGGACGTCAAATATTGCCTCACCTTCGCGCACGACCCGGCAACATTCCACACCACCAACAAGAAGGTCGTGGTGCCCGGCGACGTGAAGGGCATGAAGATACGTCCGGCCAATGCCACGATCAGTCGTTTCGTGAGTTTGCTTGGCGGCACCAATGTTCCGGCGTCAGCACCGGAATCGCGCGACCTCCTTGAGAAGGGCGTGGCTGAAGGCATCACCTTCCCGTGGGGATCGATCATTCTGTTCGGCATCGACAAGGTCACGAAATATCACCTGGACTCGCAGCTCTACGTCACCGAACAGACCTTCGTGATGAACAAGGACAAGTACGACGCGCTGTCACCGGCGCAGCGCAAGGTGATCGACGACCATTGCACGCCGGAATGGGCCGAAAAGATCGCCACGCCGTGGGCCGTAATGGAATCGTCCGGCCGAGACAAGATCAAGGCGCAGCCGGGCCAGGACGTCTACACGATCACGCCTGCGCAGCTTGCAGAATGGCGCAAGGCCGCCGAGCCGCTGAAAGCCGAGTGGGAAGCACAGGTGAAGAAGGCCGGCGGCGATCCGGCTGCAATCTACAAGGATCTGCAGGCCGAACTCGCCAAGCGCAACGCTGCCTATTGACGCCATCGGCCGGCGCGGCCCTGCCCCGCCGGCCATGACACCTCTTGCACTGCACCCACCGTTTCCGCCCGCGTGGCCGCGCAACAGTGACCCGCAAGAGTGAAAGGGAGTGGTCTCGCCCGCGCCGATCCGTTACCGTGCGCGCCGTGAACAAGCTAGGCGCGTATTTGCGTCGTGTCGGTTTGATTTCACCCATAAACAATCAACAGGTCGGACTGGCGCAAAGCTAGCCGACAGGGGAGGACGGCAACCATGACGTTCGGTTATTTTCGGTATCTGCGGTTCAACTCTGCCACGCTGTTTGCGGCGTCGCTCGGACTTGCAATGCTGCTGCCGGCAGCGCAGGCCCAGTCGCAGAAGGCGGACGTCGATCTTGAGCACGTGTCGGTCCTCTGGTCGGTGATGCACGGCGGCTTCTCTTCGGTCACCGGGCAGTTCCGCCAGATCAACAAGGTCGACATGGTTTTCGACCGCAAGGACGTGGCAAACAGCAAGGTCAGCGTAGAGATCGAGGCAGCAAGTCTTGATTCGAACCATGCCTACCGTGACAATTGGGCTCGTTCGGAAACTGAACTGGACGTCTGGAAGTTCAGAACGATCACCTTCGAAAGCACAAAGATCGAGAAGACCGGCGACAACACCGGCAAGATGACCGGCAATCTGACGATGCACGGCGTCACTCAACCGATCACCATGGACGTGACCTACAACAAGGGCGGTATGCATCTTTCGAAAAAATATTCGATCGACGGCTTCACCGCCAAGGGCAAGCTGAAGCGGAGCGACTTCGGCATGAAGGCGTTCATCCCCTGGATCGGCGAAGAGGTCGAGTTCGTCATCCAGCTCGAAGCCAAGCGGCCGAACGATCCGACCTGACGGCGCAACGGCGGCGCGTGATCTAACACGGCCCGCTCGCATGATACTGATACGGAATACTTCCGAGCGGTTCGGTCTCGTGTCCAAGACTCTGCACTGGCTGACGCTGGTGCTGCTGATCGCGGCGTTCACGCTCGCGATCAGCATGGTCAATATGTCCTTCAGCCCGCGCAAGCTCGAATTCTATTCGTGGCACAAATGGGTTGGCGTAACGATCTTCCTCTTGGCCGTGCTGCGGATCGCCTGGCGTCTCGCCAACCCGGTGCCGCGGCAACCCGAGAGCATGCCGCAATGGCAGCGGCGCCTCGCCGCGCTGTCGCATGCCACGCTCTACGCGATCCTCATCGTGATGCCGGTGACGGGATGGATCATGAGTTCGGCGCTTAACCTGCCGGTGGTCTATCTCGGCCTGGTTCCCATCCCGAGCCCGTTCGGCGTGGATCGGGCGCTCGGCGAGACGATGAAGGTCGTGCACCTGTCGCTCGCGGTCGCGCTGCTGGTGCTGGTCGCGATCCATGTAATGGCGGCGCTCTATCATCACCTTGTGCTGCGAGACGATGTACTGCGGCGCATGCTGCCCTGGCCCGCACGCCTGCGCATGCCGGGTCCACAAACCTCAAAGGTACGGCAATGACAGAAGCGACAAGGCGAACCGTCTTCCGCGCAGCGGCGCTCGCCGGCATGGCCTTGATGATGCTCGCGGACACGGCACAGGCAGACAACGCGCCGGAATGGAGTGTCGATCCCGCCAAGAGCAGTATCGCCTTCACCGCGCGCCAGATGGGCGTACCGAGCAAAGGCGTGTTCAAGGCCTTCAAGACCAGCGTGAAATTCGATCCTGACAATCTTGCTGCCAGCGCCGTGGAGGTGATCGTCGATGTCGCCAGCGCGGATGCGGGCAATCCCGACATCGACAAGGAGATCAAGCAGGAGAAATGGTTCGACGTCGCGCGCTTCCCGACCGTGCGTTTCGCGACGACCGCGTTTCGCACCAAGGGCGGCAAAGGCGATTACGAAGCGGTGGCGCGGCTGACCATCCGCGACGTCACCGACGAAGTGGTGCTGCCTTTCAGGCTCGAGATCGGCGCGGACCCCGCCGATCCTGCCCAGCTCGTCGCGCGGATGACCGGAGAGCTGACCGTCAGCCGCACCAAGTTCGGTGTCGGCCGTGACGAGTGGCGCGATACCAAGATCGTCGGCGACGAGGTCGGCATCCAGCTCGAAATACTGGCGCGGCGAAAGAAGTGACAACATTTGTCATTCCGCGCTCACGCAATTCATGCGCGCCCCGGAATGACGGCCGTTACGCCGTGGGTGCGGGCGGTGGCAGCGGCGCCGTGCGGCGCACCACCTGCACCGTCATCTCGCCGACCTTCTCGATCTTGGCATGCATCACGTCGCCCGCCTGCACCGGGCCCACACCTTCCGGCGTGCCGGTCATGATGATGTCGCCGGGATAAAGCGTGTAGAAGTTCGAACAATAGGAGATCAGCTTCGCGACGCTGAATATCAGGCGCGACGTGTTCGATTTCTGCCGCACGACGCCGTTGACCAGGATTTCCAGATCGAGATTTTCCGGATCGGGAATTTCATCGGCCGTGACGAAGTACGGGCCGACCACCGAGAACCGGTCCAGCGACTTGCGAAGCGAGCGTTCTTCCGGCCCGCGTATGGTCATGTCAAGCCCGATCGAATAGCCCGCGATATATTTCAGCGCCCCCGCCTCCGGCACGTCGAAGCAGGTCTCGCCGATGATCGCGGCAAGCTCGACCTCGTGATCGGTGCGGCGCTCTTTCTCCACCACCGCCACCGGCTCCGAGGGGCCGGACAGCGAGGAATTGGATTTCAGGAACACGCCGTAATGATCGATGGTCTTGATGGTCTTGCCGAAATTGATTTGCGCGTCGGCATTCGCCTCGTCGATATGCGCATGATAATTCACCGGGGCGCCGATCACCTTGGACGGGTTTGGCACCGGATTGAGCAGCTTGACCGAAGCCAGCGGCACCGGCGTGACGCGATCGGCCATCGCTTCCATGTCGCCGCGCAACTTCGGCAAGGCCACGATCAGCGGGTCATGCGCCGGTAGCGGCCATCGGACCGCCGGCAGCTTTTCAAGGATGGGTGTGACATCGTGCACGCGATCGCCACGGACCACGCCGAGACGATCGTTGTCGAACCTGCAAAACCGCATGGAAAAACACTCTCCGCTTAAGAAGGCCGCGGCGAGTTCAGGCCGCAGCGCTCAATTGGCTGACGCGCCCGTCTTTTTCACCACATCCGCCCATTTGTCGACATCCTTGCGCAAAAAGGCGTCGAATTCCTGAGGCGACATGACCATCGGCACCGCACCCTGCTTGGCCCAGGCCTCTTTCACATCGGGGCGATTGATGACCTTGGCGATCTCGGCATTGAGCTTGTCGATGATCGGTTGCGGCGTCTTGGCCGGGGCCATGAGACCGAGCCAGATCGTCGCCTCGTAGCCGGGCACGCCCGATTCCGACACCGTCGGGACATCGGGCGTCAGTTCGGAGCGCTTCGCGCCCGTGGTGGCAAGCGCCTTGACCTGCCCGGCCTTGGCGGAGTTCGACATGGTGGTGACGGCATCGAACATCATCTGCACATGGCCACCGAGCACCGCATTGCGCGCCTCGCCCGAAGCCTTGTGCGGAATGTGCTGGATATCGGTGCCGCTCATGGCTTTGAACAATTCGCCAGCCATATGGTACGGCGTACCCGGACCGGACGAGGCATAATTCAGCCCGCCCGGCTTCGATTTCGCGAGCGCCACGAATTCCTTTACGTCCTTGGCGGATACCGATGGATGCACCACCATCATCAGGTCGGAATAATTGATCGGCGCAACCGCGACGAAATCCGACATCAGCTTGAACGGTTTGTTCGGCGTCAGCGTTTCGTTGACGGTGTGCGTGTTCGACATCAACAGCAGCGTGTAGCCGTCCGGATCGGATTTGGCGACAGCGTCGGTGCCGATGATGGAACCGGCGCCTGGACGATTCTCGACGACGAACGGCTGCTTGAGAGTCTCGCCGAGATATTGCGCGAGCACGCGCGCATAGACGTCAGCCGGCCCGCCCGCGCCGAACGGCACGATAATCTTCACCGGGCGGGAGGGATAATCCTGCGCCTGCGCTGCGGATGATGCTGCGCCGAGCAGCGTTGCACCGGCGACAAGACCTGCAAAGACAAGACGTGCAAAAAGGTGGCGCGACATCGGGGTTCCTCCAACGGGCTTCTTTTGATTGTTGTCAGTGATAGAACACCGTGCCCGCAGCGGCAATTCCGCCAAGGCTTCGTCACCTGGCCTGCGTCACCTTTTCACAGTCTCGGAAGTCAGCCGATCACGACCACATCTGGATGGCTTGCGCCGTCGAACAGCCGGGTCACTTCCGCGGCACGATTTTCCTGAGCGACGCGCTGGTTGATATATCCCTTGTCGGTGATCTCGTTGCCGTCGATCGATGGCATGTCCGGCAGCAGCAGCAGGCGCGCGATCCGCATGGTGGCGCCGGTATTGACCTTGTTCCATTTCGCAAACGCATTGCGCAGATGTGCGTGCACCCTTGGATGGCGGCCATAGCTTGCAAGATCGCAATCTTCGCCGGTAATTTGCTTGCAGCCCGCGGCATTCAGCCACGCAACCAGACCGACCTGGTCGCGTCCCTCGCCGGTCACGATCGCGTCCTGCAATACCGGCGATGCGGCAGCGAGTGAGCCTACGCGCAACGCACCGACCGCGACCCAGGTGCCGTTCAACAGCTTGAAATCCTCCGCCGTGCGGCCGTCGAAGACCAATCCGGCATTCGGATCCGCGGCATCGACGAAACGCACGGCATCGCCCGGCCGGTAAAAGCCTTCCTCGTCGAACAGCGCCTGCGTCAGATCGGGCCTGCGCCAATAACCCGGCGTGACGTTCGGCCCACGCGCTCGGATCTCAAGCTTGTTGCCGGTCGGCACCAGCTTGATGTCGACGCCGGCGCACGGGCTGCCGATCACCCCTGCACGTTCGAACAGCCAATGCGCCATCGTCGCAAGCGGCGACGTTTCGGTCGTGCCCCAGCCCGAAGTCAGCGGCACGCGCGTACCGGTGGTCCGGACCGAGATCGCTTCCAGCCGGTCCCACATGTCTTGCGGCAACGCTGCGCCGGCATAGAACATCACACGCAGTTTCGAAAAGAAATTGCGCGCCAGCGCCTCGTCGCTTTCGAGATAGGGCAACAGCGCGCCATATCCTGCCGGCACGTTGAAATCGATGGTTGGCGCCACATCGCGCAGATTTTGCACGGTCTGGCCGATCAACGCCGGCAGCGGCTTGCCGCCGTCGATATAAAGCGTGCCGGCCTGCTGCATCACGAGGTTGAAGGTGTAGTTGCTGCCGAAGGTGTGGTTCCAGGGCAGCCAATCCACCAGCACCACATCTTCCTGTTCCATGAATGGCCAGGTCTGGACCGATTGCTGCTGATTGGCGGTAAGCATGCCATGCGTATTGATCACGCCCTTGGGCAAGCTGGTCGATCCGGACGTGAACAGGAATTTCGCGATGGTGTCCGCATTGATCGAGGCAGCGGATTTCTCGACCGCGGAACTGGGCGCGGTCTTCTCGAGATCGGCGAACAACGTTACGCCCGGCAGGTTGGCGCTATTGCGTCCGGCAATCACCGGTGCCGTGATGTGCGCGAGCGCCTTCGCGAACGGGCCGGTGTCGGACACATAGACCAGACCGGGCGTCAGCAATTCGTTGATGTACTTTAGCTTGGCGTGATCCTGACTCTGGAGCGAATAGGCAACCGAGATCGGCGCAATCGGAATGCCGGCTGTGTAACAGGCAAGCATGAGCACCGCGTGCTCGACGGCATTGCCTGACAACGCCATCACCGGCCGCTCGGGCGAAAGCCCGCGGTCGAGCAAGGCCTGGGCGACCGCATCCACTTTCTTGCGCGCCTGCGGATAGGTCAGCCCGGCCCAGGCGCCGGATGCGTCGCGTTCGGCGATGAAGAGCCGGTCCGGCCTGCGCTGAACGGCGCTTCGGAACAGCGCCACCAGGCTCGGCTTGTAAGGCTTCAGCGCATGCTCTGAACGCAGCAGGATCGAACCGTCCGGGCGATCCTCGCGGACCACTTTGGGCTCGGCATAAACGATGGGGCGAAACGGCGCCTTGCCGGAGGACGACGCAGGCTTGGGCATGGTCGATGTCACGGACGTCCTCCCAGACGACACGCAGGATAGTGCATGTCACGCGCCGCTGCTGTCAAACATTCAAGCCTTGCGATCAGACCCTTGCGATCAGGCCTTCGCGGGCGCCTGCGCGCGGCCATGTGCCGACCGCCGCATGAATTCCACTACAATGGCCGCAATGCCGAGCAGGATGGTCACGTAGTTGATGTAAGGCGCCAGCGCGAACGCCGCAGGCGGCAGCACGATGCCGCAAGCAAGCGCTCCGTAAAGCCATCGCACCGGCTTCGTCAGCAGCATCAGAGAGAAGCCAAGAATGGCAGCGGTGCCGATGTAAAGACCGAACAGCACCCGCGTGACATTCCACACGATCTCCACCGCAGGCCCGTCCATCAGAAGGCTTGGCGTCAGCACGAACAGGAATGGCAGAATGAACGTGCTCCAGCCGACGAGGCACGCAACCCACCCGGTAGTCCAACCATCGGTCTTGGCGATATTCGCCGCGGCATAGGCTGCGAACGCGACCGGCGGCGTGATCATCGACAGCATGCCGTTATACATGACGAACATGTGCGCGGCCATCGGAGTCACACCGAGCTTGACGAGCGCGGGCGCGAGCAGCGTCGCGGTGAGGATATAGACGCTCACCGTCGGCAACCCGATGCCCAACACGAACGCGAGCACCGCTATGATGAGCAGCAGCACGAAAACGTTGTCGCCGGACAGGCCGATGAGTTGCAGCGTCATGCCGAAGGCAAGACCGGAAATACTCATGATCCCGACCATGATGCCGGCGGCGGCACCGATCAGAATGATGTCCAGCGAGAAGCGACCGGTATCGATGATCGCCTGAAGCGTCTGCCTCAGCGTCGGCTTCTTGCCGCGATAGCCGAAGATGTAGGTGCACACCATGATGATCAGGGTGCAGACGAGCGCAGTCTTCTCCGGCGTCAGCCTGGTAAATTCCGGATACAGCAGCGAAAAGACGAGGAAGATGATCGGCAGGAGGAAATGCCAGCCCGACCGAAACACTTCGCGGACGCTCGGCGCTCCCTCCACTTCCGCGGCACCGATCTTGTCTTTCGCCGCATCAAGATCGACGTGGATGAACAGGCAGGCGTAATAGAGGAAAGCCGGGATTGCGGCGGCGACGCAGACCGCGCCATACGACACTTGCAGAAACTCCGCCATGATGAAGGCCGCCGCTCCCATCACCGGCGGCATCAATTGCCCACCGGTGGAGCCCACGGATTCAATTGCCGCAGCCTTGTAACGGGAGAAGCCGGAGCGGATCATCATCGGGATGGTAACGATGCCGACCGCAAGCACATTGGAAACGGCGCTGCCGGAGATCATGCCAAACAGGCCGGAACCCACGACTGCGATCTTGGCTGAGCCGCCGCGATAGCGCCCCATCGCCGAGCTTGCGAGATCGGCGAAAAAATCGGCGCCGCCGGTGCGCGCCAGCACCTGCCCCATGATGGTGAAAGGAATCACCACCAGCACCGCGACCGCGACGATCGAGCCGATGATGCCGTTGGTATCGAGCCCGAGATAGACGGTGAGCCGCTCGGGCGACACATATCGGGTGGCGAAATCGCCCGGCAGGTTCGGGCTGATATAAATATAAACCGCCATCGCAAGTATGATGGCGACGAAGCCCCAGCCCGACGTGCGCCGGCTGCCGTCAAGCACCAGAAAGATCAGGATCGCACTGCCGATAATGCCCTCGATCGGCAACATCGCGATCTCGTAGGTCAAGGGCTCGTAGCGGACCGCGATATAGCCGCAGATCGCGAGCGAGGCGACAACTCCGATCCAGTCGAAATAATGCGCGGTGCGTGCGCGTGCGCCGAACACGGTCCAGACCACGAGCACCACGAGACCGGCAACGAATGGCTCCGGATTTGCCGCAACCACAGGCCAGCGATAGACGATGTAGACCAGCAGGATCAGCGTTGCGACTGCGGCCCCCGACTGGATCTGTGACGGCTTCTGTTCGGTCTCGACAATGAAGGCAAGCGCGAGCGTGAGCCCGATGCACACCGTCAGCATCTGCTCGGTGTAAAAGGATAGTCCGAACACCTGGCGCGGCACGTCCATGGTCCACAGGACGACGACCGCCACCAGCAGCGCCTGAAAAATATTGGTCCAGACGACCTTGGCGCGAGACGCGGTGGAAGCGAATTCCTCCGCGCCCGGTACGATGCGTTCTTCGCTCACAAAAGCGCCTTGTCCGCTCGGGCGCCCAGGCGAGGCGCCGCCGTTGTTGTGACGCCCTCGCCTATTGAACCGCCTTCGCCTCGATGCCCTTGTCCTTGAAATATTTCAAGGCGCCGGGGTGGTAGGGAATATCGTATTTCTTGTAGAGACCCGCGGCGGAGAATTCGCGCAATACCGGCTGCACGGCGATCAGGTCCGGCTTGTTGTTGTCCAGCGTTTCGATAATTTTGTAGATCAACTCGTCCGGCACCTTCGCATGCGTGAACAGCATGTTGTCGAAGGCATAGACTTTCATCGGCTTGCTGACGCCGGTGAAGATCGGGCCCGGCGCGACGTCTGTCAGATAGCCATAGGGCGTGACCTTGCGCGCGGCGTCCATGCCGGCCTCGTTGATCTCGAGCACGCGAATGCCGCCGACCGTGGCATCTGCCTCGCGCACCTTCGGTCCGCCGAACGCGAAGAAGAACATGTCCGCGGACCCCGACATGAAGTCGTCGGCGCTGCGTACCACATTGGGCACCATGACCGGCTGGATGTCTTTCTCGGTCAGTCCGCCGGTAGCAAGGATCGCACGCGAAACGAGGTCGATGGTCCGCATCGCGGAATAGCCCGAGGCGACCCTTTTGCCCTTGAGATCGCCGATCGCCTGCATCGGTGCGTCTTTGCGCACCCAGAAAGCGGTCCGCAGCGCATGCACCGAGCCGATCGCGCGCAGATCGGGATTCTTGCCGCCTTCGTAATAGTTCGCGAGTTCCAGAATGTTGGTAATGCCGATCTCGACCTCACCGCGGCCGACCATCGGCACGATCACCTGGTCGCCGGCGGTCGGCTGCACCAGCATGTTCATGCCGGCCCTTTCCTTCATCACCTTGGCGACCGCGCTTGCGGTGGTGTGATTCAAGGTGCCAGGCGGCAGTGTCGCAAAGCCATAGGTCTGCGCCAACGCAGGCACTGCAGTAACGACGGCAGATAAGATAAATGCCGCGGGCCAAAGTCCGCGCGATAATGGCCAACCCATAACCGATCCTCCCTCAATAGGTTCTTTTTTTTGATGATGGTCCGGCGGATGCGCAAACGCAAGCGCCGACCGGGCGAGGCCGGCCTATCCGATCCGGAATGAGGGGCTCGTCAAGCTGCCGCGCGAACGCGCTTCAGGCAGCGGTCCGTGTCGGCAGCGGTGCGATTCGCAGTGAAGGTGTCGAGGCATCAAGTTGAAGTACGAGCTCGACCGATGCTAGCTGGCAACGGTTGCGGCCGCGTTCTTTCGCCGAATAGAGCGCCTGGTCGGCCTGGCCGAGCAGCGACAAGATGTCGAGCGGCCCCTCCGCGCTCACCGACACGCCGATGCTGCATGTCGCCATCGCCGGCTGGCCATCGACATCGGAAGCGACCTCGGCGAAAGCCTGACGAATGGTTTCGGCGACATCCATGGCGCGGTCGGTATCGACGTCGTAGAGCGCGATTGCGAATTCCTCGCCGCCCAGACGGCCAATCAGGTCGTGAGGCCCGATGTTGGAGGTCGCGGTTTCGGCAAAGACCTGCAGCACGCGGTCGCCGAGCGCGTGCCCGAATGAATCGTTGATCGATTTGAAATGGTCGAGATCGATCAGTAGCACCGCCGCCGGCCGCGGATCGCCATCGATGCGTCGCGCGAGTTGCGCACCACCTTCGAGGAAGGCGCGCCGGTTTGGAAGACCGGTGAGCGGATCGACCATCGCCGCGGTCTTGTGCAGAAGCTCGGTGCGCTCCTTGGCCATGGCGAGCAGAATGAAGGCGATGGCAATGGTGAACAGCAGTGCCTCGAATGACAGCACCGTTAGCCACACGCTGTCGAACACCTGCGTGTCCGGCACCCAAGGCAGCACGGTAGAGAGCGGCGTGCGCAGCAGAAACAGCGACCCATGCGCGAACAGCATGAAAATCGCGGGCCAGCGCGAGACCAATGGCTCGCTGCGGCCGTGCCAGAATTCATAAGCGGCGGCCCACGTATAGCCGGTAATGATGAAGGACGAGATCAGGATGCGCGCTTCCAGCGAATGCGCGATGAACGGAATGCGGCAGACCACAAGCCACAGCACCGCACCGCCAAACAATCCGATGATGCTGGGCGAGCGTCCGTCGAACACCCGCGCTCCGGTCCAGGTAAAGGCGAAGGCGATGAACAGGATCGCATTCGACAGATCGATGGAGATCCATTCGGGCGCGGAACCATACATGCCGAACAGCACGACCGAGGAGGCCCGCAGCAGATGCGCGCAACCCCACCAGGCCACGGCCGTGATCGCGGAGTTCTGGACCCAGGCGAACAACAACAACAGCCCGAGCATTGCCTCGACATAGATCGTGACAAGAAACAGGGTGTTGACGTCGAGGTTCATCGTTAGGTCACCCAAAGATCGCGCCGGAACCGAAAATAATGGCCCGCGGTTCGGCCTGACCGGCTTAGCCGATACACACCGAAAAATCGGTGAATAGGAATGACAACAAGGTTCCAGATACGCAGTGATGGTTTTCGCATCCTTACAAAACCGCCCGCAATTTTCGCGGAAATGCGGGCGGATGCTGAAACCCGAGCAACTCCAAGCCCGTAACTGACCCGTCAATGGCCAGTTTCAGGGATGGGCATGCGGGTCGCGGTGGTTGGAACGGGAATAGCTGGGAATGCCGCGGCTTTTGCCCTGTCGCACAGACACAGGATCACAGTCTATGAGCGGGAGCTGCGCCCGGGCGGGCACAGCCACACCGTCGAGATCGACTGTGAAGGCCGCCGGATCGCGGTGGATACCGGCTTTATCGTCTATAACGACCTGAACTATCCCGACCTTACCGCCCTGTTCGCCCATCTCGGCATCGTGACACGGGCGAGCCAGATGAGCTTCTCGGTGTCGGCCGATGGCGGCGCGCTCGAATGGATGGGCGGCGGCGATCGGTTGGCCGATACGCTGAACGGCGTATTCGCCCAGCGCTCGAACCTGCTCTCTTTTCCCTTCCTGGCGATGCTGCGCGATATGTTGCGCTTCAACCGTCAATGTCTCGCCGACCGCGAGGCAGGCCTGCTCGAAGGCCTGAGCCTCGGCGACTATCTGCGCCGGCGCAGTTATTCACCTCGCCTCCTTCGCGATTATCTGGTGCCGATGGGGTCTGCGATCTGGTCGATGCCGGTCGACAAGATGCTGGATTTTCCGGCCGAGAATTTCGTCGCGTTTTTCGACAACCACAGGCTCCTGCATGACGATCGGCCGGTATGGCGCACGGTCGACGGCGGCAGCCGCTCCTATGTCGAGAAGCTCACCGCCCCCTTTCGGGATCGCATCCGCTATGGCGCCGCGGTCACGGCGATGGAGCGCGGGCGCGACGGCGTCACGGTCTCAGACAGCCTCGGGCACACGGAAATCTATGATCAGGTTGTGGTGGCGGCGCATTCCGATCAGGCGCTGGCGATGCTGCGCGATGCGAGCGACGACGAGCGCGCAGTGCTGGGCGCCATCCAATATCGTCCGAATGCGGTCTATCTGCATCGCGATCCGCGCCTGATGCCGAAGCGAAAGCGCGCCTGGGCGTCCTGGAATTTCCTCCGCGGCCATGGCCGCGGTGAGGCCGGTGGCGATGTCGCCATCACCTATTGGATGAATGCACTGCAAGGCATCGACCCCGCCTGCCCGCTTTTCGTCAGCCTCAATCCGCCTTTCGAGCCGAAACCCGATCTCACCTTCGCGCGTTTCAACTGCGATCATCCGCAATTCGACGCCGCGGCCTTCGCGGCACAGAAGCGGCTCGACGACATTCAGGGCGCGAACCGCACCTGGTTTTGCGGAGCCTGGACCGGATATGGTTTTCACGAAGATGGTCTGCGCTCGGGACTTGCGGTGGCAGGCAGGCTCGGCGGCGAGGTTCCGTGGCGGCAGGCGCAGGTGCCGTTCGCGGAGGCGGCCGAATGAACCAACTCTTTGGTGCCATGCCCACCGATGCCGCAACGCTCTATCGCGGCTCTGTCATGCATGCACGTCTCAAGCCGGTCGGTCATCGCTTCGTCTATCGTGTACTCAATCTTCTGATCGATCTCGACAGGCTGGAGGAAGCCGACCGCCAATCGCGTCTGTTCGCTGTGAACCGGCGCGGGCTCTATTCCTTCCACGAGCGCGATCACGGCCCCCGCGATGGCTCGTCCCTCTCCGCATACGCGCGTGAAAAAGCCAAGGCGGAAGGCATCGACCTGACCGGCGGCAAGGTATGGCTGCTCTGCTATCCGCGCCTGCTCGGCTTCGTCTTCAATCCGCTCTCGATCTATTACTGCTACCGCTCCGATGGCAGCCTCGCGCTCCTGATCTATGAGGTGCGCAACACGTTCGGAGAAACCCACAGCTATGTTTGTCCAGTAAAGCCCGGTGAAACGAGCCCGGCCGGACTCCGGCAGGTGCGCGACAAGCGCTTCTATGTCTCGCCCTTTATCGGCATGGAAATGCGCTACCATTTCCGCCTGTCACCCCCCGGGGACAACCTGAAAGTGCGGATTCTGGAGACCGACCGGTACGGCCCCCTGCTTGCCGCCACCTTCCACGGCCGACAATGGGCCTTGACGGCTCCCCACCTGTTGGTTGCATTCTTCGCTCTGCCATTCGTGACGCTGAAGGTGGTGGGGGGCATCCATTACGAGGCGGCGCGGCTTTGGCTGAAAGGCCTGCCCCTTCAGCCTCGCCCGAACCACCTCCCCCGATCCGGAGGCGAAGCACGGCCGGACGCCATCACGGTGCCGGAGACTTCGGGATAGGATCATGACCGCAGCGATTGTCGTCAGCCCGCAAACCCGCAACATCGCCCTCGCGGGTCTGCCGACAGCGGCTCGCATGGCCTTCACACTGGCCGAAAGGATACTGTGCGGACGGCTCGAGGTCACATTGCCGGATGGCCGGCAGCTGATCTTTCAGGGTGAACAACCCGGCCCAACTGCGCAGATGCAGGTGAAGGATTATCGCTTCGCCTGGCGCACGGTCCGTTCCGGCGACATCGGTGTCGCCGAAGCTTATTTGCGCGGCGAATGGGACACGCCCGACCTGACGCAGTTCCTGTACCTGTTCTGCGTCAACCGCGACATGATGGAATCGGTGCTCGGCAACAAGTTCGTCCGCTGGCTGCAGGTGCTTCGCCATTGGCTGAACCGCAACACCAGACGGCAGGCGCGTCGGAACATCCACGCCCATTACGACCTCGGCAACGCGTTCTATTCCGCCTGGCTCGATCCTACGATGACCTATTCGTCCGCCATGTTCGACGCCGGCTCCAATGACCTCGCTTCCGCGCAGCTTCGCAAATATCAGAGCCTTGCACAGCAAATCGAACTGAAGCGCGGCGAGCGCGTGCTGGAAATCGGCTGCGGCTGGGGCGGTTTTGCCGAATTTGCCGCCAAGAATTATGACGCAAGCGTAGTCGGCCTGACCATAAGCCGCGAGCAGCATGACTACGCAAAGAAGCGCATGTTCGACGCCGGCCTTGCCGACAAGGTCGAAATCCGCATGCAGGATTATCGCGACGAGCGCGGGCGATATGATCGCATCGCCTCGATCGAAATGCTGGAAGCAGTGGGAGAACGCTACTGGCCGGCCTATTTCGCACAATTGCGCGACCGTCTGTTGCCGGGAGGCGCCGCCGGCATCCAGACCATCACCATTCAGGAGCGCTTCTTCGACAATTACAAGCGCGAGATCGATTTCATACGCCGTTACGTCTTTCCCGGCGGCATGCTGCCGACACCCTCCACTCTCAAATCGCTCGGCGAAAAATTCGGTGTGCCGCTCAAGGCTGAAAAGATCTTCGGCGAGGATTATGCCCGCACGCTGTCGGAATGGCGTGGACGGTTCCGGGACGCCTGGCCACAACTCACCCCGCTCGGCTTTGACGAGCGCTTCCGCAGGCTTTGGGAATACTACCTGGCCTATTGCGAAGCGGGATTCCGCTCCCGCAATATCGACGTCCGGCAGATGGTTTTTGCCCGAGGGGCATGAGCCGGAGAACCGCCTTCCTTTTCATGCGGAAGCCGCAATCCGCCCTCCCGAACGGGCGGCTTGTCGTGCCCTGCCCGCCCCGGTAGGTTCGCCGCCGTTTAATCGTCGGCGCGCGCCCGGACACAAAACCGGTACGCACTTTTGCTGGTCGCGCGCCTTGCCTGCCGGGTCCAAAATGACGAATCCCAAAGACGGCATTGTCGATGCCATCGGCAATACGCCCCTGATCAAGCTTGAGCGCGCGTCTGCCGCGACCGGCTGCACAATTCTCGGCAAAGCCGAGTTCATAAATCCAGGTCAGTCGGTGAAAGACCGTGCCGGGCGCCAGATGATCCTGGGAGCGGAGAAGCGCGGCGAACTGAAACCCGGTGGACTCGTGGTCGAAAGCACCGCCGGCAATACCGGGATCGGGCTTGCGCTCGTTGCCAATGCGCGCGGCTATCGCACGCTGATCGTGATCCCGGAGACCCAGAGCCAGGAAAAGAAGGACATGCTGCGGCTGTGCGGGGCACAGCTCGTCGAGGTGCCGGCTTTGCCCTATGCCAATCCCAACAATTATCAGCATGTCGGGCGCAGGCTCGCCGACGAATTGCGCAAGACCGAGAAGAATGGCGTGCTGTTCGCCGATCAATGGAACAATCTCGATAACCGCAAGGCGCATTACACCTCGACCGGTCCCGAAATCTGGCGCGATACCGGCGGCAAGATCGACGGCTTCATCTGCTCGGTCGGCACCGGCGGAACGCTTGCCGGCACCTCGACTTATCTGCGCGAACAGAAGCGCGATATCGCAATCGGTTGTGCCGATCCGCGCGGCGCCGCCATGTATCACCTGTTCAAGGACGGCAAGCCGACCGTGACTGAAGGCGGTTCGATCACCGAAGGCATCGGGCTCGCGCGCATCACACCGATCATCGAGGACATCAAGGTCGATCGTTCCTATCTGATCCCGGACGAGGAAGCGGTGCCGATCATCTTCGACCTGCTCGAACACGAGGGGCTGTGCCTTGGCGGCTCCTCGGGCATCAATGTCGCGGGTGCCATCCGGCTCGCGAAGGATCTTGGCAAAGGCTCGACTGTCGTAACCGTGCTTTGCGACTACGGCAATCGATACCAGTCCAAACTGTTCAATCCGGAATTTTTGCGCTCGAAGAAGCTGCCGGTGCCGGACTGGCTCACGCACACGACCGAGATCAAGCCGCCTTTCGTAAAGGTGTAAGCAAAAATGTCAGAAGAAAAACCCGCGAGCCGCTGGCTCGTCTCGACGCAATGGCTGCAGGACCATCTCGACGCACCTGACATCGTGGTGGTGGATGGTTCCTATTATCTGCCGGCGATGAAGCGCAATGCGCGCGAGGAATACCAGGCGGCCCATATTCCAGGCGCGGTGTTTTTCGACATCGATGCGATCTCCGACCATTCGACCGATCTGCCGCATATGCTGCCGGCGCCGGCGGCCTTCTCCTCGGCGATGCGAGCGCTCGGAATCGGCGACGGTCTCAGCATTGTGGTCTATGACGGCATCGGGCTGTTCTCGGCGCCGCGGGTATGGTGGACGTTGCGCACCTTCGGAGTGCGTGAAGTTTTCATCCTCGATGGCGGCATGCCGAAATGGAAGGCTGAGGGCCGCCCGATCGAGTTCGGCGAAGTAAGGCGCACGCCGCGCCATTTCACCGCACGCTTCAATCACGGCGCCGTCGCCGACGTGACAGATGTACAAAAGGCGCTTGCGCATCCGGACATCCAGGTGGTTGACGCCAGGAGTGCCGGCCGCTTCGACGGCACCGCAGCCGAACCGCGGCCAGGGCTGAAATCCGGGCACATGCCCGGCGCGCTCAATCTGCCCTTCGATACCCTGCTCGAAGACGGCAAGCTGATTGCACCGCAACGAATCAAGGCCAAATTTGCCGAAGCCGGCGTCGATACCGAAAAGCCGGTGGTGACAAGCTGCGGCTCCGGCGTCACCGCCGCCGTGCTCTGGTTCGCGCTGGACGCCATCGGCAAGGAACCGAAGGCACTCTACGACGGCTCCTGGACCGAATGGGCCTCGCGCGGAGACCTGCCAATCGAGACGAAAAGCTGACGTCTCGTCGCGAGGCTGATAAGATATCGGCATGCGTGAACGTGATATCCGATGATCTTTCGACAGCTCTTCGACAGCGTATCCGGAACCTATAGTTACCTGCTCGCCAGCCGCACCGGCGGCGAGGCGCTGATCATCGACCCCGTGCTGGAAAAGGTCGATCATTACCTGCGCCTCGTGCATGAACTCGATCTGCGGCTGGTGAAGGCTGTCGATACGCACCTGCATGCCGATCACATCACCGGCCTAGGCGCGCTGCGCGACCGCACCCGCTGCATCACCGTGATGGGCGAGCAGACCAAGGCCGACGTGGTCTCGATGCGGCTTGCCGAGGGCGACAAACTCAGCGTTGAAGGGCTTGCGCTCGACGTTCTCTACACGCCTGGCCACACCGACAATTCCTATTCCTTCGTGATGGGCGACCGCGTCTTCACCGGCGACACCCTTCTGATCCGCGGAACCGGGCGCACCGATTTCCAGAACGGCGATCCGCGCATGCAATACGAATCGCTGTTTGGAAAATTGCTGCGGCTGCCGAATGAGACGCTGGTCTATCCCGCCCATGACTACAAAGGCGAGATGGTTTCTACCATCGGCGAGGAAAAACGGTTCAATCCGCGGCTACAGGTGAAGTCGGCCGACGAATATGTCGCGTTGATGAACAACCTCAATCTGCCAAACCCAAAGATGATGGATGTCGCGGTGCCGGCCAATATGCATGTCGGGCTGCATCAGGAAGACATCGCAAGACGCGGCTGGTCGATCGATGCAGCAAATGCGATCAAGATTGTCGGCCAGCCTGACGTTGCATTGATCGATCTGCGCGAAAAGCGCGAGCGTGAAAAAAACGGTGTCATTCGAGGATCGCTGCACACGCCCTATGGCGAATTGCAGGAAAATATCGCGCCGGGCGGCCTGATCCAGGCGCTTGCCGAAACCGCGGGCAAGCGCATCGTGTTCTATTGCGCCTTCGGCGAACGCTCTGCGATGGCGGTGCAGGCGGCTCAGGATGCCGGCATCACTTCGGCCCGCCATATCGAAGGCGGCATCGCGGCCTGGAAAAAAGCCGGTGGGCCGCTGGCGACGTGATGGCGGGATCGTTTCGAGTGAACCGAAAAAGCTCTAGTGCAAGATCTGGCTGAGAAACAGCTTGGTCCGTTCGTGCTTCGGATGCGCGAAGAACTCCTCCGGCGCATCCACTTCCACAATTTGACCTTCGTCCATAAAGACCACCCGGTCTGCAACCTGGCGCGCAAAGCCCATCTCGTGCGTGACCACCAACATGGTCATTCCGCTTTCGGCAAGCTCCACCATGGTCTCGAGAACCTCCTTGACCATTTCCGGATCGAGTGCCGATGTCGGTTCGTCGAACAGCATAATCTTGGGGCTCATGCAAAGCGCGCGTGCGATCGCGACGCGCTGCTGCTGACCGCCGGATAATTGCCCCGGGTATTTGGCCGCCTGTTCGGGGATGCGCACGCGCTCGAGATAGTGACGCGCGATCTCCTCGGCCTGCTTCTTCGGTATCTTGCGCACCCAGATCGGCGCAAGCGTAAGGTTTTCCAACACCGTCAGATGCGGGAACAGGTTGAAATGCTGAAACACCATGCCGACGTCGCGCCGAACCTCGTCGATGCGCTTGATGTCGCCGGTCAGAGGAATCCCATCCACCGTCACCAGCCCCTGCTGGTATTCCTCGAGGCGATTGATGCAGCGGATCATGGTGGACTTGCCGGAACCCGACGGGCCGCAGATCACGATGCGCTCGCCACGCTGCACGGTGAGGTTGATGTCGCGCAGCACGTGGAAGTCGCCGTACCATTTGTGCATGGCGACGATTTCGACGGCCGGCGGCAACGCGGCGCCATCCACATTTCCCGCGCCCTGCTCCACAATGCTCATCGCCTCACCGATTGGCCTCACCGCTTGTATCCGGTCGCAAGCCGCCGCTCCACCCCGCGCGCATAGCGTGCCATCATCCAGCAGCAGATAAAATAGAAGATCGCGGCAAAGGCATAACCCGTGGTCGATGTCACCGGCGTTGCCCATTTGGGATCGATGCGGGAGACCTCGATCGTGCGCAGGAAATCGAAGATGCCGACAACGAAGACCAGCGTCGTATCCTTGAACAATGCGATGTTGTTGTTGACGATATTCGGGATCGTCACCTTCAGTGCCTGCGGCAGGATGATCAGGCCCATCATCCTCCAATAACCGAGCCCGAGCGCCTGCGCGCCCTCATATTGGCCGCGCGGAATCGACTGCAGCCCGGCACGCACGACTTCCGCCATATAGGCCGATGCGAACAGCGCGACGCCGATCAAAGCGCGCAGCAATTTATCCGGTGACCATGCTTCCGGTACGAATAGCGGCAGCATTACGCTTGCCATGAACAGTACCGTGATCAGCGGAACGCCGCGCACGAACTCGATGAAGATCACCGAGAACAGGCGCACCGCCGGCATTTTCGAGCGGCGTCCGAGCGCGAGGATAACGCCGAGCGGCAGCGCGAATACGATTCCGACCGAGGCCACCACGATGGAGACGAGAATGCCGCCCCAAAGCGAGGTGGTGACGTAGGAAAGTCCGAGCGGGGCAAAGCCGAGCAGGAACATGACCGACAGGATCGGCAGCAGGATAAAGAAATAGATCGCGGCAGCCCGCTTGAACGGTGCGCGATGTGCGAGCAGCCAAACCACACCGAAGGCGAGAAGCGCGAAAAACACATCCACGCGCCATCGCTGCGAGATCGGATAGAAGCCGTAAATGAAGAAATTGATGCGCTCGAATATGAACGGCCAGCAGGCGCCGACTCGCGGGCGTAACTCACTGGCGATACAGGCGGTGCGATCGCTGCCGCTCCAAGTCGCCTCCAAGATCAGGAAATTGAGCAGCGGCGGGACGATCCACCAGAGCAGAAGCAATCCCAGCGCCGTCAGTGCGATATTGAGCCAGGACGAGAACATGTGTTCCCAAATCCAGCCGATAATGCCCCGATTGCGCAGCGGAGCAGGCATCGCTGCAACCTCTGCCGTTCGTACATAGCCAACCGAGCCAGTTGCCATGTCAGCGCTCCACCAGGGCGATGCGCCGGTTGTAGAGATTCATCAGCCCCGAGGTCACCAGACTGATGGTGAGGTAGACCGCCATCGTGATCGCAACCACCTCCACCGCCTGCCCGGTCTGATTCAGCACGGTGCCGGTAAAGACCTGCACGAGATCCGGATAGCCGACCGCAACTGCGAGCGAGGAATTCTTGGTCAGGTTCAGATATTGATTGGTCAGCGGCGGGATGATCACTCGCATCGCCTGCGGGATTACGATCAGGCGCAGCGTCGGTCCCGGGCGAAAGCCCAGCGAATAGGCGGCTTCGGTTTGGCCATGCGATACCGCCTGGATGCCGGCGCGCACCGCTTCGGCGATGAATGCCGCCGTGTAGATCGAAAGCCCGAACAACAGCGCAGCGAATTCCGGCAATATCTCGATGCCGCCCCGGATATTGAAACGGCCCATTTCGGGAAGTTCGAATGTCACCGGAAAGCCGGTGAGCGCGAGGGCCGCGAGCGGCAGGCCAACGATCAACAACAAGCTTACACCGAGCACCGGCGCTTGTTTTCCCGTGGCCATTTGCCGGCGGCGCGCCCAGGTACGGAACACCAACGCTCCGACAAGTCCCACGGCAAAGGCGATCGGCACGGCTTCAAAGGCCGGTCCAAAGATGGGCCGCGGTAAGAACAACCCGCGATTGTTGAGGAGTGCGCCGCCGACGATCGACACGCTGTCGCGGAAACTCGGCAGCGCTTTCAAGACGGCGTTGTACCAGAACAGCAATTGCAGCAGGAGCGGCAGATTGCGGATGATCTCGACATAGCCCGCTGCCATCCGCGCCACGAGTACGTTCTTGGACAGCTGCAAAACGCCGATGACGAAACCGATAACGGTCGCGCAAATGATGCCGAGAATGGAGACAAGCAGCGTATTCAGAAGCCCGACCCAGAACGCACGGCCATAGGTTGAGCGCGTGGTATACGGAATCAGCGTCTGGCTGATGTCGAACCCGGCGGTCGAATCCCAGAAGCCAAAGCCCGATGCGATGCGCTGCTTCGCCAGATTATCCGCGGCGTTGGTGATGGCGGCATAAGCGAGCCACACAATCACCAGACACAGCAATATCTGGAATATCGCGCTGCGCCAGCGCGGATCGTAAAGCGGCGAAACTTTCGGCGGCGCGGATGAACGCGCTGCGTTCATCCGCGGCTCCGGCCGTTATCGGCTGGCGCCATAATTTCCCCGAAGGTCAGCGGACGGGCGGCGCGTATTGCAGTCCGCCCTTGGTCCAGAGCGCATTGAGACCGCGGCTGATCTTAAGCGGCGAATTGGCGCCGAGATTCCGTTCGAAAATCTCGCCGTAATTGCCGACATTCTTGACGATCCGCACGACGAAATCGTTGGACAGGCCAAACGCTTCACCTTGCTTGCCCTCGACGCCCAGGAGGCGGCGGATTTCCGGGTTGTCGGAACGCAGCTGCGCGTCGACATTGGCCTTGCTTACACCAAGCTCCTCGGCATTGAGCAGCACGAAATGTACCCAGCGCACGATGTCGAACCACTGGTCGTCAGCGTGACGCACGGACGGCCCCAGCGGCTCTTTCGAGATGATGTCCGGCAGCACGACGTGATCGTCGGGATTCACGGTGCGGAGACGCTCGCCATAGAGCGCGGAGGCGTCGGTGGTATAGGCATCGCAGCGGCCGGCGTCATAGGCCTTCACCGCCTCGTCGGAGGTCGCAAAGGTAACCGTCTTCAGTTTCATATTCGCGGTGCGGAAGAAGTCGGCGAGATTGAGTTCGGTGGTGGTGCCCTGCTGCACGCAAACGGCGGCGTCGTTGAGCTCCATCGCCGAATTGACCTTCAGCGCCTTGCGCACCAGGAAGCCCTGACCGTCATAATAGTTGGTCCCGGTGAAGTTCAGGCCGTTGGTGGTGTCACGCGACGAGGTCCAGGTGGTGTTGCGCAGCAGCACATCCACTTCGCCCGATTGCAGGGCAGTGAAGCGATCCTTCGCGGTGAGCGGAATGAATTTTACCTTGGTCGGGTCGTTGAAGATCGCGGCCGCGATCGCGCGGCAATAATCGACGTCGAAGCCGGTCCAATTGCCTTGCGCATCGGGCAGGCCGAAACCGGCGAGATTGCCGTTGGCGCCGCAATTGAGCACGCCGCGGCTTTGGATGGTCTTGAGCGTCTGCCCCAAAGCGGCAGTGGCTGAGAGGCCAAGGGTGGCGGCAAGGGCAAGTGACAGGATGGCGCGCTTCATGATCGTTGGTTTCCCCAAAACTCGTTAGGCGGCGAATTACAAGATTTCTGGCGGAGCGCAAGCCTGCCCGCCTGCGCCAAAGGGCTAACCTAGGCCGCCACCGCCGGTCCTGCAATTGACGCATCTGAGAACGATTGCAATGACAGGTCAAGGGCTTGGACAGGTCAAGGGCTTGCGGGACAAGCCGTTAAACGTCAAGGGGTTGGGTGCAAGACCCGGTTACCCGAACTGAAAAAGGTTCTAGAGAATGAAAAAAGCCAAGACCGGCGACCTGAAGCCGCAGACCCGTCTGGTCACCGCCGGGCGCGACACCGCCGAATTCCACGGCTTCGTCAATCCACCGGTGTATCACGCCTCGACCGTGCTTTACCCGAACGCCGCCGACATGGTCGCGCACCGCGCACGCTATCAATATGGCCGCCGCGGCACGCCGACGTCGGAAGCACTGGAAAATGCGCTGCGCGAACTGGAAGGCCCGCAATGCGCCGGCGTGACATTGTTGCCCTCGGGGGCCGCCGCGGTATCGACCGCCCTCCTCTCGATGCTGCGAGCCGGCGATCACATTCTGATTACCGACAGCGTCTATCGCCCGACGCGCAATTTCGCCGACTCTATCCTCAAGCGATTTGGCGTCGAGACCAGCTATTACGATCCGCTGATCGGCGCCGGAATCGCCGCCCTTTTCAAACCGAATACGCGCGTGGTGTTTGTGGAAGCGCCGGGTTCGCAAAGTTTCGAGATGCAGGACATTCCGGCCATCGCCGCAATAGCCCATGACAAGGGCGCAGTGGTGATGATGGACAATACCTGGGCGACGCCGCTCTATTTTCCGGCCTTTGACCGCGGCGTCGATCTGTCGATCCAGGCCGGCACCAAATATATCGGCGGCCATTCCGACATCATGTTCGGCACCGTGTCGGCGAATGCGAAGACCTGGCCGAAGCTGAAGGAAACGGTGACAACCTACGGCCTGTGCGCGGGACCCGACGACATCTATCTTGCGCTGCGCGGCCTTCGCACGATGGGGGTGCGGCTTGCGCAGCATCAGAAGGCAGCGCTCGAGGTGGCGCAATGGTTCGAGCGGCGGCCGGAGGTGCTGCGCGTGCTGCATCCGGCGCTTCCCTCCAATCCCGGTCACGCGATCTGGAAGCGCGACTTCTCCGGCGCATCGGGCCTGTTCAGCATCGTACTCAAGCCCGCGCCGGAAAAGGCCGTGCACGCCTTCTGCGATGCGCTCGCCTTGTTCGGAATGGGATTCTCGTGGGGCGGATATGAGAGCCTTGTGATTATCTTTGATTGCGCGGCCTATCGCACGGCGACGCCCTGGGCGCCGGGCGGGCCATGCCTGCGCTTCCATATCGGCCTTGAGGATACCTCCGACCTGATCGCCGACCTCGAGCAAGGCTTCGCGGCGATGAAGGTGGCGCAATAGCGCCGAGGTTCGGAGCTAGCGATCGGCGCGCGAATTGTAGATCGTGAAGGCGATGCGCGATCCGCTTCCGATCGAGAAGCCGCTGAACTGCGTGCCCTTGTCGTAGCGCAGCCCGAGGACTTCCGCGCGGCGCGCGAATTGCCGGTCCTGCTGCGCATCGACGACGGCGAAACGGCAAGGCCCGCAAGTCAGAAAACTTGCCGCGCCGGCAGCGTCAGTAAATTGCGTGTCGGTGCCGAGCTGGAACACCAGGCTCGGCTCGCTGAAGCCGACCGCTGCGACCTGCGGTGACGGACATTCGGAAGCGTGTACGGCGCGCGCCACCGCATCGCTTGGAAACAGCGAAGTAAGTGAGGGGATCACACCCCAGAAGGTACCCATCGCGAGCAATATCGCGGCTGCGCAAGCACGCAGTATCGAGCGCTCGGCGCCGTCGACATCATAGAGCCACCAGGCGCGCAAGCCGAACACGACAGAGGCGGCGAGAAGCGGCCACGCTCGCCAGCCGAAGTCACCCTCGTAACGCAGCGTCAGTGCAACGCCGATGACCGCTGCCAAGGCCGGCACCGCGAACCACCAGAAGGTGCCGTATTCCATCCAGCGGGTGCGCGACAAACGATGCGTATCGATGCATCCGGCGAGCAGAATGGCGATGGCGGGATAGAGCGGCAAAACATAGTGCGGCGCCTTGGTGATCACGAGTTCGAAAATGATCCAGCTCGGCACCAGCCACGCCAGGAGAAACTTCACCGGCGCCTCTGCGCTCGCGCGCCACACCGTATGGGCGGCAAGCCCCGCCAGCAGCGAGGCTGGCCAGAAGGTCAGGAAGAACAGCACGAAAAAATAGCCCGGCGGCCAGAAGCGCGAGTCCTGTGCGGAAAATACCTTGGCGAATTCGTCGCCAGCCGATTGCGTAAGAAAGGCTGGGCCCGAGCGTGCATAGATCGCAATGAACCACGGCAGCACCAGCACGAGAAAGATAGGCACACCGACCAGCGGCGTCAGTCCGGCCATCCAGCGCACCGAGCGATCGAGGATACACAGAGTCAGCGCCGACAATCCGACGATCATCAGGATCATAGGTCCCTTGACCAGAACGCCAAGCGCCAAAGCCCCCCAAAAGATCAGCGGCAGCAGAAATTGGCGCCGCCATCCTTCCCAGCCTTCCAGCCGGTTGAGATATACGCGCGCCATCACTCCCATCGCAGCGATTACGGTGAACAGCAGCGCCGCATCGGCCTTTGCAAGCCGCGCCTCGACGCCGAGCAAAACGCACGCCGCCATCATGACGGCCGCAACCACCGAGGCTCGCCGGCTGACGAATGCGAGCGCGGTCCAGTAGGTCAACAGCACGGCGCCGATCGCACCGAACAGCGACGGCAGCCGGTAGGCCGAAATTCGGATTTCGGCCTGTTTGCGGCCGAGCAGCGTCGAAGCCTTCACCGCAGCCGCCTGCAACCAATAGATGCCGACCGGCTTCGTGTAGCGAACGTCGTTCTGCAACCGGATGTCGACAAAATCGCCGCTCGCCATCATCTGCTTCGTGGCTTGCGCAAAGCGGGCCTCGTCGCGATCGACCGTGGGCATCCGGGCGAAACCCGGCAGGAAGGCGATCAGCGAGAGCACGATCAGGCAGGCGATCGCGCGCACATGGTTCGCGCAGGCAAAGTCGAGTACCCCGCCGAGCCCCCTACGCCACAGTTCGTCCGGATTGTTTGCAGTCGCGCTTGTCATGCCGGCCGGATCGTTGAATGCGGCGGGACCATAGAGAGTTTCGGCGGCAGGGCAAAGCGACCGGCTATTGCAGCCGAACCATGACGCTGTCGGCCTTGCCCTTTGCATCGACCACGGTGAGCCGCGTGAAGCCCGGTCCTTCCGGCACAAAGAACACAACGCGACCGCTCGAACGCTCCTGCGGCACGCCATTGACCAGAACCGTGAGCGGCTCGATTCCGCCGGAAATCTTCAGAGCCACCGGCTCGGTTCGCCCGCCTTCGGCGGCCAATTCGAGCCGCGCCCCGTTGGGCGGGAACAGGATACGGACCTGCTCGGCATTGCGGCCCGCAAGCCCCTCCGGATTGAAGCGTTGCAGGGGCAACGGCAGCTTGCTGTTCGCGGCGAAGATCGTGCCCCTGGGCGCCGGAGGCAGCGGCGCAGGCAGGTCACCGAAACGCGCAAAGGCGTCGAACAGGATCGGCGCCGCCGCTGTCCGCCCGAGAATGCCCGGCACCGGCGCGCCATCCGGCCGCCCTACCCAGACCCCGATCGTGCGGCGGCCGTCAAAGCCGATCGCCCAGGCGTCGCGATAGCCATAGGACGTGCCGGTCTTGAAGGCGATGCGGTTTCGCGCGGCATTGTCGGGCGGCGGCGTGCCGATCAGCACATTGCCGACATACCAGGCCGCGACCGGATCCAGCAGCCGTCGCGGCGGTCGCGCCAATGCGAGATCGGCCTTGCGTTCGACCAGCGGGATTGTGGAGCCCTGCCGGGCCAGCCCGGCATAGAGCATGGTGAGGTCGGACAGCGTGACGCCGACGCCGCCGAGCCCCATTGCCAGTCCCGGCACCTCGCCCTTGGGCAGCGCAAGTTCGCAGCCGGCCTGGGCGAGCCTTGCGGTCAGCCGCGACGGTCCGACGCGATCCAACAACACCACCGCCGGCACATTGAGCGACAATTGCAGGGCTTTGCGCACCGGCACGATCCCCTGAAAGGTGAGATCGAAATTCTCCGGCGCGTAATTGCCGTAACGGGTCGGGCGGTCTTCGATCAGCGTGTCGGGATGCACGAGGCCATCCTCGAAGCCGAGACCGTAGATGAACGGCTTGAGCGCGGAGCCCGGCGAACGCAGCGCCTGCGTCAGATCCACCTGCCCGGCCCGATTCAGATCGAAATAATCGGACGATGCCACGCGAGCCAGTATCTCGCCGCTCGCGTGATCGACCGCGAGGATCGCAATCGACACCTCCGCTCCGAAAGCGCCGGCACGCTCGCGCGCCAAAGTTTCGAGCGCGCGCTGCAACCGCGCATCGATGGTGAGTTCGTGCCGCTCCACCTGCGGCGCGGACAGCAAGGCCTGATCGGCAGCATGCGGCGCCAGCGCGGGCATCGCACGCCGCTGCGACGGAATGAAATCGGTTTTGGCGCTCGCGACTTCGTCTTGCGGGATTCGGGTATCGGCGGCGATGCGATCGAGCACACGGGTACGGGCGCGTTGTGCGCGATCGGGCGACCGATCGGGCCGCCGCGCTTCCGGCGATTGCGGCAGCGCAACCAGCAGCGCCGCTTCCGAGCGTGTCAGCCGCTTCGGCTCCTTGCCGAAATAGGCCAGCGAGGCTGAGCGAATGCCCTCGAGGTTGCCGCCATAAGGCGCAAGCGACAGATAGAGCGCAAGGATTTCATCCTTGCTGTGCGCGCGTTCCAGTTCGACCGCGCGCACCATCTGGCGAAGCTTCGCCAAAATGTTGCGTTCTGTGCGCGGCTCGATCAGCCGCGCTACCTGCATGGTGATGGTGGAGCCGCCGGATACGATCTCGCGATGCCGCAGCCAGAGCCATCCCGCCCGAAACAGGGCCAGCGGATCGACGCCATGATGCTCCCGGAATCTGCGGTCCTCATAGGCGATCAGCATATCGAGATAGCGCGGATCGACATCGCCGATTCCGCTTCGAAGCCGCCAGCGGCCTTCCTCGGTCGCATAAGGGCGAAGCAGCCGCCCCTCCCGATCCAGCACTTCAGTCGAATAATGGATCGCTTCAAGCTTCGGCAAAGGCGGCAACCACACCGCCCAGACCGCAAAGCCCAGCACGGCGCAGGTCAGTGCCGTGCCGGCCAGGGCTGCGATGAGTGCGCCGCGCTTCATTTCGCAGCCGACACCGTCAACGTGCCGGACCCGGTGCGGCCGAAGCGGTCGGGACGATACATGTCCTCGACGAAGGCTTGCGGATGCACATAGGTGCCGGGCGACACCGCGCGCACGACATAGGCGACGGTGAAGATCGCCGCGTCCTCGCTCTTGCGGTTGAAGGCCGCGGTGAAACGGTCGTCGCGGAATTCCGCGTTCACTGGCTCTTGCGCGAGTCCGATCCAGCTCAGCGTGCCGGTTTCGCCGGACGATACCAGCCGCGGATTGTCGATCTCGAGCCCGGCCGGGAGATAATCGGCGACGATGATTCGGCCGAATTGCGGCTGCTGCTCGGTGATTTTCAGCACCACGGCGAAGCGTTGATTCTGCTTGGCCTTGGTGATATCGGCAGGCTCGCCTTCGAGCGTGTAATAGCTGCGCTCGATCTTGAAGCCGCGTTCGGCGGCGGGCTCCGGCACCAGCGGCGCGCCGCTCACCGACACCACCGCCTGCAATGTCTCCTCGCCGCCATTGGCAATGCGCAGCGGAATATTCTGGAACGCCGCCGCGCTGATGTTGCGATAGAGCGCGCCCTTCTGCGCGTCGCCGTTGACGGTCATGGAGACGCCGGCGGCATCTTTGGCGATGGCGCGTGCGGCGAGCACCAGCCAGGCATTCTCCTGGGTCGAGGTATAGCTCGACAGCGCCCTCGCGGCTTCCACCCGAGACACACCGCCTGCGATCATCGGGCGCGGTGCATTGCCTTCCGATGCAAGCGTCACAAGCGCAGCCGCATCGCGCAAAGCCGAGCCATAATCGGAGCGGCCATATTCCAGCCGCGGTGCCGAGGGGATCGAATTCGAGCGCCGCCTGATAGACGCGGTCGGCACGCGCCTTGTCACCGAGCAATCCCAGTGCCGCCGCGATCTGCGCCTTGGCGATTGAGGTCACGACGTCGTTGAGCTTGGTATCGGCGATGTATCGAAGGTCACCGACCGGCGCCACGCCGTTTCGCGCCAGCACGTACAGCGCATAGGCGAGTTCACGGCCGCCATCCTTGGAAGGCTCAGGCGAGGTGGCGATATTGTTGCGCAACCGGTCGAGAGCCTGCTTGAAAGCCACGTCCGGCACCGCAAAGCCGCGCTCGCGCGCCCTCGTCAGAAAGTCGGTGACATAAGCGTCCAGCCAGGGATCGTCGCCGCCGACCGACCAAAGGCCGAAGCCACCATTGCCGCCTTGTCTTGCAAGCAGACGTTCGATCGCGTCGCGAATGCGCTGATCGACTTCGGTGTCGAGCGCGACCTGCGCCTGAGCGGCCAGATCGTTGACATAGAGCAGAGGCAGCGCGCGGCTGGTGATCTGTTCGGAGCAGCCGAACGGATATCGGTCGAGCGCCTTCAGGATGGTCGCGGCATCGAGCGCGGTCGAAGCGCTGACCGACAGCGCCAAATTGCCGGTATTGGGCACGAGATCGGCGAACAGTTCATTGGAAAGCGTAATGCTCTCGCCCTTGGCGATCGGCCGCACGGTCCGGCGCGTAATGAGTTGCGTCGCCGGCCGCACATTGAGCGCATAGGCGCGGTCGAGCGAGAAGCCACCCGGCCCTGCAACATTCACCATCAACGTCACCGGTCCTGCTGTCGTAACGTCCAGCGGGAAGGTCATGAACTGGCGCTGCTTGGCACGCAGCGTGAGCTTGTCCGATACCTTGCCGGACGACGATGCTGTCGGTCCTTGAGCCGCAAGCGTCACGACATAGTCGCCCGCCTGGCCTTCGACATTGTCGAGATCGAGCGTCAGTGTCGACTTGTCGCCGGTATTGAGGAAGCGCGGCAATGTCGCCGTCACCACCACCGGATCGCGGATAATGACATCGCCCACCGCCTTGCCGACCCGGTCCTTGCTCCAGGCGACGGCCATGACGCGCGCGGTGCCAGCGAAGGCAGGAATGTCGAACACGACTTCGGCGGTGCCGTCGGGCTTCACCTCGACGATGCCGGAATAGAGCGCGAGCGGCTTCTGCACCGGTGGCGAGCCTTCAAGCGCGCCGCCGCCGTCGTCGCCGCCGGTGCGGATCGCGCCGCGCGTGCCCTGCATGCCGTCGATCAGCTGGCCATAGAGATCGCGCAGTTCCGCGCTCAGCCTTCGCTGGCCGAGGAAATAATCCTCCGGTGACGGCGGCTTGTAGTTGGTGAGATTGAGGATGCCGACATCGACCGCGGCGATGACCACGCGCGCCTGTTCGCCGGAATTGAGACCGGCAAGCTTCACCGGCACCCGCAATGTCGAATTCGGCCGGATCACCTGCGGCAGAGTCATTTCCATCGACAGGGTGCGCGCGGCCTTGTCGACCGAGAACCATTGCACGCCAATCGCGCGGCCGGGCATACGTTTGGCGGCGGCATCGAGTGGACGGCGCAGCGTTGCCACTACATAGGCGCCATTGCCCCAGTTCTGGCCGACCGGCACCTTCAACTGGTTGAGGCCGGTCTTCACATCGGCATTGACGGTGCTCAGCATGCGGTCGCCGACCACATTCAGCGTCACGCGGCCGTCGCTCCTTGCGGTCACGGCGACATTCATGGTGTCGCCGGATCGGTATTCCGGCTTGTCGAGCGCGATTTCGAGCGTGTCCGGCGTGTCGGCGCCGGCTTCGGCATAGAAACCGGCATCGAACGAAACGGTGGTGAGCGGACCGGACGGTTCGCCGGTCGAGACTTCGAGCCGGTAGCGGCCCCAGCTCACTGGCAAGGTGAGACGCGCGGCATCGCCGCTCGTAACGTCCAGCTTGCCGTCGGCGATGCGGCGCGTGGATTTGACCGGCTCGTAATTCCAGTAGCTGTATTGCCGGTACCATTGATAGCGCGACTCGATCTTCAGCAACTCGTATCGTAGACCGGGCCTTGCGATCTTCTTGCCGTCGCGATCGACCAGAATCACGTCGAAGGTGGCGTTGTCATTCTCGCCGAGCGACTTGCCCTGGAACAGCGGCTTGACGCCGATCATGTCGCCTTCGGGTGTCACAGGCAGTGTGATCTTGCGTTCGACCGCGCGGCCGCCGGATTCGGCGAGCCGGATGGTCACGCGCGCGTCGAGCAGACGCTCGGTGGTCGGCAGCTTGTCGAGTTCGACCTTGAACGTCGCCTTGCCGTTATCGTCGGTATCGGGAAGGTCGCTCAACGATTGCTGCTCGGCATTCACCGATTCATTGGCGAGGCCGAAGCTGTAGCCGGGGAATCCCGGCCGCTCCTTCGCAGCCGTCAAGAGCATTTCGCCTTCGACATTAAGACCGGAAGCCGGCGCGCCATAGAGGAAGCGGCCATTGAGCGTGATGTCGGCAGGCGCGCCGGGCGCGATCTTGCCGGTAGGAGACGCAAGCTCGAATTCCAGCCGATCCGGCACATAATCTTCCACCATGAAGGTGGCTTCGCCGATGGCGGGACGCTTCGGATCGGTGAAGGCCTTCACCCGCCAGGTGCCGCTGCCGGCGGTCTGCGCGATCGGCATCGACAGCGAACGGCCGCCCAAGCCCTGATCCTTCAGCACGTCGCGGCGATATTCGACGCCGTCCGGCCGCTCGACCACGAGCGTGAGCGGCACGCCATTCGCGGCGACCGCCGCAGCGTCGCGCAGCAGCGCGGTGATGTGCACGGTCTCGCCGGTGCGATAGACGCCTCGCTCGGTGAATACGAAGGCATCGAGCCCGTCGGGCGCCTTGCGACCCGCGACCCCGCGATCGGCGAGATCGAAAGCGGGAGCTTTCAGATTGAGGAAGGCGTAATCGGCCTTCTCCGCCGCCACCAGCAAAGCCGGCGACAGCCCGCCCTCGCCGCGCGCGAGATTGGCTTCGAACTGCACGAAGCCGTTGGCATCGGTGCGCTTGACCGCGAGCACCTCGTTGCTGCGCGACATGAGCCGAACCTCGATGTCTTTGATCGGGGCGGTCGTGGCCAGCGAATGCACGGTCGCATGGATGCCGTCATTGCCTGAAATGGCCGACAGCCCGAGATCGGAGACGATGAACCATTGGGTCGCGAGCGACGAATAATTGTCGCCCGGGCCTGCATCCTTCGGCTGAGCCGTCATCACATAGACGCCCGGCTTCAATTCGCCGAGCGCCTGATCGATCGGGAACGCGGTCGTCACTTCGTTGTTCAGCGAGTATTCGAGCGCGAGTTCGCCGGTCCAGACCTGCTGGCCCTTCTCGTCGCGCAACTGCTCGGCGTCGTAGCGGCTGAGCGAGCGCTGGAAATCGGAGCCGAGCACGGTGTCGATCAGGTTGCGGTCGCCGATCCGATAGATCTCGACCTGCGCCGCCTTGCTGTTGACGCTGACCAGCGGGATGCCCTGCTGGGCGGTGCGCGGCAGGACGTAAGACTTGCCGGTGAAGCGCACGGTCGGCTTGCGGTCGCGGACATAGATGGTGAAATCGGCCGAGCGCGCGAGCGGCTCAGTGGAGGACGGCAGTCCGGCGCGCAGGGTGATGGTGTAGCGATCGCCGTGCTTCAGGCCTTCGACGCAAAGCTGCTTCTCGTTCGCGGTCACCGCCGGGCGATCCTGGCCCGGTACCGAGACGAACGGGGTGAAATCGGTACGCTTGCCGGGCAGCGTTTCCGAGAACTGGAAGCAGGCGCGCGGCGACGCCGCATCGGCATCGACGGTGTAATCGAGCAGCCGGAAGCCGTGCTCGTCGCGCAGCCTTTCATAGAGCGAGCGGATGTCGGCGGCTTCGCGCAAATCCAGCGACATGCGCAGCGCGTCGAGCGCCGGCCGCCACACCCGCCGCTCCGCGAAGGAACGGCCGATAATTTGCAACGCTTCGCCCTGCTCCGCCGGAATGTCGGTGCGGTCATAGGCGATGTAGCCTGCGGTCGCCGCGCGTTCGAGCAGCAGCGTGCGCTCGCGATCGTTCGCCGGCCGGATCTGCGATACGCTGCGCGCAAGCCGCAGCCAGCTCGCGCCATCTTCCGGCGCCACCGTAACAAGCTGCCCAAGCAATTGCAGTCCGAGACGGAAATCGTTTTTCTTGAAAGCCTCTTCCATCTCGCGGCGAAGCTGCGCCGCGGGCTTGGTGACCTGCCCAGCATCGGTATTGATCTGGCCTTCGAGCCGAACCGCGGCCTCATCGAGGTCTTCGCGCTGGAACGGCTTTTCGGGCTTGGTCTGGGCCGCGGCTGGCGGCGAATAGACGGTGACGCTGGATGCAACACATGCGACGGCGAACAGCGCGGCGAAAAGGCCGGCGCGGACAGGCGCAAACATGGGCTTAAATCCTCCTCCCCGGCGGCGGGCAATGCCGGCGGGCGAACAATAAATCAGCGGCAAAAGGTGTCGAGGTCGTGACGGAACGGCGCGCAGATTTTACAGTCCCCGATCACAAATGCGAAATCCCTGACATGTTACAGAAACCGATGCCGGCCTGATTCTGAAGGCCGCGAAACGCAGAAGGCGTCCCGGCCGGCGAGCGCGCCTGGTCGATATGTGCTTGTTACGAATGAACAATCCGTCCCAGCCCGCACACAACTGGCGCGTTTTCGCGGGCGCCGCTATGTGTGAGCCGCAAGACCCCGTAGCTCAGTCGGATAGAGCAGCCGCCTTCTAAGCGGCAGGTCGCTGGTTCGAATCCAGCCGGGGTCGCCATGATTTGTCTGGCGCGCGGCCGGAAACACGCCTCGAAGCGCGAGGTTGCGAATGACCCACAGCGGACAGCACGAGAACCGGCGATCGCAACCCCCGCGTGACGAAGGGCGTCGAGACCTGCGTCTTCTATGAGACCCGTTTCACGCCAGGTGGCTGCCATGTCCCTTGGCCCGCCGGCAGGATCGAAGGTGGCGTAGGCTTCGGCCAGTATAGGCGCATCACGAGATAGATTTTGTCATCCGGCGCCGGCAGCCAATTTGCTTCCTTGTCCGCACCGGGGCTGTCTTTCTGAATGTACAGCGTCAGCGAGCCGTCCGCGTCCTTTTTCATCGCCTGCAACATCGGAGAGTTGATGAGGTAGCGATTGATCGGGTTCTTGACCAGGAGCTGGCTCTTGCCGTCGTACATCGTAACGGACCAGAACGCATTCACTGGCGGCAACTGGCCGGGCGCGAAGGTGATGGTGTATTTGTGCTTGCTGCCGTCGAGCGGCTCACCGGTCGCGTCCGTTCGGGTATAGGGGTACATGGCTTCTACAGCATCGTTGCCGTAGAGACCGCCCTTGGCGGCGCCCGCCCGCATCACCCAATCGCCGTTGTAGAAGGCCTCGTCGCCAAAGAACGAGCCGACGTTCCAGCCGTTGATGTTTTTGTTTCCGCCGGCCAGCCATTTGTCGACCTTGTCGTCACCCTGCTTCATGCCCACCAGGATTTCGGCCTTGTGTTCGAGCGATAGATCCTTGAACGCGAAGGTCTTGCCGGGACCGATGCCAATCCTCGCAAGTTTCGCTCGGATCGCCTTGTCCCGTGACGTCTCGGGAACGAATTGCAGGGCCGCGTCGAGATACTCGAAGAAGTTATGCTTGATCCCGGCCGTGTTGGCAGGAACGAAATCGATCTTCGGCGCGGCGGGCGGGGCGGGTTGTTTAAGGAAAGCGGAAAGCGGCTGCGCCTTGTAGCCGGACTGAATTTTCTCGACATTCGGCATGTCGCCGGGATTGAACAGTTGAGTGCGGATAACCGCGAGCGTGAACGGCGTCGTCGATGTGAAGACCTTCTTGATCCCGCTGGGCGTTCCACCTTTCCAGTCGGGGCCGACCACCAGATAGTCGCCCGGCTCGGTCCCCGTGGCGCGCGTGCCGATATAGCCAAAATTGTAGGTGTTGCCGTCGATGAGCTGGACCGCGTAGTAGCGTTCCCTTTCGATCGTCGGCACCGAGATAACCATCGGTTCAGCGCGCAAATCCAGCCAGAGCACCGAGTAAGGGGTGTCGCTGTTCGGCGTGATGACTGCCGTATCCGCAGGCGTGGCGACGTGGTGCAGATTTTTGATTTCGTTGAACGGCGCCTTGAACTGCCCCGAATTCCTGTCCACGGCATACTCTTGCATCACCGCATAATTCATCACGAGCGGCAGGCCGTAGATGAAGCCTTCTTCAGCGATGTCCTTGGCCTCCAGCAGCCTGGGCCAATCGGCCTTGTTCTGCGCGAACACTGGGGTGGACTTCGCCGTCGCGGCGACGAGCGCGGTCATCGCGGCAGAGCGAAGCAGATCGCGTTTCGTAAACATCTGAACAATTCCTTGCGGTTCGCAGCTTGCGGTCAAGCGCGTGTGGGTGCGGGGAAAGTGATAGAGGCACTGTGCGATAGTTGACTATGCAAAAACGGGCAATCCAGACCCGCCTGGATGTCCACCCTCGGCACATAGCATCGTTTCGCTGCGATACGGAAATTGTCGGGGCATAGCAGACCTGACAAGTCGTCCACCCAGTAGGTTTATGGGTTCATCGCCTAATCCGAATCGTTGATCGTCACGATTCCGTAGCGTGTGGCCTCGCCCGCCTCCGTGTCGCGCGCCCACATATTGTGGCCGCCATCGCCTATAATTATGCCCTGCCAGTTCTCGAACACCCGGTCGGGCTCTTGCGCCAGCACCGCGGCGCGCAGCCGGTCGCTGACCAGGCCGGCATAATTGCGCACGAAGTCGTTGCGGTTACGGATTACATTCGCCACCCGCCCATTATAGCGCACCGGATAATGCAGGTGATCGGCGATCCATCCTCGATCGTTTTTGCGCAGCGCCTGCTGCAGATCGCGCACGAATGCGTATTTGGGCGGCAGTTCGTCTTCTGCGATACCCTGCCCCGCCCCGAGCAGCATCACCGCGGCCACCATCGACAGCACGCGAAATAATTTCAACTCGGCACCATCGCCACCGCCTCGATCTCGAATAGCGCACCTTCGCGTGCGAATTTCGAGATTTGAATCGTGGTCGAGGCTGGAGGCGCGGCGACATTCACGTATTGGTCGCGCACTTCACGGAAAATCGAAAGATGCGAGATATCGGTGAGGTAGTTGGTGATCTTCACCACATCGCCGAACTCGGCACCGGCCGCCTGCAGCGCGATTTTCAGATTTTCGAACGCCTGCGTGACCTGCGCTCGGAAATCGCCCGGCGCGCCCACGACATTGCCATTGATATCGAGGCCGAGCTGTCCCGCGAAATAGATCAGACGCGCCGGACCGGCAACTTCGACCACATGGCTGTAACCCGGAGGCTTTGAGAGGCCAGACGGATTGTGGAATTTGGGCTTTGCCATGTGCGCCTCTCTCCGGTCGCGGCGAAATCTTTACGCCGTCTTGGTCCGTGAAATTTCAGATTTACTTCGTCGCGATTTTTGCTTCGCGATTGAAGCTTACTTCTCGGTTGGCAGGTTGCGCAAATCAACCTGCACATGCGTGGTGCACGACCCTGCCACCATGAAAGCAAGGGTCAGGCATAGCCAACCCAGCCACGAAACGCGAAGCCGACGTAAAACAGGCTGACCCCGCTGAACCCGGCATCACGCAACATCTGCTCGTCGTCCTCGGGCGCGAGTATCGGCAACCGCGCCGCGATCGCGGACCGCGCATTCTCCGCCTGCGACGGCTCAACGCCGGAGGCTATTGCGAAGGCGGCATACCGTGCGAGCCACAGGTCCCGATCGCCTGTGCCCTGCGGGAAGCTGAAATGAGCGACCGCGAAGGGGGCGCCGGGCTTCAGGCGACGCCGGACTTCTCTGAGCGTGCGCAGGCGCTCCTCACACTCAACGAAGTGCAAGGTGAGAATGCATGTCGCTGCATCGAACGGACCTTCCGGCGCACTGTCGATGAGCCCGTGGTGCAATCGTGTGCGGGCGCCGTGAGACCCAAGCGTCACCTGTGCGAGGCTCATCATCTCGGCCGATGGGTCGACCCCGTCGAACAGCCAGCCGGGCTTGGCCTCGGCAAACGCCTTGATTTCCAGGCCGCCGCCTGCACCGAGAACCAGCACCCGCGCATCGTCCGGCGCGCGCTCCGCAAGGAGAAGCATGATCATGCGTTGCAGGTCAGCGAAGCCGGGCACAAGACGCGGTGGCGCTTCGGCATAGCGCGCGACTGCCTGTGGGTCAGAGAACGCGTGCATCCTTGGAGGGCATCCTGCGCAAAGCCTATTCGTGAATGTCCGGATTGGGGCGATCGCCGCCACTCGCCGTCAGGCTGCTCGAGTACGAAGCCTAGTGCGTCCAGAGCCCCCGGCGCTGGAATGCGAAATTATCGGCATAGGCCATGCTGCGGCGCGCCGGCTCTTTCGGCTCAAATACCTGATAGGCGATGCCCTCACGCTCGCAATAGGCGATCGCTTCCTCCCTGGTGGCGAAGCGCAGCTGGATCTGGCTCTTCATGTCGGTGGAGGAGGTCCAGCCCATCAGCGGCTCGACCACGCGCGCCGTTTCCGGCTCGTATTCGAGCAGCCATTCCCTGGTCTTGGCGGTGCCCGACTGCATGGCGGTTCTTGCCGGCTTGTAAATGCGCGCAGTCATGGCCGCCCTCTTTCGTCCAAAGCCTTCCGCATCTTGCGGTCCTCTGGGCGTTCTTTGGATTGGTCGGGGCAGCAGGATTCGAACCTGCGACCCTCTGCTCCCAAAGCAGATGCGCTACCAGGCTGCGCTATGCCCCGAACCGTCTCAATCGGTGGATTGAATAGGGACTTTGCCGCGCTGCCGCAAGCGGCGTGCCGGCGGAAGCTATTTACCGGAGAAAACCGGATGCGCGACCTTATCGCCGGCCGCGATGCCGAGCTTCTTTGCGGTGCCGCCGATGACCTCGAGCACCCCCCGCACCGGCCCGCCAGACGGGATCGTGCGCTCCGACAATGGCTCGGTATTTTCGGCGATGCGGCGGATGCTGCCGTCAGCATTGATGAATAGCATGTCGAGCGGGATCAGCGTATTGCGCATCCACATCGACACATCTTGGTCCTGCTTGAAATCGAACAGCATGCCCTGGCCCTCCGGCAGCTCCTTGCGGAACATCAGGCCCTTCTGACGGTCGGCATCGCTGGCGGCGACTTCGACGCTGAAGACGTGGACTCCGTTCTTGGTGACGATCTCGAGCGAGTTTTCGTCGCCCGCCGACGCTGCAGGCACCGACAGAAGGAGAAAAACCGCGGCGGCCGCCACATGGCGCCGCCCAATGAAACAATTCGAAAGAAAACGTGTCACGCCTGGAACCCTCGATGCACTCAGCCGAGCGTCATCTTACGCGAAATCGGCATCATTGCGATCACCCTTGGGGATCACGCTTCGGCGATCAAAACTCGGATGAGTTCAGTGAGAGGCGGGTCCGTAAGATCCGCCATCGGGCTGGATTTCGGCCGCCATCAGGCCCTTCGGGCCGGGGCCGAAACGCACCAGCACGGTCTGGCCGGGACGCAGCTCGGTCATGCCGTAGCGCCGCAGCGTCTCCATATGGACGAAAATGTCCTCGGTACCGTCGCCGCGGGTAAGAAAGCCGAACCCGCGCAGGCGGTTGAACCACTTCACCATCGCGCGTTCCAGACCGGAGGTCGGCGTCACCGTCACATGGGTGCGCGGCGGCGGCATCTGCGCCGGATGGATGGCGGTAGACTCGTCCATCGACAGCACGCGAAACGCCTGCATGCCCTTGGCGCGGTGTACCGCTTCGCAGACCACCCGCGCGCCTTCATAAGCGGTTTGAAAGCCGTCGCGGCGCAAGCAGGTCACGTGCAAGAGCACGTCCGCGCCGCCTTCATCGGGCACAATGAAGCCGAATCCTTTGGCGACATCGAACCATTTGATGGTTCCGGAAATTTCGACCAGATTCGCGGCGGTCTCATCAACCAACCCCGCGCTACGATCTGGCCCCAGATCGTATCCCGCACCGGACAATTTTGGCCCCATCTCGTCCGACGCCATGACTGCGCGCCGCTTATCCCTCAGCGCCTCTTTCGGACGCTTCAAACGAATCTGTGTCTGTCAAGACTAACACTGGTGCGCATTTGGAAAAGCGGAAAATGCGATGCCGGCAAAGATAGCCGCAGGCCTGTGCAAAAGTTTCTCAACACGAATCAGTGAACGATCAGCGGCGCAAGTGCGTCGCCGATGTCATTGTGGATAACAAGATCGGCAATCGAATCGAATTCCGTCGATTCGCGATTGATGATAACGAGCTGCGCGCCGTTTTTCTTTGCTTGCAACGGAAAGCCCGCAGCCGGCCATACCACCAGCGACGAACCGATCGCAATGAAAAGATCGCAACCGCCGGTCCATTCGTGCGCGCGCCGCATCTCGGCTTCCGGCATCGCCTGACCGAAGGATACCGTCGCGGTTTTGATATAGCCGCCGCAATCGCAATCGGGCGCGCTGCCGCCCGCTGAATCGAATTTCAGTTTCATGTCATGGAGTTCGTAGCGCGTGCTGCAATCGAGACAGGTGGCGAAGGTGGTATTGCCGTGTAATTCGATTACGTCCCGCGCGGCGATGCCGGATGCCTGGTGCAGATTATCGATGTTCTGCGTGATCACGCCGGGCGATTTGCCGCGGCGATAGAGTGACGCGAGCGCGAGATGTCCGCGAGTCGGTGCGGCCTTCGCGAAATATTCCTCCATCGCGAAGCGGCGCCGCCATGCCTCGTCGCGCATGTCGCGGCTTTTGAGGAACTGATCGAACGGAATCGGCTGCGTCTTGGTCCACAGGCCGCCGGGCGAACGGAAATCCGGAATACCGCTTTCGGTCGAGATACCGGCGCCGGTGAACGGAACCACGCGCTCGGAACTCTCGATCATTTCGCGCAGCCGCGCGACCGCGGTTTCAAGATCGGGCGCAATCATGCTGTTCTCTCGCACTGTCAGGGCGAGTGTCGCGCAATCGCGCATCGGCGTGAAGCGCTGGTATCGTCCGGGAACCAAACGGGAGCCGCAAGGCTCCCGTAAACTTTCCAGGCGATCGCATATCGCGCGGTATTCGCGGTGGCTCAAGCCGCCTTGGCGGAGCCCTCCTTGCTTTCCTTGACCGGCTCCTTGAGAGCCTCGCGCACATTCTCCTTGACCAGCTTCGGCGCCACAGCCGTTGCGGTCTTGCCGCCCTTGCCATAGATCGACAGGCGCGCGAGTTCAGCCTCGAGCTCCTTCCGGCGCGCGTTCACTTTTTCGGCGAGCTTCACGCCGGCATTGTCGCGGAGCTTCGCGAGTTCGTCGATCGACATGGCGTCCAGATCAATTTTCTGCATCGGCCTCTCCTGCTGTTGTCCATCCGCGTATCGGCAATGAGCATGCCGTGCAAGATTGGGCGAACGCCTATCCACATGCAGCAAGCGCTCGAAACCCCGGCCATCATCGCAACTTGCATATTTGGTTTCACACTCCGTTGAGACTGAGCACCTATAATGTTCGCGCATCATCATTGGAGATGGGAATGATTAGAATTGCTCTCGCTTTGCCGCTGATGGCAGCGGTGGTCGGTGTTTGCGCCAGTGCAAATGCTGCACCGCTCGTTCAGCAGATCGAAATCAAGACTGCCGTCGAACAGGTCGCGGGCGGCTGCGGCATTGGCCGCTGGCGCGGTCCCTATGGCGGGTGCCGCTCAACGCCCTATTACGGGCCCCTGCCCGGGGGCTGGTATCAGCCGCCACCGCATCCGGTTGCATTCTTCGGCTGCCCTCCCGGATATTGGCGCGGCCCCTGGGGTCACTGCCGGAATACGCCGTATCACGGCCCGCTTCCGGGCGGCGGCTGGAAGCCCTGAGACTGAAAAGCCCCCTCGGGGGCTTTTCTTTTTATGCGAAGAGACCACTTCTCTCGGTGACCTTGTCGCGACCAAGCCGCTCCTCACGGGAGGCAGCGGCCGTTGGCTTCAATTCACTTTCGTCTCAGGAATGTAAGAGACATGCGCTATCTCCACACCATGCTGCGCGTGCGCGATCTCGATGCCGCGCTCGACTTCTATTGCCACAAGCTCGGGTTGAAAGAATTGTATCGCCGCGAAGATCCGAAAGGCCGCTTCACGCTGGTATTTCTGATGGCGCCCGATGACGAGGCGCTGGTCGAGCAGTCGAGGAAGCTCGGCCGCCCCGAGCCGCTGCTCGAACTTACCCACAATTGGGACTCGGAGGATTACAGCGAGGCGCGCCATTTCGGCCATCTCGCCTATGAGGTCGACGACATCTACGCCATCTGCGAGCGGCTGCTGAAGGCCGGCGTCACCATCAACCGGCCGCCGCGCGATGGCCAGATGGCCTTCGTGCGCTCCCCGATCGCCAGTCTCGATCGAACTCTTGCAGAAGGGCAATCCGCTGCCGCCCAAGGAACCCTGGGCCTCGATGCCCAATAAAGGGCATCTGGTAAAGCCCGGCCGGCCGCCTTGCCTCCTGCGTAACGCCTCACTATACACGCCCGGTCAAATCGACCGGTCAGCGCCCTTCGTCTATCGGTTAGGACGCCACCCTTTCACGGTGGAGAGAGCGGTTCGATTCCGCTAGGGCGCGCCAGAACCTCGCAGTTTCATTTGCCTGGATGCAGGTCTGGAAGACGATTGGCCAGAGCGCCTGCCCCGCTTCGCGGCAACCGAGCACGGCTACTCTGCCGGCGTATCGAGGCCTTTTGCGTTGAACACCGAAGCCGCCGAGGGACTGGCAAGGAATTTGACGAAGGCGGCCAGACGCAGCTCGAAATTGTGAGGACCGACTTCCTGCAAATTGACCGCGAGAGTGTTAGACTACAGGTGCGTTGAAGGGCTCTAGCCCGACTCGCCATCGCCGGTCGAACGGCGCGGCGAAACCCAAGGTGCTTCCAAAGGTGCTTCCATGAGATTCATCGCCATCACGCTGTTGCTGCTCTGCGCCGCGCCTGCCGCCATCGGCGAGGCCCGCGCCGAGGTGAATTATCCCTGGTGTCTGGTGATGGGCGGCCGCGACGGCAGCTATAGCTGCGGCTATGTCAGCCTCGCGCAATGCCAGGCGAGCCGCGTCGGATCCGACATGTGCATGCTGAACGGACTGTATCAGCCAGCGCGTGCTCCGCAGCCGCGCCGGCGCGCCCCGTCATAGAAGTTCTCGGAAAGTCTCGCAGCTAAGCTGCGCTCAGCACCCGCATCCAGCGCCCGCCGGCATGCCGATGCGATGAATGCCGCATTCGGTGCGGTCGCTGCCGCGCCAACGGCCGGCGCGCGCGCCTTCGCCCTTCTGGGTGCGGCTGGTGCAGGGCATGCAGCCGACCGAGGCGAAGCCCTGCTTCTCCAATGGATGGCGTGGCAGATCCGCGGACTTGAACACCGCATCCAGCGCACCCTGGGTGAGCGCGGCGAGCGGATTGAATTTCAGCAGGCGCCCGTCCGGCTCGACATGCTTCAACTCGGCGCGCAGGTCGCCGTGGAAACGCTTTCGTCCGTTCATCCAACCGTCGAAACGCACCGAGCGCGTCGGATAACGGCCGGACTTTGCGGATATGGCAACAGCTTTCGGTGTCGTGCATCCACAGATCGCGCTGCGGGTCACGCCGTTCGACCAGATCGATTTGCGGCTTCAGCGTCCGCACATCCGTCAGGCCGAGATGGTGCACAAGCTCGTCGCGATAATCGAGCGTCTCTTCGAACAGCCATCCGGTATCGAGAAACAGCACCGGGAGCGAGGGATCGACATCGGCGACGAATTTCAAAAGCACCGCGGATTCCGTGCCGAAGGAGGATACCACTGCAAGCCGGCGCTGCGGCACATGACGGATCGCCGCTTCGATCACCTGCTGCGGCGTTGCCTGCCCGAGCGATTTGTTCAACTCGACGGCATTGACCGGAATTGTCATCGCTTCGCTCACAACGCAAATTCGTTTGAAATCTTGCGGCCCGTTCCGGGATGGCCCGTCCGCCGCCACAAGGCGCCCGCCTCCCCATCCCCCGCGGGCTGGTAAAACACGCTGTAGCGATGCAGCGCATCGAGCATGGCACTCGCATCCTGCGGTTTTTTCACTTCGTAAGCGTTGAATCCGACGCGATGCAAAAACAGAAACTGATCGCGCAGCACGTCGCCGACAGCCCGCAATTCTCCGCGGAAGCGATGGCGCTCGCGCAGGATGCGGGCCTGGGTATAGGCGCGCCCATCACGGAAAGACGGAAAGACCAGCGCCACCAGCGCGAGCCGGTCGAGATACGGCGCAAGCTCGGCGATGTCGCGGTCATTCGGCCAGATCACACCGATCGGACCCCCGCGATCAGACAATTCCTGCGCATCGGCAAGGAAGCGCGCCGCCGGCAGCAGCACCGGCACGCCATCGGGCAAAGGCCCCTCGTCGAGCACCCGCTGATACGGATCGTCGATAATGGCTCCGTCCTTAATGAGCGGCATAGACACGTTCCTTGAAGGGCTCGACCCCAATCCGCTTGACCGTGTCGATGAACAATTCGTCCGGACGGCTGCGCAATTCGACATAGGCCGCGACTACGTCCTCGATCACATCCGCCACTTGCTCGTAGGGCACGGCAGGCCCGAGTAGCGTGCCGAGCGTGGCCTGTTCGTCGGCGCGGCCGCCGAGCGTGATCTGATAGAATTCCTGGCCATTCTTCTCCACGCCCAGAATGCCGATATGGCCGACATGGTGGTGGCCGCAGGCATTGATGCAGCCGGATATATTGATGTGCAGGCGGCCGATGTTCCGGGCCGAGTCGAGATTGCGGAAGCGGCGCGTCAGTTCCTGCGCCACCGGGATCGCGCGCGCATTGGCAAGACTGCAATAATCGAGACCGGGACAGGCGATGATGTCGGAAACGAGCCCGACATTCGGCGTTGCGACTCCGATCGCCTCAAGTGCGCTCCAGAGCGCATGCAGGTCGCGCTGTGCGACATGCGGCAGCACCAGATTCTGCTCGTGCCCGACCCGGATTTCTCCGAACGAATAACGCTCGGCAAGGTCCGCGATCTTGTCCATCTGGTCGGCGATGGCGTCGCCCGGGGGCGCTCCCTCCGGCTTCAGCGACAGAGTGACGATCGAATAGCCCGGCACCTTGTGGGGTGCGACTGAATTCCCGACCCAGCGATCGAAGCCCGCGCTCTTCGCGCGCGAAGCAGCCAACGCTGCCGGCTCATCGGTCAGCGACTTGTATTCCGGATAGACAAAGCGCGCCGCAATGGCGGCTTCGATCGCGGGATCGAGCGCGAGCGCGCCATCCCTAATCGCGCGCCATTCCTCTTCGACTTCGGCGGCGAATTTCTCGGCGCCCAGCTCATGCACCAGGATCTTGATGCGCGCCTTGTAGATGTTGTCGCGCCGTCCGTACTGGTTGTAGACGCGCAGCACCGCCTCGACATAGGTGAGGAGATCGCGCTTGTGCAGGAACGGCTTGATGGTCTTGCCGACGAACGGCGTGCGGCCGAGCCCGCCGCCGACCACCACCTCGAAACCCACCTCGCCCGCGCCGTTGCGGTGAATGCGAAGCCCGATGTCATGCACACGGATGGCGGCGCGGTCATGATCGGCCGCCGTCACCGCGATCTTGAACTTGCGCGGCAGGAACGAGAATTCCGGATGCATGGTCGAGTGCTGACGCAGGATCTCGGCGTGAATGCGCGGGTCCTCGATCTCGTCGCGTGCGACGCCGGCCCATTGATCGCTGGTGATATTGCGGATGCAATTGCCGCTGGTCTGCATTGCATGCAGGCCGGTTTCCGCAAGTGCCTCCAGCACGTCCGGCATGTCTTCGAGCTTGATCCAGTTGTACTGGATGTTCTGCCGGGTGGTGAAATGACCGTAGCCGCGATCGTAACGGCGCGCGATCTTCGCCAGTGTGCGCAACTGCGCCGATGACAGGGTGCCGTAGGGGATCGCGACCCGCAGCATATAGGCGTGGAGTTGCAGATAGACGCCGTTCATCAGCCGCAGCGGCTTGAACTCGTCTTCGGACAGATCGCCGGAGAGCCGGCGCGTCACCTGATCGCGAAAGTCCGCGACCCGTTCGGCGACCAGGGTGCGGTCGAACTCGTCGTAGATATACATGGCCTAGATCCCGGCCCCCGGCAGCGCGAAGGTCGGGCCGTCGCGGCGAATCCGTTCGCGCAGATTGCCCGGCTGGATGCGTGTGCCTTCCAGAAAGACGGGCGCGACATAGGCGCCGACCGCCTCGATGTCGCTTGCGTTGGCTTCTTTCAGGAGTGCGGTGGCACGCTCGGCTTCGGTGGTGACATAGGCTTCGGATAGTTGCGTCGACCAGCCGTTGCCTTCGGTGCGATAGACCACCGCGCCGTCGCCGAGCCGGTTGCCAGTGATCACGACCGGGCCCTTGATCCTGAGTTTTTGTTGTTGAGGTGCGGTCACGCGGCGGCCTCCAGCAATTCGAGCGCATCCTTCCAGACACGCGAATGCGCCACCACGTCGCCGATCACGATGAGGGCTGGCCCCTCGCCCACCCGCGCTGACAACGCCGGCAATTGCGCGAGCGTGCCGGTCACGCTGCGGGCGTCCGGCCGCGTGCCGCGTGCAAGCACGGCAACCGGCGTGCGCGGATCGCGCCCCGCACCGATCAGTCCGTTCTTCACGGCGGATGCCGCAGTCAGTCCCATATAGACCGCGACGGTGGTGTCGCGGCTCGCGAGACCGGACCAGTCGATCTTGTCGGCACCTTCCGCCGTATTCGCAGTGACGATGGAAAGCCGCGTCGCTTCCTTGCGAAAGGTGAGCGGCAAACCAGCTTCGGCCGCGCAGCCGAGCGCCGCGGTGATACCGGGTACGACCGACACATTAATGCCGGCGGCTTCGAGCGCTTCGAGTTCCTCGCCGCCTCGTCCGAAGATGAAGGGGTCGCCGCCCTTCAAACGGACGACGTGCCGACCCGCTTTCGCGGCCGCAATCATGCGGCGATTGATTTCGTCCTGGCCTATTCCGGGCGCGCCCTTGCGCTTGCCGACGAATACCAATTCGGCGTCGCGCCGAACTCGGCCGAGGATCGCCGAAGTCACCAGATCATCGTACAGAACTAGGTCAGAAGATTGCAGCGCATGCAGCGCTTTCAGGGTCAGCAGATCCGGGTCACCCGGACCCGCGCCCACGATCTGCACCTGCCCTTGGGGCGCAATATCGTGACCCGCGCGCTCGATTTCAATGAGGAGGGCCGCTTCCGCCTTGGCCTCGCGGCCTGCGAGAAACAGCGCAGCGATCGGGCCGTCGATGACCTTTTCCCAGAAAGCGCGGGTCGAAAAACCTCTGTGACGCAACGTGTTCAGCCGCTCGCGATAGCGGCCCATGAAGCTTGCAAAGGCGCCGATCCGCTCCGGCAACAGTTCTTCGATCCGTTCGCGCAACCGTCGCGCCAATACCGGCGAGGTGCCGGAAGTGCCGACCGCGACCACGACGTCGCCGCGATCCACAATCGCGGGAAAGATGAAGGTAGAAAGCTCCGGCCGGTCGACAATATTCACCGGCAGATTCATCGCCCGCGCGCGCTTCGCCAGCGCTTCGTCGGTGCTCTTATCGACCGAAGCCACCAACGCGATGGCGCCGATGAAATCTTCGTCCGATGGCAGCCCGACGTGCCGTTCGACCAGCGACGCGTCTGCGTTCAGGGTCTCTTCGGGCGAAAGCACATACCAGCGTACCTTGGCGCCTGCCGCCTGCAAGATGCGAAGCTTTGCCAAAGCCTGCGCGCCCGCTCCCACCAGCAGCACCGGGCCCGCGGTTAGATCGAAGAAAAGAGGCAGGAAACGCATCGGCTCTAATCCCTTGACGATTCAGGGAATATGGCACCGCAGCACCAGAATTTGCTGTCGAATGCGTTTGCATTCTTGGAAAATGCCCCTCTTCTGGCACGGCTCTAAAGAATGGCTGTTCTGAATATGGAAAAGCCCCGGCCGAAACCGGGGCTCTTCCGAAAACCACACTGACGATCGTTATTGGTTCGGAGTCACGGGCCGCGGCGACATCCTCTCCGCCGGGGCGGCAGCAGGCGGTGGGGAAGCCTGACCCGTAGTCTCGGAAGGCGCGATGCCCTGGGCGGTACGGTCACCGCTCGTCATGAAGCTTGCGGCCACCAGCAACAGCACAATAGCTGCAACGCCGCCAAGCACCCAGTTCCAGCTAAATCCGCCACTATCGTCTAACCGCGTATTGCGCGGATCGAGCCGGTTCGGGTCCAACCGGTTGGGGTCATAGTCGGACATGATGGTCTCCATGCTGCGAGGTTCCAGCGCATCTGCGCCGGCCATTACCGGAGACAACCGTTCTGGAAAATGAAGGTTCCGCATTTTTGGCGGCTCATCGTCGCGAGCCGTCCTTCTCCGTCGGTATATCGGAGGGCGAGACCAACCGATTGCGCGGGATCAGGAGACGCTGCCCCTCGCGCAAGGGCTGGTCGGGATCAACCTTGTTGATCTGTGCAATCGCCCAGGCCGGCGCGCCGGTGCGCTGCGCGACCTGCTCCACCGATTCATTGGCGTCCGCTTTCACGTTGATCGCGCTGTCCCAAAGTTCAATGGTTTGCTTAGGCGGAACCACGAACCTGATCGTGATCGGCGTGACGTAGACCGGCTCGTCGGCTGTCCCAGGCCCATGCTGAGGTTTGCGCCGGTTCTTCGCCGAGGAATGTACATCCGGCGCGGGAGCGGCGGCCGCGCCGCGAACGGCACGCGCTTGTTCTGCCAGCGCGCCGATCTTGCGCAGGATCAGATCATGGATCACGTCATTCTTGTCGAGGGTGATATGGATGATCTCGCGACGCTCGCGCAGATCGACATTGATGATACGGCCACTGAAATCCGCCGCGGGGTGCACAGCGCCACCGCCGATGATGTTGGTGCCTTGATACAGATTGATGAACAAGTCGACGTTGGACGGCACCCTGCTCGCGATGCGGGTGGGATCAAAGCCAACCGCGAGCGCGACGGGAACGTCCGCTGCTTTCAGCCGCTCCGCAATCGAGATGATGGCATCGCCACCGGTTGAATGCCCAACGAGAATGATCGGTGTCATGCCGGCGGGATCGGCGCGATAGTCGCGGATGATCCGGTTGGCCAGATAAGCGATCGCCGAAACTCCGTACACCGAAGCTTTGACCCCGCGCTGCTCAATCTTCTCGGCAAGCTCGTCCATGCCCAGCGAATAGATGTCGCCGATCAGGCCGCGCAGCAGATAGGCCCGGCCGGGGAGCTTCTCCGCCGGCGGACGCTGGGCCGCGGAAAAGCTGAGCGCGGTAATACCGCCGCCATAGCTGCAGCCCGAGAGCCAAAGCGCCGCCATGCCGATTGCGATGAAACGGATCATGCCCCGCCGATCACGATGCCTCAGAACCTCTAGACACAGGAAAAATGACCGGCAAAAGGCTCAAACTAGGCGGGGCTTGGGCGTCACACGGATAGCCCGGCATCGTCTGCGGGCGCGACGTTCATCATGCGCGGGATTTGTTCAGCCCCGCAGCAACATTTTCCGTTCCATACGATAGGCGGGCGGGCTAGACCGTGGCTGGAAATGAGTGGAGATGGCGTTGCGTAGTATCGCAGCCGGATTGTTGCTGGCCCTGAGCGTGAATGCGGCAGCCGCCGAGACGTGGCCGGCCCCCCGGACCGAGAGCTTTCAACCGGACTGGGACGCCGCGCGGCGGGAACTGCCGGCGATCCCGCAACGCGCCGGAGCGACGGATCGGCTTTCCGAACTCACAGCGAGCACGGCCGAGCTATTTCCGTCCATCGCACGCTCGCCCGTGCCGGTGCTGCTGCCTTTCGCTGTTGCGGATTACGCTCACGACCGCGCAGCGGATTCGATTGGGCCGGTCGATTCCTATTCTTTCGATTTCGCACCCACCAAGTTTTTCATGGCCGGCCCAACCGGCTATGACGCAACCTTTTCGCTGCGCACGCGCGAGGTATCCGGCCTCGACGATATCGGCTTCCGCGATCCGGTGGTGGTGCAGATTTCCGGCTTCAACATGCTCTACACATTGCCCGCCGCGCGCGGTGCGTTGAATCTGAAGGTTGGCGAGATCGAAAAGGAATTTCCTGGCATCAAGCGGCAAATTCTTGAACATACGCTGCGCTACAGCTTCGAGCGCTACGGCATTCCCTATGTCGTGTCGATTCAGTGCTACGACGGCCCGCAGCGACGCACGCGGCTTGCCTGCCGAAATGCCGAGCGGATCGCGGGGCGCTTCCTGCGCGCGCTTCGGCTCGCGGGCGGCAATCCGGCGGCGGCAAGTGCATCCACTCCGCCCGCCGTGGCCGCGCGGCCCGAGCCGGAATCGAAAGCCTTTACTTTTCATCCGGTCGGCAAGCTTATCCCCGGCACCGGTATGCGCGCCCCACTCGGCAATGTTGACGGCACAGTCTTCGCCCGCATTCGCTTTCCGGCCGTCGAAACGCCGGCCTTTGTGTCGACGCAAGTTTATCGCCGTCGCGACAAATCGACCGTCGCGCCCTCCGAAACGGATCCGGAAGTCGACATCTATCGCTGGCGCGACAATTTCTGCGAGCGACGCGACTTCCAGGTCGGACAATGTCCGTCCGGGCGCGGCCATCAGGGACAGGATATTCGTGGCGCCAGTTGTGCACCTAGTGTCGACAGCAAGATCCGATGCCGGCCGAACAATGACGCGGTGGTTGCGGTGCGCGATGGCATGATCCAGCGCGAGTCATGGAACGAGTCATTTTTCCTGGTGACCAACGCGCCCGGCGAACGGCTGCGCTTCCGCCACCTGCACATGCATCCGCGCCTGCTCGACAGCAACAACATCGTCAGCGGACACGAGGTCAAGGAAGGCGACCCGGTTGGCGCCATCGGCAATTACGACCGGCGTCCGGGCCTCACCTCCACCCATCTGCATTTCGAACTGCAAGTACCGACCCGCGATGGCTGGGTGCGGGTCAATCCTTACATGACACTCGTGGCAGCCTACGAACATCTTCTCGGCCAGCACGGCCGCGAGATTGTCCCGCCAGCACCCGCGCCCGAAATCCAGGCTCAAATCCCAATTCCGGAATCGCGACCTATCGACGCCGCAGCACCGGCGGCCATTGCAATTTCGACCGCCGCTGCCACCAAGATCGTCGAAGAAGTTCCGCCGAGGCAAAATATCGGCGCGAAACACAAGAAGCGCGTCAAGGAGAGGCGAAAAGGCATTTCGCGTTCGGCCAGGGCGCGCGGCAGACACCGCGGGTAGCTTTTGCTGCCAGATTGCGGTCATGGTCGCGGCCGATAGGATGGTCGCATGATGTGTTCCCTTGATTCGCGCATGAGCCGTCGCAGTATGCTGACGGCGACGATGGCGACCGCCGCAGCACTTGCCCTTCCCGAACGCTCGATCGCGCAAAGCGCGAAGCAGCCGTTCGAGCAATGGGTGAACACGTTTCGGGCGCGCGCGCTCGCGCGTGGCATTTCGCCTGCGACTTACGATCGGGTCATGGCTGGCCTCAATCCCGACATGGGTGTGTTCGCGCTTCAGCGCGCGCAGCCCGAATTCAATGAGCAGCTCTGGCAATATCTCAACCGCCGCGTCTCGGAATGGCGCATCGTCACCGGCCGCGAACGCGCGAAGCAATACGCCGCCCTGTTCAACAAGCTCGAAAGCGATTTCGGGGTGTCGCGCGGCATTCTTCTTGGCCTCTGGGGCATGGAGACCGCTTATGGCGATCCGGTCGTGTACCAGAATCACATGCGCCCGATCTTTCCCTGTCTCGCGGCTTTGGCCTGGGGCGAGCCGCGGCGGCGCGCCTATTGGGAGACCGAATTGCTTAACGCGCTCACCATCGTCGAGCGCGGCTGGGGCACGCCGCAGGAAATGCGCGGCTCCTGGGCGGGCGCCATGGGTCACACCCAATGGATGCCGGAAGTCTGGCTCAATATCGGCGCCGATTATGACGGCGACGGCAGAGCCAATCCCTTCGGTAAACCGGACGACGCACTGGCCGGCACTTGCCGCTATCTGATCCAGCGCGGAGGCTATCGGCCCGGCGAACCCTGGGGCTGCGAGGTGCGTGGCAAGCCTTCCGGCAAATCACGCAGTTATGCCGAATGGCAGCAGGCCGGCATTGTGTGGGCCGATGGCAAGCCCTATTCGCAGCCGAATGCAAAGGCGAAGGGCTGGGTGCCGGTACCGGGCGGGCCTTCATTCCTGATCGGCGCCAATTTTGACGCAGTGAAAAGTTACAACCCATCGATGAATTACGCGCTCGCCATATGCCATCTCGGCGACCGTGTGATGGGCGGTGAGCCGTTCGTGCAGAGCTTCCCGGACAGCGAGCGCGCGCCAACGCTGGCCGAAATCCAGGAAATCCAGACGCGTCTCACCAAGCTCGGCTTCAATACCGCGGGAACCGACGGCCGCGTCGGGCTCGAAACCATGCGCGCGGCACGTGACTTCCAGCGCAAGATTCAGATCGAGCCGGCCGATGGCTATGCCGGTGTCAAGCTGCTTGCGCGATTGCGTGCGGTATCCTCATAGCGGACCGGCCCGGGCGTCTGGCAAATTCGGTTTGCCGATGCCAAGGTGCCGGCCATGAACAAGCAATCGAAACCCGAGACCGGCGCAGCGCAGGTCGAGCAGCCCATCCCCGCCGGCGTCAACGCGCCGGGCTTCGGCAGCGACGTGGTGGCCGAGACCCTGCGTGCGCTCGACATTCCCTATGTCGCGCTCAATCCGGGCGCGAGCTATCGCGGCCTGCATGACTCGCTCGTCAATTATCTCGGCAACGAAAAGCCGCAGATGCTGCTCTGCCTGCATGAGGAGAGCGCGGTCGCGATCGCGCAAGGCTATGCAAAGGTCACCGGCCGCGCGATGGGTGCCATCGTGCATTCCAATGTCGGGCTGATGCATGCAAGCATGGCGATCTTCAACGCCTGGTGCGACCGCATGCCGGTGATCGTGCTCGGCGCCACCGGTCCAGTCGACGCCGTGAAGCGCAGACCCTGGATCGACTGGATTCACACCGCGCGTGATCAGGGCGCGCTGGTTCGCGGCTATGTCAAATGGGACGATCAGCCGGCCTCCCCCGGCGCCGCACGCGAGGCATTGTTGCGCGCGGCAATGATTGCCAATGCCGCACCGCAGGGCCCGGTTTACGTCAATCTCGATGCCGAGATGCAGGAAGCAAAGCTCGCCGAGCCGCTGCCTCCGATTGATGTGGCACGCTATCGTCCGCGCGTCTCAACCGCGCCCGATCCGGAAATGGTGAAGGAGGTCGCGACCAGCCTTCGCAATGCAAAGAGCCCGGTGATCCTGGCCGGCCGCGCCTCGCGCAGTGTCGAAGCCTGGAATGCGCGTGTTGCGCTCGCCGAAAGCGTCAACGCGAAGGTCATCACCGACTGAAGATCGGTGCGTCATTCCCGACCGATCATCCGCTGCATGTCGGCTCGCCCGGCATGCTTCTGCCTGACGCCGAAGGGCTTGCGGTTCTCGCCGCCACCGATGTCATTCTCTCAGCTCGACTGGGTCGATCTCGGCGGCACCTTGAAAGCGGCGAAGGCGGATGCCTTCGTCGTGTCGGCAACGCTCGACCATCACATCCACAATGGCTGGAGCATGGACCATCAGGGCTTCGCGCCGGTCGATCTGCATATTTCCGCCGATGCCGATGTGGTGGCAATTGCGCTCGCGCGGGAAGTCGGTGCGGCGGCAGCGGTCAAGCCGCTCGCGCCCTCACCTCGCGCTATCGCGAAGCCTTCGGAAGAAGCGCTAACCGTCGAGCACCTCGCATACAATCTTCGCCAGGCGTTAGGCCCACGCGAAGTTTCGCTCACGCATTTGCCGCTGTCCTGGAACGGCGCCTGGTGGCCGTTCCGCCACCCGCTCGACTATCTTGGCTCCGACGGCGGCGGCGGCGTTGGCGGCGGCCCCGGCATCTCGGTCGGCGCGGCGCTCGCGCTGAAGGGCTCCGGCCGCATCCCGGTCGCGATCTGTGGCGACGGCGATTATCCTCATGGGCGTCACCGCGCTCTGGACCGCGGCGCATTACCGCATTCCCGCTGCTGGTCGTGATTGCCAACAATCGTTCCTTCTTCAACGACGAATTGCATCAGGAACGCGTCGCCCGCATGCGCAACCGGCCGGTCGAAAACCGCTGGATCGGCCAGCGCATTTCCGATCCCGACATCGATCTCGCCGCGATGGCGCGCGCGCAAGGGGCGCAGGGCTTTGGTCCGGTCGCAAACGCGAGAGCGAGCTTGCGGCAGCTCTGCAAATCCGCCATCGCGGCGGTCGAAGGCGGTGATGTCGCAGTGGTCGATGTGCGGGTCGAACCGGGCTATGCTCCGGCCATGACCGCTGCCCTCACGCGCAAGGCCGACTGAATCGTCTGCCGCCACCGCCCTTCGACCTGATTCAGCGCCTAAACCGGGCGACATCCTGCAAGTGAAAGGCGTCACCAAGCACTTTCCAACGCCGGAAGGCGTCGTGACCGCGGTCGACGATGTCTCGCTCTCGGTTCGGCAGGGCGAATTTCTCGCCGTCATCGGTCCGTCCGGCTGCGGCAAGTCGACACTGTTCAATATCATCGGCGGACTTGCTGGGCGATTACGAAGGTGAAGTCACGGTCGCCGGCGAGCGTATCACCGGGCCGCATCCCTCGGTCGGCATGGTGTTCCAGGAGGAATCGACTTTTCCTTGGCGCACGGTGCTCGAGAATGTCGGCTTCCCGCTCGAGATCGAGGGCAAGCCGAAAGCGCAACGGCATGACAAGGCGCCGTCACTTTCATCAAGATGGTGGGGCTCGACGGATTCGAGAATCGCTATCCGAACGAGTTGTCCGGCGGCATGCGCCAGCGCGTCTCGCTGGCGCGCACGCTCGCGTCCGAGCCGAAAATCCTGCTGATGGACGAGCCTTTTGCCGCGCTCGACGAACAGACGCGGCTCCTGCTCGGCGACAAGGTGCTGCAGATTCAGCAGGAGCTGAAGCAGACCACGCTGCTCATCACCCACAACATCACCGAAGCGGTGCAGCTATCCGACCGCATCCTGGTGATGACCTATCGCCCGGGGAAGATCAAACGCGTGGTCGATATCGACCTGCCGCGTCCGCGCACGTCCGAAGTGGTCGGCAGCGACGCCTTCGGACACTACGTCGCGCAGATCTGGGCGGATCTGCGCGAAGAAGCCAGCCGTGGCATGAGCGACGACGAGTCGCGGGCCCGCGCCACCGGAACACGCCGCAAATGACACTCGCGGCGTTCACGCGCATGCGCTTCGCGCCCCGATCGTGGGCTTCGGCTCGCTGCTGCTCGCAATCCTGGCGTTTGAAATCCTGATCCGTGTCGGCCTGCTCAACCGCTTCATCGTGCCGATGCCTTCGCAGATCGCCGGCGCCTTCGAACGCGTGATCCTCGAGGAGCAGATCGCCGAGCGCTTTTACCTCACCATGAAGGAATGCGTGTCGGCTGCGGCTTTGCTCGCGGTATTCGGCATTGCGATCGGCACGCTGCTTGTACAAGGTCAATATCCTTCGCCGCGCCACCGAAACCTGGGTGGCGGCGGCAGCGGCCGCCCCGACCGTCCTGATGTATCCGCTATTCCTGGTGATATTCGGCCGCTCGGCGCTCACCATCATCATGATGGGCTTTGTGGCAGGACTGCCCGCGGTGATCCTGAAGACAATCGAAGGCCTCTCCGGCACGAAGCGCGTGCTGCTGAATGTCGGTCGCAGCTTCAAGCTCACGCCTTGGCAAATGTTCTGGAAAATCCAGTTTCCCTCGGCGCTGCCGACCATCTTCACCGGCTTCAAGCTTGGACTGATCTTTGCGCTGATCAACGTGGTCGGCGTCGAATTCCTGATCAATTTCGGTGGGCTCGGACAGCTCATCAACGATCTCGCCGAACGCTACGATCTCGCCGGCACCTATGCCGCGATCTGTTTCGTGATCCTGGTAAGCGTCGTGTTCTTCATCGTGATCGAGAGAGCGGAACGATGGCTGACGCGGGCCGCCTGAGACAGGCCATGATCACGTCACCGGCGATCAGCCCGGTGACGCTCGTTCGCGTAACGATCATCGCAGCGATTTTGCTCGGCTGGGAGGCGCTGGCGCAATCGGGTCTGCTTTATCGCGACGTCGTGCCGTCGCTGCGTTCCATCGGCAACGCCATCTGTCGCGCTTCTGATCGACCCGCAATATTACTGGAATCTCGGCTGTCACGGCGGCCGAAATCGGCGCCGCGCTGGCGATCGGCGGCATCAGTGCGGTGGTGGTCGGCCTCGTGCTCGGCGCCAACGATGTTCCTGAGCAAGCGCCTTCGAGCCTTATCTCTATTATCTCGGGCCGACGCCCAAGATCATCTTCTTCCCGATCATGATCATGTGGTTTGGCGTCGGCCCGCCGTCCAAGGTCGCGCTCGGCGTCTCTGTCGTGTTTCTTTCCGATCGCGCTTTCGGTTGCGGCCGGCATGCGCCAGATCGATCCGGTGCTGATCCGCGTCGGAAAGAGCTTCCGTGCCAATGCCTGGCAGATGGCCACCAAGATCTATCTGCCGGCGATGCGCCATCCGATCATCAACGGCATCCGGCTCGGCCTCGGCGTAGCGCTGATCGGCAACTTTGTTGGCCGAAACCAAATTGTCGAACCGCGGCATCGGCTTTCTGATCATCCAGGCCTACAGCCTGTTCGACATGCCGCGCATGTACGCCATGCTGATCGTGCTGTTCGTGCTCGCCATCGGCGCCAACGCCGTCGTCGGACGGTTGGGCGGGCTCGATTCCATCAAGCGCTTCTGACAATAAGAAGGAGGAACTCGTCATGAGGACGGCATCCGCGCTCGTTGCGCCGCCGCGTTCGCAGCGCTCAGCGCCTCGCATGCGGCGGCCCAAGACACCTTGAAGCTCGCCATCGGCCAGCGCGGCAACTGGGACACCGCGGTATCGCATGTCGGCGACAAAGCCGGCATTTTCAAGAAGCACGGCATTCAACTCGAGATGACCTACACCTCCGGCAGCGGTGAGACACTTCAGCCGGTGATTTCCAACGCTGTCGATATTGGCCTTGCGATCGGAACGCTCGGTGCGATTTCGCGCTTATGGCAAGGGCGCTCCGGTGCGCGTGATCGGAGCGGAAGCAACCGGTGCCGCCGATTACTGGTATGCGAAATCCGATTCCGGCATCAAGACCTTGAAAGACACGGACGGCAAGACCATCGCATTCTCGACGCGAGGCTCTTCTACCAATTCAATCGTGCTCGCCTTCATCAACGAATTCAAGCTGACCGCCAAGCCGCTGGCGACCGGATCGCCGCCCTCGACGCTGACCGCTGTGATGACCGGACAGGTCGATGTCGGCTGGGCCGCCCCTCCCTTCGGGCTGAAGGAGATGGATGAAGGCAAGATCAATCTCGTCGCGAAGGCGACCGATGCAAAGATCGTTGCCGGACAGACCATCCGCGTCATCGCCGTGAATGCCGACACGCTCGCGAAAAAGCGCGACGCGCTCATTCGCTACATGCGAGCCTATCGCGAGACCATCGACTTCATGTATTCCAGCGATCAGGCGATCAAGGATTATGCCGAATTTGCAAAGATCGATGAGGCGATGGCGCGGCGCGTGCGCGACCAGTTTTTTCCGCGCAGCATCGTAGAACCCGATGCGATCAAGGGTCTCGACACCCTGATGCCGGAAGCGGTGACGCTGAAATTCATCGACAAGGAATTGAGCAAGGAGCAGACGGCCGAACTGTTTCAGGTGCCGTTGAAGTAGCCGTCTTGCGCCGTCATCCTGAGGCGCCCGGCAAAGCCAGGCCTAGAAGGATGGCGGCCACCGTCGCCCTTCGAGGCGCGGCCTCGGCGAGGCCGCGCACCTCAGGGTGACGGTGGATCAAACCTTCACGCTCTCCAGCGTCGCCGGATGAAACAGGTCTTCTGGCGTCACGAGCTTCGACGATAACCCCTGCGAATGGTGGTGGCGGAAGAACGTCTCCAGCACATGCCGGTTGGCGGGCACGCCATAGGACCAGTAATCCTCGCCCATCAGCTTGCGGGCTTCGAGGATGCGCTCCTCGATGAAGGGCAGCGTCACCTTCACCGCGGAGACGTCCACAAGCCGCTCGACCGCAATCGCCTTCGATTGCTCGAACGCCTTGAACACGGCTGCCGGCAGCCAGGGATGCTTTTCGGCGAGCGTTTTGCGCACGCCGACGATATGCATGATCGGGAAGATTTTGGTGCGCTCGTAATAGTCCTTGGCCGCCGCTTCCGGATCGGGGAACAGCCAGCCGACATTCGGCGTATCCGGCGGCAAGGCCGGCGCCCTCGGCGCCATGAAGGCATCGATCTCGCCCGAGGCCAGCATGCCCGAAATCGTCTTGCCTTCCGGCGCATTCTCCAGCCGCACATTCGACGGCAAGTTGAGCTTGATCTTCTCCGGTCGGCCGGCCTCTGCGATACCGCCGCGCACCCAGGTCACGTCCGACGGCTTCACACCGAACTCGTCTTCCAGCAGCGCGCGCGCCCACACTACCGCCGTGAGTTGATATTCCGGCAGGCCGATGCGTTTGCCTTTCAGGTCCTGCGGTTTCTTGATCCGGTCGGTGCGCACATAGATCGAGGTGTGACGAAAGCAGCGCGACAAAAAGGCCGGTACACCGACATAGGGGAAATTGTCCTCCGCCGTTTTCACGGTGGAACTCGACAGCGACAATTCACAGATGTCGAAATCGGCGGTCTTGAAGGCGCGGAAGAAAATCTCTTCCGGAGACAGCGTCATAAAGATCGGATCGACCCCGTCCATCTGCACCGCGCCGTCGATCAGCGGGCGGTTGCGGTCATAATCGCCAATGGCGACGGATAGATTGAGTTTGGACATTCCGGCTGCTTTCGTGAGGACTTTGTGGGGCTGTCTTAGCCAATGAGATCGGTTCGCGCCACATCCAGCAATCGCATCTGCACACGCTCTTGGCCCTGCCAGCGGTCGACCGACAGCTGGCCGGCGGCGTGGACCGATTGCCCCCGCCCCTCGATCAGCGCGCGGCCGAGATCGGTATTGACCGCACGAAAGGCAATGGCGTTGAGCATCGAGCCATCGGCGCTGCGCAGCCGCGCGCGAATGTGATTCTGACCCACCACATCGGCATAGACGATCTGATGCGCCGGCAACACGAAGACCGGCTCGGGATTGCCGGCTCCGAACGGACCCGCACGCATCACCGACGCAAGAAATTCAACGTTGGCTGCGCCCGCGCTCAGCGCCCCGTCGATCAGCATCGCATCGTCGCGCCGCGCCTGCTCGACGGCATCGGCTAGTGCCATTTCGAGATAGGCGCGGAATTCCGCGAGCCGCTCGCGCTTGATCGTCACGCCAGCCGCCATCGCATGCCCGCCGCCCTTCACCAGCAGTCCATCGGCCACCGCCTGCCGCACCGCGCGGCCGAGATCGGCGCCCGCTATCGAGCGCCCGCTTCCGGTACCCGTGCCGCCCGGCTCAAGCGCAATCGCAAAGGCAGGGCGGCCGAACTTCTCCTTCAGCCGCGCCGCGACGAGCCCGACGATGCCCGGATGCCAGCCTTCGGACGCCGTGACCACCACCGCACCCTTCTCTTCCAGCCCGAGCGCGGCCATTGCCTCGGCTTCCGCTTCCGCCAGCATGTGGACTTCCATCGCCTGGCGTTCACGATTCAGCCGGTCGAGTTCGGCGGCGATGCGAGCGGCCTCGATCGAGTCCTCCTCCAGCAGGAGATTGGCGCCGAGATCGGCGCGACCGATCCGTCCGCCGGCATTGATGCGAGGCCCGAGCAGGAACCCCAGATGGAATGGTTCCGGCGGCCCGTCGAGCCGTGCCGCGTCCATCAGCGCGGTCAGACCGACATTCTCCCGCCTGCGCATCGACAGGAGCCCCTTCGAAACAAAGGCGCGATTGAGTCCGGTCAGCGGCACCACATCCGCAATGGTGCCGAGCGCCACGAGATCAAGCGAGGCAAGCAGATCGGGCTCGGCCGTGTCACCATTGAAAAAGCCGCGGCTGCGTAATTCACGGTTGACCGCGACCAGAGTCGATGAACACAAGGCCGACGGCGGCGAGATGGTTCAGGCCAGAAAGGTCATCGAGCCGGTTCGGGTTCACCAGCGCCAATACATCGGGCAGTTGCGCATCGCATTGATGGTGGTCGATGACCACGACATCGAGACCGAGCTTGTTCGCTTCGGCCAGCGGCTCGACCGAGGTGGTGCCGCAATCGACGGTGACCAACAGCGTTGCGCCGCGCGCCGCAAGTCCGCGTACCGCCTCGACATTCGGGCCATAACCTTCGAACAGCCGGTCCGGGATATGGATGATCGGGGACAGCCCACAATGGCGAAGATAGCGCGCGAGCAATGCCGAGGAGGTCGCGCCGTCGACATCGTAGTCGCCGAAAATCGCAACCGTTTCACCCTTCTGCACGGCATCGGCAATGCGGCAAGCCGCCTCCTTCATCGCCGTCAGGGTGTCGGGGTCCGGCATCAACCGCCTCACCGTCGGATCGAGATAGGCTTGCGCGTCGTTCGCCTCGATACCGCGGCCGGCCAGAATACGCGCTAGCATTTCCGGCACGCCATGATGTTGCGAAATGGCGAGTGCCCGAGCTTGCCCGCGCGCATCCAGCCGGTCGCGCCAGGCGCGCCCGCGCGCGGATTTCTCCACGCCTAGAAAGAAGCGCTGTTGCGCCTCCGGCATCGCGAATGCTGTCATCGGGACCGATATATAGGCGCGCGAATTCGATTTTCAGAAAAGCTTGCGATATTGGATGAAACCGGAGCGCTCCGCCAGCGCGTCATATAATGCGCGTGCGGAGTGATTGTCTTCCTTGGTGAGCCAGTGCACCCGGCTGGCGCCGCTTTCTCGCGCTGCCTTTTCCACCGCCTCGATCAGCGCGCGGCCGGCGCCGGCTTTGCGGCTCTGTGGAGACACGAACAAGTCCTGCAGATAGCAATAATCGCCGATGGTCCAGCAAGAGCGATGAAACACGTAATGCACAATGCCGATCAGCTTCTCGGCCTGAAAGGCGCCGAGAACGAACATCGGCTCCGCCGGATCGTGCAGCCTTCTCCACAAGACTTCTGTGGTCTCGGGCGAAACCCGCGTCTCATAAAATGTCAGATAGTCTTGCCAAAGCGGCTCCCAATCCGACCGCTCGTCCGGCCGCAGTGGCCGGATCGCGAGATCAGGCTGCGGCTTGCGCATGGATTCGAAGAAGCTCCGGGACCGTCGAAGGCTCGCGGCGGCCAAACCCGCATTCGGTGCCGATCGAGAAATCGCGCACGAATTTCTCGGCCGTTGCAATGCGCTTGCGGGTGCCCTCGATGCCGTCGGTGTAATGCACAAGTCCGAGACACAACTCGGTCTCCCGCCGAAGCATTAAACTTTTCAGCGGCTCGAAATAGGCCTCATCCGAACGGTCGCGCGGCACTGGCATGTGGACCAAATCGACGTTGCGCGCGGCGCCAGCGGTCAGCCGGTTCGCCAGTTCGACCATGTCGCCCATGTCGGTCGGCTCGATCACATGGCGGTGCCCGGCATCGCCATAGCAGAAGTGATAAAGCAGCTCGATGTCATCCGGCACGTGGTTGCCAAGATCGAGCAGGATGCGGCTGAAGGTTTCAAACATCTCCGGCTTGCTGCTTCCGTAATTCGAAACGTCGCCCCGCTCCAGCCGCGCGAAGACAGCCGAAGCCACATCAAGCTGGATCGCAAGTTGATCATGGGGGATCGCCGCGGCCAGCTTGTCGATCTCGCGCTTTACGGCTTCGTTATAAATCGGGTCGATTGCTGCATGCAGATCTTCCTCGACGAACAGCCAGATCACCGAATGCGCCGGAACGAGATCGACCTGAAACTTCACCTCCGGCGCAATCCCGCCCTCGGCCTTTAGCTCAGCGAAAGTGCGATAGGAACCGATCGCGACATCGGCATAGAACAGATTGTCGAATTGAACGTCGCGGACGGTGATGCCGGGCTTCAGGCGATAGCGACGCGACAATCCGCTGGTGGCGTGCAGCTGGAAGTCCTTGTCCGAGCGCTCAAATGCCGGGTGAGCCGCGAACAGCGCCTCCTGCCAGAACACCCAGTTGATCCGCTCACCGGTCTCGCCATCCGGAATGCGTTTCAGCCGCGGACCGAGTGCGGCGCTGACCGTCTCGAACACGGCGCGGGCATTGGCGAGCGGCACACTGCCGACAAGATAGATGTCACGCGGCATCGCGGCCCGCTCAATCCAGATGGAACTTGTCGAGCTGGCGATGCTCGGCACGGATATAGCGCACCGTGCCGGTGACCGAGCGCATCACCACGGTTTCGGTTTCGATGATGTTGTTGCCGAACTTGACGCCGGTCAGCATGGCGCCGGTGGTGACGCCGGTCGCCGCAAACAGGCAATCGCCTTTCACCATGTCCTCAATGTCGTATTTCTTCTTCGGGTCCTTGATACCCATCTTCAGCGTGCGCTCGCGCAACGCTTCGGAATCGATGACGAGGCGTGTCTGCATCTGACCGCCGATACAGCGCAACGCCGCCGCCGCCAGCACGCCTTCCGGCGCACCACCAATGCCGAGATAGATATCGATACCGGTCTTGGGCTCCGCGCAATGGATCACGCCCGCCACGTCGCCGTCGGAAATCAGGCTGACTGCCGCCCCGGTCTTGCGGACCGCCGCGATGATGTCGGCATGTCGCGGCCGGTCCAGCAGGATCGCGGTGATCTCCGAGGGCTTCACGCCCTTGGCTTTCGCAAGATTGATGATGTTCTGATCGGCGGGCGCATCGAGATCGATGGTCCCCTTCGGATAACCCGGCCCGATCGCGATCTTGTCCATGTAGCAATCCGGCGCATGCAGAAGCGTACCGGCATCGGCCATGGCAAGCGTTGCGATCGCGCCCGGCATGTTCTTCGCGCACAAAATCGTGCCTTCCAGAGGATCGACCGCGATATCTACCTTGAAGCCGCCCTTGTTGCCGACCTGTTCGCCGATAAACAACATCGGCGCTTCGTCCATTTCGCCCTCGCCGATAACCACAGTGCCATCGATCGGCAGCTTGTTGAGTTCGCGTCGCATGGCATCGACCGCCGCCTGGTCTGACGCCTTGTCCTTGCCGTGGCCCCGCAGCCGCGCCGCCGACACCGCCGCGCGTTCGGTAACGCGCACGATCTCGAGCGACAGCACGCGCTCGAGTACCTGGTTCGGTGCTACGGTAATCGTCGACGCCATGTCGTTTCCCTCTCCCCCGCCGGCCTCCCCTCGGAAGCCGACTCCTCTACTTGGCACGATCTTCTATCGGTTTTTTTCGATGCGTATCAATTGCGGTTCGCCGGAAATCACGTTGTCCGCCTTCACCGCATCGAGGGCGCGGCGCACGGCGTCTTCGGTGGTCGCGTAAGTGATGAGAATCACCGGTACCGGGCCGGCGGCAGCCTTGGCATCCTTTCCGCCCTGTGGCCCCGAATGGCGCTGCACAATGGATTCAAGCGATATCTGCTGCTCTGCAAGGCGAGTGGCAATAGTCGCGGCTGTGCCCGGTTTGTCCACCGCCAGCAGTCGGATGTAATAGCCGCCCTCGTGCATCTGCATGGGCGCTTTGCCGGTTGCGGTGAGGCTCTTGGCCGCTCGGCCGAACGGCGCAGCCCGCACGCCGCGGGCGACATCGCCGATATCGGCAACCACCGCCGATGCCGTCGCCATTCCGCCTGCCCCCGGTCCGACCAGCGTGATCGGCGAAATGCCTTCGGCGTCGAGGGTGACTGCATTGGTCACACCCATCACCTGAGCGATCGCGGAATCCTTCGGCACCATGGTCGGGTGCACGCGTTGCTCAATGCCACTATCGGTCTTCATCGCAACGCCGAGCAGTTTAATGCGATAGCCGAGTTCCTCGGCGGCCGCGAGATCCGCAGGCTGGATCGAGGAAATGCCTTCGACATAGATCGCATCGGGATCAACCCTGGTCCCGAATGCGATGGACGCGAGGATCGCGAGTTTCTGCGCGGTATCGAAGCCCTCGACATCGAAAGTCGGGTCGGCTTCGGCATAACCGAGCCTTTGCGCGTCCTTCAGGCATTCGGCGAACGACAGCTTGTCCTGCTCCATGCGGGTCAGGATGTAATTGCAGGTACCGTTCAGAATTCCGTAGATGCGCGCGAACGAATTGCCGGCAAGTCCTTCGCGCAAGGTCTTGATGACCGGAATTGCGCCGCCGACCGCGGCCTCGAAGTTGAGCGCGACACCATTCGCCTCGGCAAGCTCGGCAAGCGAAAGTCCGTGGCGCGCGAGCAGGGCCTTGTTGGCCGTGACAACCGACTTGCCGGACTTTAACGCTGCCTCGATTGCGGCCTTGGCGGGATCGCCCTCGCCGCCCATCAATTCGACGAACACGTCGATGCCGGGATCCTTCGCGAGTGCGACCGGATCGTCGAACCACCGCAGCTTCGACAAATCGAACCCGCGGTCCTTGCCCCTGGTGCGTGCGCTGACCGCGACCACTTCGACGGGCCGCCCGCAACGCGCGGCGAGCCCATCGCCCCCGGCGATCAGATGAATCACCGAAGTGCCGACAGTACCTATGCCGGCAAGACCCACTTTGAGTGGTGCGACCATATCAAATCCGGAAAATGCGAGAGACGACTAACGTCGCGTTGCGAGTGGCACGACGTTGTGGAGCTTCTCGATGCCGGTGTCGAGGAAGCGGCGGATATTGCGCGCGGCCTGCCGGATACGCTGCTCGTTTTCCACGAGTGCGATGCGGACATGGTCGTCACCATGCTCGCCGAAGCCGATGCCGGGCGCGACCGCGACGTCGGCATTCTCGACCAGAAGCTTGGCGAATTCGATCGAACCCATGCTCTGGAATGGCTCCGGCAATTTGGCCCAGGCGAACATGGAAGCTGCGGGCGACGGGATCTGCCAGCCGGCGCGGCCGAAACTTTCGACCAGCGCATCTCTGCGCTTGCGATAGATATCGCGCATCTCGCGGATGCAATCGTCCGGTCCGTTCAGCGCCGCGGTCGCCGCGACCTGTACCGGCGTGAAGGCGCCATAATCGAGATAGGATTTTACCCGGCCCAGGGCCGCGATGATGCGCTCGTTGCCGACCGCAAAGCCCATGCGCCAACCGGGCATCGAGTAGGTTTTCGACATCGAGGTGAATTCGACCGTCACATCGATCGCGCCCGGCACCTGCAAGACCGAGGGTGGTGGATTGTCGTCGAAATAGAGTTCGGCGTAGGCGAGATCGGACAGGATGAAAATCTCGTGCTTCTTGGCGAAGGCGACGAGGTCCCGGTAGAAATCGAGGCTTGCGACGCATGCCGTCGGATTTGCGGGATAGCAGGCGATCACCGCGATCGGTTTGGGGATCGAATGCAGCAGCGCACGTTCCAGTGCCGCGAAGAATTCCGGATTGGGCTCCGCCGGCACCGAGCGAATTACCCCGCCCGCCATCAGGAAGCCGAAGGCATGAATCGGATAGCTCGGATTGGGAACCAGCACGACGTCGCCGGGCGCCGTAATGGCCTGCGCTACATTGGCAAAGCCTTCCTTGGAGCCGAGCGTCGCGACAATCTGCGTCTCCGGATTGAGCTTCACACCGAATCGGCGAGCGTAATAACCCGCCTGCGCCCGGCGCAAACCCGCGATGCCCTTGGAGGCCGAATAGCGGTCGGTGCGCGGCTTGCCGAGCGTCTCTTTCAGCTTCTCGATCACATGCGGCGGAGCCTGCAAGTCCGGATTGCCCATACCGAGATCGATGATATCGGCGCCGCCGTTCCGGGCAGCCGCCTTGGCGCGGTTGACCTGCTCGAACACATAGGGCGGCAGACGGCGAACTCGGTAAAATTCTTCCATGGAAACGTTCCTTGGCGCCAAAGCTCTCTTGAGGCCCGCTAGATTCCCTGCGCCGGCATCAGGGTGCGGTCGGGCACGGGCCGGCCGGCGAACAGCTTGCTTTTATCACGGGGTAGTGCGGACGCCAGCGGGACCTAACGCGAAGGCACCGGCCAGGGCGAAGCAGCGGGGGGGTTGGCAGCGGGAGCATTGGCGACGGTGGCGGGCGGCCGCGCGAGCGTGTTTTGCGGTTTGTTGGAATCTTTCCCTTTACCCTTGCCCTTATCCTTGGCCTCCTTCGCCTTGGCTTCGTCCCTCGCCTTCTTTTGCGCGTCCCGCAGCCAATTCTTCTCCTGGCCCGGCTGGCGGTTCCGGGCCGCGACCAGGTCGCTTTCCATTCTTTTCTGCTGTTCCTGGTCCAGGATCGTGGCCGTGCGGGGCGCCGGCATATCGTGCACTGCGGGATAGGCCGGCGGATTCTCGGCTCGCTTCGGAGCGCTATCCGGCAGCCCGCCAAAATCCTTGGGAATGCTGTCAATCTGCGCGGTCGAGCAACCGGAGATGGCCGCAATCGCCAACAGCGCCGCGGCGAGAGCCATCGCTCCCCCCCCGGCCGGCCGTCTGGACGCATTTGTTCGGCGCTGCGGCATGCTGTGACTTTATCTGATGCAAGTATTTGTGCGCGTAAACCGCTAAAGTATGACCAAAGCAAGGATCAAAGAATCGGCGGTTAACGCCATGGCGGCCAAAAGCCGGCTTTTGTAGCCGGTGCCTCTTGGCCGTCACCTTGCAGGAGGAAGATGCTCTATTGGGCGCAGGCGGGTATTTGAGCGAGCCATGAACAAGATGCCGGACCAGCCGGTCGTACCGGAGACCGGAAGCGTCGATGTCGAGCGCTTCGCGCACAACCTCGCCCGTCTGGTCGAACAGGGCGGCAAAGCGCTGGCGGCCTATTTGAAGCCGCGCGAGGAAGGCGCCGCCACCATCGACTTCCCCGAACAGGTCAATGATGCGGTCAAGACGCTCGGTCAGGTCGCCGAATATTGGCTGTCGGATCCCGCCCGCGCGGTCGAATTGCAAAGGCGGCTCGGCAGCGCCTATCTCGACCTCTGGGGCGCGGCTGTAAAACGGATGGCGGGCGAGAAGGTCGCGCCCTCCGTTCAAGCCGACCCCAAGGACAAGCGCTTCGCCGATCCGGAATGGTCGGAGAACCAGTTTTTCGATTTTGTGAAGCAGGTCTACCTGCTCTCGACGCAATGGGCCGAAAAGCTCGTCGCCGACGCGCAATCACTCGATCCGCACACCCGCCAGAAGGCGGAGTTCTATATGAAGCAGATCGCAAACGCGGTCTCGCCGTCGAATTTCGTGCTGACCAACCCGGAATTGCTGCGTGAGACGCTGTCGTCGAATGCGGAAAACCTCGTGCGCGGCATGACCATGCTCACCGAGGACATCGATGAGAAGGGCAACATCAAGATCAGGCAATCCGATCCGAAGATGTTCGAGGTTGGACACAACCTCGCGGTCACGCCCGGCAAGGTGATTTTTCAGAACGAGTTGATGCAGCTCATTCAATACGCGCCCTCAACCGAGACCGTACTGAAAATTCCGCTGCTTATTGTGCCGCCATGGATCAACAAGTTCTACGTGCTCGACCTGACACCGGAGAAATCCTACATCAAGTGGTGCGTCGACCAGGGCGTCACGGTGTTCGTGATTTCCTGGGTCAATCCCGATGAGCACCTCGCCCAGAAGGGCTTTGCAGAATATATGCGCGAGGGCCCGCTGGCGGCGCTCGACGCGATCGAGACATCGACCGGCGAGCGTGAGGTGCATGCCGCAGGCTATTGCGTCGGCGGCACGCTGCTTGCGGTGACGCTCGCTTATATGGCGGCGAAGGAAGACAGCCGCATCAAGTCGGCGACCTTCTTTGCAACCCAGGTCGATTTCACCTTTGCCGGCGACCTGAAGGTGTTCGTTGACGAGGAGCAACTGGCCGGGCTCGAAGAGCGCATGCGCGAACATGGCTTTCTCGAAGGCCAGAAGATGGCGACGGCCTTCAACATGCTTCGCTCCAATGACCTGATCTGGCCCTATGTCGTGAACAATTATCTGCGCGGCAAGGCGCCGTTCCCGTTCGACCTGCTTTACTGGAATTCCGACGCGACGCGCATGCCGGCCGCGAACCATTCCTTCTATCTGCGCAATTGTTATCTGAACAATGCGCTGACAAAGGGCGCCATGACGGTTGCCGATGTGAAGCTCGACCTGAAAAAGGTAAAGCTCCCGATCTACAATCTCGCAACCCGCGAGGATCACATCGCCCCTGCGAAATCGGTGATGCTCGGCTCCAAGTTTTTCGGAGGACCGGTTCGCTACGTGCTTTCCGGCTCCGGCCATATTGCAGGCGTGGTCAATCCGGTGGCGAAGGGCAAATATCAATACTGGACCGGCCCCAAGCCCGCCGGCAGCGATGTCGAGGCGTGGCTGAAAAAGGCCAAGGAACACCCGGGCTCCTGGTGGCCCGATTGGCTGAAATGGATCAAGGGGCAAAACGCCGACATGGTGCCCGCGCGTGAACCGGGAGGCGGCAAGCTCGCGCCGATCGAGGACGCGCCCGGCAGCTACGTGAAAGTGCGGTCTTGAGGACCGCGGCTGCGACCGGCCGAATAAAACAACATTCCCGACAGACCGGACTATCGCAGCCTGCTAGGGCCGCGATATGATCCGCCACGTTTGGAATCGTGACGGGAGGCGACTGTGCTGGGCGACATGATCGGTCAACTATCGAAAGAATTGTTCTGGCTGACGATGACCTGTGTTCTGACCGGGTTGATCTGGCTGCCCTACACCCTGGACCGGCTCAAGGTACGCGGATTTTGGGCCACGATGGACAACCCTTCGCCGCGCGACAAGCCGCAATCTCCCTGGGCGCAGCGGCTCTATTTCGCTCACACCAACGCTGTCGACAATCTCGCGGTCTTTGCGCCGCTGGTGCTGATCCTCAATTCGATCGACTATTCCAGCAGAGCGACGGTAATCGCCTGCGCCACGTATTTCTGGGCACGGCTTGCACATGCGATCGTTTATGCGCTCGGTCTGCCGGTATTCCGCACCATTGTCTGGACGATCGGATTCATCGCGCAGGCTGTGCTGGTGCTCGCGATTTTCCGACTGGCCTAACAAGCAAGCCTTGGCCGTCCCGCCTCGATGCGGGACGGCTATTTGCGTTTACGGAAACAGCGCCACCTGATCGATTCCCATCGTCTCGGGATAGCCCAGCATCAGATTCATGTTCTGGATCGCCTGCCCGGACGCGCCCTTCACCAGATTGTCGAGCGCCGAGATCACGATCGCTCGCCCCGGCACGCGGTCCTTGGCGACGCCGATGAAGGTCCAGTTCGAGCCCCGCACATGCCGCGTCTGCGGTGTTTCTCCGAACGGCAGCACGTGCACGAAATCGCTCTTCTCGTAGAACTTTAAAAGTGTCTCGTGAAGCTCCTCCGGCGTCTTGCCGCGCCGGCCCTGCACATAGATGGTCGACAGGATGCCGCGGTTCATCGGCACCAGATGCGGAGTGAAGCTGACGATCACCTCCTTGCCGGCGGCGATCGAGAATTCCTGATCGAGTTCGGCCATGTGGCGATGGCCACCAACGCCGTAGGCGTGAAAGCCCTCGGACACTTCCGAGAACAGCATCGCTTCCTTCGCAGCCCGCCCGGCCCCGGTCATGCCGGATTTGGCGTCGACCACGATGCCATCGGTCTCGATCGCCTTGTTCTTTAGAAGCGGGATCAGCGGAAGTTGCGCGCAGGTGGTGTAACAGCCGGGATTGGCGACCAGCCGCGCCTTCCTGATCTCGCGCTTGTAGATTTCGGCAAGCCCATAGACCGCCTCTTTCTGCAAGTCCGGCGCATGATGCTCATGGCCGTACCAACGCGCATAGGCGGCGGTATCGCTAAGCCGGAAGTCGGCCGAGAGATCGACCACCTTGGTGTCCGGCGCCTTGGCAAGCAAATCCTTCAGCACCTTCTGTGTGGTGGCATGCGGCAGCGCGCAGAAGACCAGATCGAGCCCAGCCGCCCGCCAGTCCAAGCCTTCGATCGAGACCAGCGTCGGCAGTGCGAACGGGGAAAATTGCGGAAACACGCTTCGCATTTCCTGCCCGGCGCGGCGATCCGCGGTCAGCACCGCGATCTCGGCACGCGGATGGCGGATCAGCATGCGAACAAGCTCGGACCCGGTATAGCCGGACGCGCCTAGAATTCCGATTTTCGCTTTGGTCGCCATATCTCAACTCCGCCGGTCGCAGCCGGTGCGGCTGCTATCTAGAAGGCCGTAGGGACCTTGGAAAGTGCGGACTTGAGGGACGACGCCGCGGCTCCAAAGCCTGCGGCCGAATGGATCAGACGAGCACGTCCGTCCCGGCCGCAAAGGCGGCACGGCGACGGCGGACGTTGCTGATCGGGCTGTTCATAATCCGGTCGATATAGGGATGAGCCGCCTTGCGGTCAATCAATTCCGCCGCCCCGAGGTCATGACAAAGTCAAGAATGACCATTATATCCAAATTCATGCATGCGAGCGCGGTATCCAAATTCGTCCGCCTGTGCTTCGTCGTCCTGTTTGCGGCGATGAGCCTGATGCATGGCCCGGTCATGGCCTATGCCGGCGAGCATCACGGTGGTGAACGTCACATCGGCAATAATCACGTCGGAATGCCTCACCACGATCAGAGACATGATCGCGGCGATCAAGGCCACGGCGACCGAAACAAGCCAAACGAGCGCTCCTCCTGCAACGGCTTTGCCTGTTTCATTGCCGTCGAGCCGATGATCCTCAGTGCCCGCCCGCTGCATGCCGTGCTGATCGGCATTCTTCGGTTCGATCCGGCAAACGAATTGCACGCTGCCTCAGCGCGGCCGAACCTGCCGCCTCCCCGTCTCCCAGCCTGATTGATCGAGATTTTGCTTTTGATGCGCCGCCAGGTCCGGCGGCGCGCGAACAATCCGCTTTGGAGAAACACGATGAGAATGAAACTCGCAATCGGCCTTATGGCCGGCGCGCTGACGCTTGGCAGCGTTGCAGCTCTCGCGCAAATGAATCATGGCGAAATGCAGAAGGCCCCGATGCAGGGAATGGGCAAGCAGTCGGGAATGCATGAAGGCATGAATCATGAAATGCATCAGGCGATGCGCGAACGCATGATGGCGCAAATGCAGCATGGCCCCGGCATGAATCACGGTCCGATGCATGGCGGCGGCCAAGCCGGTGCCCATCCCGGTGGCCACGACAGCGCAAAGCCAAAGGGCGACACCGGCCCCTCCAGCGCCGCCTTCCGGGCCGTCAATCAGAAAATGCACGAAGGCATGGACATCATCTTCACCGGCAATACCGATGTCGACTTCGTGCGCGGCATGATCCCGCATCATCAGGGCGCGGTCGAAATGGCCAAGACCTTGATCGCCTTCGGCAAGGACCAGCAGATCCGCGCGCTCGCCGTGGAGATCGTCAAGGCGCAGGAAAGCGAAATCGCGCTGATGCAGGAATGGCTGAAGAAGAACGCGAAGTAGCGTCGAAACGTCCGCCCGGCAATTTTCCGGGCGGACGTCATTCCAGCTGCCGTAGCTCACGCCAGCGGCGTGAACTTGTAGCCGTTGCCGTTCTTTTCCACGTTGCCGACACCCGGCAAGGGCAAGTGATAACCGGTGGTCAGCATGCGTTCGGCCACCATCCGATCGTAGAGCTTGCGCCGCGTCGCGACCGCCGTCGGCCCGTCCATGTCGCCGCCGGCGAACCAATCGGGATTGCGGACGAATACCGATGCAATGCCGGAGGTGACATCGGCCTGTGCCATCAACATCACATTGCCCGACGCGATCAGGAAAGCCGTATGGCCCGGCGTGTGACCGGGTGTGGCGACCGCGGTGATGCCGGGGGCGACCTCGCGGCCCCATTCGAACTTCGAGACGAACTTGCCAGGGATCGCGCCGAATACGCGCCGCACGTTGTTGTGCCCGTTGCGCAGGCCCGAACCTTCGGGGGCCGCGTTCATGTTGGCGTCGTCAAGCCAATAATTGAACTCGACCAGCGGCACCCTGATCTCGGCATTTGGAAACGCCTGCGCCCGTTCGGCGTGATCAATCCGCCAATGTGATCACCGTGGAAATGCGAAAGGATCACCGCCTCGACGTCCTTTGCATCGTAGCCCGCCGCGGCAAAATTGGCCGCCGCCTGCCCGGTGCCGCCGGCGAGCGTATTCGCCCCGTTGCCGGTGTCGATAACGAACAAATTCTTGCCGTTCTTCACCGCGAGCGTATTGAAGGTCGTTGCGATCTCGTCACGCGGCAGGCCGTCGGCGGCGAGCGCATCCTGAAATTGTTCGAGGCTCGCGCTTCTGGTCGGGCTCGCCGTCAGCTTGCTCTTACGAACGCCGTCGGAGATCGAGGTGACCTCGATGTCGCCGACCTTGAAGCGGTAGAAGCCGGGCTGGGCCGAAGATTGTGCGATCGCAGGATTCGCCGCTCCCGACAGGGCCAGAGCCGCTGCCCCACCCAGAACATTTCGCCGCGTCAACGTTGTCATGCACTACTCCTGTCAATTCCGGAATGTGAAAGGAGCCGCGCTCGCGCGCTGCCCTTTGATCGTCATGTCAGAGTGTCGTGCTCCATTGCACATAGGTCTCCCGATAGCCGGTCGGGGTCTTCTCGATATAGGCCGCCGATGGGAAGGGAAAATGGAAGCCCTGCACCATCATCTTTTCGGCCGACAGCATGTCATAGACCTTGCGGCGGGTGACTTCCGCCGTCTGCGGATCCTGATCACCACTCAGGTACCAACCGGGATTGCGCACAAACAGGTAAGGCACATGCGTCACGTCGCCCTGCACGAAGACCGACTTGCTACCGGATGAGATGATCTGCGAATGGTGCCCGACCGAATGACCGTTGGTCGCAACCGCGGTGATGCCAGGCACGATTTCCTTGCCCGCCTCGTAAGGCTGCACCCGCTTGGCAACTTCGGGATTACCGAAAATGCGGCGGTTGTTCTTGAACAACCCGACCATCCGGTCGCTGGTCTGCCTGCTCATCTCGCCGTCATCCATCCAGTAATTGTGCTCCTGGCCGGGCACCCGGATCACGGCATTCGGAAATGACGGTGAACTGTCGCCTTTCAACAGCCCGTTCACGTGGTCGCTGTGGTAATGAGAGATGATGACGGTGTCGACCGCGTTGGGGTCGATGCCGGCGGCGGCAAGGTTGGTGAGGAAGTTTCCGGCCGTACCCTTCGTTTGTTCGCGGTTGCCCTCGCCGAGGCCGGTATCGATCACCACAAGGTTCTTGCCGGTATTCACGACGATCGGCGTATAGGTGTTGTTGAACATCTCGGTGTCGAGGAAATTCGCCTTCAGCGCTGCCTGCACATCTTCGGTCTTCACATTGGTTACGAAGGCAGGCGGCAGCTTCAGACGGACAACGCCGTCGGCGACCACCGACACTTCGAAATCGCCCAACTTGTAGCGATAGAAGCCCGCCGCCTGCTTGCCGATTTGCGGCGCTCCAGCGCGTGCCGCTGTAACAAGCGACAATTCACCCAGGGCCGCGGCAACCGATACCGTTGCTGCACTTGCGAGCACATTTCGGCGGGTCAGCTCTTTCATAGAAACTCCCTCCAATGGGCTTCCCCGAACAGGTCCCATGAGCCCGATCGTTGCTTCGATCATACCCCGGTATGGCCTGTTAACGCTTCCAATGTTGCAAAGCGCCAGAGTTTCCGACGGTGGTGCCTGATTGTCGCCCAACACCGCGGTTGCCGGAATATTCCTTTTTGCGGTGCACGCGTGACCTGGAAAATTATTCGCGAATACGCGTCGGGCACGATGTCGCATTTTTGCAAAGCCGATAGACTTGCCGTCGCACGGTCCGCTCAGGACTGGATGCCAAAATCGTCTGCCAAAGACAAAACCAATCCGGGAGGAAATATATGAACCTGCTTGCAAAGGCCGCCTGCGCGGCCAGCTTTGCGTTGCTTGGCACTTCGGCATTTGCCCAGGCGCCCGCACCGGCTCCGGTGCCGGACCAGATGCCATTCGACATTGCTTATGGCACTCCGATCACCGCCGATCAGGCGGCGAAGATCGTCGCAGCCGTGGTGGGTGAATCGCAAAAGTCGCCGCGCAACTGGAAGATGGCGATCTCGGTCGTCGATCCGAACGGCGACCTCGTCTATTTCTACAAGATGGATCAAACCCAGGTTGCATCGGTTGCGATCTCGCAAGGCAAGGCGCGCACCGCGGCACGTTTTCGCCGGCCGTCAGAAGCTTTTTTCAACGTGATGCAGACTCCGGCCGGTGCCTATATCGGTACGCTCGATTCCACGATCGTCGCATCGCCGGGCGGCATTCCGCTGATCATGGATGGCAAGGTCATCGGCGCCATCGGCTGCAGCGGCGGCACCGGCGCTCAGGATGCCGTGGCCTGCAAGGCCGGCGCGGATATGATCAAATAGACTTCGGCAAGAAGCGGCCTCCGCGGCGCATGCCGTGGAGGCCGAACTCGCTACAGATCGGGGAAATTTGTGAAATAGTGATCGATATAATCGGTCTTCAGATAGCGATAGCCGAGCCGCGCGAATAACGACTTCAACTCCTCGAAGCGATCCGAGTAGAGTTCGACCTGCAGATAACAGCGATTGTCGCGCAAGGTGCGCTCCATACCGGCGAGGGCATGGAATTCGGAGCCCTCGACATCCATCTTGACCAGAATGTTCTTGCCGGCGATCGCAAAGACGTCGTCGAAGCAAATCTGCCGCACCACATGTGTCGCGACGCCAGCCGCCTCCTCCGGCGGCTTGTCCGGATGAGCGATCCACGATTCGCCGCGATTGTGCCGGCCCGCCTCCATCAAGGTGACCTCGGCATTCCGGTCGCCAACCGCGTTCGCGATAACCTGAATTTTTTTCTGCAATCCGTTGGCGGCGATATTGGCTTGCAGACGGGCACGATTGCCGGGGTCGGGCTCGAACGCGATGATCTCGCCGCCGAGATTCTTGTTCGCAAGCAGCACCGAATAGACGCCGGCATTGGCCCCGATATCGAGGAAATAATCGATCCGGTGGCGCTTGCAGAGCCCGGCGAAGTCTTCGAGTTGCGTCGCCTCCCAGATCGCATTGATGGCGAGTTCGCGATCGATCAGATCGTCGGTGTCGACGATGAAGCGCGCGCCCTGCGCGCGCGCGGTATAGGGCACCCGTCCGACGCTTCGCATCGCGCGGTCATAGGCCTTGCGCAAGCTTCGCTCGAACGCGCCGATCGGATGGCGAAACACCTGCGGGCCGTTCATCCGCGGCGTCCGTAATTCAGACGAACCACTTGAAGACGCCCATGCCAAAATCGCCGAAGGCGAGCAGGACATAGGCCCACAGCATCGCTGACAGCACATTGGCGATCTGGAATTTCCAATAGTCCATTTCCAGGATGCCCGCGATCAGCGGCACCGAAGCGCGCAGCGGTCCGAAGAAGCGGCCGATGAAAATTCCCAGAATGCCCCATTTTTCCATAAACGCATGTCCGCGCGGCAGCATGTCGGGATGGCGCGACAGCGGCCACATATGCGCGATGCGTTCCTTGAAGTGGAACCCGAACCAGTAGGACAGCCAGTCGCCGCAGGCGGCCCCGGCTGCGCCCGCAAGCCAGATCGGCCAGAAGAAAATGCCTGACGCACCGATCAGGGCCCCGATCGCCACAAGAAGTGCCCAAGCAGGTATGAACAGCGACAGAAAAGCCAGCGATTCCCCGAACGCGAGCAAAAAAACGATCGGCAATGCCCACCAATGATTCTGGCGCACAAATTCTATGACGGTCTGGGAATATTCCTGAATCATTCTGCGAAGCACCCGGCGGGGCACCCATCTAGCCCGCAATGTCGCCATGTACCAGCGACGAAATGGTAAAATCATGGTGTGTCTTGCGAGCATTCAAGAATTTGCCATCCACGTGGCATAGTGACCGCACCCTGATTCGCAGACTTCCAGCCCCATCAGTTCCTCAAAGTATCATGGCCAAAAAGACCAAGCCGGCCCGCACCGTGACCAAGAGTGCCAAGGCCGAGAAGAAGACCCAGAAAACCGCCGACCTGTTCGGTGAAGGTACTTCCGCGCGCGCTGGCCGCAATGCAGCACCAAAGCAAAGTGCGCGCGGCAGTGCCGAAAGCGGCTATACGGCCCATCACATCGAGGTCCTGGAGGGTCTCGAGCCGGTGCGGCGGCGGCCGGGCATGTATATCGGCGGCACCGACGAGAAGGCCCTGCATCATCTGTTCGCCGAAGTGATCGACAACGCGATGGACGAGGCGCTGGCAGGTCATGCGACCTTCATCGAGGTCGAGGTTGGCGCCGACGGCTATCTCGCCGTCACCGACAACGGCCGCGGCATGCCGGTCGATCCGCATCCGAAATTCCCGAAAAAGTCCGCGCTCGAAATCATCATGTGTACGCTGCATGCCGGCGGCAAATTCAACTCGCAGGTTTACGAGACCTCGGGCGGCCTGCACGGCGTCGGCGTATCGGTGGTGAACGCTCTCTCGGAGCGAACCGAGGTCGAGGTCGCGCGCGGCCAGCAACTCTATCGCATGGTGTTCGCGCGCGGAAAGCCGAAGGGCGGGCTGGAGAAGCTCGGCAAGGTCGCCAATCGCCGCGGCACCAAAGTGCGCTTCAAGCCCGACCCGCAGATTTTCGGCGACAAGGCGAAATTCGATCCGGCGCGGCTGTTCCGTATGACGCGTGCCAAGGCCTATCTTTTTGGTGGCGTCGAAATCCGCTGGTCATGCGATCCCTCGCTGATCAAGGACGATACGCCTGCCGAAGCTGTGCTGCATTTTCCCGGCGGCCTGCAGGATTACCTCGCCTCGCTGATCGAAAACGCAACGCGCGTGCATCCGGACATTTTCGCCGGCGGCTCGGAGAAGAAGGCCGGCCACGGCTCCGCGGAATGGGCGATCGCCTTTGTCGCCGATGCCGATCCGTTCGTATCCTCCTATTGCAACACGATCCCCACCCGCGACGGCGGCACCCATGAGACCGGGCTGCGCACGGCGCTGTTCAAGGGGCTGCGCGACCATGCCGCCCGCACCAATCAGGAGAAGCGCGCCGCTGCGATCACAAGCGACGACGTAATGGCCGGCGCCTGCGCCATGATTTCGGTGTTCATTCGCGAACCGGAATTCCAGGGCCAGACCAAGGACCGTCTGGCAACGCCGGAGGCCGCACGTGTGGTCGAGCAGGCAATCCGCGATCCGTTCGATCACTGGCTCGCCGGCAATCCGCTGCAGGCCAACAAGCTGCTCGATTTCGTGGTGGAGCGCGCCGAAGAACGCATCCGCCGCCGGCAGGAAAAGGATGTCGCCCGCAAGAGCGCGGTTCGCAAACTGCGGCTGCCCGGCAAGCTTGCGGACTGCACCAATACCGCGGCGCAGGGCTCGGAAATCTTTATCGTCGAGGGTGACAGCGCCGGTGGCTCGGCCAAGCAGGCACGCGATCGCGCCTCACAGGCCATTCTGCCGCTGCGCGGCAAAATCCTGAACGTGGCCTCTGCCGGCAAGGACAAGCTCGCGCAGAACCAGCAGCTCGCCGACCTGATCCAGGCGCTCGGCTGCGGATACGGCGTGCATTATCGCGAACAGGAATTGCGCTACGACAAGGTGATCGTGATGACCGACGCCGATGTCGACGGCGCACATATCGCGTCACTCCTGATCACGTTCTTCTACCGGCAGATGCCGAAGCTGATCGAGGACGGCCACCTCTATCTCGCGGTCCCTCCCCTGTACAGGCTCTCGCATGGCGGCAAGACCTTCTATGCGCGTAATGAGAAGCATCGCGACGAGCTTCTCAAGAAGGAATTCCACGCCAACGCCAAGGTCGAGATCGGCCGCTTCAAGGGCCTGGGCGAGATGATGGCGAACCAGCTCAAGGAAACTACGATGGACCCGCAGAAGCGCACGCTTCTGAAGGTCATGCTGCTCGATAGCGAGCGCGCAGGCACCGCCAAGTCGGTCGACCAGCTCATGGGCACCAAGCCCGAGGCTCGCTTCGCCTTCATTCAGGAAAAGGCGGAATTCGCGAGCGAGGACTTGCTGGACGTGTGAGCGGCCGGTCTATTTCAGCCCGAACATATGCGGCACGAATAGCGTGACCTGCGGAAACGCGATCAGGATCAAAAGCACGATCGACAGCGGCACGCAAAATTGCCAGATCTCGCGATTGATCTCGCGCATCGGTACCTTGGTCAACGAAGACAGCACGAACAGGATCAGCCCGTAGGGCGGCGAGATGATCGCGATCATGAAGTTCACGATCACCACGACGCCGAAGTGAACCAGGTCGATATTGAGTGCCTTCACCGCAGGCAGCAGCACCGGCACGAACACCAGCAGCATGACGGCGCCGTCGAGCACCGTGCCGAGCACCAAGAACAGCACATTCACCAGAATTAGGAACGCGAACGGCGATAGATTGAGACCGGCAATTCCGCGCGCGAGCGTCTCGCCCAGTCCTTCGTTTGTGATCGCATAATTGACGATGAAGGAAGAGATCAGGAGCAGCATCACGATTGCGGATTGCCGCGACGATTCTTGAAATACTGCAATCAGCGACCGGATTGTCAGGTTGCGGTACCAGACCGCGCCGATCAGCATCGCCCAGAAAGCGGAGACAGCGGCGGCTTCCGTCGGCGTAAAGATTCCGCCCCAGATACCGCCGAGCAAAACAACCGGCAGCGTCATTGGCACCGCCGCGCGCGCGAACACGCAGGGCCATTCCCTCAACGATACCGGTTCGCCACGCGGCAGTCCGCGACGCTTCGCAATGAGCGCAATCAAGATCGAGATCGACAGCGCCATCAACAGACCAGGCACGATGCCGGCGAGAAACAGTGCGCCGATCGAAGCTCCCGAAATAAGCGCGTAGAGCACCATCGGAATCGAGGGCGGGATCAGCGGGCCGAGCAGCGACGCAGCCGACGCCACCGCGACCGCAAGGCCGCCCGGATAATGCCCCTGCTGACGCATCATCTTGATCGCGACCATGCCGGCGCCGGCGGCATCCGAGGCCGCGCTGCCGGTCATCGAGGACATGATCAGGTTTGTCAGCACGGTCACATGACCATGCCCACCGGGGAAACGGCCGACAAAGGCGTTGGCAAAACTCCAGAGCCGCTCCGAAATCGTCGAAGCGTTCATGATGTTCGCCGTGAGAATGAATAGCGGTATCGCGAGCAAAACGTTGAGCGTGAGCGTGGTGTTGAGTGTCTGATCGACCAGAAGCCCGATATCCTGCTTGCTCACGAACAGATAGACGAGACCGGCGGCGAACATCGACAGCACGATGGAAAGCCGCAAAGCCGCCGCGACCACGAATACCGCAAGCAGCGCGAGGAAGGCCGTCGACACCTCAACCCACCACGTTCGGAGCTGCGGCGGAATTCGTCATCGGCGACGAGTTCGCGCCAGCCCGGTCCCGCGAAGCCTGCGAACTTCGCCGCGAGTCGCACGACGATCATGGCGTAATAGGCAACGAAACAGGCATAGACAAAGTCGAGCCGCCACGCGAGCGCGGACGTCTGCTCACGCCACAGGAACATCACGTAATCGACGATGACCGGAAATGAAACCGCGAACAGAATCCCGAACAGGCCGGTCTGCAGCAGACCCACCACCCGTCTGCCGCCGGGCGGCAAACGCTCCCACAGGATGTCGAAGGCGACATGATCCTTGTCGCGGCTGACGAAGGCGTCAGTCAGGAACATGCACCACATGAAAACGATCATCGCAAGCTCGTCGGCCCATGCGATGGGTGCATTGAATACGTAGCGCGCGACCACGCCGGCGAGATAGATCGCAAACAGCGCAAAGAACATCGCAGTCGTGATCGCTTCCGCGATTTTGCGAAATCGATCGACGAAGCGTGCGAGGCTTTCCCCCAAGGAAGCCGCCTATTTGACGTCGTTGATGCGCTGCAGCAGTCCGGCCTGCCATTTCTGCGCCAGGCCCGCTTCCTGATATTGCTTGTCCACCGACGCCTTGAAAGCTGCGATATCGGGCTCGGTCACTTTCAATCCGCCGTTGCGGAAGAACTCCACCAGTTCCTTCTCGTCCTTCAGCCGGCTCTTGTCGTTGAATTCGGCGGCCGAGCGCGCATGTTTGCGCATCGCCTCCTGCTGCGCGGGGCTAAGTTTGTCCCAAACCGGTTTTGCCACCGCCAAAGCAACCGGCTGCACGAGATGAGAGGTCAGCACGAATTGCTGCGACACCTCGTTCAGATTGTTGAAGCGCGCGATGGCAAGCGGATTTTCCTGACCGTCGATCGCCCCGCCCTTCATCGCGAGATAGACTTCGGACATCGCCATCGGTGTCGGCGTGACCCCAAGTCCGCGGCCGAGCGCCGTCCATCCCGCTCCAGGCGGCATGCGAAGCTTGATGCCGGCCAGATCGGTGGGTGTCTTGACATCCCTTGCCTGACGCAGATTCACTTGGCGGGTGCCGAGATAGATGAAGTCGATGATCTCGATGCCCATCTTGTCCGCAACCGTCTTGGCAAACTCCTTGCCGATCGGGCCGTCCATCACCTTGCGCATGTGATCGTAATCGCGGAACACATAGCCGGCAGAGAACACGCCATATTCGGGCAATTGCTGCTCGATCTCGAAGGTCGTCATGGTGCTCATTTCGAGATTGCCGCGCTGGATCGCCGGCAATTCAGTGCCTTGCCGGAACAGCGAAGAATTGGCGTGCACCGAGACCGCGATCTGGCCGGGCAAATCGCGTTCCACATTCTCCTTGAATTGCTGAAGTGCCCGCGTCAGCCAGTCCTGCTCGGCGGCGGCGGTCGAGATCCGAAACTGCACCGGCGCACCCTGCGCGAAGCCCGGTTTTGGCGCCGAAACTGCAAGCACCAACGCGCCCGCTACCACATTCCGTCTGGTGATCATCTCGACGCTCCTTTGGCGTTGGCGAATTACCCGGTCAGCGGCTCACGAATCGTAACGGAGAGTTTTCCGATCCCATCGATCTCGGCATCGACCTTGTCACCGACCGAGAGGAAAGTCTGCTTGGGCGCGCCTACGCCTGCCGGGGTGCCGGTCAGCACAACGTCACCCGGATCCAGCGTCATGATACGCGACAGAATTTCGATCTGCTCGGCGACCGAAAAGATCATGTCGGTGGTGCGGCCATTCTGCTTGACGTTGCCGTTGACCGAAAGCTTCAGCCCGATGTTCTGCGGATCGGGAATAGCCGAAGCAGGAACCACCCGCGGCCCCATGGGGCAGCAAGTATCGTTGGCTTTCCCGGCGACCCAATCGAGCTTGTAGAAGGTTTCTGGCGCACGATTGTGGTCGCGCGCGGAAAAATCGATCGCGATGGTGTAGCCCGCGACATAGGACAGCGCGTCGGTTGCTTTCACCGCGCGCGCCTTCTTGCCGATCACGGCGGCGAGTTCGACTTCCCAATCGAAGGCCGCGGTGCCGATCGGCATGTGCACGGTAGCGCCCTCTCCCACCACCGCATTGCGCGAAGGCTTGAAAAAGAAAAACAGCCGCTGCGCTTCCTTGCGCGTATCGGGAACGCCCATTTCCTTCAGATGATCGTAATAATTCGCGCCGGCGCAGAGCACCTTGCCCGGATAAAGCAATGGCGCAAGAAACCCCGCATGCGAGCCGATGCGGTCCTGGCTTTGAACCTGCTCCGCCGCCTTTTCCAGCGCGGCGCGCGAGCGACCCCAGTCCGAAAACAGGTCAGCGACATTGGCTGCGCCGCCCATGCCCACCCGCTGAAGCGAGGGCATCAGCCGATACAATTCACCCCCAACTTCGAGGCAGGCGGTCGGACCGCTGGAATTGACGGTTACGAGCGACCAAGCGGCTGTCATCTTGCGAACTTTCCGTGTTGTTATAAATTCAAACAGAATTTATAAATCGTGTCAAACGAGCTTGTCATCCATGAACGACTTCGCGATCTCATTGAATTCTGAGCCGCGCTCGGAGGCCGAGCGCGCTTATCAGGTGCTGCGAAGCGAATTGCTCGCAGGCGAATGGCTGCCGCAGGAGCGACTGCAGCCGCAGACCCTGCAGAAGAGATTTCAGCTTGGTCTCACCCCGATCCGCGAAGCGTTGATGCGGCTCGCCTCCGACGGTCTCGTCCAGGGTGAAAGTCAGCGCGGTTTTCGTGCGAGCGGCGCCTCCGCCGAGGAATGGAACGACCTGATGTCGACGCGGCGTGAACTGGAACGCGCCTGCCTCACGCTCGCAATCCAACTTGGCGACGAAAACTGGGAAGCCAGAATCGCAGCCGCGATGCAATTGTTGGCGCGCACGCCATTGCCGAAATCACCGAACGACCGCAAGGCCGCCGAATTATGGGAGGTGCGCCATCGCAATTTTCACTGCGCGCTGGTCGCAGCCTGCGGTTCGCCGTGGCGAATGCGGTTCTGGAACAGCCTGACCGACCATTCCGAGCGCTACCGCAAGCTGCGTCTGCTGCGGCGCAAGGATGATGCGGCAAACGTGCGCGACGCGGTCGGCGACCACAAGCGGATCATGGAAGCGGTGCTGTCGCGCGACGTTGTGCGCGCGACGCACCTGATGGACGGGCATCTGGCCGCAACACAAAGCGCGGTGAGCGAATTGTTGCGCTCGGCATAGGCTCACGCCGACCCCTCAAAAGAAAAGCGCGGAGCGATTTCTCGCCCCGCGCCAGTCGCAAGCGGTACGTATTTTTTGATTGTTATCCCGGCACCGCCCGTTCCTGATTTTCTTGCAGACGCTAGTTGTCGAATTTCAGATTGCCGGCTTTGATCACGCCGCCCCACATCTTTTGCTCTTCAGCGATCAACTTTGAAAATTCCTCGGTGCCCGTGCCGGTTGGCTTCACGGCAAGCGCGCGCAGCTTGTCCTTCACCTCGCTCTGCATGATCACCGCATTAAGTTCTTTGTGCAGCTTCGCCACGATTTCCTTCGGCGTGCCGGCGGGAACGAAAAAGCCGCTCCAGAGACTGACATTCACGTCCGGAAAGCCGGCTTCGGTCATGGTCGGCACGTCCGGCAGATCGGGGAAACGCTCCTTCGCCAACACCGCGAGCGCGCGCAGCTTGCCGCCCTGCACCTGCGGCACCATCGGCGGCGGATCGACCACCGTCATTGCCGCATTGCCCGACATCACCGCCAAGATCAACTCGCCCGAGCTCTTGTAGGGAATGGCGGTGCCGTTCGCGCCCGACTTCATCTTGAACAGTTCGGACGGCAGCGTGAATGCCGGCGACGAGGTCGCGTAATTTGCCTTGTCGGCATTGGCCCTGGTCCAGGCCACGAGATCCTTCGCGCTCTTGGCCGGATGATCGGTAGCAACCGCAAGAAAGAGCGGGAAATCGCCAATCATGGTGACAGGCACAAAGCTTTTCAGCGTGTCGTATTCGGTCTTGTAGATCAGCGGGCCGATCGCCATGGCTCCGCTCGCGCCAACCAGAACCGTGTAGCCATCGGCCGGTTCGCGTGCGACCAATTCAGCCGACAGGCGACCGCCCGCTCCGGCCTTGTTCTCGACCACCACAGTCCAGCCGGTGCGCTTCACCAATTCGTTCTGGATCAAACGCGCGAAGATGTCGTTGCCACCACCGGCGGCAAAGCCCACCACCATGCGGATCGGCTTGTTTGGGAAAGACGCTGCGGAGTCCTGTGCGAACACTGTGCCTGTCGATGCGACAAGCGCCAGCATTGCTGCAAAGGCGTGAAGACCGCGGCCGGAGTGGCTACGCCACCCTTGCATGCAAAACCTCCCTTTTCGGGCCTTTTATGATTGCGGCTCAAGCGCCGCCGACCCTTCGAATCCCAGCATAGCGGGTTCGGCCCCACGCCGGATAGCAGAAATTTTCCGCAACAAAGCAGCGCCGCCTGTAAAAGCGTCAGTCGAACGGCAAGCCGGTATATTGCTCTGCGAGAGAGGTCTGGGCGGCCTGCGAATGCGCCAGGTAATCCAGTTCCGCCAATTGCCGGCGCCGGTCAAACGGCACCTCGTCCGGGAAGACGTGGAATATCTGCGTCATCCACCAGGAGAAACGCTGGGCCTTCCACACTCGCTTGAGGCAGGTGTCGGAATAGCTGTCGAGCAGTTCGGTCTGGCGTGTCTTGTAGAAAACCTGCAATGCGCGCGACAACATCTTCACATCCGCGAGCGCGAGGTTCATGCCCTTGGCCCCGGTCGGCGGCACGATGTGCGCGGAATCGCCGGCCAGGAACAGGCGGCCCGATCGCATCGGCTCACATACGAAGCTGCGCATCGAGGTCACCCCCTTCTGCAGGATTTTCCCCTCCTGCAACTTGCGGGTGCCGCCGAGCCGAACGTGCAGTTCTTCCCACACCCGGTCATCCGGCCAGTTGTTCACGTCCTCGTCGTGATCGACCTGGAGATAGAGCCGCGACAGCGTTGGCGAGCGCATGGTGTAAAGCGCAAAGCCGTTGTCGTGATAGGCGTAGATCAGTTCGTCGTCCGGCGGCGGAGACTCCGAAAGAATACCGACCCAACCGAACGGATATTCACGGTCATAGAAGGTCAGCAGACCTTCCGGAAAGCTCGGCCGGCAAATGCCGTGAAAGCCGTCGCAACCGGCGATGAAATCGCAATCGATGCGCTGGTCCTTGCCGTCATGCTTGAAAGTAATGAATGGCTTGTCGGTGTCGAAGGCATGGACCGCGGTGTCGTCTACCTCGAACAGGATCTGCCCGCCATCGGCGAGCCTGCGATCCACCAGGTCCTTCACCACCTCCTGCTGACCGTAGATGGTGATGCCCTTGCCGACCAGCTTGCGAAAATTCAGGTGATGGGTCTCGCCGTTGAAGCAAAGATAATTGCCGTCATGAAACATGGCCTCGCGCTTCATGCGGTCGCCGACCCCGGTCTCGGTCAGCATGTCGGTCGCCCATTGCTCAATCAGGCCGGCGCGGATGCGCTGCTCGATATAGTCGCGACTGCGGTTTTCGATGATGATCGATTCGATACCGGAGAGATGCAGCAGATGCGAAAGCATCAGCCCGGCAGGGCCTGCTCCAATAATTCCAACCTGAGTCCGCATCCTGACCTCGCGCCCGTCCTGAACGCGCCGGTGTTAGCCGTCGCGGCGGTTTCCGCAAAGGTATATTTGCCGGAACCTTGGACCAATCGTCCGCCCACGGCGAAGTCTATTCGAACGCCTACCGGTTGGTACGGGGATCGGCGCGGAAGGTCTTGGTCTCGGACACCGAGCCGTCTTTATAGGTGAGCTCGATCGACATCAGCTTCGTGCCTGGAGCGAGCTTCATGTAGGACACAGCCTTTTCCGGGATCGAGGACGGATCGGCCGGGTCGCAGGGCGGCATCGCGAGTTTCTTGTCCGGGACCGTCGTATCGATTCCGATTTTCACTTCGCGGATTGCGCAGCGATACGAGAGCAGATGCGACCAATACACCATCAACCCGTTGAATTCCCGAAAGGACAGCCAGTTGCTCGAGGTCATTTCGAGAATCTGGCGATGGCCCTTCTCAAGCTGCGCGTTGGGCTCGAACTTGATCGGAAACGGCTCCGCCCATTCGCCGCGCATGTCCTGATAGCGTACATAGATCGTACCTTCCGGCGCGTCGTTATCGAGCTGCAGCGACGGATTGGGCATTCGCTTGCGCGTGCGCGGATCGAGCGTGTCGAGGAAGCCGGTCTCCTTGAAATTGCCCTTCTCTCCGAACCGCCAGGAAATCGCGGTCACCGGATCGGCAAAGGACAGCGTCACCGACCAGCCGCCATTGTGGCGCATGAAATTGGCCAGCGGCGCGTTGAGCTGGTCGGATGGCGGTGCGTCGCGCCTCGGCAACGGTGACGGCTGCACCGGAATGGCCGCGACCTGCTGCGGGATCGTCTCCTTCGCCCGGTTCGGATCGAGCGTGCCGTTCAGCACCACGTCGCCCACGATCTCGTCGTAATAGGCGGGCTTCTGTGCGTGCTTGAATTTGCGCGCAAGGTCGGTGACGCTCGCCTGCGTGCGCTTGGCAACCTGCACCAGCGAAAGGCCTGGCGTCTCCAGCTCCTTGACGAAATAGCGGGTGAAGACCGAGTTCGGGTCCTTGTCGTCGTCGGAGGTGTAGTCGAGCGCGGTCTGATTTTCCGAGGCCGAATAGATCACGAAAGCGCCGTCGTCGCTCATCGGCGCGAGGCCGCCGGCGCTCCGCACCGCCCGCGTGCCGGCACGCTCAAACGGGTTGTTGCGGCAGGCATCGAGCACAACGATCGAGGTGCGTACGCCCTTGCCGCGCATGCGCTCCAGGATGCGGCGCGCCAGGAACGAGTTCTCGTGGATTTTTTCCTCCTCGCCGGCCAGCGCCATCGGCACGTCGGTCGGCAGCAGGTAATTTTCGCCCTTGATCTGAAAGCCGTGGCCGGCAAAGAAGAAGAAGGCGGTATCGCCCTCCCCGAGCGTGCGCTCGAAGGCCGACAGGCTGTCGCTCATGCCGCGGCGGCTTTGGTTGGTGGCGGAGATGACCTGGAAGCCAAGACCCTTCAGGGTCCTTGCCACCCGCTCGGCGTCGTTGCCGGCCTTCTTCAGCGGGGTGACGTTCTGGTAGCTGTCGTTGCCGATGACCAGTGCCACGCGCTTCTGGGCGCTCGCAGGCGAAAGCCCGAGTGCCAGCAAGAAAGCCGCAACGACGAAAGTCCACCGCATGACGCGCCCCCAATCGACTGCCGAAAAGGCGGGAATCGGGAGCCGCTTCGGTCCCCGGTCAGCCATTGTCGCACAGACCGAGAAACCGGTTCAAATCACGGTCTCGAAGGCGATTGGCCCCGAATTGTGACCGCCGGGGTTAGCCGCTAACAATTGTCCGCAAAGTATTTGGAGGATTCGATGACTTTGGGCGGGATGACGTTTCTTCGGCTGGTTCTCGGCCTGGCGCTGGCGAGCCCGATCGCCCTGACCGCACCGGCCTTCGCGCAACAGGCCTCCTCACCACAGGCCTGGCCGCAGCGGACGGTCAAGTTCGTCCTGCCCTTCGGGGCAGGCAGCGCGACCGATGTCGCGGCGCGCCTGATGACCGAAAAGCTGCAGGCCAAATGGGGCCAGCCGGTCGTCATCGAGAACAAGCCGGGCGCCGACGGGCTGCTTGCCATCACGGCTTTCCTTCAGGCCAATGACGACCATGTGCTGCTGTATTCGTCGAGCGCCTCGTTCATGGCGCATCCCTATACCCTCGACAAACTGACCTACGATTTCGCGCGCGACATGACCCCGATCGCGCGCGTGACCGACACGGTCCTGTGTCTGAATGTGCCCGCCGCTTCCGCCAACAAAACGCTGAACGAATTCGTCGCCGAAGCCCGCGCGCGGCCGGGCAAGCTGAATGTCACCGGCGCGCCCGGCGTACCGGATTTCACGCTCGATTATTTCCTGAAGACGCAAGGCATCAAGGCTCAGAAGATTCCGTTCAAGAATATCGTGGAAGCCGCGACCGCGCTCGCCGGCAACCAGATCGACTTCCTGCTCACCTCGGTCGCGATTGTGCAGCCGCTGGCGAGCGCCGGAAAAATCCGTGTCGTCGCCGTCACCAGCCGAGAGCGCGCTTCGTTCGCGCCCGATATCCCGACCGTGTACGAACTGGGCTTCGGCGGGCTCGGGGTCGAAACCACCGCCGGTCTCTATGGGCCGAAGGACATGCCGCTCGCGCTGCGCGAGAAAATCGCGCGCGACGTGATCGAAGTCGTCTCCGATCCCATCATCACCGAACGATTGCTTGCGACCGGTCAGGTGGTGCGCCCCGGCGGCCCTGCGGAACTTGCGGAAACCATCCGCGAGCAGTCGGAGTTGACGTCTCGGATTGCCACGACGCTCGAGCTGAAACCGAAAAACTAGATGCCAGAAAACTAGATGCCACGCCGCCCCGAATGGGCCCATTGGCCCGACGACAAGCTCTTGAAGCTTCGCCTCAAGGATTTGAGGCTGTCGGTCGAGGGCACCTGGCTCGAAAGCTGTCTGCAGGATCTGTACGAAGAACTCGAACAGCGCGACCTGCGCATCCGCCCGCATGTCTGGCTGTCGGACGAATGGTTCAGCCCCGATACCACGCCCGGCATCGCGATCCCATTCTATCTCGCGCATCCTCGGCTGATGCGGCTCGAGCGCAAGAAGATCATCGACGTCGAAGGCGGCACGAAGCGCGACTGCATGCGCATCCTGCGCCACGAAACAGGCCACGTCATCCAGAACGCTTTCCGCCTGCAGCGCCGCCGCCGCTGGCAGGAATTGTTCGGCAATTCATCCACCCGCTATCCGAGCTTCTACCGGCCCAATCCGGCGAGCAAGAATTACGTCCAGCATCTGCGGCTATGGTACGGGCAAAGCCATCCCGACGAGGATTTTGCCGAGACTTTCGCCGTGTGGCTGAAGCCCCGCTCCGACTGGCGGCGCCGCTATGCCGGCTGGCCGGCTTTGCGCAAGCTCGAATATGTCGACGAGGTGATGGCCGAAATTGCAGGCCAGCGCGCGCCCACAACGCGCGGCGCCGCGGTACACCCGCTGTCCCAGATCACAACAACACTCGCACAACATTATGCGAAGAAGCAGGCGCTCTATGCGGTGGAAACACCTCGCACCTATGACCGCGAGTTGCACCGCATCTTCTCGAACGATCCGAAGCACCGCCATTCGCCGACCGCGGCTTCCTTCATCCGGCGCAACCGCTCGCATTTCCGCCAAACGGTCGCGCGCTGGACCGGCGAATATCAGCTCACCCTCGACTCGGTGCTCGATGATATGATCGACCGCTGCCGCGAATTGCAGCTTCGGGCTGTCGGCCCGGAGCGGCAATTGCGCACCGACTTCACCGTATTGCTGACGGCAAAGACCGTTCATTCGCTCTATTCGCCGTCGCGCCGGCAATGGTTTGCCCTATGAAACGCACGCGCGTCCTGGTCCTGCTGCATCCGGAACAGGCGCCGCCGGATTCGATCAAGGGCTACAGCGAGCAGGACATGCTCGCCTTCAAGACCGGCTACGACGTCGTCAACACGCTGCGCAAGGCGCGCCACGAAGTGCGCGTGCTGGGAGTGCAGCACGAACTGCGCCCGATCCGCGCCGAGATCGACAGCTATCAGCCGGACATCGTTTTCAACCTGCTGGAGGAATTCCACGGCGAGCCGGCCTATGACCAGAATGTCGCGAGCTATCTGGAACTGATCCGCATCCCCTATACCGGCTGTAATCCGCGCGGGCTGATGCTGTCGCGCGGCAAGGACTTGTCGAAGAAACTGGTGCATTACCACCGCATTCCGACGCCCGCCTTCGCGGTGTTTCCGATGAACCGCAAGATCGTGCGACCGGAGCGGCTGAAATTTCCGCTGATCGTGAAATCGCTGTCGGAGGATGCCTCGCTCGGTATTGCGCAGAAATCGATCGTCGACAGCGACGAGAAGCTGAAGGAGCGAGTCGAGTTCATTCATGAGAAGATTCGCACCGCTGCCATCGCCGAACAATATATCGACGGCCGAGAGCTCTACGTCGGCGTCCTCGGCAACGAGCGCATGCGGGTGTTCCCGGTCTGGGAGCTGGAATTCGGCGAAGCCGCAAGCCGGATCGCAACCGCAAAAGTAAAATTCGACGTCAAATATCAGGAGGACCGCGGCATCGTGCAGGGGCCCGCGGAAAATCTCGCGCCCGAACTGCACAAACGCATCCAGAACCTGACACGCCGGATCTGCCGCACACTGGAACTCGACGGCTATGCCCGCATCGATTTCCGCCTTTCAGCCGACGGCACCCCCTATTTTCTGGAGGCCAACCCGAACCCGGAAATCGCGCGCCACGAAGTATTCGCGGAATTGGCCGCGGCCGACGGCATGAAATATTCCGAGATGCTGCGAAGGATCATCGCGCTTGGTCTGCAGAGGGCAAGGCCGAAGGCATGAAATTCGGGCGTCGCCACGCCGCGACAAAACTCCTCGATCGGTAGTCGAACTCAGCAATCGGGTGGCCGTCGCCGCCGGCGGCCGTTATCGAGTCTGCCGTATCAAGTCTGCCGTCGCACGGGATTCCGAATGACTGACGTCTCCCCCGTCATCGACCGGCGCGACGTAGCGCTGCTGGTGCTGCTGTCGATCCTCTGGGGTGGCGGATACGTGTTGGCCGGCATCGCGCTGAAAGACTTGGCGCCCCTGAGCGTCGTATGCGTACGCGTTGCCATCGGAGCACTGACCTTGCTTCCGGTGGTCTGGCTTTACCGGGACCCTCTGCCAAAAGGCCTGAAGGGCTGGTCACCATTCTTTGTCATGGGAATGCTGAACAACGTCATTCCGTTTTCATTACTGATCCTCGGCCAGTCGCAGACCTCGGCAGCACTCACGTCTATCGTCAACGCCACCACCCCGCTGTTCACTGTGCTGTTGACCGCTTCATTCGGAGAGGAAAGACTCACCGCAAGCAAGATTGCAGGCGTGCTGCTCGGCCTCGCCGGCGTCGCGATCCTGCGCGGTCAGGGCGCTGACATTTCGTCGGCGCAGACGCTGGGTATCGTGCTGTGTCTGGGCGCCGCGCTTAGTTTCGGTTTTTCCGGGCTTTGGGGACAGCGTAAGCTGCAAGGCGTACCGCCGCATATCTCGGCATTTTGTCAGCTCCTGTGTTCGACCATGGTCCTGATACCGCTCTCCGCCGCGATCGAGCAGCCCTGGACACGCGAGATGCCCGGTGTGCCGGCCTGGCTGTCGCTGATCGGTCTCGGGGCGCTCTCGACCGCTTTGGCCTATATTGTTTTCTTCCGCATTCTGGCGCGCTCGGGCGCGACCAATGTCATGCTGGTAACACTGCTGATGCCGATCACGACCGTGGTGCTCGGGCATTTCGTTCTGGGTGAAGTGCTGGACAGCCGTGAAATTGCCGGCGCGCTGGTCATTGCGAGTGCATTGCTGGCGATCGACGGCCGCTTGCCGCGTCGCATCGTCCGCGTGTTGCAAGCGAAACCCTAGCGCAGGGCCGCGAACGCGCCTTCCAGGTCCGCGATCAGATCGTCCACATCCTCGATCCCGACCGAAAGACGCACCAGCCCGTCATTGATTCCTAGTTCTGCTCGCACATCCGCCGGCACCGAACCATGCGTCATCAGACCCGGATGCTCAATCAGGCTTTCCACCGCCCCCAGAACTCTCGGCCAATGCAAATAATTCGGTGCGTTCGAGGAAGCTGCGCGCACCGTCGAGATCGGTCTTGAGTTCGGCCGAGATCATGCCGCCGAAGGCTCGCATCTGCGATTTTGCGAGCGCGTGCTGCGGATGGCTCGCAAGCCCCGGATAGATCACGCGCACCACCTGCGGATGCTTTTCCAGCCATTGCGCGATCTTCAGGGCCGAGGCCGATTGCCGCTCCATCCGCAAAGCCAGTGTCTTGATGCCACGCAGCGCCAAAAAGGAATCGAACGGCCCCTGAATGGCGCCGACCGCATTCTGCAGGAATTTCAGTTTTTCGCGCAGATCCGGATTGTTGCCGACCACCGCGACGCCGCCGACCATGTCGGAATGGCCGTTGAGGTATTTGGTGGTCGAATGCACCACGATGTCGAAGCCGTGTTCGATCGGGCGCTGCAGATAGGGGCTGGCAAAGGTGTTGTCGGCGACCGCGATCAATTTGTGCTTGCGCGCAAGCTCTCCGATGCGGGTAAGGTCTGCGATCTTCAGCAGCGGATTGGTCGGGGTCTCGACCCAGATCATTTTGGTCTCAGGCCGGATTGCTTTCTCGATCGCGGCGAGATCGCTCAAGTTCACGTAACTCGTTTCAAGCCCGGCCGTGCGGTTGCGCACGCGCGTGAACAATCGCCGCGTGCCGCCGTAAATGTCGTCGGTCGCAATCACATGGGCATTCTGGTCGAGGCATTCCAGGATGGTCGCGATGGCAGCGAGTCCCGATGCAAAGGCGAAGCCGGCGCTCCCGCTTTCCAGATCGGCGACGCAGCGCTCGAACGCCATGCGGGTCGGATTTTGCGAACGCGCATATTCGTAGCCTTTGTGCACACCGGGTGACTGCTGCACATAGGTCGAGGTCGCGTAGATCGGCATCATCACCGCGCCGGTGGTCGGATCGGGCGATTGCCCGGCATGGATGCAGCGCGTGGAAAAGCCGGGACGATTGGGTCTGGTCATGGTTGTCTCGTTTACCTTATCGCCATCCGAAAATAATTGATCAGATCGATCCGCGTCACGAGGCCCAGAAAGCGCTCGCCATCCATCACGATCGCCACATAGTCCTTCCGGAACATCGGCACCAGGTCGCGGATCGGTGCATCGGCCGAAATGGTGACCAGCGTCGTCACCATGATGTCCTTCACACAATGGTCGAAGGCCTTGTCCTCGCCGAGCGTGAGCACGGCACCAAGCAGATCGCTTTCGGTCACGAGGCCGACGATCCGGTCGCCTTCCACGACTGGAAGCTGCGAGACATCGGAGGCGCGCATGCGCGCGAAAACTGCGCGCAGATTGTCGTTCGGCCGAACCTCGATCGCGGCTCCCCCGCCATGCGGGCTCGACACCAGATCGCGCACCTTGCCGGTATGCGACCCGATAAAGCCCTCCTGTGTGAGATAGGCTTCGTTGAACACCTTGGAGAGATATTTGGCGCCGGAATCGCAAACAAGACTCACTACCCGTTTCGGCTCGCCCTGCGTGCGGCAATAGCGGAGCGCGGCCGCAAGCAGGGTGCCGGAAGAGGAACCCGCGAGAATTGCCTCCTGACGCATCAGCTCGCGCGCAGCGGCGAAGCTGTCGCGATCGGAAATCGAATAGGCTTCTTTCACCAACGACAGATCGCAATTGGGCGGGATGAAATCTTCGCCGATGCCCTCCACCGCCCAGCTTCCGGCCTCCCGCATCTCTCCGGTTTTCACAAATGGCGCCAGGATTGAGCCCTCCGGGTCGGCGAGCACCATCTGTGTCTTCGGCGAATATTGACACATGTAGCGCCCGATGCCGGTCAGCGTACCGCCGGAGCCGACGCCGACCACGATCGCGTCGATGTCACGCTCCATCTGCGTCAGGATTTCCGGCGCAGTTGTCTCCTCATGCGCACGCGGATTGGCCGGATTTTCGAACTGATTGATGTAGATCGCACCCTTGGTGCGCGCAGTGAGATCCGCGGCGAGGTCCTGATAATAATCCGGATGACCCTTGCCGACATCGGAACGCGTGACGATGATCTCGGCACCCATCGCACGCGCATGCAGAATCTTTTCGCGCGACATCTTGTCGGGGACCACAAGGATGGTGCGATAGCCCTTGCGCGCGCCGACGAAAGCGAGACCAAGGCCGGTGTTGCCGGCCGTCGCTTCGATCACGGTGCCGCCGGCTTTCAGCCTGCCCTCATATTCGGCGGCCTCGATCATCGCCCGCGCCGGACGGTCCTTGATCGAGCCCGACGGATTCTGGCTCTCGAGTTTCAGAAACAGCCGGCACGGCCCGGTATCGAGCCTTGTCACTTCGACAAGCGGCGTGTGGCCGATGAGATCGAGAATGGTGGGCATGTCAGTCACTAGCACGCATCATGCAACTTCGCCGCACGATGCAAAATAAGAAGGGTTTGTTCGCGCGGGCAAACGACCGGGGAAAGTTTGCTTCCACTGTGAGGTCTACGCCTCCATCCACTCTACCAGCGCCCTGGTCACAGATTCCGGCTTCTCCAGCGTCGATAGATGCCCGCTGTCGGGCACCGTCACCAGCCGGCTGTTTGGAATGAGCGTCGCCATCTCCTCGGAAAGCGCGGGCGGTGTGAGCTGATCGCCCTCGCCGACCAGCACCAGCGTCGGACATCGGATATCCGGCAGACCAGCGCGTGAATCCGGCCGCGTCATGATCGCCTGCTGTTGACGGACAAAGGCGTCGGCGCCGGCCGTCTTTGCCATCTCGAACACGATCCGCTTCAGCGCAGCGTCGCCCTGCCGTTCCTTGTGCACGAGGATCGGCCATAGCGTGTCCATGACGGCGTCGAATTCGCCGGCCTGCACCTTGGCCATCGACGCCTTGCGGCGCTCGCTGGCCTCCGGCGTGTCGCTGCGCGATCCGGTATCCAGCAGCGCAAGTTTTGCCACCCGGTCCGGCGCCAGCCGCACAATCGCAAGCGCGAGATAGCCGCCCATCGAAAGACCGGCCAGCGCGAATCTGGGCGGCGCCTCCGCGAGGATCTGACGCGCGATGGCGTCCATGCTGTCGGCGCGGCGATGATCGGCGACAGTCACCGGCCCGAATGTCCACAAAGCGGGCATCTGCCCGGCATAGAGGCTCGGCGTGCAAGCCAGTCCCGGAATCAGCAGCACAGGCAGGCTCGGTGTCGTCACCATGTCATCCTCCGGTCATCGTCTCAGCGCCAAAAACGCTTGTATTTATTTAACTTAACCGACGCTCGAAGCATTGACTTTCGGCCCCCTGCCCCTATTTTCCGGGCCAACGGTCCGACAGACAGATTCGACCGCCCTCTCGCGCAAAACTTATCCCTTTGTGGTCCGGCGCGAGCCCCAGTTGCGGGCGGCGCCGTTCAGAGGTTTTATGTCGTTTTCAGAACTCGGCTTGTCCGAAAAAGTTTTGGCCGCCGTCCAGGGCGCCGGTTACACTACCCCCACCCCCATCCAGTCCGAAGCGATCCCGCACGTACTTGCCAGGCGAGACGTACTCGGCATCGCGCAGACCGGAACCGGCAAGACCGCTGCGTTCACGCTGCCGATGATCACCATGCTGGAAAGCGGACGCGCGCGCGCCCGCATGCCGCGCACCCTGATCCTCGAGCCGACGCGCGAACTCGCAGCCCAGGTACAGGAAAGTTTCGAGAAATACGGCGCCGGCCAGAAGCTCAATGTCGCGCTCATCATCGGCGGCGTTTCCTTCGACGATCAGGACGCCAAGCTCATGCGCGGCGTCGATGTATTGATCGCGACACCCGGCCGCCTGCTCGATCATTTCGAGCGCGGGCGTCTCCTGCTCACCGGCGTCGAACTGCTGGTGATCGACGAAGCCGATCGCATGCTCGACATGGGCTTCATTCCGGATATCGAGCGCATCTGCAAGCTCGTCCCCTTCACCCGCCAGACGCTGTTTTTCACCGCGACGATGCCTTCGGAAATCCGGCGCATCACCGAGCAATTCCTCTCCAATCCGGTCAAGGTCGAAACCTCGCGTCCGGCAACCGCGGCCACCACCATCACCCAGCAATTGGTCAAGAGCGGCCGCGAACCGCATGACAAGCGCGAGACGCTGCGCAATCTCCTCCGCTCGACCGATAATTTCAAGAACGCCATCGTATTCTGCAACCGCAAGCGCGAGGTCGCGCTGCTGCATCGCTCGCTGGTGAAGCACGGCTTCAATGCGGTCGCACTACACGGCGATCTCGAGCAATCCGCCCGCACCGCTGCGCTCGACAAGTTCCGCAAGGGTGAAGCCACGCTGCTGATCGCCTCCGACGTTGCGGCGCGCGGGCTGGATATTCCCGATGTCAGCCATGTGTTGAATTTTGACGTGCCGTTCCATGCTGACGATTACGTGCACCGCATCGGACGCACCGGCCGCGCCGGCAAGAGCGGTATCGCTTTCACCATCGTCACTTCGGCCGATCACAAGGCGGTGGCGGCGATCGAGAAGCTGATCGGTACCACCATCCCGTCTGCTCCCGATACGATCGCTGCGGCTCCCGCTGAAGAAACGCACGAGCCCGCGCCGCGCCGCGATCAATCGCGTGGCCGCAAACGCGGTGCTCCGCGCGGCGAACGCCAGGGGCGCCCGGAGCAACAAGAGCGTCAGGGACATCCAGAGCGTCAAGCACACCAGGAGCGTCACGCAGGTCGCGAGCAACAGGAGCGTCAGGAACCTCGAGGGCGTCAGGAACGCGCGCCGCAGGCGCCCGCTCCGGTTGCCAGGCTCGATACCGCGCGCCGCCGGCCGCCGGCCGCCTCTGCCGACATCGAGCCCGACACTTCTCACCTGCCCGCGTTTCTGTTGCGTCCGGTGGTTCGCGTTAAAGCCTGATTGCAGGTGCCGGCAGCTTCAGCCGGCACGCAATTCGCGGCCTCAATTCAGCGTTTTGACTTTGTCTTCTTCGCCGCAACCCTGCCGCGCTTCGGCGCGGCTTTTTGTTGTGCCGCCTGTAGCGCCTTGCGCGCCCATTGCGCCAGCTCCTCGGGATCGTCGTAGAGCCGCTCCGGCATTTTGCGGTACGACATCACTGCGCGCTTTCCACCCTTCGCCTGATAGCAGAACGGCGGCAAATCCTCACGTTCAAAATCGGCTTCGTTGTTCTCGCCTGCCTTGAGATAGATCGTCTCGTCCGACACCAGCGCGAACATCACGCCATCGGCAAAGATACCGGCTCCGCCGAATAGGCGGCGGACGGTCACGGGGCGGAAGCCAGTGAAGAGTTCGCGGATAAACTCGGCGTCCACGGCACGCCGATTGCTAGTGCGCCTCTGCGCCTTCGCCCGGCGCGGGCGTGAGCTGGACGGATTTGCCGCAGCCGCAAGCCGAGGTCTGGTTCGGGTTATTGAACACGAACTGCGCCGCCATCTTGTCGATCTTGTAATCCATCTCGGTGCCGAGCAGAAACAGCACGGCCTTCGGATCGATCAGGAGGCGCACGCCCTTGTCGTCCACGACCTCGTCGGTCGGGCTCGCATGCTCGGCATATTCCATCGTGTAGGCCATGCCGGCGCAGCCGCCATTGCGGACGCCGACGCGCAGGCCCGCGATCGGATGATCCGACTTCGACATCAATTCCCTAATGCGCGTTGCGGCGGCTTCGGTGAGCCGCATCACTTGCGGGCGGGGCCTGACAGTGGCCATCGACTTCTCCTGGCCGGTCTCACTTTCGAATCGTAACAGTTTGAATCGACCGGCTTTTCTCTTCGTTAATGTGGGCGCTCGCGGCGCCGATTGCAACTCACCACATATTGAGGACAAGCCGCGCTTCGTCCGACATCCGGCTCGGGTCCCACGGCGGGTCCCATACCACCTGCACCTTGACCGGACCTACGCCCTGCACGCTTGCGACCGCGTTCTCCACCATCATCGGCAGTTCCGCAGCCGACGGACAATTCGGCGTGGTGAGAGTCATGTCCACGTCGACCGTGCGGTCATCCTTGATGTCGACCTTGTAGATCAGGCCAAGCTCATAGATGTCCGAGGGAATTTCCGGGTCATAGACCGTCTTCAGCGCGGCGACGATGTCGTCGCTCAGACGTGCGATTTCCTCAGGCGGCAAAGCGGAGGCCTCGGACGCCTGCGGCGCCGGCGGCTTATTGACCTGGTCAGTTTGGGTTTCGTCGTTCATGCGAAGAAATCCTGCGCTTTCACAAGGGCACGGGCAAGGCTGTCGATTTCGTCCTTCGTATTATAGAGCCCAAAGGACGCCCGGCAGGTGGCCGTGACGCCGATCCGGTTCAACAGCGGCATCACGCAATGGGTTCCGGCCCGCACGGCGACGCCCGAACGGTCGATGATGGTCGCGACATCGTGCGGATGTGCGTTCTTCATTTCGAACGAGATCACCGCGCCCTTCTCTTTCGCCTGGCCGATGATCTTCAGCGAATTGATTTCGCGCAGGCGATCATGGGCATAGTGAATGAGACCGTCCTCGTGCGCGCGGATGCGATCCTTGCCGATGGAATTGACGTAGTCGATGGCTGCGCCAAGGCCGATCGCCTGCACGATCGGCGGCGTGCCAGCCTCGAATTTGTGCGGCGGGTCGCCATAGGTCACGCGATCCTCGAACACGTCTCGGATCATCTCGCCGCCGCCATTGAAGGGCGGCATGGCTTCGAGATGCTGGTACTTCGCCCACAGCACGCCAATGCCGGACGGCCCGTAGATCTTGTGGCCGGTAAAGACATAGAAATCGCAGCCGATGTCCTGCACGTCGATCGGCAGATGCACCGCCGCCTGGCTGCCATCGACCAGTACCGGAATGCCGCGCGCATGCGCGATGCGCACCACTTCCTTCACCGGCACATAAGTGCCGAGCGCGTTCGACATGTGGGTGATCGCGACCATCTTGGTGCGCGGCCCGAGCAGCTTCTCGAATTCGTCGATCAGGAAATTGCCGTCGTCATCGATCGGCGCCCATTTGATGACGACGCCCTGCCGCTCGCGCAGGAAATGCCACGGCACGATGTTGGAATGGTGCTCCATGATCGAGAGCACGATCTCGTCGCCTTCCTTCAGGTGCTCGCGGCCGTAGGTATAAGACACGAGGTTGATCGCCTCGGTCGCGTTGCGAGTGAAGATGACTTCTTCCTTGCGCGGCGCGTTCAGGAACTTGGCGACGGTCTCGCGCGCGCCCTCATAGGCGTCGGTCGCGGCATTGGCGAGATAATGCAGGCCACGATGCACGTTGGCATATTCGTGCGTGTAGGCGTGCTGGATGCGATCGAGCACGGCCGTCGGCTTCTGCGCGGAGGCCGCGTTGTCGAGATAGACCAGCGGCTTGCCATAGACCTGCATCGACAAGGCCGGAAAGTCCTGCCGGATGCGGGCTATGTCGTAGCTGCCATTGCTGACCGCAGGATGCATCACACCCTCGCCGCGAGCCATGTGCGCGCCAGTTCCATCAGAACCTCACGCAGGGTCTGGTTTTCAATCGCCTCGACCGCTTCGCCGATGAACGCCTCGATCATCAGCGCCTCGGCCTCCTTTTGCGGGATGCCGCGCGCCTTCAGATAAAACAGCAGATCGTCGTCGAGCGCGCCCGCGGTCGCGCCGTGCCCGCAAACCACGTCGTCAGCGAAGATTTCCAATTCCGGCTTGGCGTCGGCCTCGGCCTCTTCCGAGAGCAGGAGCGCATGCGTCGCCATCTTGGCATCGGTTTTCTGCGCATGCGGCTGCACGATGATCTTGCCCTGGAACACCGAACGGCTCTCGCCGTCCAGTACCGACTTGAACAATTCGCGGCTGTCGCAATGGCCGATGGCGTGGTCGATCACGAGCGTATTGTCGGCGTGCTGACGGTCCTTCAGCAACGTCGCGCCGCGGATGCCGGCATGGATGTTGGTCCCATTCATCCGCATCGCAATCTGGTTGCGGGTGACCGCGCCACCAAGCGTGAAGGTGAAATCGTTGACCAGTGCACCCTTACCGATCTCGGCCGCGAACGTCGCGACATGCAGCATGCGGTCGCCTTCACGGTTGATCTTGACGTGATCGAATTTCGCTGCCTCCGCGACGATGAGGTCGAGCGCGTGATTGACCTGATGGTCGATGCCGGCCGGCCCTTCATGGCTTTCGATCAGGGTGGCCTTTGCGCCCTTCCCGATATTGACTAGACTGCGCGTGAACAGCGAAACGGCCTTGTCCGACGTAGTGACAAAGACGAGATGCAGCGGCCGCGCGATCGTTGCGCCATCGGCAATACGGATCACGGCGCCGTCCGCCATCATCGCGGTGTTGAGAGCGAGTGCGGCGTCATCTCCGAGCGGAGATGGCCGGCCGAGACGCTCTATAACCGCGGCGTCGCCTTTCGACAGCGCGTCCGCGAGCGAGCCGATGGACAGGCCCGGCTCGAGCGAGGCAAGGTCGGACAGATCTGCGGCGAAGACCCCGTCCACGATTACGATCCGCCGCGATTTTACATCGGCGAGAAACGCACCCGCCGATTTCGCCTTCAGTTTCGCCGCTGCGTCCGGAGGCGGCGCCAGCGGCTTGGCATCGCGCATCAGCGCGCGCAGGTCGGTATATTTCCATTCCTCGACCCGGCGATGCGGCAGGCCCTTCGATTCAAAAGTGTGGAATGCGTTCTCGCGCAGCGACTTCACTGCGCCGGCGCCAGGCAGCTTTGCGCGCGCGCCGGCAAAGGCTTCGGCGAGCCCTTGTTCGGCGTTGGTTCGTATGACTTTCAGTTCGGCCATGTTGCGAAGGCTTTACGCCGCCTCATCCTGATATTGCGCGTAGCCCTTTTCCTCGAGCTCCAGCGCCAGCTCCTTGCCGCCGGTGCGCACGATGCGGCCCTTGGACAGCACATGCACGATGTCCGGCACGATATAGTCGAGGAGGCGCTGGTAATGCGTGATGACCACAAACGAACGCTCCGGCGAGCGCAGCCGGTTGACGCCGTCGGCCACGATCTTCAGTGCGTCGATATCGAGCCCGGAATTGGTCTCGTCCAGCACTGCAAGCCGCGGCTCCAGCATCGCCATCTGCAGGATTTCGTTGCGCTTCTTCTCGCCACCGGAAAAGCCGACATTGACCGCGCGCCGCAACATTTCCGGGTCGATCTCGAGCTTGGCGGCGGCGTCCCGCACCTTCTTCATGAATTCCGGCGTCGATAATTCAGCTTCGCCGCGGGCCTTGCGTTGCGCGTTCACGGCGGTGCGCAGAAACGTCATGGTGGCGACGCCGGGAATTTCGATTGGATACTGGAAGGCCAAAAACAAACCCTTGGCCGCGCGTTCGTCCGGGTCCATGCCGGCGATGCTTTTGCCGTCGAGCAGGATTTCGCCTTGGGTGATGTGGTAATCGGCCTTGCCGGCGAGTACGTAGGACAGCGTCGATTTGCCCGACCCGTTCGGGCCCATGATGGCATGCACCTGACCCTTCTCGACTGTGAGGTCGAGGCCATTCAGGATTTGTTTGCCGCCGACTTCGACGTGCAGGTTTTTGACTTCAAGCAGAGACATTTCGTTCTTTTTCCTGTCAGTAATCCGTCATCCTGAGGTGCGCGGCGAACGCCGCGCCTCGAAGGATGCCGGCCCGTCGCCCTTCGAGGCCGTTGCTTCGCAACGGCACCTCAGGGTGACGGGATTGGCTATCCCACGCTGCCTTCCAGCGAGATCGAAATCAGCTTCTGCGCTTCCACCGCGAATTCCATCGGCAGCTGCTGCAGCACATCCTTGACGAAGCCGTTGACCACAAGAGCGGTCGCCTCTTCCGCGGTCAGCCCGCGCTGGCGGCAATAGAACAGCATGTCCTCGGAAATCTTCGAGGTGGTGGCCTCGTGCTCGAACACCGCGGAAGAATTCTTGGCTTCGAGATAGGGCACGGTATGCGCGCCGCATTTGTCGCCGACCAAAAGCGAGTTGCAATTGGTGAAGTTGCGCGCATTGGTCGCCTTGCGGTGCGCCGACACCAGCCCGCGATAGGTATTCTGCGAGCGCCCGGCCGAGATGCCCTTGGAGATAATCCGGCTCGTCGTGTTCTTGCCGAGATGGATCATCTTGGTGCCGCTATCGACCTGCTGCATGCCGTTCGAGATTGCGATCGAGTAGAACTCGCCGCGAGAGCCATCGCCGCGCAGGATGCAGCTTGGATATTTCCAGGTGATGGCGGAGCCGGTCTCGACCTGGGTCCAGGAGATCTTGGAATTCTTGCCGCGGCAATCGCCGCGCTTGGTGACGAAGTTATAGATGCCGCCCTTGCCGTTGGCGTCGCCCGGATACCAGTTCTGCACGGTCGAATATTTGATCTCGGCGTCATCGTGCGTCACGAGTTCGACCACCGCCGCATGAAGCTGGTTCTCGTCGCGCATCGGCGCGGTGCAGCCTTCGAGATAGCTGACATACGAGCCCTTGTCGGCGATGATCAGCGTGCGCTCGAACTGGCCGGTATTCTTCTCGTTGATGCGGAAGTAAGTCGACAGCTCCATCGGGCAGCGCACGCCCGGCGGCACGTAGACGAACGAGCCGTCGGAGAACACCGCCGAGTTCAGCGTGGCGTAGAAGTTATCCGTCACCGGCACCACGGTGCCGATATATTTCTGCACCAGCTCGGGATGCTCGCGCAAAGCTTCCGAAATCGGCATGAAGATCACGCCGGACTTTTTCAATTCGGCCTGGAACGTGGTCGCAACCGAAACGGAATCGAAAACCGCATCGACCGCGACGCGACGCTCGCCCTCGGGTCGCACGACACCCGCCAGCAATTCCTGCTCGCGCAACGGAATGCCCAGCTTCTCATAGGTGCGCAGAATTTCCGGATCGACCTCGTCGAGCGAAGCCAGTTCCTTCCGCTTCGGCGCCGAGTAATAATAATAATCCTGAAAATCGATCTTCGGGTAATGCACCCGCGCCCAGGCTGGCTCGCGCATGGTCAGCCAGCGGCGATAGGCATCGAGCCGCCAGTCGAGCATCCATTGCGGCTCGTTCTTCTTCGCCGAGATGAAGCGGACGATGTCTTCGGACAGGCCCTTCGGGGCCTTGTCGGATTCGATCAGAGTCTCGAATCCATACTTATATTGGTCGACGTCGATACGGCGAACCTGTTCGACGGTTTCCTGGACGGCAGGCATTTCAGTCTCCCCTCGCGGTTTCAAGGACCGCAGCGGATGTGTCGGTTATCGGCGGTGTTGGCCTTGCGTCGGTTACCCTCCGCGAAGCCGCTCAAGCGGCGATGATGGTTCGCCCCTTAAGTAGTGATTCCGAGAGCTTTATCCAAGCATTTAGGCAACGATCTATGTCGGCTTCGGTGGTTTCCGGGCCGATGGAAACGCGGATCGCGCCCCGCGCCAAAGCGGGCTCGACGCCCATGGCCAAAAGCACCTGCGAGGGCTGCACTTTCCCCGAAGAGCAGGCCGAACCGGACGACACCGCGACCCCTTCGAGGTCGAAAGCGATCACGGCGGTCTCGGCCTTCAGGCCGCGATGGGTGAACAAGATGGTGTTCGGCAGCCGCTCCCGGCTTTCTCCAAAAATAAGAATATCCGGAGTCGCGGCCCGAAGGCCGTTTTCGAGCAGGTCGCGCAGCCGCCGCATCGTGGCCGCCTCGGCCGCCAAATTCGAGCCCGCGGCATCGGCAGCCGCACCAAATCCGGCGATCGCCGCAACATCCTCGGTGCCCGCCCGCAAACCCCGTTCCTGGCCGCCGCCCCGGATCAGCGGCTCGCTCAGATGCAGTCCCTCGCGCCGCACCAGGGCACCGGCCCCCTTGGGACCACCGATCTTGTGCGCGGAAATCGTCAGAAGATCGGCCTTCAATTGATTGATATTGCATTCAATCCGGCCCGGCGCCTGAACCGCATCGACATGCAGCAGGGAGTCCGCCTCATGCACAAGGTCAGCGACATCGCGAATCGGCTGAATGACTCCGGTCTCGTTATTGGCCAGCATCACCGAAACCAGCGCCGGACCGAGCCGGAGCGCAGATCGCAACGCGTCTAGATCGACGATCCCCGCTTCGGTCACCGGAATTCGCGCAACCTTTTCGGTCGCGAAACGGCCGCCCTGCGCAACGGACGGGTGCTCGATCGCCGAAACCAGCAGCCGGTCGAAACCGGGGTGGCCGGCGCCGGCAGACCATGCGGGCGACAAGGCCGTCGCATTCGCTTCGGTACCACCGGAGGTAAAGACGACATCTGCCGGGATCGCGCCAAATAGGCCTGCGACCTGAGAACGAGCCTGCTCGATCGCGCGGCGGGCGGTGCGGCCTTCGGAATGGACGGATGAAGGGTTCCCGCCAAGTTCCAGAGCTGCAAGCATTGCGGCGCGCGCCTGCGCCCGCAACGGCGCGGTCGCATTCCAGTCCAAATAGGCACGCCCGCGCTGGGAAGCTTCCATAGGCACTACAACCGGCCTCAAACCTGGCACCCTCCTACCATGGCGAACGGAGAAAGCTTGCAAATTGCCCCCGCCCTCATGATAGAAAGCCCTGTCGCGCCCGTGCGGCCCCGCTTTATGCGGTTGCAGCCACCGGGCGGTTGCATATTAGAATGGTTCTAAAACCTACGTGCGCCTGATCGCAACGTCAAGCGCGCATTAGAACCTGCGGCCGAACCCAGGTCTCGACCTCCCGGTCTTGATCCCAAGGTCTTGCCGCACCAGCCGAGGTCATTCATGCCAGAAGTCATATTTACGGGTCCCGCCGGACGTATCGAGGGCCGCTACCATCCTGCCCCGCAGAAGAATGCCCCCCTGGCACTGATCCTTCATCCGCACCCGCAATTTGGCGGGACCATGAATCATCAGATCGTCTACCAACTCTATTATGCCTTCGTGCATCGCAACTTCTCGGTGTTGCGGTTCAATTTCCGCGGCGTCGGCAGAAGTCAGGGGTCGTTCGACCACGGCGTTGGCGAATTGTCGGATGCAGCCGCAGCGTTGGACTGGGCGCAGACCATCAATACCGAAGCCCGCTCCTGCTGGATCGCCGGTTTTTCCTTCGGCGCCTGGATCGGCATGCAACTCCTGATGCGCCGGCCGGAGATCGAAGGCTTCATCTCGATCGCGCCGCCCGCCAATCTCTATGACTTCTCGTTCCTCGCGCCCTGCCCGTCTTCCGGGCTCATCATTCACGGCGACAAGGACGCGGTGGTGCCGCATCGCGACGTGACGACGCTGGTCGACAAGCTAAAAACCCAAAAGGGCATCGTGATCGAGCAGAAGGTGGTGACTGGCGCCAACCACTTCTTCGATGCGAAGGTCGATTCGCTGATGACGTCGGTCAATGCCTATCTCGACAAGCGGCTCGGCACGACCGGCCGCAAGCCGAGCGCGGCGTAGCGGGCGCGGTTCTTTCCCGAGAAGGGAACTCAATCTTCGAACAAACGTTTGTGTCCGCTGTTGCTGTAACAGGGGATGCCGATGAGCGCGGGCAATTCACCCGACAAGGTGATGCCGTCGAAGGACAGCAACGAAGACGAAAAGGTTGCGGCGAAAGCCGATGGAGCGGCCCAAGGCACGCCAGCGGGCGACGCAGAAGAGCAAAAGCCGAAAGAGCCGTCGCTCGACGACACCGCGGCCAAGCCCCCGGAAGAGTCCGAACCTGAAATCGAAGATCCGGAGGCGCAGGCCAAGCGCGACAAGGAGCGCCGCCGCGCGCTGCTTGATCGCTTCTGGTTCTCGGCGTCCGGGTTCTGGGGCCATAACGGCGATCGGCTGGCCTGGCCGCTAACGATCGGGCTGCTCGTTCTCGTGCTGCTTACGGTCGCCGCGCAATACGGCATCAATGTCTGGAATCGCGCGATTTTCGACGGCCTCGAAAAGAAGGATGCCGCGACGGTCTTTACGCTCGCGCTGATTTTCTTTCCGCTGGCTGCGACCAGCGTCGGTCTTGGCGTTGCCAATGTCTATTGCCGCATGACGACGCAGCGGCGCTGGCGGGCCTGGCTCTCCGATCATATCCTCGACGCCTGGCTGAAGAACGGGCGCTATTACCAGCTCAATCTGGTCAGCGGCGATCATCAGAACCCGGAAGGCCGGCTGACCGAGGATTTGCGGGTATCGACCGACGCGCCGATCGATTTCGCGGTTGGCGTGACAACGGCCTCGCTCTCCGCGATCACATTCATCGCGGTGCTCTGGACCATCGGCGGCGCCCTCACCTTCACGCTCGGCGGCACCGAAATCACCATTCCAGGATTTCTCGTGATCGCGGCCGTGATTTATTCGGCCATCGCCAGCGGTACCATGACCGTCGTCGGCAACCGCTTTGTTGCGGTCTCGGAAGCCAAGAACCAGGCCGAAGCGGACTACCGCTATCATCTCACCCGCGTGCGCGAGAATGGCGAGAGCATCGCGCTTCTCGGCGGCGAAGAGGAGGAACGCGCAGGCCTCAATCGCGCCTTGGTGGACGTACTTCGGCGCTGGCGGGCGTTGTGCGTTCAGCACATGCGCACGACCATCGTCTCGCAGGGCTCGGGCATCATCGCGCCAGTGCTGCCGATCATCCTTTGCGCGCCGAAATTCCTCGACGGCTCGATGTCGCTCGGCCAGGTGATGCAGGCGGCTTCCGCCTTCACCATCGTGCAGGCGGCGTTCAATTGGCTGGTCGACAATTATCCCAGGCTAGCAGAATGGAATGCCGGCGCGCGCCGCACGGCATCGCTGATGGTCTCGCTCGATGCACTGGAGCGGGCCGAGACCGGCGAAGGCATCAACCGGATCAAGCGCGGCGTGACCGAAGATGCGGCGTTGCGGCTCAAGGATTTTTCGGTCTCGCTCGATAACGGCACGGCGGTGGTCGACGACACCGATGTCGTGGTCAAAAAAGGCGAACGCGTGTTGATCGCGGGCTCCTCGGGCAGCGGCAAGAGTACGCTGGTGCGCGCGATTTCGGGCCTGTGGCCATGGGGCGGCGGCGAGATCGACGTTCAAAAGGACGCGCGGCTGTTCCTGTTGCCGCAGCGTCCGTACATTCCCACCGGCAGCTTGCGGCGCGCCGTCGCGTATCCCGGCGCGGCCGAAGACTGGGACATCGAGACCATCGCCAAGGCGCTGCAACGGGTCGGCCTCGGACACTTGAAGGATCGCATCGAGGAAGACCAGCCGTGGGATCAGACCCTTTCGGGCGGGGAGAAGCAGCGGCTCACCGTCGCGCGCGTGTTGTTGCATCGGCCCGACATCATCGTGCTGGACGAGGCGACTGCCGCACTCGACCCGAAAAGCCAGGACGATCTGATGAAGCTCTTGTCCGAGGAAATGGAGGGTCTGACCATCGTCAGCGTCGGACATCGTCCAGAGCTGGAGCAATTTCACTCGCGCAAGCTGACGCTGGAGCGAAAGCGCGGCGGGGCAAAACTGGTCAGCGACATATTGCTGATGGCGCCGGAGCGCCCACGGCTGATCCGGCATTTCCTGCGGCGCGGAAAAAAGCCCAGCAACCGCAAGGCGGCTTGATAACAAAGCGAGCAAGCGCGTGATCCCGCTCGTCAGGCAGCGCTCGCGTGCCGAGCTATCGCGTTTTCACGAGCATGAAAATCAGTCGGCCACGCCGTCATAGGAATATTTTCATGTGAAACGAAAATCAAAAGTCCTGCTTTACAGGCTCATTTTCTTCTTCTGCTCCGGCACAGGTTCGGCGACCACTCCGCCCGTTATCGGTTCGTGAACGCCGGTTGTCGTTGGAAACGTGATCGGCAATCCCCGCAAACAACGCACTGCCATATATGCGAAGGCCTGCGCTTCGATCGCGTCCGCATTCCAGCCGGCCGCGGAAGCGGTCTCTACGGTCGCGGGCGCAAGCCGCTTGCCAAGCATCCGCATCAGGGTCGGATTGCTGGCGCCGCCGCCGCACACGATCCAGCTTTTCGGCGTGTCGGGCAAATTTGGAACGATAGTAGCGATCGTCGCCGCCGTGATGGCCGCGAGTGTCGCAGCGCCATCCTCAACGCTGACCTCCGAAAGCTGCGCGCGCTCCGTCACCCATTCGCGGAAGGCGTTTCGGTCGAGCGATTTCGGCGGTTTCAGCGCGAAGAACGAATGCTTGAGCACGCGCGCGACAGCCGGCTCGTCGACGGTGCCGCGCGCCGCGCTCTCCCCGTTCTCGTCGCGCATGGCGCCGGTGCGCGCGCGCATAAAATCATCAATCAGCGCATTGCCCGGACCGGTATCGCACGCATAGGGGTCCGGTATGCCGTCGATATAGGTAACGTTGGCGACGCCGCCGACATTGAGCACGGCAATCGGATGCGGGCGTTTCAGCATCCCCGCGAGCGCGCGATGAAAGACCGGGACCAGCGGCGCTCCCTGCCCGCCTGCCGCGACATCGGCGGCCCGCAGGTCATAGACCACGCGGACGCCGGTTTCGTCCGCGAGCGCCTGGCCGTCGCCGATCTGGACCGTCAGGCGGTCCTCCGGCCGGTGCAAGATCGTCTGGCCGTGGAAGCCGATCACGTCGACCGAGGCCGGGTCGATCGCATTCGCGTCGAGGAACCCGCGCACCACAGCCGCATGCAACGCCGTTGTCATCCGCTCGGCCTCGCCGACCACGCCCGGGCGCGCCGCCCGGTCGGTCAGTTCGCGCGCGGCCTCGACCGCCTGGCGCAGCAAAGCCGCCTCCTCGTCGCGATAGACATGCACGGCCGAGGGCCCGAAGCGGGACACGGTTTCACCGTCGGTCTCGATCAGCGCGACATCGATGCCGTCCATCGAAGTGCCGCTCATCAGCCCGATGGCGCGATAGTTCCGCAAAGGCCGCCCCGTGTTTGAATCCCCTGCCGGACCTGATACACCACGTCCGCGCCGCGGGCGAACACGGTTTTACCATGAGCCAGTACAAGTCGGATTTTCTTCGCGTTCTGTCGGAGCGCGGTTTCATCCATCAGGTCTCGGAACCCGACCAGCTCGACGCGCTGGCGGCCTCTTCGCGCGTGACGGCCTATATCGGCTTCGACTGCACGGCAGCCTCGCTGCATGTCGGCTCGCTGCTGCCGATCATGATGCTGCACTGGATGCAGCAGACCGGCCACCGCCCGATCGCGCTGATGGGCGGCGGAACCACCCGCGTCGGCGACCCGTCCGGCAAGGACGAAAGCCGCAAGATTCTGACCGACGACATGATCAACGAGAATCTGCGCGGCATCCGCGCGATCTTCTCGAAATTCCTGAAATTCGGCGATGGCGAAGGCGATGCCATCATGGCCAACAATGCCGACTGGCTGAATACGCTGAATTACATCGATTTCCTGCGCGACGTGGGCCGGCACTTCTCGATCAACCGGATGCTGTCCTTCGATTCTGTGAAACTGCGGCTCGACCGGCAGCAGGAATTGTCCTTCCTCGAATTCAACTACATGATCCTGCAGGCCTATGATTTCGTGGAGCTGAACAAGCGCTACGGCTGCGTGCTGCAGATGGGCGGCTCCGACCAATGGGGCAACATCATCAACGGTATCGATCTCGGCCGCCGGATGAAGAATGCGCAGCTGTTCGCGCTGACATCGCCGCTGATCACGACCTCCTCCGGTGCCAAGATGGGCAAGACCGCGGCCGGCGCGGTCTGGCTCAATCCCGACATGGTGAGCCCCTACGATTACTGGCAATACTGGCGCAACACCGAGGACGGCGATGTCGAACGTTTCCTCAAGTTGTTCACGGTGCTGCCGCTCGACGAGATTGCGAAGCTGGCCGCGCTGAAGGGCCAGGAGGTCAACGAGGCGAAAAAGACCCTCGCGACCGAAGCAACCGCGCTCGTGCATGGCCGCGACGCTGCATCGGCTGCCGCTGAGACCGCGCGGCGCACATTTGAAGATCACACGCTCGCGGAGAGCCTGCCGACAATCGAGATCGCAGCCTCCGAATTGTCCGGCGGGCTCGGCGTATTGTCAGCGGCTGTGAAAGCCGGTCTCGTCGCATCCAACGGCGAAGCGCGCCGTCAAATCCAGGGCGGCGGCCTGAAGGTCAATGACGCCGCCGTCACCGATGAGAAGATGACGCTGACGGCCAAGGATTTGACACCGGAAGGCGTGGTCAAGCTGTCGCTCGGCCGCAAGAAGCACGTGCTGTTGAAGCCCGTTTAGGACGCTGGCTTAACGCGTGTTCGCGGTCGCAGGTCCCGCTTCGAATGGCTCGGCCGGCTTCGAGTTCGGGAATTCGAAGAACTTGCGCAGCAATCCCGGCGCCACCGCCGACATGGGATTGACGCGCAAGGTCGGCGCACTCGGCGGGCCGACGACCTCATAGGTGATCCCGAGCAAACCTTCCTTCTGTCCGCCCAGAAACAGCCCGACCAGCGGAATCTGACCGAACGCATTGTTGATCCCGTAAAGCGGAACGAAAGTGCCGCGCAGGCGCACGTCGTTCTTGGCGAAATCGATATTGCCTTCGACCGTGGCTCCGACCGTCGGCCCCCGCACTTCGCTCTCCTTCACCTGCAGCCGTCCGGGCGTGCGGGTAAACTCGACCTTCATGCGGGAGAAATCGACGCCGCGAGTGTCGCCCTGCTGCGCGCCGACGACGCGATTGAGCGCCGCTTCGCCTTTGATCGTGAAATCGCGGATATTGACGATACCGTCCTGCGGCGCCTGATCGGGGGTCGGCACATCCATCGCGACCCACATCTGGCCGCCATGAATCTTCGGATAAATGTCGGTGAAGCGCATCAGCGCACCGGCATCGGCTGTTTCGAAATACAGCACGTTCTTTCGCTGCGCGCCCGCGCGGATTTCGCCGGTCAGCGTGCCCTCGCGGCCGATGGTTGATTTGAGCACGAAGGTACGGATCTGACCGTTCCTCCGGGACATCTTCAGGTCGACGCCGCGCAAGGCTTCGCCGTTATGCCCAGCGATGGCGCCGAGGCGAATGTCGAGATCGAGATCGACGGTATCACCCTTCGGCTTTTCATTCTGCTCGCCACCAAAGAACGCCTTCACGAAGCCGCGGCCGTCATACACACTGCCTTGCATCGAGACCCGCAGCGTGCCGTCGGCGTTCCGATCCGCCTTCAACGTGGTTCGATCGCCATCCGACAAGGCAAATACCGGGAAATTCGCGGAGACCAGGTCGTTCGAGGAATCCAGTTCGATCGTGCCGCGCACATTGGCGCCGGAGCCGTCGATCACGAGATTTTCGAAGCGCGTGGCCTTGTCGCGGCTGACCAGCACGAAGCTCGCGCGATTGGCTCGGCCGGGCGGCTTGGTCCAACCCGGCAGCAGGTTCTCGACCTTCGCGGGCGTCAGATCGGCCTCAATCTGCAGGCGGACATCCTTATTGTCCGAAACCTTGCCGGAGATCTTGATCGGCACCGGGCCGCTCAGCGCCGCGCCGGTGCTGAAGCCGAATCTTGCCCGCGCAGCCTCGTCGAGCGTGGCCTGCAGGCGCACATCGGCCTCGCTGCTGTCGACGAGCTTGCTGTATTCCATCGCTGCCGACGTTCCGTTGACGCGGACGTCGCCCTTGATCTGATAACCGAGATTGTTGGCTGTGACTTTCAGCGCCTGCGCCTCGATCTTGTGGCCCATCACCATCTTGTCGGCGGCAAAGCCCGCGACATCGAGCGCGATATTGTATTGGGTGGCGCCCGGCGCCGGATTGGACGTGATCGGAAGATTGACCGTAATCGTGCCGCCAAGATTGCCCCGGCTGTTGGCGGAATCCATCGGCACCGCGGCCTGACCGCGAATGCGTTCCGCTTGCAGAAGTTCGAGAGCCGCCGGCACCGGACCATCGACCCGGAATTGCGCGCGCGCGGGCGGCGATTTCGGATGGGTGTCCGGGACTTCAAACCGGCCGTTGCTGACCGTGAGCTTCTTGCCGCCGCCGAGATCGACCACGCCTCGGCCGATCTGAACCACGACCTGACGTCCTTTGATACTGGTCCTGAGATCGGCCTCGGTGATCGGCGGCATGCCGACCACAGGACGGATGGTGGCATTGCGCACCTGCACGTCGATCGACAAACCGTCGGAGGGAATTGGCGGGCCGTCTTCCTTCAACGTATCGATCGGAGCATTGGTCGCGATGTCCACCCGCTCGATGTCACCGCTTTCCAAATTCTCGCTTACCCAGTTGCGCACCTTGGTGGCGACAAACGCCGGCCAAATCTTCTTCGCCGTAGCCGTCGACATCGGCGTGATCGCAAGGCCGACCGCAAGGCGCGGCTCGCCGCTCGAAAAATCCACACTCCCGTTCAAGAATCGCATTGACGCCGCCGCCGCCGAGGTCGCCCTGCACCAGTTCGATACGCTTGCGGTTGAGATCGAGATTGGCGCGCAGGAGAATCTTGTTGAGCACGACCGGGTGCGGGTCGCTCGCGCCCTCGCTCAACACCACCGAACCGCCGGTTACGGTAATACGCCACGGCTCAGCCGGCGTCGGCGGCGCCTCGAAGCGGCTGAACAGCGTGATCCGGTTCGCACCCGACTGGATCTGGAACGGCATCGTAAGATTGCGCCGGTTGGCATCCCAGTCGATCGTGACTTCGGCGCGATCGAGCCGCACGTGACCGCCCGGATCGTTAGGATCGCCGATCAGGCCGGCATCCGCATAAAGTTTGCCCTCGATCACACCGGGCAAGGAATCAGGTCCGATTTCGGCACGGATCGATCCCGACAGCGGGATATCGGCCTGGAACTGCCCGTCACCGATGCGGGTAGCGAGAAACAGGTCCTTGGTATTGACGCGGTTGAGATCGATCCGCACCAGTTTGCGCTGGAAACCGTTTTTGCGGATCGACGCTCCGAGTTTCCACGGCCTTGCAGCGTCTTCGGAGCTGACATTCACGCTAATGCCGTCACCCGGTTTGTTGACGCTGAAGTTGATGTGCTCGAACGTCCAGTGTTTGTCGGTGCGAAGGTCGTCGACCCGCAGCACGCCATTCTTCAGGCCGATCTCGCCAAGCCCCTGCCCGTCTAGTCCGAGTGTCGAAATGCGCTCGATCCAGTCCATCAGAGCGACGAAACGTTCGGAGCCGCTCGGATCTGCAGTCCCACCCGGTCCAGTCGCGTTCTGTTGTGCAGGCAACGGCATTGCCGGCTTGCCGGGTTGACCCGCAGATAAAACCGGAGCCGCCTTCACGATGGCTGGCGTCACCGCGAGCGGTCGCTTCTCGCCGCCGGTCGACATCGTAATCTGGCCGTCCTCTTCGATGCGGACGGACAATTCTGCGCCGACCAGGCTCACCCGCTGCGCACGTAGCTGCCCGCGCAGCAGACCCGAGCCCGACACCGATACTTCGGCCTTGGGAGCGCTAGCCACCACCGCACCGTCGGAGTCTCGTACCTGCATGTCCAGGATACGGATGGCAGTGCGGCCGGTATTGTCGCGCTCGATCTGGGTGCCCGCGATCGCGACCTTGTGGCGCTGACCGATGTTCTGCTCAACCGCAGAGGCAAGCCAGGGCGACAGGAAGTTGAGTTCGATCGGTCCGGCCGCAAGACGCAGCCAAAGGCCGGTGCATCCAAGCATTACGACCGCAAAGGCCGCACCCACCCCGATCGCGAGTTTGCGCACCTGCGGCCGCCGCGCCGTTCGCCGCACGCGCCACCAAACGCGCATCGCCCGCGCGCGCAGGTCGCTGCGGCACGTCGAACGATGTTCCCGAAGTGTGTCTTCGAGCGCGCGCAGTTCGTGCAAACGCGGCATGCGATCCGGTTTGGTCATGCCCGGTCGGACATCCCCCTGTCCGTGATGCCGAAGGCGCTTGCGCCTTCAGACTGGTTGGCCCGATTGTGGTGCCCAGAGGACACATGAGAATATCGGTCCGCCGTCGCCCAATGGCGGTGACCATGCATCAGCTTGACCCGCCGAAAACGACGAAAGGAAGGCATATGACCGCCATGCCCAAGGAGGGCGAAAAGGCCCCCAAATTCACCCTTCCGCGCGATGGCGGAGACAAGGTCGCGCTGTCGGAATTCAAAGGACGAATCCTTGTCCTGTATTTTTATCCGCGCGCCGACACGCCGGGCTGTACCCAGGAGGCCATGGACTTCTCGCGCCTGTCCAAGGCCTTCGACAAGGCCGGAGCGAGTGTCGTCGGGGTTTCCGCCGACGCGGTGAAGGCGCTCGATCGGTTCCGCGACAAGCACGACCTTTCGGTCGCGCTCGGTTCCGACGAAAGCCATGACATGCTCGCTGCCTATGGCGCGTGGGGGGAAAAGTCGATGTATGGCCGCACCTTCATGGGCGTCATTAGGGCCACCTTCCTGATCGGCCCGGATGGCCGGATCGCCAGGGTCTGGCCCAAGGTCAAAGTGCCCGGTCATGCCGAAGAAGTCCTTGCCGCAGCGAAGGGATTGTCGAAGGGGTCGTCAGTTCTCTTATAGGCGCTTTAGCACTGAAACATTTGCGGAAAATTAACCATACAAGGCTGAAATCCACGTCGTATTCGGCGTGGCCCGCCTGAGGGGTCAGGCGGGGGTTTGTTATGTCCCATCCATCCAGTCCGCACGGCTATCGCAACGATGCCGCCCAGCCCGCTGACGCCTGGGCCTATGAATATCCGGCGGGTTACGAGGGCTATGCGCAGCACCCCGCGCAGCAACCGCGCCCACAGCGGTCGGCCCAACATCATCAGCCCCGCCGCAAGTCCGCCGACGACTACACATTGATGCACGGCCGCCGCCAGGTCCGCCTGGGGCCGGTTGCCTTCTGGTTCGTGATCGCAAGCCTTGTGATCATGGCCGGCTGGTCGGTCCTCACCGGCACCTATTTCGCCTTTCACGATGACGTGCTGAAGCGGCTGATCGGCCGCCAGGCGGAGATGCAATTCGCCTATGAGGACCGCATCGCGGAATTGCGCGCGCAGGTCGACCGAATCGCATCGCGCCAATTGCTCGATCAGGAGCAATTCGAGCAGAAACTCGAACAAGTTGTGCGAAAGCAGGGCCTGCTGGAGCAGCGGGCCGCGACGCTGTCGTCATTTCCCGACATGACCACCACCGGCTCGGTCCCGAAGGGCGGACGCGGCGCTGATACACCGAAGGGTGCCCCGCCCAAGCCTTCGCCGATCAACGACACCATCATTTTCCAGACTCCCGGCGACCGCGAGGCACGGCTGGAATCGCGCGCCCTTCCCGTCTTCAACCTGCGCAACGCGGCCAAGACCAAGGGCGGCGTCGAGGGTGCGCTGGCGCGCATGCAGGAATCTCTCGACAAACTCGAATCCAAGCAAGCCTCCGCGCTCAGCGCGATGGAAGAGAGCTTTGATTCGAAAGCGCGCCGTATCCGCGGCGTGCTGTCGGACCTCGGCATTTCCGCGGGCAAGGCGCCGCCGGCTTCTTCGGCCGCAGGCGCCGTCGGCGGACCTTTCGTCGCTGCCAATCTCGGTTCGGAGGAAAAGTCCTTCGAGCGACAGCTCTATCGCATTCACATATCGCGCGCGCAGTTCGACAAGCTGACGCGCACGCTTTCGGACGTGCCCGTGCGCAAGCCCGTAAGCGGTGAGATAGACATGTCGTCCGGCTTCGGCATGCGCATGGATCCATTTCTGCGCTCGCCTGCGATGCATACCGGCCTCGACATGCGCGGCGATACCGGCGACCCGGTGCGGGTCACTGCCAACGGCACCGTCACGACCGCGGGCGTCAATGGCGGCTACGGAAAAATGGTTGAAGTCGATCACGGCAATGGACTTGCAACACGCTACGGCCATCTGTCCGCGATCGACGTGAAGGTCGGCGAGCGCGTGCGCATCGGTCAGATCATCGGCAAGATCGGCACGACCGGACGATCTACCGGCCCACATCTGCATTACGAAACGCGCGTCGATGGCGAAGCGGTGGACCCGCAAAAATATCTGCGCGCGGGCGTGCGGCTTGGTTTTAACTGAGCCCGAAATACGCAGCTCACCGAACTTTCCACCGTGCGACTGTTCGTGACTTGACATCGTCGCAGGAAAGTTCAGGCTCGCACTGCAAACACAACGGGCACGGAGGTCGTAATGGAACCACCGGCGTATGTGGCCGCGATGATCGCCGAAGAATTCGTTCGGTCGACAGCGTAGCGGCTCAAAACCACGAACGGCGAACCGGGCTGGGCCTTCCGCGGGCAGCATCAGTGAGGCATTGCCCCATATCGGCCCACCCCGGTTACGATGCTTGATTGATCGCACTGCGAGTGAGTGCGAATGCTTAGTTTACATCTTCAACTTGATCCGGTCCGCCGCCGAACGCTTTCTGCGCCAGTGCGGCCGCCATGAACTGATCGAGATCGCCATCCAGCACGCCGCCGGTATCCGACGTGGAAACGCCGGTGCGCAGGTCCTTCACCATCTGATAGGGCTGCAGCACATACGAACGGATCTGATGGCCCCAGCCGATATCGGTCTTTAGCGCATTCTCGGCGGCAGCCTTCTCTTCCCGCTTTTTCAATTCCGCTTCATACAATTTCGCGCGCAACATATCCCAGGCTTGCGCCTTGTTGCGATGTTGCGAGCGGTCATTCTGGCAAAAGACCACAATGTTGGTCGGGATATGCGTCATCCGGATCGCGGATTCGGTCTTGTTGACGTGCTGACCGCCGGCGCCCTGTGCACGCATTGTGTCGATGCGGACATCGGATTCCTTGATATCGATGACGATGCGGTCGTCGATCACCGGATAGACGTTGACACTCGCAAACGACGTGTGCCGCCGCGCATTGGAATCGTAGGGGGAGATGCGCACCAGGCGATGCACGCCATTCTCCGATTTCAGCCAGCCATAGGCATTGCGGCCGGAAATCTTCACGGTCGCGGATTTGATCCCCGCCTCTTCACCGGCGGATTCCTCGAGATACTCGACCTTGTAATCGTGCTGTTCGGCCCAGCGGGTGAACATGCGCAGCAGCATGTTGGCCCAGTCCTGACTTTCGGTGCCGCCGGCGCCGGCATGCACTTCAAGGAAGGTGTCGAACGAATCGGCTTCGCCGGACAGCAACGCCTCAAGCTCACGGCGTGCGGCTTCCGCCTTTAATTTAGCAAGCGCTTGTTCGGCTTCGGCGACGACCGACTGATCCTTCTCGGCGTCGCCGAGTTCGATCATGCCGATCTGGTCCTCGAGCTCCTGCTCGATCCGGCCGATCGACTTGAGCTGATCCTCGAGCGCGTTGCGCTCCTGCATCACCTTGGAAGCGCGCTGCGGATCGTTCCAGAGCGAAGGATCCTCGGCAAGCTGGTTCAGTTCGGCAAGTCTTGCATTGGAAGCATCGAAGTCAAAGATGCCTCCTCAGCAGCCCGACCGACCGCTTGATATCCTCGACGATGGATTGCGTTTCCGCGCGCATGGAAAAACTCTAGTGTCCCGAATCCGAAATTCGCTTCATTTTGCAGTGACCTCCGTTGCGAATTTCGGATTCGAAGGACACTAGCAACCCTTTGATTCTAGCGTGGTTTGGTTCGGAAGTCCGCTTGACGAGCTTGCCGCGGCAATGCAGCGGACTTCCGAACCACCACACTAGTTTGAATTGGTGTGGGGATTTAGCGATTGCGGCGTGCAGGCGCAACCGCTTCCGGTCAAATGCAAACGGCGGCCCGCCCTGCGAGCCGCCGCCACATTGAAATCAGATCCCTTCAGTACAATCCGCCCGTTCCCGAACGGATGAACTGATTGGAATCGCCCGGATTGGAACCAAAGTTACGGCCTTCCGAATCCGAGTAACCCACCACGGAATAGGAATCCGGCGGCGCAGTGCCCGGCTTGAACGCTTCGAGGATAACGCGCTCGGCGCCCGCACCTGCCCGCATACCGCTCTTCGGATCGATGCGGATCAGCTTGATGCCGGCAGGGACACGGAACGGGACCGCCGGCTTGTCGGCGAGCGCCACCTTCAGGAAATCCCTGACGATCGGCGCCGCCATTCCGCCGCCGGTCGACCCGCGGCCCATCGACCGTGGCTTGTCGAAGCCGAGATAGACACCAACCGCAATGTCCGGGGAGAAGCCGATGAACCACACGTCCTTTTCGTCGTTGGTGGTGCCGGTCTTGCCAGCGACCGGCTTGCCAACCTCGCGAACGGTCGTGGCGGTTCCGCGCTGGACCACGCCTTCCATCATCGACGTGATCTGATAGGCGGTCATCGGATCGATCACCTGCTCGCGCTTGTCGACCAGTGTGGGCTCCGGCTGATTGGCCCAGCGTTCGGCGTCGCAACCACGGCATTCGCGCTGGTCGTGCTTGTAGATGGTGTGCCCGTAGCGATCCTGGATGCGATCGATCAGCGTCGGCTTGATGCGGCGTCCGCCATTGGCAAACATCGAATAGGCCGCCGTCATGCGCAGTGTCGTGGTTTCACCAGCGCCGAGTGCGAATGAAAGGTAAGGCGGCAGGTCGTCATAGACGCCGAACCGCTTGGCATATTCGGCGATCAGCGGCATGCCGACATCCTGCGCCAGCCGCACCGTCATCACGTTGCGCGAATGTTCAATGCCGAACCGGAGCGTCTGCGGACCGTAATACTTGCCGGCCGAATAATTCTCCGGCCGCCATACCCCCATTCCGGGACCCTGATCGATCTCGATCGGCGAATCCATCACCACCGTCGAAGGCGTATAGCCGTTGTCGAGCGCAGCAGCATAAACGAACGGCTTGAACGATGAACCCGGCTGCCGAAGCGCCTGGGTCGCCCGGTTGAACTGGCTCTGGTCGAACGAGAAGCCGCCGACCATCGCAAGCACGCGGCCGGTCCACGGATCCATCACGGTGATGGCACCGCCAATTTCCGGAATCTGACGCAGACGATATTGCTGGTTGTCGGCCTGCGCATCCTTGACCTCGAGCTGCTCGACATAAACCACGTCGCCCGCTTCGAGCACCTGATTGACCTTGGTCGGGATCTTGCCGCGGTTGGGCCCGGCAGCGGCCTTCGCCCATTTTACTCCCTCAATCGGAACGATGCCGACCTTGCGCTCGCGAACCACCGCCCCACCCGGTTCGCGCGAAGGCTGGAAGCCGATGCGCGCGGACTGATCAGACGTTTCGAGCACCACCGCGAGTTTCCAGCCGATATCATTGAGCGCCTTGATGTCGGCTAGCTTGACTCCCCAGTCACCGCCGACATCGATCTTCTGGATGGCGCCTCGGTAGCCCTGGTTTTCGTCGTATTTCGTCATTCCGCCGGTGAGCACCTTGCGGGCGAGCGCCTGCAATTTCGGATCGAGCGTCGTGCGAACCGAAAGACCGCCTTCGTACAGTTTCTTCTCGCCATAGCGATCGTAGATTTCGCGTCGCACTTCCTCGGCGAAATATTCCGCAGCAAAAATGTGCGAGCCGGTCGTGCGCGCGGTGACCGCAAGCGGAGACTTTTTCGCGGTCTCGCCGTCCTCGGACTTGACGTAGCCGTTCTCGACCATGCGATCGATCACGTAATTGCGACGCTCGGTCGCGCGCTCGCGCTGACGGAACGGGTGCAGTGTCGAAGGCGCCTTCGGAAGCGCTGCGAGATAGGCGGCTTCCGCAACCGTCAGCTCATGCACCGACTTGTCGAAATACAAAAGCGAGGCGGCCGCGATCCCATAGGCCGAGAAGCCGAGATAGATTTCGTTCAGATAGAGTTCGAGAATCTTGTCCTTGGTGTAGGCGCGCTCGATCTTCATCGCGAGCAGCGCTTCCTTGATCTTGCGCGTGAACGACACTTCGTTCGTCAGCAGGAAGTTCTTCGCAACCTGCTGGGTGATGGTCGATGCGCCTTGGGGACGGCGGCCGGTGCCGTAATTCTGCGCAAACACCACGCCGGCGCGCGCCATGCCGTTGAAATCGAGGCCGCCATGCTCGTAGAAATTCTTGTCTTCGGCTGAAAGGAAAGCGTGGATCACCCGCTTCGGCACCGCCTGGATCGGTAGATACAGGCGGCGCTCACGCGCATATTCGGCGACCAGCGATCCGTCGGTTGCATGCACCCGCGTCATCACCGGCGGCTCGTAATCCTGCAACTGCGAATAATCCGGCAGGTCCTTCGAGTAATGCCACATCATGCCCGCGACGCCGGCGACTCCCACCAGAAACAGGATGGTCCCGACCGCGAACAGGAAGCCGAAAAAGCGCAGAAGCAGTCTCATGATGGTTCAACCATTGCGGTAGCGGCCAAAGAATCGGGCGGCGGACAGCGATCGACACGCGCTGAAAGCGACAAGTAGCTGTAATTTAGCGTAAAATTTTCAACCCGTCACACATAGACGCGTTCATCTTGGTGGCGTGGTTTTATGGTCAAACTGAGGCCCGGACCGCTAAGTCAGCGCCCTAGCTCATTGTTTCCGCAGGACTTTTTCCAATATTTCCGCTAGCGCCGGCCCGCGCCTGCCTCGGTACCGGCAAGCCGGGTCCGGAAAAACTGCTCCACCGCCAGCGCCATGTTGGCCGCCGCCTTGGCCCGCCAGGCTTCGGAGGTCAGCAATTTCAGGTCGGACCGGTTGGTCATGTAGCCAAGCTCAACCAGCACCGAAGGCACGTCGGGCGCCTTCAGCACCACGAACCCGGCCGCTTTCAGCGGCTTCCTGTGCAACCGCATGGCGCTTTTCATCTCCCCGACCAGCACCCGTGCGAAGGCATGCGAGAATGTCTTGGTCTCGCGGTGTGCCAGATCAAACAGGATGTCGGCGACGTCATCCGGCTCCTTCGTCAGGTCGATGCCGGCGATCACGTCGGAACGGTTTTCGGCCTCCGCGAGCTTGGCGGCTTCCGCATCGGAGGCGGTTTCCGACAGCGTGTAGACGGTCGCTCCCTGCACGTCGCCCTCCGACTTCGGCAGCGCGTCGGCATGGATTGAAATGAACAATTGCGCCTGCCGCGAGCGCGCGAATTTCACCCGCTCGGCGAGCGGAATGAAGGTGTCGTCGGTGCGCGTCATCACCACGCGATAGCGCCCGCTTTTCTCGAGTTGATCGCGCAACGCGATCGAGAAATCGAGCACCACGTTCTTTTCCATGATCTCGCCGCCGCCGGCCTTGGTGCCGGTATCGGGACCGCCATGGCCAGGATCGATCACGACCAGCGGGCGCAAATCGCCCGAAGGCTTGGCCGCGGGCAGCGGCACCTTGCTGTTCTCGCTGTCGCGCATGGCGGTGCGGTCAAGCGCGAGTTTGCGCATGAAGGATTCCCGATCGGTAGCCGACAGATCGAGCACCAGACGCGCCGGCTGCCCGTCCTTGGACTCCAGCATCGCCGCACTTTCGATGCGGACCGGTTTGGTCACGTCGATCACGATGCGCGAGCCGCCTGCCATCACCAGGCCGAAGCGATAGGCCTTGACCAAACCCCTGCCAGTCTCGCCGGAAGCCGGGGGAAGCTGGAACACGGTCTGCGGAATATCGACCACCACGCGATAGGGGTCGGCGAGCGTGAAAGCCCGGATGCCAAACGTCCGGGTCACATCCATGATCAGTCGGGTTTCCTTGTCGTCCCCGGCAACGCGCACGTCGGTTGCGACCGGAAGCGCCGCGGGCACGCTGGCGCGAACTCTGCGCGGCCGCGGACGAAAGGCCCGCAAGCGTCACAACAATCGCCGCAACCGTCGAAACCCCAAAGCGGCTGGTCACAAGCCCTCCCCCGCCCGATCCTTACTCCTTAGGAAGTCGAGGGTTAATGGCTTGTTAAGGGCCGGGCATCGAACGCAGGCAGGTGTGGCTGCCGGGCGACGGCCGACGGTAAACGGCGGCCGTAACGAGGATTTTGCGCCGCCCTCGAAGGTTTTGAACCTGATCCGGGCGGCCGGCGACAAACGCGCAGGATGTGACGGTCACATCGGCAACACAGGGGACTGACCAATGATCCGCAAGACCATTCTCGGCCTCGTGGCCGCCGCCGCTCTCACTACCGCCGCTTTTGCACCGACCGCAGCTTCGGCAGCCTATTATGGCTACGGTTACGGCTCCGATTTCGCCTCGTATGACAGCTACAAGGCGTATTCCGGCTACAGCCACGGCCATCGGTCGCAGGGCTACTATTACTAAGCCGCTTCAGCAGGCTTATCCTGGAAATGGACCAGCCCGGCTACCGCATGGCGGCCGGGCATTTCATTTCATCGGGACGGTATCGAACGCAGCGGCTATTTCCGCTTCTTCGCCTTGCGCTTCTTTGCCGCCGATTTGCGCTTCTTGGCCTTTCGGGTGCCCTTGGTCTCGTCCTGACTCAGCACCGAAGCCGCCAATTGCATGATGTCGCGCTGGGTCGCTCTTGCGCCCTTCATGATGCGCGAGGCGAGCCTCGATAACGCGCTGCTGGATTGCTTGGCCATGATTTCTCCCTGTCGCAATCAACGGATACCGGAGAAAAAGTGGAACTCGTCCGGCGCTTTCGAACTCCGCTGACGACATCAAGGTTCCACGCGCACGGCCTTGCAGACAAAGCAAAACCCCCGGCGCCTGGCACCGGGGGGGTCGATAGACGCGATCGTCGAATATCAGGCTTTCAGGCTGTCGGGGACCTTGCCGCCGTTTTCGGCGAGCTTGGTCATCACTTGCTTGTGTAGCCAGATATTCATGGAGGCGGAGTTGTTCATGTCGCCCTTGTAGCCGAGCTCCTTGGCGAGCTCCTGGCGGTTCTTCAGGCTCGAATCGAGTCCGAGCAGCTTCATCAGGTCGACGATCGACTTCTTCCAGTCGAGCTTCTCTTTGTTCTTCGCCGCGAGATCGCTGCAGACCTTCTCGACGTCAACCGCCGACATCGCTGCCCCGCCGCCGGCCGGCACCGCCGCGGAGCCCGTGCCCGCCGCCGAGCTGCCCGAGCCGAGGCCGAGAGCCGACAAGATTTTCCCGAAAATACTCATTTAATTCCTCCTGCTTGCACGTTCGCCTCCGAACACCTTTTCTCACCGAGCAAGCGCTCCAGGCACTTCCGGCACCATAGCCACAATTGTGTCCGAAGTCGTTGCGCGGTCCCGCTGAATTTGCGGGCGCCGGATATCACGATCCCGATACAGCATCATGACACCCGAAACCCGATATTACCTCCGCACTGCCACTGACTGGGAAAAGTGCCGCGTTTTGAGGGAGTTACCCTTATAAAACCGGGGCGCGAGATGAATGCTCGCTTGCTATCCATTCATCTGCGACTTAATAAGTAGATGCTTATGGTTTGCACAGTTCCGGTCGTGCCGCGTCAGGCACCCGGCGCGTCCGCCCCGACGAAAGCAACGGAAAGAGGTCCGGATTGCAGAGCGGCGGGCGTAAGGATCAAAGCCGACCCCCTGCCACGTAGCAGGCGGCGGACGATCCGATCAGCCGGTGTCAGGGAATTTTTGTCTTGGGATTCAGTGACTGGGTCGCAAGGACGACCGGAGAGGTGCCGCGGCGAGAGCCCGGCGCCATGCGAAGACCTTAAGCGCAAAAGAACAAGCGGCCGCGCCGTTTCGCGCCGGCCGTTCCGCCCGGGGCTTTGAGGTAATGGCGCAAGTGACAGCCAGTCTTAATCAATGCGGCACGTGCCGCGATCTGGCAGACCGCACGCGCGTGATCGCAACGCCCGATCCCTTACACATCCCATCGCTCCGCTGCGGCACCTTCCGTATCGCGACGCGCCATATTCGGCCGTTGACGGATGCTGCGCCGCCGGGGCCCAAGAGAAAATTCAATGTCCAACAAAATGCTGATCGACGCGACCCATCCGGAAGAAACCCGGGTGGTCGTCCTGCGCGGCAATCGTGTCGAGGAATTCGACTTTGAAAGCGCAAGCCGCAAGCAACTTCGCGGCAACATCTATCTAGCCAAGGTCACGCGCGTAGAGCCATCGCTACAGGCCGCGTTCGTCGATTACGGCGGCAACCGGCACGGCTTCCTCGCGTTTTCGGAAATCCATCCGGATTATTACCAGATCCCGGTGGCCGACCGTCAGGCGCTGATCGAAGACGAGCGCCGCGCGCAGCGTGAGGAAGAAAACGAAAGTGGCGGCGGACGCGGCGAGCGGCGTGGCGGACGGCGTGGCCGTCAACGCGGACGCGGCGCACAGCGCAATCGCAATCGCGACGTGCAGCGAAGCGAGACCGTCGAGGCACTGCCGGAGGGTGAAGCTCCGCCGCCGGCTTTGAACGAACACGGCGAGCCCCTGCTCGAGCAGGCCCATGCGCATGAAAGTCATGCGCATGAACATGCCGAACGGCAAGAACATGACCATGGCGATGAGCGCGGTCACGAGCACGTTGAAGAACATGCTCGCGAACGTGCAGAAACCCCGATAAGCGGTGCCGCCGAGCAAGCTGAGCGGGAGGCGGAGGCGGTTGCCGATGCAGCGCCTGTTACCGAGTTCGAGGCGCCGGTCGTTAAGACCGAAGAGACCGCAAGCGAATTTGTCGAAGCCCCTGCCCGCGACGACGCAAACGAGGCAACGCAGACCGAGCCTTACGCGGCCCAGGAGGGATCGCGGGAAGCCGATGCCGACCGCCATCCGCATCCCGACGAGGATGCGGGTGAGGATGACGAAGGCGAAGACGGCGAGGAAGCCGAAAACGAAGAGGATCAGGTCGAATCGGTTGGCGGCGACGCCATCGAAGAGGTGATGGACCGCGCCCCGCGTTATCGTCGCCACTACAAGATCCAGGAAGTCATCAAGCGGCGCCAGGTAATGCTGGTGCAGGTGGTGAAGGAAGAGCGCGGCACCAAGGGCGCGGCGCTGACCACCTATCTTTCGCTCGCGGGCCGCTATTCCGTGCTGATGCCCAACACCGCGCGCGGCGGCGGCATTTCCCGCAAGGTCACGAACGCCGAAGATCGCCGGCACATGAAGGAGATCGCCGAGGCGCTCGAAGTGCCGGAGGGCATGGGCGTTATCCTGCGCACGGCCGGCGCGGCCCGCACCAATATCGAGATCAAGCGCGACTTCGAATATCTGCTGCGCCTGTGGGAGACCGTGCGCGATCTCACCCTGAAGTCTACCGCACCCACCCTCGTTTACGAGGAAGGCTCCCTGATCAAGCGCGCGATCCGCGATCTCTATCACAAGGATATTGAGGAGATCGTGGTCGAGGGCGAAGGCGCCTATCGGGAAGCGAAGGACTTCATGCGCATGCTGATGCCAAGCGCTGTGAAAAGCGTCGTGCCCTACAGCGACGCGCAGCCGATCTTCGTGCGCTACGGCATCGAGTCGCAGCTCGATGCGATGTTCCAACCGACCGTGCAGCTGAAATCCGGCGGCTATGTCGTGATCAATCAGACCGAGGCGCTGGTCGCAATCGACGTCAATTCCGGCAGAGCCACCCGCGAGCATTCGATCGAGGAGACCGCGACCAAGACCAATACGGAAGCGGCGGCCGAAATCGCGCGGCAGCTCCGGCTTCGCGACCTTGCCGGCCTGATCGTCATCGACTTCATCGACATGGATGAAGGCCGCAACAACCGCAGCGTCGAACGCAAGCTGAAGGAGGCGCTGAAGAGCGACCGCGCCCGCATCCAGGTCGGCCGCATCTCGCATTTCGGCCTGATGGAAATGTCGCGTCAGCGCATTCGTTCGTCGGTGCTGGAAAGCTCTACCGAAACCTGCCCGCAATGCGGGGGCACCGGACATGTGCGTGCGGTGGCCTCGGTCGCGCTGCAGCTGGTGCGCGCGGTCGAAGAAACCCTGCTCAAGGGTGCCACACATAATCTCATCGTGCGCTCGCGTTCCGACGTTGCGATCTATGTGCTCAACCACAAGCGCGCGCATTTGCGCATGCTAGAAGAGCGCTTCAAGATTTCGATCGCCGTCAACGTCGACACCACCTTGAGCGGACACCCCTCCTTCGCCATCGATCGCGGCGAGCAGGTGATGTCGCTCGATCAGGCCAAGGCGATCGCTTCGACCATTCGGCCCGATACGATTTCTGCCCATAATGAAGATGACGAGGTCGAGGTCGCCGAAATCGCCGAGGACGAGGTGCTCGACGAACTCGAAGTCGAGGGCGAGGAAGCTTCGGCCGAAGCCGGCGAGGAGGCTCGCGGGCGCAAGCGCCGCAGGCGTGGCCGCCGTGGACGCGGGCGCGACAGCGAGCCGCGCGAGGGCAACGGTGCACCGCAGGACGAAGCCGTGACGCAAGCCGAGGGCGACGAGCCGGCCGAAATCGGTGACGCGGAAGCTTTGGAAGAGACCGAAACTGAAGAAGCCGCAGCCAATGGCGACGCCGATCGCCGGAGGCGACGACGCGGCCGACGCGGCGGTCGCCGCAATCGCCGAGAGCGTCCCGGCAATGGCGACGACGCCCATGCGGAAGGCGCCCTCGAGGGAGCGCCGCCTGAGGACTCGCAGCACGACGACGACGAAGCGGACTCGATCGCTGCGGAACCCGCCGCGCCCGCAACGCCGGAACGGCCCACAGAGCCCGAGGCTCCACCGGCGCGGATGAGTGCGCCGGAGCCAGTCGAAGAACAGCCGGTTCGCCGCCGCTCGACGATCCGAGAGGCACCACCGATCCATTCATCGGATGATGCTGCGGCCGCGGCTCAAGCGCCGGTCTATGTGCCGGCTGCATCGGCGCCAGAACCTTCGCTCGACCCTGCGCAAGCGGAAGCTGCCCAAAAGCCGCGCCGCAAAGGCTGGTGGTCGATGCGCGGCTGACGCGCGCGGGGTAACCGATGAAAAGCGCGTGGGTCGATCGCGACGCGCAGGACGCCGTCGCGCATTTCGGCAAGGTCGGCATCGCGCCCGACCTTGCCTTGCGCATCTATACCACGCGCCTGCTCGGCCGCGATTCGTCGCTGGTGCTGCATGGCGGCGGCAACACCTCGGTGAAGACAAGGCTGCGCGATCTCAACGGTGACGAAACCGACGTCCTTTGCGTGAAAGGTTCGGGCTGGGACATGGGCACAATCGAGCCGCCCGGCCTGCCCGCGGTGCGGCTCGAGGCGTTGCGAAGAGCGCGTTCGCGAGAGGCGCTGTCCGACGAGGACATGGTGAGGCTGCAGCGCGCCAACCTCATCGATCCTTCTTCGCCCAACCCTTCGGTCGAAACGCTGCTGCACGCTTTCATGCCGCACAAATTTGTCGACCATACGCACGCGACCGCCGTGCTTGGCATCGTCGACCAGCCCGACAGTCGCGCGATCTGCGACGAAGTCTATGACGGGCGCATGGGCTTTGTGCGCTACATCATGCCGGGCTTCGGCCTTGCGCAGGAAGCCGCCGATGTGTTCGGCGAGAACACCAAGGTCGAGGGCCTGATCCTCGACAAGCACGGCATCTTCACTTTCGGCGAAGACGCGCGGCAGGCCTACGAGCGCATGATCGAAATGGTCACGCGCGCGGAGGTGCGCCTTGCAAAAAACCGCAAGGCCGTGTTCGCGTCGGCGCAATTGCCGCAACGCGCGGGCAAGCTTGCCGAGATCGCTCCGATCCTGCGCGGCGCGGTCGCGCTCCCCGATCCGAAAATCGAAGGCGCCTGGAAACGGCTGGTATTCGACTTTCGCGTCAGCGATGCGATCTCGAATTTCGTCAACGGCGCGGATATCGCACGCTATGCGAAAGCCGGCGTGATCACGCCCGACCACACCATCCGCACCAAGAACTGGCCGATGCTCGCGCCCGCCTCCGACGGCGGTAAGCTTGCGGATTTCCGTAACGGCGCGCGCGATGTGGCCAATGAATTCATCGACCATTACCGGGCCTATTTCGCGCGCAACAATGTCCGCGCCGGCAATTCGAAGACCATGCTCGATCCGGCGCCGCGGGTGATCCTGGTGCCGGGATTAGGCTTGTTCGGGCTTGGCCGTTCGAAGAAGGATGCCAAGGTCGCAGCCGATCTTGCCTGCGCCGCGGTCGACGCCATCACCGCGGCCGAAGCCATCGGCAACTTCTCGCCGATCGGCGAAGAAGACATGTTCGATTGCGAATATTGGTCGCTGGAACAGGCCAAACTCGGCTCGGCGAAGGAATTGCCGCTCGCCGGACAAATCGCGGTCATCACGGGCGCCGCGGGCGCCATCGGCTTAGCGACAGCGAGGGCCTTTGCAACGGCCGGCGCCGAGGTAGCCCTGCTCGATCTCGACGGCAAGGCAGCGCAGGACAAGGCCAGGTCAATCGGCGGCACGGCAATTGGCTTGTCCTGTGACGTGACCGACGACGCCTCGGTCGCTGCAGCCTTCGACAAGGTCGCGGAAACCTTCGGCGGCGTCGATATCCTGGTGTCGAATGCCGGCGCTGCCTGGCAGGGTCGCATCGGCGAGGTCGACGATGCGACGTTGCGAAAAAGCTTCGAGCTGAATTTTTTCTCGCATCAGCGCGTCGCGCGCAATGCCGTGCGGATCATGCTGGCACAGGGCAGCGGCGGATGCCTGCTCTTCAACGCATCGAAACAGGCGATCAATCCCGGACCTGGTTTTGGACCCTACGGCTTGCCGAAGGCGGCCACCCTCTTCCTCGCGCGCCAATATGCGCTCGATTACGGCGCGGACGGCATCCGCTCCAATGCGGTGAACGCCGACCGCATCCGCTCCGGGCTTCTCACCGACGACTTCATAAAGGAGCGCTCGAACGCGCGGGGGCTTAGCGAGAAGGATTACATGTCCGGCAATCTGCTGCAGCGCGAGGTGACGGCTGACGACGTGGCGCAGGCCTTCCTGCATCAGGCGCTGGCACTCAAAACGACCGCCGATGTCACCACGGTGGACGGCGGCAATATTGCAGCGGCTTTGCGGTAGATTTCTCTCGTTTTCGGACCGCCCGACAGAACATCTTGCGTCTTTTCTGCGCGCCATTGGGTGGACCTGCTCTTTTCTGAGCCCTCGACTATCCTTAAATTGAAGCGGGCATGCCGCCGGGAACATTACTATGACGCAGACCGCCAACCAGATCCGCGAAGTCAACTCGATCGAGGCCACGCTCAATTACGTCTTGAACGACGGCAACAAGATCGTGGTCGAGCCGGTTGGCGGCGGATCGACCGAGATGCGCACCCTCGGCACGCTGGATCCGCATCGCGTGGTCATCCGCAACGGCCGGAACGTCGACACTTCGCTTGACGGCGAAGGCTTTCAACTTGCCTGGCATGAGACCGCGGTCACCGACTTCTTCGACGAGGCGCAGATCCGTGACGTTTATTATCCGGAGATGATCGAGCTCATCAAATTCAAGAGCGGGGCCAAGCGCGTGGTGGTGTTCGACCATACGTTGCGCACGGCGGACGACGCCGACCGGACAGCGCGCAAGATCCGCGAAGTCGTGCCGCGCGTGCACAACGATTACACCGAATGGTCCGGCCCGCAGCGGGTGCGCGACCTGCTGCCAGACGAAGCCGACAAACTGCTGTCGGGGCATTTCGCGATCATTCAGGTCTGGCGCCCGATCCGCTATCCGGTCGAGACTTTTCCGCTCGCGCTGTGCGACGCACAGACCCTCTCGCCGAACGATCTGATCATCACCGAGCGGAGACATCCGAACCGCATCGGCCAGACCTATTCGATCGGTTACAATCCCGATCACCAGTGGTTCTGGTACCCGCTGCAGCGGCGCAACGAGGCTATCCTGTTCAAGGTCTATGATTCGCTGAAGGACGGTCGCGCTCGCTTCAGTGCGCACACCGCTTTCGACGACCCGAGTGCGCCGCCTAATGCGCGGCCGCGCGAAAGCATCGAAATCCGAACGTTGGCGTTCTTCTAGAATTACACGGCGAGCGTCGAGTACTTCGATGACAGGCGACGACTCACGCCGGCACTAACGGCATACGCAGCCGCTCGCTCCATGCGACATAGAGCTGCGACGCGACCGCGGCGAATGCCGCGAGCGATGCCACACCCAGAATCGATTGAACGACGGATAGTATCGCCCCGCCGAGAAGGCTCGGGCCATCCGGCCAGGCGAGCAGAAAATAGAACGGCAACGTCACCACCAAGGCCGGTATCACGGTCAGCGTCAGAATAAGAAGCGTCCGCCAGAAGTTGCCTTTGCTGTCCCGATAGGCGTTCCGCCATTCCGCGCCGGGCGCGTCAACCGCAATCGCCGGAAAGAGAATGAGAATACGCACGGCGACAAAGACCGCTAGCAAAAACAATATGGCGAAGACAGTCGCCAGAATGCCACTGGCTACACCCTGGCTCCTGAGAGAGAGCGTCATCAGCGTACTCGGAATGCCGATCAGAAACTGGAATGCCACCGAGACCAGGAAGAACTTCACGAAACGAGGGTCAGAAAGGCTCACCGCGTAGCGCGGTGTCATTTCACCCAGCAGCACGAAACGGTGCATCGCGATCGCAACCGGCGTCAGCACAAATCCCTGCACGATCCCCAATACATACATCAGCAATTGTATCGCGAGGCTCGGCTCCTGCTTCGGAGGAGGACTGACGAGCACGGTAACGGCATTGAGGATCAGCATCAGCACCACGGCGGTAATGAACAGCGCCGACATGCGGGCCATGGCCTCGACGGCCGCGCGCCAACCCTCGATCGCTGTTCCGAAAATCGGCGGCTTGATCGCGGTTGCCATGTGAGTCTCCTGACCGGCGCGCGATTGTGTTCGATTTGCGCGGCTGACGAAAGGGAGGATCCTGAGGGAGGCGGAAAATTCCATAACTTCCCGTGGAGAGACCGCCTCTAATTTCCGTAGATCACCGTCGGCAGCCAGGTTGCGAGCTGCGGGAAAATCCATACGATCGTCAGACACACGATCTGCAGTCCGACGAAGGGCACGATGCCGCGATAGATGTGCCCGGTCGTGACTTCCGGCGGCGCCACGCCGCGCAGGAAGAACAGCGAGAATCCGAACGGCGGCGTCAAATAGCTGGTCTGCAGATTCACCGCCAGCATGATCGACAGCCAGACCGGATCGACGTCCATCTTCAGCAGGATCGGCGCCGAAATCGGCACCACGATGAACAATATCTCGAAGGTGTCGAGGAACATGCCGAGGATGAATACGATGAACATCACCACGAACACCGCACCATGCGCGCCGCCCGGCATCCGGCTCAGGAATTCGCCGACCACCGCCTCCCCGCCGAGCCGCGTGAAAACCAGCGAGAACACGGTAGCGCCGAGGAAGATCACAAACACCATGACGGTGAGATTGAGCGATTGCTGCGCGACGCCGGTAAGCACTTTGACAAACACCGGACGGGTATCGCCGCGCAGCAGGATGAAAAGGAGTGCCGCAGCGGTCATCAGAACCGAACCGGTCAGCACGCCGTTCGCGCCGGTGGTGACCGCCAGCACGACGAGCAGGACAACGGTCGCAATCCAGTACCAGAACAGCGCGCGTTCGACCTGATCCTCAGGCAGCCGCTTCGACAGCGCATTGCCGATCATGCGCACCATGGTGAGCAATACCGCGCCCATCGCGCCGACCGACGCTGCTTCGGTCGGTGTCGCAACGCCGGCGATGATCGAACCCAGCACGGCGATGATCAAAAGAAGCGTCGGCGCCAGCGCCACCACCACCTTGCGATAGAGACCGGGCGAGCGCTGCGTCACCATCGGAGGCGCGGAGTCGCGCTTGATGATGATCATGAAGATTACCCAAAGCGCGTAGAGGCACGACAGGATAATGCCCGGGATGAAGGCGCCGGCGAACAGGTCGCCGACAGAGAGTGTCGCCGGGGTAAAATTGCCCTTGGCGAGCTGCACCTGGCTGTTTGCGGTCTGCATGATGACCGCTAGAAAGACCAGCACGGTGGAAGGTGGAATGATCTGCGCCAGCGTGCCGGTCGCGGCAATCAGCCCCGCGGCCAGTTCCTTGTTGTATCCGGTTCGCAGCATCGCCGGCAGCGATATCAGCGCCATGGTGGTGACAGTCGCGCCGACGATGCCGGTCGAAGCTGCAAGCAGCGAGCCCACCAGAATGACCGAGAACGCGAGGCCGCCGTGCAGCCGCCCGAACACCTCTCCCAGGGTACGCAGCAAATCCTCGGCGATGCCGGATCGCTCCAGCATCACGCCCATATAGATAAAGAGCGGGACGGCAATCAGGACATCATTGTTGAGGATGCCCCAATAGCGCAGCGGCAGCGCGTTGAAATAGCTGAGATCGAAGGCGCCGAATAAATGGCCGACCAGCCCGAAGGCGAATCCGACGCCCGCAAGCGTGAACACCACCGGATAGCCCATCATCAGCGCCGCGATCACGACGGCGAACATCGACAGGCTCAGAATTTCCCCGATCAGAAGCGACGACATCAGGCGCCGCCCACAGCGCCGGATCCATTCTTTTCCGGTTTAGCCTCTCGTGGCGCCAGAATGGTAGCGAGCGAGCGAGCCGCCATGCTCACGCCTTGCAGGCCGACGGCAAATACGAACACGACGAGCGTGCCCTTCAACAACCACAACCACGGCAGGCCGGTGTCCTGTTGAGACGCTTCGTTCATGGCAAGCGACTGCCGAAAGAACGACCAGCCCGAAATCGCCATCATCACCAGAAACGGCATCATCAGAAACACGGTGCCGAGCAGATCCACCCACGCCTTTCCGCGCACCGACATCCGGGCGTAAAGCAGATCGACCCGCACGAAACCTCCCTTGAGCAGCACGTAGCCCGCGCCCATCGTGATCGCGGCGACATGGGTCCAGGCATACAATTCCTGCAACCAGATCAGCCCGATATGCATCGCGTAGCGTAGATAGACCGTCGCAAAGCAGATCAGCACGGTCGCGAGCGTCAGCCACGCAACAGTCTTGCCGATCATCCCGCTGATGGAATCGATACGGTCCGCAACGGCACGAAGCCATTGCGGACCGGCGCCGGCAGCAGAGGAAGTGCCGGCAGATAAAGGGTCAGACATCAGACATACGGGAAGTCGAGGCCCCGCGCGTTGGCAAGCGCGCGATTGGACAGATCGGTAAGCTGGATCATGGTTTTGCGCGCTGCGAAATGAGAATCCCAGACCTTCTTGCCGAAGTCATCGAGCTTTTCGCGCTCATCCTTCAGCACTTCGCCGGCAGCCTTGCCAAGCGCGATCAGCACGTCGTCGGGCAATTTGCGCGCCTCGACACCGAATTTGGATTTCAGCGTCGCAAGCGCATTGGCATTCAGCCAGTTATATTCCGCCAGCATATCCTGATGACTGGCCTGCGCCGCGACCGTGATCACGCGCTTCAGCGAATCCGGCAGCGCGTCGTATTTTGCCTTGCTCACCAGCATTTGCTGGACCGCGCCCTGCTTGTGGACGCCCGGCCAGTAATAATATTTGCAGACCTGCGGGAAACCGAGCGCCATGTCGTTGGCCGGTCCGGTGAAGTCGGTGGCGTCCAGCGCGCCAGATTGGAGCGCGGCAAACACGTCACCGGGCGGCATCACGGTCGGCACCGCGCCGAGCTTGCGGATCATCTCCGCGCCGAGGCCGGGCATGCGCATCTTCACGCCCTTGAGGTCATCGACGCTTTTGATTTCTTTCTTGAACCAGCCGAAAGGCGGCGTATCGATATTGCCGACCGCAAAGCTCTTCAGCCCGAACCTGGCGCTGAGCTCGTCCCACATCGCCTGTCCGCCGCCGTAGTCAAGCCATGCGACATGCTCGACATAGGTCATGCCGAACGGCACCGAGAAGAAATAGCCGAAGGCGCGGTTCTTGCCGAGGTGGAAGCCCGGCGTATCGTGCGCCATCTCCGCGGTGCCGTTCTGAACGGCCTCGAAGGTCTGGGAGCCGGGCACAAGTTCGCCGGCCGCGAAAACGCGAACCGACAATTTGCCGTCCGACATTTCGGTGATGCGCGCCGCAAGCCGGTCGGCACCGGTGCCCAGCCCCGGCAGGCCCTTCGGCCAGGCGGTGACCATGCGCCATTCCATCTTGCCTTGCGCGATGGCAGGCGCGGCCAGCGTGCCTGCTCCAGCGCCGGCGGCGAGACCCGCAAGAAGCTTGCGGCGATCGAGCTTTTTCGAAAGCACCTGTTTCGTCATTACGTCAACTCCCTTAAACAGGCATCCGCGACCCGGCGCGGGCGAATGCGGGTGAACTATGCGGCGGCCTTGGAAGCGACTTGCGGTTCGGTATAGTTGACCTCGCCGGTGAGCGCGTTGCAGACCGCGAAGGTTGTGAAATATTCGATCTTCGGATAATTGCCGTAGCGTTCAACGATGCCGTCGAGCCATGGCCCGGTATAGAAAGCGCGCGCGTCCTCGATCGTGTCCCATTGATAGACGCCACCCGCGGTGCCGTTCTCGGCCCAGATGAATTGCTTGGCGATCAGGCCTTTGACGCCGCCGAAGCCGGGCGCGATCTTGTGGAAATGCGCTACACAATCGGCGCGCTTGATCGAGGCGGGAAGCTGGTAGCGAACGATGGCGGTGATCATCGCGAAAGTTCTCCAGGTTGCGGGACGCGGCCGGCCAGGTCTTTGCAAAGAACCCTGCATGGCGCGTGCCAAATTCGTATACGATTTCGAAAACGAGCCGGTGACAGCTTGCCGCACCTCTCCCCACTGGGCAGGTTTTGCTGAATTTATGCGCAAGCGTGCCAAAACGCCATTCTGATCTGGACCGGCCGCCTGGCAAAAATTATACGATCTACTACTCCTTGGAGCATGACCGTGTCGCGCCCATCCGCCTCGCCTGCCGCAATCAGCGCCAGCGCGCCCAAGCTCCGGGCAAAGCCGGAAAGCCTGGTTGACCGGCTGCGGCACGACATCCTGCGCGGCGGGCTCGAACCCGGCCTGCCGCTGCGTCAGGATGAAATCGCGGCGCGCTGCGGGGTGAGCAAGATCCCCGTGCGTGAGGCGCTGCTGCAGCTCGTCGCCGAAGGGCTCGTGGTGCTGCAGCCCAATCGCGGGTTCACGGTGGCTGGGTTGCAGCCGCAGGAAGCGGAGGAAATTCTCGAAATCCGCGCCGTGCTGGAATGCCAGGCGATGCGCGATGCGATGCCGAAGATGACCGATGCCGACGTCGGACGTGCCGCCGTAATCCTCGACCAGGCGGAAGCGACCGATGCGCTCGACCGCTGGAGCGATCTGAACTGGGAATTCCACGCGACTTTATATGCACCGGCGAAGCGCAAGCGGCTGCTCGACCTGATCCGTCAGGTTTCCAACCCGACCGATCGCTACATCCGTGTGTTGATCTCCAACGCCAATTACCGCGGCCGCGCCGAGCGCGAACACCGCGCCATCCTCTCGGCCTGCGACGTGCGCAACGCCGAGGCCGCCGCCGCCCTGCTCGACCAGCATATCCGCCAGACCGGCGTGCTCCTCGCGGCGTTTCTCAAAGAGCAGCAATCGCGCTAGACTTGCGGCAACGGCGAGCCCAATCGCCGAACCAAACGTCAGGCGAGGAACACCATGATCCGGACATCGCTGTTTGCAGGCGTTGCGCTTTTCGCAATGACCGCTGGCTTGGCGGCGCAGACCTGCGAGCCGTTCAGGGGACATGTCATTTCGAAGTCCGAAATCGGACTTCCCTCGAGCGACGCCACCATCGCGTCCGCGGACGCCGCCACAATGCCGGCAACCATGTCGGGACCGGAGCCGACCATCGCCTATTGCAAGCTGCTTGGCTCGATCGCTCCAGTCGATCCGAACGCACCGCCAATCCGCTTCCAGATCAACATGCCTTCGCAATGGAACGGACGCGCCGTGCAATATGGCGGCGGTGGCTTCAACGGTGTTCTGATCACCGGGCTTGCGCCGTTGCGCGACGCGCCGCTCGACGTGCCGCCGCCGGTGGCGCGCGGCTTCATGACCTATGGCACCGATTCCGGCCATGACAATGCGAAGCTGAAAGAAATCCAGGAATTCGCGCTCAACGACGAGGCGCTCGATAACTTTGCGCACGCCTCCTACAAGAAAGTGCGCGATGTGGCGGTAGCGATGGCGCGCTCGATCTACGGCCGCGCGCCGGACAAACTCTATTTCTTCGGCGGATCGGAGGGCGGGCGCGAGGGTCTCACCATGGCGCAACGCTATCCGGCCGATTTCGACGGCATCGTCAGCGTGGTGCCGGTGATCAATTGGGTCGGCCTGCAATTCGCCGGCACGCGGACAGGTCTCGTGCAGATGGATGGTGGCTGGCTATCGCCCGCCAAAGTGAAACTCCTGCATGAAGCCGTGCTGAAGACTTGCGACGCGCAAGACGGTCTTGCCGACGGCATCGTGGGACGCACCGACGTCTGCATACGTGCGATGAATCCGAAGGCGCTGCGCTGCGCGGACGGCAAGGACACCGGCGATACCTGCCTGTCCGATGCACAGATCAATACGGTCGAAACCGCGCGCAGCCGTTTTGAATTTCCCTTCGCGCTGGTCAATGGCGTGACGTCCTATCCGGGATACAATTACGGCGGTGAAGATCAGATCGACAGCATGGTCAACTGGATGACCGGGCCGAAACCACCGCAGCACCCCCTGCCCGCACCCGCCGATCAGGCACGCATCTGGTATTACGGGTCGGGCGCCATGCGCTATTTCATTGCGCGCGATCCACAGAAGCATCCGCGCGACATCACGCCAGGCGCCTACAGGGATCAGGTGTTGAAGATTTCCGCACTGATGGATTCGACCAATCCGGACTTGTCGGCTTATCAGCGGCGTGGCGGCAAACTGATCCTGAAGGAGAACCTCGCCGATCTCGCGCAAAGCCCGAATGCGGGCATCGAGTATTTCAAGAATGTCGTGACCAAGATGGGCGAAGGCGAGGTCGATCGCTTCGTTCGCTTCTATGTGACACCGGGCGCCAATCATGCCGGTTCCGGTTCGGGCACGAATGGCGCTCCACTTCCGCGCGGCGTCGATCTTCTGGGCGCGATCGACAATTGGTCCATGAAGGGCGACGCGCCGGACGTGCTGACCCAGACCGCGCAGATGGCGAAGCCGCCGTTCACGACGATTTCGGCTCGGCCGATGTGCCGATATCCGGCTTATCCGAAATTCAAAGGCAGCGGTGACCCGAACCAGGCGTCGAGCTTCGATTGCGCCGTCGAGTAGGTGGTGACACCTCCCAGCCGCGCATCGCAGATGAGCATCATTCCGACGCGAGGATCATGTTTTTCACCAGCGGATAGATCTGGTGTTCCCATTTCTTGCCGCTGAACACGCCGTAATGGCCGACGCCGGCCTGCATGTGATGGCGCTTGCGATAGGGGCGCAGGCTCGTACACAGATCATGCGCCGCCAGCGTCTGGCCGACCGCGCAGATGTCGTCGCGCTCGCCTTCCACCGTGAGCAGCATGGTCTTCCGGATCGCCTTCGGATCGACCTTGCGGCCCTCATATTCCAGTTCGCCGAGCGGCAGCTTGTGCTCCTGGAACACGATGCTCACGGTCTCGAGATAGAATTCGGCGGTGAGATCGAGCACCGCAAAATATTCGTCGTAGAAATCCTTGGTGACCTTGGCTTTCTCGATGTCGCCGCGTGCGAGAGCGTCATAGAGCTCGCGATGCGCCTTGGTATGGCGATCGATATTCATGCTCATGAAGGCCGCGAGTTGCACGAAGCCCGGATAGACTTTGCGGAAGGCGCCGTCATAGCGGAACGGCACGCGCGCGATCAGGTTCTTCTCGAACCAGGACATCGGCTTGCTCTTGGCAAGCTCGTTGACCTTGGTCGGATTGACGCGGGTATCGATCGGGCCCGCCATCAGGGTCATGGAATGCGGCTGTGCCGGATGGTCTTCCTGCGCCATGACGGCGGCGGCCACCAAAGCCGCGACACAGGGTTGGCAGACCGCAACGATATGCGCGCCGGGACCCATGACGGTCATGAAATCGATCAGATGGGTGACGTAATCGTCGAAGCCGAAGCGGCCCGAGGACGTCGGGACGTCGCGGGCATTGTGCCAGTCGGTGATATAGACGTCATGCTCGGGCAGCATGGTGCGCACGGTGCCGCGCAAAAGGGTGGCGAAATGGCCCGAAAGCGGCGCCACGATCATCACCTTGGGCTGGGCTGCTTCGATATCCTTCTTGAAGCGCAGCAGCGTCCCGTACGGGGTGACATGCGCCTTTTCTTCGGTAACCTCGACCTCGCGGTTGCCGACCATCACGCTCTTGATGCCGTAATCCGGCCGGGTATGGGTCAGCCGGGCCCTGGATATGAGTTCATAGGCCGCGGTGAGGTTGCGGATGGCGGGACCGGAAAGGTTCGAAACGGAACCGTGGGCCGAAAGTGCGAAGCCAGCCAGCGCGCGGACCGGCAGCATAATGTCGGTACTCGCCTGATACGCCTGATAGAGCATTCCCCCGCGGACCCCGCCGTCCCTGTTGCACTGCAAAACGATAGTGCATTTTGTTTCGCGCTGCGAGATAATTCGTCCGCCGGTGGATAGCGCCGGGTGCATCCGCATCCTGCGCTCTCGTCATGAATTGGGGGCACTACGAATGGCGCAAGCCACATTATCTATCAGCAGCCGTAATTATGGCTCCTGGTCGCTGCGAGGCTGGCTTTTGTGCAAGCTCTCCGGCATCGAGTTCGAGCCGGTCATGGTTGACAGCGATGACCCTTCGGTTCGTGCCGAGTTGCTGCTGCTGTCGCCCTCGTTCCTGGTCCCCTGCCTGACCCATGACGGGGTGCGGGTGTGGGACACGCTGGCGATCGGCGGCTATCTCAACGAACTCAACCCGGATGCCGGCCTGTTGCCGCGCGAGCGGGTGGCGCGCGCGCATTGCCGCGCGATCTCCGGCGAGATGCATTCCGGCTTCTCCAATATGCGTTCGGCGCTGCCGATGAACCTGAAGGCCCATTATCCGGGCTTCAAGGTATGGGCCGGCGCCCAGGCCGACATCGATCGCATCGTAACGATCTGGAGCGAGTGCCTGACGAAATACGGCGGCCCCTTCCTGTTCGGAGAGCGGCCGAGCATGGCGGACGCGATGTATGCCCCGGTCTGCGCGCGCTTCACCACCTATGACGTCAAGCTCGACAAAATAAGCGCGGCCTATTGCAAGACCATCATGTCGATGCCGCTGATGCAGGAATGGATCGAGGCTGCGAAAACCGAGCCTGACGAGGTGGAAGAACTCGACGTCGAGTTCTAGACTTCCGTCACCAGTCGGAAGGCGCGTTCGACCCGGATGAGTTCTGGCGCGCCTATGCCGGCGGCAAGACCGCGACCATCAATACCTTTGCGCCCGGCTGGGACTTCTGGAAATATGTCGAGACGCCGCTCCGCGCCTTGCGCAAGCAACGGTCGATCCCGGAAGACGGGCTCGACCGCAAGGCCGGTTAGGCGTTACGGCAAGATCAGTTTTGCCGGATCGGGTTTGTTCTTCAGCATATTCTGCTTGTTCATCACGTCGATCCAGAATGCGATCTGCTCCGGCGCGATCGTGGTCCTGACGCTCGGCAAGGTGAGCGTCTTGATGACCGGCGGCGGAAGTTTCAGTGCCGCTCCGATCGCTTCCCGTGCCTTGTCCGGATTGGCGGCGATGAAGGCAGCCGCTTCTTCGATCGCGGCACGGAACGCCTTGATGACTTCGGGATTTTTCTGCGCCCATTCGCGGGTCGTGACATACATGACCGGCGGCGCATTGTCCGGCAGCGTCGTCACGACGTTGAGGATTTCGTCGGCCTCGCCAGCGTCGCGTATCCTGGAAAGAAACGGATCGGCCGTCACCACCGCATCGATCTGTCCGGACTTCAGCAGATCGCCGTGAACCGGAAACGTCGCCTCCACGAAGTTCACCGACTTCGGATCGACGCCCTGCTCCATCAGCCACCGCCTGGTCACGACATGCAGTACCGCGTTGAGCCCGGGCGCACCGAAGCGTTTACCGACCAGATCCTTGGCGGTCTTGATGTCGCTGCCCTTACGCACCAAGATGCCGATGCCGGTGCCTTTCGGATTGTTGACCGAGGCCCCGCCGATGATCACGAGGTCGATGCCGTTGTCGATCGCCTGCAGCAGCGTGGTCGGCGTCGGCACCCCGATCTGAATCGAATTCGACATCAGGGCCGGCGGGATGGTCGGATTGATCGGGATGATCTGGAACCGCCCGTCAATGCCATGCTTTTTGAAGATGCCTACCTGATCGGCAACGATCGCGGTTGCCTGCTCGGCATTGGGCGTGCCGCCGATGATCACCTGCGCTTGCGCCGATAGACTTGAAACGGCCGCTAATGCCGCGGCAAGCGCTGCCGCCTTCCAAATGCGCATGTTCCATCCCCATATCGTTATGGTTGTTGCACCAAGCCCAGCACAAATCGACAGGATTTAAAAGTCCGGCTACAGACAGGGGCGGCTCGCTGAAGCTTAAAAAAATGCGACGCAACCGGGAGCAGTAAAATGGCACGCCAGCTGATCGACATTTCGATCCATCTCGAAAACGACGTGCCATCGGACCCGCAGCCGCTGATTCCGAAAATCCGCTATCGCACCCACAAGGACACGCTGAAGGAAGCGCTCATGTTTTTTCCCGGCATGAAGCCGGAAGATTTCCCCGACGGCGAATTCGGCGCCGTAGAGGAAATGGAACGTCTCATGACGCATAACGGCACGCATCTCGATGCGCCGTATCATTTTGCCTCGACCATGAATCGCGGCGAGCGCGCCATGACTATCGACGAGGTGCCGCTCGACTGGTGTTTGCAGCCGGGCGTGAAACTCGACTTCCGTCATTTCGAGGACGGTTATCTCGTGAGGGCCTCCGACATCGAAGCAGAACTGAAGCGCATCGGCCACACACTGCAACCGCTCGAAATCGTGCTCGTTAACACTCGCGCCGGCTCGCGGCTCGGTCATCGCGATTACATCGACAGCGGCTGCGGCATGGGTCGCGAGGCGACGCTTTATCTATTGGAGCGCGGCATCCGTCTTACCGGCACCGATGCCTGGAGCTGGGACCCACCCTTTTCGCACACCGCGCGCCGCTTCAAGGAAACCGGCGATCCCTCGATCGTGTGGGAAGGCCACAAGGCCGGCCGCGAGATCGGCTATTGTCACCTTGAGAAGCTGCACAATCTCGAACAGCTTCCATCCGACGGATTCACCGTGTCCTGTTTCCCGGTGAAGATCCGTGCCGCATCGGGCGCGTGGACGCGCGCGGTGGCCATCCTCGACGAATAGCCAACAAAGCGTTTTCGAGTGAAGTGGATATCGGTTCGCGTGAAGAAAACGCGTCCAATCAAAACCTCTAGCCGTGTGCGTCGAGGCCCGCAACCGGCGCCGCATCGATCAGCACAAAGGCGATGACGCAGGGCTTGTCGGCGTTATTGACCCAGTTGTGGATGGTGCCGCGCTGGACCATCACGTCGCCCGCCTTGAGACGCACCACCTCGTCGTCAAGCTCCATATCTATCTCGCCGGACATGACCACCGCGAAATCGATCGAATCGGTGCGATGATTGCGCGGAGTGACGCCCGGCGCATATTCGATGACGCGAAACACCGCGCGCTCCTTCATCGCGGTGCCGATGATCTGCTTGGCGCCGTCGCGATCATCATTGTTGTCGCCCGGCAGACCCGTCGACCAGATGTTGAAGAACGTGCAGCCTTCGCGCGGAGCGACGACGTCCTTCGATATCTCATCGATCGAGACGGTGGCTTTGCCGTCCTTCTTGTGTCCGGTAACGACGCGACGAACCTGCATGAATGATTTCCTGACTTTTTAGTTGGAGCATGATGTTTTCCGAAAACCGCTTCACACTTTTCGGCATCATGCTCTATTGCTTCTCGAGACCTATCTTGCCGATGATCTCGCCCCAACGTTTGGTTTCCGATTGCACGTAGGCCTCGGCATCCTTCGCGGAGCCACCAACGGCCATGAACCCGATCTTGTCGAGCTGATCCTGCGTATCTTTGTCTCTGAGGATCGCATCGATGTCCGCATTGATCTTGCTGATCACGGAATCCGGTGTCTTTGCCGGCACGAAGAACACCACCCAGGTGGTGTCGTCGGCTTCACCGAGGCCTAGCTCGCGGGCGGTCGGCACATTCGGCAGCGACGCAACGCGTTCCTTGCTGGTGACGGCAAGACCCTTCACCTGCCCAGCCTTGACGTTCTCCACCGCCGCCGACATCGCGACACTCGCGAGCGGGATATGCGATCCCACCACCGCCTGCATCGCGGGTCCCGCGCCGGTGAACGGGGCGTGTGGAATGTCGACCTTGGCCTCGAGCTTGAAAATGCGCTCGGCCGAGAGATGCGGCGTGGTACCGACGCCCGCGGTGCCGTAAGTCATCTTTTCGGTTCTGGCGGCCTCCACCACTTCTTTCAAGTTGTTGGCCTTCAGCGTCGGCGCGCCGATGATCAGGTTGGGTGTGGTCGCCACCACCGCGGCCGCCCGGAAATCGTCCGAGGCATATCCGGGATTTTTGGAAAGCGTCTGGTTGACCGCGAAAGCCGAGGTCGTCACCAGGATCGTATAGCCATCCGGGTCTGCCTTGGCGGCGGCAGCCGCCGCGATATTACCGCCGGCGCCGCCGCGGTTCTCGACCACCACGCTCTGCTTCCAGCGATCGCCGAGCTTCTGGCCGACGATGCGGGCGATGATGTCGGCCGGACCGCCCGGCGCGAACGCCACCAGCAGCCGCACCGGCTTGGTCGGAAAATCCTGAGCGCCCGCCGCGCCTGCCGAACAAAGCAGCACAGCGCCGGCAATGGTTGCAGTGATTAACTTGTTCAAGAGCGTTCCCCGATGTTTCTCGTTGGTGACGAGTTTTCACATCGGGCGCTGATTGGCAAGCACAGTCGAGAACCTGAAGCTTAGCCGGCCTTGCGCGCCGCGGGTACGGCGCGCTCGGTTGGAGTAATTTCGAACTGACGCAGCATGCCGCGGCGCAGGACGTCAAACGTGACAACACGGTTGATCCGATCGGCGTTGAGCAGCCGGATCAAATCGTCGACGCCGGTCACCTGCTCGCCGTCGACCCGCACGATCACATCTAGCGTCATGAGCCCGCCGGTATCCGCCGGCGCGCCCTGCTCGATGGTCGTGATCATCGCACCCGAGGCGTTGTCGATGTCAGCGGCGCGTGCATGTCGTCGCGGCACCGCGACGGTCTGACCCGCAATGCCGATGAAGCCGCGCCGCACTCTTCCATGCCGGATCAGTTCGCTCAACACGAGCTGCGCGGTGTTGCTTGCGACCGCAAAGCAGATGCCCTGCGCGCCCATGATGATCGCAGTGTTGATGCCGACCACTTCGCCATGCGAGGCGACCAGCGGTCCGCCGGAATTGCCCGGGTTGAGCGCTGCATCGGTCTGGATGACGTCCTCGATCAGGCGGCCGGATTTCGCGCGCAGCGAACGGCCGAGCGCCGAAATCACGCCTGCAGTAACGGTGGATTCGAAGCCGAGCGGATTGCCGATCGCGACCACGAGTTGGCCACGCCGCAATGCCTTGGAATCGCCGAGCACCGCCGATGGCAGATTGCGGGCGGAATCCGCGCGCAGCAGCGCAAGATCGGTGTCGGGGTCTTCGCCGAGCAGGCGCGCATCCATCACCCGGCCTTCACTATCGGTCAGGCGGAATTCGCGGCCACCCTCGACCACATGGCTGTTGGTCAGCACGAGGCCGTCCGGCGCAATGATAACGCCCGAACCGACGCCACCTGCGGGCCGGCCGTTGGCATCCTTCTTCTGGGTCTCGACCCGCACCACCGCCGGGCCGACGCGATCGGCAACGCCGATCACCGCATGGGAATAGGCATCGAGGATCGCGGCATCGGTGGCAGCCGAAGCGGCGGAATCCGCACCGGAATCCTCAGGTTCGAAGATATGAGCTGTGCTGACATCCAGCATGGCTTTGGTCTCACAATGTTCTGGGATGACGCTATGTATGTGGGCCCGGTCGAAAAGGAAGGGAGCCCTAGCGCACCAGCTTGAACAGCTCGCCGAAGAAATACGGGCCCAGGCAATAAAGGCTGGTCCACATCACCGCACCGGCCGACTGCGCCATCAGGAAGCGGTGCCAGGGCATCGACAAGGACCCCGCCACCAGCCCGTTCAACTGGCGCATGATCGGGAGGAAACGCGCGATCAGAACGAGCCAGAGCCCGCCTTTGGCGAACCTGTCCTCGATCGTCTTCACTTTGTCCGGCGTCAGCCCGACATAGGGGCCGGCTTTGCGCAGGATCGCCTTTCCGCCGAAGCGGCCGATCACGTAACCGGTTGAATCGCCCAGGATCGCGCCCGACAGCACCGAGAAATACAAAGCAATGATCGACAATTCGCCTTTGGCCGCGAGCAGGCTCGCCGCGATCACCCCGGTTTCGCCCGGCACCGGCGCGCCGAACGACTCGAAGTAGATCATCACGAACATGACGAACACGCCGTAGGATTTCAGGAACGGTTCGAACAGCGCCCAGCCTTCGTGCAGCGTCGCAACCATGCGCGGTCAGCTCCCCATGATCAAACCGGATCGCTGCCGCCACGCTTCGCCGTCCAGGCGATCAGCCCTGCGACGACGAGTATCGCGAGACACGCGCTCCACGGACCGGCAAAAGCATACGCGATCGCTCCGAGCAGCGCACCGATCAGAAATCCCGCGAGCACGGCGAAGACGGTGGCGAAGCGCTTTTGCGCTTCCGCCACCTGCGCGGCCAGCGCGGGATCGGCGGCAACACGCCGGGGGCGTAACCATGCGTAGAGGATCTCGGTCGCGTCGATTGCAAGCTGGGTGGAATTGCCGGTCATGACGTTGGTCTGCGGCACGCCGCGAAGCAGCAGCCGCACCAGCGCCGATTGCACGCCCATCGCGGCGGCCGAAAGAAGCCCTGCGATGGCGCCACGCCATGAATCCGGATTCGTGACCGGCCAGGAATAAAGCATGAGCGCCACAAAGCCTGACAGCAGCAGTGTCTCCAACGAAAAAACCAGTGGCAGCGAAGATTTTTTTCCGCCGCGTCGTACAATAATAATGGCAGCGGCGATGCCCGCGCCCACCATGAAGGCCGGGATCGCGAGCATCTTGGCCGCGACCCCGCGATCGTCGACCACGAGATGCGCCGCCGCCACCACGAAGCTGCCGGTCACTTGCGCCGCGAAAAATCCGAACAATGCGAGAAAGGTGATGCTGTCGACGTAGCCCGCGACAAAGCTCAGTAAAGGCGGGACCGGCCGCGGCAACGGAGCTGGCGCCGCGGCCTGTGTCATCGCCTGGTCAGCCATTGTCCGATCCGCGTCACCGCCTCGCTCATGTCGGCCTGCGAACCGGCATAGCAGAAGCGCAGATAATGACGGCCGTCGACGGGATCGAAATCGACTCCCGGGGTCGCAGCGACATGCGCCTGTTCGAGCAGCGCTTGCGCGAAATCATGCGAGTTGTCGGAAAAGCGCGACACGTCGGCATAGAGATAGAAGGCGCCGTCCACCGGCAAAAATCTGTCGAGCCCCGCCTTCGGCAACCCTTGAGTAAGAATCTCCCGGTTGGCTTCGTAGGTGTGCTTGACGGCATCCATCTCGTCGCGGCCGTCAAAGGCGGCCTCGGCCGCGATCTGCGACAGCGTCGGCACGCTGATCGCAAGGTTTCCCTGCAGGCGTTCGATCGCACGCACCAACGGTTCCGGCGCCACCATCCAGCCGATCCGCCAGCCGGTCATGCAGAAATATTTCGAGAAGGAATTGATTACGAGCGCGTTGGACGACAGCCGCAACGCGGTCTCCGCAGGAAAAGCGTAATCGAGGCCGTGATAGATTTCGTCGGAGATGAAGCGAATGCCCGCCTCGTCCGCCATCCCGATCAGCGCCGCAAGTGCCTCCGGCCGCATCATGGTGCCGGTCGGATTGGCCGGGCTTGCGACCAGCAGACCCGCGAGCCTTTGCTTGCGGTGCTCGGCGAGCACGGCCTCGGGTGTCACCGCCCATCGGGTCGATTCGCTGGTCTCGATCAGCACCGGCTCGCAGCCCAGCGCCTTCAGGATATGCCGGTACGGGGGATAGCCGGGATTGGCGATGCCGACACGGTCGCCGGGTTCGAACATCGCAAGAAACGCCAGAATGAATCCGGCCGACGAACCGGTGGTGACGATCACCCGCGCCGGATCGAGGTCGACATCGTAAGTCTCTGCATAATGTCTTGCGATCCGCGCCCGCAGCGAACCGATACCGAGCGCCTCGGTGTAGCGCAGTGGTCCATCGAGCGCGCGGCGCGCCGCCTCGATCGCCGTCCGCGGCGCGGGCGCCGCCGGCTGGCCTACCTCCATGTGAATGACCGGATGGCCGGCCGCCTCGAGGCGGGTTGCGGCCGCGATCACGTCCATCACCATGAAAGGAGGAACGTCGCTTCGCGACGAGGGTGAAAGAAGGCGCCGGCCGCGCTCAAGCATCGACTTCAAGCGCCCTTTTCAGACCCGCAAAACCGCCCATGCCCCGCTCCTGCCGCATTCCAAGGCTTGCTTCCGCACCGCCCGAACATGACCGCGGCGTGATTTGACCGGCCCGGGTGGTCTGACTAGTTTCGGCTTCACGCCCCCAGGAAAACGCAGTCTAGCGCACGCATTCAGGCCTTAATGGACGCCGCCGACATTTCGCAGAGGCCTAGCAGGACGATGCGCGCGAAGCCAGCCTCGCGCCTGGTCGCGTTCGCGACCGCTATGGCGATCATCTTACCGTCGTTACCGGCCCATGCGCAGAGAGCGCAAGGCGGGGGAATTCCGCTAATCCGCGACACCGAGATCGAGCAATTGCTGCGCGAATACACCCAGCCGATCTTCAAGGTGGCGGGCCTGACCGCGGCCAATATCAAGATCGTGCTGATCAACGAGCGCTCGTTCAACGCCTTCGTGATGGATGGCCGCCGAATCTTCGTCAATACCGGCGCCCTCACCGAATCGGCCACCCCGAATCAGATCATCGGCGTGCTGGCGCATGAGACCGGGCATATCGCCGGCGGGCATCTGTCGAAGCTTCGCCAGGAACTCGCCAATCAGCAGACCGCGGCGATCATCGGCATGCTGGCCGGCGTTGCCGCGATGGTCGCGGGCTCGCGGATGGGTTCCGATTCCGGTGCGTCGCAGGCGGGCGCCGCAGTGCTCTCGAGTGCCCCGCAGGTCGCGATGCGAAACATACTTTCCTATCAGCGCACCCAGGAAGAAGCAGCCGATCGCGCGGCCGTGAAGTTTCTCGCCGCGACCAATCAATCCGCCAAGGGCATGTACGAAACGTTCAAGCGCTTTGCCGACACCTCGATGTTCACGGCGCGGTTCGCCGACCCGTATGCGCAGTCGCATCCGATGCCTACCGAACGTGTCGCCGCCCTCGTCGAGATCTCGCGCTCGAGCCCTATCTGGGACAAGAAGGACCCGCCGGAACTACAGGCGCGTCACGATATGATGCGCGCCAAGCTTTCAGGCTTCATGGAGCCGCCGCAGACGGTGGCGCGCCGCTATCCGCTGAGCGACACGTCCCTGCCCGCGCGCTATGCACGCGCGATCGCGACCTATCGGCATTCCGATCTGCGCGCCGCCGTGGCCCAGATTGATTCACTGATCGCATTGCAGCCGAACAATCCTTATTTCTACGAATTGAAGGGCCAGGCGCTGCTGGAAGGTTCGAAGCCGGTAGAAGCGATCGCTCCGCTCCGTCACGCCGTGTCTCTGGCGCGCGACCCGACCCTGATCCAGCTCATGCTCGGTCAGGCGCTGGTCGCCACCAACGACCCGAAACATTCCGAGGAAGCCATCACCATCCTGCGCAATGCGCTGGCGCGCGAGCCGGATGCGCCGCAGGCCTATCAACAGCTTGCGATGGCCTATGGCCGCAAGGGCGATATCGCGCAGGCCGATCTCGCCTCCGCCCAGGCCGCCTTCACGCGTGGCGACATCAAGACTGCGCGCGAACTCGCCGCCAGAGCCAAGACCCGATTGCCCGTGGGCTCGCCAGGCTGGGTGCGCGCCGACGATATCGTTGCCGCAAAAGTGCCGACCATGCCGACCCAACGGAACTGATCCGGACACAAAGGACCGCATCCAATGACATCGCTTTTCCGCTTCCTTGCAGCGCTCGCCGTCGCGGCTGCGATATTCGCAAGCCCGCAGGCCTCCGCGCAGGGCTTCACCCCGCAACAGCGCGGCGAGATCGAGACCATCATCCGCGAATACTTCATCAAGCATCCGGAGATGATCGAGGAATTACAGGCGCTGGCAGCGTCCGAAAAGATCAAGCGCGCGATCTCCGACAACAAGGAAATCCTGCTGAATTCTCCGCGGCAGGTGACGCTCGGCAATCCGCAGGGCGACGTCACGATGGTCGAGTTCTTCGATTACAATTGCGGCTATTGCAAACGCGCGCTCGACGACATGACAACGCTTCTGAAGAATGATCCGAAGCTGCGCATCGTGCTGAAGGAAATGCCGGTGCTGAGCCAGGGCAGCCTCGAAGCAGCCCAGGTCGCAGCCGCCCTCACCATGCAGGACAAGTCCGGCAAACGTTATCTCGACTTCCATCAAAAGCTGATGGGCGGCCGCGGTCAGGCCGATAAGGCGCGCGCGCTTGCGGTCGCCAAGGAAGTCGGCGCCGATATGCCGCGGCTCGAGAAGGACATGGCGAGCGCCGAGATCAAGTCGGCGCTGGAAGAGAGCATGAAGCTTGCGGAAGCCTTCGGCATCCAGGGCACGCCCTCCTATGTGGTCGGCAATGAAGTGCTGGTCGGCGCCGTGGGCCTGAAGGAATTGCAATCCAAGATCAACAACGCGCGCTGCGGCAAAGCTACCTGCTGATCAAGGCCACCTGCTGATCGGTGACGGGACCGCTGAAAGGCGGTCCCGATCCGGGACAGGCGCCGTTGTTACTTAGGCTTTCCCTCCCCGGTCCGCTTGCCTATAACGAGGCCGCCGGGGCGCCTGCGCCCTGATTTTCGCATGCGACAACGGCGCGTAATGGCTTCGACGATTTACGTACTCAACGGTCCCAATCTGAACCTGCTCGGCACCCGCGAGCCGGAGATTTACGGCCGGGCGACGCTCAAGGATGCAGAGACGCTCTGCCGCGAAGCCGGCAAGCGGCACGGCTTTGCGATCGAATTCCGCCAGAGCAATCATGAAGGCGAATTGGTCGATTGGATTCAAGAGGCAATTGCCAAGAAGGCAGCCGGCCTCGTCATCAATCCGGCGGGGTACACGACGACCTCGGTTGCGATTCTCGATGCGATCCTGATGCTGAAGGCGCCGACCATCGAAGTGCATCTGACCAACATTCATGCGCGCGACGAATTCCGCCGCCATTCGCGGATATCCGCGGTGGCGAAGGCGGTGATCTGCGGGCTCGGCATCGCAGGCTATGCAGCCGCGATCGACGGGCTCGCCGCGTTGCTCCAACAAGCGAAAGGCTGACCGTGGCGTCGGACAAGGACAACAAGGGTTTGGATAAGAAGGCGGCGGCGGCGGCCTATGACGAGGCCACCATTCGCGGCCTCGCCAAACTTCTCGACGAGACCGGCCTGACCGAGATCGAAATCGAGCGCGGCGGCGAACGCATCCGCATCGGACGTGCCGCGCGCGTGACGCAAGGCGTGGCGGCTCCTCCGCTGCCGCATTCCGCGCCGGCACCGATGGTGCCCATTTTGAGCAACGATCCGGCCAAGCATCCCGGTGTCGTTCCATCGCCGATGGTCGGTACCGCATATCTCTCGCCCTCGCCCGGCGAGCGTCCGTTCGTCGATGTCGGGCAGGCGGTGAAAGCCGGCGAAACGCTGCTGATCATCGAAGCGATGAAGACGATGAATCAAATTCCGGCGCCGCGTTCGGGCACCGTAACCCAGATCCTTGTCGAGGACGGCCAGCCGGTCGAATTCGGCGAGCCGATGATGATCATCGAGTGATGTTCGACAAGATCCTCATCGCCAATCGCGGCGAGATCGCATTGCGCGTGTTGCGCGCCTGCAAGGAGCTTGGCATTCCCTCGGTCGCGGTGCATTCCACCGCCGATGCCGACGCCATGCATGTGCGGCTCGCCGACGAGAGCGTCTGCATCGGCCCGCCGCCCGCACGCGACAGCTATCTCAACGTACCTTCGCTGCTCGCGGCCTGCGAGATCACGGGCGCCGACGCAGTCCATCCGGGTTACGGCTTTTTGTCGGAGAATGCGCGCTTTGCGGAGATTCTCGGCGAGCACAATATCGGCTTCATCGGACCAAAGCCCGAACACATCCGGCTGATGGGCGACAAGATCGAGGCCAAGCGCACCGCCAAGAAGCTCGGCATTCCGGTGGTGCCGGGTTCGGAGGGCGGCGTCACTTCGGACGAAGAAGCGTTCAGGATCGGAAGCGAGATCGGCTATCCGCTGCTGGTGAAAGCCGCGGCCGGCGGCGGCGGGCGCGGCATGAAGGTTGCGCAAACCGAAGAGCACATGAGCATTGCGCTTTCGACCGCGCGCTCGGAAGCCAAGGCCGCCTTCGGCGACGACGCGGTCTATCTCGAGAAATATTTGCAGAGGCCGCGTCACATCGAAATCCAGGTACTGGGCGACGGCCGCGGCAATGCCATTCATCTTGGCGAGCGCGACTGTTCGCTGCAGCGGCGCCACCAGAAGGTGCTGGAGGAAAGCCCCTCGCCGGCCTTGAACACGCAGCAGCGCGAACGGATCGGCGAAGTTTGCGCCAAAGCGATGCGCGAGATGAAATATCTCGGCGCCGGCACCGTCGAATTCCTGTTCGAGGACGGCGAGTTCTACTTCATTGAAATGAATACCCGCATCCAGGTCGAGCATCCGGTGACAGAAATGATCACTGACATCGACCTTGTGCTGGAGCAGATCCGGGTGGCGGCCGGCGGCGGCCTGCCCTGCACACAGGCAGAGCTGCGCTTCCACGGCCATTCGATCGAATGCCGGGTGAACGCGGAAAACCCGTCCACCTTCCGGCCGTCGCCGGGAAAGATCCTGCAATATCATCCGCCCGGCGGGCTTGGCGTGCGCGTCAATTCCGCCGCCTATCAGGGCTACACCATCCCGCCCTACTATAACTCGATGGTTGGCAAGCTGATCGTGCACGGCAAGACACGGCAGGAATGCCTGATGCGGCTCAAACGTGCTCTCGACGAATTCGTGGTCGAAGGCGTCGAGACCACCTTGCCGCTGTTCCGTACGCTGGTGCGCAACCAGGACATCATCGACGGCAATTATTCTATCCACTGGCTGGAACAGTTTCTGGCCAAGGGCGGCATGGAAGGCTGATATCTTTCTGCCGCATTGGAACTCCGGCGAGGTCGGCACGTTTGAAGTGACCTCGTTCACGGAACCCATCCGCACGCCATGAGCCACCTAAAGACGACGGCCGGAGAGCCCCGGCAGTCGCCAGGCGCCCAGCCGATCCTGCTCGCCCTCGGGTTCGCGCTCCTCGTTGTCATCTCTGCCGCCTCGGTTTGGCTGGTCGATCGCTCCAACGACGATACGGAGGCGGTCGTGCACACGCTCGACGTGCAAAACCGCATGTCGCTGATCCTGCTGAACCTGCGCCGCGCCGAATCCGCGCAGCGCGGCTTCGTTCTGACCGGTCAGGAGTCCTACCGGCAGGAATACCGCATCGCTGCCGCCAACACGCCTATCTCGCTCGAAAATGCCAAGACTGCCACCGCCGACAATCCGCAACAGGTTGAACGCCTCACGGCACTCACGCCGCTCATTCGCGACAAGCTCGAGGAGATGGAGCGCGTCATCGGTCTCTACGATCAGGGGCGGTTGCCGGAAGCCCAGGAGGTCATCCGCGCAGGCGCGGGCCGCAACCTGATGGAAAATATCCGCGATCACGTTCTGACGATGTACAACGCCGAGCGCGACCTGTTGGATGCGCGCCGCGCGGAATCACGCCGCACCAGCGCCTTCCTGCTGGCCGCCACGTTGGTCGGCTCCGCGCTGATATTACTGATCGGCGCGTTATCGATCTATCTCGTACAACGCAATGCCCGAGAGCGCGAACAGGCGCAGCACGCCTTGAAGGCTGCCAATGAAAATCTCGAATCGATTGTGGCCGAACGCACTGCCGATCTGCGCGAAGCCAACGACGAGATTCAACGCTTCGCCTATATCGTCAGTCACGATCTGCGATCGCCGCTGGTCAACATCATGGGCTTCACCACCGAGATCGAGGCTATAAAAAAAGACATATTCGAAAGTCTCTCGACGTTGCGACATTCCGATTCCGCCGAGGCCAAAAAGGATGTAGAAGTTTCTCGCGAGTTCGATGAATCGCTCGGCTTCATCAAAAGTGCCATCGGCAAGATGGACCGCTTGATCAACTCGATCCTGAAACTGTCGCGGGAGGGAAACCGGACATTCAATCCGGAATATGTCTCGATGGATGGCCTTCTGAAGACGATCACCGATAGTGTCAGCCACCAGGCTGCCGAGAACGACGTCGAAATACTTCTGGAGCCGCTGCCTCCGATCAAGAGCGACCGGCTGGCGCTGGAACAAATCTTCTCCAATCTCGTTGACAATGGGCTGAAATACACTCAGCCGGGCCGTCCAGGCCAACTCCGCATTCGCGGACGCATAAATCAAGCCCAAGTGATCTATGAGGTGGAGGATAACGGCCGTGGCATCGCGTCCGAAGATCATCAGCGCATATTCGACCTGTTCCGCCGCGCGGGACAACAGGACCAGCGCGGCGAAGGAATAGGTTTGGCCCATGTGCGCACGCTGGTACGCCGCCTCGGCGGCTACATGACGCTGAAGTCGGAGCCCGGAATCGGCACGACATTCATCGTCACATTGCCGCGCCGCATGCAGGAGACAGAGAGCAGAGCAGCATGAGTGAACACGTTCGCATTGTCATGGTCGAGGATGACGAAGGTCATGCCCGGCTGATCGAAAAAAACATCCGCCGGGCGGGTGTTCGCAATGAAATCATCGGTTTCGAAAATGGCACCAAGGCGGTCGAATTCCTGTTCGGCTCCGATGGCTCGGGAAAGGTCAACAGCGGCAATGCGCTGTTGATCATGCTCGATCTCAACCTGCCCGATATGAGCGGTGTCGACATCCTCAAGCGCGTCAAGGAGAACGAGCACTTGAAGCGCACGCCTGTAGTGGTGTTGACCACGACCGACGACGAAGTCGAGATCAAGCGTTGCTACGACCTCGGTGCCAACGTCTACATCACCAAGCCCGTAAATTACGAAAGTTTTGCAAACGCCATTCGGCAGCTTGGCTTGTTCTTCTCCGTAATCCAGGTCCCGGCAACCACCTAGGCCATGCCAAAGAACGTCTTATACGCTGACGACGATCCCGGACTGAGGCGCCTCGTTGAACGCGGCCTCGGTGCCCAGGGCGTTCGCGTCGTTGCGGTGGAAGATGGACAGGCTGCGCTCGAACGCCTCGCCGTCGAGGAATTCGATGTCGTCGCGCTCGACTATTACATGCCGCGCCTCGATGGTTTCGGCGCATTGCAGCGCATTCAAGCGATGCCCAATCATCCTCCGGTCATCATCGTGACCGGCGCGCAGGATTCCGCCGTCGCCGTGAATGCGCTGAAGGCCGGGGCTTTCGACTACGTGGTGAAGGACGCCTCGGGTCAATTCGTCCCGTTGCTTTTCGCCGCGCTCGCAAGCGCCGTCGATGCGATGAGGACGCGTCGTGGAAAGGAAGCCGCAGAGGCTGAATTGCGCGAACAGCGCAATCGTTTCGAGGCGCTGGCCGCCGAACGCGCGATGCTGCTGCGTGAGGTCAACCACCGCGTCGGCAATTCGCTCCAGCTAATCGCGGCGTTCCTGCAATTGCAGGCCGGCGGCGCCAAGACCAAGGAAGTCAAGGCCGCGCTGACCGATGCCATGCGGCGCGTTATGGCAGTCGCCCAAGTCCACAAACGGCTTTACACGTCCAATGATGTTCAGTCGGTGTCGGTCGATCAATATCTCAAGGCGTTGGTCGAGGATCTGTCGCACACCGATGCGTCGGATATTTCCGCACTCAGCCTTGCGGCCGAGCCTTTGGAGCTCGACCCCGACCGCGCGGTGGCGATCGGCGTGATCGTCAACGAGCTTGTACTCAACGCAATGAAATACGCCTATCCCGATCAGAAAGGGCCGATCCGAGTCGGCCTGAAGCGCATGAATGGCAAGCGTGCCATCCTGAGCGTGGAAGACGACGGCATCGGTCACGACATCAAAATGACACCACGCTCGACCGGCCTTGGCCGCTCCATCGTCGGTGCGATGGCAAGCCGGTTGGGTGCGGATGTTGTTTACGACCCCGATCACAGTGGTACGCGTGTTGTGATCACGTTCGAGTGCACCGCAAAAAGCGCCGACATGAAATCGGCGTGAACGATCCTGCGGCTATTGCCACCGCGGGACTTTCAACATATTTGCGCACCATGACGCTCGCAGTTTTCCCGGGCCTCGCCGTTCGCAGCCTGTTGGCAGGCACGATCGGTTTTTTCCTTACAAGCCTGCCGGTGCAGGCGGCCTCCGCTCTTCTCGCATCGGACAGCCGCCCGGAATGGCTCGCGGCCATCACTAATCCCGATGCAGCCTTTGTGCTGCTCATCGTCGGCATTTACGCGCTGCTTCTGGAATTTGCACATCCCGGCGCCGTGATTCCGGCGTTGATCGGGCTTGTCTGCCTCGCGCTTGCGGCGTTCGCATTATCGGCCCTGCCCGTCCAATACGGTGCGCTGGCGTTGCTGATCGTCGGCATTGCGCTGATGACGGCGGAAGCCTTTACGCCCGGCTTCGGAGTGCTTGGCCTGCTCGGCTTTGCGGGTTTTGTCGGCGGCGCTTATTTCCTGTTCGAGGCGCCGGCAGGCAGCGCCGAAATGCGCGTTTCGCTGCCGCTGATCGTAGGCTCGGCCGTCGCCAGTGCGGGCCTTATCTTTTTGGTTATCGGCGCTGCCGCTAGAGCGCGACGGCGCCCGACGGTGACCGGCGCGGAAGAAATGCTGGCGGCGCGCGGTACGGTCATCGACTGGTCGGGCGATCGCGGCAATATCCGCATCCGCGGCGAAATCTGGGCGGCGCGCGGCAACGCAGCCTTCAAGCCCGGCGATAACGTCAAGGTCGCAAGCCGCGACGGGCTTACGCTCGTGATAGAGCGCGAATAACGAGGAGCAATTCATGATCGGCAATCTATCGGCGTGGTCCGTGCTTCTGATCCCAGTCATCCTCGTGATCTTCGTGCTGTTCAATTCGTTTCGAATCCTGCGCGAATACGAGCGCGGCGTCGTCTTCATGCTGGGACGGCTATGGAAGGTGAAAGGACCGGGGCTGATCCTGATCATCCCCTTCATCCAGCAGATGGTGCGCGTCGACCTTCGCACCCGCGTGCTCGACGTCGAACCGCAAGACGTAATCTCGCGCGACAACGTTTCGGTGCGGGTCTCCGCCGTTGTCTATTACCGCGTGGTCGATCCGGAAAAGGCGATCGTGCAGGTCGAGTTCTTCAACGAGGCGACGAGCCAGCTCGCCCAGACCACGCTCCGCTCCGTGCTCGGCCATCATGATCTCGACGAGATGCTGTCGGAACGCACCAAGCTGAATTCCGACATCCAGCGCATCCTCGACGAGCAGACCGATGCCTGGGGCATCAAGGTCGCCAATGTCGAGATCAAGCAGGTCGATATCAACGAGACGATGATCCGCGCGATCGCGAAACAGGCGGAAGCAGAACGCATCCGCCGCGCCAAGATCATCGATGCCGAGGGTGAGTTTCAGGCCGCACAGAAGCTTGCGGATGCCGGCGCGATTTTTGCACAACGGCCGGAGGCGATGCAGCTTCGCTATCTCAGCGCACTACAGAATATTGCAGGCGACCGGGCATCGACCATCGTGCTGCCGCTGCCGACAAGCCTGCTCGACAAGCTGCTGAAATGATGGAGCAGCGCCGGCCCCGCCGGCGCAGCCTTCAGAAAGCCAGCACCAGCGAGTTGGCCTTGTTGAGCAACCGTACGCGCCCGTCGCCTTGCGCGGCAGCAAGAGTCTCGACCGCATGGCAGGCGCGCGCCGGGCTGTAGGGCTTTTGCAGAATCGCGGCATTGGCGCGTCCGCGCAATTCCTCAAGCAATGCCCAGCGGCCCGAAGCGTAGATCACCGCCAGCTTCGGATCGGCCTTGCGAGCACGCTCGGCAAGCGCCGCGCCGTCCATCTCGCCCGGCAGGTTGATGTCCGTGAACAGCACATCGACCCGGGCTCCCGCCGACAGATGTGCCAGCGCATCCTCCGCATTGGCGACGGAGTGAACCTCATGGCCGGCATCGGTCAGGGCCTCGCCGATAATTTCGGCAATCAGCGCCTCGTCCTCCACCAGCAATACATGAATTTTTTCGGCGGCTTCGCCGGGCGCTTCCGGCGCCATGCTTTGGCCCGAGCTCTCGTTAAGCTTCGCGAGATCCTGAGCTTCGGTCATAGCGATGACCGGTTCGCAGCCGTCCTGATTCATGTCGACCCCCTTTACGCAACACGTCCGGGAGCGCAAACCTTGGCCCGGGCTTTTGTTCGCAAAGTGTCGAAAATTTAACGCGCTGAGGAATAACGGAGCGTTAAGTTAACCAAATATGGCAAGCCGAGACACCATCCGCGAGACCGGACTGGTCGAGATCACCCCCGAGGTGCTTCTGAAGGCCTATGCCTGCGGCATTTTTCCAATGGCGGAGAATGCCGACGACCCCTCCCTGTACTGGATTGAACCGGACCAGCGCGGCCTGATCCCGCTCGAGGGGTTTCATGTTACCCGCAGGCTGGCGCGCACCGTTCGGTCCGATCGGTTCCAGATCTATATCGATCGAGACTTCGAGGCCGTCATCGACGCCTGCGCCGAACCGCAGGTCGGGCGTTCGCGGACCTGGATCAACCGGCGCATCCGCGCGCTCTATTGCAAGCTGCACGAGATCGGGCATTGCCACTCGGTGGAAGCCTGGGGCGACGGCAAGCTGGTCGGCGGGCTTTACGGTGTGCGCCTCGGCCGGGTGTTCTTCGGCGAGAGCATGTTCCACCGCGAGCGCGACGCATCCAAGGTGGCGCTGGTGCACCTTGTGGCGCGGCTAAGAGCGGGCGGTTTCACCCTGCTCGATACCCAGTTCGTGACCTCGCATCTGTCGGGCTTCGGCGCGATCGAAGTGCCGAAGCGCGCCTATAATCGAATGCTGGAACGTGCGCTGGAGGGAGAGGCGGATTTCTTCGCGCTCGATCCCGACCCGGTATCGGGTGCGACCGCGCTTGCGGCACTCGCACAACTCTAGCGGATCGGCTGCGGGAAAGCGCGGTTGAACTGCGGCGGTTGCTGCGGGCGCGGGCGCGCCGCAGGCTGTTGTTGCGCCGGTTGCTGCGCCTGCTGTTGTTGTCGCGGCGGCGCCGCCGCCGGCTGAGGCGGCTGCGCGGCTTGTGGGCCAGGCTGATCGGCACCGACGGCGGGGCCCGGCGTTGGATCTTCGGCCACCTTCACCAGAGGCTGTTTGCAGTCGGTCAGCCAGACGTCATAGATCGGGTGTTCGACTGCGTTCAGGCCCGGGCTGGCGGCGAACATCCAGCCTGCGAAGATGCGGCGGACCTCGCCCTGCAACGTAACTTCGCTCACTTCGATAAACGCATCGGTCGCGGCAGCTTCGGTCGGCGGCCGCGTATAGCAGACGCGCGGCACCACCTGCAGCGCGCCGAATTGCACGGTCTCGCCGACCGCGACTTCGAAATTGATGATGCGGCCGGTGATCTTGTCGAGACCGGAGAACACCGCCTGCTGGTTCGGGATTTTCTGCACCGGCGGCGCCGACACGATCTCGTCGCCGGGCTGCGGACCTGTGTTGGCAGGCTGCGGCGAACCGCGCGGCGGCTTCACGCCGGGCGGCAAGCCTGCAGCTCCCGGAGGCGCCAACGGCTCGGACTCGACCTGATCGGGCGCAACCCGCGCCGAAGGCGGCGGCCCGGGCGGCAGCCGCTGCGGCCGCGGCGCCTGCTGCTGCGGGGGCTGACCGAACGGAAACGGAAACGGCGAAGTTTGCTGTTGTTGCTGTTGCGGCGCACGCTGCTGGGGCTGCTGCTGCCGAGGAACTGTGGCCGGCGGTCGCGGCGGCGGATCGCCGAACAGGCCGCCGAATTGGGCGCCGGCTTGCGGTGCCGAAAGGCACAGAACTGCCGCACTCGTCGCCGCAGCAACGAGCCCGGCAACATACTGTCGCAACCATACGACCGTCATCGAGGCCCCGGAATAAGCAACAGCGCCCGCCCAAGCGACCATCGCGAGGTTCGGGTTAACATGCCGAATGCGGCGGCGAAAGGGCGATCATACCGATAGCCTTCCCCGACCCGCCGGAACCCGCTTGCCCGGCCCGATTCAAGGCTGCATTCTCGGAGTTGAAGAACCGCCTGAAAGGCGGCGGCGCCGCAACTGGCGCGACGAAACGGGAGGAATTCGAACATGGTCATCGCCCGCCAGGCGCTTTTGGCGCTCACTGCCGCAGCTCTGCTTCACCCCGCCACCGCCAGAGCGCAGGATTATCCGAACCGGCCGGTCACCATCATCGTGCCGCTCGCCGCCGGCAGCGGCATGGACACGCTGGTTCGGCTCTATGCCGAAAAGCTGCAGGGCATTTTCGGCCAGCCGGTGGTGGTGGAAAATCGTCCCGGCGCATCGCTGATGCTGGCGGCCGCTTTCGTCGCCAAGGCGCCCGCCGACGGCTACACGCTGTTGGTTTCGACCTCGTCGGCGATGGCGATCAATCCGGTTCTGTACAAATCCATCAACTACGATCCGATCAAGGATTTCGTGCCGATCTCGCTTTACGTGAAATCGCCGATGATCCTGGTGGTCAATCCCGACCTGCCGGCCAAGACCATCTCCGATCTCATCACTCTTGCGAAGGAAGCGAAAACGCCGCTGACCTATTCGTCGCCCGGTGCCGGTGTCGCGCAGCACCTGTCGATGGAATACATGAAGAAGCGCTTCGGTCTCGACATCACGCACGTGCCTTACAAGAACACGCCGCAATCGATCGCCGACATTGCCGCCGGTCATGTCAATCTCGGCTTCGCGGAGGCCGGCGCGTCGCTGCCGCTGATTAAGGACGGCAAGCTGCGTGCGCTTGCCGTATCGGCGACCACGCGCCTGCCCTCGCTGCCGGATGTTCCGCCATTCTCCGAGGCCGCCAAGGCGCCGGATTTCGAAGCCGTATCCTGGCATGTGCTGTTCGCTCCCGCAGGAACGCCACGGCCGATCCTCGATCGCCTGCATGCCGAGATGAAGAAGATCATGAGCGACCCGGAAATGGTGAAAATGACCGAGAAGATCGGGCTCATTCCGGTGGCCACTCCCTCCATTGAGGGCATCCAAAGCTATATCGCTTCGGAGCGCGACAAATGGGGGAACCTGGTCCGGCAGCTCGGGCTGGAAGGATCGATGTAGATTTTCGCCGTGTCAGCGGCCGAGCGTCCCGTCGGTCGCGTCAGCGACCCGGCGTCCACGCCTTGTAGTCGCCGGTCGCCTTCGGGCGGCGGCCCTGCACCAGCGTTGAACCGGACGGACGATAGGCACCGGGAGTGCCGGTGAGGTTCGGTTTGTGCGGCTTCTGCCAGGCACGAGGCTTGTAATTCTCTTCGGTCGGCGGCGTGTCGACGGTGTGATGCATCCAGCCATGCCATGACGGCGGGATGGTCGAAGCCTCGGCATAGCCGTTATAGATCACCCAGCGCCGCTCGAAGCCGAGCGCCGGATCGATCTTGCCGCCCTTGGTCCGGTAATAAATGTTGCCACGCTCGTCCTCACCGACCTTCTCGCCGTAGAGCCAGGTCCAGAGCTGGGTGTTCAGCGTCTCGCCGTTCCACCAGGTGAAGAAGCGCAGGAAAAAGGTTTTCATCGGGCGCCGGGTTGCTGCATCGAGTAGCCGCTCTCATGCCATCGGCGTTGCGCGAAGTCCAGCGCGTGCCACATGACGCAAATCAGCGCTTGACGAGAACCAGCACTTGCAACCGATTTGCAATTGAAATTACAGCGCTTGCACGTAGGAGCCGCCCGGCCTAGACCGCCGTTATTCCGCTCCCCGGCCCCACCATGAAACGCGTCCAAATTCTCGCCGCAGGTTCGATCGCGGTCGGCATCGTCGTGCTGGCGCTGAAATACCTCGCCTATCATCTGACCGGCAGCGTCGCACTTTTGTCGGATGCGATCGAGAGCATCGTCAATGTCGCGACCGCGATCGCGGCATTGCTCGCGATCCGTTTTGCGGCTGTGCCCGCCGATGCCAACCATCCTTACGGTCATCACAAGGCGGAATATGTTTCGGCCGGAGTCGAAGGCGCGCTGATCATCGTCGCCGCGATCGCGATCCTGCACGAAGCCTACAACGCCTATTTCACGCCCCGCATGATCGATGCGCCGTGGCTCGGCCTTGCGGTGAATGGTTCAGCGTCGGTCATCAATGCGGTGTGGTGCTGGGTACTGATCCGCACAGGCCGCGAGCGCAAGTCGCCCGCATTGGTCGCGGACGGAAAGCATCTGCTTTCGGATGTCGTGTCGTCACTCGGCGTGCTGGCCGGTGTCGCGCTGGCGGCAATCACCGGCTACACAATTCTCGATCCGATCCTGGCCGGCCTGGTTGCGCTCAACGTGCTGTGGTCCGGATGGCGTCTGGTGAAAGAATCCGTCGGCGGTCTGCTCGACCAGGCGGTGCCTGATGACGAATTGACGCGCATCCGCGCGGTCATCGCCGCCAATGCCGATGGCGCGATCGAGGCGCACGATCTTCGCACCCGTCATGCCGGCCGCATGACCTTCGTTGATTTTCATCTGGTAGTGAAGGGCTCGATGAGCGTCACCGAAGCGCATGACATCTGCGACCGGCTGGAACGCGCGATCAAGGCGGAAGTCACCGACGCGCTGATCTCGATCCATGTCGAGCCCGACGACAAGGCCAAGCATTCGGGCATTATTGTGCTGTAGCGCTGTCTGCGGGCATTTCCTAAGCTCAAGGCGGAACCGGTCCGGTTCCTTGAGTTCAGGGAGGATCGCATGGCAGTCGCTCGCGTTACAGAACTGATCTCTGCTTCCAAGAAGAGCTTCGAAGATGCCGTTCAGGTCGGCGTGTCGCGCGCTGTGAAGACGCTGAAGAATGTCGAGAGCGTCTGGGTCGCGAACCAGAAATGCGTGATCAAGAAGGGCAAGATCGACGAATATCGCGTCAACCTGAAAGTGACGTTCATCCTTCAGGATTGATGATGTCTTTTTTCGTGTACGGCTCGCTCACGCCACCGGCGTGAGCGAACATTTGTTGCACGATATAGAAGACGGGCGCCCTCACGCAGCCTGCGTTCGCCTGTCCGCTTCGCGCACCGACAACCGCCGTGCAAGCACTGCGAGCTTGTCGAGATAGGATTGCAGGAAGGTCGCCGTCTGCTCGTCGGTGACATTGCCGTGGTCGTCGATCAGCTCCGGCTTGAAGGTGAGATAGACTTCCGGCTGTCCCATCACCAGCGCGCCGACGGCGGTCAACGTCGTGCGCAATTGATGCTGCGCGACGGCGGTGCCGATCGCACCGGGCGAAGTGCCGGTGACGGTGGCGAGCTTGCCGTCCCACACATTGGTGCCCCAGGGCCGCGTTCCCCAGTCGATTGCGTTCTTCAGCACCGCCGGCACGCCCCGATTATATTCCGGCGTTACGAACAGCACGGCGTCGGCGGACGCGATCGCATCCTTCATGCGTTGCGCTTCGGCAGGAATGTTGTTTTCCCGCTCCGGATCGAAGAACGGCAGATTGTGGACCTCGACGGTCTCGAACTCGAGCTTGCCGGCGCCGAGTTTTGCCAGCGCTCGGGCGAATTTGCGGTTGATCGAACCCGGCCGCGAGGAACCGACGAACACGGCTACTTTAGGTTTGGACATGGCTTTACCCCAATATGTGGCGCGGTATTGTTTTGTTACCGAGGATGATTAGGTGACTGGTCGGGAACGCCACAAGGAGGCACAAATTTGAAACGCGGTTACACCCATGTGCCCGAGGAATGCGGTGCCATCAGCCAGATCCTGTCCCGCATCGGGGACAAATGGACGGTGCTGGTGGTGTCGATGCTGGGCGACGGACCGATGCGTTTCAACGAGATCCGCCGCGAGATCGGCGGCATTTCCCAGCGCATGCTGACGCTGACGTTGCGCGGGCTCGAGCGCGACGGTCTCGTCACCCGCACGGTTTTCCCGACCGTGCCGCCACGCGTGGATTATGAACTCACCAAGCTTGGACGCACCCTGCTCGGTCCGATCAACGACATTGCCATGTGGGCGCGGGCCAATCGCGCGGAGATTGCCGATGCGCGCACGGTCTACGACAAGACGGCCGCGCAGTCGCCGAAGCCCGCTACCACCACGCAAACACCATCGGCATAGTGCAAGAAGATCAGAGCTTTTTTGCCGGGAAAAGCTCCGCAAAATCGTCCGAGGCAAGATAGGCGAGAAGCTTGCGAAGATCGGCAGCCTTTTTCTTGCCGAGAGCGTTTTCAAATCCGCCCTGCGCTTTTGCCCAAAGCGCGGCCGCCGCTTTCACCTTGCGTTCGCCGGCTTGTGTGAGCCGCACGCGCTTCGCCCGCTTGTCCTGCTCATCGGGAAAAGTCTCGACGCATCCGTCGCGGATCAGCGGTTTGAGCGTATGGCCGAGCGCGGACAGATCCATCACCAGCGCTTCTGCGAGCCGGGCCATCGTCGGAGAATCAAGACGAACGACCCAGGCGAGCAGGCTGAACTGCGTCGTGCGCAGTCCGCTCGGACCGATGATGTCGTCATAGACCTGGCTGAGCCGGCGTGCCGCCTGCCGCAACACAAAACCGTTACACAGCATGGGATTCATGTCGGATGGCTGCAAAATCCTTTTCCTTCCCGAATTCTCCGCCCGTGTCGGCCTTGCATCGGCCGAAGCGCGCCTTGACTTCCCGCCAATAAGAGGCATATGCCTGTAATTAACAGGTATATACCTCTATATAGCGCGAAACAGGAAGGTGTTCAATGACCGCAACGACAGTGGGAAAAGCCCTCATCACCGGCGCTTCGACCGGCATCGGTGCAGTCTATGCCGACCGGCTGGCGAAGCGCGGCCATGATCTCATCCTGGTTGCGCGCAATCAGAAGCGGCTGCGCGAACTTGCGGACCGGCTCGGCGCGGAAACCGGACGGCGTGTCGAGGTCCTTGTGGCCGATCTCGGCAAGAAGGAAGACCTCGCTCGCGTCGAGAAAATCCTGCGCGAAGATCCTTCAATCACAATGCTGGTCAACAATGCCGGTGTCGCCTCGGTTCAGCCGCTGCTGAAAGAAGAAATCGACCGGATGGAAGACATGATCTTCCTCAACGTCACGGTTCCCACCCGCCTCGCTTACGCTGCGGCGCCCGGCTTTGTCGCGCGCGGCAAGGGCACCTTCATCAACATCGCCTCGGTCGTCGCGCTCAGCGTTGAATCGCTCAATGGTGTCTACGGCGCCTCGAAGGCCTATCTGCTGGCGCTCAGTCATTCGCTGCAGCACGAGCTTTCCGACAAGGGCGTGCGCGTGCAGGCCGTGTTGCCCGGCGCGACCGCGACCGAAATCTGGGAGAATGCCGGCGTATCGCTTGCCAGCTTGCCGAAGGAAATCTTGATGTCGACCGACGAGATGGTCGATGCGGCGCTAGCGGGTCTTGATCAGTGCGAGCGGGTCACGCTTCCGGGCCTGCAGGATGGCGGCAAGTGGACGGCCTATGAGGCCATGCGGCGAGCGCTGGCTGGGCAGCTTTCAACCAGCCGTGCCGCGCCCCGTTACCGGGCGGCATGACGCCGGCAGCCGCGCCCCTGCCCCATCGCTTTGAATTGCCTGCGAGAATTGGTGCGCATCTGGCCGCAGGAAATGGCGTTTTGTGGTGTCATGGAACCGTCACCGGCCGTCACACGGCCTTGGGCTGACTTCCGGCCTTACGCCCAAAACAGCTTTGTTCATTTGCGTTTTGGAAGCAGCGCCTTCCGTCACCGCTACCCACAAGGGCGGGGCTGCGTTTTTCCTTGGAGAATCCGAAAAGCGCTCCCAAACTCGCCATCACTGGTCCGTGAGTAATCCCCATAATTACCAGCCGGGGACACAAGCCTTAGCGTTTGATTCAGACTTAGCCACTAAAGCTTGACGGGCCGGTCGAGTCTCCATAGTTTCTTGAGTTTCAGTCCGGCGCGGGTGTGTCTGAAGTCTCCGCCGGCTCCTCCGACAGTTTGTGAGGACCAACCCGCCCGGAATAAGCCCTTGGCGGGGGTGGGTTTCGCGTCGCCAAAAGGTGACGGCAACAGACGGTGGGGAACCGGTGCCCAGCAACGGGCTCGGAGTTAGAGTGACGGGGCGTCGAACGAGGCAACAGCCGAAGGCACGGGTGGACGGGCCTGTGCTGCGGAACAATCCGGCGCAACGTCGCCGATGAAGACAACGGGGCGAGAAGAGAATGCGAATTGAGCGGCGCTATACCAAGGACGGCCAGTCTCCCTACGCGGAGATGCAATTCCGGCTGACCACAAGCGAAATCAGAAATCCCGACGGCTCGGTGGTGTTCCGGCTCGACAATGTCGAGGTCCCGGAATTCTGGTCGCAGGTGGCCTCCGACGTGCTCGCGCAGAAAGTATTTCCGCAAGGCCGGCGTGCCTTCGCGCCTGAAGAAGGTGGAGGAGAATTCGGTCCCCTCCTTCCTGTGGCGCTCACGTCGCCGACGAAGCCGCACTCGCTGCGTTGCCGGAAGCCGAACGCAATATCGGCGAGCAATCGTCGAAGCAGGTATTCGATCGCCTTGCCGGCACCTGGACCTATTGGGGCTGGAAGGGCGGCTATTTCGATTCCGAAAACGACGCGCAGGCCTTCTTCGACGAGCTTCGCTACATGCTGGCTGCGCAGATGTGCGCGCCGAACTCGCCGCAATGGTTCAATACCGGCCTGCACTGGGCCTATGGCATCGACGGTCCCTCGCAGGGACATTTCTATGTCGATCACGAAAGCGGCGTTCTGACGAAGTCGGATTCCGCCTACGAGCATCCGCAGCCGCATGCCTGCTTCATCCAGTCGATCTCCGACGACCTCGTCAACGAGGGCGGGATCATGGATCTGTGGGTGCGCGAGGCACGCCTGTTCAAATACGGCTCGGGCACCGGCTCGAACTTCTCGCGGCTGCGCGGCGAGAATGAAAAACTTTCCGGCGGCGGCAAGTCATCCGGCCTGATGTCGTTTCTGAAGATCGGCGACCGCGCGGCGGGCGCGATCAAGTCGGGCGGCACCACGCGCCGGGCAGCGAAGATGGTGGTGGTCGACGCCGACCATCCCGACATCGAGCAATATATCGACTGGAAGGTGAAGGAAGAGCAGAAGGTCGCAGCCCTCGTCACCGGCTCCAAGATCAACCAGAAGCATCTGCGCGCGGTGCTGAAAGCCTGCGTGAATTGCGAAGGCTCCGGCGACGACTGCTTCTCGCCCGACAAAAACCCGGCGCTGAAGCGCGAGATCAAGCTCGCCCGCAAGTCCTACGTGCCGGACGGCATGATCAAGCGCGTGATCCAGTTCGCGCGTCAGGGCTATACCGACATCGATTTCCCGGTCTACGACACCGACTGGGATTCGGAGGCCTATCTCACGGTCTCGGGCCAGAACTCGAACAATTCGGTGCGCATCAACGACGAATTCCTGCGCGCCGTCGAGAGCGACGGCGAATGGAATCTGACCTGGCGCAAGAACGGCAAGGCTCGCCAAAACCGTGAAGGCGCGCGATCTGTGGGAGAAGATCGGCTACGCCGCCTGGGCCTGCGCCGATCCCGGCCTGCAATTCCACACCACCGTCAATGACTGGCACACCTGCCCGGCGTCGGGCGAAATCCGCGCCTCCAATCCGTGCTCGGAATACATGTTCCTCGACGACACGGCCTGCAATCTGGCGTCGCTTGAACCTGCTCACCTTCCGCGACAAGAAAACCAAACTCTTCAACGTGGAATGCCTACGAGCACGGAGTGCGGCTGTGGACCATCGTGCTCGAAATCTCGGTGATGATGGCGCAATTCCCGTCCAAGGAAATCGCGCAGCTTTCCTACGAATACCGCACGCTGGGCTTAGGCTACGCCAATATCGGCGGGCTCCTGATGTCGTCCGGCATTCCCTATGACTCGGAGGCCGGCCGCGCCATCGGCGCCGCGCTGACCGCGATCATGACCGGCATTTCCTATGCCACCTCGGCGGAAATGGCGGCGAAGCTCGGCGCCTTCCCGGGTTATGCCAAGAACCGCGAGCACATGCTGCGCGTGATGCGCAACCATCGCCGTGCGGCCTATGGCGAAGCCGCAGGCTATGAGCAGGTCGCGGTCGCCCCGGTTCCGATCGATGGCGTCGCATTGCCCGGACCAGACGCTGGTGCGAGCACGCCAAGCTGCGCCTGGGACAAGGCGCTGTCGCTCGGCGAGCAGCACGGCTATCGCAACGCGCAGGCGACCGTGATCGCGCCGACCGGCACCATCGGTCTGGTGATGGATTGCGACACCACCGGCATCGAGCCGGACTTTGCGCTCGTCAAGTTCAAGAAGCTCGCCGGCGGCGGTTACTTCAAGATCATCAACCGTGCCGTACCGGAAGCGCTCCGCACGCTCGGCTACGGCGAAGCCGAGATTGCCGAGATCGAGGCTTACGCCGTTGGCCACGGCAATCTGGCGCAGGCGCCTGGCATCAATCACTCGACCCTGAAAGCCAAGGGCTTCACCCACGAAGCCATCGCACTGGTCGAGAAGGCTCTGCCCACCGCCTTCGACATCAAGTTCGCCTTCAACAAGTGGACGCTCGGCGAGCAATTCTGCCGCGACGCACTCTCGGTGTCAGCCGGCCGATCTCGCCAACCCGACCTTCGATCTGCTGGCGCATCTCGGTTTCACCAAGCGCGAGATCGAGGCCGCCAATATCCATGTCTGCGGCGCGATGACGGTGGAAGGTGCCCCGCATCTGAAGCCCGCTCATTACGCGGTGTTCGACTGCGCCAATCCGTGCGGCCGCACCGGCAAGCGCTATCTCTCGGTCGAAAGCCATATCCGCATGATGGCGGCGGCGCAGCCTTTCATCTCGGGCGCCATCTCCAAGACCATCAACATGCCGAACGAGGCCACGGTCGACGATTGCAAGAACGCCTACTTGCTCTCCTGGAAGCTGGCGCTGAAAGCCAACGCGCTCTATCGCGACGGCTCAAAGCTCTCCCAGCCGCTGAACTCGCAGCTCATCGCCGACGAGGACGAGGACGACGACGAGCTCGAGGCCTTCCTCGACAAGCCGCAGGCGGCGCGCACCGCGCAGCTTGCCGAGCGCGTGGTCGAGAAGATCGTCGAGCGCATCACCGTGCTGCGCGAGCGCGAGAAGCTGCCGGACCGCCGCAAGGGCTACACCCAGAAAGCCGTGGTCGGCGGCCACAAGGTCTATCTGCGCACCGGCGAATATGACGACGGGCGTATCGGCGAGATCTTCATCGACATGCACAAGGAAGGCGCGGCGCTTCGCTCCTTCATCAACAATTTCGCGATCGCGGTGTCGCTCGGCCTGCAATATGGCGTGCCGCTCGAGGAATATGTCGACGCCTTTACCTTCACGCGTTTTGAGCCTTCAGGACCCGTCCAGGGCAACGACTCGATCAAGTTCGCAACCTCGATCCTGGATTACGTGTTCCGCGAACTTGCCGTGAGCTACCTCTCGCGCTTCGATCTCGCGCATGTCGACCCAAGCGAAACCGGCTTCGACGCGCTCGGCAAGGGCGTGGAGGAAGGCAAGGCGCCGGATACACCAAACTCCGCCGCGAAATATCTCTCCAAGGGTCTCACCCGCTCGCGCACCGACAAGCTTGGCGTGATCTCGGGCGGTACGCAGACGGGTGGCGGTAGCGGCGTAACGACCGGTGGTTCGACACAGCAGGCGGCGGGCAACAACGTCACCTCATTTCACACCGCCGGCGCAACCGCGCTGAAATCCAACGCCGCCCTCGACCGGCTGGAATGGCAGAACCTGGAAGAGCGCATGCGCTCGCTGGTTGGCGAAGCCAAGCCTGATGCAAAGCCGCAGGCGAAGGCTGCGATCTCGGAGCGGCGGGCGGAAGCCAAGGCGCGCGGCTATGAGGGCGAAGCCTGCGGCGAATGCCAGAACTTCACGCTGGTGCGCAATGGTACCTGCATGAAATGCGACACCTGCGGCTCGACCACGGGGTGTTCGTGAGAATAAGAAAATGTAACGGAGTGAGGAATGTCAGACGAAGACAAAAGGGTTCCTGCGCGCCATAACTATCAGCTCAGGACCGATGCTGAGGACACGAAGCGTGAATACGGGGTGACCGGCCGCCACCCTGTAAACATCATCAAGTGCCTCCAGTCTGGCTGGATTCCTACTAGGTGGGGCCGAAGAAAGCTCATCTACAACGTCGTGAACGACGAAGAGATGGGCACCAAAGACGGGAAGACCGAATTCACCCGCGACACGGTTACAATCTCGGTCAAGAAAAGTGTGCACGAAAAAGCGACCTTCGGAGATGGTCGCGCACGTATGACACTTGCGCACGAACTTGCTCACGGCGTACTTCATTACGGGATTGTGAGCTATCGCGGGACCAATGCTACTGGCTCAACAGAGCTGGCTAAGATCAACGCTTCGGAATCCGCTGAGCACCAAGCAAAGGTCTTCGCCGCCGCATTTCTCATCGACGATAAAGTCGCGGCAACGCTTAGTGGCCCTGAAGAAATTTCCACCGCTTTCCTTGTTAGCCTTGAAGCCGCGGAGATTTGCTATGAGCGGCTCGCGTATGAAGCAGAGCGCGCAGCCTCGGCGCAGCGCGTCCAGAGGATGAATGAAGAGTTCAAGGCGGCAATAGCTCTGAAATCGAAGCCAAAACTTGCTGTCGTTCCGGCTCAGACACGAGATCGTTGTACCAGTTGTCGAGAGCAATGCCTCGTTCCCCAGGGGGCGAAGTATCGTTGTACTAATTGCGGATGGGTCAGCGACCATTTCCCCGACGGTGATCGTCCCGACACCTGAGTTCGCGCTCGTATTATAGGGTATGCGCGACGCGGTGCGTTGTTCCGTGACTTGTTTTGTGTCATAGGCAAGTTGCCGGAACGTCCCGGCATCCGCACAGCATCAGCATCCGGGGACACAAGATGATCATCAACCGCCTTCGCACTATCGCCACCGCGTTCATAGCCCTTGTGGCGCTGAGCATCGCCTCCACCGCACGCGCCGACGAAGGCTTTGTGCGCATCAACTTCCTCAAAGGCGGCTGGGTGATCGGCGGCACCGTCGGCTCCGGCACGCTGACTTTCCGCGGCCGCAATTATCGTCTTTCGATCGGCGGCTTGAGCTACGGCCTCACCTTCGGCGGCGCTGCGATCAACCTGCGCGGCCGCGTGCGCAACATCTTCTCGCCGGGCGATGTGGCGGGCATCTACGGCGCGGGCGCCGCCGGCGCTGCCATCATCCGCGGGCCGCAGGCGGTGATCCTGACCAACCAGCGCGGCGCGGTGATGGAGCTTGCCGGCGCGCAGACCGGCCTGATGGTGAACCTCGATCTGAACGGCATGGCGGTGTCGCTGCGATAGGCGACATCACACCCGGATTGTCCGGGCAAAATCCAAAGGGCGGCCGCAAGGCCGCTCTTTTTTGTTGGTCCTGTCATTTGCGCGCGGCATAGTTCTTCCTCTCGCAAGGCCGAGAGGAATGTCGTTTTTTCATTTGAGTATTTCCACAATGCGCCTTTGGTATCGGACCGGCTGCGCGCCACTTTTGTGCGCGCTCGCAATCCTCGTAGCGCAGCCGACCTCCGCCCTCGCGCATGTCAAATGGTTTGCGCCCTACATCGTCGATGCTCCGCCCCAAAGCGTCGTCCATACGCTGAAAGATCCCGCCTTTTGGACGGCCCTCGCGCTGGTGCTCGCCTTTTTCCTTGCGACACGCGCCGTCGAACTATCGCGTTTCGGCGCAGCGGCCCTGAACGCGCTCGACAAGCTGACCGACCCGCTGTGGCAGCGGCTCGACGATTTCGTCAAAGTCGTGATCGCAGCGTTCTTCGTCGCCATTTTTGCCGTCGGCGGTGTTTATTTGACGCCGGACCTGCGAACGCCCGCAGAATGGGTTTCGTGGGTGCAGCTGGTGATCGCCGGCTGCATCTTCTGGCGCCGCACACAGCCGCTCGCCGCCGCCGGCATCATCGGCCTGTGGGTGCTCGCGCTGCGCGATTACGATTTTTTCCACCTGCTCGATTATCTGGCGCTGGGTGTGAGCGTTGCCGCCTATCTCGTGCTCGAGGCCGCGTCCAATCCGGAACGGCGCAAGCACCGCTTCGAGGTGCTGCGCTGGGGCGTTGCGATTGCGCTGATGTGGTCGAGCCTGGAAAAATTCGCCTATCCCGACTGGTTCTATCCCCTGGTCGAGGAAAAGCCGTTTCTCACCTTCGGTATCCCGCGCGACACGTTCATCCCGATGGCTGGCGTTGCGGAATTCACGCTCGGATTCGGGCTGCTATGGACGCCGCTTGTGCGCCGGCTGTCGGCAATCGCGCTGTTCGTCATTTTCAACGCAGCGGTCTACCCGTTCGGGCGCATCGACCTGATCGGCCATGCGCTGATCATGGCGATGATCATCGCCATTGCCGCCGATCATACGCGCGAGCTGCATGTGCTGTCCCGCCTGCGGCAGTCGATCCCCAGCGTGCCGGCCGCGCTCGCAGCCGCGCTTGTGGTCTTCGCCACTGGCTATTGGGGCATACATGCGGCGATCTATGGTCTCGACGTCAATTACGCCGATAACAACCGCCCGAAAACCACGCACACCTACAACCCCGATCATCCGCATCCGGCACCAGGCGGAAGCCCTGGCGCACCGGCAACGAAGCAGTAGAAACGGGGGAAGGATAAGCCGGGGCGCGAAGCGGCTTCGATTGTGGTGACGAGACTTCCGATGTGCCGCCAGCGTCGTCGACTGTATGTTTCTGAGCGCTGCTTGATTCGTGATCTCGTTTTTGGTCGATCGCAGGCAGCTTTCTCGCGCCGGCACCATTTCGAAGACCCGATCGCTAGCGCGGCGGCTCATTCGCGGAAGGGGAGCGTCGTTCGGCGTCGCGGCCGCCATGCTCCTTCGCCGGTTGCGTGAACGTGCCGTCACGCAGCCATCGCATGGCCTGTTGCCGCGCCCGCATTCCCCTATACGTCTCATAAACGAGGCGATGCGCGCTTCCACTGGAATTGGTTGGGGGCGACGTGGCCCAATGCTTGATCGTTATCGCCGATGTGCCGCTCGCTGCCAGCAGGACCAAGCCAAGCAATGCTGTGGCTGTTCGACCGTTGCGTACTCCCCCTATTATCGCTGCTACGCCCGCGACAAAGGCGAGGGCGATCACCGCGATCACCAAATACGGGATCGCCAGTAAAATTATGAACAACGCATATGCGAGCAGCAATTCAATCATGCCGCGCTTATTGCATAATCGCGTCTGAGAATTCTATCCCGAGTCCTTCGAGACGCGCCCTTCGGGCGCTCCCCAGGATGAGGGCGAATTAGGACTTGACATTTTCCTGTTCTAGGATTATATTCACAGTCATCCCGTCCCTGCTGCAAGGGGCGTTTCATGAGCGTCAGGAGACGCGGGGCGGGACGCGGTGGCCGTCGTTGTGTGCAGGACGTGGCACATGCAGCGGAGGCCCAAGCTGCGATGATCCGGGTCCAGTGCCTGGGCTCACCGGCGGAGGATAACAAGTTGGCAGCCCCCGCCAGGGCGTCGCTCCTCCGGGGTTGTCGCAGAGCAAGCCTCAAACACCGCGCGCGGAGCGCCGGGCGTCCGGCTCTCTCGCGGTGACTTTGCTCGTGCGGAAACCACTTTCACCTCCGCATGAGGCCGTGGGCGTGGCCAACGCCCGGCGTTCCGCGCGCCCTTGTTTCAAGGGCAAGGAGTGCGACTAGGAATGCGAGTTGGAATACGGCGTACCCCGCGCCGCAAAGAACAGGGGCGGCGGAGCTTTGTCTGCGGCTATGGAGTTACGCCGGCAATTCCAGAATCCGGTTCATGCTCTCGTCGCGGTCATAGATCGCAACCTGCACCTGCGCGAACTTGGTCTTGATCGCCAGGCCGGCGGCCTCGGCTTCTTCCTCGGTCTTGAACGAGCGCTTCGTCTGCCGGTCGACCTGCAGCCAATAGCGTCCGAGCTCCTGCCGGCGCTTCTGTGAACCGAGAATCTCCGGCTCCGGCTTGCGCAATTCGGCGGTGAGTTCGGCATCGACCTTCGCGACAACGGCAGGCTGGGCATCGTCTTCGGTCACGGTTTTTTCGCGCAGCTTCAGAGGACGCTTTACCATGTCGGCTCCTTATTGTGGGGGGTTGGGTGCCTCTTTAAGCGCTTCTGGCGCAGATTGCTACAATTCTCATTCGCGCCGCTTGCCGGGAGCGCGATCGCGAGGCGCGACGCGGCCTGTGGGCGGGCCGCTTCGATCGCCCGGAAGAATGGCGACGCAGACATGCCGGCCCGAAACAGCGTCGGCGATCGGCTATTTCTTCGCGTCGTTCATGGCATCGAACGCCTTCATGCCGGGATTTTCCAGACAGCGTTCGATGAAAGCATCGGTCTGCTTGCGCATGGTTTCGACATTGAACTTGCTGTCGCCGGACTTGCCGATGATGAAGCCGTGCAGGAACGCAATCGCCACATCGCGATTGGCGCCGCTCTCGCGCATCACATCCTTGCAGGAATATTGCTCGATGGCGCGGTCGCCCTTGTCCTGTGCGCCCGCAGGCATTGCGGCGAACATCGCGCAGCACAAGGCGGCAAGCTTCCAGCGATACGCATTCATCGTCGTTTCCTTTGCGGGCTGCCGATTTCAGCAATTCACCGAGCGGAACATGCCGCTGCATCGCCGGCCGCCGCTGCCGAACGTGACGGCGCCGATGGTACCTGGCCGGTCGCTGCCGGTGAGATCGCCACCCAGCGTACTGACCGGCGACAAATTGCCGGAGCGCCCGGAATTGCCGTACAGGCCCTCACCCACACCCGGCAGGAAGCCTGCTCCGCCGCAATTCAGGCTGCCGGTCATGGAATTGCAGGTTTGCGCCAGCGCCGAAACGGCGAGCACGGCACTAAACAGGCTTGCGGTCAGAACGCGTCTCATGCCGTCAGTTTTCCGGCTCGGTGGTGAAGAACAGCGGATAGCCGTTTTGCTTTCCGAGATCGGTGGCTTCCTTGGCCTTGGTCTCGGCAACGTCACGAGTGTAGACGGCAATCACGCAGGAGCCTTTGCGATGCGCGGTGATCATCACGGCATGGGCGCGCTCGGCACCCATGCGGAACACCGCCTTCAGAACCTGTACCACGAACTCGCGCGGGGTGTAGTCGTCATTCAGCAGAATGACCTTGTAGAGCGGCGGGCGCGCCGTCTTGGTTTTGGTCTTTGTCCTGGTCTTGACGATCGGTTCGGGCATGGCGGGCTCCCGCGGAGCAGATCCATGGTGCGAGATTAGCGCGGCCGGCGCCGGGGCGGAAGACATCGGCAAGCGCTACGGTCACTCGGAGAAGATGTTGCCCGTGCGCAATGTGCAGGTCTGCGTACTGGTCTTGACCGACTTGAACTCCACCATCTTCTTGGTGATCGGGCTGAAAGCCAGAACCTCCGTGGCGCCCTCCTCCCGCGCAAGTGCCACGCGCGCCTTGCAGGTCTTGTAATCGGCTTCGAACTCGATGGTTGCGCGCCGCATGCCGCCTTTGTTGAATGGCAGATAGACATACATGGTGCGGCCATCGAAATCCGGCACGCGTTGCGGCACGTCGGGCTTGCCGAGCCCGGCGACCTGATCGCCGCCTCCGCTGCCGGCGCGCGTGGTGTTGACCTGGCGCGTAAACACCCGGCCTTCGCCCGAAACATAAATGCTGAGGACATGGCTCGCAGCGACCGGATAGAAATTCGGCTCGCCGACATGGCGCTGGATCCGGTCCTCGTTCCAGCGCACCACGATCGAATTGCCGCGCAATTGCGGAGGCGCCTCCGCTGCGTGAGCGGAAAGGCAGGTGGCAAGCGCGATCGGAATAAAACCAAAGCGCCGCATTATCCGCTCACGACAAAAGTCACGCCGACACCGCGCTCCTGCGCGCGTTTGGCAAATCGCACCATATCCGAGAGCCAGGCGCGTGCTGGAAGCGGTGCGGTCGCGCTTTCGGTTTCGATCAGCGCGATCAGCGCGGCAAGCTGCGGCGTCTTGAACCAGAATTCCTCGTAGGATCCGATGATGCCTTCATGCGGCAGGCCATGCATGTGTTCGCACAAGGTCGATGTCTCGAACGCAAGCCAGGCGTCGGCAGGTATCGGCCGGCTCTCGAACATCGCTTCGTCGGCGGGATCGCCCGGCATCACATCGTCGATCCAGGGTCCGCGCGCCGCGTACACGCGACCGATCTCGCGCGCGCCATCGTCCGACATGAACGCTGCCCTCTTGGCTTGGTGGGGCTTAGTGTTTTCCGAAATGCCGGCGCGCGCAAGCGCCAACGCTCACCCGTCAGGCCTGCGGTTTGAAATTCATCGCCACGCCGTTGATGCAATAGCGAAGGCCGGTCGGCTTCGGCCCATCTGGAAAAACATGGCCGAGATGGCTGCCGCAGCGGCTGCAATGCGCCTCGGTGCGGATCATGCCGTGACTGCGGTCGGTCGTGGTTTCGACCGAACCGGGTACCGGATCGTTGAAGCTCGGCCAGCCGGTTCCGCTCTCGAATTTTCGGCCCGACACGAACAGCTCTTGTCCGCAGCCGGCGCATTCGAAGGTGCCGGCGCGCTTCTCGAAGTTCAACGCGCAACTGCCCGGCCGTTCGGTGCCGTGCTGCCGCATGATGTAATATTGCTCCGGCGTCAGCAGCGCGCGCCACTCGGCGTCAGTGCGGGTGACGGGATAGGTCTTGGTTGCGGTGTCGGTCATGCGCCAAATATGAGGTCGCCTGGCGGAATTGCCAATAGCGGCACGGATGTGGCCTCGTTCTTAATTGATTGATCAAAGATTGACCGATCAAGTATTATCGAGCCCGAGGGACCCGATGGCAAGAACCACCAAACTGAAGCTGCAGAAGCCGGCCGACCGTCCGCTTCAACTTTTTATTACCTACCGGCTCTCCACCCTGAGCGGCATGCTCAACCGGCAGGCCGGTGCCTTGTTGAAAAAGGTAGGAGATCTGCGCGTTCCGGAATGGCGCATCCTGGCACTGCTTAACCTTCATGGCGAGATGAACGGCAGCAGGATCGCCGATCTCGTCAGCGCCGATCCGGGTCTAGTCAGCCGCTCGTTGCGATCGCTCGAATTGCGCGGTCTGATCTCCACCCGGCGGAGCGACGACGACCGGCGGAGTGCCTTCGTGATGCTCACCCATGCGGGGCGTGCGCTGCATGCCAAGGTTCTGCCGGCGATGCAGCGCCGCCAGCATTATCTGCTTTCGGCGCTCACGACCGAGGAGCGCGCCGCGTTCCAGCGCATTACCGACAAGCTTCAAATCGCGGCCGAGGCGCGCGAGTTTCCGGAGATCGCGCAATGACCCCGGCAAACACGCTTGTCATTCTCTCGGATGAACATCAGTCCCGTGCGATGGGATGCGCCGGCCATCCCTTCGTGCGCACCCCCAATCTCGACCGCCTCGCGGCGCGCGGCACAATGTTTACCAATGCGGTGACACCGAGCCCGATCTGCGTGCCGGCGCGCGCCGCCTTCGCGACCGGACAATATGTCCACCGTTGCCGCTACTGGGACAATTCCTTCGGTTACGACGGCCGCGTGCGCGGGTGGGGCCACGCGCTGCAGGAGGCAGGGATCGCCGTCGAATCGATCGGCAAGCTGCACTATCAGTCAACCAAGCTTCCGACCGGCTTCGATGCCGAGCATGTGCCGATGCATCTGCACAAGGGCGTTGGCATGCTGTGGGCCTCGATCCGCGATCCCCTGCCCGAACATCGCCCGAGCAACAAGCGAATGCTGGGCGACCATATCGGCCCCGGCGCTTCCGACTACACACGCTACGACCAATCCATCACGGACTTGGCTGTCGAATGGCTGCATGGCAAGAGCCAAGCAGCCGGCGAGCCATGGTGCCTCTATGTCGGGCTGGTGGCGCCGCATTTTCCGCTCGTCGCACCGCAGGAATTTTTCGACCTCTATCCGCTCGAACTCACTGCCTGAGCCGAAGCTGCATCCGCGCGACGGTCATCGATTGCATTCATGGTCGCAGGAACACGAGGATTTCTGGAGCCACGACGCGACGCTGAAGGACGAACACGAGCGGCGGACGGCGATCGCCGCCTATTACGGGCTCGTATCGTGGCTCGATCACAACATTGGTCGCATCCTTGGCGCGCTCGATGCGGCGGGTCTCACCGAAACGACTCGCGTCATCTATTCGTCCGATCATGGCGATAATCTCGGCGCCCGTGGCCTGTGGGGCAAATCGAACCTCTACCGGGAATCCGTCGACATCCCGATGATTGCAGCAGGACCAGGATTCGAGCGCGCGCTTTGCGAGACGCCTGTGAGCCTGCTCGATCTGTCCGCGACACTCATCGACAGTTTCGGGCTGCGGATATCGGATGTCTTGCCGGAAGCGGTCGGCCAGTCGCTGCAAGCGATCGCACAACAGCCCTTTGACGAAACCCGGATCGTGTTCAGCGAATATCACGCCGTCGGCTCGAACACCGCCGGCTACATGCTGCGCAACGGCCGCTGGAAATATCATCACTATGTGAGGCACCAGCCGGAATTATTCGATCTTGCGAATGATCCGGAAGAAACGACGAACGTCGCTGCGCGCACCGACTACGCCGACATCGTCGCGGCGATGGAGCTGGAACTGCGCGCGATCTGCGACCCGGATGACGTCGACCGGCAGGCTAAGGCCGATCAGGCCACATTGATTGCGCGCCATGGCGGCGCTCAGGCGGCGTTCGATCTCGGACGTGCGGTCGCAGGCGGTACTCCTGCGCCAATCTCACAAACAGAACAAGCCGCATTATCCAGGAGGCCATGACGATGCGATTGAACCGCCGCGCAGTGTTCCAAGGCCTCGCCGCTTCCTCTCTGGCGGCAAGCTTCACGTCAAATGCCTACGGGCAGTCGGAAACCTGGCCGAGCCGCCCGATCCGCTGGCTGGTCGGCGTGCCACCGGCGGGCTCGGCCGACCCGTTGACGCGCGCCATAGCAGATCCGCTCTCAAAACGGCTCAACCAATCCTTCGTCATCGAGAACAAGTCCGGTGCCGCACAGGCGATCGCTGCGCGCGACCTCGCTTTGTCTCCGCCCGACGGCCACACGCTGATGACGGTTGCCGGACCCGTTGTTTACGCCAATCCGACACCCATCATCGGAAACGAACTCGACCCGGTGGTCCAGTTGGTCAGTCAGCCGATGATCATCGCCGGAACCGTGGATCGTCCGACCAAGACCCTGCGCGATGTGATCGAGGCCGCAAAAGCCGCGCCCGATCAATGGAGCTATGCGAGCGCTGGCGGCGTCGGATCCTCGCATCATGTCGCCGGCGAATTGTTGAATCTTCGCGCCGGCACCAACATCCAGCACGTGCCCTATCGCGGCGGCGGCGCTGCGATGACAGACGCGATCTCAGGACAGATCCCGCTGATCATCATCGGTGCCGGCCCGGTCATTCCGCAGCTTCAGGCGGGCAAGCTCCGCGCTTATGGATTGACCACGAAATCACGCCTCGCGTCGCTGCCGGACGTTCCGACTATTTCGGAATTCGGATTTGCCGACTTCGATCTTGCCCAATGGTTTGGCGTCTCGATTCGATCCGGCACATCACAGCTGATCGTTCAACGTCTCAACGCTGAAATCAACGAGATCCTGAAAACGGCTGCCGTGCAGGACATGGTCGCGAAACTCGGCGCCGAAACGATAGGCGGCAGCGCCGAGCAACGGGGCAAGGTCTATTCCGAAGAGCAGCGCAAGTGGACCGCGCTTGTGAAGCAACTTAACATACCGCTCCAGTAACGCGCGGAGCTTCGCCCGAGATCCGGAGATCGAACACGATGATCGAAGCGCTGATTCGCTTTGCGCTTTCCAATTTCACACTCAATCTGCTTGTCATCGGCCTGATCGCTTCGGCGATCGCCTATTATTCCAAACCCGCCCCACGCGCGCGCGCGCAGGCGGTCGAGGCCTTGTTCTCGTGGTTCCTGTTTTTCTCGATCGGCGTCAGCTATTTCTGCAATTTCGTACTGCACGTTTTTTTCGGTGAGATGACGGCTCGCTTCATCGGCTGGGCCGATTCGCCGTTTCAGGCCGAAGTCGGTTTTGCGAGCCTCGGCTTTTCGGCGGTGGGCTTTCTCGCCTTCCGGGGTGATCGCGGCCAGCGCATGGCGGCAGTGATCGGACCATCCTTCTTTCTGCTCGGCGCCGCCGGCGTGCATATTTACCAGATGATCACCGCCCACAATTTCGCACCGGGAAATGCCGGCGTGGTTTTTTGGACCGACATCTTCCTGCCCGTCATTGGTTTCGTATTGCTATGGCTGAGTGGGAAATTTTCGAACACCAGGATGTGAAAAAGTTCCATCCCATTTTTGCCGAAGCCGTGAACGCGCGATCTGTAAAGTCGTGATATGCATCTCTCACTCTTCATGCCGTGTCCTTCGACGAACGGGAGAAGGCGATGTCCTTACCAGTCAAATCCGCTCTTGCAGCCGCACTGCTGATTTCCGGCATCGGCTCCGCATCCGCGCAGGGGCAAGGTCAGAACCAAGGTCAGGGCGCTTCGCGTCAGATTCAGGTTCTGCCTGCGCCTGGCGCAGCAGCGCCGCCGGCCGATGCAGCGGCCCCTGCAAATGCTCCAGACGCGCCAGATGCGCAGGCGGCGCCGCCCGTCGCCAACAACGCACCCGAAAATGCGGCGCCACCGGCTGACAATCAGCCCGCCCCACGCATCCGTCGCCGTCAACAACAGGCGGCACCAGGCCCGGGGCCGGATCAAGCGCCACCTCCGCCTGCCGCCAATGCGGGACCGCCACCTCCGGGCAACGCTCTTGAGAAGGGTGCGCCGGAGAAAGGCGCTCCGCCTCCCCCACCGGTCATCGTTCAGAAGCCGAGGCCGAAGCCCCGATATTATGAGCGCGAATATGGCTACCAGCCGCGTTACGAGCGGCGCGGTTATGAAGGTGGCTACGGCGGCGGTGGCTACGGTTACGGCGGTGGTTACGGTGGCGGCTATGGCGGAGGCTACGGCGGCGGAGGCCGCTACTAAACTCGCCCGCAAAGCAGTTGGAACGGCGCCGCGTTAACTTGGAGCGTGATCTCTTTCCGAAGACCGCTGTGCAGTCTTCGGGATCATGCCTACGGGGCGCCGTTCATATTCACTTTTGAACGAATTCAGCGCATTTCGCGATTTCGCCGCTCGTACCCCAAGGCATGATTGGCACCGATGAGGTCGAATTCTTGGGCGAGCCTTCGATCAGCCGGTCAGAATAGACCATATAGACGAGCACATTGCGTTTCTCGTCACAGCCGCGAACGATCTGCATCTTCTTGAAGAACAGCGAGCGCCGCGTCCGGAACACGTCTTCGCCCTGTTCGAATTTCGCTTTGAAGCGGATCGGGCCGATCTGACGGCACGCCAGTGAGATGTCGGAAACCTCTTCGGCCAGCCCAAGCCAGCCCTTGAAGCCGCCGCGCTCCGGAACCGTAAAATGGCACGCGACCCCATCGACTTCGGGGTCGTCAAGTCCGTAGGTCGCGAGCTTGTCGTTTGGCGAAACCCATTTGAACACAGTGGAGCGCTTGAAGATGAGATCCGGCTCATCCGCTGCGCGAGCAATCGGCGCAGACCACACACTCGCCGCAGACAATATTACGCAGGCAGCAAACCGAAATACAAAGCGCATGTCAGGCCTCCAACAGGAGGCCTGTAAGTGGTGACGCGGATGCTGGAGGGAAGAGCGCCCGGCTCAGCCCGGCACGCGCTGACGCGCCCGCTCGCGCTGCGGACTTGCCTGATAACGCGGATTGATCACGCACATATCGGTTCCGATCCGGGTCGCCATGCACTGGGCCAGACTGACATAGCCGCAACTCCAGGAGCCCTCGGACCGGCCGCCGTTGATGATGCAATAGGGATATTCGACCTCGGCTGCAGACGGCACCGTTTCCGCCACAATCCCCGTAAGGGTCAGAGCGGCAATGACCACAATCTTCATTTCGTGTCCTCCGGCCGTGGAACGCTTCTGGCGGAACTCTTATCCGCATCATCGAGTCGTTCAATAAACACCGGCCGGCCAAATATCGTTCGGCCGAACTGCCCATTCAGGCGATCGTGATAGGCGGCTGGGCTTTCCTCCGCTGCCGCCCGCTGTTTGGCAAGCGCAAGAAAGCAAAGTCCAACGCTGCCGCTCACCGCGAGCGCAGCCGCAATAACACACAGCGTTGTTTCGATGCGTAGCAAGTTGCCTGCTTTCAATCGGAGTGCCCGCCATTAGTCGCCAGTACACAGGCGGCATTCGGGCGAGCGCGTGCCCAATGCCTTAATGGGTTAGCTCAAGGTCAATGGAACCGCGGAAAGCGGGTGCCGACCATTACCACCCTGCCCGTCGGCCGAAGCACGAGGAAATCGGACATGACCGTTGAACCGGTTCGGCGGAGCCCACGACCAATGGTCATCGCAATTACATTCAGGGATCAAAGGCCATGAACATGCTGACGAAAACCACCCTCGCCGCTGTGATGCTGGCCGCGATGGCTGTCTCCGCCCAGGCCCAGCAGGGCCAGACTCGCCAAATCCAGGTCCTCGCGGCCCCGGGTGCGCAGATTGCGGCGGCTCCGGCTGCCGACCAGGGTCCGGTTGATGTGAAGCCGGAAGTTGCTCAAATAAACCCGGCGCCTGCTCCGGCCCCGGAAGTTGTTGCCCCGAAGGCCGAACTGGCCCCGGCTCCGGCGCCCGAACCGAAGGTTCTGATCCAGAAGGTCGAGCCGAAATTCGTTGCCCCGATCATCGAAAAGCCGGCCCGCAAGGCCTACGGCTATTCCGGATACGGGTACAAGGCGCCGCACTGCCACTAAGCAGCGGCAAATAAAGTTCCGGAGCACCGGCCGCTGCAATGCGGCCGGTGTTTCCTTGTTCGCCACCCACTCACGGGCATTTGGCTTCGCCGCTTCCGATCACCCTGCTATTCAAGGTCGCCAATGAGAACCCATCGCCGCAATTTCCTGGTTTCGGTATGCGCGCTGGCCGCAATGCCCGCGAGTTCCGCATTCGCGCAAGGTATCGGAATGAGCCGTGCCACCGCCTTCGGTTTTTCGTTCAAAGGTCTGGATGGCGGAGATATCAAGCTGGCCGATTATACCGGCAGGCCGGTGCTGGTTGTGAATACGGCGTCGCTCTGTGGCTATACCCCCCAATATTCGGGGCTCGAGACTTTGTGGGGCCGATACCGCGCGCGCGGGCTTTTGGTGCTCGGCATTCCCTCCAATGATTTCGGCGGACAGGAGCCCGGCGGCGCGACCGAAATTCATGGCGCTGCGGACAAGCACGGTGTCACCTTCCCGCTCGCCGAAAAGGTCGCGGTAAAAGGCGAGCAGGCCCACCCGTTTTATCGGTGGGCCGCGGCGCAGCGCCCGGCCGAAACGCCACGCTGGAATTTTCACAAATACCTGGTCGGCCGCGACGGGACGCTGGCCGGAGCCTTTGGGTCTCCGGTGGAACCGACCGATACGCGAATCATCCTGGCGATCGAAAAGCAATTGCCGGCGGCCTGAGCGCCGGAAACCCCTTTCGCCACAATCCGGATTGGTTGAAGCACCGTCTCGAAATTGACCAATCCCCGGCGCAACATGGTTTTTTCGGGTGGCGACCCCAACGCCGCTAACCATAATACCCGATCTGCGGCGGTATTGTTGTGGGGATTCGTTGACTCTTAACGTCAAGCAGGCTTTCCATGGTGTATCACCACCGTATCTGCGGGCGACGTGCGTCCGCCACAATCATGAGGGGGTTAACCATGCGCGGTCTGTTCGCATGCGTTCTTCTGGTCACTAGTGCTGTTGCCGGCAGCACGGCCTTTGCTCAAAGCGGCGGAAGCGGAGCGGCCGCCGCACCTGCCAAATGCGAAAATCCGAATGCGCTTGGGGTTGCGCGCACCGTCGAGATCGACACAACGGGCGGACCGGGTTTCGGTTTTGAACATTTCAAACAACATGACTTCCTTCGCAACAATGAAGTCCTGCTCACCTTTGACGATGGCCCGTGGCCGACTACGCCTGCCGTACTGAAGGCACTGGCCGATCAATGCGTGAGGGCCACGTTCTTCGTTATCGGCAAGCATTCGACCTACTACCCGGAAATTCTGAAACAGGTCGCCGCCGCCGGTCATACCATCGGCACCCATACCTGGGGCCATGTGGATCTCACCCGGAAGGGCATGACCGTCGAGCAGGCGAAGGAAGAGATCGAGAAGGGCATCAGTGCCGCCACTCTGTCGCTCGGCGCGCCGGTCGCTCCCTTCTTCCGCTTCGTGTCGCTGAAGCACCCGCCGGAACTCGTGACCTATCTCGGCGAGCGCAATATTGCGATCTTCTCGACCGACATGGACTCGTTCGACTTCAAGGCGCGCAAGCCCGAGCAGGTCGTCAATGCGGTGATGAGCAAGCTCAAGAAGCACGGCAAGGGCATCGTCCTGATGCATGACTTCCAGCATGCGACTGCGGATGCGTTGCCGGATCTGCTCAATCAGCTCAAGGCGGGCGGATACAAGATCGTCCACATGCGCGCCAAGGGCACGGTGAAGACGATCGCCCTGTATGACGAGATGCTCAAGAAGGAAGCCAAGCTTCCGACGCTCGATCAGCGCCCAACCGCAAATGTCGTGCGCGACGTCGAATAATCGAGAATTATCCGATCACGTAATGCTGAAATCGCCGGGCTTGCCCGGCGATTTCTTTTTGCGCTGTGATCCGTGTGAAACCGGCGTCTCCTCCCATGATCTATCGCTTCATCGGCTATGCCATTGTGTCGGACGACGGCATGCTTGCCGACGCATCCGGCGCAATCCCGCCGGCCCTGATCGTGAAAGCGGACCAGGAATTCTTCATGCGCGGCCTCGACGCCGCCGCAGCGCTGATTCATGGGCGCAATTCGGCCGAGCAGCCAACCTCCCCCACCCGACGAAGGCTGATCGCAACCCACAGGATCGAGGCCATCGCGCCCGTTGAGGGTGAGCCGCACGCGCTACGCTGGAATCCGCAAGGCGCCAGCGTCGAGGCGGCCCTACACAGGCTCGGGGTCACTAGGGGCGACATCGCGATAATCGGCGGAACCGACGTTTTCGGGCTGTTTCTGCCGCGATACGACCTCTTTCACCTCACGCGAGCACAGCACGTGAAGCTTCCCGGCGGGCGGCCGGTATTTCCGGGCGTTCCCGAAAAGACGCCGGAGGCAGAGCTGGCCGAGGCGGGCTTGATACCGGGCGAGCCGCAAATGATGGACCGTCCCCGGGACGTGAGCGTCGTTACGTGGCAGCGGAGACACACTGCTTAATTTGGTAGCACGATAGGGGTGACGAGGCGGCGCGAACGCGCGATGATACTTGCGAATATTGATTCGGTTGTTTGCGGCCGGTTTCTCAATTCATCCGGCCGACCTTGGCGGTTCCTCCCGCGTGGCGTAACAACCTTGGGGCGGCCTCACGGCCGCCCTCTTCATTTCAAGGCAAACTCAGCGATAAACAGGTTTCCAGCGCGGCGCTCTGGGATCCGGGTATCCGACGAAGCGCGAATTGATTGCGCAGTCGCCACCAGTAGCGCTTGCCGCGAGCTGACACTGTATCCGGTCCAGATAAGCGCATTCCAACTGCCCGTCATAGGTCCGAAGGCAATATTTCGGCGGATAGCCGCCGTCGCGCCAACCTGCGCTGGCGTCATCCTGCGCCGCCACAAGCAGGATAAATCCCGAAGCGATCATCAGACGAGAGGCCAATTTGGACATCACGTGTTTCTCCGTCTGGCTACAGCCGTTGCGCTTCATCGTAAGGTGCTACCGCCACGGGCCTCCACGATCCAAGCACGAAGAGAATTAGTAACCCGCCAATCAGCGAAATGTTCTTCAGCGCATTGACCATGTTGGCATCGCGTTCAGCACCGGTCATGGTCCAGAACGGATGGAAATAATACGTGGCCGCCACCGTGAACAGGATCAAAATCACCGAAGCGAAGCGAATACCAACGCCGAACACAATCAGCAGCGCGGCGCAGATCTCCACCACGCCGGCAGCGATCGCCAGCAGGCTTGGCATTTTCATGCCGGCCGCGGTCTCGAGCTGCGCAGCATAGGAGGCGATCGCTTCCGGTATCGGAACCTTCGGTTCGATCATCGCAGCAGTTCCGGAGATATCCATCAGCTTCTGCGCGCCCGACAATATGAATACCAGAACGAAGGCAATTCGACCGATAATCAAGAGAATATTCATCGGCACGTCTCCTCGAATGTTGCCTGCATCGATCGCGTCATCGTGAAACCCGAACTGATTAGGACGTTGCCTTCCAAGCGGCCTCCCAAAGTCTTCAGCTCTTTGCCGCTTTCTTGCCGGCCTTCTTGCCGCCCTTCTTCCCCTTCTCGCCCTTCTTGGAGGCCTTGCCGGAAGGTGCGCGCCCTTTCAATTCAACCATGAGGGCGCGAATTTCCTTGTCACCTTCATTGGCGGTCGCGGTCTCCTGCGATGGCAGCCACAGCGCTTCGCCGGCCTTGAAGGTTAGCTCATAGGCGGTGCGCCCGGGCGGCGTGAAAACCAGCGATCCGTCGGTCAGGGCATAGAAAAAGGTGTTGGGGCGTGCCGCCGCTGGTTGCTTCGCGCCCGGCGCAAAACGGACTTCGCGCACCCGGATTTGTTCGTTGTCGAGCAGCGATGACGCCACCGGTGCTTTGCCGCCCGCGGCATTCTGGGTGAGGCCCGATGCCGCCGGCAGGATTGTCAGCGCAAGAGTAAGCGCGAGTGCAGGAACGTGGAATTTCATTGATTTATTGGGGCTATTGGAAGGCGAGAGATAGTCCTGCGCGTCGGGGGTGGCAATCCTGAGGCACCAAACGGCCAGAATCGCCTCCTCCGATAAGGCCGTGCAGCTTAGACTGTGCTTGCCTGAGCTTCAATTGCGGATGGTCATTCCGCCAACGGCGACTGCGGTCCGGCCGATCTCGATGAGACCGCCACAACGCAACCGCTGTGCAAACTGAAGCTTTCTCCAAAAGGCTGGTTTAGGCTCGCGCCGGTGTCAGGGTCCGGCAGGCCCCGGAACTGCGAGGATCAGCATGACGACAGGTGCAAATCTGACGCGGATACTGCTCGGCCTTGCCGCTGCCGCGGCACTGCTTGCCGGCGCACAAATCGCGACCGCCCAAAACGAAAGCCGCATCGAGATTTTCGACGCGCATCTGCATTACAATCAGGAACCCAATCCGTTCTATCCGCTGGACAAGGTGCTGGAACTGTTCCGCCGCAACGGCGTCACCGGCATCCTCGCCACCAGCCGTCCGAACAAGGGCACCCACCAGTTGATGGAGGCGAACGCGCCCGGACTGTGGGTGGTGCCGTTCATCCGGCCCTATCGCACCCGTTCGGACATCCAGACCTGGTTCAACGACCCCGCCATCTTCGATCTCATCAAGTCCGAATATGAGCGCGGCTATTACCGCGGCATTGGCGAGTTTCACATCTACGGAAATTCGGCCGCAAGCGAATGGGTCAAGAAGACGGTCGATTTCGCGGTCGAGCGAAATCTCTACCTGCATGCCCATTGCGACGAAGAAGCGCTACTGATCCTGTTCTCGCATAATCCGAAAGCCAGGATCATCTGGGCCCATACCGGATTTTCGACGTCGCCCGAACGGGTCGCGCAATTGCTTGCGACCTATCCGGACCTGTGGGGCGAATTGTCCTATCGCAGCGGTATCGCGGACGGAGACGGCAAGCTGTCTGCCGATTGGCGTGCGCTATTTGCGCGCTTTCCCGACCGCTTCCTGCTCGGTTCCGACACCTGGATCAACGAACGCTGGTTCGCCTATGACGGTCTGATGAAGGGTTATCGCGCCTGGCTTGCGCAATTGCCGCGAGAGCAGGCCGAGCGAATCGCCAACGGCAACGCGAAGCGGCTGTTCGGAGGCAAGCCTACAAATTAGCGCGGCGAGTTTGCCGGCCCTAATGCCAGGAGCAACGGCGCGGAATGTGCTGCGTGATGCTGCCGCCGACACAGGTCATCTTGCGGCCATTGCGAGCGGTGAGAACGACCGTCTGTCCGGTCATGATCGAACCCGCGCCGCTGACGACAAAGGATTCCCTCATGGCCTCATCGGACCATTTGCCTATTGGAGGCACGACCGGTTGCGCGTTCGCAGGCGGCTGCAGATTCGCTGGCTTCATGGGTTGCGATTGCGGTGGCGCAGGCAGCGTTTCGATCCGGCGCGAGGGATCGGCCGAGCCGGCATCCCCCGGCAGCCCGGCAAGATAGATGTCGCCCCTGAGCGAGGAATTGTCCCACGGCACCTGTTTTTCGTCGGTTGCCGCGGCAACCTCGTTGCGGACCCGCGTGAGCATCTGCCGCACTTCCAGGCCGGGAGTGCGCAGGTGTTTCGCCAATGCTTCCGCGAACGGGCTATTGCCTCGCATTCCGTCGGCCGCGACCTTGCCCGGCGCGGTCGAGAAGGCAATCAACGTGCCGGTGCCGAGCGCGGTATAGGGAGCAAGGCCGGCCCCGACCGCCGCGGAACGAGTGCGAGTTGCAAAATTCCGTGCCATCGGATTGTCCCGGCATGCATCGAGAACAACGATGTTGGCGCGGGAAGTATCGTTCAGGCCACTCAGGATGCGGTCGAGTTCAACGGTCCCGAATGTCACGTCATTCGGCGTTTCCAGATTGGCATCGACGGGGACGAGATAATTGCGGCCGTCGATCTGCATGCCGTGGCCTGCATAGAACAGCAGCGCGACCTTCGCCGAAGACGCCCTGTTGAGAAAGGCGCGAAGGTGCCCTTCCATGTCATTGCGGCCGAGATCGTGGCCCTCCGTGACGTCAAAGCCGACATCGCGCAGCGACGCGGCGACGGCACGGGCGTCGTTGCCCGGATTGGCCAGCGCACCGGCGTGGGCATAGTTCGCGTTGCCAATGACGAGCGCAACCCGGTCCTGCGCGGCAGCCGGTCTTGCTGCGATCATCATCACGAGCAGCAATGAAAGCAGCAATGAAAGCAGCAAAGCAATTCCGCGATCCGCGATCATGGCATGCGTTCCAAAACTCGGTGCGGCCAGCATATCACGCGATTTGTGCCTGCCAAACTAGGCTGCGGACTCATAAGACCTGAGCCATAAGCGGAGGCAAGCGATTTTGATCATAGCAAGGTAGTTCAAGGCGCTGCGATTGTAACGGGGGGCAATATGCCTGAAAGATTGTTTCGGCATTGGGTCCGTCGAAAACACGAGAGTAGCATAGACTACTGCAGGGCCGCGCAATTCAAATGGCGGGATGCTTTTGAAGCGCCGGCTTCAGATCCGAACAATTGTGAACTTGACGTTTTCAAGTCAAATTGCAATGCCGAACCAACTTGGTCAGTATTTAAGACGGCCTCACAAAACATTTTCGAAACGCACCAAAAAAACAACCTAAATTAACGATTCCAAACCAGACCGCGCCGCGCCAGGACTAGCCGCATGATAACGACTATCAATTTCGCTGACATTGTTGGCGGCATCGCCAGACGTTTTCCTGATCGTGCTGCGATAAAGAGTCCAAACACCACTTTTTCCTATCGCGAGCTCATAATTTGCGCAGCGCAAAACGCCGGTAAACTCGGTGAAGCCGGAGTTAGTCCGGGCATGATTGTCGGACTGCTATTTAGGGATAATGCAGAAGCGTTCATCCAAATGCTGTCGATATGGATGATCGGCGCAACTGCTGCGCCAATCGACTTTCGCACAAAGCAGCAAAAGCTCGCGGAGCTGTCCTGCAAATTCGATATCCCCGTGATCATCACAGATCGGGCAATGCGCGACGAGCATTCCTTCAAATCGATCGTCGTGGACAAGGTTTGGCATGAACAGGTCATATCAAATGGGAAGGATATCCCGCGATTGTCCGCAGAAGCGGCGCCAGCGCTTCTGATATTCACGTCTGGGACAACCGGCAAACCGACAGGCATCGTTCTGGATCACGATCGACTGCTGCTGCGTGTACTTCATCCTCTACCAGTGGGAGAACGGGACGTCGGTGGAAGATTGCTCAATCCAATTCCACTTTCGTTTGCTATGTCAATTCATAACACGCTGTCGCATATGGTGAGAGGTGGGACGGTTGAATACTTCCCCGCCCTATTCGGGATTGCAGAACTGAATGACGCGGTTTCCAATCCCGACGTCACGTCAGTGTGTTTGGTTCCTACAATCTTACGAAGCCTTCTCGATCTGCACGCTTCCCGCGCAACGCCGGCATATCCACACCTGAAACTCATCTACTGCACGGGAGCGCCACTTCAGGCCGCCGAAAAAACAATGGCTGTGACGGTACTTTCACAAAGCTTTGTCGAACTTTATGCCAATTCGCTATCAGGCCGGCTCACGTTTTCCGACGAACTCGATATTCGAGCAAGGCCGAACAGCGTCGGACGCATTTTGCCGCAAGTATTGCTGCAAATCGTTGATGACGACGGAAACGAGCTTTCGAATGAAAAGACCGGTTCTATTCGTGTCCGATCGCCCGGAATGGCTCGTCGCCTTACGGGTAACACCGACACAAAAACCGCCGGCGACAGAATAGTTGAAGGGTGGGTTTATACCGGGGACACAGGATACATCGACGCCGAAGGCTTTCTTTTTCTCGCCGGACGGGATTCAGATATTATCATCCGGGCCGGGGTCAATGTGCATCCTGCAGAAGTTGAATTAGCATTTGCTGAGCATCCAGGCGTTCGCGAGGTGGCGGTTGTTGGCTACCCGACAGAGCGCGAAGGGGAAGAGATAGCTGCGTTTGTAGTTGCAGATTCGACAGTGACGGAATCAGAACTTCGCGCCCTTGCTAGGGCACGTCTATCTGCAGATAGGGTGCCACGAAAATTTGAATTTGTGAGTGACCTTCCACGCAACGAAAATGGGAAAATCCTGCGTGACGTACTTCGCAAAATGCTGGACAAATGATGGATCACATCCCGTCAACAATCGCCCTGTAAATCGATTCCTCGTGCGCGTCGCAGACAAAGCACAATTCTTTTCTCGATCGTGCAACCCATACGCGTCGCCCGATTGAACCGCTCGCCGTGCCGCTCGCAGATAATACAACGACTAAATTCGTCCGAGATCTTGCACGGAATTGAATCCATCCCAACGAGACTGCAAGAACCAGCGAAATCTCAAATTTATTAGCGCGTTACCGATTGCTGTCGCAGTTGAAGAAAGGACGGGGATGCCAGACCGGCAGAGCACATTATCGCGCACCCGTTCGTGCAATCTCATTCGTTTTGATGTTGGAAGGTCGATCAGTATAATTTTATCAGGCTTCAGGCCGCGCCTTTCCATTAGGCGGACAATTTCAAACGCTATCCATCCGCCGGCGCAGAATGATACGAGCGTCCAAGGGCCGTTCGGTTGCACCTGAAGCATGGAATCGAAATAGGCAGCGGCGAAATCCTCCAGTCGATCTAGCGGCTCAGCTTTGCCATCGTATCCCGGCGCTTGAAAGGCGTAAATCGGCCGCTCGTGACCGAGCGTCTCGAGAAACGGCTTTCGCGGAAAAGTTATCCCAGCGCGGCCGTGAATAAGAAAAAGCGGGCGACCGGTTGCACCGGCATTGATTGCGGCGATGTGCGACGGAAGTGTGAGCGAGATGTTCCTGGCCTCGATCAGCTCCGCCATCTTTTGCGGGGTACTAGCTACCAGTAACTCGCTTGGCCTTAAATCAACACCGAACTTATGTGCGACCGACGTCGCTATGTCCTCGGCCAATAGAGAATCGCCACCAAGATCGAAGAAGTCAGCATCGACATCTACCTGATCAAGGTTGAATGCGCGGGCCCATATCCGGAGAATTTCAAATTCTATTGACGCACGAGTAGTCGGTAATTCAAATGCAATATTCACCGTCGCCCCCCAAAAGCGCTGGTTTTAAAGCGTCAGATTAATGAAGGCCCTGACAATGCGTCAAATTGTCCGACGCTACAGACTACTCGCTCCGAGTAGACGAGGCAACGCGATATGTTTCCTAACGGTCTTTTTGACGCTTCCCTTCGCATTTAACTTCACATTTGCGCAGCAAGTGCAATCCGAATTCCCTGAACGTCCGGTGTCAATTGTCGTACCTTTTCCGGCAGGTGGCCGCACCGATCTCAACGCCCGCATTATTGCCGAAGCGATGGCCGCGGCGTTGGGAAATCCCGTACAAGTCGTGAATCGTGTCGGCGCCGGGGGAACTGTTGCAGCCCGTCAGGTCATGACGTCTAAGCCCGACGGCCATATGTTGCTATTCACTTCGGCTGCGCTTCTGATTTCCGGTTACACAATGGAAAATGCTCCCCAATTGGACGATTTCGAACCGCTTGCAATAGTCTCGGAAACCTCACCAATTCTCTTTACGCGGCAGGATAGCGGCTGGAATTCTGTCCAAGACTTGGTCGCAGATGCACGCCAGCGTCCCGAATCCCTGCTTATTGGCGGAATCACAGGTGGCACGTCTCAGATCCTTGCGGCAGGGTTCATGCAAGCAGCTGGGATTAAAATGACACTAGTCCCTTTCAAAGGTGACGCCGACGCTATTGTCGCTTTGGCCGGAGGGCACATTGATGCGTATATCTCCGGCTTGCCATCAGCAAAATCCATGCTGGACGCAGAAAAATTGCGGCCGTTAGCAATCGTAGGGAATAAACGGGTTCCTGGACTTCCAAACCTTCCCCTGACCAAAGATGCTGGCATTGATTTTGCGGGCAGCCTGTTTGATGTCGTGCTCGTCCCTAAACAGACAACGGAACCGTTATTGAATTCAGCTCGAGGCTTTATTAAAAAAAGTGATGAATAATCCCGTCGTCGTGGCGAAAGCGGATGGAATTGGGTTGGACTTCATTTTTATTGGCAGGTCCGACGCAATAGCCTTTTTGAAATCGCAAGACGCTTTATATGCAGCAACAATAAGAAAATTGAATCTTAAGCAGTGAACTTCCTTCAACGCGAGCAACCCCGCACGGCTTCTTCGGCAACAACGGCCGGATGGTCTTCCACCCAAACTTCGTCAATTTCGTATCAGGCCATGGTCAAGCTCCCTTGAAGAGCTTAAATCATCTTACCGATGATTTGCTTGTGGTTTGTGAATATGCAGCCTAGCGCTCCGGCAGCGGGATGAACTCGATCTCGTCACCCGGCACGATATCGAAACGCGCGGATTTCCAATCTTCCTTGGCCTGTTCGATCCGCTCTTTGCGAGACGACACGAAATTCCACCAGATATGCCGCGGCCCTTCCAGCGCAGCCCCGCCCAGAATCGCGATATGGGCATCGGTCTTTGCGCGCACCGCGATCCGGTCGCCAGGGCGAAAGACCAGAAGCTTCGGTGCGGCGAAAGTCTCACCCGCGATTTCGATTTCGCCATCCACGATATAGATAGCCCGCTCCTCATAATCGGCATCGAGCGGGATGACGGAGCCGGCCGCCATCGTGACGTCGACGAAGATCGTGTCGGAGGCGGTGACGACCGGCGAGCGCGCGCCGAAGGCCGAGCCCGCAACCACCCTTGCGCTCACGCCCTTGTCGCGGATGATCGGCAGGTCACCGGCATTGCGATGAAAGAACGAAGGTTCGATCTCTTCTTTCGCGGCCGGCAGCGCGACCCAGCATTGCAGGCCATGCAGCTTGTCACCGTTCATCCGCCGTTCGGCAGCGGTCCGTTCCGAATGCACGATGCCGCGGCCTGCGGTCATCCAATTGACCTCGCCCGGCCGGATCGCGGCCAGCGTGCCGAGGCTGTCGCGATGCGTGATCTCCCCGTCGAACAGATAGGTCACGGTGGCAAGCCCGATATGCGGGTGCGGCCGCACATCGACTCCGGAGCCGGCGCGAAACTGCACCGGTCCCATTTCATCCAGAAAGACGAATGGCCCTACCATGCGCCGCTGCGCCGACGGCAGCGCGCGCCGGACTTCAAAATCGCCGAGATCGGTGGTGCGCGGCACGATCACCTTGTCGATCGCATCGCAGCTCAAACGGTCGCCCGGTGTCGGGTCGCTTCCAGGAAAAAAGCTCATGGTGCAGGATAGCGATGCGCTTGTGACGAATCTACGACGATCCCTCAGCGGTCCAATTGCAGCCCGAAGATTTCGCGGAACTTGCGCCTGCCAAGTGGTGTGACGTCGAGAACGCGGCTTTCCGCCTTGCGCCGGACCCAGCCCGCCTCAACGCAATGATTCAAGATGCGCGTGCCGAGCGTACCGGCGAGATGATAGCGCCGCTCGCTCCAGTCGAGGCAGGGCCGGCAGAACGGCCGGTCGCTCTTGCCGGCCAGATCGATGCCGAGCGCTGCGAAGAAAGCGCGCCCGCTGTCGGTCACCTCCCCTCCGTCCTGCGTCAGCAAAACATGACCCGCATCCACCAGCCTATCGGTGATCCCGACTGCGAGCCGGCCTGCGAGATGATCGTAGCAGGTGCGCGCGAAACGCAGGCTCTCGTCCGCCGGCCCGGTGCGGCCCATACGGCGCGACGGCTCTGCGACCACCATCATGCTTTCGAGCATCATCGCGACCTGCGGCGAGGCCAATTGGTAATAGCGGTGCCGTCCCTGGCTCGCGACCGTGAGCAAACCCGCATCGACCATGCGGGCGAGATGCCCGCTCGCGGTCTGCGGCGTGATGCGCGCAACCGATGAAAGCTCGCCGGCCGTAAAGGCACGGCCGTCGACCAGCGTATTGAGCATGCTGGCACGAGCCGGATCGCCTGCGCAGGCCGCCACGACCGCAAGTTTGTTCGTCGCTGTCATGGCAGTGAATCTGGACCCTGCACAGCGCGCACGCAAGCCACATCGTTTCGGCGCTCACCGAAGCGACAGGGTGAGCTTCGGCACTACCAATTCGCTCAGCCCGCCACGATGCGAGGTCCGTCATGAGCGCGATTTGTCGAATGCAGCCCGATTCCGTCGTCCGTCTTTCACCGCTTGCGCGAATGCGCGCAATCCCCGCCTTGATCTTCAAATGGCTGGCCGCAGCCATGCGGCGCCGCCGCGGACGAAAGGAGCTTGCCCGGCTGGATGACCACCTGCTGCGCGACGTCGGCCTTACGCGCTACGACATCAAACACAGTCGCAGAAAGCGGCACTGAAGAAATACTAGACGGGCCCTACTCCCTGCGCCTCCACTACCGCGAGCGCGGTCATGTTGATGACGCCGCGCGCAGTGACCGACGGCGTCAGGATATGCGCCGGCATTGCCGCGCCGATCAGAATCGGCCCGACCGCTAGCGCATCCGCCAGCACCTTGGTCATTTGATAGGCGATATTGGCGGCGTCGAGGTTGGGCATGATCAGCACATTGGCCTCGCCCTTGAGCCGCGAATGTGGAAACACCCGTTCGCGAATGGCGGGGTTGAGCGCCGTATCGCCGTTCATTTCGCCTTCAACTTCCAGTTCGGGATGGTTTTCGCGCAGCAGCTTCAGCGCGTGGCGCATTTTGCGGGACGACGCACTGTCAAACGAACCAAAATCCGAATGCGATAGCAGCGCGATCTTCGGCGGCAGCCCGAAGCGGCGCACATGCGCGGCCGCGAGCACCGCCATATCGGCGATCTCTTGCGCATTTGGCTCCGGCGTCACCTGGGTATCCGCCATGAAATAAGCGCCCTTGTTCGTGATCACGAGCGACAGCGCGGCAAATTCATTGACTCCCGGCGCAAGCCCGATGACGTCACGGATATTTTTCAGATGCGCCATGTAGCGGCCCTCCAGCCCGCAGATCATCGCATCGGCAAGCTTGAGCCGCACCGCCAGCGCCGCGATCACGGTGGCGTTGGTGCGAACGATGGTGCGCGCGGCATCCGGCGTGATGCCGCGACGGCCCGCAGCCTCAACATAGGTCTGCACATATTCGCGGTAGCGCGGGTCGTCGTCGGGATTGATCAGCGTGAAATCGCGACCTGGCCGGATTGACAGCCCGAAACGTTCGAGCCGCGTCTCCACCACATTCGGCCGGCCGATCAGGAGAGGCTGCGCCAGCCCCTCCTCCACGATCACCTGTATCGCGCGCAGCACGCGCTCGTCCTCGCCCTCGGCATAGATCACGCGTCTCGGTGATTCCTTGGCACGGGTGAAGACCGGCTTCATGATGAAGCCGGAGCGGAACACGAAACGGTTCAGCCGCTCGCGATAGGCTTCGAAATCGCTGAAAGGCCGGGTGGCGGCGCCGGACTCGATTGCCGCCTGCGCGACCGCGGGCGCGATGCGCAGAATCAGCCGCGGATCGAACGGATTGGGAATGAGTGAGCCCGCCCCGAAGGTGCGTGCCTCACCGCCATAGGCGCGAGCTGCGACTTCCGAAGGCGCTTCGCGCGCGAGCGCTGCGATTGCTTCCACCGCTGCGCGCTTCATCGCCTCGTTGATGGTAGTGGCCCCGACATCGAGTGCGCCACGGAAGATGTAAGGAAAGCAAAGAACGTTGTTGACCTGGTTCGGATAATCCGAACGGCCGGTGCAGATCATGGCATCCGGCCGCACCATCACGGCTTCTTCTGGCATGATTTCCGGATTTGGATTGGCGAGCGCCATGATTAGCGGGCGATCGGCCATGCGCTTGACCATGTCGGCGGAGAGTACGCCGCCGGCGGACACGCCGAGAAATACATCGGCGCCGTCGATGATGTCGCCGAGCTTTCGCGCCTTGGTGTCCTGCGCGTAAACATCCTTCCAGCGATCCATCAGCTTGGGACGGCCTTTGTAGACCACGCCTTCCAGATCGGAGACGAAGATGTGCTCGCGTTTCGCCCCGAGTGAAACCAAGAGATTGAGGCAGGCGAGCGCGGCCGCGCCCGCGCCCGATGTGACGATCTTGATGTCACCAAGCTTCTTGCCGGTGAGATGAAGCGCATTCTGCACCGCGGCCGCGACAATGATCGCGGTGCCATGCTGGTCGTCGTGGAAGACCGGAATCTTCATGCGCTCCTTCAGTTGCGCTTCCACGTCGAAGCATTCCGGCGCCTTGATGTCCTCCAGATTGATGCCGCCGAAGGTCGGCTCCAGCGCCGACACCACGCTCACCATGCGCGCAACGTCCGGCGCGTCGATTTCGATGTCGAACACGTCGATGCCGGCGAATTTCTTGAACAGCACCGCCTTGCCTTCCATGACGGGCTTGGATGCCAGTGGGCCGATATTGCCAAGACCCAGCACCGCGCTGCCGTTCGATATGACAGCCACGAGATTCTGCCGTGCGGTCAGCTCGGCCGCCTCGCGCGGATCGGCCGCGATCGCCTCGCAGGCCGCGGCCACGCCCGGCGAATAAGCGAGCGCCAGGTCGTGCTGGGTGCCGAGCGGCTTGGTGGCGGCGATTTCGAGCTTTCCGGGCTTTGGAAAGCGGTGATAGGCGAGCGCCTGGGCTTTTAGGTCATCAGACAGGTTGGACATGACGGACGGCATAAGATTTCTCCCGTCCGCCCACCATACCGGTGGAATGTGATCGACCGAAAGGGGCTTATGCCTTTTGCGACAGGGCGATATTTCTGCGTCTCAGTTGATGATGAGATCGGCCGCCCTTATGACCAGCCATATGCCTACACAGATCGTGGCCCAGATCGCGATCGTCCAGGCCGTTACCCGCCGATCGCGGAAATACTCGCCAAGGCTGCTCTGGAATATTGTGTTGAGCCACAACAGGAAGCCGGCAACGGTTGCCGAGATCACCGGAACCAGCAGATGCACAATACCGGGGGAGAGATGTCTGACGCCTGCCCAATCCCACACCGGAACGATCCAGGGAACCAGCCGGTCCAGACCGATAACGCCGCAACCCAAGGTCACGCCGGCGCAGACCACGACCACCAGCTTCGCATAATCGCCGTCGACGCGGCGACGATCGAAAAACAGTAAGAACCCGCAAATCAGCAGGATGAAAAACAACGTCAATATGACCGACAGCGGCAGCTTGTCGGCTTCCACACTCCTGCGCCATGTGCCATCGCGCGAAGCCGATCAGGATCGCAGCGAAGCCACCGGTCATGAGCTTTGCGCCGGTGGTCAGATCCGGCAGCTTCCAGAACCCGTATTGCTGCAGGTAGACCGTCTCGAAATAGCCCTTCGCCGAATTCTCGAGCCCATCGCCGGCTGCGGTGGTTGGATTGGGGGGTGTCATCGGACGAAACTTACGGTCCATGTGCGGGTCGGGAAATAAGTGCTCGACTGGGTGACGTGATTGGTCACCCGTAGTTGAAACAATTCCGCACCGTCGGGAAATTCCGTGTCGATCTCGATGCAGCGGTCGGCCTCGCGCTGATACTTCACATTCTTTATCCAGGAACGGACCAGCGAGTTCCGATTGACGACGACCTGCCCGGCCTGGGCCGAACCCGGAGTGACAAGGCCGAACAATTGCCTGATGAAGTTGGCCTCGGAAGTCTCGACCATGTCGCCGAAAGCGAAGCTGCTGCGCCGGTTGTCGGTGTCGAGCGTCTCCAGCGACGGAGCGCGCTGGTGAAAATAGGTGGACAGGCAATATTCGCGGCTGCCCTGCAGGTGGAAACGCTCATAGCCCGGCACGGTCACCGTCGAGCAGGCGTTGACGATCCCGGAACGGTATGCGCGGTTCTTGCGATGGTCCCATGAATCGTTCCAGAGCTGAACATAATCGCTTCGCGGATTTCTTTTCGCGCTCTTGAAAACGTATTTGATGTTCAGCAGCGATGCCTGACCTGCCTGCGCGCGCGACGGGCGCACATAATAATAAAGCCGCTGCACATTGCGGGAAATCTCGCCGCCGAGCGTTGCAATGGTCTGACGGTCGGCGCGATAGAAGATGGTGCCGGGAGGCGTGAATTCGCTGACGAGACCGCTCGCGCGCAGGGACCGGCAGAAGGTCCGAGCGTCCTCCGCGAATGCGGCACCAGAACTGGCCGTGAGAACGAAAACCAGGCTCCACAACCCGATGATGCGCATGACCCTCTCCCGCTGGCTGACGGGAAACAGTCTAGCCAGCGGTCAGAACGCGCACAAGTTGTATGTTACAATATTGCAACCGAGTTCTATTTCTGCGGCAGCGCCAGCCTTATATGCAGCTCTTTCAGCTGCTTGGGCGTCACCTCGGACGGCGCCCCCATCAGCAGGTCCTCGGCGCGCTGATTCATCGGGAACAGCACCACCTCGCGCAGGTTCTCCTCGCCGCAAAGCAGCATGACGATGCGGTCGATGCCGGGCGCGATGCCGCCATGCGGCGGGGCGCCGAGCGACAGCGCGCGCAGCATGCCGCCGAATTTCGCCTCCAGCACGTCCTCGCCATAGCCGGCGATGGCAAAAGCCTTCTTCATCACGTCGGGGCGATGATTGCGGATCGCGCCGGAGGACAATTCGGTGCCGTTGCAGACGATGTCGTACTGAAACGCCTTGATGCCGAGAATCTTGTCATTGTCGTTCGAGTCAAGCGCCAGGAACTCGTCGACCGGCATATTCGGCATCGAGAATGGATTGTGCGAGAAGTCGATCTTCTTCTCCTCCTCACTCCATTCATACATCGGGAAGTCGACGATCCAGCAGAATTCGAAGCGGTCCTTGTCGATGAGCTTCAATTCCTCGCCGACACGGGTGCGGGCAAGCCCTGCGAATTTCACGAAATCCTTCGGCTTGCCGGCGACGAAGAACACCGCATCGCCGACCCCGAGCTTGAGCGCATCGGCGATCTGCTTGGTGCGTTCCGGACCGATGTTCTTGGCGAGTGGACCGGCGCCATCGAAGTATTTTTTCCAAAGTCTATTTGCTTCTTCAATCTGCCCCTCCTGCATCAATTCTTGGAAGGACCAAATGAGAAGTTTGATGTCCACATTTGTTAGCTTCTGCCCAATTCCGCCAACTGGGTTGCCACCAGATCCAGCAATGATCTCCGTACCGCGCTTGGTTTTGGAAACTCTCACAATGTCTTCAAGCGACTCTGGGTCTGCTACGAGATCAGGAATCTCGCGCCAAAAGATATAGCCGAGCCCTGGCTGGCCCTCGCTCTGCGCCCATGAATTCATCCGGTCGCAAAACGCGCGGTTGCCGCCGGTCGGCGCCGGGATCGCCCACACCTCAACGGCGGAATCGTTCGCGATCATGTTCGCGAAAATCTTGAAGCCCGAGCCGCGGAACGCGTCGGTGACATTCGCCATCTTGATTGGATTGCGGAGATCCGGCTTGTCGCTGCCGTAAAGCCGCATCGCATCGGCATAGGCGATGTGCGGGAATTTCTGCGTGACCGGCTTGCCGCCGCCGAACTCCTCGAACACCCCGCGCAATACCGGCTCTACCGCGTTGAACACATCCTCCTGTGTAACGAAGCTCATCTCGATATCGAGCTGATAGAACTCACCCGGCGAGCGGTCGGCGCGCGCATCCTCATCGCGGAAACAGGCCGCGATCTGGAAATAGCGGTCGAAGCCCGACACCATGATGAGCTGCTTGAATTGCTGCGGCGCCTGCGGCAGCGCGTAGAACTTGCCGGGATGGATACGCGAGGGCACGAGATAGTCGCGCGCGCCTTCCGGCGAGGAAGCAGTCAGGATCGGCGTCTGGAATTCGAAGAAGCCGCCCGCCTTCATGCGGCTGCGGATCGAATCGATGATCTGGCCGCGTTTCATGATGTTGTTGTGCAGCCGCTCGCGCCGCAGATCGAGGAAGCGGTAGCGGAGCCGGATATCCTCCGGATATTCCTGATCGCCGAACACCGGCATCGGCAGTTCGCCCGCCGGGCCCAACACCTCGATCTCGGTCGCGAAAACTTCGATCATTCCGGTGGGCAGGTCGGGATTCTCGGTCCCGGCCGGGCGCTTGCGCACCTTGCCATCGACCCGCACCACCCATTCCGCACGCAGCTTTTCGGCGTCCTTGAAGGCCGGGCTGTCGGGGTCGGCCACTACCTGGGTTAGCCCGTAATGATCGCGCAAATCGATGAAAAGCACGCCGCCATGGTCGCGCACGCGATGCACCCAGCCCGAGACCCGGGCGGTCTGGCCGATATCGCTCTCTCGGAGCGCGCCGCAGGTATGGGTGCGGTAACGATGCATGAATCCTGATCTTTCAGTCGATTCGGCGCAGCCTGGAGTTTGACGCGTTTTCTAGACGCGAACCGGTGCCCACTTCGCTCGAAAACGCTTTGGGCGGCCGGGAGGCGCGGGAAAAGCGCATGGGGGTCGCGCTTTGTCAAGGCGAGGGAATGCCTCGACATAACGGCTTCGATCTGCATTCTGAGGACTGGCGTCCCGAATCCGAAATTCGCAATACTTGCAGCGAGCCCGGAGCGAATTTCGGATTCGAAGGACGCCAGCAAGTCTATGATTCCAGTGCGGTTTGGTTCAGAAATTCCCTTGTTGTAGCTGCGGCGAGAATTAGGGGAATGTCTGAACCAGCGCGCTGATAAAGCACCCTGACGGAATCAATGCCGAAACAAAGCAAGAAGGCCGCCGCCCGACCGAAATCCAGCGCGCAGGCGGTCCGGATGACCACCGGCGAAGCCGTGGTTTCATCCCTGCTGACGCATGGGATCGATACCATTTACGCGCTGCCGGGGGTCCACAACGACCATTTCTTCGATGCGCTCTACAAGGCGGGGAACCGGGTGCGCGTGGTCCATACCCGCCATGAGCAGGGCTCGGCCTATATGGCGCTGGGCGCGGCGCTGGCAACCGGAAAGCCACAGACCTATTGCGTGGTGCCTGGGCCGGGGCTGCTCAACACCGGCGCCGCCCTTCTCACCGCCTACAGCATGAATGCGCCGGTGCTGGCGCTGATCGGCCAGATCCCGCAAGGCGCGATCCGCCGCGATATCGGCCACCTGCACGAAATCCGCGATCAGGCCGGCATCATCGAGAGGCTGGTCGATCATTCGGCGCGCATCCCCCGCGCGGCCGACGCACCGCGGCTGGTGGCGGCGGCAATCCAGTCGATGTTCACCGACCGGCCCGGGCCGGCAGCGCTCGAATGCGCGATGGATGTCTGGGGCCGCGTCGAGCCCGTGCGCGAGATGGGGCCGCTTGCGGTGTTCGAACCGCCGGTAGACGACGACGCGATCGAAGCCGCTGCGAAGCTGCTGGGGGCCGCCAAAAATCCGATGATCTTCTGCGGCGGCGGCGCGCAAGATGCTTCCAAGGAAGTGACACGGCTTTCCGCCATGCTGCAGGCTCCTGTTGCCGGATTTCGGCGCGGACGCGGTGTGCTCGACAGCCGCGACCCGCTCTCGATCACGCTGCCGCTTGCAAACGAGATGTGGCGCGAAGCCGATGTCGTGATCAGCGTCGGCTCGCGCATGTTTTTTCAGTTCAACAACTGGGGCGTGGACAAGGACCTGAAAACCATTCGCGTCGATGCCGATCCGGACGAAGCCGATCGCGTGGTGAAGGCCGATGTATCGCTGGTCGGTGACGCAGCGCCGGTGCTTCGGGCGCTGCTCAAGGCGCTGCCGGCGCACAACATGAAACGCAAATCGCGCAAGGCCGAGATGGAGGAGCGGCAGGCAAAACTCCACAAGCGGCTGGAAAAAATGGTTCCGCAGCTCGCAATCCTGGAGGCCATCCGCGCCGAACTGCCCGAGGACGGCATATTTGTCGACGAGGTGACACAGATCGGCTTCGCCGCGCGGCTCGCAATGCCGTTTCACAAACCGCGCACCTTCATCTCGCCCGGCTATCAGGACAATCTTGGCTGGGGCTTTGCCACCGCGCTCGGCGTGCAGGATGCGCGCCGCGACGTGCCGGTGCTGTCGATTTCCGGCGACGGCGGCTTTCTCTATACGGCCAACGAACTTGCTTCCGCGGTGCGCCACAAGATTCCGCTGGTCACCGTGGTGTTCAACAACAACGCCTTTGGCAATGTGCGCCTGATCCAGCAGGAATGGTATGGCAACCGGGTGATCGCAAGCGATCTGCAAAACCCCGACTTTATGAAGCTTGCAGATGCTTTCGGTGTCGATGCGGAACGGGTCGAAACACCGGCGCAGTTGCGCACCGCGCTGCGCCGCGGATTCAAGCGGCGCAGTGGACCCACACTGATCGAAATGCCGGTCGGACCGATGCCGTCGCCGTGGGAATTCATCTTCCTGCCGCGCGTGCGGGGATGAACCTTGAATATGGACCTCATTACCACGACCAAGGAATTGTCCGACGCGTGCGAGCGCATGGCGCAGCATCCATTCGTCACCGTCGATACCGAATTCCTGCGTGAATCGACCTATTATCCGCAGCTTTGCGTCGCCCAGATCGCAAGCCCGGAAGAAGCCGTGGTGGTGGATGCGCTCGCTTCGGGGATCGACCTGAAGCCGTTTTTCGACCTCATGGCCGATGAGCGCATCCTCAAGGTGTTTCACGCTGCGCGTCAGGATATCGAAATCGTCTGGCATCGCGCCAACCTCATTCCGCATCCGATCTTCGACACCCAGATCGCCGCGATGGTGTTGGGGCACGGGGATTCGGTTTCCTACGATCAGCTCGTGCAGCGCATCACCGGCGACGCGCTCGACAAATCTTCGCGCTTCACCGACTGGACGCGCCGGCCGCTGTCGAAGGCGCAGATCGACTATGCGATCTCCGATGTCACTCATCTGCGCGACGTCTATCGCAAACTGCAAGGCGATCTCGACAAGCGCGGCCGCAGCGAATGGCTGTCCGAGGAAATGGACGTACTCACCTCGCCGGACACCTACCGGATGGAGCCGGACGATGCGTGGCAACGGCTTCGCACCCGCGTGCGCAAGCCGAAGGAACTCGCGGTATTGATGGAAGTCGCCGCCTGGCGCGAGCGCGAGGCGAAGTCGCGCGATGTGCCTCGAGGTCGCGTGCTGAAGGACGACCTGGTCGCCGATATTGCAATCCAGGCGCCGACCTCGATCGAGCGGCTGGCTTCGCTCCGCTCGATGCCAAAGGGCTTCGAACGTTCGGCCTGGGGACGCGAAATCCCGGAGGTCGTCAAGCGCGGGCTGGCACGCGATCCGAAGACGCTGCCGGTGATCGAACGCAACAAGACTTCGCAGAATTCGTCAGCCATCGTCGAATTGTTGAAAGTGCTGCTGCGCATGACCGCGGAAAAGCATGCGGTGGCCGCCAAGGTAATCGCAACCGTCGACGATCTCGACCGCATTGCCGCCGACGACCATGCCGACGTGCCGGCACTGAAGGGCTGGCGGCGCGAGCTGTTCGGCGAGAAGGCGCTGGCGCTCAAATCCGGCAGGCTTGCGCTCGCCATCGAGAAGGGCCGCGTCTCGGCTATCGAGCGCAATAATCATGCCGGCTGACCGCCCTGCCCCTCCGGTCGCGCGCCGCGTCCCGCACAGTTACACGCGGCACGGTGTCACTATCGAAGACCCTTACGCGTGGCTGCGCGATCCCGGCTATCCGCAGGTCACCGAATCCGAAATCCTTGCCTATCTCAACGCAGAGAATGTCTATTTCGAAAGCGGGATCGAGCCGCATCGCGAGCTGATCAACACCATCTTCGCCGAGCTGAAAGGCCGCGTGAAAGATGACGATTCCACTGTGCCGCAGAAGAACGGCGACTTCCGTTATTGGGTCGCGTTCGATGCCGGCGGCGATTATGCGAAATGGTATCGCCGGCCGGTAGCGGGCGGCACCGACGCCGTGATCCTGGACGAACCGGAGCTTGCACGGGGCCACGACTATTTCCGGCTCGGCGGCGCCGCGCTCAGCCCCGATGCGCGCCTGCTCGCCTACGCGACCGACACCAATGGCTCCGAGCGCTTCGTGCTGGGTGTTCGGGATCTTGCGACCGGCACGGACCTGCCCGACGTGATCGAGAACTGGCGCTACGGTATCGTCTGGGCTGCGGATTTCGAAAAGTTTTCTCTATACCGACGCTGACGAGAACTGGCGCTCTAAGACCGTCTGGCATCATCGCCTGGGTGATGCGCAATCTGCCGATCGCGTGGTCTATCGCGAAGCCGTGCAGGAATTTGGCGTCTCGCTCGACCGCTCGCAGTCGCGGGCGTTCGCGTTGATCAGCAGCGGCGACGGCGCGAGCAACGAAGTGCGTCTTCTACCAACCGGCGATTTCATGGCCGAACCGGTGCTGATCTCGCCCCGCAAGGAAGATCGCCGATACAATGTCGATGAGCGCGGCGGCATTCTCTATATCCGCGTCAACGATACGCATGTGAATTTCCGTGTCGTCACCGCACCGGTTGCCTCCCCCGGCACATGGACCGAGCTGATCGCAGGTTCCGACCGCCACTACATTCTCGGCCTGACAAGCTTTGAGAATCTTCTGGTGATCGAAGAACGGATCGAAGGTCTCTCGCAAATCCGGCTGCGCGACTACGACAGCAGCGCAGAGCGCTATATCGCATTCCCGGAGGCGAGCTACGTTGCAGGGCTTGCCGGCAATCCCGAATACAAGGTCGACCGGTTGCGGATCAATTACCAGTCGATGGTCACGCCCAGTACAGTCTACGACTATCATCTCGCCGACGACCGGCTCGAAGTGATGAAAGTCCGCGAAATCCCGAGCGGCTATGATGCCTCGCAATATACGACCGAGCGGCTGATGGCACCCGCCCGCGACGGTACCCTGGTTCCGGTTTCGGTGGTCTATCGCAAGGATTTCGTCAAGGACGGCTCCGGCCGGCTGCATGTTTATGCCTATGGCGCGTACGGCCATGCGGTGCCGCCGGGCTTCTCCGCCAACCGGCTCTCGCTGCTCGATCGCGGCTTCGCCTATGCGATCGCCCATATCCGCGGCGGCGACGACCTCGGTTACCAGTGGTATCTCGACGGCAAGCTCGACAAGCGCACCAACACCTTCAATGACTTTGTCGACGTTACACGTTTTCTGATTGCGCAGGGCTTTGCTTCCGCGGGCCGCGTGACTGCGTCGGGCGGTTCCGCCGGCGGTGAATTGATGGGCGCGATCGTCAATCAGGCGCCGGATTTGTACGGCGCAATCGCCGCGCATGTGCCGTTCGTCGATGTGCTGAACACGATGCTCGACGACACGCTGCCGCTGACGCCCGGCGAATGGTCGGAATGGGGCAATCCGATCACCGAAAAGGCTGCGTTCGACCTGATCCGAAGCTACAGCCCCTATGACAATGTCTCGGCGCAGAATTATCCGGCGATGCTGGTGACCGCGGGCCTGAACGACCCGCGCGTCACCTATTGGGAGCCGGCAAAATGGGTGGCGAAGCTGCGCGCCACCAAAACAGACGGCAACACGCTTCTGCTCAAGACCAATATGGGCGCCGGTCACGGCGGCAAGTCCGGCCGCTACACCGCGCTGGAGGAGGATGCGGAGGAATATGCGTTCCTGCTCACGCAGACCGCGTCCGGTACAGATCGTTGATCTAGCGCAACTTACATCCGCGACCTTCGGCTAGCGTTGTCGAATTATTTCGACAGAGCCGGAAATTCACATGGGCGAACTGGTACTCGCTGCGAAGATCACGCACGTCCCCTCGCTGATGTTGTCGGAGCAGATTGAACCGCTGAAGGGCACGCGCGACGGGCCGATCCGTTCACTCAAGCTCCTCGGCGAACGGGCACGCGAGCGCGGCGCCGACACCTTCGTCGTTTTCGACACCCACTGGATTTCGAATTTCGGCTTTCACATCAATGCCAATCCCTGGCATCGCGGCACCTATACCAGTCCGGAGGCGCCGCAGATGGTGAACGGCATCGCCTATGACTTTGCGGGCAATCCCGAACTCGCGGACCTGATGGCGGCGGAAACGGCCCGCACCGGCCCGCTCGCGCTCGCGCATCAGGTGGCGACGCTGCCGGTGGAATACGGGACCATCGTGCCGATGCACTACATGAATAAGGGCCAGGCCTTTTCAGTCGTGCCGGTGGCGTCGCCGGTCTTCGCCTCGGTCGACGAGAACAAGCGCTTCGGCGAAGCAGTGCGCCGCGCCGTCGCCAAGTCGAAGAACAAGGTCGCGATCCTTGCGAGCGGTTCGCTGTCGCATCAGTTATTTCCGAACAGCCAGCTCGGCCCCGAAGCCTGGAACAGGATTTCCAGTGAGTTCAACCGCCAGATGGACCTGCGCGTCCTCGACCTGTGGAAGGAGCGGCGCTACGCGGAATTCTGCGCCATGCTTCCGGACTATACGCGAAAGTGCAGCGGCGAGGCCTTGATGGCCGATACCGCAATGCTGTTCGGCGCGCTGGGCTGGGACCGCTATCTGGGCAAATCCGAACAGCTCTGCGACTATTTCCCCTCGAGCGGCAGCGGACAGGTGACAGTGGAATTCCACGTCAACTGATTGGGGCGCCGCCAATCGTCGGCGAACCGCCGTTCCGATGCGGGCCGGCAAATAGCACCACCACGGGATGCGAAGATGGCCTTCGGACCCGGAACCACGGTCACGGTTCGCACACGATTCGATGCTATTCGGGTGGTTTGGGACCACACGCTTTGGGGGAAGCGGCTTGCTGACGTGGATCGCCAAGCTTGGTTATTTGGGAATGGCGCTGACCGGCATGGCCGTTCTTGCGCTAGCGGTTGGCCCTTCCAAGTGGGAGGCGGATGAACCATCCAAGGCCGATGCTGCCTTCGAGCACCGGTGGCCTGCGGTCGAACTCAAGGCGGCGCCAACGCCTCCCATCGTCGCCGATGCAGCCATGGAGCCGCTCTCACCGGCGCCCGAAACCGACCCGCAGCAAGAATCCACACTACGACTGGCGGCGCTCGATCCGCAGGCACCGTCGCTCGATGACTCCGGCCCGCCCGCATCGAAAGGCTATATCTTTTACTTCAACTCACCCACGCATTGGACACCCGTATCATTGCCGGATGCGGTCGGCGAGACCCGCGCACCGCACAACAACAGCATCCGCGCCGAGATCGAACAGGCAGCGATGCTGTTCGATGTCGATATACGCATGATGAAAGCGTTCGCCAGAATCGAGTCGGGCTACAATCCAAAGGTGACGACAGGCAAATACAAATGCCTGTTTCAGCTTTCCAACTGGGAATTTGCGAAATACTGGCGGGGCGACATCTACGACATCCGCGACTGCTCGATCGCGGCAGCCAGAAAGTTTGCCACTGAGGCCGCGGAGTTCGAGAGGGATGTTGGTCGGCGCGCCACAGCGGCAGAAATCTACTGCATCCATCAGCAAGGATATCAAGGCTGCTCGTTTCATTACGCCGCGCCGCATCAACTCGCCTGGAAAAACATGTATCTGACTGCTGAAGGTCAGGAACGGGGCGAGGCATGGGCACGCAAGGCCATTTGGGGCAACGTGCCGTCGGACATCAAAGATCAGATCAAGGGCGGAGTCGAAACGCTGACAAGCGGGCAGTTCATCGCGATATGGACAGAGCGCGTTGAGCGGTTCATGGCCCGAAAGTCGGAGCCGCCGGCGCAATATGTCGAGCGCCAAAGCAAGCCCAAGACGCAAACCAGAGTGGCTGCGACAGACAAGAAGAAGGTGGAGTCGATCGGCGCAAACAAAAAGAAACGCAAGACAAAAGTGGCGTCGCGCTAGAGGCGGCGCCTTGCCAAGCCCGGTTTATGGCTACTCCCTAACCCATCATTGCTTAGCCCATCAGCACCTGCGGCTCGCGCCCGATCAGGCGTGCGAGAGTGCGCATGCGGTTTGCCACCCTCTCACCATTCAGGGCGGCGAATTGGTCGGGCAGATGCAACACCAGCCGCCCGCGCTCGACCCGCAGCGGCGTCTTCGGCAGCACGCCCGGCATCGAGGCCGACACCATATAGGCCACGCGCATCGCCGCTCCCAGCACACGCGCGCGGTCGAGCATGCGGGTCGAGGCAAGCTCGCGCATTCGCGGCGAGAGATCGTCGGTGTTGGTGATACCGACATGGCGGAAAAATACCGCGAGCGCGAGATAGGCGCGCCCGGCATGATCGAGTGCCACGAAATCGGCATGAGAGATAAGGTTGAGAGACTGCTCGCCGCGGTAATCAGGATGCGTACGCCAGCCGACATCGGCGACGAGACAAGCGGCATGGCGCAGCCGCCGCTCCTCCTCCGTTTCGTCGATGCCGCTCGAATCCATGAAACGGTCGGTCCAGGCCACAAGTTCCTCGCCATGCTGCGGCGAGCGCGAACGCAGCACGTTCAGATTGCGCGCGGCATCGATCAGCGCGTCCTGCTTCTGCTCGCGCGGCTTCAGCATCGAGTAAAGCAACCCTTCGCGCACGCCGAGCGCCGACACCACGACCTGGTCCGGCTTGATGCGGCGGAGGAGCTGGCCGAGTACGATCGCGGCATAGCCGAGCAGCGGACGGCGAGCCGCCGACACCACTTCGATCTGCGACAAGGTTTCCGGGTCGACGCGCTGCACCAGCTCGCAGAATTCCAGCGCTTCGCGTGCGCGCACGGTGTAACCGTGCATCACGTGCAGCGGATAGCCGGTTTGCGCCATGTGCAGCCCAAACAACGAACGCCAAGCGCCGCCGACCGCGTAGAAGGAACGATCTCGGCCGGACTTCAGGAACGGCACAAAGGACAACGCGTCTTCGGCCACCCGCTCCGCACGCTTCAGCGAGCCTCCAGATACATCCTTCAACGTAAGGCCACCGAGCGGCAGCGTGACGCCGCGCTGGATCTTGCTGCCGCGTACACCGATCAACTCGAGCGAGCCGCCCCCCAGATCGCCGGCGATGCCTTCGGGCTTGTAGATGCCCGACACCACGCCCAAAGCCGCAAGCTCGGCTTCACGCCGGCCGGAAAGAATGTCGATCTTGATCCGGCAGATGCGCTCGGCCTCGCGGATGAAGGCAGGGCCATTGTCGGCGTCGCGACAGGCGGCGGTGGCAATGCCAAAGACGCGCCCGACCTGCAGCGTGTCGCACAGCGCGCGAAACCGGGTCAGCGCCTGCAATGCTTCTGCGACAGCGTCCGGCGCCAGCAGACCGGTGGACTGCACCTCACGGCCGAGACCGGCAAGTACCTTTTCATTGAAGATCGGGGTCGGACTTCGGGCAAGGCCCTCATAGACCACGAGCCGGACCGAATTGGAGCCGATATCGATCACCGCCACCGCAGGTCCATGATCGAGACGGCCCTGCGCGGCCTCAATCGGAGCCAATTTCTTCTTCAGCGATCTCTTGTCCTGTGATTTCCCGGGCTTCTTGCGCAGCGCGCCGGCGCGCTGGCCGGCGGTATTGTTGCCATCGGACCGTTTATCGCGGGACCGCTTACCGCCGGTCCTGGCGGCGCGTGATCCGGCGCGGCGTTGATTCTTTGAGCGATTTGCCACGGCCCGACAGGCTCGGATTGGTCATGAAGTATTTTTGCGCATTGAAAGGCTCCTCGCCTTTCGCGGGCCTTATGCGGCTTGCGGTGCCGTCAGGCAAGACCTTCCAGCTCTGTTCGTTGTCGTTGAAATTAACCACCATGACTTGATCGAGCACCTGCTCATGCACCGTCGGGTTGGTAATCGGGCACAAGACCTCCACGCGCCGGTCGAGATTGCGTGGCATCATGTCGGCAGAAGAAATGTAGACCACCGCCTTCGGGCTCGGCAGTCCGTGTCCGGCACCGAAGCAATAGATGCGCGCGTGTTCCAGGAAGCGCCCGACGATCGATTTGACGCGGATATTGTCGGACAAGCCCGGCAATTCCGGCCGCAGGCAGCAAATGCCGCGAACCACGATGTCGATCTGAACGCCTGCCGCGGACGCCTCATAGAGTTTGTCGATGATGCCGGGATCGACCAGTGAATTCATCTTCAGCCAGATCGCGCCCGGGCGGCCCGCCTTGGCATGTGCGATTTCGGCATCGATGTGTTCGTAGATGCGCTTTCGCAGATTCACCGGAGACACCGCCATGACTTCCAGTTCGGCGGGTTCGGCATAGCCGGTGATGAAATTAAAGATGCGCCCGACGTCGCGCGCGATCACCGGATCATCGGTGAAGTAGGACAGATCGGTATAGATGCGCGCGGTGATCGGATGATAATTGCCGGTCGCGACATGCACATAGGTTGCAAGCTTGCCGCTCTCGCGGCGCACCACAAGCGACAGCTTGCCGTGGGTCTTTAGTTCGATGAAACCGAACACGACCTGCACGCCGGCACGTTCCAGATCGCGAGCCCAGCGAATATTGGCTTCCTCGTCAAAGCGCGCCTTGAGTTCCACAAGCGCGGTGACGGATTTGCCGGCCTCGGCCGCTTCCGCCAATGCCTTCACGATCGGGGATTCGGCAGAGGTGCGATACAGCGTCTGCTTGATTGCGATCACATCCGGATCGCGCGCTGCCTGCTGCAGGAATTGCACCACCACGTCGAAGGATTCGTAAGGGTGCTGGACGACGAAATCCTTTTGCCGGATCGCCGCGAAGCAATCGCCGCCGTGGTCCCGGATGCGTTCGGGAAAGCGCGGATTATAGGGAACGAAAAGAAGATCGGGCCGGTCGATCGACACCACTTCCTTTAGATCGTTGAGCGCGAGCATGCCATCAACCAGGAATGTCTCGTCCTCGCTCACTGCCATGGCCCGCTTCACGAAGCGCCGCAGGTCTTCCGGCATTGCCTGTTCGAGTTCGAGGCGGATCGCCGATCCGCGGCGCCGGCGCTTCAGCACGGTTTCGAACGAGCGGACCAGGTCTTCCGATTCTTCCTCGATTTCAATTTCGGAATCGCGGATGACCCGGAAGGCGCCAACGCCGTTCATGACGTAACCGGGAAACAGCTGACCGATATACAGGCAGGCGACCTGTTCGAGAGTGATTAGCCGAAGCGAGCCATCGCTGGCGCGCGGCAGATGCACGAAGCGTTCGATCTTGTGGGGTACGCGAATGAGAGCGTTCATCGCCTTGCCGTCGCTAATGCGCGAAAGCTGCAAGGCCAGCGTGAAGCCGAGATTGGGAATGAACGGGAACGGATGCGCCGGGTCGATCGCCAGCGGCGTCAAAACCGGAAATATGGCGGAAAGGAATTGCTCCTCAAGCCACGCATGCTCCTGCTTGCTGACGCCCTGCGCATCGACGATCACGATGCCATTGGCCGCCAGTTCCTGGCGCAGATCGCGCCAGCGCGCCTGCTGATCGTTTCCAAGCACCGAAACGACGTCGGCGATGCGGACAAGCTGTTCGGAAGGCGTGAGCCCGTCCGGCGAGCGGTCGGTGACGCCCTCGCGCACCTGACCCTTCAGCGCTGCCACACGCACCATGAAGAATTCGTCGAGGTTGTTGGCAGAAATCGAGAGAAACCGCAGCTTTTCCAGCAGCGGATGGTTTGGATTGGCCGCCTCGTCGAGAACCCGGCGATTGAAATGCAGCCACGACAATTCGCGATTGATGAAGCGTTCAGAACTATCCGCAAGCCTAGGCAAAGGCGCTGAGGATGCGCGCTCGGTCGAGCCGGATTCGGCTTTCAGAACAATGGCTTCGCTGCTGTCATTCATCGTTAATATTCCGCCGGGCGAGTATCATAAAGCGATTTCATGACCACTCAATGACTGGCCCGGCGAACGTCAATGAATATGGTTTACGCGTCTGTCTCCCGAAACAACTCCGCCGCCAGCGCCCGGTTCACCGGCCGGCCGCGCTGCAGCGCCTCGCGGTCCAGCGTGCCTACCGCCGCGCGGGCATCGGCGAAGGAGCGGCCGATCCGAGGCAAGAGATAGGCGATCAACGGCTCATCGACACCCAATTGCCGGTCGGCGAATTGCTTGACCAGCACCGCGCGCAGCAGCGTGTCGTCGGGGCTCGAGAGTGTGACCTGCGGCATCGCGCGTAGCCGCGACGCGAGGTCCGGCAGCACCACGGGCCAGCTCGTCGGCAGACTTTGCGCGGTGAGCATCAGCCAGGCGTCCTCCTCGCGCACCAGATTTAGCAGATGAAACAGCGCGCGTTCATCGATATCGCCGCTGAGACAATCTTCCAGCACTAGCGCCCCGGTAGCGAGCGAGGCCGGAAGATCGGCCAGTTCCAGTGCGCGCGCCGACAGAAACCGGGCGCCGGATTCCAAAGACCAGATCGAGGCGAGATGGCTCTTGCCGCTGCCCTCCGGACCCACGACCGCCAGAATGCGCGCGGGCCAATCCGGCCAGCGATCGATCATCGCCAGCGCCATTTCGTTCGAGGGACCGGGCAGGAAATCCTCGCGCATCAGGCGTTCGGCATGATCGAGGGCGAGAGCGAGCTGCCGCGGAAGCGCGGACATCGCGTCTCGCCTCACTGAGCGCCAGTATAGTAAGGGCTGGCGAGATATTGCCGCAGCAGGAACCGAACCAGAACACCGATGGCGGCCGCGACCGGGACCGCGACCAGCAATCCGACAAAGCCGAACAGCACGCCGAACGCGATCAGGGCGAACATCAGCCAGACCGGATGCAGGCCGATTTCCTTGCCGACCAGGAAGGGCTGCAGGATGTTGCCCTCGATGAATTGGCCGGCGAGGAAGACGCAAGCCGCAGCGGCCGGCATGGTCCAGTCCGGCCAGAATTGCGCAAGCGCGACGCCGACCGCGAGCAGGAAGCCGGTCAGCGTCCCGATATAGGGCGCGAACCCGAGGATCGCCGCGGTGATGCCGATCAGCAACCCGAAATTCACGCCGAGCAAAATAAGCGCGATGGAATAGAAAGTGCCCAGGATCAGACAGACCAGCGCCTGTCCGCGTACGAATCCCGAAATCGCTGCATCCATTTCGCGGGCGAGGCCGCGTACGGTGTCGCGATACGGCACCGGAATCCAGGAATCGACCTTGGCGATCATGCGCTCCCAATCGAGCAGCATGTAGAAGGCGACGATCGGCGTGATGACCAGAAGCGAAATCACCGAGATCAGCGCCTTGCCGCCGGACCAGAGCGAGGTGAGGAAGCCCGCGATCCATCCGGCCGCGGTCGAGGCGACGCCGCCGAGCTGCTTTTGCGCGTCCGGCAGCTTGTCGCCAACCATACGGCCGAGCCAGCCTTGGCTCTGCTCCTGCGCGATCTGTCGTACGCGATCGAAGTATTGCGGAATCTTTTCGATGAAATGGGCCAGTTGCTCGCCCAAAACCGGCAGGATCAGGATCAGTGCGAGCGCGAGCAGGATGATCATGATCGCCACGATCGCGACCGATGCGATCGGCCGGCTGAGGCCGAGTTGCTGCAGCCGCTTGACCAGCGGATCAAGCAGATAGGCGAGCACCATGCCGGCGACGAACGGCAGCAGCACGTCGTTCAGAAGCCACAGCAGCGCAATGAAAACCAGAAGCGCGCAGCTCCAAAAAATCAGCTGGCGGCGCAGCGACACCTGGGTAGCCGGAAGCGGCGGCGGAGCGGAAGCCGGGCCGGTATTGATCATGCTCATGATGCGTTCGGTCTCCGCCGTTCCCGCCCTACCGCGCCACGCCATTGGTGCTGAAATGGCGGATCCATTCCGCGACATAGTAGCCGATCGAAAGCAAGGTCAATACGGTGACAATCCCCATCATTACATCCAAGCTCCAGCCAGCGTCGAATTTGAAGCCGAGCGAGGCCAAGGCCAGGCCCGCCAGCACGATCTGGGCAACGGTATTGAGCTTGGAGACAGGGTGCGGGCGCACCGCCATTGGCCGGTCCATCAGTAGGGCGAGCAGGAAGCCGCCGACGATCAGGATGTCACGCGATACCACAAGGATCACGACCCAGCGCGGCAGCGCCTCGGTGATCCCGAGCGATACATAGATGGATACGATCAAGGCCTTGTCAGCGACCGGGTCAAGCAAGGCGCCGAGTTCGCTCGACATGTTGAAGCGCTTGGCCAGGAAGCCATCCACGGCATCGCTTATCCCCGCTGCCAGAAACAGCAGGAAGGCCGGCAGCATGTGCCCGGAGGTGATGGCCCATACGATGAGCGGCACGCTCAGAATGCGCGCCATAGTGATCAGATTTGGCAGGTTCAATTCGTCAGAGTCCCGGCAGTAAGACGGCCGGCGGAAACCGGCCAAAGGCGAACTTCACAGGATCGATTATAGCGGCGATCCGGGCATTGCGCATAATGCGATTCCCGCGCTACGACGCAGCGTTTTTTGGCATGTGCACGATGCTCAAAAGCGCGAATTGATTTTCGCATCATGCTCTAAGCTGTTAGAATCGATCACCTTTATGATTGCGGATCGGCTCGATCCACGATCACGGTGATCCGGAAGGGCACTACATGTCAGGCAAGGGGCGCGGCCTCACCTATGGCGAGGCCGGTGTCGATATCGACGCCGGCAACCGAATGGTGGAGTTGATCAAGCCTTTGGTGCGCGCCACCGCGCGGGCGGGGGCGGATGCCGAAATCGGCGGATTTGGCGGACTGTTCGATCTGGCGCGCGCGGGCTTCAAGGACCCGGTGCTGGTGGCCGCGACCGATGGCGTCGGCACCAAAGTCAAGATCGCGATCGAGACCGACCTGCATGGCACGATCGGCATCGACCTGGTTGCCATGTCGGTCAACGACCTCGTGGTGCAGGGCGCAGAGCCGCTTTTCTTTCTCGACTATTTCGCCTGCTCAAAGCTGAATCCAGAGACCGGCGCGACGGTCGTCGCGGGCATCGCGGAGGGTTGCAGGCTTTCGGGCTGCGCGCTGATCGGCGGCGAAACGGCCGAGATGCCGGGGCTCTATCAGCCTGGCGATTACGATCTCGCGGGCTTTGCAGTCGGCGCTGCCGAGCGCGGCACCATCCTGCCGCGCCCCGATGTCGCGGCCGGAGACGTTATCATCGGCATGGCTTCGTCGGGTGTGCATTCCAATGGCTATTCGCTGGTTAGAAAGGTGGTCGAGCGATCCGGCCTCGCCTGGACCGATCCGGCGCCGTTCGATCCGGCGCATGGCCTCGGAATGGCCCTGCTTAAACCCACGCGCCTCTATGTAAAAAGCTGCCTGGCAGCGATCCGCACCACCGGCGCGATCAAGGCGCTGGCGCACATTACCGGTGGCGGATTTCCCGACAACATCCCCCGCGCACTGCCGAAAAATCTCGGCGCGCATATCGATCTTGCGCAAGTGAACGCGCTGCCGGTTTTCAAATGGCTCGCGCAAACCGGCGACATCGCGATGCATGAAATGCTGCGCACCTTCAATTGCGGCATCGGCATGATCGCAGTTACGGCGCCGGAAAAGGCCGACGAGGTGCTGCGCGTGCTCCGTGAGAATGGCGAAGCCGCCTCGCGCATCGGACTGGTGGTGCCGGCACAAGGCGAGGAGCGCGTCAGCTATGCCGGCACGCTCGATCTTTCGCAATAAGATGGCGCGCAAACGCACCGCGATCCTGATTTCCGGCCGCGGCTCCAACATGACAGCGTTGATCGAGGCGGCGAAGGATCCGACCTATCCCGCCGAAATCGTGCTGGTGGTTTCGAACCGGCCGGAGGCTGGCGGCGTATCCCGCGCGGCGGCCGAAGTCATCGCAACCGAAGTAGTCGATCACACCCGTTTTCCGAAGGACCGTGAGGGCTTCGAGCGAGCTCTTCAATCAACGCTTGAATCTCACCGCATCGAGATCGTGTGTCTCGCCGGATTTATGCGGGTGCTGACGACTTGGTTCGTGTCGCGCTGGAGCGGCCGTCTTTTGAATATCCACCCGGCGCTGCTTCCCGCCTTCAAAGGATTAGACACCCATCGGCGCGCACTCGAGGCCGGCGCAAGCGAGCATGGTGCGACCGTGCATTTCGTGGTGCCCGAAATGGATTCAGGGCCGATCATCACGCAAGGCGCCGTGCCGGTCCGGCGAGGTGACACCGAGGAGATGCTTTCGAAGCGCGTGCTTAAGATCGAGCATCGCATCTATCCGATCGCACTGCGGCTGGTGGCGTCCGGGCAAGCCCGAATGGTGGATGATCGTTGTGTGATCGAGGGTTCGGTCGACGCTGCGGAAGCAGCATTCCTGCCCGCGCATTAAAAAACCCCCGGGCGAGACCGGGGGTTTGAAGGAATTCAGTTCGGCAATCAGTGCCGCCCGAAAATCGACTAACCCATTTTAAGATTTTCCGCGGACGCTTTGCCGCGATTTGTCACGAGTTCGAACTCAACGGTCTGCCCTTCGTTCAGGGTCGAGAGCCCTGCCCGCTCGACGGCCGAAATATGCACGAACACGTCCTTGTCGCCGCTGGTCGGCTTGATGAACCCATAGCCTTTGGTCGGGTTGAACCATTTGACGGTACCCTTCGGCATCGTCTGTCTCCTGGTCTGTCAGTCAATGAAGACGCCGAACGTGTTGCCGCATCCGGTGCCACAACCCGGCTTTTGGGGGGTCCGAACGATCACGTCGCAACAAGGCGCAGCGGGGCGAAGGAACCAAAGTCAGATTGCAACGAAAGTGCACTCGAAAATTGGGGCTGAAGCAAGACAGTTTGTTCACCGAAGCGTCACGCACAGACTTTGTGCAACGCGTCGCGTGCAACACATGCCGAGTTTCGATTTTGTGGAACCGCACCTCGAAATTGCTTCGAATCAAAATTACGCAGGTGCCGCACACAATTCCGCCGGATGCGAATCTGGCACCGCGTTTGTTTCAAACTTCCGCGCGACGCACCCAGATCTTGTTGTCATGAAAGGCGGCGCCGCCAAAGGGTGCGATCGCGTCGGCTCCGGTCAATGAGTTGATCCCGCAACCGTCTTCATAGGCCGAATTGGGCCAGATCGATTTCGCGATCATGACGCCGCGCCGCACGCCTTCGAAAAGTTTCGCATGCAGCTTCACCTCGCCGCGCCGATTGCCGACCGTCAACCGGTCGCCGTCGGCAACGCCAAGCGACGAGGCATCATCGGGATGCATCAGGAGCGTCGGACGAACTTCCCGCTTGAGCGAGGTCGGCGTCATGTTGAAACTGGAATTGAGGAACTGACGCGCAGGCGACGTTGCAAGCCGGAACGGATGCTCGGCATCCTCTCTCTCAATCGTCTCCCAGTGATCCGGCAGCGACGGCATCTCATCGACGGGTCCTGCGGTCCAGGGCGACTTGAACGGCACCTGCGGCCAGTCCGGTTTGAAACGGAATTTCTTGTCCGGCCAGTTGAAACCCTGAATGTAATGCGCGCGCTCGAACGGCGGCTGACAGTCGATCCAGCGTTCGCGCTCGAGAGTTGCCAGATCGCCCCAGCCGGAATCCCGAAGCGTGACATCGATCATTTCGCGCGGCGACATATGAAAACCGTCGTGCTCGGCGCCGAGCCGCTTGGCGAGACCGCAGATCACATCGTGGTTGGATCGGCATTCGCCCGGCGGGTCTACCAGCTTGGGACCCAGCAGAATGTATTGGCTGCCGCCTGCCTGATAGACGTCGTCATGCTCCATGAACATGGTCGCTGGCAGAACGATGTCGGCCATCGCCGCTGTCTCGGTCATGAATTGTTCGTGCACGCAGGTAAACAGATCCTCGCGCGCAAAGCCGCGCTTGACCGAATTCTGGTCCGGCGCGACCGAGACCGGATTGGTGTTTTGAATAAGCAGCGCCGTCACCGGCGGTCCGCCATAGAGCGCGTCGGGTTCGCTTTCCAGGATTGCGCCGATGCGCGACTGGTCGAGCGTGCGCACGGCCGGATCGAGCATTTCGGTCGCTTCGATAACGCTCTTGTCCCAGTGATAGATCGACCCGTTATTGTGAAAGGCGCCCCCTCCCTCACGCAGCCACGCGCCGGTGACCGCCGGAATGCAGCTCGCCGCATGCATGTTGACGGCGCCGTTGCGGGAGCGTGAAAAGCCGTAGCCAAGTCGAAAGAAGCTGCGCTTGTTGGCGGCGACCAGCCTTGCAAATTCCTCGATGGTCTCGACCGGACAGCCGGTGATGGCGGAGGCCCATTGCGGTGTGCGCGTCTTCACATGCGCTTCGAGATCGCGCGGCGCGTCGGTGTAGCGCTCGAGATAATCCCAGTCGGCGGCGCCGTCGCGGAACAGGCAATGCATGATCGCGCAGGCCAGCGCGCCGTCGGTGCCCGGCTTGATCAGCACCGGCAGGTCAGCCTGCTCCATGGTGCCGTTCATGTAGATGTCGACCACGACGATCTTTGCGCTGCGCTCCTTGCGGGCACGCGTTGCATGCGTCATCACGTTGACTTGGGTCGCAACCGCATTGGTGCCCCAAATCACCACAAGATCCGACTTCGCCATTTCGCGCGGATCGGCGCCAGCGAGACGGCCGGTACCGGCCATGAAACCGGTCCAGGCCGGGTTCACGCAGATGGTGGTGTGAAAGCCGGAGTATTTTTTCACGTGGCGGAGTTGGTTGATGCCGTCGCGCATCACCAGACCCATCGTGCCGGCGTAGAAATACGGCCACACCGTCTCGGCGCCGTAGCGCGCTTCGGCTTTCAGGAACGCCTCGGCGGTGATGTCGAGCGCATCGTCCCAGGAGATCGGCTCGAACGAACCTGAGCCCTTCGCACCCTTGCGGCGAAGCGGTTTGATCAGACGATCGGGATGATGGATACGCTCGGCGTAGCGCGCGACCTTGGCGCAGATCACCCCGGCCGTGTAGTCATTGTCCTCGGCACCGCGCAGCCGGCCGATACGCCGCCCGTCAAGTACCTCGACTTCCAGAGCACATGTCGACGGGCAATCGTGCGGGCAGGCCGAAGCCCGAATTTCGAGCGAAGTTGGCTGGCGGACGATCTTGTTCACTCGCCCACCTTGCCATCCGACTCAATGTTTGTGCGGAAATTCTTCCGGTCCGGGCGGGTCCGCGACCAGGGGTGCGTCCAGCATATGCTTGTGCTGCCGGTGCTTCAGCCACCAGCCGAGCGCCACCACAAATACCGCGCCGGCCGCGGCCGCCCAGAAATGAAGCGAGTGCAATTGGTCCGGAGACAGCACCCGCTCAAGCGCGGAATCCTTTACCATGATGTCGCCGGCGACCCAGCCGAGCAGCGCGGCACCGGCCCAGACCAGGATCGGGAACCGATCGAGCAACGACATCAGCAGCGCCGAGCCTGCGACAATGAGCGGGATCGAAGTCACCAGACCGAAGATGATGAGCACGGTCTTGATGCTGTCTGCATGCGCCGGATCGACACGGATGCCGGCCGTCTCCGCCGCGGCGGCGATCGCAATCACGTTGTCGAGACTCATGACGATGTCGGCGATGGCGACGATGCGGACGGCGCGCCAGAGATTGTCGGCAGCGGTGACCTTGCCCTCACCGCCATCTTCTTCCGGCACCACCAGCTTGACCGCGACCCAGAGCAGCAGGATGCCGCCGACGAGCTTCAGGAACGGGTAGCCCATCGCCTGCGCCACCACGAGAGTGAACAGGATGCGCAGCAGCACCGCGACGCCGGCGCCGAGGATCATGCCCCAGAAGCGCTCCTTGGGCGGCAGCATCCGGCAGGCCAGCGCGATCACCACCGCGTTGTCGCCAGACAGGATGATGTTGATGCCGATGATCTGTCCCGCTGCGACCCAGAAGGCCGGCGATAACAAGTCCCCCCATAACGCTTCCACCTGAAACCTCGTTTCTATCCCTGTATTATGTATTTCTACGACCGTAACTCTACAGGGGCAACTGGATACGATGTCCCACCTCGGGAGGATGGAACCGGGCCCCAGTCCTCAGCCCACGATCTCGTTTCCGGAGAAAAACTGCGCGATTTCCAAGGCCGCCGTGTCGGCGGCATCGGAACCGTGTACCGAATTCTCACCGACCGATTTCGCAAACAGCTTGCGGATGGTGCCGTCGGCAGCCTTGGACGGGTCGGTCGCGCCCATGATTGCCCGGTATTTCGCGATCGCGTTGTCGCCTTCCAGAACCTGCACCACTACCGGGGCCGAAGTCATGAAGGTTACGAGCTCGCCGAAGAACGGCCGCTCGCGATGCACGCCGTAGAAGGTCTCGGCCTGAGCCTTCGACATGTGGATGCGCTTTTGCGCGATGATGCGCAGACCCGCCTTCTCGATCACCGCGTTGATCGCGCCGGTCAGATTACGCGCGGTCGCGTCCGGCTTCAGGATCGAAAAAGTGCGCTCGGTCGCCATAAGAAACGTCCTTCAATGTCTGCTGGAAAGCGTGGCCCGGGTCGGGATGCGCGCGGCTTATAGCGGCGGCCCCGGTTCGCGGCAAGGCGCCCAAATCGACGGATTTCGGCTTAAAGGCGCGTCCCAAAGCGCCCTATATCTATCTGTTATTGCTTGAGATTTACGGGATGTCGCAGGCTTCGAACCACAGGCCTCGCGTGGGCGACTTATGACTGGATGTGAATCCCGCATCCCCTAAACGGAGAGACCCCATGTTGCGCAAGACCATCCTGGGACTCGCTGCCGGTGCCGCTCTCGTCACCGCTGCGTTCGCCCCGACGGCCGCTTCGGCCGGTTACTATGGCTACGGGTACGGCTATCGCTCGTACTACAAGCCTTACTACGGCTACAACTACTACAAGCCGTATTACGGCTATCGTTCCTACTATCGCTACTACTAAGCATTGGCCGCCGAACTCCGGTGCCGCTGCGAACCCGGCCTCCCGCGAGGCCGGGTTTTTCTTTTCGATCGATCGATCGAATGTCTCGCTTTGAGATTTGCTCGATCGCAATTCCGAATGCGCATGTGTGCGCGAACGAACGCCGCTGCAACTCAATCGCATTGCCAAGAATTAATCGAACGCGCTCGCGCGGGACACCGACAGACCTCCACAGGATGCATTCAAGCATCCGGCAAAAGGAGACTGAAGATGTTTCGCAAGTTCGTTGTCGCGTCCGCCGCCCTCGCCGCCCTCGGCGTTGCGTCGCTCGCTTCGACCGCCCCGGCGTCCGCCGGCTGGCACGGTCATCACCATCATCATCACTTCGGCCCGCGCTTCATCGCGCGTCCGGTGATCATCGCCGGCGACTATGGCTGCTGGCGCAAGCGCTTCATCGACACGCCGTATGGCGTGATCGTGAAACGTGTCAACGTCTGCTACTGAAAATTTTGAGCACGATGTTTTCCGAAAATCACTTCACACTTTTCGGCATCATGCTCTGAGCAGACACCATGCCGGGAGGCGAAAAGTCCCGGATCCCCAAAGGGACCGGGACTTTTTTCTCCACCGAAGTTGAATTGCAAATTCAGACCAGCGCGAACAGCCGCGCAATTCCGCCGGTCGCGTCCTTCACCTTGGATGCACCCACGACCAGCGTCGTGCCCGAAGCCGGCACCTGATCCAATCCTGCGACATTCTCCAGCCCCCAACGACCGGACGGGAGCCACGTGTAATGCGTCTTGAAATCCTTCGACGGCCCGTGATCGAGCGAGAGCGTGTCGACCGCGATGCCCGCCACCTTGCGCTGCGTCAGCAGCCACTCCGCGGCATCCGGCGATATGCCCGGAAAATGGAAGCCGCCTGCTGAATCCTTGCCCGTGAATTTCGCAGCGTCGCCCGCGTAACGCGCCCAGCCCGAATTCATCGCGACGCAGGCGTTGTCGGCGATACGCCCGTTCTTTTTTTCATAGGCTTCGAGGTCGGCGCGCGTCATCTGATAGTCGGCGTTCTTTCCTGCCTGTTCCGTGACATCGACCACCGCGAGCGGAACGATCAGCGAGGAGACTGCGATCTGGTCCGCAGTCATGCCTTTTTCCGAAAAATGAATCGGCGCATCGAGATGGGTGCCGGCATGTTCGACGATCCGCCACCAATAGACATTGAAGCCGTCCTTCTTGAAATCGAACTGCCGCTGCATCTCGATGCCGGGCACGCCGAAGAAGGTCGGAAATTCCGGCGACATGGTGTGCGTCAGATCGATCACGTTCCGGAATTTCAACTCCTGCGCAACCACCGGCTCGGGTGCGACAGCCGTCGCGACAAAGGCTGCCGCGGTGGCGCCCCGAAAGAATCCTCGCCGCGACAAAGCAGCGCGCACGACCTCTTCACATCCTGCAACACACATCGTTGGGCCCTCGAAACTGATGATCTCGCCAAGAATCTTACCAGAGAATCACGATAGAAACCGGCACAAAATTTTGAAGCGATTGAGCCGGAAAGCTGTCCGAGTTTGCCAACATTCTGTATTGCGTACCGGCCGCCTTGCTCATCGCGATACTGCCTAGTACCGTCAGTGCGCCCGCTCAAAGGGAGTTCTGACGTGTACCGCACGCTGTCGCTCGTCCTCGCCGTTTCGCTTGCAACCGCCGGCGCGAGCTTTGCGCAGACCTATCCCACCGGGCCGGTCACGTTTCTCGTCCCTTACGCGCCCGGCGGCAGCGCCGACATTGTGGCAAGGCTGATCGGGCAGAAACTGCAGGACCGGCTCGGCAAGCCGGTGGTGATCGACAATCGCCCGGGCGGATCGGAAATGATCGTGACCGAAGCGATCGCGCGCTCCGCTCCGGACGGCCAAACCATCGCGATCATCTCGAATGCGCTCGCGATCAACGAAACGCTGGTTCCGAACAGGCGCTTCGATCTGGAAAAAGACATTTCGCCGTTGGTGCGGGTGATCGAACTCCCCTTTGCCCTGATGATCCATCCCTCGGTGCCGGCGCGCAGCGTCGCGGAATTCGTCGCCTACGCCAAAGCCAATCCGGGCAAGCTGAATTACGGCCACCTTGGACCGGGCTCACCGCACTTCTTCAAGATGGAATGGTTCAAGCGCACTGCCGGCCTGGACATTCAGGCGGTGCCCTACAAGGGCGCGGCTCCCGCCTATGCCGCGCTGGTCACGGGCGAGGTGCAGGTGATCGCCTCCGGCCTCGGCGCCGCAACGCCGTTCCTCGAAGCGAAGCAGGCGATTGCGCTTGCCGCATTCTCAACCAGGCGACCGGTCTCACAGCCGGATTTGCCGACCATCGCCGAAGCGGGCTTTGCAGACTTCAATCTGCGATCCTGGATGGGAATTTTCGTTCGCAACGGCACCCCGGTCGAAATCGAACGAAGGCTTGAACTGGAAATCCTCGCAGCGCTCGGCGACCGCGAACTCGCCGCACGGTTGGCTCAGCTCGGGCTCGACATCTCGCCGATGGGCAAGGAAGACTTCCGCAGCTTTGTGCGCAAGGAGGTCAGTGCCTGGGAGGAGATTGTGAAGGCCACAAGCCAGCGCTAAGCGCTGGTTTCCGGAAAAATTTTACTGAATCGTGGCTTGAGAGCTCAATCGACCGGCTCGTACCGGGAAGCCCGTATCGGGCCACGATCTACTCGGAAAGACGATCGGCCCAAACAGATGATCGGCCCGGGCAAAATCACTCCGCCCGAGCCGATGCAAAAACTACTTCTTCTTCTTCTTCGCTTTTTTAGCTTTCTTCTTCTTCGCCATAGCGTCCTCTTGTGGTTTGAGGGAATACGCCACACGAGCAGCCGGAGGGCAGCCCCACATCAATCTCATGTGATTCGCGAAAAGAGTCACTAAGTGTGATGCAAATGCCAACACCTCCGGTTGGTTTTCTACAGCGAACATTGTCTTCGCGGTCACACATCGCCGCTTCGACACCTCCTTATCATCCCAATGCGGTTGATCGATCGATCCGATTTCGTCACAAGGCGCGTATGCTGGTCATCCAAAATCTCTCCGTCCGCGTCGCCGGACGCCTGCTTCTCGACGAAGCCTCCGTTCGTATTCCCGCCGGATCGCGTGTTGGGCTGGTCGGCCGCAACGGCACCGGCAAGACGACGCTGTTCAACGTCATCACCGGCGATCTCGGCGCCGAACAGGGTGACCTCACCGTGCGTGCGCGCGCGCGGTTCGGCCGGCTGCTGCAGGAAGCGCCTTCCGGTCCCGAAAGCCTGATTGAAGTCGTGCTGAAAGCCGATCGCGAGCGTCATGCGCTGCTGGAAGAGGCCGAACACGCGACCGATCCACATCGCATCGCCGAGATCCAGACCCGGCTTGTCGACATCGACGCCCATTCGGCGCCTTCGCGCGCCGCTGCAATCCTGGCGGGCCTTGGTTTTCCGGCGCAGGCTCAGGAACGCGCGGTGTCCGAATTCTCCGGTGGCTGGCGGATGCGGGTGGCACTCGCGGCGGTGCTGTTCGCGCAGCCCGACCTGCTGCTGCTCGACGAACCCACCAACTATCTCGACCTCGAAGGCACGCTCTGGCTGGAAGACCATCTCTCCCGCTATCCGCATACCGTCATCGTCATCAGCCACGATCGCGACCTGCTCGACAACGCGGTGGATTCGATCCTGCATCTGGAGAACAGCAAGCTCACCTTCTATCGCGGCGGCTATTCGTCGTTCGAGCGCCAGCGCCGCGAGCGCCAGATGCTGGATGCGAAATTCGCCAAGAAGCAGGAAGCGCAGAGGAAACATTTGCAGGCCTTTGTCGACCGTTTCCGCGCCAAGGCCTCCAAGGCGCGGCAGGCACAGTCGCGGCTGAAGATGCTCGAGAAGCTCGAGCCAACCAGTGCGGCGATATCGGACGATGTTCGGCCGATCGTCATTCCGGAGCCTGCCAAGCTGCTGTCACCGCCCATCCTCGCGCTCGACCAGGTGTCGGTGGGCTACGAACCCGGCCGGCCGGTCTTGCGCGGGCTGTCGCTCCGCATCGATAACGACGACCGGATCGCGCTGCTCGGCGCGAATGGCAACGGCAAGTCGACCTTAGTGAAGCTATTGGCGCAGCGGCTGCCGGCGATGGATGGCACCGTCACCCGTGCCGACAAGCTGAAGATTGCCTATTTCGCTCAGCATCAGCTCGACGAATTGCGTCCGAAGGACAGCGTCTACGATCACGTGCGCCATCTGATGCCCGACGACCCCGAAGCCAAAGTACGGGCGAAAGCCGGCGCCATCGGGTTTTCCGGCAAGCGCGCCGACAATCCCGTCGAAACGCTCTCCGGCGGCGAGAAGGCGCGCCTGATGCTCGGGCTTGCCACCTTCGGCGGTCCGCACCTGGTGATCCTCGATGAGCCGACCAACCATCTCGACATCGACAGTCGCGCGGCCCTGATCGAGGCCATCAACGACTATCCGGGTGCGGTGATGCTGGTTTCGCATGATCGCTTCCTGCTCGAAGCCTGCGTGGAGCGGCTATGGATCGTTCAGAATGGTTCGGTCTCTGCTTATGAGGGCGATCTTGACGATTACCGACGTCTGATCCTGTCAGGAGACGCGAGCGATACGCGGAAAAATTCGCGCGCCAGAGAAACCTCCTCAAAGGCCGGGCTGGAAGTGCGCAAGAACTCTTCGGAGCGGCGCTCCGAACTCGCGGCCTTGCGCAAGCGCATCGCCACGGCCGAAGACATCACCAAGAAGCTGGCCGCACAGATCGAGAAGCTCGACGCCACGCTCGCCACCCTGTTCACGAGCGATCCGGTCAAGGCAGGTCAGCTTGCGAAAGATCGTGCGAATGCGGCGGCACGACTTGCAGAGGCGGAAGAGGATTGGTTGAAAGCGAGTACCGAGCTGGAATCGGCGTCGGTCTGAAGTGCCGGCGCTATTGTTGCGCTCCGCGCAGCGACGACGACTTCTGCACTTGCTTCTTCGCCCTGGCTTTGGCCGGTTTCGGCGGTGCCGGCACATCGATACGCTCGATCGAGACCAGACGACCGCCACGGAAACGATAGAGACCGGGAGAGGAACCGCGCGTCACGGTCATGGTGCTGATCCGCTCGACACCCTCAGCGCTGATGTCGATGCGCTCAGGCGCGCCGGTTCGCTGCACCACCTGACACTCGGTCATCGACAGCGCAATACCGCTTTGGACGCTCGGCAGCGGCCCCTGACCTGCCAGCGTTTCGCTGTTCGCCTCCGGCAAACTCTGAGCAGAGCCGTCGGTTGACTGTGCAACCTCGATCGCGGCGCAGTGCCCATCCGAAGTGACGAGATCATCCTGCGTCACTGCACGCAAGGTCGTCACCCTCGCTCCGGTGAACTTCGCCCAATCCGGCGTTGCGAACACGTCAGACAATTTTGAATTGGGATCTTTCGCTTCCGGCGTCGCGCAGGCGCACAGACAGAGCGAGGCGGCCGCCAGCATGGCCGCGCTCCATCGGCATCTCTTTAGAACGCTAGTCAACAGCGTAGTGTCCCCGACCTGGTCGCCCCGGCTTCCAGACAGCCGAATTTTTAGTCGGCAACATGGCGACAAGCAACGAAAGCAAGCATGAAAATGCCAGCCTCGTTAATGCAGCCTGCCGCGGCCGCAACGCCTATTGCGGTGCGAAAATTTCGCCTGCTTGCGCGGGTTCCGGCCGCATGCTTTATCAGGGCAATTACATCTACAATCGGAATCTGACGGGAGGGCTAAACCTATGCAATTGTTGATTGTTTATGCCGTTCTGGTGGTCATCGGACAAGCCGGCGCGATTGGCATCGGGCGCTTGGTAGAAACCACCTATCCGTCTGCCAGCTTGTTCGCCTTTCTGGGCATGTTTTTTCTGGTGCTTGGGGTGGCATGGGTGCTCGCGTTGCGCCTGACGCCGAAGTGATCGGCATTCACGCCTTCTGAACCCAGCGTCCGTTTTCGTCGGGCTGCCAATAGCTCGCTTCGAATCCTTGCGACTTTGCCTGCGTCCAGCGCTCGCGTGCCAGTGCAACCGCCTCGTCATCGTTGCCGTCGAAAATCAGCACCAGCCGTTCATAGCTCTTGGCGTCGTCGGGAATCGGTACGCCGTCGATCAGAAAGCGGACATTGGCGCCGTTCGGATTGACGTCATTGGCGGTGATCAGCACCGGCTGTTCGGGCGCGTCGGCATTGCGCGCGGTACCGTGCGGCAGAAAGCTGTCGTCCCGATAGGTCCAGAGTTGCGCATCAAGCGCTTCCACGCGCTCCTCAGAAGCGGCTTGCACCACCACCCGCCATCCGCGCGACAGCGAGATTTCCAGGAGTTGCGGCAATACGCGATCGAGCCGCTGATCCTGCAAGTGATAAAAGCGAAGCTCGGTCATGGCGGCCTCTCACGGGCGTCCGGTAGTGTCGACATAGAGCGGCTGCACGTCGCGACGGAAAACCGCGCGCGATTCATCCCGGCTGTAAAACATGTGCCCGCCCGGATATTTCAGAAGCCTGACGCGGTCTGCACCAAAATCAGGGAATTGATCGAGGATCAGCTTGCTCTCGAAATACGGAGTTGCGAGATCGGACCAGCCATGCGCGACGATGACGCGAAGGTCGGGATTGAGCGCCAGCACGCGCCGGAGCGCCATCACCAATTCCGGCAAGCCGTGATCGGAATCCCAGCGCCAATTCTCGAACACGGTTTCATTGCCGACGTTATAGGCCTGTCGATGACCTGTGCCCTTCAGAAGCTGCGTCATCGCTTCGGTCAGTGGCGGTTTCATCGCAGCGAGAAATGGATCGGCAAATTCAGGGCGCGGAACTGCCGGATCGGGATCGGCACCTGAAATTGCGGGATCGTAGAACGAAGTGAGCTTGCCGTTGTCGCGTGCAAACTCCCGTGCAAACAGTTTTTCGTCAATTCGCCCACGCGCCGCATTGACGACTTCCGGCTTCAGGCCGGTGATTTCGGTGACGCGCGCGGTAAGCCTTGCAAGTGCGGCTTCGTCGCGCATGCCGCGCAGATAGTCTTCCATGAATGCGCCGCGCGCATAATCTTCGATCGCTGCGAGCTTGACCGGATCGAACGTTCCCTCCTGCTCCATGCGCGCGGCAGCGAAGGACGGCAGCAGCGCGGCATAAGACAAGGGCGACGTGCGCGCATGATATCGCCAGCCATAATCCAGGATTGGTGAAACCAATATCAGCGTGCGAAACGAAAGTCCGTGGCGGCGATGCAGGCTTTCGGCGATGCGCGGCGCGCGCAGGCCGCCATAGCTCTGCGCCACCAGAGACTTCGGAGATACTACGCGATCGTGTTTGCGCAGCCACGCCGCGATCGCATCGGTAATCAGGTTGATGTCACCATCGACCGACCAGACGCGCTCCTTCGCTTTGGAGTCGTTTGACAGCAACCGACCGATGCCGGTGCCCGGCGGGTCGACAAAGACAAGGTCGGTAAAATCGAGCCAGGTGTCGGAATTACGCGCCAACGTCCGCGCACCGGATGCCGCAAATGGAATGCGCCACGGCCCGAGTGCGCCGAGATTGAGATAGGCCGACGCGGTGCCCGGCCCTCCTCCGATCACAAATGTCACCGGTCGCGCCTTGGCTGCGCCTTGGCCTTCGCGCGAAAAGGTTACGATGCCGGCTTCCGCATCGATCCGGCCATTGCCGTCGCGTACCGGAATGCTTTCCGCGAGCACCCGGAAAGTCAGCGTGCGGCCCGGAAATTCCAGTGAATTCAAGGCCTTCGGCTGCTGCGCCTGCGCCGGCCACGGGCCCAGTGCAAGTAGGGCGAGCAGCAGCAAGCCGCGCATGAAGCTACTTCTCGTAGAAGTCGGCGACCAGCCTGTCGAGCAGACGCACGCCATAACCCGAGCCCCAGCTGCGGTTGATGTCGCTCGACGGCGATCCCATGCCGGTGCCGGCGATGTCGAGATGCGCCCAGGGCGTTTTCTCGACGAAGCGCTGCAGGAATTGCGCAGCGGTGATCGAGCCGCCGTTGCGGCCGCCGGTATTTTTCATGTCAGCGAATTTCGAATCGATCTGCTTGTCGTATTCTGGACCGAGCGGCATGCGCCACACGCGTTCGTTGGTTTCCTGCCCAGCCTTAATCAGCCGGTCCGCAAGCTTGTCGTTGTTGGAGAACAGCCCGGCATATTCCTGCCCAAGGGCTACGATGATCGCGCCCGTCAGCGTCGCAAGATCGATCATGAATTCGGGCTGGAATTTCTTATTGACGTGCCAGAGCACGTCTCCGAGCACCAGCCTGCCCTCGGCATCGGTGTTGATGATTTCGATCGTCTGGCCGGACATCGAGGTGACGATGTCGCCCGGACGCTGCGCATTTCCGTCCGGCATGTTTTCTACGAGGCCGATCGCACCAACTGCATTCACCTTCGCCTTGCGCGCGGCCAGCGCATGCATCAATCCGACCACGCAGGCAGCGCCGGCCATGTCGCCCTTCATGTCCTCCATTCCGCCCGCCGGCTTTATCGAGATGCCGCCGGTATCGAAGCACACGCCCTTGCCGATAAAGGCGAGCGGCTTTGCGCTCTTCTTGCCGCCATTCCAGCGCATGATCACAACGCGGCTTTCGCGCACCGAGCCCTGGCCGACGCCGAGCAGCGCAAACATCTTCAACTTGGTCAGCGCTTTCATGTCGAGAATCTCGACATTCACACCGACTTTCTTGAGCGCGAGCGTCCGTCTCGCGAATTCCTCCGGATACAGGATGTTCGCCGGTTCGTTGACCAGATCGCGGGCCATCACCACGCCGTCGGCGATTGCCTCGCGCGAGGCGAAGGCCTTTCGCGCCTTATCGGGATCGCCGATGCCGATGGTGAGCTTGCGATTTTTCGGTGCGTCCTCGCCTTCCTTGCGCTTGGTCTTGTAGCGGTCGAAGGCATAGGCGCGAAGGGTCGCGCCGAGAGCGAGATCCGCGGCCTGGCCGGCGCTCGCAAACCCGTTCGAAAATTCGGCGATCAGCGTTACCTCGGTGGCGCTGGATGGTGCCCGGCCAAGCGCAATGCCGCCCAATTTGACGACGTCCTCCTGCTTCAATTCGGACGGGTTGCCGGTGCCGAGCACGATCAGCCGCGACACTTTTAAGCCCTGCGGCGCGATCAGCTCGAGTGCGGACCCGCTCTTGCCTTTGAAGCCGTCGGCTTCAGCCGCCCGCGCCACCAGGTCTCCAGCCGGTGCGAGAATCGCCTGCGTGGCCTTGCCGAATTTCAAGTCGGAGCCTGCAAATACGATCAATACGCCCTTGGCCGGCGCCGAAACGGTCGAAAATCCAGTCTTGAATGCGCCAGGCATAGGTTGATTATCCTATTTTACGTCATGGGCGTCGCCGGTTCCTCCTTTACGGGGCCGGACGGCCGCCGCAAACCGAAATCGCAACCGCTCCCGGTCAATTCCGACCGGTAGAGCACCCCAAAACGAGCGTCGCAAAAGTTGCGCCGGAGCACCCGTTAACCATAATGGAACCTTGTCCGCCACCCGACCGTGGTCGGGAAGCCACAGGGCCGCAAATCTTGCTGCCGGATTAACTTTTTTCGATGCATTTTCAACAGCTTTGCCTCGACTGGGCCACTTTGTGAATCGAGTGTGAATGCTGCATAGAGATGGCCCGTGGGGGCGCCATCGACCCCGGCCGGCCAGAGGCACCTTAAAGGTCCTTCGGCCGCGTTGGGGAAACCTTTGTTCTGACGACCCGCTGGGGGACGGCGTAAGTGATGGGCTCGATCAGCCGGTATATCTTCACCACCACTTTTGGTGCGTTTCTGATCGTGCTTTTCAGCCTGACTTCGGTCATCTGGATCACGCAGGCGTTGCGTGACATCGACCTGATGACCAGCCGAGGTCAGACGGTATTGGTCTTTCTCGGCATCACCAGCCTGATCGTTCCGATGCTGCTCCTTGTGATCGCCCCGGTCGCGCAAATGATCGCGGTGATGCATTCGATCGGCCGGCTGTCCAACGATTCGGAATTGATCGTGATGAACGCCGCCGGCATGTCGCCATGGGCGTTGTTCAGGCCGTTCCTGATCATGTCGATCGTGGTTTCCGCGGCCATGGGCGTGATCGGTGCATGGCTCGGTCCGCTCGGGATGCAGACGCTGAACGATTGGGCCAACGAAGTACGCGCCGATCTGGTCACCAACATCGTGCAGCCCGGACGCTTCAACGGCTTTGAGCGCGGCCTGACCTTCCATATTCGCGAGCGGCAGCCGAATGGCGTTCTACTCGGCGTATTCGTCGACGACCGACGCAATCCGAAGGAGCGCGCGACCTTCCTCGGCGAACAGGGCACGATCGTGAAGGACGAGCGCGGCACTTTCCTCGTGCTCGAGAATGGCAGCGTCCAGCGTCTCGAGATTGTCGAACGCAAGAAAATTCCGAACTCCAAGGAAAAGGCCCCGCCTCCCAAGCCGAAAGATCCGACGATCGTGAAATACGAGCGTTATGCACTCGATCTCGCACAGGCGCCGACCGATCAGCAAAACCAGCGCGCCTCCGCGCGCGACCGCTTTTTCTGGCAACTTATGGACAACGATCCGGAAAAGACCAAACTGACGCCCGGCCAGGTGCGCGCCGAATTGCACGACCGAATCTTCGCGCCGCTCTACCCGCTCGTCTTCACCATCATCACCTTCGCCTATCTCGGCGCACCGCGCACGACTCGGCAGGGTCGCGCGATGTCGATTGCAAGCGCTTCGATCGTGATTGCCGTGCTGCGTCTGCTCGGATTTGTCGCGATCGTGCTGTGCGTAAAATATCCGTGGGTGCTGGCGCTCCAGTATACCCTGCTATTCGTGGCTTCGCTGCTCGGCCTCTACGCGATCCATCGCGGGCTGGAGATCGAGGCGCCTGCCTTCGTAACCAATGCCGTGAACGCTGTGATTGCGCGCCTGCCGCGTCCCGCAGCGGCGGCGGCGACGTGACGGAGACCGGCACGTGCGCCTGACCATGACACTTGGACGCTATTTCGGGATGCGGTTTCTGATCACCGCGGTCGCCGTATTTGCGGGCGTCGTGTTCCTGGTCGCGCTTCTGGATGCGGTCGAATTGTTGCGGCGTACCTCCGCCAATGAGAACGCGACCGCCTTCCTGGTGCTGAAGCTTTCCTTCTTCCGCGTTCCGATCACGGCGGAGCGCATCATGCCGTTTTGCGTGCTGATCGGCGCGATGTCCTGCTATCTCAACCTGTCGCGGCGCAACGAGCTCGTGATTGCACGCGCCGCCGGCGTTTCGGCGTGGGAATTCGTTGCACCCGCGGCGATCGTCGCGCTCTGCCTCGGAATCTTCACGACGCTCGTCTACAATCCGGTCGCGGCGAATCTGCAGGAGCGTGCGAAACGCTTCGAGGCCGAGATTTTCGGAGCACGCGAATTCGGCCAGCAAGACTCGGGCTTTTGGGTGCGCCAGCGCTCGACCGAGGGCCAGGCGATCATCAATGCGCGCAACAGCCGCAACCAGGGTCTGAATTTGAACGGCGTTACCGTATTCACGTTCGATAATCAGGGACGATTCCAGGATCGCATCGAAGCGAAATCCGCGGCTCTCAAAGATGGCTCCTGGGAGCTCGAAGATGCGCGGGTGTTTCCGAACGAAGCGCCGCCGAGCGAACACAAGCTCTATGCGCTAAAGACCAACATTACGCGCGAGCAGGTGCGGGAAACCTTTTCGACGCCTGAAACGCTCTCGTTGTGGGAATTGCCGGAATATATCCGGCTCGCCGACAATGCCGGCCTCTCCGCTGCAGGCTACCGGCTGCAATTGCACAAGCTGGTTTCACGGCCGTTCCAACTCGCTTCGATGGTTCTGCTGGCAGCCGCCTTCTCGCTGCGCTTCGCCCGCATGGGCGGTGTACAGAAGATGGTGCTGGGCGGCGTGTTGTCCGGCTTTCTGCTCTATGTGCTTTCCAAGATCACCGAAGACATGAGTAAGACCGACCTGCTGTCGCCGGTGACCGCAGCGTGGATTCCGGTGTTGATTGGAGGACTGACGGGCTTCCTGGTGCTGCTTTATCAGGAAGACGGGTGATGATGGTACGCAAGCCCCGTCCTGGAATGTTTGACCGCGCCGTTTCGCGCGCGGTGCTGTCCTGCTTCGCCGCCGTCCTGATCGGGATGTTTGCGGTCGGGCCTGCCCATGCCCAGACCGATTTCTTCAAATTCGAACAGCGCCCCGCCAAGCAGCGCTCGACGATGACAAAGCCCGGTGGCGCGGCCAAGGGCGACAAGCAGATGATGGTGCAGGCGACGGAGGTTCAATACGACCACGTCAACAGCCGCGTGAATGCGGTCGGCAACGTTCAGATCTATTACGACGGCTCGACCATCGAAGCCGACAAGGTCAGCTATGATCAGAAGACCAAGCGGCTGCGCGCTGAAGGCAATGTTCGCCTCACCGAACCGGGCGGCAACATCACCTATGGCGACATCCTCGAACTGAATGACGATTATCGCGATGGCTTCGTCAACTCGCTGCGGCTCGAAACCGCGGACGCAACGCGCTTTGCCGCGGCGCGCGCCGACCGCAGCGAAGGTCGCTATTCAGTCTTGCAGAGCGGCGTCTACACCGCTTGCGAAGCCTGCAAGGACGACCCGAAAAAGCCGCCGCTCTGGCAGGTCAAGGCGGCGCGTATCATTCACGACGAACAAGAGAAGATGATCTATTTCGAGCAGGCCAAGCTCGAATTCTTCGGCTATCCGGTCGCCTATTTCCCTTACATGTCAGCGCCCGACCCGACGGTGAAGCGAAAGAGCGGCTGGCTGATGCCGATCTTCTCTAACGCCACCAAATACGGTTTCCGGGTCGAAGCACCGTATTTCTGGGCGCTGGCGCCAAACTACGATTTTACGTTCACTCCCACCATCATGACCAAGCAGGGTCCGATGCTGCAGGGAGAATTCCGTCATCGAACGATGGACGGCGCATATGCCATTCGGGCCGCCGGCCTTTATCAGCTCGACAAAAACGAATTCATGCGATCGGACGGCGTGCCGACACCGGGCTATCGGGACTGGCGCGGCATCGATTGAAACCAACGGCCAGTTTTCGCTCAACCAGCGCTGGGTATGGGGCTGGGATGGCGTGCTGGTAACGGACAAGACCTTCTACCAGGATTACCATCCGAATTCGTTCGTGTCCGACGCCCGCAATCCGTTCCAGAACACGCGTCTGGAGGGCATTTCGCAGCTCTATCTGACGGGCCGCGGCAGCCGTTCCTTTTTCGACGTGCGCTCGATCTATTATTACGGCTTCTCCGAATTCGATAATCAGCGCCAAATTCCGATCATCCACCCGGTTCTCGACTACCGTTATGTCGTCGACAAGCCGATCCTGGGCGGCGAACTCGGATTCAATTTCAATCTGACCAGCCTGTCGCGTCAGTCCGCATCTTTCCAGCCCATCACCTCCACTGCCGCCGCCGGCGACTTGTGCTCGACCAACTCCGCGGACCCGGCGATCAAGAACACCAATAACTGCATCATGCGCGGAGCACCGGGCAATTACACGCGCTTCACGGCTGAGGCGGAATGGAAGAAGTCAATAACCGACCCGCTCGGAATGGTTTGGACGCCGTTCTTCAAACTGCGCGCCGATGTCACGCAGATGAACATCTCCAACGAACCCGGCGTTGCGAACTTCGTCGATACCTCGACCACCCAGTTGTTCCGGGGCATGCCGACCGCGGGTCTCGAATGGCGTTATCCGCTCATCAACGTGCAATCCTGGGGAACCAATACCCTCGAGCCGATCGTGCAGGTCATCGCACGGCCGAACGAAGATCAGATCGGCAAGCTTCCGAACGAAGACGCCCAGAGCTTTGTGTTTGATGACGGCAACCTTTTCCGGGTCGACAAATTCGCCGGCTGGGACCGCGTCGAAGGCGGCGGCCGGGTCAATTACGGCGTCAACTGGACCACCCAGTTCAATCAGGGCGGCTTCCTCAATGTGCTGTTCGGCCAATCCTACCAGATGTTCGGCCTGAACTCTTTCGCGGCCCACGACGCGACCAATACCGGCCTCGATAGCGGACTTGATTCGCAGAGGTCTGACTATGTCGCGCGCATCGCCTATCAACCCGATCGCATTTTGACGTTCACGACCCGCTACCGCTTCGATAAAGATACCTTCGATATGAAGCGGTTTGAGCTTGAAGGCACCGCGAATTTTGACCGCATCTCGCTGCGGGCGCTGTACGGCAACTATGCCGCCCAGCCGGAAATCGGCTTCCTGACAAAGCGTGAGGGTATCTTGGGAGGCGTGTCCTACAAGTTCGACGTGAACTGGGCCGCCATCGCAGCGGCCCGTTACGACATCGACGCCAGCAAATTCAATCAGACCCGGTTCGGCGTGGGCTATATCGACGATTGCTTCATTCTCGCCGTTAACTACATCACGAATTATCAATATAGCGGCAATGCGACCACCGACCACCGGCTACTGTTCCAGTTGGGTCTGCGGACGCTCGGGACATCCGCAGCCACCACCTCTGCGAACGGTCTCGGTTCATTCTAGTCCGGAGCGGTTGCGCCCATCCGTCGAGAGATGTGCAGGATGATTGGAAAATTTGATGCAATGCTAGCGAATCTATCCATACGTCGCCGCCTTCTGTGCTGGCTCGCGGCCGGCGTGATGACCGTCGTTGTTACCAGTCACGCCAATGCGCAGATCGTGCTTTTCGTCACCGGCGAGCCGATCACGGCCTACGATATCGAGCAGCGCATTAAGCTCTCCGGCCTTGGCGGCGGCAAGCCCAGATCGCGCCAGGAAGCAATCGACGATCTGATCGACGACAGACTGAAAATTCTGGCTGGCAAGAGGTTCACTTTCGAGGTGCCTGCGATCGATGTCGACAACGCCTTTGCCAATATCGCGCGCAATGCCGGCACGTCCTCAGAACAATTCGTCGAGCAGCTCAAGCGCAGTGGCGTCGACGCGAATGCATTGAAAGCCAGATTGAAGGCCGACCTGACCTGGGGCCAGATCGTGCGTGGCCGATTTGCGAATTCTTTGCAGGTCGGCGACAAGGATATCTTCGAAGCGGAGAATGCGCGCAACGAACCAAAGGAGACCGGCATCGAATACACACTGCATCCGATCACCTTCGTGGTGCCGCGGAATTCCCCTGCCCCGGTCGTGGAAGCCCGCAAACGTGAGGCCGATATGCTGCGAACGCGCTTCCAGGATTGCGCCAACGGCCTGCAATTCGCGCGCGCGCTGCGCGACGTGGTGGTACGCCCCCCTATCCGGCGTAATAGCGCCGATCTCGGTCCGGCATTGCGCGAAATTCTGGCCAAGGTCGAGGTTGGCAAGGTCACCCCGCCGGAAACGACCTCGGGCGGCGTCGAAGTGTTTGCGCTTTGCGAAAGAAAGGAAACCAACGCGGATTCCCCGACCAAACGCAAATTGCGCGATGAAATGTTCTCCCAGCGTTTCCAGAAGCAGGCGGATAAATATCTGAAGGAATTGCGCGCCGGCGCGATGATCGAATACAAGCAGCAACAATAGCCGCAATCCACCAGGTCACGGTGGGTTATTGATTTTAGATAACTTGAGTATGGTGCCGTCCGAAATCCACTTCGCATCTTGGATCAAGTCCGGGGTTGGCATATTCGGCATCAGGCTCTAGGCAGGATCGGACGCAAAACCGGTGCCCATTCTGGCCGATCGCGCCAAAGATCGTACATTGGCGCTCACTATCGGAGAGCCCGCCGGCATCGGCTGCGATATAGCGCTGATGGCATGGCACCGGCGCCACGAACTGGATTTGCCGGCATTCTATCTCATTGCCGATCCCGACCATGTCGCCGGCCGCGCGCGCCGTCTCGGTCTCGATGTGCGGATCGAAAGCGTCGCGCCTGAACAGGCCGGCGCGCGTTTCGCTTCTGCACTGCCGGTCTCGGCGCTGGATGAACGCGCGACCGCCTGGCCCGGACACCCTGACGATTCCAGTGCTGCCGTGGCGCTCGCCTCGATCCGGCGTGCGGTGCAGGACACCGTTGACGGACGCGCCAGCGCCGTGGTGACCAATCCGATTGCGAAAGCGGTGCTTTACCGCGCAGGCTTCGCCGATCCCGGCCACACCGAATATCTCGCGCGCCTTGCGTACGAAATGATGGGCGTCACCGCCATGCCGGTGATGATGCTGTGGTGTCCGGAACTCGCGGTCGTGCCGGTGACGATCCATGTGCCGCTGCGCGAAGTGCCGCGCCTGCTCACCGAAGATCTGATCGTCGAAACCGGACGCATCGTGGCGCATGACCTTGCAACGCGCTTCGGATTGCGGAGGCCACGACTCGCGGTTACCGGCGTCAATCCGCATGCCGGTGAGGACGGGCTTCTGGGCGACGAGGAAATTCGTATCGTGCGGCCGGCGATCGAGCGGCTCGTGGCGCTTGGCATCGCTGCGCGCGGGCCGCTGCCGGCAGACACACTGTTTCATGCCGCGGCACGCAAGACCTACGACGCCGCGCTATGCATGTATCACGATCAGGCGCTGGTCGCGATCAAGACGCTGGCCTTCGACGATGCGGTCAACGTCACGCTCGGCTTGCCGTTCGTGCGCACCTCGCCGGATCACGGCACCGCCTTCGATATCGCGGGGACCGGCCGCGCCAATCCGGCAAGCCTGATCGCTTCGCTTCGTCTCGCCGCGCGGCTGGCCGTGCGCGAGCACGCGGCCAAGCCCGCCGCCTGACGCGATGACCGCCTTCGACGGGTTGCCGCCGCTCCGGGACGTCATCCGAAAGCACGACCTGATCGCAAAGAAGTCGCTCGGTCAGAATTTTCTGCTCGATCTCAATTTGACGGGTCGCATTGCCCGCGCCGCCGGGCCGCTTGCAGGCGTCACCGTGGTCGAGATCGGACCGGGACCCGGCGGACTCACCCGGGCCCTGCTTTCGGAGGGCGCGGCGCAGGTGATCGCGGTCGAGCGCGATACGCGCGCGATTGCGGCATTGCAGGAGATCGCGGCGCATTACCCCGGGCGGCTTACGGTGGTCGAAGGCGATGCGCTTGATTTCGACATTGCAAGTCTCAAGGCCGCGGGGCCGCTGCGCATCGCAGCGAACCTGCCCTACAATATCGCCACCGTGCTTCTCATCGGCTGGCTCGAGTCCGAGCCTTGGCCGCCGCTTTACGATCGCCTGGTGCTGATGTTCCAGCGCGAAGTGGCGGAGCGGCTGGTCGCGCAGCCCGACAGCAAGGCCTATGGCCGGCTCTCGGTGCTTGCGCAGTGGCGCACGCAACCGAAAATCCTGTTCGACATCGCGCCATCGGCCTTTGTGCCGCAGCCCAAGGTGACCTCGTCGCTGGTTGAACTGGTGCCGCGGTTCTCGCCCGAGCCGTGCGATCGGGTGATGCTGTCACGCGTTGCAGAAGCCGCGTTCGGCCAGCGCCGCAAGATGCTGCGGCAGAGCCTGAAGACTTTCTTGCCCGATCCCCTGCCCGTCCTCGAAGCCGCCGGTATCGCGCCCACGGATCGCGCCGAGCATATTCCGGTGGAAGGTTTTGTCAGGCTGGCGCGCGCCGCGAAACAGGCGCTGCAACAATAATCAATTCGAGAGCGTCTTCAGATCGCCCAGAAGCTTGTCGACGAATTCCTGGATGTCTTCCTTGCGAACGCGCTTGAGACGCTCGGCGGTGAGGATGCCGCGCAGACGCGCGAAGCTCTTGTCGAGATCGCGGTTGACCAGAACGTAGTCGTATTCTTCCCAATGTGGGATTTCGTCGGCTGCGTTCTTCAGCCGCCGCGCGATGACGTCCGGCAGATCCTCGGCACGCCGCTCCAGCCGGTACTTCAGTTCGTCTGCGGTCGGTGGCAGCACGAATACGCTGACCACATCGTCGCGCATGGTCTTGTAGAGTTGCTGCGTACCCTGCCAGTCGATATCGAACAGCACATCGCGGCCCTCAGCGAGCGCCGTCTCGACCGGTTCGCGCGGTGTGCCGTAGAAATTGCCGTGCACCTCCGCCCATTCGAGCAATTCGCCGGCGTCGCGCATCAATTCGAATTGCCGGCGCGTCAGATAACTTGTAATGCACGCCATCGATCTCGCTAGGGCGCCGTGTGCGTGTCGTGACGGAGACCGACAGCGAAACGCTATCTTTCTTTTCTTTGTTTTCCTCCTCAGCAGATTGCGTGTCAGCGTGGTCTTGCCGGCGCCCGAGGGCGACGACACGACCAGCATGATGCCCGCGCCGGGCAATGTCGATGCTGCGTGATCATTCGAGATTCTGCACCTGCTCGCGGAATTGCTCGACCACGCTTTTCAGTTCAAGCCCGATATTGGTCAGTTCCACGTCGTTCGACTTGGAGCAGAGCGTGTTGGTTTCGCGGTTGAGCTCCTGCGACAGAAAATCGAGCCTGCGGCCCGACCGCGCCGCCGCCGGCGATCAGCTTGCGCGCCTGCGCGACATGCGCCGCGAGCCGGTCGAGCTCTTCGCGGATGTCGGCCTTGGCCGCGATCAGGATCGCCTCCTGGTGCAGCCGGTCGGAGTCGAAGCGGCGCGACGCTTCGAGCAATGTGCGCGACCTGATCGGCGATCTTCTTCTTGATCGCCTCGGGCTGGCGGCCGGGCGCCTTCTCCGCGCGCGCCGACAAGGCTCGCCATCTCGTCGAGCCGCAGCGACAGTATTTCCCCGAGCGCACGTCCCTCGTGCCGGCGCATCTCGGTCAGCCCGCTTGAGCGCCTGCGACAAACCCCGCAACGATCGTGGCTTCCGCGGCAGACTTGGCTTCGTCGCTCTCCTCTTCATCATCGACCTCGATCACGCCCTTGAGGCCGAGCAGACCGTCAAGCCGCGGCTTGCTCGGCATCGACACGGCCTTTGAGATTGCCAATCGCATTGACGAGCATGGAATCAGCACCGGCTCGTTGATGCGCACCACCGGAGCTACACCCTGCGATTGACCGTCAGCGTTGGCGTAGACATTGCCGCGCGACAACATCTCGGCTGCCTTCGCCCGCACTGCGACCTCGACCGCATCGAAGCCAGACGGCAGGCGCAGGCGCAATTCCAGCCCCTTGGCGTTTACCGACTTCAACTCCCACGACCAGGCATAGCTGCCGCTCGCGCCGTGGCTGCGCGCGAATCCGGTCATGCTCGATAACGCCATCGCCCGCTCGCTCTGGTCAGGAGGAATCGCCAGGAGAATTTAGAGCATATTACGCGCGATGGCGCGGCGGCGGCGCATTCTATTGCGTGCGCGGATTGCCGGGCGGCGGCGCATTCTGGCTGCGCACGGTGCTGGGCTGCTGTTTCTGCGGATTCGGCCGAGGCGCCTGCTGCGCGGCAGCAGGATTGGCAGGCCGGACCGCGGGCGCTGCAGCATCTGCAGCGGGTCGTGAGGCCGGCTTGGCAGCCGCGTTCGGCGCCGCGCCCGGTTGCGCCGCAGCGTTCGCTGCATCGGCGGCATCCTTTTCGAGACCACGCAGCTTGGCGACACCCTTCTGGTGAGCGTCATAGGTCTCGGTAAAGGTATGGCCGCCGGTGCCGTCGGCGACGAAGAACAATTCCTTGGTGCGGGCCGGATTGGCCGCCGCCTCGATCGAGGACCGGCCGGGATTGGCGATGGGACCGGGCGGCAATCCCTCGATCACATAAGTATTGTAGGGCGTGGGCTGGCTGATCTCGCTCCGCAGAATGCCGCGTCCGAGCGAGCCCTTGCCGCCGACCAGACCGTAGATGATGGTCGGATCGGATTGCAGCTTCATCTTGCTTTTAAGCCGGTTGACGAACACGGCGGCGACCCGGGTGCGCTCTTCCGGTTTGCCGGTTTCCTTCTCGATGATCGAGGCCAGCACCAGAAGCTGATCGGGTGTCTTCACGGGCAGGTCCGGCATACGGCGGTCCCAAGCCTCCTGAAGCACGCGGCGCTGCGCGGCCTGCATGCGCTTGACGATGTCCTCGCGCGTCGTACCGCGCGAGAAGCGATACGATTCCGGCAGCAGCGTTCCTTCGCGTGGCATTTCCTTGATGGCGCCGGTGAGCAGATCGTTCTCCAACAGGCGCGCGACAATCTGTTCGGACGTGAGCCCTTCCGCAACCGTGACCTGGTGCTGCACCACCTTGCCGTCGATCATGGTCTGGGCGACGTCACGGGGGCTCGCGCCCTTTGTGAACTGGTACTCGCCAAATTTCAGATCGTCGCCGCGCGCCTTCAGCGCCAGCGCACCGCCGAGGAACACCCACGGATCGCGGATCACGCCCTCTCGAGTGAGCAATTCGCCGATATCGCGCACGCCAAGACCGCGCGGAACGTTGACGACGCGGTCTTCCTTCAAGGGCCCCGCTTCCTCGAAGCGCGATTTGCCCCAATAGACAACGACGCCAGTGACAACCGCCAGCAACAGGATAATCGTGAAGATCGCATTGCCCGCAATCACGAACGGGTTGCGCGCGCCGCGCGAGCGGCGCGAGGGCGAGTCCACCCGTTGGGGTTGGAGTGCATCACGGGGGGAGCGCGGAGCCATCCAGTTTTCATCCATTACAAAGACCGCGAACTGGCGGTAATGCGAAGTCTAGCCCGGACCCGAACTATTCGTCGCGAATCAAACGACGGCAAAAGCATCGTGTGGATAAAGACGCAGCCGAACTCGCATCCCGAGCTATGGATGATTCGCTAGCAAGACGATATGGCGCGGCTGTGGCATTCGCCGCACACAAGTTGTTGAGGCGGCTTAAAAATCCTGCGCAAATTGCCGCGCAACAATTGCGATTTCGGCTGGTACGTGACCCGATTCGGTCGAATCAAAGTCTTGGTTCGCTCTTGCACAAACGCACGATCCGAACGGAAAACCGGTTCCCGTCCGGGACCGGCATCCGACGGCGGCTCCACGCGAAAGCCTCTAATCCGGCGCGCGCAGGATGAGGGTTGCGTTGGTACCGCCGAACCCGAACGAATTGGACATCGCCACCTTGATCTCGCGCTTGCGGGGCTGATGCGGCACGAGATCGATCGGGGTCTCGACCGAAGGATTGTCAAGATTGATGGTAGGCGGGGCGACCTGATCGCGGATCGCGAGGATGCAGAAGATCGCCTCGACTGCACCGGCGGCGCCGAGCAAGTGCCCAATCGACGATTTGGTCGAGGACATCGAGATCTTGCCCGCGGCATTGCCGACGAGACGCTCGACCGCCGAAAGCTCAATGGTATCGGCCATGGTCGAGGTGCCATGCGCGTTGATGTAGTCGATGTCCCCCGGTGAAATTCCAGCGCGCTTGATCGCGGCACTCATGCAGCGGAACGCGCCTTCGCCGTCCGGTGGTGGCGCCGTGATGTGGAAGGCGTCGCCCGACATGCCATAGCCGATCAGCTCGGCATAAATCCTGGCGCCACGTTTCTTGGCGTGCTCGTATTCCTCCAGCACCACGGCGCCGGCGCCCTCACCCATGACGAAACCGTCGCGATCTTTGTCATAGGGTCGCGAAGCGCGTTTGGGAGTATCGTTGTACGAGGTCGAAAGCGCGCGGCAGGCCGCAAAGCCCGCCATCGACAGCCGGTCGATCGGCGATTCAGCACCGCCCGCCACCATCACGTCGGCATCACCGAGCGCGATCATGCGGCCGGCATCGCCGATCGCATGCGAACCGGTCGAGCAGGCGGTCACCACCGCCGAATTCGGACCCTTGAGCCCGAATTCGATCGAGACATAGCCGGAGGCGAGATTGATGATGCGGCCGGGAATGAAAAACGGCGACAGGCGGCGCGGTCCACGCTCTTTCACCAGGATCGCGCCATCGGCAATGCCGGCAACGCCGCCGATGCCGGAGCCGATCATCACGCCGGTCGCGAACTGCTCATCCGGCGTCGTTGGCTTCCAGCCGGAATCGTCGAGCGCCTGACGCGCAGCGCTGAGCCCATACAAAATGAACTCGTCGACCTTGCGCTGCTCCTTCGGCTCCATCCACTGATCGGGATTGAAGGAGCCGTCCGAGCCGTCGCCGCGCGGTACCCCGCAGGCGATCTTGCAGGGCAGATCGGAGGTTTCGAATTTCTCGATCTTGCGCGCGCCACTCTTGCCTTCGAGGATGCGCTTCCAGGATGCCTCTACGCCGCAAGCCAACGGCGTCACCATCCCAAGGCCTGTAACGACCACCCGCCTCATGATCCGGCTCCTAGAGCATGATGCCGAAAAGTGCGAAGCGGTTTTCGGACGACATCATGCTCTGACTTATCAGAAGCGATCACGTTCACGATTTTGGATCGATTCGATCCAAAATCATCGTGATCTAGTGCGCTCCGGTCCCCGCTTCTCGTCGCGGGCGCCGACAACGCCCGCGCCTCAGAGCAGAGGTCGAAACGGAATGCGATCAGCAATGTTCCGGTTCAGCTCTTGCTGGCTCAGCTTTTGGCGTTCTTTTCGAGGAACTTCACGGCGTCCCCGACGGTGAGAATGGTCTCCGCCGCGTCGTCCGGAATCTCGCAGCCGAATTCCTCCTCGAACGCCATCACCAGCTCGACCGTATCGAGGGAGTCGGCACCGAGATCGTCGATGAAGCTCGCCTGTTCGGTAACCTTGTCCGGCTCGACGCCAAGGTGCTCCACGACAATCTTCTTCACTCGCTCGGAGATGTCACTCATCGGTTCGAACCTCTGCTTTCAGTGATGGGCTCGATCGGCGGCGCGATCGAAGCTGTCGTGGCACGGCGATGGAGGCGGTTCAAGCAGCTTGATCGTCTCAAGCCGGCCTGCCCCAATTGAATGTCCTTGGCCGATCCAAGGCCGTTCCAAACCGTGATGACGGCGGCGTGTATTGGGTCGCAGTCTTTGCGTCAAGCCCGCGCCCCACACGCTTCCCCCAAGCCCGGCTCGGAACGGGCTACCATACTTCAAAACCGTTGGCCAGCAGGCCGCAAAGGCCCAAAAAGCTCAGCGATTTTATAATCATATCATCGCCATTCCGCCATTCACATGCAGCGTCTGGCCGGTGACATACGAAGCTTCGTTGGAGGCGAGATAGACGACGGCCGAGGCGATGTCGTCGCCGGTCCCGAGCCGGCCGGACGGCACCATCTGCAATGATGGCCTCGCGCTGCTTGTCATTTAGCTTGTCGGTCATCGGGCTGGTGATGAAGCCCGGCGCCACGCAATTGGCGGTAACACCGCGCTTGGCATATTCCTTGGCGATGGATTTCATCATGCCGATCATGCCGGCCTTGGCCGCCGTATAATTGCCCTGCCCCGGATTGCCGGTGACGCCCACCACCGAAGTGATGCCGATGATGCGGCCGAAGCGCCGCCGCATCATGGTCTTCATCGCCGCGCGCGACAGTCGGAAGGTCGCGGTCAGGTTGATGTTGATGACTGAATCCCAATCCTCGTCGCGCAATTGCACGAACAGATTGTCCTTGGTCACGCCGGCATTGGCGACCAGGATATCGAGCTTGCCCATGGCCTCTTCCGCCTTCGGCACAAGGGCTTCGACCTGCTCCTTGTCCGCAAGATCGCAGGGCAGGACATGCACACGCTCTTTCAGCTCCAAGGCAAGTTGGTCGAGCGCTTCCTTGCGCGTGCCGGAAAGCGCGAGGATGGCGCCCTGCCGGTGCAGGCCGCGTGCGATCGCCCCGCCGATGCCACCGGTCGCGCCGGTCACCAGCGCGGTCTTGCCGCCGAGGTCGAACATCACATCTCCCGTAGTTTTTTGCGCATGATCTTATCCGAAAACCGGTTCCCACTTTTCGGGATCATGCGCCACGCGCGGCTTTGAACGCCGCCACGTCTTCCGGTGTTCCGATCGCGGAACCGGTCGCGCCGTCTGCAATACGCTTCAACAGGCCCGTAAGCACCCTGCCGGAGCCGATTTCGTAGAATTGCGTGACGCCTGACTTGTTCATGGTTTCCACGCATTCGCGCCAGCGCACGGTGCCGGTCACCTGCTCGACCAGACGTTTCACGATCTCCTGCGGATCGTCGATCGGCTGCGCCAGCACATTGGCGACCACGGGCACCACCGGCTTTTTTACTTCCGTGTTCGCAAGCGCTTCCGCCATCGCGTCGGCGGCCGGCTGCATCAGAGCACAATGGAATGGCGCGGAGACCGGCAGCAGCATCGCTCGTTTCGCGCCCTTGGTCTTGGCAATCTCGACCGCACGTTCGACCGCCGCCTTGTTGCCGGAAACCACCACCTGCCCGCCGCCGTTGTCGTTGGCAGCCTGGCAGACCTGGCCGCGCGCAGCTTCCTTCGCAACCGCCTCGGCGTCTTCAAAGGACAGGCCGAGCAACGCCGCCATCGCACCCTCCCCCACCGGCACCGCCTTCTGCATGGCGTTGCCGCGCACGCGCAGAAGCCTCGCCGCATCGGAAATCGAAAAGGCGCCGGCCGCGGCTAGCGCCGAATATTCACCAAGCGAATGGCCAGCCACGAATTTTGCGTCGCGCGCAAGATCGAGACCGGCTTCGGTTTGCAGCACCCGGATGGTCGCAAGCGAGACCGCCATCAATGCCGGCTGCGCATTTTCTGTCAGCATCAGCTTGTCGGAGGGACCAGCCCACATCACGGCGGAAAGCTTCTCGCCGAGCGCGGAATTCACCTCCTCGAACACCTCCCGGGCGGCCGGAAAGGTTTCCGCCAGCGCCTTGCCCATGCCGACCGCCTGGCTGCCCTGGCCCGGAAATACGAACGCTACCGCCACAACCTGACACCCCCGAAAAGCCCCGCCGGGCCTTGTGCTTAGACCCGATTGTGGGGCGAAAAACTACGCGGCCCCCTTTAAGTCAAGGGAAACGGGCCCACCGCCTTCTTGCCATCCGCGCCAAAATCCCTATAAACCCCGCTTCCGCTCGTCCCGGCCGGGGGCTGAACGGACGGCCAAGGTGCCCGTTTCGGGTTCCTCGGCAGGGCCAGTCGGTCCGTCGTCCCGTGTCCCCGCCATCAGAGCATCGAGCCTTTCCGAAGGTCTCGTTGGGCTTTGCGCCGGACAGCGCCATGACAGAAGGAAGGCCCAATGCCTCTATACGAGCATGTTTTTCTTGCGCGCCAGGATGCCAGCGCGCAGCAGGTCGATGACCTGACCAATCAGTTCAAGGCCATCATCGAAGGTCAGGGCGGCAAAGTCGCCAAGACCGAATATTGGGGCGTGAAGTCCCTCACCTATCGCATGAACAAGAATCGCAAGGCCCATTTCACGCTCATGAACGTGGACGCGCCGGCGGCAGCGATCAGCGAGATCGAGCGGCAGGAACGTCTTTCCGAAGAAGTGCTGCGCTACATCACGATCCGCGTCGACGAACTCGAGGAAGGTCCCTCCGCCATGATGCGCAAGTCCGATCGTGACGATCGCGAGCGCGACGGCCGCGGCTTTGGCGGCGGCTTCGGTGGCGGATTTGGCGGTGGCGGCGGCGGACGCTTCGGCGACCGCGATCGCGATCGTGGCCCGCGCCGCGATCGTGACGAGCGCCCGCGTGACGACGCTCCCGCTGCCGCAAGCGAAGGGGAGGCATAATCATGTCGATGTCCGGTGGTGGTGGTGCTGGTGGTGGTGGTGGCGGCGGACGCCGTCCCTTCTTTCGTCGTCGCAAGACCTGCCCGTTCTCCGGCGCCAACGCGCCGAAGATCGACTACAAGGATGTAAAGCTGCTGCAGCGTTACGTCTCGGAGCGCGGCAAGATCGTGCCAAGCCGCATCACCGCGGTATCGGCGAAGAAGCAGCGTGAACTCGCCCAGGCGATCAAGCGCGCGCGCTTCCTTGGCTTGCTGCCTTACGTGATCAAGTAAGTATTCTTGTGGGTTCGCTCCGGCGAAGCCACTGAAAGCAGACAACGAAGCATCCGGTTACATCCGGGTGCCGATGGTTGGGGCGGACATGATCCGCCTCTAACCGCTGAACAAGCGGGACAGCTCGTGATGATGCAGATCGTTCTGGTCGGATTGGGTGCAGGCGCGGCTTCCGCGCTCCTGTTCGCGTCGGTTGCATCCGGCTCGCCGCTGTCGGTCCTGCTGTTCTATCTCGCGCCGCTCCCGATCCTGATCGCCGCCATCGGCTGGAGCCACTGGGCGGCCTTGGTCGCGGCCGGCGCCGCTGCGCTTGGGCTTGCGGCCGCTTTCGGCAGCCCGTTTTTCCTGTTTGCGTTCCTGATCGGTGTTGGGGTTCCGGCCTGGTGGCTCGGCTATCTCGCCCTGCTCGCGCGCTCGACCGATGACGGCCAGGGAAATAGCCACGTTGAATGGTATCCTGCCGGACGGCTCGTGCTGTGGTGCGCCGTGATCGCCGCCGGCATGGTGATTGTCGCGATCCCGAATTTCGGCCTCGACGAAGAGCAATTCCGCGCCGGGCTGCGGCGCGCCTTCGAACGGGTGCTGCAGGATCAGGGCCGCGGGCCGGCGGGCTCCGCGCTCGATGTAACAAGCGACAGCGGCAAACGTCTGATCGATCTGCTTGTAACAATCATGCCGCTTGCGGCCGCGGTACTCGCGACCGTCACCTCGTCGGTCAATCTCTATCTCGCCGGCCGTGTGGTGAAGGTTTCCGGACGCCTGAAACGGCCCTGGCCGGATCTGCCGGCGATCCGCTTTCCGGTCACTGCACATCTCAGCTTCGCAGCCGCGCTGGTGCTTTCCTTCATGCCCGGCCTGGTCGGAACGGTCGGCGGCGTTGTGTCGGCGGCCTTGATCATGGCCTACGCCATTGCGGGCTTTGCGGTGCTGCATTCCATCACGCGCAATGTCGGCGGCCGGCCCTTCATTCTCACCGGCGCCTATCTCGCGGTTCTGGTCATTGGCTGGCCCGTGCTCGCGCTGACCCTCCTCGGCCTCGCAGACGCAATCTTCGATTTCCGAAAGCGCATCGGCGGGGGCTCTCCGCCCGCGCCGACGCAGTCAATCCCACCCACATAACGAAATCTTCGAAGGAGTAACTGACATGGAAGTGATTTTGCTCGAACGCGTCGCCAAGCTCGGCCAGATGGGCGAGACCGTACGCGTGAAGGACGGCTTCGCCCGCAATTTCCTGCTGCCGAAAGGCAAGGCCCTGCGCGCGACCAAGGCCAACAAGGAGCGCTTCGAAGGAATGCGCCAGAACCTTGAAACGAAGAATCTGGAACACCGCGGCGAGGCGCAGAAGGTTGCCGACAAGCTCAACGGAAAGACCTTCACCGCGATCCGTCAGGCGTCCGAAGGCGGTCAGCTCTATGGTTCGGTTTCCGCGCGCGATATCGCCGATCTGATCACCGTAGGCGGTTTTGAGGTTGTGAGAAGCCAGATCGAGTTGCATGCGCCGATCAAGACCATTGGCCAGCACAAGGTCGGTATCGCACTGCATCCGGAAGTCGAGGTCGCGGTCACGCTGATCGTGGCGCGTAACGCCGAAGAAGCCGAGCGCGTGAAGCGCGGCGAGGATGTCACGGTGCGGCGCGAGGATGCCGAGGTCGCGCGCGAACAGGCGGCAGCGGCGGCCGAAGCCTTCTTCGACCCGGAAGCACTCACTGACGAAGGTGACGACGAAGACGCATCCGCCGACGCGGATACCGACGCCAAGAAGGCCTGATTCAAGAAGGCCTGATTCACGATCCCATAAATGCCTGTCCCGGACCTGGTCCGGGCACCGGTCTTCAGAAAAGACTGTGACCGCTTAAAGCGGAATCTCCGGTGCCGCCGGCTTCTCCTCAGCCGGCGGTGGAACCACCGCGGCGGGGGCATCGCCGGAATGGGCGGCAGCTTCTGTCGCCACGGCGGGCGTGCCTGCCGCTGGTGCCCCCGGAGCTACGCGGGCGGCAACTGGTGGCCTTTCCGGCGGCCTGCGTTTGGCAGCGGGCTCGCGCGGCTCTCTCGGTTCTTGCGGCCGTGCAGCTTCCTGCGCAGGCTTGCGGTCGCTGCCAATGGGAGCTGGCGGGCGGTCTATCGGGGCATTCGGGTTGACGCGTCCCGGGTTCGCCCCTGCCGCGGTACCACCACGGCCTGCCGAAGCGGCTAGATACCCGGCCAACGCAGCCGCATGCCGGGCGCCAGAGGTGTAATGCTGACGCAGGAACCCAATGAGTTCCCCCGCGCCACGGCCTTTCGCCAGCCCCGCCACGCTCTGATGGCAGACCGCGCAGCCGGCCTGAAACAGTTCGGCGGGCGATTTGCCCTCGTTCAGGTCGACCGCCTCGGTTTGATGGCCGCTCGGCTGCGCTTCCGGCGCCCCGCGCTGGCCGGGAGAATTGGGACGCCCCTGGGCAAGCGCCGCGGACACCGCAAGGGAGGCCACCAGCAAGGCCGAAACAAGTATCAGAAAGCTTCGACCACGCCGCAAAGGATTATCTCCTGCCCCAGATGACCCGAACGCGCACATACTGAAAATTATGCGGAAACGGCCCCTGACGAACTGACGCAAGGCGGTAACCGCCGAATGTGGCTCATTTTCGAAGCGGCCACGGCGCAATTGATGCCGTAGCACCGCATTGCCGGTTCCGCCAGACTTTGATGTAATAGTGTCCGGTATCAACATAAGCCGACCGAAAGGATGGGAGGCGGCCGGTGGAACGGTTGCTTCGGGCAGGTTTAAGACGATTCATACGCAGCGGAAGCTTGCGCCTGACGACCGCCGGCGGGCACGCGCTCGAATTCGGCGACGGCAGCGGCACACCGGTAGCGGCACGATTCGTTTCGCGCTCCGCGATGGCGCGCATGCTGTTGCACCCCGAATTGCGGCTTGGCGAAGCCTATGTGAACGGCGAGCTTGTGCTGGAACATGGCACGATCGCGGATCTTCTGTCGCTCCTGTTCTCGCAACCGGGCAGCAACAAGCTTCCGTTCCTCGCGCGGCCGCGAGCAGCCCTGCGCTACAGCCGAAGAAGGATCGACCAATACAATTATCGGCGGCGCGCGCGGCGCAATGTCGCGCATCATTATGATCTCGACGGCCGCCTCTATTCGCTGTTCCTCGATTCCGACCGGCAATATAGCTGCGCCTATTTCGAATCGCCCAACCAGTCGCTTGACGACGCCCAGCTCGCCAAGAAGCGGCACCTCGCCGCCAAGCTGCTGGTGAAAGAGGGCCAGCGCACTCTGGATATCGGCTGCGGCTGGGGCGGGCTTGGTCTCTATCTCGCCGAGCATTGCGGTGCGAATGTCACCGGGGTCACGCTCTCGGACGAACAATTCAAGCTCGCACGTGGCCGCGCCGCCGAGCAGCACCTGTCGGACAGGATAGATTTCCGTCTGCAGGACTACCGTGACCTGAACCACCGCTTCGACCGCATCGTCTCGGTCGGCATGTTCGAACATGTCGGAGTGGGACATTTCGGGGAATTCTTCCGGCAATGCAGCCGGCTGCTCGCCGACGACGGCGTGATGGTGCTGCACTCGATCGTCCGTTCCGAGGGCCCGAACACCACCAATCCCTGGATCGACAAGTATATTTTCCCGGGCGGCTATATCCCGGCGCTGTCGGAAGTGCTGCCGGCGGTCGAGCGCGCGGGCCTGCTCGTCACCGACGTCGAAATCCTGCGCCTGCATTATGCCGAGACGCTGCTGAACTGGCGCACGCGCTTCCTCGCACACGCGGAAGAAGCGCGCCGGATTTACGACGAGCGCTTCGTGCGGATGTGGGAATTCTACCTGGCGGCGTCCGAGATGGCATTCCGACACCAGGGCATGATGGTGTTCCAGATCCAGCTTGCGAAACGCGTCGATACGGTGCCGCTGACGCGCGACTATATAGCGCGTGAAGAAGCGAGATTGCGCGAGATCGAAACGCAGCAGCGCGAGCCGCTGCGCCTGGCCGGCGAATAAACCGGCGCATTGCGATTTCCGAAGCTTCAGTCAAGCTTTATCGGAATCAAACTGCTCAGCGAGTGGGTAACGGGGACATTCGAATTTTGGTCGGACGCGCCGCCGATAGCTTGCTAGAGCACATGGGTCCGGGTGCCGCGATACCCGCGACGAAACGAGTTCAAAGGTAGCGTGCGTTGCGGTGCGTGCCGCAATTTCGACCAGAAAAAAGACTCACTGATAACAAACCCCTGCTGGAACGATGGCACCCTTTGACTCAGCCGCGCGCAAGCTCGCCGCGGACCAGACGCCTCTCTATCGCACCGCCCCGCACAACATCGAGGCCGAGCAAGCCCTGTTGGGCGCGATTCTGGTGAACAACGAGGCGCTTTATCGCGTCTCCGACTTTCTGGAAGCGCGGCATTTCTTCGAGCCGGTCCATCAGAAGATTTACGACATCTCTTCGCAACTCGTGCGCGCCGGCAAGGTTGCAAGTCCGGTCACGCTCAAAACCTTCCTGCCCGCCGACGCCGATATCGGCGGATTGACGCTGAGCCAGTATCTCGCGCGCCTCGCCGCGGAAGCGACCACCGTCATCAACGCGCAGGATTATGGCCGCACCATTTATGATCTGTCGGTGCGCCGCGCGCTGATCGTGATCGGCGAGGACATGGTCAACGAGGCCTATGAGGCCGCGGTCGATTTCGCCCCGACCAAACAGATCGAGGAAGCCGAGCGCAGGCTCTACGAGGTTGCCGAGAGCGGCCGCTACGAAGGCGGCTTCCAGGCGTTCTCGCAAGCCATCACCACCGCCGTCGACATGGCCGCCAAGGCCTATCAGCGCGACGGCAGATTGTCGGGCATCGCGACCGGCCTGCATGACCTCGATTCCAAGATGGGCGGCCTGCAGTCCTCCGATTTGATCATTGTCGCCGGGCGCCCCGGCATGGGCAAAACCGCGCTTGCGACCAACATCGCCTACAACATCGCCAAGGCGTGGCAGGGCGAGGTGCGGCCTGACGGACATATTACAACGGTCAACGGCGGCATTGTCGGCTTCTTCTCGCTCGAAATGTCGGCCGAGCAGCTCGCCACCCGTATTCTCGCCGAGCGCACCGGCATTCCATCGAGCACGATCCGCCGCGGCCAGATCAGCGAGCTCGATTTCGAGAAAATCCGCGACGTCTCGCTCGAACTGCAGAGCATGAAATTTTTCGTCGACGAAACCGGCGGCCTTTCGATCGCGCAGCTTGCGGCGCGCGCACGGCGTCTGAAACGGCAGCGCGGGCTCGATATGCTCGTGATCGATTATATCCAGCTGCTCTCGGGATCGAGCAAGCGCTCGCAGGACAACCGGGTTCAGGAAATCACCGAAATCACCACTAATCTGAAAGCGCTGGCAAAGGAACTGAATGTTCCGATCATCGCGCTGTCACAATTGTCACGTCAGGTGGAAAGCCGTGACGACAAGCGGCCGCAGCTTTCGGATTTGCGTGAATCTGGCTCGATCGAGCAGGACGCCGACGTGGTGCTGTTCGTGTATCGCGAGGAATATTACCTCGCCAACAAGGAACCGCGGCCGGGCACCGACGACCACCTGAAATGGCAGACCGAAATGGCAGCGGTGCATGGCAAGGCCGAAGTCATCATCGGAAAGCAGCGCCACGGACCGACAGGCACCGTTGGCCTGCAATTCGAAGCCAGTGTCACCCGCTTCGGCGATCTCGCGCCGGAAGACCGGTTACCGGAGCGCATTCCTTGAACATCCGATGGTGGCGGCCAAATTTTGCTTCGGCCGCCCCCGCAGGCCTATTGATTGTTGCACTGCAATTCAGACCGCGCAAAGTTGGTCCCCATGCTGGTCAAGAACCCCTCGCCTGACCTAGAGAATGCCGAACTCACTGCCGGACCGCCGGCGGAGGAGGCTGGCGGCATCCTGACCGTCGATCTTTTGGCGCTTGAGGCCAATTGGAAGAAGCTGCGCGGGCTCTCGTCGCCCGCCGAATGCGCAGCGGTGGTCAAGGCCGACGGCTATGGCTGCGGACTGGAGCCGGTTGCGGCAATGCTGCGTCAGGCCGGCTGCGTTACATTCTTCGTTGCCGATCTGTCCGAGGCCAGGCGCCTGCGCAAGGTGACGCCGGATTCTGCAATCTATGTGCTCGATGGCCTGCCGCCGGGGACGACGCAGATCTTCGCCGATCACAATCTGCGGCCGGTGATCGGCTCCTCGGTCGAGCTTGCCGAATGGGATGCGTTCACGGCCGTCAGCAAATGGGAGGGCGGCTTCGCGCTGCATGTCGATACCGGCATGAACCGGCTCGGCGTCACCGTGGAAGAAGCCGCCGCGATCGCGCCGCGTCTCAACAACCAGAACCATGGTCTCGAGCTGTTGATGAGCCATTTCGTGGCCTCGCAATTTCCGGAAAATTCCCGCGCCAACGAACAGATGCTTATGTTCCGCAACATCCGCGCGCTCTATCGCGGGGTGCCGGCTTCGATTGCGAATTCGTCGGGAATTTTCCTGAGCCCGTCGGCGCATCTCGACGTCGTGCGGCCCGGAGTTGCGCTTTACGGCGTCAATCCGACGCCCGGCAAGCCAAACCCCATGAAGCCGGTGGTCGAGTTGAAAGTGCGCGTCGCGCAAGTGCGCGATCTCGAATTCGGCGAGACGGTGGGCTACGACGCGACCTGGACCGCGCGGCGGCCCTCGCGCATTGCGATCGTCACGATGGGCTATGCCGACGGCTTCTTCCGGCAGGCAAGCGGGTCCGACCAGAAGCCCGGCGCAACCTTGATCGTCAAAGGCCGCCCCTGCCCGATCGTCGGACGTATTTCGATGGACCTGATCGCACTCGACATCACCGATCTGCCGAATGCCAGCGTCCGGCGCGGCGATTTCGCGACCGTGATCGGCGAAGGCCGTGACGTCGACGCCACCGGCGCAATGCTCGGCACCATTGGCTACGAGGTTTTGACCAGCCTCAGCCACCGCTATGCGCGGATTTACAAGGGCGGATGATAATCTGATCCGACAGGTTGACTTCCCCGCCGCTCTAACCGCTCGATAGACGCATGAGTCGCAAAGGCCACTCCTTCGTCTGCCAAAATTGCGGTGCGGCCTATACGCGCTGGCAGGGCAAGTGCGAATCCTGCGGCGAGTGGAACACGCTTGCCGAGGAAGCCGCCGAAGCGCCGCTCGGCACGGCCGGACCCGGAAAAGCCGCAGGCCGTGGGCGCGCCTTTTCCTTGCAGCCACTTTCCGGCGAGACCCAGGACGCCCCTCGCCTCGCGACCGGAATGCCTGAATTCGATCGCGTCACCGGTGGCGGTCTGGTGCGCGGCTCGGTGCTCCTGCTTGGCGGCGATCCCGGCATCGGTAAGTCGACGCTGCTGGTACAGGTCGCGGCCGCGCTCGCCAAGCTCAAGCAGCGCACGGTCTATATCTCGGGCGAAGAGGCCGTGGCGCAGGTCCGGCTGCGCGCTGAGAGGCTGTCGCTCGGCGAAGCCAAAGTCGAACTCGCCGCCGAGACTTCGGTCGAGGACATCATCGCCACGCTTTCACAAGGCGACTTGCCGCGCCTCGTGGTGATCGAACTCGATCCAGACCATGTGGACCGACACCGTCGAATCCGCGCCCGGGACGGTGACTCAGGTGCGCGCCTCGGCTCAGGCGCTCATTCGCTTTGCCAAGAAGAGCGGTGCCTGCGTGATCCTTGTCGGCCATGTGACGAAAGACGGACAGATTGCCGGTCCGCGCGTGGTCGAGCATATGGTCGATGCGGTGATGTCGTTCGAGGGCGAAGGCTCGCATCAATTCCGCATCCTGCGCGCGGTGAAAAACCGCTTCGGCCCGACCGACGAGATCGGTGTGTTCGAGATGACCGGGCTTGGCCTGCAGGAAGTAAACAACCCATCCGAATTGTTTCTGTCGGAGCGCGATCTCGGCTCGCCCGGCACCGCGGTCTTTGCCGGTATCGAAGGAACGCGGCCGGTGCTTGTGGAAATCCAGGCACTGGTCGCGCCGACTGCGCTTGGCACCCCGCGCAGGTCCGTCGTCGGCTGGGATCAAAGCCGGCTGTCGATGGTGATTGCGGTGCTGGAAGCGCATTGCGGGGTGCGGCTCGCAACCCACGACGTCTATCTCAATGTCGCGGGCGGGCTTCGCATCAACGAACCGGCTGCCGATCTTGCGGCGGCGGCGGCGCTCGTCTCCTCGCTTGCGGGCGCGCCCTTGCCGGCGGATGCCGTGTTCTTTGGCGAAGTATCATTGTCGGGCGCGATCCGGCCGGTGGCGCAAGCGCCTGCACGGTTGAAAGAAGCCGCCAAGCTCGGCTTCAAGCGCGCCTTCCTGCCCGATCCCGGACGTTCCGATGCGCCGGCCGATGCGGGACTGATACTGAGCGCCCACGGCAATCTCGCCTCGCTGGTCGCCGACATCGCCGCCCGTGGCTCGAAGTCGCGAATGCGGCGGGAGGCGTGACGCGTAGCCGGGCGGTGGACGCTGGACAATTTCCGCTTCATGGTGCCCGGCCGGCTCGTCCAATTCGGTTATCGCAATGAAAATCCGCCTGCACGCGTCCCGCTTTCGCATCGCCACGTTTTTGATTGCCGCCCTGTTCGCGCTCCCGGCACATCCAGGCTCGGCCGAACCGCTCAAGATCATCGTTGGGTTTCCGGCCGGCAGCGGACTCGATGTTCTGACGCGCCTGATCGCCGAACACATCCGCGTCGCGACCAATAACCCCGTGATTGTCGACAACCGCCCTGGCGGCGGCGGACGCATTGCCGCGGAAGCGGTGGCGCGCGCCGAACCGGATGGCACCACCATTCTCTCGGCCCCGATCGTCACGACGGCCTTCATGCCGTTCGTCTACAAGAAACTGAATTTCGACCCGATGAAGGATCTTGCGCCGATCACGCGGCTCGGAAACTTCCAGTTTGCGCTGGCGCTCAATAACGCCGTCCCCGCCGGCGACGTAAAAGGCTTTGTCGACTGGGTGAAGGCCAATCCCGGAAAGGTCAACTACGGTTCGCTCTCGGCCGGCACCCCTTCGCATTTCCTCGGTGCCATGTTTAATCGCGCGACCGGGACCGACATGCAGCACGTTCCGTACAAGGGATCGGCGCCGGTCAATATCGATCTGCAAGGCGGACAGATCCAGGCGACCTTCAACACCACCGTCTCCATGATGGAGTTGTACAAGGGCAACAAGATCAAGCTGCTTGCGGTCACCGGTCTATCGCGCTCGCCATCCTTGCCGGATGTTCCGACCTTCAAGGAGCTTCGGATGAATCTTGGGCCGATGGAAGATGCCGAACTCTGGTACGGCTTCCTGGCGCCCGGCAAGACCCCCGCTCCCGTCATCCGCGAATTGAACGCGCAGATCGTTGCCGCGCTGAACAATCCCGATATCCGGCGGCAGATCGCCAATCTCGACATACAAGTCGCAACCGATACGCCGGAGGAATTCGCCCGCATCATTGCAGCCGACTACAAGCGCTGGGGCGACGTCATCCGATCGACCGGCTTCACGCTGGACGAATAGCGGCAATGTTCAAAATTGTCCTGCTCGGCACCGGCGGGCCCAGACCGGACCCCAATCGCAACGCCACCACCACGCTGATTCGGCTGGGCGATGAAAACATCCTGTTCGATGCCGGCCGCGGCGTGGTGCTGCAACTGGTCAAGGCGGGTGTTCCGCTCGACAGGGTCGGTCCGGTCTTCATCACCCATCATCACTACGATCACATCGGCGATCTCTATGATGTAATGCTGGCAACCTGGATGCATGGCCGCCGCACGCCGCTCATGATCTACGGGCCGCCCGACACCCGGCGCATCGCCGAGGCCATGCTCACGCAGGTCTTCGAAAAGGACTGGCAATGGCGTTCGATGGGCGAGCCCGCCTTCGGTGGCTGGAAGCCGGTCGTTATCGAAGACGCCAGCCCGGGTCTCGTGCTCGACACCGGGACCTGGAAAATCAGCGCCGACATCGTCGAGCACGGCGATGGACTTGGTTTTCCGGCATCGTTCCTGCGTCGTTGGACCTGCTACGGCTATCGCTTCGAAGCCCGGGGCAAGGTCATCACCATCAGCGGAGATACTGTCGATTGTGCCGGACTGCAGCGGCTCGCAGCCGGCGCCGATGTGCTGGTGCAATGTTGCTATATGGCCAGCGCCGAGATCAAGAACGAACACTTCCGCCGGGTAGCGCAATACACGCTCGCCGCCGGCGACTCTGTCGGCAAGATCGCGGCGCGCGCCGGCGTCAAGACGCTCGTGCTCACGCATCACCTTCCGCGCAAGGATGAAAGCGTCATGCAGGTGCTGGCCGAGGAAGTCGCGCGCGATTTCTCCGGCCGCATCGTGATCGGCCGCGACCTTACCGAGATCGACCTCGCCAGCTAGTGGAGTGGATTTGACATTCGCTACCCACGTGGCCGCGGGCTCGTGAGGCGAATGTCAAATTCAAAACTCCACTAAAAACATTGACTTGCTGGGGGTCCTTATGATTCCAGCATTCGCAAAGCGGCCTGCTGAAACGGGATGCGAAGGTTGGAATCGGACCACTAGCTGCGCGGATCGGAAATGCGGCCCTCGAACAGGATCGCCCCGGTATTGTCGTCGGCAATCATGAACATGAAGGGCCGATCGACCTGGAAGCGCTCCACGTCATCGGGCCGCATGGTGCGGGTGGTGACGACGACCGCGGTCGCGGCCGCGGCCTCGGTACCGGCCTCCGTCACATCGATCACCGCCCGATGCACGATCTGGTCGATCGTCGATTGTGCTTCGGTCCGTGTCTTGCCGGTCAGGCCCGACAGGTCCGATTGCGCCGGGTCAAACACCTTGCTCATGCCGAGGCTCTTGAAGGGATCTATAAGTTCCGCCCTGAACTCGGTCTTGAACCGCGGCATCGAGACCGCAACCATCTTCTTTTTCGCCTTGCCGAGTTCGGTGACCAGCGTGTCCAGCTTGCCGCCATCGAACGACTTGATCACCGCATCGAGGCCGTCAACCGCGTCGGGCCGAACCACGATCATCGAAAGGCCGCCGGCGGCATAAGGCAGCCGGATCGCCGAATAGCCCTCCGCCTTCACGACTGCGAACTCGCTTTGCTGAGACATGGTCGGAACTTCGGCTTTTTCATTTGCCGTCAAATGGAATTCGCGATTGCGCGTGCCATTCTCTGCGAAGGCGTGCGCCCAGGGCGCATTGAAATAAACAGCGTTCAGCAGCACGTGCGAGTCGGTCGGATTGAGCTTCTCGAGAATCTTCTCGATCTTGCCCTCGGTCTTGTTCTTCACCCAGCTATTGACGACATCGAGATTGGCGCCGCGGAATATCTCGGCGTTGTAGTTTTTCTTGATCGTTTCCTCGAAAGCCGGCGCGACGCTCGCCTGAGCGTTCACCAGCATCAGCGCATTCGCGATGCGAAGCTTCGCCGCGATCTCATCATTCTCGACGACGCACAAGTCGCCCTTGCGCTCTGCGTCGCTCGGACAATCCTCGTCCTTGTCCTTGGGCGCCGCGGCTTCGCATAGCTTGCCGTTGAGCTTGAAACCGTCCGGGCATTTGGCGCTTGCCTCGTTATAGGCAAGCAGCGCCGCCAGCGCCTTGGCATTGGCCGGATCGATCTCGTTCGCCGCCAGTCCGTGCCGGAGCGCCTTCAGCATGTCGGCCTGGGTTTCGCCCCGCGCGCCCGACATCACCATCGCCATCGCAGAGCCGATCGAATAGGGAGAAAACACGATATTGCCGGGCTGCCCGGCGAATATCTTGAACAGGTCGAGCCCGGACTGGTTGTAGGCCTTGATCAGCGGGGACGCCTCTGCCGCATGTGCCGGGGCCAGCGGCAGCGCGAGCGCCAGCACCAGGGCTGCCGTCGCACCGTGACGTCCAATCTTGGTTGTCATCTTACAATGCTCTCCCTGCCGGCTCGGCGGGACCGATCCCCGGCAATAGTGACCGAACCGGCGACCGGGCGAAACCCGCCCGGGACCGGATTCGGAATGGATTCGGCGTGCCCCTTGGTATGGGTCGCTCGAACTGCCCGAATGGTTCACGGCCAAAATCTCCCGACAAGATGGGTGACGCGGCATAGCGGGGCGGCTATACAGGCGCGCCGTCAGCGTCGGTGAGACGCCAATTCATAAGCCCCAGTCTTCATCCATGCCGATTACCCTGCTCGACATCATCCTGCTTGTCGTCATGCTGATTTCCGGGTTGCTCGCGATGATTCGCGGCTTCATGCGCGAAATCCTGTCGATCGGTGCCTGGGCGGCTGCGGCCGTGGTCACGCTTTATTTCTTCAAACGGCTGATGCCGTTCGCGGAGAGCTATTTCAACAACCAGTATGTCGCCGCCGGCGCCGTGGTCGGGGGCCTGTTCCTCGGAACCCTGCTGATTGTCTCGATCATCACCGTCCGGATCTCGGACATGATCCTCGATAGCCGAATCGGTGCGCTCGACCGCAGCCTCGGATTCATGTTCGGGCTTGGCCGCGGGCTCATTATTGTGGTGGTCGCCTACCTGTTTTTCGACTGGCTGGTCCCGCAAAAATCGCAACCCGCCTGGGTAACTGCCGCAAAATCGCGGGTCGTGCTTGCGAGCACCGGGGATTGGCTTAAGTCGATGTTGCCGGATGACCCCGAAAACACCATCTTGAAGCGGCTGAAGCGTCCGAAGGATGGCGAAGGCGAGGAACCACCGCAGCCGCCGGGGCAGCGGTCCGAGAACTCGGCTCCGCGACCTGCCGGAAACAGCGGCGAAGGCTATGAACGATCCGACCGGACCGGGATGAGCAAATTGATCGAAAGCCGAGCGGCGACGCAACGCTAGCCCGGCCCACTGGAGGCTTTGGACGTCGCAATGACCTTGTCCCCCGATCAAGCCCCCGACCCGAATCCCTCCTTCAATCTCGATCTTGACGGCGACCGCCTGCGCGAGGAATGCGGGGTGTTCGGCATTTTCGGCCATCCCGATGCCGCCGCCATCACCGCGCTGGGGCTGCATGCGCTTCAGCATCGCGGGCAGGAAGCCGCCGGCATCGTCTCCTTTGACGGCCGGCGTTTTCATTCCGAGCGGCGTCTCGGCCTGGTGGGCGATGCCTTCTCCGACCGGCGCGTGATCGATCGCCTGCCCGGCAATTCGGCCTGCGGCCATGTTCGCTATTCGACAACCGGCGAGACGCTGCTTCGCAATGTGCAACCGCTTTTCGCCGAGCTCGATCCGTTCGGCTTTGCCATCGGCCATAACGGCAATCTCACCAACGGGCTGACGCTCCGGCGCCAGCTCGTGCACGAGGGCGCCATCATGCAGTCGACCACCGACACCGAGGTGATCCTGCATCTGGTCGCGCGCTCGAATAAGCCGCGCTTCGTCGACCGCTTCATCGAGGGCCTGCGCGCGCTGGAAGGCGCCTATTCCTTCGTCGGCCTTACCAACAAGAAGCTGGTCGGCGCCCGCGATCCGCTTGGCATCCGCCCGCTGGTGCTCGGCCAGCTCGATGGCTGCCCGATCCTCACCTCGGAGACCTGCGCCCTCGACATCATTGGCGCGAAATATGTCCGCGATATCGAGAATGGCGAAGTCCTGATCTTCGACGAGAAGGGTGCGCATTCCTACAAGCCATTTCCGCCGATGGCGCCGCGCCCCTGCATCTTCGAATACATTTACTTCTCGCGGCCGGATTCGGTGATCGGCGGGCGCCCGGTCTATCAGGTGCGCAAGACGATGGGCGCCGAGCTGGCACGCGAAGCGCCGGCCGATGCCGACGTCATTGTGCCGGTGCCGGATTCGGGCGTGCCGGCTGCGCTCGGCTTCGCGCAGGAATCGGGCATCCCCTTCGATCTCGGCATCATCCGCAATCACTATGTCGGCCGCACTTTCATCGAGCCGACGCAACAGATCCGCCAGCTTGGCGTGCGGCTGAAGCACAACGCCAACCGCTCGGTGGTCGCGGGCAAGCGCATCGTGCTGGTCGACAATTCGATCGTGCGTGGTACCACCTCGACCAAGATTGTGCAGATGATGCGCGATGCAGGTGCGAAGGAAGTGCATTTCCGCATCGCTTCGCCTCCGATTACGCATCCGGATTACTACGGCATCGACACACCGGATCGCGACAACCTGCTGGCGGCGACGCATTCGCTGGAAGAAATGCGCGCCTTTATCGGTGCGGATTCGCTCGCCTTCCTGTCGGTCGACGGCATCTATCGCGCGATGGGCTTCGAGAAGCGCGACCCGCAGCGCCCGCAATTCACCGACCATTGCTTCACCGGCGATTATCCTACCAATCTTACCGACCAGAGCGCGAAGACCCACACGCCACGGCAATTGTCGCTGCTCGCGGAAGCGAGCTAGCGGCCCCGCCGCGATGCTCTATATCCCGCCGCATTTTCGCGTAACCGATGTCGCCGTCCTGCACGCGCATATCCGCACAATCGGCTTCGGCAGCCTGACGACGATCGGCAAGGACGGAGGGCTGCTCATCAGCCATTTCCCGGTGATCCTGGATACCTCAGTCGGACCGTTCGGACAGCTTCGCTGCCACGTCGCGCGCGCCAACCCGCAATGGCGCGACAGCGATTTCACCAAGCCGGGCGTCGCGATGTTCATGGGCCCGGACGCCTATGTCTCGCCAAGCTGGTATCCGTCGAAGCATGAACACGGCAAGGCGGTACCGACCTGGAATTACGCCACCGTCTGCGCCCGCGGAATGGTCGAAGTCTATGACGACCGCGACCAGCTCCACGCCCATGTGAAGGAATTGACCGGTTTGCACGAGGCCGCCTTTGCCGAGCCGTGGCAGGTTTCCGACGCGCCGGTGGATTATCTCGAGCGGCAGCTCAAGGGCATCGTCGGGTTTCGCATCACCATTGATGCGCTTGAAGGCAAGATGAAACTCAGCCAGAACCGCAGCGATGCCGACCGCACCAGCGTCGCCGGTGTCTTGCAGGCTTCGGAAGATGCGAATGCGCACGAAGTCGGCGAGATGATGCAGGCCGCCAACAAGAACTGACCTTTCCGTATGACAAGACCGCTTGAGAATCGTATCGCCCTCGTCACAGGCGCCTCGCGCGGCATCGGGCACTCTGTTTCAATCGCGCTCGCCAAAGCCGGCGCGCATGTGATCGCAGTCGCCCGTACGGTAGGCGGCCTCGAGGAACTCGACGACGCGATCAAGGCCGCGGGCGGCAGCGCAACGCTGGTGCCGCTCGACCTGAAGGACCAGGACGGCATCGCCCGTCTTGGAGGCGCATTGTTCGACCGCTATGGCAAGCTCGACATCCTGATCGGCAATGCCGGAATCTTGGGCCCGCTCTCCCCGCTCTCGCATGTCGAACCGAAAGCCTGGGAAGAGGTGATGGCCGTGAACGTCACCGCCAATTGGCAGCTCATCCGTTGCATGGAGCCATTGCTTGTGAAATCCGATGCCGGACGCGCGGTTTTCGTTACGTCCGGCGTATCCTGGAAATGCCTCGCCTATTGGGGACCCTACGGGGCCTCGAAGGCCGCGCTGAATGCGATGGTCCAGATTTGGGCCGCGGAGAACATGACCACCAACCTCCGCGTCAACCTGCTCTCGCCCGGCCCGATCCGCACCCGCATGCGCGCGCAGGCCATGCCGGGCGAAGACCCGGAAACACTGGAGACGCCGGAAAAGGTCGCAGATCAGATCGTCGCGATGTCCCTGCCCGGCTTCACCGATACCGGCAAGGTCTATGTCTGGTCGGAGAAACGGCTTCTCAGCTTCCGCGCGCCGGACTAGCCCCGCGCAGCCACCGCGGTGCCGGGAACAAGCTCGCCGCGCTCGAAGCTCATCCCTGCGAAGTTGTGGCGATATTCCGCCGGCGTCATGCCGGTATGGCGCTTGAACAGTTCGCGGAAAAACGCCGCGTCCTCATAACCGACCTTCGCGCAGATTTCCTGGATCGAGAGCGCGCCGCCCTCCAGCATTTCCTTCGCTGCGTTGACGCGCAGCGTCTGCAGATAGGCCCCCGGCAGATGCCCGGTCGCGGCCTTGAAACGGCGGATGAAATTGCGAGCGCCCATACCGGCGCGGTCCGCCAATTCCTCGATCGGTGCGCCGGCCTCGAAATTCTTCTGCAGATATTCCTCGGCCTTTCGGATCTTGTCGTCGTTATGCGGACGCGACAAAGAGATGACCGAATATCCCGATTGGCGACTGCGCGGCATCGATAACAGAAGCGCCTTGGCGCATTGCAGCGCGACTTCGTGGCCGCAGAATTTCTCCACCAGATACAGGCTCAGATCGATTGAGGCATAGACCCCGCCGCTGCACAGAAGCTTGCCATCCTCGGTAACGAAGTCATCGGTCTGCCACTTCACCTTTGGATAGCGCTCGCGCATGATGGCAGCGAGCCCCCAATGCGTGGTCGCCTGCTTGCCGTCGAGCAAGCCGCATTCGGCGAGAAACGCAACGCCGGTGCAAACTCCGGCAATGTAAGCGCCGCGGTCGTACCACTTCTTCAGCCACGGCAGCAGCGTGGTGTTGCGCGCAATCTCTTCCAGCACATCCCAGCCCGGCGCCGGCACAATGATGATGTCGGCATGCTTGATTTCGTGGATCGAACATTCCGGCATGAAACCGAGCGAGCAGAGACCCATCACCTTCTTGCCGTCGATCGAGGCGACGCGCACGCGAAAGCGCGGCTTTACCTTCTCGCCATGCAGCCAGTTCCACACCACCCCGGCCGAATGAAATACCTCGATCGGACCGATCGCGGTCGAGGCATAGCCCTGGTCGAACAGCAGGATCGTGACGTCGAGCACGCCGTCCTTCTTGCGGATTGGCGCTGCGGATTTCTTGCCTGCCGTCACACGCTTTTTCATGCGTTGTTTCCAGGATCGGGCACCGCCGGCAAACGCGCCGGCGGCGCCGGTTGATCAGGCCGCAGCCGTCATCGGATCGATGATGGTGCGAACTTCGGTGACCGTGTTGGCGGGAAAGCCCGAGAGCTTCGCATGTTCCTGCACGGTGGCCTCGCTGTCAGCGAGATAGACGCAGAAAGTCTTGTCGCCTGCGACGTAGGAATGCTCCCACTGCACCTTGCCGGCGAGCTTCGCCAGCGCCTTGTTGGAGGTCTCGGCCGCACCTCTGAGCTGTTCGCGGTTCAAGCCGCCGATGCCCGGAACGTTTCGTTCGATCACATAGCGTTTCATGGTTCCTGTCTCCGTTTGGTGTGAACGGAGCGCAGATAGGCTCAAGCACAGTCTAACAGCAGATGGCATTATTGACAATGTCCGGGGGCTATCGTGACATCGCCGTCCAAGCTGCACTCCGCCGGCAAAACTTCTCACGGAACATGATGTGCGCCTGTCGCGTTGTTGGAGCATGTCGAAAGAGCCAGTCCAGCCCGCGCAGCCGCCCGACGAAGAGCCCGGCAAGCCTTATCCGGTCGAGAACCCGCCCGCCCCGCATCCGAACGAAGACCGTCCGCTGGCCGACCCCGTGCCGCCAAACAAGGATTTACCGCGTATGCACGATCGCGGCTCGATGAAAGGAGACCAGCCGAGCCAGCCCGAAGGTGCGCCGGATCAACAGCCTGGCGCGGTCCGAGGCGCGTGAAAGACGCGCCATTTTCTGAAGCGGCACCCGGCGGTGCGATCACTCCGGCTTGTGCATGACGAACTTGTTGCCGAAGGCCGTAAACTCGATCTTCTTCAGATAGGCGAATTCAAGCACGTTCATGTGGATTTCGTGCCAGTCGAAATCGTCGCCGATCAGCGTGCCGCCGGGACGCAGAATCTCCCAATAGAGCTCAAGGTCGGCGCGAAAGCCTCGCACGGTGTGATCGCCATCGAGATAGATCAGGTCCGGCTCGAGATTGCACTCGCGCAGCACCTCGGCGGCGGCAATGCTGGTGATTGAGAACGGCACGACGATGTCCTGCAGTCCGTGATCGACGATGTTGCGCATGAAGTCGTCATAGAAGGTGGCGCGGCCATTGGCGATCTTGAGCTGGCTGCGTTCGGGCGCGTTCAGGAAATGCTCCGAGCTGCCTAGCCAGGTGTCGATGCAGATGATGCAGCTATCCTTCAGGCCTGCCGCGCGCAACAGTCGTCCCATATGAACCGCGCTGCCGCCGAGCCAGGTCCCGACTTCAACGATAAGCTCCGGCCGGACCTGCTCGATGTATTTCTTGAAATAGGGATGGCTCGAACCCCAGCCTTCGGGCAAGGCATCGTCGACGCTTTTGGCCCCCGCCTCGACCGACGGAAAAGACGCGAACGGATCGACCCCGTCATAGATGCGGTCGATGAAGGACTGACGCATTGACATGATTTTCCCGATCCGGCGTGACGGCGGACGCGAGCAAGCGCGTACCATTCCTGCCGGTGCAGGCACAAGGTCGAACTGGGCGTCGCTTGCGTATCGCGGGAACTAGTCCTGCACATAACCGCCTTGTCGCGAAGTGCCGGATACGGAATGTCCCAGCACCTAGGCCACAGCCATGATTACGTGTGCCTGAATTTTGGCAGCAACCTCGCCGCTGCCATGCTTTGTCTGCAATCGCGGATGCGGCATAGTCGGTTGCGACTTCCAGTTTTCCCGCGTCTCTGGCCTCGATTTCGCTGCGAAGAACGGTTCCCTGACAATAAGCGACGGCGGGAAGGCGCGGCGAAGATGCACGGCTCTGTTCGGCTCTCGTCTCGATCACCACGCGGGTGAAACCCGCGTCCTCGAGTTCGCTACGGATCAGTGCCGTATCGTGGTAGCCGTGCGGCGTGCGTGCCAGAAAGCGCGGCGGATCGTTCGGAAAAATATTTGCGAGGGCATTCGTCACATCATCCGCAAATACATTCTCCTCGATGCGATCCCATACGTTGAACAAAAAATGTCCCCCGGGCTTCAGGACTCGCTTTGTTTCGCGATAGGCAGATGAGCGGTCGGGAAAGAACATTGCGCCGAACTGACAACAAACGAGATCGAAGGCCGCGTTTTCAAACGGTAGCGCCAGAGCATCCGCTTGGCGCCATTTGATGCGATTGTCGGGAGCTTGTCGCGAAGCGGCGTAGTCGAGCATCGGCTGGTTGAGGTCGGTTACGATATAGCTCGCGCCGGAGGACAGTATTGGGGCCAATGCGCGGGTGACAACCCCGGTGCCCGCGGCAATCTCCAAAACGGCACTTGGCGAGAAGGACGCTGCTCGCTGTGCAAGATCTGCGGCGAACGGTTCGAAAATCAACGGCACCATATACCGGTCGTAGTTTTCCGGAATCGAGCCGGCGAACACCTTGTCCGTTTCCAGCATTGCTATCATCCGAGGTCCGTTTGATGGCTCGCGAGGCTAGCATAGGATCGTCCGCTTCGGGTCGTTTTCGACCGAGAGGCGTCCAGCGGCATACGCGGCCATGTCGGCTCTAGCTGAGCGAAAGCGGAAGAAGTCAGGCAGGTTGCGCGTTACCGGGTCCGCCCCTAGTGTGGTGGTTCGGAAGTCCGCTTCAATGTTGCGGCAAGCTCGTCAAGCGGACTTCCGAACCAAACCACACTAGAATCATAGCATCGCTAGTGTCCTTCGAAGCCGAAATTCGCAACGGAGATAGCCGCAAAATGAAGCGAATTTCGGATTCGGGACACTAGCCCTATCGCGACGCGCGGCTGCGCCGCACGTGATGAGCCACGACTTGCTGCCGGTGCTTTGCGGTGCGTTGGCCCGCACGATGCGCACTTGCCGATCCTGGGCGGTAAAGAATGTTCTCGACCACGGGCGCGAGACGCCCGGCCACCACCGTGTGTCCGGCGGCTGACATGTGCAGCCCGTCGAAGCCGCGATTGCGCGGATCGTAGCACGTGCTGCCCGGCACGAAGGTTGCGCCGTAGGTCGCAGCGACTTTGCGCCCGATCGCGTCCCATTCCGGATGGAAGAAGCCGCACAGCACGGCCGTGATACGACGCGCTCTCAGTTGTGCCAAAATGCTTTTCATTCTGGCAACGATGACGTCCGGCGGCGTGCCGGTCGCCGCGTCGTTATAACCGCCCTGAACGATCACCAGCCGCGTGCCGGCTGGCACGCTCGTATTCAGCCGGCCCAGCATTCCTCCCAGGGTATCGCCCGATACGCCTGCATTCACGACTCTCGTGGGATGTCCACGACGTTGCAGCATCTCATTCAGTTGCGATGGGAACGCCTGTGCCGCTCCGACACCAAAGCCCGCGGTATTGCTGTCGCCAAGAACAACGATCGATCCTTGCTGGGCAAGCGCCGCACCGATGAAAAGACATACCCCAAGAAGCGAGCCAGCGAGGCGAAGACAAATGCGACCGAGGACCGGCGTGATCAAAGCCATTTCTAATCCTGTGATTGCTGCTGCAATCCCACTCGGCTGCCTTCCGGAGACACAGCACTAGTGTTGGAGACGCTAGTTTGCTGCGCATTTACGACATGCCAAGAGCGCAAAGATCACAAATCAGCGAACCGACCGCAATTTGATCATGGTGCATAATTCGCAAGCAGCGACGCAGCATGCGCAAGGCCACGCAAATTGCCGGGATCGAACCCGCAACATACGCGACCGGTCAGCGCTGCCGCGTCTTCCGATCCGCGTAAGGGTTCTTCTTCTCGCGCAGCGTCAGCCGGATCGGCGTGCCGGGCAGATCGAAGGCCTCGCGCATCGCGTTTGTCAGATAGCGCAGATAGGCTTCCGGCACCGCGTCCGCGCGCGTGCAGAATATCACGAAGCTTGGCGGGCGCGCCTTGGCCTGAGTAATGTAGTTGAGCCGCAGCCGCCTTCCCGAAACCGCCGGCGGCGGATGCGCCGAGATCGCGTCCTCGAACCAGCGGTTCAAGCCGGCGGTCGGCACGCGCTTGTTCCAGACCGTATGCGCGTCGATCACCGCCTGCATCAGCCGGTCGAGCCCCTCGCCCGTCAATCCCGACAGCGCGACCACCGGCACGCCCTTCATTTGCGGCAGCCAGTGATCGACCTCCTGGCGGAGCTTGCCCGCGGCGCCGCGCTCCGCTTTCGCATCCCATTTGTTCATGCCGATGACGATCGCGCGGCCCTCGCGCTCGATCAGATCGGCGATCCGCAGATCCTGTTCCTCGAAGGCTTGCGCGGCATCCATCAGCACGACCACCACTTCGGCGAAACGGATCGCCTCCAGCGCGTCGCCGACCGCGAGCTTTTCCAGCTTCTCGTCGATGCGTGATTTGCGCCGCATGCCGGCGGTGTCGTGAAAAAGAAACTTATGCCCCTGCCACTCCAGAGGCACAGATATGGTGTCGCGGGTGATGCCGGCTTCCGGCCCGGTGAGGAGACGTTCTTCTCCGAGCAGGCGGTTCACCAGCGTCGACTTGCCGGCATTCGGACGGCCGACCACCGCCACCCGGATCGGACGCGCGACATCGGGATCAGGTTCCTGCTCTGGCTCATCAGAAGATCGCAGACCATCTGCGACAATCCGCAGAGCATCGTACAGATCAGGCAGACCTTCGTTGTGTTCGGCGGACACTAATACCGGCTCGCCGAGACCCAGCGCATAGGCCTCCATCGCGCCGGCTTCGCCCGCCCGCCCTTCGCTCTTGTTCGCGATCAGAATCACCGGCTTGCCGGATTTGCGAATGATATCGGCAAAGGCCTTGTCGGCCGGCAGCAATCCGGCGCGCGCATCGAAGACGAAGAAGATCGCATCGGCATCGGCAATCGCTTCTTTCGTTTGCGCGAGCATCCTTCCTGCAAGTGACTGCGGAGCTGCGTCTTCAAGACCCGCGGTATCCACCACCGCGAATTCCAGATCGCCGAGCTTTCCAACACCTTCGCGCCGATCGCGCGTGACGCCCGGCGTGTCGTCGACGAGCGCGAGCCTTCGGCCGACCAGCCGATTGAACAGCGTCGACTTGCCGACATTCGGCCGGCCGACGATTGCGATGGTGAGCTTCATGGAATCGATCTTAGGTCGCACGCGGATTTGATGCGACCACGGTAAGAGTCAGTGCGTGAAAAAAGCTAGCGCGTGAATGTGCCCGATCCGGGCGGCGCGGGCCAAGCGGAATTGGCCGGTGCCTGCTGTGGCTGCGGCTGTTGTTGAGCGGCCTGCGGCTGCGGCGCGGGCCAGGCTCCGGATGGCGCTGCCTGCGCCGGCCGCGCCTGACGCGCAGGCTGTGGTGGGGCTTCATCGGCATCCGGATCGGCGGGCGGCTGCGGGGACCGCGCAACCTTCTTCGGCTGCGACTTCTGCGCCGACTTCGCTGCCGGTGGAGGCGCCGGTTGTGCCTCTGCCGCAGGCGGATTCTGCTCTGCCTGCTGCTGCGGGGAGCCACGCACCAATTCCGGCGGCACACCTTGGGTCACCCCCGGCACGCCGCCCGGAAAGACTTCGCGCCGTTCGCCCTTCAACTTGGTCTTGCCATCCGGAAACCAGGTGGACGGGTCGAGGTCGAAGCTGCCGCCACTCGCGCAGCCGGCAAGCGACGCCCCGGCGCACAGCGCGCTGACGATCAGGACCACATGTCTCGTGCGCGCCATCATCACGTCAGCCCTTCGCGATGCCCGCGAGTGCAAGCAATGCCTCGACACGCCCGCGCATCGCAGCGGGACTTTCAAGATCGCCAGTGATCATGTCGGCCCAGCGCTTGATCGCTACAGCATCTTTCGCCCGGAAGGCAGAAAGCGCGAGCAACTCGCGCGCGGTGTGACGGAAGGTGGCTTGCGCTCCGCTGAGCGGCTCAAGCCGCTGCTGCATTTCCGACAGCGGCGCGCTGTCGACCAGGAGGAAGCCGGCGCGAATGGCGGCAAGATCGCGCAACTTCGAATCGACGGAGCTGTCGGCGGATATCGCGTCAAATCCTTTGACGGCGGCAGCCTTGTTGCCGGACGCGGTCACCGCCGCAGCCCGCAAGCGCGCCAGCACGCGATAGCCCGAGGTGCCGGTCTGCGCGATCTTGTCGAAGGACGCCGCCGCCTCTTCGAGCTTGCCGGCTTCGGCAAGCGACATGGCGGCCTCGAATTGCGCGCCGCTCTCGGCCGCCCGCTGCGCCTGATAATATTCGTAGCCGCGCCATCCGGCGATCCCCGCCACCAGCGCGACCGCGGCAAACAGGATCAGGCCGCTATAGCGCTCCCACAGCTTCCGTAGCCGCTCGCGCCGGATTTCCTCGTCGACTTCGTGAAAGATATCGGCCAACGGCCTGCCCCCGGAGATTTTCAGGCCACTTCCGGCCTACGTTGCGGGTAAAATAGCGATATGGCGGGGGCAAGGCAAAGGCCGCCTTATCCCCTCGTTAATGCTCGTGAAACCGCCGATTGTCGTCCCGTATTGAGCCTTGATCAGCCTTTTTTCGCCTTCATCCCGTAGACTTGCTCGGGTCCCGGGAAAGACCGATCCCGAACCTCGGCGGCATAGCCCTTGATCGCGGCCTCGATCCCCGGTCCGAGGTCGCCATAGCGTTTGACGAATTTCGGAACCCGCGGCGACAGGCCCAACATGTCCTCCAGCACCAGGATCTGACCATCGCAGGCCGGGCTCGCGCCGATGCCGATGGTGGGGATCGGGATCTGCGCCGTGATCTTGCGCGCCAAGGGCTCGGCCACCGCCTCGATCACCACCGAAAATGCGCCGGCTTCCGACACTGCCTTGGCATCCGCCTCGATCGGCGCCCAGTCGATCTCCTCGCGCCCCTGCGCCTTGAACGAGCCGATGGTGTTGATCGCCTGCGGCGTCAGCCCGACATGGGCCATCACCGGCACGCCGCGCTCGGCCAGAAAGCGGATGGTCTCGGCCATGCGCACGCCGCCTTCGAGCTTGATGGCGCCGCAAGTGGTTTCCTTTAGCACGCGCGCGCATGACGCAAAGGCCTGCTCCTTCGACTGCTCGTAGGAGCCGAACGGCATATCGACTACCACGAGCGCCTGTTTCGAGCCTCGCATCACCGCATGGCCTTGCAGGATCATCATGTCGAGCGTGACCGGAATCGTGGTCTCCAGTCCGTGCATCACCATGCCGAGCGAATCCCCGACCAGGATCACGTCGCAATATTTGTCGACCAGCCGCGCGGTATGCGCGTGATACGACGTGAGCGACACAATCGGATCGCCGCCCTTGCGGGCGCGAATATCGGGAGCGGTCAGGCGGCGCCGTTCGCTTTGCAGGGACATTAAGGCAACTCCCGGCGGGGCCTTGGCGGCCCTCATCGGGGATGCGAGTAGCGGATTAGGGGCAGGATGGGAAGAGAGCGCCAGTTCTGTGTGGCGCGGTCAGAATTCGCTTGGGCTTTGTCAATTGACCAACATGCAGCACCATCTGCACGGGACCGATCATTCGCCCATCTCGCGGTCTACATTACCGAGACGCCGACGACGGCGGGATGGAACCAATAGACCAGCGCCAGATAGACCAGCGTCCCGACAATGATCGCCGCGACATCGCGCGGCCAGCCACCGGTGGGGATCGGCGGCGCGCCGGGATCGGTGCGGCGCTTGAGCGAGATGCGATCATAGACTGCCCAGGCAAGGATCGATCCGAACAGGATGATCGAGCCGAGGTCGCCGTTGGCGAGCAGATGCGCTACCGCCCACAGCTTCACGCCGACCAGCATCGGGTGCTTGAGCACGCGCGCGATACTGCCGCGGATATAGGCCGCAACCACGCATACGATCGCAAGCCAGTTCAGCTGCAGCGCGAGATGCCGCGTCCAGACCGGCGGATCCCAGACATTGATCCATTCATTGGCGCGATAGCGTGCGAAGCCATATCCGATCAGCACAAGGCCGATGGCGGAGATCACGGAAAAGGCGATCTTGTATCGCCCCTCGCCGATCCTTGCGATCAGCCGCGCACGCGCGTCCCGTCGCGTCACGAACACATGGGGCCCAAGAAACACGACCAGCCCCAAAACCAGAATAGCGAGACCCATCCGGCCTCCGGTTGGTCTATATTCGAAGGATTCCAGTATGCGACCGCGGCGTCGCTGGCAAGTCCGACGCGTGCCTAGAGCATGATGCCGAAAAGTGCGAAGCGGTTTTCGGACGACATCATGCTCTAAACTATTAGAATCGATCACGTTTATGATTTTGGATCGACTCGATCCAAAATCATCGTGATCTGGCAAGAGTTCGGGAAGAAAATGAAACTCGCAATCCTCGTATTCTCAGCGCTCCTGACAGCGCTCGTTCCGGCAATCGCTCAGGATTGGCCCGCAAAGGTGGTGCGGATCGTGGTGCCGTTCGGGCCGGGCTCGACGCCTGATATCGTCGCACGGCTCATTTCCGATCATTTGCAGCAGAAGTATCCGGCGTCTTCGTTCGTGATCGAGAACAAGCCGGGCGCCAGCGGCAATACCGGCACCGATGCGGTTGCGAAAGCCGCCCCCGATGGCGCGACCATCGGTGTCTCGATCGGCGGCCCGCTCGCCATCAACACGCTTCTGTTCGGCAAGCTCTCCTACGATCCGGCAAAGGACATCGCGCCGGTGACGCAGCTCATCACGATGCCGAGCGCGCTTGCGGTCAATCCGGAGCTCGGCGTCAACAATGTCGCCGAGTTGATGGCGCTTCTGAAGAAGGAGCCCGGCAAATACAATTTCGGTTCGATCGGCAACGGCTCGCTGTCGCATTTGACGATGGAAGCGATCGCCCAGAAAAGCGGTGCGAAGCTCGTACATATCCCTTACCCGTCCTCGCCTGCGGCGATGACGGCGCTGATCCGCGGCGACGTGCAGATGGCGGCGTTACCCGCAATCTCGGTGACGCCGCACGTTGCGACCGGCAAGGCGAAAATCCTTGCGGTTACATTGCCGACACGCTCGCCGTTCCTGCCCGAAATCCCAGACTCTAAAGGAATCGGGAATCGATGTGGAGGCCGATACCTGGATGGGCCTGATTGCGCCCGGCAGCACGCCGCCCGCGCTGATCGATGCGATCCACAAGGATGTGGTCGAGGCGATCACCTCGAAAGCCGTTCGCGAGAAGCTAGCGAGCCAGTATATGGAGCCGGTCGGAAACTCACCTTCAGCTTTTCGCAAGGTTATCGACGGCGAGATCGTGCGCTGGGCGCCAATCATCAAGGCGGCGGACGTGAAGGTGAATTAGGCCGGGTATCCCTCGGCCATGGGCGAACTTTAAGATAGGCGACCTTTAAGAAAGTCGAAACCAAGGCTTTACATCGAAGGCCGAACGACCGCCGGCATCGGCGTCGCACGGCTGCCCGAAGCAAATATTTTAAAGCCGACGCGCTATTCTTTACGGCGATATTCCCTCGGCCAATTCGACACCGGCCGGCACGAAAGCAGACACACCATGACCACGCATCGGCGTACACGGAAGATCGTTTCCACCATTGGCGTCTGCGCGATGCTGCTGAGCAGCGCCGCCCAATCCGCACAGGCCTGCACCGGCATTCGCCTCACCGCCGGGGACGGCACCGTGGTTCATGCGCGAACGCTCGAATTCGGCACCGACCTGCAGTCGGAAATCCTAATGGTGCCACGCGGCTATGAGCGGACAGGAACCACCCCGGACGGAAAGAACGGACTGAAGTGGAAGGCGAAATATGCCAGCGTCGGGATGAATGGTGCCAGCCTTCCGATCCTGTTCGATGGATTGAACGAAAGAGGCCTGGCAGCGGGGTTGTTCTATTTCCCGACTTCTGCCGGATACATGCCCTATACGGCCGCCGATGCCGGCAAGACGATCTCTCAGTGGGAGGTCGGGTCTTGGATATTGGAAAATTTCGCCAGCGTCGATGAAGTGAAGGCCAATATCGGCAACATCGTCGTGCCTGCGGTCGTGTTCGGGGACTGGGGCTTCGCCCCAGAGGCGCATTACATCGTGCACGACGCTACCGGCAAAAGCATCGTGATCGAATATGTCGGCGGCAAGCTGAACGTCCATGACAATCCTTTGGGCGTCGTGACCAACTCGCCGACATTCGATTGGCACATGACCAACCTACGCAACTACGTGAATTTCTCGATGACCAACGTTTCCCCGGTTCAGCTTGGACCGGTCAAGCTGGTGCCGACAGGTCAGGGTTCGGGTATGCTGGGACTGCCGGGCGATTTCACGCCGCCGTCACGCTTCGTTCGTGCCGTCGCCTTCTCCCAGTCGGTGTTCAAGTCCAAGACCGGCGATGACGCCATCTCGATGGCATTTCATGTCCTGAACCAGTTCGACATTCCGAAAGGTTCGGCACGCGACGGCGAGAAGGACGCCAACGGCAATATCCAGGCCGATTACACGCTCTGGACCGCCGCCAGCGACCTGAAGACCAGGCGGTATTACTTCCGCACCTACGACGACAGCCAGACCCGAGTGGTCGATCTGATGAAGATGAATGTCGACGGCAAGGACATCGTCAGAATGTCGATCAAGGGTGACGAGGTCATCAAGCCCCTCACGCAGTAACAGAAGATAGCTCTGCTCATTCTTGCGTTCGGCGTGTGGGACGAGCGGGCCCTAACTTCCGGAGTTGGGAACCTTGGCCAGCGCCGTGCCGGGCATTCGGCGGTATGCCTCACGCAACGCGAAGGTGAGAATGGCAAGCGTCACCCACAGCCGGATCGTCGCAAATCCGAATACAAAGCCGAAATAGACGAAATTCTTCACCGGCGTGGGACCGGTCTGTTGCCAGGTCAGCCACACCAGGTAGCGCGCCTGCCCTTGCACGAAGCTGAGAACAATCTGCATTAGCGCGACCAGCAGGATCGCCGGCAGCACCCACCGCCAATGTTGAACGAGCGCGTGCACGGAACGAGGCAACGACGGTTTACCGTTGGCCTCGGCGTCGACCAGCATCAGAAACACCATGCCGGCGAGAAACGCACTCCAAACCATTCCAGGCATAGTGAACTGATCGAACGCTATACCGTCGAAACCCATCAGAAAATTGGGCGCAAGCGACTTGAAACCTAGCAAGGCCACGAGTGCCGCCATCCCGATCAACAGCACCAGAACGCGGTTCAGGATCTGCTGTCCGAGACGAAGTTGATCGCGTAGCGGCGATTGCCCGAACTGCACGGCGCCGCCGGTCCATTCGATCAAGCGCCGGGCAGCGAGTAGGAACGCCAGGAACACACACAGATTGGAGATGGTCATGCCAAGCAATGCCCCGAGTTCCGCCGGCACCATAAGCATAAAAGCGCATCGCCGAGGCCAGCATCAGCCACGGGACCGCCTCCAGGAACGGATTTCGATGATAGAATTTTCGAATGGCGCGAGAGAGCATGCCGCAAACTGCCATCCCGGGGTCAACAAAGGGTGACTCCGCCTGTCGCAATTCTAAGGGAGCGGCTTGCCCTTGGCTTCAATCGCGGACCAAAGCATCCTAAAGTGAGCCATGATCTTTACGCTCTTATTCTTCCTATGGACCGGCGTCCTGATCGCGGCGTGGATGATGCCGCGCAGCATCGCTATCGGCGCGACCATCGTCGCATTGGGCCTAACGCTCGCGTTGTTCATCCACCATATCAGCGATCCACTGACGTTATCCTTCTGAGGATGGCATGAAGCAGTCCCCGGCCGTGCTGATGAATGTGCTGGCGCTGTATGCGATCGCGGGCGTACTGTTCGCGGCCTTCGCGATGCAGTTCTGGCTTTCGGAATTGCCCTGCCCGCTCTGTCTTCTGCAGCGCGTTTTCTTCTGCGCGATCGCGGCGGGTCCGATCCTCAACCTGCGCTACGGACCGCGTGCCTCGCACTACGCGCTTTCGATCCTTGCTGCGCTGATCGGGGCATCAGTGTCGGCGCGGCAGATCCTGCTGCACATCCTGCCGGGCGATCCGGGCTTTGGCAGCGCAGTCTTCGGCTATCATTATTATACCTGGGCGTTCCTGCTGTTCGTTGCGGCGATCGGGCTCGCCGCACTCATGCTCCTGTTCGACAGGCAATTCGAAGATGACGAAGTTCCTTCGCCTTCGCTCGGCGGCACCATTGCGGTATGGCTGGTGATCGCACTTGTCGCAGCGAACGTGCTCTCGACGCTTGCTATTTGCGGCTTCGCCGAATGCCCGGACAACCCGGTCCGCTACCAGTTGTTCCAGAAATAGCAATTTCCGGTTCGCGCTTCCAGCGCGCCGAGGAATGGCTAAATTACGCACATGGATTCCCTCACCCACCTCGCGCTCGGATCCGCCATCGGCATTGTCGTGATGCGCGGACGCACAGCGCCCTGGAAGGCTGCGCTGGTGGGTGCGGCCTGCAACACGCTGCCCGATCTCGACATCTTCATGAACCATGGTGACGCGGTGTCCAACGTCACCATGCATCGCGGCGACAGCCATGCGCTGTTCTGGCTGACGCTGATCTCGCCCGCAGTCGCGCTTGTTGCCGCCTCGCTGTTTCGCGATCTTGCGCAATATCGGCGCTGGTGGCTGATGGTGTGGCTGGCGCTGATCGCCCATCCGCTGCTCGATGCCTTCACCGTCTATGGCACGCAGATCGCAAGACCATTTACCGACAAACCCTACGGCATCGGCAGCATCTTCATCATCGACCCGCTCTATACGCTGCCGCTGATTATTGGCGTCATTGTCGCGCTATCGCTGCGCAACACCAAAGGCTGGCGCTGGGCGGCTGGCGGACTCTTTTTCTCCACGCTCTATCTAGCCGTTGGTGTGCTGATACAAAGTCATGTCACACGTCTGGCGCAAGACGCGCTGCATGCGCAGGGCGTCAACGCGGACCACCTGCTGGTAACGCCGACAGCCTTCAACAGCGTGCTGTGGCGCATCGTGGCAGTGACTCCGGATCGTTATCTCGAAGGCTTCCACTCCATCCTCGACCGCGATCGCAATATCGCTTTCGATTCCCATCCTCGCGGCACACAACTCTACGACGCGATGCGCGACAATCTCTCCGTCGCGCGCGTTGTCTGGTGGACGCATGGCTTGTTCAAAGTCGCAGAACGCAACGGCCGCATCGTGGTCACCGACCTGCGCATGGGACAGGAGCCGTATTACAGTTTCAATTTCGTCGTCGGGCAGCGGCAAAGTCCGAGCATCGTCGCGGTCACGCCGACCGCGTTTCGCGAGCAGCACGGCCTGCGCGAGGGCGTCTCCTGGCTGTGGCGCCGGATGCTGGGCGAAAAATTGGCGCCGCCACGATAGATGTCGCGTCCTTCCGGATTCGCCGCTAACGGGACGTCCCGGAAGGACCCATCATTTTTTGCCAAATGCTTTCTCGTATTCCTCCGACTTGAAGCCCACCAGCAGCGCCTTGCCGGTCTCCAGCACCGGCCGCTTGATCATCGAGGGCTGATCCGCCATCAGCTTCAGCGCCTTGGCCGCGGTCAGGCCTTCCTTGTCCTTGTCCGCGAGTTTGCGGAAGGTGGTGCCGGCACGATTGAGCAGGGTCTCCCAGCCGGCATTCTTTGCCCACCCTTCGAGTTGCCCACGCCCGATGCCAGCCGTCTTGTAATCATGAAACGTGTACTCGACGCCCCGCTTGTCTAGCCAGGCGCGCGCCTTCTTCATCGTGTCGCAGTTCTTGATCCCGTAGATCGTGATGCCCATGAGTCTTCCCATCCTTGCCGATTTACTGTTGGCTGAATACAGGATTTCGAGCCAACCTCCATTTTTGCTCGGTTAGAAGCAGATGCCGCATTGACATTAGACGAAATTGTATACAGCCTCCGCCAGCCAAGCCTCCAGGGAGACCGGAATGGCCGAGCCGATCGAGGGCCCGTCCTCGCAGAATCTCAGCGCGCTGTTGAAGCTGCGCGAACTGATTCTGAGCGGCGAGCTTAAGGCCGGCGAGCGATTGTCGGAACTGGCGCTCGTGGAACGGCTGAAAGTATCGCGCACGCCGATCCGCACCGCCATGATGCGACTGGAGCAGGAAGGCCTCGCGCATCCGATCCCGACCGGTGGCTTTGCCGTCTCCGCCTTCAGCGAACGCGACATTCACGCGGCGATCGAAGTTCGCGGCACGCTCGAGGGTCTTGCGGCGCGGCTTGCAGCCGAGCGCGGCCACAAGGACGCAAGCTTCAACGAAGTGCGGCTGTGTCTTGCCGCACTCGATACCCTTGTATTCGAACAGGGTGTCACGCCCAAGAATTTCTCCCGCTATGTCGAACTGAACGGAAAATTTCATCAGCATGTCGTCGATCTTGCCGACAGCGCGGTGCTGTCGCGGCAGATCGCGCGTGCGGTTGCACTCCCGTTCGCGTCGGCCTCGGCCTTCGTCACCGTGCAGGCCAACCTGCCGGAGGCCCGCATTCTATTCACCGTTGCGCAGGATCATCACCGCTGTGTCCTGCGTGCGATCGAGACACATGAGGGTGAACGCGCCGAATTCATCATGCGCGAGCATGCCCGTCTCGCGCGTCGCAATCTCGAACTCGCGTTGAAAAGCCAGAAGACGCGTGATCTCGTGCCCGGTGCGCAGCTCATCAATTTCAAAACGAGAGCTGCGAACTGACGGACTTCTGCTAGATTACCACAACAAACAAAATCGGGAGGTTGGAAATGAAATTCAAATTGCTATGCTTGACCGGCGCCATTGTGCTTGGGGCTTTTGCCCCGGCGATGGCGCAGGACAAGCCTGTGGAAATGCGTTTCTCGCATTGGGTTCCTCCGCAGCATCCGATGCATGCAGCTGCCGTTGCGTGGGCGGAATCGATCAGCAAAGCCTCGAACGGAACGATCAAGATCACGATCTATCCCTCTCAACAGCTCGGCAAGGCGTTCGATCACTACAACATGGCGCGTGACGGCATCGTCGATATCTCGCACGTGAATCCGGGCTATGAGCCGGGCCGCTTCCCAGTCGTCGCGGCCGTAGAGTTGCCCTTCATCTTCAATAACTCCAAGCAAGGCAGTGCGGCCATGGACGAATGGTATCGCCGCGTCGCCGACAAGGAGATGAAGGACGTAAAATACTGCCTGATGTTCGCACACGATCCGGGCACCTTTCACTTCACCAAAAAGAAGGTGCAGTCGCCGACCGACATGAACGGCATGAAGTTCCGGCCGCCGAATGCGGTAATCGCGAGCTGGATGCGCTCGCTCGGCGCCACCAACGTACAGGCCTCGGCCCCGGAAATCCGCGACATCCTGGAAAAGGGCGTTGCGGACGGAGCGGGCTCGCCCTGGGGCTCAATCGGTTTGTTCGGCATCGACAAGGTGACGAATTTCCACATCGATGCGCCGATCTATGTGTCGGAGCAGGTCTGGGTGCTGAACAAGGCGAAGTATGACTCGCTGTCGCCTGCGCAAAAGAAGGTGATGGACGATCATTGCTCGAGCGATGCGTCGTTGAAGATCGCCACACCCTGGGCAGACTTCGAATCTGCCGGAAAGGCCAAGCTCGCAGCTTTGCCGAACCAGGAAATCTACACGTTGACGCCCGAACAACTCGCGGCATGGCGCAAATCCGCCGAGCCGCTCGTTACGGCTTGGGAGGCCGACGTGAAAAAGGCTGGCTACGATCCTGCGGCGCTTCTCGACGACCTGAAGAAGACCGTCAAATCGAAGAATTCGGCCTACTGAACCAATGCAAAGCGAAGGGGCGCGGCCTTCGGGCCTGCGCCCCTTCGCGCTATCCCTTCACTAGACCTACAGGAAAACTCCAAAAATGAAGCGTAGCGATCGCCGCATTCTGACGACTCACGTCGGCAGTCTCATCCGTTCGAAGGCGGCTCTGGATGCATCGAGAAATCACGACCAGAACAAGCTCACCGAGGAAGTCACCGAGATCGTCGCGCATCAGGCGAAAGCCGGCATCGACATCGTCAACGACGGCGAGTTCGGCAAATCCGGCTGGGCGAACTACATTCTGGAACGCTTGGCTGGCTTTGAGCCGAGGCCGGACAAGCTCTACGACGCGGTATGGCTGGGCCGCGACCGCGTCCGTTTTGCGGATTTTATGAAAGAACAATTTCCGCGCGGCGCCACCGGCACACCGGGCCATGCCTGTGTGGGTCCTATCGTCTATAACGGCTATGACGCGGTGCGCGGCAATCTGGCGGCGCTAAAGGCAGCCACCGAGAAAACCAAAGTCGAGGATGTATTCTTCACCGCAGTGGCGCCGGCAAGCGTTGGCTACGACGCCGAAAACCAGTTTTATTCGAGCGAACGTGAATATGTCTTCGCCATCGCCAAGGCCTTGCGCGAGGAATATCTCGAAATCGTCAAGTCCGGCTTTGTGCTGCAGGTCGATGACGCGGTACTCGCCAATATGTTCGACCATCTCACCCAGCAAAGCCCGAAGACGTATTATGACTGGGCCGAACTCCGGGTCGAGGCGCTAAACCACGCGCTCGAAGGCATCCCGGAAGACCGCATTCGCTATCACATCTGCTTCGGCAGCTGGCACGTGCCGCACGTCGCCGACGCGCAGCTTTCCGACATCGTCGAGCTGATGCTGCAGGTGAAGGCCGGAGCCTATTCGATCGAGGCCGCCAATGTCCGCCACGAGCACGAATGGCATCTGTGGCAGAAGCGCAAGCTGCCGGCAGGCAAGATCCTGATCCCCGGCATCATCACGCACCACACCACTACGGTGGAGCATCCGAAGCTCGTCGCCGAGCGGATCGTGAATTTCGCGAACGCCATCGGCAAGGAAAACGTGATTGCCGGCACCGATTGCGGCTTCGCGCAGTCCGAAGGGATCCAGCGCGTGCATCCGCAGGTGATGTGGGCGAAATTTGAAAGCCTCGCCGAAGGCGCCAAGCTCGCGAGCAAGGAGCTTTGGGGCTAAGGAGATCGCGGGTGCGAAGCCTTTTTGGTTTCGCACCCCTCAATCTGTCGCGTTCTCGTGCGCCTTGCGCCCACCGCGTTTCATCTTCACGACCGGGGCGGTGTCAAGCAATCGCGTTGAAAGCTCTACCGCGCGGCGCGCAAGCTCCGCTGCACCGTCGTGAAGCGACGCCAAGTCCCGCACCGCGACGACGTTTCGCTCCATGTCTTCCGCCGACCATCCGCGGCTATGGGCGATGAACGGGAATTGCGGGAAATGAAATCCAAGCTCGGAAAAAAAGCCGAGCAACTGCCCCGCAACGCCCTGAACGTTGTCCTGCCCGCCGACGATGATGAAAGCTGCGACCTTGTTGCGGATCATCACCCGGTTATGGGTTGTCACCTGATTCTGGATGCAGTTCAGCCGTTCCGCCATCTTGAAATAGAGCGAACTCGCCTGCCCCCAACGGATCGGGGTCGATACGACCACCACATCGGCCCAGTGAACCAGCGCTTCGTAAACCGCGTCGAGTTCGTCGTCGGCATGCATCTGCGTGATCGAACACGGCCAGGTACAGGCGCGCGCGCTTTTCGAATAATATCCCTCGCAGGCACGAAACTTCAGATCGTTGAGTCGGATCAGTCGCGTGTCGCATCCGTCTTCGGCGGCCGCCTTGAGCGAGGATTGCAGCAAATCGTCCGAGCCGGAATAGCGGGGCGCCTGCTGGTCCATGGCGGTTGTCGAAAGGCCGGCGACCCGGATCGGGCCGTCGGCACGAACGATTGGGCGTGCCAGCGGATGCGGCGCATGTGGCGCCCTGTGCCGGCCGGTAGCATTGTTGACGTCGATCAGGACGCGGCCGGATTCTACCTTCACTGGAAAAGCCGGTACCCGATCGTCCTCGAATCCCGGCTCGCCAAGACCCGTGACCCGGTGAAACTTCCACTGATGCCAGGGGCAGACAATATAGTCGCCGTCCAGCGCCCCTTCGCCGAGCGGGCCGCCGGCATGATTGCAGACATTGTGAACAGCACCGAATTTCTCACCGACGCAACTGAGCGCTATCTCCAGCCTTCCGACCTTGTGACGCTGCAACGTTTGCGAGCGAAGCAATTCCGTCGGGCCGACATCGATCCAATTCTCGTCCATCACCTTCGCCTTGCCTGTGGCTTCGTCGCGGCACTTCTGTTCTGCCGTCCGGCGAAATCTCGCAAGACTGCAAGGTCGCCGCAATGCAGCGGGTATATCCACCGTTCATCTGCCAATAGCACCGTTCCTCCTTACATGCTTGGTATTGCCGCGAATTCCCGAACCAGCCAGTATCAGTCGTAAGGCATAATCGGGCTATCCCCTCTCGAACCAGCTGTCGCCGCAAGGACATAGGACCTCTCTCATGACTGAGTCAGCAAAGACCTACGCCCTCGACGAACTCAATCTGGAGACCACTTTCGGCGGTATCGGTAAATCCAAGGATCGCGAGGTGCCGCGCATCGACATAGGTGATTTCGAAAAGCGAAAGCTCGAAATCGCCGATCAGCTCTGGGACGCGTCCACGCGTATCGGCTTCTTCCAGCTCGTCAATCACGGCATTCCGCAGCAGCAGATCGACGAAGCCTTCGAAATGACGGCGCGCTTCTTTGCGCTTTCGCCTGAGACCAAAGCGAAGGTGGCGATGCTCAAGGGCACCAATGCCGGCTGGGAATACAAGACCCAGATCCGCCCCTCGACCGGCACCCCCGACAACAAGGAGAGCTATCAAATCACGACGCAGCGCATGGCGAAGCTCTGGCCGAGCGGCAACGAATTGCCGGGCTTCAAGATAGCGATGCTCGCCTTCGAGCGCGCAAATTGGGCGGTCGGGATGAAGGTGCTGTCGTGCTTTGCGCTCAAACTCGGATTCGCGCCGGATTTCTTCACCGAAGCGCACGATCCGCTCGCGACCGACTACCAGAGCACGCTGCGCCTTCTTCATTATATGTCGATGACCGACGCGAAACCGGAAGATTTCGCCGGCTGGCGCGCGGGCGCCCATACCGATTACGGTTGCCTGACTTTGTTGCATCAGCGCAATGGCCAGGGTGGATTGCAAGTGTGCCCCGGCAAGGAAGCATCGCAACTGGAATGGACGGACGTAGAACCCTTGTCCGGCGTGATTACCTGCAATATCGGCGACATGCTGAAGCGCTGGAGCGACGACCAGCTACAGTCGACGCTGCACCGGGTGCGCATGCCGCGCCCGGATGAATATCTGGGGCCGCGCTATTCGCTGCCGTTCTTCTGCCAGGCCAACATGAATTGGGTCATCCAGGGCCCGCAGAAGAAATATGCGCCGATCACGGCGAATGATTATCTTCAGCAGCGGATCGCGGCGAATTTCGCAACGATGGGCTGAACGAACGAAAATGCCCGCGATTTTGTCGCGGGCACTTTCAAAACGCCTTCGGTGGATCGCCGGTGCTCACGCCGCCTTGGCGTTTGCATCCACCGGGTGCTGCATCCTGGTGCTGACGGCGATCCGATTCCACATATTGATCGCACCGATCGCAACCGTGATCTTGGTGATCTCCTCGTCCGAGAAATGCGCACGCATCGCCTCGAAATCGGCGTCGGGCGCCCCCGTTTGCGAAATCAGCGTGACGGCATCGGTCCAGCCGAGCACCGCCCGCTCCTTCTCCGAATACACGGTTGCCTCGCGCCACACCGATACGAGATTGATCCATTGTTCGCTCAGACCGTCCTTGCGCGCTTCCTTGACATGCATATCGACGCAAAATGCGCAGCCATTAATAATCGACGCACGAAGCTTGATCAGGTGGATCAGGCGATGCGGCAGCCCACTGTCCTTCGCGATATAGTTTTCGAGCGCAATGACCGCCTTGTAGGCGTCGGGCGCAGCGGAAAAGGGATTGAACCGGGTCTTCATGGCTGGCTCCTTCAGTTTGCTGTTGATCTGTTACGTTCGTTGAGGTCGAGGAAAGCGCAGACGCGCGTTTGGATCGCCCGGTCGAGTGCCGGGCTTGCGGCCTTTCCGAGATCGGCGATCGTGATCTTGCGAAGTTCGGCGCGGTAGGCCCGCTCCGCCTTCAGCATCGCCGCATTCACCGCACACGGCGCCTTGTAGAAATGCGATGGCAGCGGCGATGGTCCGCGTTTGCGGATTTCACCGCAGCGGAAGGCCGGCTCGGAACCTTCTACGGCGAGAACGATGTCGAGCAGCGTGATCCGCGCCGGGTCGCGCGCAAGACGGTAGCCGCCTTTCGGCCCCGGAACAGATTGCAGGATGCCCTCCCCGGCGAGCGCCTGCAAATGCTTGAGCAGATAGCTCGTCGAAACGCCGTGAAACTCCGCGAGCGCGGTCGCGGACAAGGCGCCGCTCTGCGACAGGCCCGAAAGCACGAGCACGCTGTGGATTGCCTGCTCCACGCCGTCACCGAGCTTCATCATCATCTCCATAATCGTGGATACGATTTATCCACGATTAGCGGGCGTGTCAAGCGACGAAGCGCGAGTGCCGGAACCGAAATCCCGGCACTCGATTTTATCCCAACAGGCTCTAGCCTTTGATGAAAGCGAGCAGGTCCGCGTTAATGGTCTCGGCCTGCGTCGTCGGCATACCGTGCGGAAAGTCCTTATAGGTTTTCAGCGTGCCATTCTTCAGGAGTTTCGCCGACAGCGGACCGGCAGCGACATAAGGCACGATCTGATCATCTTCGCTGTGCATCACCAGCACCGGCACTGTAATTTTCTTCAAATCTTCAGTGAAATCCGTCTGAGAGAAGGCAACAATGCCGTCGTAATGCGCCTTGGCACCACCCATCATGCCCTGACGCCACCAGTTCCAGATCACCGGTTCCTGCGCCTTCACACCAGGCCGATTGAAGCCATAGAACGGCCCGGCCGGCAGATCGTAGTAGAACTTGGAACGGCTGGCTGCGAGCTGCGCCTGCAAGTCGTCGAATACCGCCTTCGGTAGCCCATTGGGATTTGCCGGCGTCTTTAGCATAAGCGGCGGCACCGCCGAGATGATCGCAGCTTTTACCACACGGCTTTCGCCATGACGCGCGAGGTAGTGAACGACCTCGCCTCCGCCGGTGGAGTGACCGACATGAATGATATTCTTGAGATCGAGATGGGTAACCACCGCCGCCAGGTCGTCGGCATAGTGATCCATGTCGTGACCACCGCCGGTCTGGGTCGAGCGGCCGTGACCGCGCCGGTCATGGGCTATCACGCGAAAGCCCTTGCCGAGGAAGAACAGCATTTGCGCATCCCAATCATCCGCCGACAGTGGCCAGCCGTGGCTGAACACGATGGGCTGACCCGTGCCCCAATCCTTGTAGAAAATCTCAGTGCCGTCTTTCGTCGTAATGGTTGACATCACATTAATCCTTCCCTGATTGGAAGCTGAACGCTTCGATACAGAATAAATACGTTGCCTTGCGCAGCATGAGCATCAGATAAGACAGCATGTGTCGGCACCAAAGCGACATGTCAACCGGCCGCCATCTCACGAAAATCGGAAGTCCGGCCTCAGCGCTCCGAAGCAGGGCTCAAGCTCCGGCGTGCGACAATACATGAAATGGGTGATGCCGATTTGCCGCGATGAACCGCAGCGAACCGAGTGTCATGCAAACGACGCGCGATAATTCGCGGCCCTTGGCTCTCACCGCTGGATCAAGCTGGGCAGCCAGGTTGCCAAGGGCGGAAACAAGATGATCGCCACGATCATGAATGCGGACATGATCATGTAAGGAACCGTGGCCATCATGATGTCGCCCATCGAGATCGACTTTGGCGACACCCCGCGCATCGCAAAGATCAGCAACCCGAATGGCGGAGACAACAGCCCAATCTGCATGCACATTAGATAGATCACGCCGTACCAGGTCAGATCGAAGCCGTAGCGCTGGACCAGCGGCATGAAGAACGGCAGCGTCATCAACATGATGCTCGCTTCGTCGATAAACGCACCGAGCACCAGAAGTATCACGATCATCCCAATCAGAACCAGATAGGGATTGCTGATTGCGCTTACGACGAAGTTGACGAAGCCGCTGGTAGCGCCCGAAAAGGCCAGGATCTGCGAAAACGTAGTGGCGCCCATCACGATGATGAGCAATGCCGACGTGAGAAAGACAGTCGACCTTAACGAGTTCGACCAGCGCGCGCCATGTCAAAGCGCCGAAAAGCGCAGCAACGATCGTCGTCGCCACGGCGCCGAGTGCAGCCGCCTCCGTCGGAGTAGCCCAGCCCGCAATCATCGAAACAACGACGAGCGCGAAAATCAGGATAAGGGGCAGCACTTCGACGATAAAAGGCATCCAGCGCGAGCGGAACGCTTCCTGCTGGCTCACGGAGTTGTCGACCCCGGGATCGGGCCAAATGATGCCACACGTTATTATGTAGACGATAAATCCAAGAGCGAGGACGAGCCCGGGCAGAATCCCGCCAATCAGCAGATCGGTGATGGGTATCACGGCCAGGCTGCCAAGAAGCACCGCCAGTCCTGATGGCGGAATGAGGACATCGACCGCACCGATGCCCATGATCGACCCCATCGCCAAACGCGAGTTGTAGCCGCGCTTCAGCATCTCGGGCAGCATCAGCGAACCGAGCATCGCGGTGGTGGCGACCGTTGACCCGGAGATTGCGGAGAACACCGTCCCTGCAACGATCACAACAACCGGCATACGATTTGGGACGCGCCGGATCAATCGATCGATCGCGTCGATCGCCTTCAGCGCCAGACCGCTGTGAAACAGCATCTCGCCCATGAACACAAACAGCGGAATTGGCACCAAGGCAAATGTCGAAATACCGGTAACATTGCCGCGTATCAATTGCAGCAACCCCGCATGCCCACCCAAAAACAGATAAGCTCCTACGAAATTGATGAGCATGAAGGCAACAGCGACGATCAGCCCGCTCATCATGAGCAGCATCCCGCCTCCGAGCAGAAGCAGAGTGGCGAGCGGCCATGACAGATCGATCATCGGCTTTTGCTCACTTGTCGTCCGGCATTCCGCCGGCGACGTTCTGACCGATCGCAAGCCGATCCAGTGCCTGCACGGCGAAAGCCGCTGCCATGAGACCCATGACAACCGGCAGCGGGGCGTACAGCCACCATTCCGGAAACGTGAAGCTCTTGTAGACCATCGTCCCTGCTGCGGCGCTGCCGATCACCAAGGAGAGGCCAAGCGTTGCAAACAGGCCGCAAACGAGCACGCTTGCAATATCGATGGCACTTTCCGCACGGTTGGCGGCGCGTTGCGACAGAAAATTCAGAACGAGGTCGATGCGTATGTGCTGGCGCTGCCACACCAGCCATGGCGCAGGCAGCAAGCAAATAAGATAGAGCATATATTCGGAAAGTTCGTCGATGCCGCGAATGGTACGACTAAACAGATTCCGCACAATCACGTCTGCCGTAACGCCGAGAATCAAGGCGCAAACCAAGAACGATGCGAGCATCGCGAGACTGGAGAGCACGAAAGCGAACTTGCTGCGAAGCTTCATCCGGCTTGGTCCATTGCCCCAGATAGCCACAGGGGTGAAGCGTTGGTGCGGACGACACCTCCGATCCGGCGCCCTGTCCTTTTTGTGCTTTTGAAAATGTTTTGACCCGGGAAGCCGGTCATCCGCTGCCTCTCACGCCGGATTTTTCCGCTGCGAGTGCCGCAGGCGTACTGGTCATATCGACTGCGGTGTATCGCTCCATAAGCGTGTAGTGATTCATGCAGCCCGGGAGCTCCAGCATCCTGCGCCTCCATGCCTTGACGCCTCGGAAACTCGCAATCTCAACGTCGGCCTCCCCCGCGTTATCGATCACGGGAAACATGGCTATATCGGCCACGGTCGGCTGCCGTCCGACGACAAAGGGACGTTCCCGCAGGACGTCGTCCAACAGCGCGAGCGCTTTGCGGCCGCGTTCACGATGATAAGCGCAAACTTCCGGCTGGCGGCCGTCGAATATGATCGTAAGGGTGCGCGGAATGCGGAGGCTGGCGACCATATCCGCATCGAAAAACAGCCATTCGAGAATGGCACGCTTTTCCGCATCGCTTCGCCCGCCAAATTTTCCGGACAACTCGGATAGATAGAGCAGGATCGCGGCAGACTGCCGGATATAGCTGCGGCCGCGCTGCAATACCGGCACCTGGCGTGCGGGATTCAGCCGTGAGAATTCCTCACCGTGCTGCTCGCGATCGAAAAGGGCTACTTCCCGAAAGACGAAGGGAAGCTTGCAAAGCGAAAGCATGAGAACCGCCTTGCCTGTCGGCAACGACGTAAAGTGACCCCACAATGTCAGCCGGCCTTTCGGTTCCCGACGTGCGCTGTCTCGCGCTACTGCCATGGCTCCGCTCCCTTGAAAATAAACATAGCATGCTAATCAATAATTCGGCAATAAGAGTCTACGATATGACGAGGCTGGAATTGGAGAGGGCCATGGAAGGCCGGCGTGGTAGTGGTAACCGGGGATTCATGGTGGCGCTGGAAAGCGCCCCCGCAGATCATGAAGACAAGACGCATTTCGTCATTCATGACAGCATAGGATATCTGCTCGCCGTGAACGCGCGCATGCTGCAACGCGTGATGACCGCGCGGCTTGCGGCCACCGGCGTGATGCACGCCCACTGGTCGATCATGCTGGCGCTCTGGGCTGGTGATGGAATAACCCAAAAACAACTGAGCGCGCGCGTCGCAATTGAGGGACCAACGCTTACCCGCGCCCTCGAGCGCATGGAGGCGGAAGGCCTGGTTCGGCGAAAACGAGATCGGGCCGATGCCCGTCAGGTTATGGTTTTTCTGACGCAGCGTTCCAAGGAACTCCGTGAAAAGCTCTTGCCGATTGCAGTCGTGGAGCAGCAGCGAGCCACCAGCGGGCTGACCGACGTCGAGCGACAGTTGCTGGTTATGTTGCTGCGCAAAATGCTTGGCAGTCAGCGCGACGCAGAGCGCGACGCTTGCTTGCCAGATAATATATAGCATGCTAACTACTGCGGCGAGGTTGGAGTGATCCGATGTCGCTTGTCGCTCTTGTGACTGGTGGAAGTGGCGGGATCGGCCTTGCCATCGTCGACGCCTTGGCCGCGCAAGACATAAGCGTTCTTTCTGCGGGCCGCCGCCAACAACCTCTCGACCGTCAAGCAGAGAGCGCAAGGCTAAAAGGGCATAACGTCACGCCGATTGTGATGGACGCTGCCGACCGCGCGAGCGTGAAGGCTGCGCTCGCGCCTCATCCCCATATCGACATTCTTGTCAACTGCGCCGGCGCCTACAGCGACGGCCATTTCCTGGACGTTTCCGAAAGCGATTTTGAATCGCTGCTGAAAGCAAATCTGTTCAGCGTTATGGTGACGAGCCAGGAGGTCGCGCCTCGTATGCCGCATGGAGGGCGCATTATAAATATTGCATCGCGCGCCTTTCTCGGCGCTCCGCGGCAGGCGCTTTACGCGTCCGCAAAGGCTGCCGTAGTGACGCTGACACGCTGCATGGCGCTCGATCTTTCCGACCGCGGAATTTCGGTGAATGCCATCTCCCCGGGATTGATTGAAACTCCCATGACGGATGCATTGCCGCCGGAGCGACGAGCGGCGATTCAGCGCATGATTCCCGGCGGCCGCCTGGGGCGACCAGAAGAAATCGCAAGCGTCGTCGCGCTGCTTGCGGGATCCGGCGGCGGCTACATCAATGGCGCGAATATTCTTGTCGATGCCGGGCGGTCACTCGGCGGAGGCATGGCATTGTAAGATTTTTGCGAGCGATAACAGCTCAACTGCAGGCTAATAACAAAAAGCAGTGAGCGCCAAACAGGGAGGATGAAATGCGACGCGATCTGGTTTTATGCGCTATGGCGGTCACTGCCCTCCTCGGCCAACCGGCCAAGGCTCAGGAGACGACTCTGAGAGCTGTATCGTTCGTACGTCTCGACGACGTCTGGGGAAAGCTTTTCGTTGAGTTTGTCAAACGGGTGAATGATAACGGCAAAGGCCTCGTTCAGATCAGAATGATGGGTGGGCCAGAGACCATCAACCAGTTTGAGCTTGGCAATGCCATCAAGACCGGTGTGGTTGACATCGGGATGCTGCCGGGCGGCTTCTATCAGAGCCTGTTTCCTGCGGCACTCGCGCTTTCGATCAGCACCAAATCCCCGATCGAGCAACGTCAGAACGGCGCATGGGAGCAACTGAACAAGCTGCATAATTCTCAGGTCAATGCGCAGTTGCTTGCGAATTATGGCTTCGGTGTTCCTTTCCATATTTACACCAGCAAGCCGATCGAAAAGGCCGATATGACCGGACTGAAGCTCCGGACCGTTCCGATTTACCGGCCGTTCTTTGAGAAGCTCGGTGCAACGACGCTGCAAACTCAGCACGCAGAACTTTACACCGCCCTCGAACGCGGCGTGGTCGACGGCTACGGCTGGTCGCTTTGGGGGCTAAAGGAGCAGGGCTTTCTACCGGTGACTAAATTCCGAATCGAGCCCGGCTTCTATTCCGGCAACGTATCGGTCCTCGTCAATCTGACAAAATGGCAGGCGCTTCGACCGGACCAGCAGGCCTTCCTCTCAAAGACCGCCATCGACTTTGAACAGGACTTCGTTCAGGTCGCGACGCGGCAAAGTGACGAAGAGCGCCAAAAGCAAGACAGCGCAGGGGTGAAAATAATCAAGCTTGCTCCGGCGGATGCCGATCGGTTTGTGACAATGGCGCGCGATGCGGGCTGGGCTGACGTGCAGCAAAAGGCGCCAGCCGATTATCAGCAACTGCGCGCCCTGATGGAATAAGGATGATAGGACGGCTTGTGAAAGACACATCATCGCGTTCAGTATTGTCCGATCCGCACGAATGCATGGTGAACGGCTTTCACCACGTCGCACTGGTGACAGACGACCTAAAGGCAGTAACCGAGTTTTACGCCGGGCTGCTCGGTTTCAAAATCATTCGCGCGATGAGGTTGCCACCCGGCTGGGGCACCGGCGCGATGAACCGGGGAAATCCCCCCTTCGAGGAAATTCGCTACTATTTCTTCGAACTTGGCCGCGACTGCGTGCTGTCTTTTTTTGAAGTTCCCAAGGGCAGCGCTCCCCGGGCAGACCGAAACAGGCCAGCCGGCCTGCAGCAAATTGCGTTCTCTTGCAGGAGCGATCAATTCTACGAATTGCACAAACGGCTCCAGGCCGCGAATGTGCCGGTCGAAAAACCATTTGAGGTCGTCCCCGGGACGTTTGCGTATACGTTCTGGGACCCTTTCGGGACCCGCCTCGAGGCTCTGTGCGCGCCGGACCATGGTTCGAGGCAACGGATCGTAGACGCTCTAGGTCAAACCAGAGAGGCAATCCTCGGCGAGCTTGCGACGCTGAGCGATCATCCGGAATGGACAACATCCATAGAACAATATGTCGAGGCGCAAACGCGCTTAGTGGCTGGTGCGGCAAGCACATCCAAGTAAAAGATAGCCACAGCGCTCAAGCGTTGTCGGGTTGGTCTGAGTTGCGCCCGACCCCCGCCATCAAGGCAACCAAAGATCCTGAGGATTGAGATCCATGATCGAGCTTTACACCTGGGTCACCGGGAATTGCCACAAAATCCACATTGCACTCGAGGAGCTCGAGCTTCCTTATGAAATAAGGCCGATCAACATATTCAAGGGCGAGCAATTCACGCCGGAATTTCTTGCGATAAATCCGAACAACAAGGTGCCCGCCATCGTCGACCTTGATGGGCCGGATGGCGGCCCCTTTCGGCTCTTTGAATCGGGAGCGATATTGCTTTACCTCGCCGAAAAGGCGGGCGGCCTGATTCCGAGCGACACGGCGAAGCGGTTTGAGGTCATCCAGTGGCTGATGCTGCAAATGAGCGGCGTCGGGCCGATGGGCGGACAAGCGCTTCACTTCCGGCAATTCGCCGTCGAGCAAGTCCCCTATGCGATCAACCGTTATACCAATGAGATCGGGCGTCTGTTTCGCTTGATCGAGACGCGCCTCGGGCAAACGCCATACATCGCCGGAGACGATTATACGATCGCCGATATTGCACTATTTCCCTGGGTGCGGATGGAGCAGCGCCTCGGGCAGAGCTTCGATACCCTGCCGAATATCCGGCGCTGGTACGATACGATTTCAGCGCGCCCTGCGGTCCAGAAAGGTCTTCGCGTTTTGGCTGATCGCGTAGCGGCTCCAGGTCCGCTGAGCGAGGACGCGCGCTCCATTCTGTTCGGCGATCAACAATACCAGGTCCGGAGTTAGAGAAAAGATATCGAACTTTTCTCGAGAACAGGCTAACGATCCGCGATAACGAGCGTGTTCGACGGGGAGATCGAGAATCCCGTCGAAACCCAAAATCGACGCACTTGCGGATTCGAGCCACCTTGTGAAGAAAATCGGTTTCCTTTCGTTCGGGCACTGGACGCCCTCGCCCCAATCGCAGACACGGTCTGCTTCCGACGCCCTCCTGCAATCCATCGACCTGGCCGTCGCCGCCGAGGAGCTTGGCGCCGACGGGGCCTATTTCCGCGTGCATCACTTCGCGCGCCAGCTCGCCTCGCCCTTCCCGCTTTTGGCCGCGGCCGGCGCAAAGACCAGCCGCATCGAGATCGGAACCGCGGTGATAGATATGCGGTACGAGAATCCGCTGTACATGGCCGAGGATGCAGGCGCCGCCGACCTCATCGCCGGCGGGCGACTGCAGCTGGGCATCAGCCGTGGGTCGCCTGAGCAAGTCATCGATGGGTGGCGCTACTTCGGCTACCAGCCTGCCGAAGGTCAAGATGACGCCGACATGGGCCGGCGCCATGCCGAGGTGCTGCTCGACGTCCTGCGCGGCCAAGGGTTTGCAAAGCCTAGTCCGCGGCCGATGTTCCCAAACCCTCCCGGTCTGTTGCGGGTCGAGCCGCATTCGGAAGGTCTGCGCGAGCGCATCTGGTGGGGCGCAGCGTCCAATGCCACCGCGGTCTGGGCAGCCAAGCTTGGAATGAACTTGCAGAGTTCGACGCTCAAGAATGACGAGAGCGGACTTCCTTTCCACGTGCAGCAGGCCGACCAGATTCGAACTTTCCGCGAAGCGTGGAAGTCAGCAGGTCACCCGCGTGAGCCACGTATATCGGTCAGCCGCAGCATTTTTGCGCTGGTGAACGACCTCGACCGCACCTATTTCGGCCGCGGCGACCAGGGCGAGGACTCTATCGGCTTCATCGATGAAAAGACGCGGGCGATCTTCGGTCGCAGCTACGCCGCCGAGCCGGATGCTTTGATAAAGCAACTGGCGGCGGACGAGGCCATCGCGGAAGCCGACACGCTGCTCTTGACCGTGCCCAATCAGCTCGGTGTCGACTACAATGCGCACGTCATCGAGGCGATCCTTACCCAAGTCGCGCCCGCCCTTGGCTGGCGTTGACGACAGCCCATTGGCAAAGCGCATTTGTAATCGAAGTCCAGGGGCCGACCGCTGTGAAACCTCAGTGCTTCCATACGTCGCGAGCAATATCGACGACCAACTGAAGTTTCGCTCTCTCATCTGCTTCGGTCAGCGGGCTGCCCGTCAGATTTGTCGCGAACCCGCATTGCGGACTTATGCCAAGCTGGTCGAGCGTCGTATACTTGGTCGCCTCATCAATACGAGCCGTAATCGCTTTCTTTTCCTCCAGCTTCGCGTTCTTGCTGCTCAGGAGCCCAAGCACGACCATCTTGCCGTTCGGCAAATGCTTTAGCGGCTCGAAACTGCCGGCACGTGGCGAATCGTATTCCATGAGAAATACTTCGATACCTGGAATGTTGAAAAGCCTGCTTGCAACCCGCTCATATCCACCGGACGCAAGCCAGCGCCCTTTGTAATTGCCTCTGCATAGATGCATGCCCACCATTAGATTTGCTGGCTTGTTGCGCACGGCCGCGCCAATGGTCTCGATATACATATCGATAAGATTCTCGGGATCTTCACCGAGGCTTCGGATCGTCTTGTTTACGCTTTCGTCCTCCATCATCGCGAGCGGCACCTCGTCGAGTTGGACGAATTTGCACCCGAGCTTGCCAAGTTCTGCCAACTCTTCTCGATACACCGCAGCAAGATCTCGAAAATATTCTTTGATGTCGGGATACGCGGTCTGATCGACGCGCTCGCGACCCCCCAGGAAATTTACATAGGGCGGCGCAGGCAGCGTGACCTTTGCCGTACGCGACGTCAGCCCCTGAACGAATTTGAATTCTTCGGTAGTGATGCCTCTTGCACGCTTCAAGCGGCCCTTTGTGTATGGCGCGTAGGCTGTAGCGGTGTCCCCGGAATCATTTGCAAATGTAAATGGAGTTTCCTTGACCGTCATGCCATCGACGGTCTTCACGAAATGGCTGAAAAATGCGCCACGCCGAAACTCGCCATCCGTGACAACTTCCAATCCAATATCTTCTTGAAGCTTGACCACCTGTCGGATCGATCGGTCTTCGATCTCCTTCAGCTCGGCCTCCGAAATCTTCTTCTCGCGGAATTGGTGGCGGGCTTCGATCAGTTCCTTCGGGCGAAGCAAGCTGCCAATATGGTCAGCCCGAAAGAATTGCATTTTGCTCATCAGAAACTCCTGGACGTGTGGTTATTAGCAATTTCAAGCCATGGACATGGCTCGATTAAAGCCCGGCCTTCGGCATGAACCGGTCAGGCCTCGCTGCCGGCCGCAGCCGAAAAATGATCGCGCTTGCCTGCGATGCCGTCCCATTCCTTGGCGTCAGGCAGCGGCTCTTTCTTTTGGCTCAGATTGGGCCAGATCTTCGAATATTCCGCGTTGAGCTGTATCCATTCGGCCAGCCCCTCCTCCGTATCCGGCTTTATGGCATTGGCCGGGCACTCGGGTTCGCACACGCCGCAATCGATACATTCGTCGGGATGTATGACGAGCATATTCTCGCCCTCATAGAAGCAATCGACCGGACACACTTCCACGCAGTCTGTGTACTTGCACCTGATGCAGCTTTCCGTGACCACATACGTCATGGGTGACTTCTCGCTCAACAACAACGCTTCATGATGATGGCAGCCAGTCGGGCGCTGTGAGCCTGCGCTTGCCGTCCGATGTCTTGCTTACGCTCGGGTCCTTGAGGCCTTCTTTGTCCCAGAGCTGGCAGGTGACTGTCTTGTGTTTCTGATCAAGACCTTCACAGTAGTTCGTGAATTCGCAAATGCGAACGCTGCCGCCAAGGCCCAACTTTGTTTTCAGAAACCAATCCGGGTCCGCGAGCGTCTGACGCGCGGAACCTACGATGTCACAGACGCCATCCTTGAGCTGCTGTTCAGCGAATTCGAAATTATGAACGCCGCCCGTACAGACTATCGGAGTGCCTAAATCAGCCAAGCGAAGCGCCTGTCGAATAGCGGCAGTCGCATTGACGTTACGGCCAAACGGCCCGCGCTCATCGGAAATGTATTGCGGCATACACTCGTATCCGCTCGGGCCGGTATAGGGATAGGCCACAGCGCCTACGCCGGGCTGTTTTGCGTCGTCGAATTTTCCTCCACGAGACGTGGAAATAAAATCCATGCCGGCCTTTGCGAACTCAACACCGAAAAATACGGCCTCATCGACGCCACTTCCCCCCTCGATGCACTCATCCGCCAAAAAGCGGCATCCTATTGCGAATGTGGGCCTAGTACGGGAGCGAACCGCCTTGAACACTTCAAGCGGCAATCGCACGCGATTCTCCCGCGACCCTCCGTATCCATCATCGCGGGAGTTTTTGCGCGAGAGAAACGAGGCCATGGTGTACGCATGCGCATAATGAAGTTCAACGCCGTCGAAGCCAGCCGCCTCTGCCCGTAATGCGGCGCCCGCGAACAATTCGGGAAGCACTTTCGGCAACTCCCTAACGTGTGGCAGTTCCAGATCGGTCACACGCTCGCGGTATCCATAATCCAGACCCTCAACTTCGCGCTCGCTTAGTACCTTGCCGAGTTCTTCGCGCTCCATGCCGGCGAGCATCGTGCGAATTTCAACGTCGCTTGATCCGTCGAATACTTGCCTGTGTGCGTCGGTGATTGTCAGGAATTTTTCAAAGTACTTCTTTGCCTCGGGACGACGACGGATCGAAAGAAAATCGATCAGCTGAATAAAGAGCTTCGTGTGGCCAGAGCTGGCTTCGCGCACCGCGTCGGCAAGCCGGCGTAATCCCGGAATGAATCGATCATCCCCTGCGCGCACGAGCGGACCGCTCGGAACATCGCGAATTCCTGTGGCCTCCACAACGATCGCGCCCGGACGGCCGCGAGCGAACCGCGCGTACCACTCCACGACCGCGTCTGTAACAAATCCGTCGTCGGTCGCGCGCCAGGGCACCATCGCGGGGACCCAGGTCCGCTGTTCAAGAACGAGCGCACCTACATCGACCGGGGAAAACAGCAGAGACGCTCCGGCCTCTTCCTTGGAGGGAATGCGTCCTGGAGCGGGAGTGAACTGTATTCGCTGTGGGGGCCGCCACATATCTTTGTCCCGGCTGGCTGTAGCCTGCTTGATCGAAGCGACCTTACATGCAAACATCTTAGTTGTAAACTATCTTGGATATGATCCCGGAATTTGTCTGCTGATCTAGATTTCGCTGCTTCTGAACGACTGTATTGGCATGCGTTCCGGATTCGATAAGCTGGTGTGTGACAGAGCACATGAGACGGGACAAACTTGCAAAGATGTGGATTTATCGTCGCCCGTTGCCGCTCGGGCAATATCCTGATTGCTCGACCGCGACCCGTTGAGAGCCCCGATGCTGGATGAAAGCTCCTATCTTGACCATTTTGCACGCAGCAGTCTGCCGCCCGCGGAGCTATGGCCGAGTATTGATTTCGACGCTCTCGCAAGGCTGGGCTACCCGAAAAAGATAAATGCCGCGGTTGAACTTCTCGATGTTGCTGTCGCGAAAGGTTTGGGTTCGCGGCCATGCGTGCGGTCTCCGCAGAAGACCTGGACCTACGCGGAATTGTTGCATCAGGCCAACCGCATAGCCTCCGTCCTGGTGCAGGATATGGGTCTTGTACCGGGAAATCGGGTCCTGTTGCGGTCCGCCAACAATCTCATGCTCGCGGCATGTTGGTTTGGCGTGCTCAAGGCCGGAGGAATAGCCGTTACGACGATGCCCTTGCTGCGCGCTCGTGAACTCTTACGGATCTGCGAGAAGGCAGAGGTTCAGTTCGCACTTTGCGATCAGCGACTGGCGGATGAGTTGGAGCAAGCGCGCTCTTCATGCGCCTCGGTGAAGGAGGTTCGCTACTTCAATTCGGCCGACGCAAATGGCCTCGATTCACTGATGCAGAAATACGACGGGACGTTCAAAAGCGTGATCCCGTCTCACGATGACGTGGCATTGATCGCTTTCACCTCGGGAACAACCGGGCCGGCGAAGGCGACGCTGCACTTTCACCGCGATGTTCTTGCAATCTGCGATTCGTATCCTCGAGAGGTTTTAAAATCCACAGTCGAAGACATTTATACTTGCAGCGCCCCGCTGGGCTTTACGTATGGGCTTGGGTCCTTGCTGCTGTTCCCGATGAGGCGCGGCAGTTGCACGGTTCTGCTTGAACAATCCACCCCTGACACGCTTCTTCAGGTCATACAGGATATCGGAGTAACCACCCTTCTGACCGGCCCCACCATGTATCGCGCTCTAACGCCGCACACGACACGCTTCGATCTTTCCAGTCTCCACACCTGTTGTTCGGCCGGAGAACATCTGCCCATTCCAGTATTCGACGAGTGGTTTCGCCGGACCGGCATTCGAATACTCGATTTTATGGGATCGACGGAATTGCTGCACGCCTTCATTGGAATTCCACGCGACGACATCCGGCCCGGCGCCACCGGGCAGGCGCTTCCAGGTTATACGGTGGCTGTGGTTGACGACGACATGAAACCGGTTTCGCCGGGCACTATTGGCAAGCTTGCGGTTCGCGGTCCTATCGGGTGCCGCTATCTGAACGACCTGGAGCGGCAGAAGGCGTATGTGGTTCAGGGCTGGAACCTCACCGGCGACGCCTTTCATTCCGACGAAGACGGCTTCTTCTGGTATCATTCGCGCATTGACGACATGATCGTAAGTTCCGGCTACAACATATCTGGCGCAGAGATCGAGGAGGTTCTGCTCGAACACCCTTCCGTCGCGGAATGTGCGGTAGCAGGCGTCCCCGATTCCGGTCGAGGTCAGATCGCCAAGGCTTTCATCGTCCTTCGCAATCATGGCGAAGCGAATGATGAACTCGCTCGCACACTCCAGGATTTTGTGAAGAAATCCATTGCACCCTACAAATATCCACGCGCGATAGAATTTGTCTCGGAACTCCCCAAGACGGAAAGTGGCAAAATTCAAAGGACTGCGCTCCGCGCGCGCGGATGATTTAAGCCACCCTCACTCCCACTCGATCGTCCCGGGGGGCTTCGACGTCACATCATACACCACGCGGTTGACACCCTTGACCTCATTGATGATGCGGGTCGCCACATGGCCAAGAAACTTCATGTCGAAGGGATAGAAATCCGCGGTCATGCCGTCGGTCGATGTCACCGCGCGAAGTCCGACCACGAAATCATAAGTGCGCCCGTCACCCATCACGCCGACCGTCTTTACCGGCAGGATCACAGCGAACGCCTGCCAGATGTCATCGTAGAGCCCATGACGGCGGATTTCCTCGATGTAGATTTCGTCGGCGAGCCGGAGAATATCGAGCTGCGGCTTGGTGACCGGACCCGGACAGCGGATCGCAAGCCCCGGCCCCGGAAACGGATGACGCCCAACGAACACCTCCGGCAGCCCAAGCTCGCGACCGAGCGCGCGCACCTCGTCCTTGAACAATTCGCGCAGTGGCTCGACGAGCTTCATATGCATGCGTTCGGGCAGGCCCCCGACATTGTGATGCGACTTGATGGTGACCGAAGGCCCGCCGGTGAAGGACACGCTCTCGATCACATCCGGATAGAGCGTGCCCTGCGCGAGAAAGTCGGCGCCGCCAAGCTTCTTCGCCTCCACGTCGAACACGTCGATGAACAGCCTGCCGATGATCTTGCGCTTGGCTTCCGGATCGTCGACGCCCGCCAGTTCCTTCAGGAACAGGTCCTCGGCTTCGACATGGATCAGCGGGATGTTGTAGGAGCCGCGGAACAGCGCCACCACCTTCTCGGCCTCGCCGAGCCGCAGCAAACCATGATCGACGAATACGCAGGTGAGTTGATCGCCGATCGCTTCATGGATCAGCACGGCGGCGACGGCGGAATCAACGCCGCCGGACAGGCCGCATATCACCTTGCCCTTGCCGACCTGCGCGCGGATTTTGGCGATCGCCTCGTCCTTGAAGGCGCGCATGCTCCAGTCGCCTTTGAAGCCCGCGATCTTGCGCACGAAATTGCGCAGGATCGCCGCGCCATGCGGCGTGTGCACCACTTCGAGATGAAATTGGGTGGCGTAGAATTTCCGTTTGTCGTCGGCGATGACGGCGATCGGCGCATTCGGCGAAGTCGCGACCACGCGAAAGCCTTCTGGCGGCACGGTGACGCGGTCGCCGTGGCTCATCCAGACCGGATAGCTCTGGCCCTTTTCCCACACGCCCTCGAATAGTGGCGTGTCCTCGGTGACCTTCACCTCGGCGCGGCCGAATTCGCGGTGATGTCCGCCCTCGACCTTGCCGCCGAGCTGCTGCGCCATTGCCTGTTCGCCGTAGCAGATGCCGAGCACCGGCACGCCAGCTTCGTAGATCGCGGGCGGCGCGAGCGGCGCCCCTTTTTCGTGGACGGAGGCCGGACCGCCGGACAGAATTACGGCCTTCGGCTTCATCGCCTTGAAGGCCTCGTCGGCTTTCTGGAACGGGACGATCTCGGAATAGACGCCCTCCTCGCGCACGCGTCGCGCGATGAGCTGCGTGACCTGCGAGCCGAAATCGATGATGAGGAGTTTGTCGTGGTGGGGGGTGTTCGCCATAGCGGGTTCTAGTGGCCGATTCGGAGCCTGTCGAGCCGAAGATGAGGTCATCCGTTTCGCCGTAAAAGGCCCACGAAAAATCCGTCGGTGCCGGTGCGGCGGGGGGTCATCAAAAGCCCGGTTTCCGTCAGCAGCGCCGCCTTGCGGAATAGATAGCCGCGCTCGCCCAGCCCTTGCGCTACGACTTCCGGCTTTTCCACGGAAAACTCGCCGTGGCGGGCGAGGAAATCGCTGATTTGTGCGCCGTTCTCCTGCTCCAGCACCGAACAGGTGACATAGGCGATGCGCCCGCCGGATTTGACCAGCGGCACCGCACGGTCGAGCGCAGCAACCTGGTCCTTGCGGCGCTGGTCAAGCGCGCCAGGTCGCAGCCGCCATTTGGCGTCTGGATTGCGGCGCCAGGACCCCGTGCCGGTACAGGGCGCGTCGATCAGCACAAGGTCGATGCTGCCCTTGAGGTCGTCGAGGACCTCAATCGCACCGCGCGGGGTGCGAACCTGCACGTCTCTCGCACCGGCGCGTTCGAGCCGCGCATGGATCGGAGCAAGCCTGCGCTTGTCGGTATCGGTCGCGTAGATCTGGCCCTTGTTCTGCATCATGGCCGCAAGCGCCAAAGTCTTGCCGCCGGCGCCTGCGCAGAGATCGACAACCTGCTCGCCGGGCGCAGCACCCGAGAGCAAGGCCGCAAGCTGCGAACCCTCGTCCTGGATTTCAATATGTCCCTTGATGAAGTCGGGCTCCGACTGGATGGCCGGGCTTTTGGAGCCGGGCGCAACGCGAATGCGCAGTCCCCAGGGCGACCAGCCGGTCGGCTCCGGATTGAACTCGGCGAGTTCGGCCGACACCTCATCCCGATCCGAATTCAACAAGTTAACTCTGAGATCGAGCGGCGCGCGTGCGGCAAGCGCTGCGCCTTCCTCCGCCCGGGCCTCGCCGAAAATGGCGGCGAAGGACGGATCGAGCCATTCCGGATAATCGCCCGCGATATGGGGCGGGGCATCCTCCAGACTTGCAGCGCCAAGGCGCTCTTGTTCCGCATCGTTCAATGGCTGCGGCGCAAAGCGCGATCCGTCGAACAGCTTTAAAATTGCATCCGTATCCAGCCCACGCTCCAGCCGTAGCATGCCGAGCATGTTGGCGCGCGCGCTCACATCCCCCATCACATAGGTGCTCGATGCTTTGCGCCGGAGCGAGTCATAGACCAGGCCGGCAATCGCAGCACGGTCGCTCGAACCTGCGAACCGGTGTGACAGACTCCAGTCTTTCAACGCATCGGACGCCGGACGCCGCCGCGCATCAATATCGGACAAGACCTCGATGGCGGCGGATATACGCGCGGCGGGGATCATGCTTTGCGAACTAGAGCCATGGCAGAGTCAGAATGCGAACGATGTAGATGATCCACATGAGCGACAGCACGATCACTCCAATGCCGAAAAAGGCGCCGCGCGTCGGTACGTGGTTGGAAGTCACGAAGACGCCAGCTTGCAGCACACGCATCAGCACGAAGATCCAGGCCATCATGACGAACAGCGTGTCGGCCTGCTTGGTGATCAGCGCCAGAATGGTGAGCACATAGAACAGCACCGGCACTTCGAACTGATTCAGCCAGGCATTGCCGACGGCGATCGCGTCTTTCGGCCAACCCGGCTCGCGAAGCGCGATATCCTGCCAGCGCGTCTCGCGTGACATCAGCGCCTTGCGGCGCCGCACCGCCATCATCAGGCCGAGCGTGATCGTCAGGAGAACCTGCACGAACAGCGGCAACAAGATCATCTGCACCGACATTGCAAACTCCTCTAATGACTTTGTTCGGCGACGCGCACCAGAAGTTTGCCGAAATTCTCACCGCGCAAAAGGCCGATCAGCGCGCGTGGCGCGTTTTCGAAGCCGTCTACGATATCCTCGCGATACCGGATCCGACCCTCGCGCATCCATGCCGAGACGTCGCGCAGGAAATCATCGTGCATCGCGGCGAAATCGGTCACCAGCAGGCCGCGCACCGTGAGCCGCTTGGTCAGAATCATCCGCCAGACTGCCGGCAGACGGTTCGGTCCGGGCGGCGGCGCCGTGTCGTTGTAACTGGAGATCGTGCCGCAGATCGGAATGCGGGCGAACACATTGAGCAGCGGCAGCACCGCCTCCAGTACCGGCCCCGCAACATTCTCGAAATAGATATCGATGCCGTTCGGACAGGCGGTGGCGAGGCGCGCCGGCAGATCGGGCGCGCGATGGTCGAGGCATTCGTCAAAGCCAAGCTGGTCCGTCACATAGCGGCACTTATCGGGACCGCCGGCGATGCCGACCGCGCGCAGACCTTTAATTTTAGCGATCTGCCCAACAACCGATCCGACCGCGCCGGATGCGGCGGCCACCACCAGCGTCTCGCCCGCCTTTGGCTTGCCGACTTCCAGCAGACCCGCATAAGCCGTCATGCCCGGCATGCCGAGTACGCCAAGCGCGGTCGAAATCGGCGCCAAAGCTGGATCGACCTTTCGGAGATTTCCACCGTCCGACAGCGAATGGGTCTGCCATCCGGTGCGGCCGAGCACGATGTCACCGCTGGCGAATTTCAAATTGTTCGACGCCACGACTTCGGCGACTGCGCCACCCTCCATCACACCGCCGATCGCAACCGGCGCTGCGTAGGACGGTGCATCGCTCATGCGCCCGCGCATATAGGGATCGAGCGAGAGATAGAGCGTGCGCAGCAGGACCTCGCCCTCACCGGGTGACGGCACCGGGAATTCCTCCAGCCGCAGGTCCGAGGATTTCGGCTCGCCTACGGGGCGCGAAGCCAGAACGAAGCGTTGAGCTGTTTCCATGAACCCCGGGCCGGTGATGCGGTGCTGATACAGGAAAGACGACCACCGCGATAGACAGCGTGTCGGTCGACCGGTATTTTCAGGTGAACGCGCTCACATTACCGCGTCAGAGGGGGCATTATGTCGTCCGAAGCACCTGTCGAGCAATCCGAAGCGAGGAACTGGACCGTCGCAGTCTGGGTGCTCTATCTCGGCGCCCATATCACTGTGATCACGGTCATAGCGGGGCTGATCATCGCTTATATGAAGCGCCCGCAATTCGCGGGCACACCGTACGAGTTGCACATGACGTCGGCGATCCGCACCTTCTGGATCGCCTTGATCGGCGGCATCATCAGCGGCGTTCTCGTCTTCGTGCTCGTAGGCATCCCGCTTCTGATAGCGCTGGCGATCTGGACGATCTTCCGCTGCGTGCGCGGTTTGGTCCGTGCCATCAACGGCCAGCCGATCGACAATCCTGAAGGTTGGTGGTGAAGCCGGCGGTCCGCTGAACCACGGAGGCGTATTGCGGCACGTCTCTCGGCGCGCGTCCTAGATCACGATGATTTTGGATCGAATCGATCCAAAATCATGAACGTGATCGATTCTAATAGTTTGGAGCATGATGTCGTCCGAAAACCGCTTCGCACTTTTCGGCATCATGCTCTAGAAACTGATGCTCCCGTAATCGACGGCCGCAATGCATAGCCGCTCGCCGAAATGGATCACGGGATCGCGCCGAAGCGCGACGAGTCCCGTCGGCCGGTCGAACCGCGCCTCCTCCACCACCCGGCCGTAGAGATCGATGATGCGGCCGTAAACCTCGCCGGCCTTCAGTTCGGCGCCGGGCTGAACCGAGGCGCGGAACAAGCCGCTACACCTGGTCGTAACCGACCGGAAATCCCTGACCAGCATCAGCCTGCCCTGCACCGTGACCGGCCGGTCGATGAGGCCAAGCAACGCCGCGGTCCCATACAGACCTTCGACACCTTGCCGCACATGATCGTTGTCGCAACGCCCGCCGCCGCCAAGCTCGATCATGAACGCGGGCTTTCCGGCGGCAAGGATCTGATAGTCGATCGAGCCGTGCGTGTGTCCCGTCGTGTCGGCCGCGCGGGCCGCGTCCGGCATGACCAAGACAAAGCGCGGGCCGAATTGGCCCATGCATTTCAGCATCAAGGGCTCGGATACGCCGCTGCCCGCAGGCGGCGTCTTGTAGGCGGCGAAAACGACGGCGTCGTAGGCCGACATGGTCGTATGCAGGCTGACGAGACAATCGGCGTACCGATGCAGCTCCTCCAACAGACGGCTCGCCATGCGTTCAGTCGTATTGCCGCTGCGGTGGCCGGGAAAGCTCTGGTCCATATCGGCCCCGTCAAAAGGCGTGCGCCTCTGCCGCACATCCATCGCGAGCGGATTCGCGGTGCTGCTGACGATTACGGTGCCCGAGAGTTCGGCCAGGGGCAGCCCGCGTACAAAATCGATCGCCGCAAAGACGCAATTCAGTTCATCGCCATGGATTTGTCCATTGATCCAGAGGCACGGACCGTCTTTCCGGCCTCTCGCGATGATCAGGGGAATTGCGATCGGCGCGCCACTGGCGAGATGTCCGATTGTAAGCCTGGCCTCTGCGAGCGTTCCATGTTGGACCGCGTGGACGCCTTCGAATTCACGAATTTGCATTATCCGCAGCCGGCGTCCTCTTCTGAGAGCGCGGCGAGTTACTGAGCGCCGCCCGGACCCCGCGCAAGCACGCCATTTATTTCTTTATTCCCATCTTCTCGGCAAGACGATCCGAGATCTCCGTCTCTTTCCTCATCTTGTCCACGAGATCCTGAGGCGTGCCGCCGACCGTCTCATAATAATGAATCTCCGCGATACGCTTCTTCATCTCGGGATCGCTCAGCGCCTCATTAATATCCTTGTTGAGCTTGGCGACGATATCCGGCGGCGTCCCGGCTGGAGCGAGAATGGCATGCCAGCCATTCGGTGCCGACACAAAGCCCGGCACATGATCACGAATCAACGGCACATCGGGCGCCAGCGAAGATCGCGTATCGCCGACCAGGCCCAGCACCTTGGCTTTGCCTTCGTTGACGAAAGGAAGAATGGTTCCGTAAGTGATGAAACCGACAGGCACCTGACCGGCGATCAGATCGTTGACCGCAGGCGTCGCCCCTCGATACGGGACATGGGCCATATCGATCCCGGTCAGATCCTTGAGATACTCGCCGTCGAAATGATGCGGCGATCCAACTCCCGAGCTGGCATAGCTCAACTTGCCGGGATTGGCCTTGGCATAGGCAAGAAACTCCGGAAGCGTTTTGACGGGCAGGTTCGCCGCCACGACAAGAGCCGTCGGGCCTTCCGAAGCGATAGCGATCGGCTGCAGATCCTTGAAAGGATCGAACGGCATGCTGATAAAATATTTGTTCAGCACGAGTGGCGCATTTGTCGTCAAGACCAACGTGTAGCCGTCCGGCTTTGCGCGCGCGACAAACTCAGTGCCGATATTGCCGCTGGCGCCCGCTCTATTATCGACGACGACAGAGCGTGAATATTTCTTGGCCAGCCGGTCTGCGACCTCGCGCGCCACCATATCCGCCACCCCGCCGGGCGGATAGGGAACGATCATCGTGAGGTTTCGCGCCGGGAATTCCTCGGCGATCGCAACCGGCCCGCCTGTCAGCATCAGACAAGCGGCCACAAACACAACCCGCTTCATGCTGTACTTCCGAAAGGTCCACGACACGACACCGAACCGCTCGAAACCTGACAGAATTACTTGCGATCCGCAAGAACTGGCATTCTCGACTCCGAATATGTCGCGACCGCCTGCCGCTTCCTCTTTCGCGAAGTGCGACCGCGCGCAACGCGGGATAGAGCCGGGGTGGCGGTTACACCCTTCCCGGATAATTCGGACTTTCGCGGGTGATGGTCACATCGTGCACATGGCTTTCGCGCAAGCCCGCGCTCGTGATCTTCACGAAGGTCGCCTTCTTGTGGAAGTCCTCGATATTTTCAGCACCGACATAGCCCATCGCGGCGCGTAGGCCGCCGGCGAGCTGATGCAGCACGGTCGAGGTTCCGCCCTTGTAGGGCACCTGGCCTTCGACACCTTCAGGCACGAGCTTGAGCGCGTCCTTGATGTCCTGCTGGAAATAGCGATCGGCTGAGCCCCGAGCCATCGCGCCGACCGAGCCCATGCCGCGATAGGTCTTGTAGGAGCGGCCCTGATACAGGAACACCTCGCCCGGCGCCTCGTCGGTGCCCGCGAGCAGCGAGCCGACCATTGCGCAATCGGCGCCGGCCGCAATCGCTTTCGCCAGATCACCGGAATATTTGATGCCGCCGTCCGCAATCACGGGCGTGCCGGTCTTCTTCGCTGCTTCCACCGCATCCATGATCGCGGTGAGCTGCGGCACTCCGACGCCAGCAACAATGCGGGTCGTGCAGATCGAGCCTGGCCCGATGCCGACCTTGATCGAGTTGGCGCCGGAATTGATCAGCGCCTTGGCGCCGTCTGAGGTCGCGACATTGCCAGCCACGACCTGCACCTTGTTGGATTGCCGCTTGATGCGGTTGACGGCGTCCAGCACGTATTGTGAATGGCCATGCGCGGTGTCGACGACCACAAGGTCGACGCCCGCCGCTATCAGCCGCTCGGTGCGGTCGAAGCCCTTGTCACCGACCGTGGTCGCGGCAGCAACGCGCAGCCGCCCCTGCTCGTCCTTGCAGGCATTCGGATTGGCAACCGCCTTTTCAATGTCCTTCACCGTAATCAGCCCGACGCAGCGATAATCGGCATCCACGACCAGCAGTTTTTCGATCCGGTATTGATGCAGGAGCCGCTTGGCCTCGTCCTGCTCGACCCCCTCGCGGACGGTGATGAGCCGGTCCTTGGTCATCAGGTCCGACACCTTCTGGCTCGGGTCGGTAGCAAAACGCACGTCGCGATTGGTGAGGATACCGACCAGCTTGCCGGCTTTTCCGTTGCTCGCCCCCTCCACCACTGGGATGCCGGAGATCCCGTTCTCCTTCATCAACGTGAAGGCGTCGGCAAGCGTGGCACCCGGCGCAATGGTGAGCGGGTTCACCACCATGCCGGATTCGAACTTCTTGACCTGGCGCACCTGCGCGGCCTGCTCGTCCGGCTCCATGTTGCGGTGGATCACACCGATGCCGCCGGCCTGGGCCATGGCGATGGCCATGCGCGCTTCGGTGACCGTATCCATGGCAGACGCGATGATCGGGATATTGAGACCGATCCCCCGCGTGATGCGGGTGCGGATATCGACCTCGGACGGGAGCACACCGGACAAGCCAGGCTGCAGCAGCACGTCGTCAAAGGTCAGCGCCTCACGAGGGGCGCCGTTCATATTGTGTGAAGTGGGGTTTGCCATTGCCATACCTAGCGACGGATTCGGGCACCCGCAAGGCGTGCCGATCCACGATTGGCAAGGGCGGATAGCATGCTGGCCGTTATCCGGAAAGCTTTAGCGACGAGGATCGGCACGCTCTCCCGCCCAAATTTCAGATCCGCAGGGGCTCGCCGCAGCCCGACAACCACGGCAGCCACGGCATTGTGAAGCAGCTTTGGACGAGGCACTCTAAACGGATGATCAGAACCGGAGCCTGATTGTGGGTTTGAAATCGCTGATCACCGCCGCTGTGTTGTGCGCCTGCGCGGCCTCACCCGCGCTGGCCGCAAAGCGCGTAGCGCTGGTCATCGGCAACAACGACTATACCGAAGTGCCGAAGCTCGAAAAGGCAGCGGGCGATGCGCGCGCAATCTCGGCCACGCTGACGGGCCTCGGCTTCGACGTCATCACCCTTCTCGACGCCAATCGTTCGCGGATGTCGCGCGCGCTGGTCGATCTGGAAACCCGCGTCTCGCCCGGCGACACGGTGCTGTTCTATTTCGCCGGCCACGGCGTTGCGCTCGATGGCGGCAATCTGCTGCTGCCGACCGACATCCCGAGCGTCACCGAAGCACAGCGCAATCTCCTGCGCACCGAGGGCTTCCTCGCCGACGACATTTCCGAGCGCATGCAGGTACGCGGAGCAGCTACGACCGTGATGGTGCTCGATGCCTGCCGCAACAATCCGTTCAAGGCCGGCGCCGGACGCTCCATCGGCCAGTCGCGCGGATTGTCGCGCATGGACACCAGGCGCGGCATGTTCGTGATGTTCTCGGCCGGCGCCGGTCAGGAGGCGCTTGACCGCCTTGGACCCGATGACCGGCATCCAAATTCGATTTTCACCCGCCTGTTCATCGATCTCGTGAAGCGGCCCGATCTCGATCTGATCGACGTCGCCAAGGAATTGCAGGTCGAGGTGCCGAAACTCGCGCAGTCGGTCGGCCACGAGCAGTTACCCGCTTATTACGATCAGATCCCGGGCCGGATTTTTCTGGCGCGGGCCGATGGCGCAGCGCCACCACCGAGACCCGTCCCGCCCGCTGCTGTGATTCCGCCGCCCGCCGTCAATGCCCCGCCCGCGGCTATAACATCGCCGCCGGTCGCGGCCTTGCCACCCACGACCTATCGCGTGCTCGGCAATGTTTCGCAGGGCATCCACAATATGCGAAGCGGTCCCGGCACCAACTTCCCGCTGGTGATATCGATGCCTGCCGGCGCCACCGGCCTGACCGTCGGCCGCTGCCAGCCGCCGAAAGACAGCAGGAGCGGACACAATTGGTGCGAGGTGAAGTGGCGCGAATTTTCCGGATGGACCTCGGCCTGCTGCATCGTCGATGCACGGACCGGTACGCCTCCGCGTTGATAGCCATTCCGGGACAGGCACCCCGGAACGACGAAATCGATTACGGCCGCCAGCCTGCCGGAGGCCCGTGCTTCTCGATCGCCGCTACCAGCTCACGGTGCTTGCGGTCCTCGCGCCGAAGCGCGATCGCCACGATCGCGTGCAGCGGCGCGATCAGCCACAGCCAAGGCGACAGGAACAACAGTCCCAGCACCAGGAACAGGACGAACAGCATCGCGTTCAAGATGGTCGCGAAAATCTGCCCGTTGAGCAGCAGCGCCAGCGGCGGCAGGAAAAACGCGAGAACGTAGATCATTCCAAGCCTCCCCGATCACGATGATTTTGGATCGAGCCGATCCAAAATCATAAACGTGATCGATTCTAATCACTTAGAGCATGGTGTCGTCCGAAAACCGCTTCGCACTTTTCGGCATCATGCTCGTAGCCGGAACTCGGCAGCCTTCGGCCATTCCATGTAGGAATGGCAGACCCCACCGCAAGATGCCGGCATCCGCTGCTGCGTTGAAATGCTAGAACGGCCCGCCCGCCCCGCTGACAGAGTTTCCATGCATCACAACCGACTCGTGCCGCTGATTGTGGCGTGCGCCCTGTTCATGGAGAATCTCGATTCGACCGTGATCGCGACCTCGCTGCCGGCGATTGCGGCCGACATCGGCACAAGTCCTCTGGCACTGAAACTCGCTGTCACCTCGTACCTGCTCTCGCTCGCAGTATTCATCCCGGCGAGCGGCTGGACTGCGGACCGTTTCGGCGCCCGCAGCGTATTCCGCGCCGCCATCTTTGTGTTCATGGTGGGTTCGGTCGGCTGTGCGCTCGCAAGTTCGCTCGAAGGCTTCGTGGTCGCGCGTATCGTGCAGGGCATCGGCGGGGCCATGATGACACCGGTCGGGCGCCTTGTCCTGGTGCGCACCATCGAGAAGCGCGACCTCGTCAATGCGATGGCGTGGGTCACGATCCCGGCGCTGGTCGGCCCGGTGGTCGGTCCGCCGGTCGGCGGCTTCATCACGACCTATGCGTCGTGGCACTGGATCTTCCTGATCAACCTCCCGATCGGCCTGATCGGCATCGTACTGGTTACTCTCTATATCGATCCGGTTCCGGCCGAGCATCAGGAGCCGTTCGATGGCGTCGGCATGGTGCTGGCGGGATTGGGCGTCGCCGGCCTTGCCTTCGGCTTGTCAGTCGCGGGGCTCGACATATTGCCGTGGCCGGTGATCGCAGCGCTGATCGTCGGCGGCGCGGTCGCGATGACGGCCTATCTTTTCCACGCCAAGCGCGTGCCGGCGCCGATCCTCGATTTCTCGCTGCTCCGGGTACCGACGTTTCGCGCCAGCCTGGTCGGCGGCTATCTGTTTCGGCTTGGCATCGGCGCTTTGCCGTTCCTGCTGCCGCTGATGCTGCAGGCCGGATTCGGCATGACGCCGTTCCAGTCCGGGCTTGTGACCTTTGCCGGCGCAGTCGGCGCCATCGGCATGAAGACGGTGGCCTCGCGGACGATCTCGCGCTTCGGCTTCCGGAACGTGCTGCTGGTGAACGCCTTCGTCAGCTCGGCCTTCATCGCGGCCTGCGCGATCTTCACGCCCGGCATGCCGGTGGCGATCCTGATTGCGATCCTTCTGGTTGGCGGCTTCTTCCGCGCGCTGGAATTCACAGCGATCAACGCCATCGCCTATGCCGATATTGACCCGCCCCGCATGAGCCGTGCGACGGCGCTGGCCTCGGTAGGACAGCAATTGTCGATCTCGACCGGGGTCGCGGTCGGCGCATTGATGGTGGAATGGTCGCTGCGCTGGCACGGATCGACAACAATCAGTGCAAGCGATTTCACCGCCGCTTTTCTGGTAGTCGCGGTGATTTCGGGTTCGTCGGCCTTCTTGTTCTGGGCGTTGCCCGCCGATGCCGGTGCGGAAATGTCAGGACATACACCTGCGGCCGCGACCAAGGCGGAGCCGATCGCGGCCGGCGAGACATCCGATCAGAGGATGGGATGATGGCCTCGCCGAGGCAGGCGAGGCCATCACCGAAATCGTCATTGCCTACCACAACCGTCTAAAGGACGGAGTCGCTTCCGCTCGCGTATGCCCGGCAATCCATCAAAAAAGAGTTGATTCACCGTTCTGATGGACGCCCGGATCATAAGGCGTCAACGACGCCGTCTTCCACGGCCATGCGCGCACATGACGATCAGTAAGAAATCTTAGACAGCTTCCTTCAATTCCTTGGCGGCGCGGAACGCGACCTTCTTGCTCGCCTTGATCTTGATCGCCTCGCCGGTTGCAGGATTGCGGCCCATGCGGGCGGCGCGCTTGCGCACCTGGAGGATGCCGAGACCCGCGATGCGGATGCGCTCGCCCTTCTTCAGGTGCTTGGTGATCAGCGCGACAAGGTCGTTCAACATCGCCTCGCCGGCCTTCTTGGTCATCTGGTGCTCTTCGGCGAGAACCGCCGCCAGTTGCTTTAGCGAGACCTTGTTCGGGGTGGCTGCCTTCGGCGCCGCCGACTTCATCGGGGCGGGCTTTGCTGCCGCCGCCTTGCTCTTCTGTTTTGCCGCCATGGGAAATTGCCCTCTCAGTGCGCCCTTTGCGCAAGAGTCCGCAATATGAGATTTGCAGGCATGTGCGAAGAAAAAGCCGCCAAATCGTGTGCAAAAATGGTGATAAATCAGCCCGGCGGGCGGTAGCTGAACCAAAACTCTCAGCGAAACCGGCCTATAATGGCCTGAAGCTAGGATTATTCGCCTAGATCGGCATTGCGCCAGTGCAAGGGACGAATTCGATGCGGACCGCCCTGCTCTTCCTGTTTCTGACGGCAAACACGGCCTTCGCGCAGAGCTGTCCGGTCTGCGAGCAAGCAACGAAGCTGCAGAACGAGCTGAAGAAATTCAATCAGGCTGACCAGAAGCAACTCGTGCAAGCCGAGGTGGAAAGCCGGGAAGCGCTGCGGCTTGTCGTGGCTTTCGGCAACGACCTGCCGCCACCGAAACAAGGCGCCAAGACTTTCGAGGCCCTGGTCCGGCTCGGCGTCTATGCCGCGGCGTTTACGCCCGACGACGAATTCGCTCGGGCGCTCGCCGTGATCGGCCGCAAGAACCCGACCTATCGCAAACAATATCAGACCATGGTCCGCAAGGGGCTTCGCGCCAGGGACCGGCAGGAAATGTGCCGGGTGCGCTACCTGCAAACGTCGGTGACGATGAAGGAATGCGAACTCGACGAAGTGCAAAAAGGCTCAGCGCCCGATCTGGCCCTGAAGCGTTGCAGCGCCAATTACGCGCTCGAGCAATGCCTCGCAAAGAAATGAGCCAGAGCGTTTTCGAGCGAAGCGGATACCGGTTCGCATAAAGAAAACGCGTCAAAGCAAAAACATAGTGCCTCGGTTCTGATTTAATCAGAGCCGAAAAGGCTCTAGCCGGGATCCTTCCGGCCGCGAAAGCCGGTCGCGAGCATATAGAGTTCGGCGGAATTGGCGCGGCTTGCCTGCGGCTTCACATGCTTCACGCTCGTGAAATCGCGCTTGAGCATTGCGAGCAATTCGCCTTCTGTGCCGCCCTGAATCACCTTGGCAAGAAACGCCCCGCCCGGCTGCAATATTTCGGACGCGAATTGCGCCGCCGCTTCCACCAGCGCCACGATCTTCAAGTGATCGGTCTTGCGATGTCCGGTTGCGTTGGCCGCCATGTCTGACAACACAACGTCGGCCTTGCCGCCAAGCCTTTCCTTCAGGATGTCGGGTGCCGCCGGATCGAGAAAATCGAGCTTGAGAAAGTCGACGCCGGGCACGGGGTCCATGTCGAGGATGTCGATCGCAACCACACGCCCCTTGCCTTCGGCCGCGCCCGTGCGCTTCGCCGCGATCTGGCTCCAGCCGCCGGGCGCGGCACCGAGATCGACGACACGCCCCCCCATTTTCAGAAACCGATATTTGTCGTCGATTTCGGAAAGCTTGTAGACCGCGCGGGAGCGATAGCCTTCGCGCTTGGCGCGCGCGACATAAGGATCGTTGAGTTGCCGTTCGAGCCAGAGCTTGGAAGAAAGAGTGCGAGACTTGCCGCTCTTCACCCGTGTCTTCAGTTCGCGTTCGCCACCGGTCTTCTTCACGGATGGGCGCCGTGTTCGCGCCAGACACCATCGGCGCGCATCATCTGCACCAACATGCCTTCCCGCAAACCGCGATCGGCGACGCGCAGTCGCGCGCTCGGGAAGGCGCGCCGGATCGCTTCCAGGATCGCGCAGCCGGCAAGCACGAGGTCGGCACGCTCTGCGCCGATACACGCATTGTCGACGCGCTGGTCGTAGGACATTGAAAGCAACCGCTCCATTACTTCGGTCACTTCCCCGTCCAGCATCCAGCATCCGTCAACTCTGCGGCGGTCATAGCGCTTGAGGCCCAAATGCACGCCAGCGATGGTTGTCACCGTGCCCGACGTGCCCAGCAGATGCATCGCGGAAGAATCCGTCGTTGCATGTTCGCGCGCGAATTCCGACATCAGATCGCTGACCTCGGCGACCATGTCCTCGAAAATCTCGCGCGTCACCTCGATGCCGCCGTGCCGTTCGGCGAGCGTGACGACCCCCACCGGCAGCGAAACCCAGCCGCGCATTTCCGGTTCCGGCGGCCCGCGCCGGCACGGCCGCGAACGACCAAGATGAGCGATTTCCGAGGAGCCGCCGCCAATATCGAACAGGATCGCTCCCTGCGCCTGCGGGTCGATCAGCGGGGTGCAGCCGGTCGCGGCCAGCAAGGCTTCAGTCTCGCGGTCGACGATTTCGAGCGCGATGCCGACGTCGCGCCGCACCTGATCCAGAAAGTCATTGCCGTTGGTAGCTAGCCGGCAGGCTTCGGTTGCGATCAAACGCGCCCGGGTGACCCCGCGATTGCGCATCTTGTCCCGGCAGATGCGCAGAACCTCGACCGCGCGTCCGATGGCGGGCTCGCCGAGCCGTCCCGACGACGTGATCCCCTCGCCCAGCCGGATGATGCGCGAAAAGGCATCGACAACGCGGAACCCCTCATGGGTCGCGCGCGCCACCAGCAACCGGCAATTGTTGGTCCCCAAGTCGAGCGCCGCATATGTCGGACCATAGAGATCGGCGCCGGCCGCGGAGGCATCGGCACGCATATCGTGTCGCGCGTGGCCAAAACGCGCGTGATCTTGCGGCGACCCTCGACCCGCCTGCTGGCCGTACCGTTGCGCACGATCGACCGGCGCACGGTCACGCGCGGGATCGAGGCCGGTCACCCGAGCCTCGTCTTTCATCAAACTTATCCTGCCGCTTCGGGCGTTGTGCCAATCCCGCGGCCCTGTGTCCAAAGATCGGGCAAAGTCTAGAGAGGCCCATCGCGCGTTGCAACTAATGGGAAACTGGCATGCCGTTGCCTGTTCTTGTGGTAAATGCCCGGCGCCGCTATCTCGAGCACACCGATTTCCTCCCCCCGACCCGTCAGGCCGCATGAACATCCGCGAAAAGGCTCTAAATCCCCGCGAAAAGAACGAAGACTGGGCGCTCGCCAAGTTCGGCGTCGGCCAGCCAGTGCTTCGGACGGAAGACCCCACTCTGGTCCAGGGCAAGGGCCATTACACCGACGACATCGCCCTGCCCGGCCAGGTTTATGCCGCCATCGTGCGCTCTCCCTACGCGCACGGGACCATCAACGGAATCGATACCAGCGAAGCTGCCGCCATGCCGGGCGTACTCGGCGTGTATACAGCACAGGATCTTGCCGACTACGGCACCTTCAAATGCATCGTGCCGTTCAAGAACCGCGACGGCTCGGAGATGAAGAAGCCAGCGCGCTTCGCGCTCGCGCATGGCAAGGTTCGCTTCGTCGGCGATCCGGTCGCCTGCGTTATCGCGGAGACGCCCGCGCAGGCGCGCGATGCCGCCGAAGCGGTCGCGCTCGATATCGAACCGCTGCCGGCGGTGACGCTGGCAAGCGAAGCGGCGCAACCTGGCGCGCCGCAGCTCTTCGACGACGTGCCGGACAATGTCGCGCTCGATTACCATTATGGCGAGAGCGCGAAAGTCGCAGCCGCTTTCGAGAGCGCCGCGCACGTGACGAAGCTGTCGCTTCGAAACACCCGTCTGGTTGTGGCCGCGATGGAGCCGCGCGCGGCGGTTGCCGAATACGATGCCGCGAGCGAACGATTTACGCTGCATGCGCAGAGCCAGGGCGTGTTCGGCATGAAGAACCAGCTGGCCGACATCCTCGGGGTAAAGCCGGAAAAGATCCACGTGCTCACCGGCAATGTCGGCGGCTCTTTCGGCATGAAGGCGCCGGTCTATTCCGAGTATGTCTGCATGCTGCACGCGGCCAAGCTGCTCGGCCGCCCGGTAAAATGGACCGACGACCGTTCCGGCTCGTTCGTCTCGGATTCGCATGGCCGCGACCACGAGGTGATGGCCGAACTCGCGCTCGACAAGGACGGAAACTTTCTTGCAATCCGCGTCAACGCTTTCGCCAACATGGGCGGATTTCTGTCGCCGGTCGCGCCGCTGCCCGGCACGCTCAATATCGTCAAGAATATCATCGGCGTGTACCGCACGCCTTTGCTCGAAGTCTCATCGAAATGCGTGTTCACCAACACTACGCAGGTGTCGGCCTATCGCGGCGCCGGACGCCCGGAGAGCAACTATTTCATGGAGCGGCTGATCGACAAGGCTGCTTCTGAACTGGGACTTGATCGGCTGGAGCTTCGCCGGCGCAACCTGATCGCACCCGCCCAGATTCCCTTCGACGCGTCGTCGGGCATGAAATATGACAGCGGCGACTTTCCGGCCCTGCTCGCGCAGGCAGTGCAGGCGTCCGACATCGACGGCTTTGCCGCACGCAAGCGCGACAGCGAGAAGCGCGGAAAGTTGCGCGGGCTTGGCATCGGCTCTTTCCTGGAAGTCACCGCGCCTCCGGGCAAGGAGATGGGCGGCATCCGCTTCGAGCAGAACGGAGACGTGACGATCATCACCGGCACGCTCGATTACGGACAGGGCCATGCCGCGCCCTTCGCACAGGTGCTGGCGCGCGAACTCGGAATTCCGTTCGAGCGTATCCGGCTGGTGCAGGGCGACAGCGATCAGTTGATTGTCGGCGGCGGCACCGGCGGCTCGCGCTCGATCACCGCAAGCGGCGCGGCGATCGTGCAGGCCTCGGCGATGGTGGTCGAGAAAGGCAAGCAGATTGCGTCGCATGTGCTGGAAGCGGCGCCGGCCGACATTGAGTTCGAACGCGGGCGCTTCGTCATTGCCGGCACCGACCGTTCCATCGGCGTTCTGGATTTGGCCGAAAAACTGCGGAGTGGACTGAAGCTTCCGGAAGGCGCGCCCGAGACGCTCGATGTCAGCCACGCTTTCGACGGCGTGCCATCTGCCTTCCCCAATGGTTGCCATGTCTGTGAGGTCGAAATCGATCCGGAAACCGGCGTTGTCGAGGTCGTGAAATATTCGTCCGTCAACGACTTCGGCACTATCATCAACCCGCTGCTGGTCGAAGGCCAGGTGCATGGCGGGGTGATCCAGGGCATCGGACAAGTGCTGCTTGAAAACGTGGTCTATGACGACGATGGGCAATTGCTCACCGGCTCGTTTCAGGATTACGCGATGCCGCGCGCCCACCATTCGCCCCATGTGGGCTTCATCAGCCATCCGGTGCCGGCGACCACCAATCCGCTCGGCACCAAAGGCTGCGGCGAAGCCGGCTGCGCCGGTGCCCTTGTGTGCGTGATGAATGCGATCGTGGATGCGCTGTCGGTTTACGGAATTTCGCATCTCGATATGCCGGCGTCGCCGTCGCGGGTATGGGCCGCGATCGAGGCCGCGAATAAACAGAACGCCGTGGCGTAGCGGCCTGTGTTCTTCCTGGCCGGGCATGACGAAGCGGATGTCTTGACGCCGCCCTTGCCTGCATCGTAAGACCATTTCTACTTCGTGGTCATTTGAGCCGGCCGGCTTGCAGCCACGTAAAATAAATTGCTAAAAGGCCGGGGACACGTGTGCCCGGCCCGGAATTTCCGGCCGGGATTTTTTATGGCCTTAAGGAGGCCCACGATGTCGCAACGCAACTACCGCCCCGAGACGCGCCTCGTTCAATCCGGAATCCTGCGCTCGCAATTCAACGAGACATCGGAAGCGATGTTTCTAACGCAGGGCTATGTCTACGACAATTCGGCGCAGGCTGAAGCGCGCTTCAAGGGCGAAATTCCGGGCTTTCAATATTCGCGCTTCGCCAATCCGACCGTGCGCATGTTCGAGACCCGTATGGCGGATTTCGAAGGTGCCGAAGACGGGCGCGCGACTGCGACCGGAATGGCGGCGGTGACGCTCGCGCTGATGGGTCAGGTCAAGGCCGGCGACCATATCGTTTCCTCGCGAGCGCTGTTTGGCTCCTGTCTCTATGTGGTCGAGGAACTGCTGCCGCGCTTCGGCGTCACCTCGACGCTGGTCGACGGCACCGACCTCAATCAATGGAAGAATGCAGTCCGGCCCAACACCAAGACCTTCTTCATGGAGACTCCAGCCAATCCGACGCTGGAGGTGATCGACATCGCGGGCGTGGTGAAAATCGCCCATGAAGCGGGCGCGACCGTCACCGTCGACAACGTGTTCTCGACCCCGCTCTGGCAAAGCCCGCTCAAGCTCGGCGCCGACTGCGTGGTTTATTCCACCACCAAGCATATCGACGGCCAGGGCCGCTGCCTTGGCGGCGTGGTGTTGGGCTCCAGCAAGTTCATTGCGGACAACATCCACAATCTGCATCGTCAGACCGGACCGTCAATGTCGCCATTCAATGCCTGGGTGATGTTGAAGGGGATGGAAACGCTCGCCATCCGCGTGCGTCAGCAGACGCAGTCGGCCGGATATATCGCAGACGCCCTCGCTGGACATCCGAAGCTGTCGCGTCTGATCTTTCCCGGCCGGGCCGATCATCCGCAGGCCGAAATCATCAAGCGGCAGATGACCGGAGGCTCGACGCTGATAGCTTTCGAGGTCAAGGGCGGCAAGGCGGCGGCGTTCCGATTCCAGGACGCGCTGCAGCTTGTCCGTATCTCCAACAATCTCGGCGATGCCAAGAGCCTGATCACTCATCCCGCGACCACCACCCATCAGCGCATCACTCCGCAGGCGCGCGCCGATCTCGGCATCAGCGACGGATTCCTGCGCCTTTCGGTCGGGCTGGAACACCAGGACGATATCCTGGAGGACGTGCTGGCGGCGCTGCAAAAGGTGTGAGCCGACCGGGAACGTGTGGCTTCGAGCGGCGTTTAAGCGCCGCAATGAACAATGTGAGAGTGTCCCACCCCTTTTTTGGGTTTCTGTGTGCGGGCTGCGGTAGGTGCCTCGAGGAACTGCCGGCATGGCAGCTCGGAAAGGAGCGTTTCTATTGCAGCGTTTTCTGCCGCGATGCGGATGAGGCCGCTTTGCGGGCCGATTCCGACCTCAAGCGGCGCGCCGCCTGATCGCAATTGCGCCCCGACATCGCATTTGAAATCGCCGGCGGTGGCGTATATGTATGCCCGACTCCGGCAGGCTTTGCCTTGCGCGGCCCGGCGGCTCGGCCGTTGGGGGATGGTGAAATGGTATCACAGCAAACTCTGACTCTGTTTTTCTAGGTTCGAATCCTAGTCCCCCAGCCAGATACATTTTATCAAATAAATTCAAAGACTTACTTAAACCAGACGGCTCGCGATGGTACACGTCAATAGTACACGTCGACCTACCAGGCCCACTTACCAAAAGCGACGCATTGGCAGTTGTGGTGCTTTCACAGCTCGCGCGAGTTCTCCCGCATTTACACTTCCGGCGCAGTGAGAGCACGCGGGGTAGACGAAGGGAGTGAAGCGCACAACGCGCGCGCCAGCACCTCTATGCAGCCCTCGTTGGAGCTAATAGGATGTTGAACTGCGGGCGACAGGACTGCTCGAGTTCAGCAACCTTCTCCGCAATGCAATTGCAATGTCGCGAGACCTTTGTTTCGTCCGGCAGACAATCGGCCTCAATGTGAAGAGAAAAATCGCAGCGATTATGGCTGCTGATATTGCTGGTTACAGCCGGCTCGTCGCTGCCAACGAGGAAGCGACGTTAACTCAGCTCGCGTCCTACCGGGCCGTTTTTGACGATTTTGTTTCCAAAGTTGACGGGAGAATTTTCAATACCGCTGGAGATGCAATCCTAGCGGAGTTCTCAAGTGCAGTAGAGGCCGTGCGCAGCGCAATTGATATTCAAGAATGCTTGCGAAGTCGCAATTCGGAATATCCAGCCGATCGACAAATGAATTTTCGCATCGGTGTTACTATTGGCGATGTCGTAGAGCGAGACGGCGATCTATTGGGAGACGGCGTTAATATTGCGGCGCGACTTCAAAGCATTGCCGAGCCTGGTGGAATTTCTGTTTCACGTACTGTGTATGAGCAAGTGGGCAATAAGGTTTCTCTTCAATTCATTGACTTGGGCAAGCAGGGATTAAAAAACATTCCCACACCAATTCACGTCTACCGGATTGCAATGAAGTCTTCGGAACTCAATCGGCATTCGCGAAGAGTTTCGCAAAGGGAAATCTCTGGCAAGCCGCTCCGCCGATATCTCGCCGTCCTGAGACGACCTTATGTTCGCGATCAATCTGCGAAGTTGAACCAATCTCATCACGTTCAGCGGCAGCAGCGCGAGGTGAAGCAACATCACCGGGTAAATGTTGGCGAGAAATCCATACGACGCGAACAGCACGTTGCTCGCAATCGCGAACAATCGCAGTGGAAGCATCGTTTTCATGCCGAAGGTCAGGAGGACAAGCGCGGCAGCGGCAAAACCGAGAATATCAACGAAGTTCAAAACATCCCCCACGTGCGTCCAAGATCACAACGCCATCTGCGAAATCGCGACGGATCTCGAAGTCGGTGAACGCCCGGTCCATGGATACGACAATGCCGAAGCTAGATTCCCTGTCGGCAAGTATCAAGGCGTTCCGCCGGCTTTGAAGCTCGCGAGGGCAAGCGATCGCCGAACGCCGATTTGCCGAATGGAAGGCGACGAGAGCCTTGGGCTGCTGGAGCGTCAGTGCCCTTTTGTATTTCCGTTCACGGCTTGAAGTAGATCGCCAACGCGATGAGCCCGCAGCCGATGACTATGCCTGCGGCGACGATGTAGGCCTCAACAGCAAAGGCCAATATCTGGTATCGGACTTTCACCTTGCTTGACTTTGATTGCGGTCAATCGATGTGCTGGCGGGTCGAGCAATGCGTTGTCCAAAGCCTTCCGGATAAAAGTTCGGGTCATAAAAAAACTCGCCGAGCCATCCCGCGAGATTCAATTCGGCCGCGCACCCCTTCTTGAATTTTTTCTGCTCTGACGGAGCAATCTGTTTCGTTGCCATTTCCAATCGGCAAAGCTCGCGTCTGATTTCGTGCTCACGTGGCGCCGTTAAACTATCGGCGTCAGACAGCTCAACGAAAAGCACACACGTGAACAACGCAAGCAGAAGCGATATCTTCATGATCCCCCCGTCGAAGCTGTGAAGCTCCGTGTGCAAAGCCCGCACTCAAATTGTGGCCATGCTGCGGCGAATAACCTTGGTATGTCAGCAGGTTAATCGTCTTTTGGCAAAGACTTGCCGACCGGAATTCTTGCGATAGGCGGATTGCTGCCGAGTACGCGTGACGACATCGCTGCCGTGCAAATGAGATTTCAAATCTACATCAGACGGTTGACCCGCTAGCCCGCAGACTCGCTGACGAACCGCGAGGCCGGCCTCAAACGCCGGCATGCAGCCACAAAATATTTTTTCAGCGTCGTGATTATGGCCTGCTCGTTGGCGGCTGAAGCGAGCCGGAAGTGCATCGCTTGCCTCCTACATTGATTCCAGCAATTTGAAACTCGGCTATGACCACCTTGCGCAACTGGGCACGCATGTCCCTTGCCGGTGCGCGGTTTGCCCTTGCCCGCGGTAACTGTTTCCGACTCCACCCCCATTTTTTTCAGCGCAGTTGAATCGATGCTCGGCCTATCGACTGGCATGTTTCCGCCAATTCACCGGCCGGGCGTTTGCGGAAAGTTGCCCGCACGCGCGAAGCCGCGACGCCCGAATGGTCGAAAACGCATTGATTTCTCGGGACAAGACCAACCGGCACCCAGTTGGTCCATCGCTTGCTTCGGACGCGATGTGCCAATGACGGTCGCACTCGATTTGAAGTGCGCGAAGGTGTTTTTTATGGACTTCCGTGACCTTTCGAATGCCAAAGCTTTTGCCCAGGCTTTAGGCGGGAATATTCCATTGCGCGTCTATTTCGACCGTTTCAAAAGACCTGAAGCGGACGCTGCTCCGATTTCGGAACGGCAACAGAACCGAAGCGGCGCCGGTCGCAAAGGCGCTTCACTCGGCGTTTTGAGGCCGACGGCGCAGACGGCGGTCACGCACGCTGAAATGGGTGGGTCTCCGCCCCTTCAGGCCATTCGTAACAGCGACATCTGCTGATTTTCAGTTTGGCGGGGCAGCGATCCCCAAATCGCTTTGCGGCACGGAATTCACCTCGATTCGCCGACCGCAGCGCGCAGAAATGCGTGGCCCCGTCGCTCCGACTATGGAGGCTTCACGGTGACCGCGAGCCTAAGGTCCCACATGACATGAAACTGTGTGAGCCGCCTCACTTCCTGCAGTGAAGACTGTCTCTAGTTGGATCGGTGCACCCGCATTCCCAGGAGGCACCGATGACTTGTTTCTTCACGCCCCGCCGCAAGGCGCGGCTTCGGATCGCCGGCGTCACAGCATTACTCGGCATAGCTGGCCAGCACCCGCTGTCGGCGCAAAGCCCGACAGCGCCCTGTCCGGTTGAGGCGCAGACGCTGGAGGACCGCACGAATAGCAACGGTGTTTTGGCACCGCTGCGTCTCACAGCCCTCGCCTTATGCTGACCGGCGATGGCCAAATTGGATCGATCCCGCCAAAGAACCCGCCGGAAATTGCAACCGAGCCGAGGCGGGACGCTGGAAGACCTGGCACTCCATCGAACCCGACGCCATTCCGGGCCGTGCATTCGTCCCGCAGCCTGCTTTTTCGCGCTGGCCGGCAATCCGGGATTAACCTCACCGCCGGATCGCTTCCGTCATTCGTTCGGAAACGGGCGCAACGCCAAGCGCAGCACGCCTTATTGGGGCGCACGGCTATGGACCGGCACGGGCTTTGATGGGAAGCTAGGCACCCCTTGTGATGACGCGGAACGGATTTGATCCCGAAATGATCCTGTTGTGCCTGATCGAACCTGGAGACGATCATGACCGACGCAGCGAATGACGCGGCCAAAAACAAACCTAGTCTCGAAGAACAAGTAAAAAACCTTGATCGAGAACTTCGCCTTCTGAAGCGAACCAACGAACGGCAGAAATCGTCCGGTTTCATGCCCGGGTTCGGAATGCAGCAGCCGTTCGGGATGCCGCCCCCTCCCCCGATGCCCCCGCCGGGCATGATGTCCGCGACCGGACCCATGATGATGGCATGGCTGCTGTCGTGGCTTTATTCGGCCGGCGCGGCCAACCCGGCGATGCTCGGCCAGATGACGAGGTTCGCCGCGAACCGCGAAGACTTCTGGCATCAGTCGCTCGAGGCGATGGCTTCGATGGCAAACCAGGGTTCGGCCAACGGACATGACCACCCGGCGGTCAGCGCGGAAGACAAGAAGAAGATCAAGGCCGCACTCGAAGAGAAGGACATCGATCCAGACGTCATCGATGCGGTGTTTCATGCGATGAACGTGCTCGATGTCTTTCAGCAATATCGGGATGGCGGACCGCAAGGCCGCAGGTAGCAATTTCAATAACAGAGGGTTGATCGGCGAAGTCCGCTCATTTTCGGTCCAGAGTCATGGTCAGTCACTGGCTTCTCGATCGTCTGGAGCTTTTCAACGACAGACCGGCCTTGATATGGCAGGGCCGGCCTTGCTCATTTGAGGCCCTTCGACAGGAATCTTTGCGCTGGCTGCGGCGCCTGGACGAAGCCGGCATTGCGCCCGGCACGGTCCTTGCCATCGTCGGGGATTATTCGCCGAATGTTTGCGCTCTCCTGATCGCGGCAATCATCAATCGCAATATCGTGGTGCCGCTCACAACGGCTTCGGTAGGGCAGCACGACGAATTCCTGCGCCTTTCCGAAGCTGCGGTGGCAATCCATATCGACGACAACGACAACGCTCGCTTCGTGCGGTTGAAGAATATCGCAGCCCACCCGCTGCTTCGCGATATGTCAGCACGCAACGATGCCGGCTTGATTCTTTTCAGTTCGGGATCGACCGGGCCGAGCAAGGCGACCCTGCTGGATTTCGAGCGCCTGCTTGCAAGGTTTGCGCAAGTACGCACGGCAACGCGCACCTTGGTGTTCCTTCAGCTCGACCATATCGGCGGCATCAACACGCTGTTTCATGGTCTTTGCAATGGTGGAACGATCGTCGCCACTTCCCTCCGCTCGGTCGATGCGGTTTGCGCGGCGATCGACGACTACCAGGTCGAACTGCTGCCGACCACGCCGACCTTTCTGCGCATGATGATGATTGCGGACGCGGTTCAGCGCCACAGCCTGCAATCGCTCCGGACCGTCACCTATGGCACCGAGCCGATGCCAGAGGCGCACACTTGCCGCGGCACGCAAATCCATGCCGTGGCTGCGCTTCAAGCAGACCTATGGATTGTCCGAACTCGGAATCCTGCCGACGCAATCGGAGAATTCAGGTTCGACCTGGCTCAAACTCGGCAACGACGGCTTCGAGACCCGCATCGTCAACGGTCTGCTATGGATCAGGTCCCGTTCTGCGATGCTCGGCTATCTGAATGCGCCATCGCCATTCGATTCCGACGGCTGGTTCAATACGCAGGACGAGGTCGAAGTCCGGGGCGACTATGTGCGGATTCTAGGACGCCGATCGGAAATCATCAACGTCGGCGGCGAGAAGGTTCATCCATCCGAAGTCGAGAGCGTGGTCCTGACGATGGACAACATCCGCGACGCGACTGTCTTTGGCCGCGCCAATCCGGTCACCGGCCAGATCGTATGCGCACGGGTCACCTTGATACGCCCGGAAGACACCCGCGACGTGAAACGACGGCTGCGCGGATTTTGCGCAAGCCGCCTTGCGCCCTACAAGATCCCGGCTCTGGTCGAAATCGTGGACGGCGACCAGCACAATTACCGTTTCAAGAAAATGCGGGATTTCGGCGGAGCGGCACTCGGTCAGGCAGCAGCACTTGGTCAAGCAGCGCTTGGTCATTAGCGGCGAAGGCGTATTGCGGAAATGAGTGCGTCACCGAAAGCCAGAAAAGGAACCAAGCCGGTCGTTGTCGTAAGCGGCGGCAGCCGGGGCCTCGGTGCCGAACTGGTGAAGGGTTTTCTCGATCGCGGATATCGCGTTGCCACCATGAGCCGCTCGCGCACCCGCTTCATCGAGCAGATGGAGACGAAACCCGGTCGGAGCAAAGCCTTCCTGTGGACAGCCGCCGACGGTCAGGATGCAGGCACACTGCGCCATTTCGTGAAAGCGGTGGTCGATCGTTTTGGACGCATCGACGTGCTGGTGAACAATGCTGGCATCGCGCGAGAAGGTATTCTTGCGACCGCGCCGGTTCAGGACATCTCCGACACCGTGGATATCAATCTGACGGCGGCGATTTTCCTGTCGCAGGCCTGTTCGCGCGTCATGCTGCGCCAGGCATCCGGATGTATTGTCAACGTCTCGTCGGTGAATGCGATCCGCGGGCATAGCGGTGTTTCCGTTTACAGCGCCACCAAGGCCGCCCTGGATGGACTCACCCGCAGCCTCGCGCGCGAACTTGGGCCGCGCAACATCCGGGTCAATTCGGTCGCCCCCGGCTATTTCGAAAGCCGGATGGTGGAAGGGCTTTCGCAGTCCGACCGCGAGCGCATCGCGCGTCGAACACCGCTCGGACGGCTGGCGCGCGTCGAAGACATCGCCAATGCCGTGCATTTTCTCGTATCCGATCAGGCGGCGTTCATTACCGGCCAGACGCTGGCAGTCGATGGAGGGCTGACATGCTGAAGGTCTGGAACACGAAGACGATCGAGACCGAAATCGAAACCCAGGTCCACGCGATCCTGTCCGAGAAACAGCGCCCGATCCGGAAGCTCGCGGCCACGGACAAGCTGAACGACACGCTCGGTCTGTCGTCGCTCGATCTCGCCATCCTGGTTTCCGAACTCGAACTTTCCTTTGGCGCCGATCCGTTTGCGCAACTGGTGCCGATCACCGACATCCGCACGGTTGGGGATCTCGTGCGCGCCTACGGCCTTGCCTTGTTACCGGACCAGGCCGTGGCAAAAGCCGATGACGGCCTGTCGGCCGCTGCTGATCGCGCGCGCCAGCGCGTCAACCGGAGGAAGACGTGAAAGAGCCCGGCGACACGACAGGCATTGCCATCATCGGCATGTCGTGCCGCTTTCCCGGCGCGCCTAGTCTCGATGCCTTCTGGCAAAACCTGATCGGCGGCGTCGAATCCATCACACGGCTTTCCGAAGAGGCACTGCTCGCCGCAGGCGTCGCGCCGCAGGCACTGCGCGATCCGGATTACGTCAAGGCTGCATCCATCCTCGACCGGATCGAGACTTTCGATGCGCCGTTCTTTGAATATTCGGCGCAAGAAGCCCGCATCATGGACCCACAGCAGCGGCTTCTTCTTGAAGCAGCTTGGGAGGCGTTCGAAGACGCGGGCTATGTTCCGGGCGGCGACACCGGCGTATTTGTCGGCTGCGGCGGCGTGGTCAGCTCCTATCTCATCGACCGCATCCGCGCGTCGATGGAATTTCCGGGCTATACCGGCAGCCTGTCGCATCTCGGCAACGACAAGGATTTCGCCTCCACCCGTATTTCCTACAAGCTCAATCTGCGCGGACCGAGCATCAATGTGCAGACCGCCTGCTCGACCTCGCTGGTCGCGGTACATCTGGCCTGCCAGTCGATCCTGTCGGGCGAATGCGACATGGCGCTGGCAGGAGCAAGCGCGATCCGAGTGCCTCAGCACGAAGGTTATGCCAGCATCAAAGGCGGCATCCTCTCTCCCGACGGCCATTGCCGAGCCTTCGACGCCGACGCCGCCGGCACTATTTTCGGAAGCGGCGTCGGCATCGTGCTGTTGAAAGACTTAAAGCGCGCGATCGAGGATCGCGATCACATCTATGCGGTGATCCGCGGGCTCGGCCGTGAACAATGACGGTGCCGACAAGATAAGCTTCACCGCCTCCAGCGTACCGGGCCAGGCGCGCGCGATGGTGGAAGCGCTGGGCGTGGCACAGGTCGACGCCGGCGAGATCGATTATGTCGAGTGCCACGGCACCGGCACCACCATCGGCGATCCGTTGGAGATCGGCGCGCTGACCCGCGCCTTCCGCACCGCGACCGACCGGCAGGGCTTTTGTGCCATCGGCTCGGTGAAGAGCAATTTTGGGCATCTCGAGCAATGCGCCGGCATGGCCGGACTGATCAAGACGGCCTTGTCGCTGCACAACCAGGCGATCCCGCCGTCGCTGCATTATCGCAAGGCCAATCCGAAAATCGATTTCGACAACAGCCCGTTCTTCGTCAACACGCAAACGCGCGAATGGATGCGTAACGGGCATGCCCGTCATGCCGGCGTCAATTCGCTCGGCCTCGGCGGCACCAATGCCTTCCTGGTGCTGGAAGAGGCGCCGGAGCCGGCCGCTGTCCCGCCTTTTGGCAGACAGCCGGAACTATTCATTGTCTCGGCGAAAACCGGCGACGCGCTTCGAGCATCGATTGCGCGGCATGCGGCCTTCACCGACCAGGACCCGCAGATGCCGCTTGGTGACATCTCTCGCACCATGACCGAAGGCCGCAGCCATTTTCCTTATCGGTTTGCCGCCGTTGCGGACACGCTGCCTGAACTGAGCAGTGCGTTGTCGAAACGTCTGCGTGACGAGCACGAGACGGCAGCCGCGCAGCCGCGCAAGCTCGCGTTCCTGTTTTCCGGGCAGGCCTCACAATATGCCGGCATGGGTGCGGAACTCTATCGGACCGAGCCCGCCTTCCGCGAAACCTTCGACCGTTGCGATGCAATTTTCAGAGCGGAGCGCAATCTGTCGCTGACCGATGTTGTGTTCGATACCGGAGCGCAGTCTGGCCTTGACGAGACCATCAACACCCAGCCTGCCCTCTATGCAATTCAGGTGAGCCTGGTCGAACTCTGGAGAAGCTTCGGCGTGACGCCGGATGCAACAATCGGCCACAGTATCGGAGAATTTGCCGCAAGCGTCTGCGCCGGCGCATGCAGCCTCGAAGATGGATTTAAGCTTGTGCTGCAGCGTGCGGCGATGATGCAGGCTTTGCCGCGCGGTGCGATGGGATCGGTCACCGCCGACGAAGTCACCGTCGCGACGTTGTTGAGTGATCTTCAATGCCGCGATCTGGTCATTGCCGGGGTCAATGCGCCGCAATCGACGGTCGTGTCCGGCGACGAATCCGAACTCGTCCGTTTGCTGGACGAATGCGGCGAGCGAGATATCGCAGCCCAGCGGCTTCCGGTGTCGCATGCGTTCCATTCCCCGCAGATGCAGCCAGCGATAGACGCGTTTCGTGAATTCGCATCGCGCGTCAAGTTTGCAGCCCCGGCGTGCGAATGGATATCCACGCTCACCGGAAAATCAGTAACCGGCGTCGGAGCAGATTACTGGTGCGAGCAGGCATTGCGGCCTGTGCGCTATCGTGACGCCATCGTTACGCTTGCAGCCTCCGGCGCTTATGACTTCGTTGAAATCGGACCGGGCAATGCGCTGCTCGCGCTTGGGCGGCAGTCCTGCACCGACTCCGAGATGGCCTGGCTGCCGTCACTCCTTCGCGACAAGGAGCGGCGGACGATGCTTGTCGCACTGGGCAAACTATACGAGGCGGCCCGCGATATCGACTGGGCCGGCTTCAATCGATTCAGTAAGGCGCGCCGCGTGCCGCTGCCGCCCTATCCGTTCGAGCCGCACCGCTATTGGCTCGACCAGCCCAAGGGAGCTCACGCGAACGCCGCCCGCAACGCCCCAACCGCTACATTGACCGGTACGCGGATGCGCTCGGCTTCCGACGAAGCGATCTTTGAATCGTTATACGGGTTGCGCGACCTTCCCTATCTCGCCGATCACATTATTTATGGCTATCCGGTGCTGCCGCTGACCGCCGGTCTCGTCGGGCTGCATGGCGCCGCGCTCGCCTATTTCGGCCAGGCCGCTTCACTTTCCGGCATTCAATATCGCGAGGCGATGATCGTTCCCGAGGACGAGCCTGCCGTCGTGCAATCCGTGCTCGCGCCTTCCGGCGAGCAGTCTGCCGATTGCCGGCTGGCTAGTCTTGCAGGCGAAAATTGGCATACACATCTGGTGGCGCGAGCGGAGAAAGCCGCCGACGATCGCCCGATCAGCCCGCTCGATATCAAAGCGCTCAGAGCGCGCTGTCCGAGGGAGATAGCTCCAGACCGATACTACGTCTTTGCGCAGCGGCGCGGCCTGGAATACGGCCCGATGTTCCGGGGCATTGCGTCGGTTCAGCTTGGCGACGGCGAAGTGCTCACGCGCGTCACCTTGCCCGCCGATCTGTCGTTGCCGGATACGGGCCAGCATCCCGCTCTGCTTGACGCCTGTCTTCATATCTATCCCCTGCTCGCCCCGGATTTCTCCTCCATTGATGCCGAGACAGCGCGCACGCCCAGCTGGCTGCCGGTCAGTCTCGGGCATTTCTCCATGCGAGTGACGCCGTGCCGCGACGTCTGGGTCCATGCGGCGCGGCGGGCGTCAGACTCAACGCATCAGCATTTCAGCATCGACCTTACGATCTTTGACGATAGCGGCGCCGTGGTCGCGTCGTTGCAGGACCTCACGCTGAAGCTTTTGCCGGAAAATGCGCTGATCCGCCCGCCCAAGAGCGGTGTGGCCGACTGGCTTTATCGCATCGACTGGAAACTCGTCGAGGATAAATACTCTGCGCAAGAGACAGCGACCCCGCGCGTCACCTGGCTGATCCTTGCGGACACCCAAGGCGTTGCGGAGGTGTTGGCACGGCAACTGGAGAACCGGGGCGACACCTGCCGATTGATGACTGCGCGCGAGGTCGAGGATGCGTTGCAATCGCCCGAACCGATCGACGCGCTCGCGAAACAATTCCTGACCGCGATTGAGGAATCGACGCGGACCTATCTGCCGCCCTTGCGCGGCATCGTCAATCTTTGGCCGCTCGATTTCGGAAAGCCGGTGGAGACCGCAGCAGAGGTCGAAAGCAACCAGCGCGGGATGATCGGCAGCGCCGCAGCCCTCTTCCGGGCAATGTCCGATGCGCCACCCCATCGCACCGCTTCCGCTCGACTCTACCTCGTGACACGCAACGCCGTTCCGGCAGGCTCCGATGACGGCACGGTCGAGCCGATGGCGGCGTCGGTTTGGGGTCTTGGCCGGAGCGCGGCGCTGGAGCACCCGCAAAGCTTTGGCGGGTTGATCGACCTCGATGCTGCAGTATCGCCGCAAGCCGCGGCGGAGGCTCTCCTTCAGCAGATCCTGCACAATGGCGGCGAGGATCAGGTTGCCTTGCGCGGCAAAAGCCGTTTCGCCGCAAGACTTGTGCGCGCGACGCAGCCACAAGGTGAAGCGCAATTCGATCCGGAAGCGCTCTATCTCATCACCGGCGGCCTCGGCACCGTCGGCGTCGAGCTCGCACGCTGGCTGGTCTCGCGAGCGCAGGTGAAACATCTCATGCTGGTGAGCCGCCGCGGCGAGGACGATCCGCAAGCGGCTTCCGTTCGCGCGGCCCTTGAACAACTCGGCGGTGTCATCGAAATCCGAAGGGCCGATGTCGCAAGCGAGCGCGACATGACAGCGCTGCTCGACAGCATCGATCGAATCCGCAACGCCCCTGAAGGGAATTTTCCACTGCGCCGGCCTGCTCGACGACGGCATTCTTTCGCAGATGGATTGGGACAGGTTCGCAAGGGTGATGGACCCGAAGGTCACCGGCGCGTGGCTGCTCGACAGGCTGACGCGGAAACATCCGCTCGATCATTTCGTCCTGTTTTCTTCCGTGCTGAGTCTGATCGGCTCGGCCGGACAGGCCAATTACGCCGCCGCCAATACCTTCCTCGATGCGCTGATCGATCGCAGACGGGGCGAAGGCCGTCCCGCGCTCGGCCTCAATTGGGGGCCGTGGGCCGGCGACGGTCTGGCAACGGCGTCCGGCGACAAAGGCCGCGCACTCTGGCGTGCGCGAGGAACGCAATATCTCGAAACCGAACAGGTCTGGAATGCGTTCGATGCGTTGATCGGGCGCGGCGACGGACACGCGGCGATCACCGTTACAGACTGGCCGGTCTTCCTGCAGCAATTCGGCATCGTCCCGCCCTTGTACGAAGTCCTGCAACAGGACTTCACCGCCCGAGATCGAAAGCGAAAGCCGAAATCGCGCCTCGATCTGCGCAAACTTTTGCAATCCGCACCGGCGTCCGAGCATCGCGCGCCGGTGACTGCCTTCGTGCAAGATGCGGTGAATGACACGCTTGGGCTGTCCGGTGCGCTCGATCCGAAGCGTGCCTTACGCGAATACGGCCTGGACTCGCTGATGGCGATCACGCTGATCAATCAGATCGAAGCCGGCATCGGTATCCGAATTCCGATGAGCCGGATGATCAAGGGACCGAGCCTCGAACAGCTTGTCGAAGGCGTCCTGACCGATCTTGGCGGTGCCGCCGACTTTACCGCCGAAAATGTTGCAAAGACTGCGCCGGCAGCGGCACCTTCCGATCGCTGGCTCATCACGATACAGGCAAACGCCGCGCCGAAATCGCGGCTGTTCTGCTTCCCGTTCGCCGGTGGCGGCTCCGCGGTTTATCAGAACTGGGCGCCCTTGATACGCTCCGACGTGGAACTGATCGCGGTCGAACCTCCCGGACGTCTCAGTCGCATCGAGGAAAGCCCGGTGAGCGACATCGATAATTTTATCGATCACGTGATCGGCGAAATGCAGGGCCGGCTCGACCTGCCGTTCGCCTTCTTCGGTCACTGTCTCGGCGGGCTGACCATGTACGAGACCGCGCGGCGTCTGAGAAACACCTCGCCATTCACGCCGCACCATTTGTTCGTGTCGGGTGCGCGTCCTCCGGACCGGATCGCCGAACAGGGCGAATTCGAGCGCGCCTTGTTGGGCAACCTGCTTAAGCTTGCCGAATTTCGGATCAACGCGCCGACCCACGCCCAGACCGACAACGTATTTTCCGACATTATCCGCCACTTCAACATCATCGCGACCGAGCAGCTTCTGGAGCAACCGGAATTGCGCGAATTGATGTTGCCGATCATCCGCGCCGAATTTCGGATGGCGAACAATTACGTATTCGAGCGCGAGCCGCCCTTCGACATCCCGATCACCTGCTTTTACGGCAAGGACGACAGCTACGTGACGCGAGAGCAGGCTCTGGGCTGGGGCCGCTTCACGGATTCCCGCTTCCGGGCCCATATCCGGGCCGGCGCCCATTTCGGGGTGATCGACGACATGCATTTCATTACCGAGACCATAAATCGCGAGCTAGCTGTTGATTCAAACTCGCACCCGCTTTCGTCGGGATAGACGGTCGGCTCAAATCATGGCGGGCCATTTTGCCGGTTTGCACCCGCCGGATACCATCGGAGGTTGCCTCCCCGGTCAGGAGGCGCGACAAAATTGAATCTTTCGGATTGGACGAATACAGACGTCAAAATTTGTTATAGAATAGTGCGATATCAGCCGAGGCGTAAGTTTTTCTGACCAGAAGGCTTCGTAACCGTCGTGCGCAACGTTGCGAACTGGCTCGAACAACTCGGACTCGGACAATACGCAAATGTCTTCGCGGACAATGCGATTGACCTCGACATATTGTCCGAACTGACCGACGAAGATCTCGAGCGGATGGGTGTCCTGCTCGGACATCGAAAGCGAATATTGCGTGAGATCAACGCGATACCCAAGTCCGCGGGCGCAGCCGGACGACCTGCTCCAGCCACTCCGAACAATATTGCAGGCAATGGCGGCAAGCCGGGCTCCGACGACACTGCCCTGCCGAGGCAAAAGGAACGGCGCCACCTGACCGTGGTATTCTGCGACCTTGTGGACTCGACTCCAATTGCGGCCAAACTCGATCCCGAAGATTTCGGCGAAATCATCAACGAGTTCCAATCGACCTGCGCAAAGGTGATTTCGAGCTTCGATGGCTATACCGCCCGTTTCATGGGTGACGGCGTGCTCGCCTATTTCGGCTATCCGCGGGCGCAGGAAGATGATGCTGGACGCGCGGTAAGGGCAGCGCTTCGTCTCGTCGAGGCGGTTGGCTTGCTGAAGCCGAAAAAATTAAACGAGCGATTGCGGTCGCGGGTCGGCATCGCGACCGGCCTGGTCGTCATCGACACGCTTTTGGGCTCTGCAGTGAGCGAACAGGCCGCCTTTGGCGAAACGCCGAATCTCGCCGCAAGGCTGCAGGGTGCGGCGGAGGCCAACTCGATTCTGATCGCCGAGAGCACGTTCAAACTCGTCAGCAGGCAGTTCATCTTCAGCCCTGAAAAGACACGGCAGCTGAAGGGCATCGAAAAGCCGGTGCGTACCTGGACTGTCATATCCGAAAGCGCGGTCGAGAGCCGCTTCGGCAGCAACCATTCCGAGGCGCTCACCCCGTTTGTCGGCCGCATCGACGAGATTGAATTGCTGGTCAAGTTATGGGAACGCACGAAGCGGCCCGAGGGACAGGTAGCGCTGATTTCGGGGGAAGCCGGCATCGGCAAGTCGCGACTGGTTGAGGCGCTGCATGAAGCGCTGTCGAACGAACGGCATGTCGCGGTCCGCTATCAATGCTCGCCCTACCACACCAACAGTCCGCTGCGGCCGGTCATCAACCAGATCGAGTTTTCGGCGGGCTTCGAGCGCGACGACAATCCGCAGACGCGGTTGGACAAGCTGGAAACGTTTGCTCAACAGTTCCGGCGCCGCGAGCAATTCCGACTTCGCGCTCTACGGGGATCTGCTGTCGATCCCCGGCGCCGCGCGCCATCCCGATCGCGGAAATGACGCCGCGCAAGAGCAAGGAACTGACGATCAATGCACTGATCCGCTATCTGCGCAAGCTGTCGGAATCGCAGCCGCTGCTGCTGATCGTCGAAGACGCGCACTGGATCGATCCCACGACCCTGGAACTTCTGGATCGCCTGATCCAGGAAATGCACTCCTCCAAGGTTTACGTGCTGGTGACGACGAGGCCCGATTTCGTCGCGCCCTGGGGCGATCTTCCGAACTCCAGCAACATTCGGTTGAACCGGCTGTCGCGCGAACATTGCGCGGCGCTCCTGCGCAATATGACGGACGGCAAGGAGCTTCCGATCGAGGTGCACGAGCACATCGTCAGCAAGACCGACGGCATTCCGCTATTCGTCGAGGAATTGACGAGGACCGTGCTGGAATCCGGCATCATGGCCGAGCAAGACGACCGGTTCACGATGTCCGGCGCCCTCCCCACTCTCGCGATCCCGGCGACCTTGCAGGATTCGCTGATGTCCAGGCTTGACCGGCTCGGGTCGAGCCGCGAAATCGCGCAGATCGGGGCGGCGCTCGGACGTACTTTCCCGCATCAATTGATAGCCGCGGTCGCGCCGATTTCCGAAGCGGCGCTGCGCAACTCCCTCGACCAATTGACCGCGGCCGACCTGATCTACCGGCGCGGCGAGCCGCCGGACGCGACCTATATCTTTCGCCATGCGCTGGTCCAGGACGTGGCCTACGAGAGCCTGCTGCGCAGCCGACGCAGCCAGCTGCACAGCCGGATTTCGGACGTCCTCACCGGCCAGTTCATGCAGAGCGTCGAAACCGAACCCGAGATCATGGCGCATCATCTGGCGCGCGCCGGGCGGATCGAGGAAGCCATCGCTTATCTGCGCAAGGCGGGCGAACGCGCGATCCGGCGTTCAGCCAATGTCGAGGCGATCCGGCATCTACAGCGAGGATTGGAGCTTCTGCAGCAACTTCCGGAATCGTCGGAGCGTCAGCAGGTTCAGCTCGGCATCGACGTCATACTGGGGCAAGCCCTGATCGCTGGACGCGGATACGCCGCATCCGAAACCAGGGATGTGCTGTTGCGCGCCAAAGAGCTTCTCCATCGGCTCACCGAACCGTCGGATCGCTTCGCTGTACTTTACGGAATCTGGGCCTGCTACTACGTCGGCGGCGAAGTCCGGCTGCAACAAGCGGCTGCGTCCGAATTCCTTGCGGCCGCGGAAAAAACCGATGACACCGCGGCCTTGTGCATCGCGCATCGTGCGCTTGGAACGACCTACGTCACCATGGGCGAGTTCGCGACCGGGCGCTGGCATCTGGAGCAGGCTCGGTCGCTTTACGATCCGGACCGCCATCAGCGCTTCCGCTACCAATACGGACAGGATATCGGCACCACTGCACTTTGTTATCTATGCTGGGCCTTATGGCATCTCGGTCAGACCCAGCGTGCGTCCGAGGTTGCGCGCGAGGCGATCGCCTATGCCGAGAAGCTCGATCATCCGCACACCACAGCCTATGCGGTGTGCCATGCGCGCGGCATGATGGACATGTTCCGCCGCGATGCCTCCGAGACTGTGGCCTATACCGACGAGGTGATCGCACTTTGCAACGAACACGGTTTCCCGTTCTGGGCCGCCGGCGCGCAGATCATGAATGGCTGGGCGAAATGCAAGCAGGGGCAGATCGAGGACGGCATCGCGACCCTGGAAAGCGGACTCAACAAATGGCGGCGAACCGGCGCGCGACTCTGGTTGCCGATGTTCCTCGCCAGCGAGGCGGAAGCCTGCGCCGCCGTCGGCAAGCTCGACCAGGCCATGGAAGGGATCGAACAGGCAATCGAGGTGGCCTCCGAAACCGGCGAACGCTGGGCGATGGCGGAAATTCTGCGGATCAAGGCGGAACTCGTGCTCGCGATCGACAGCGGCGCGCGTGCGCAGGCTGAAAAGCTTCTGCTCGAGAGTATGGACATCGCACGCGCGCAGCAGGCGCGGTCGTTCCAATTGCGCACCGCCTGCGATCTGGCGCGGCTTTGGCAGCTCAGCGAACGTACCACCGAGGCAGCGGCTTTGCTGCGTGAGTCGATCGGACAATTCTCGGAGCATGTGGATTCGGCGGACATGATGCCGGCGCGCTCACTGTTGAATTCCATCACCGCGGGCAGCGCGCCTCGAACCGACACGGAAAATGTCAGGCAGGCACAGATCTAGAAATTGCGACGTCTATTCGCCGATTGTCTCGAAATTCAAGACGAGGCCAGCACATGGCAAGAGTAAAACGGACCGGACGCGCCAAAGCCACCGGCAACGGCAAAACCGCGCTGTTTCTTGGCGGCGGCGCCCCCAATTTCACACTGATGTCGGGCGCACTTTTGGCCCTTCATGAGAAGGGCATCCGCTTCGACATCGTCTCTATGGCCGGCGCGGGCGCGGTCGTCGGGCTCATGTATCTCGTCCCCAAAGAAATGACTTCGGAACAGTCACTGGAGAACACCGTCAATTTCGGGATTGCCGATGAGATCTATCGGTTCTTTCCCGTGAACTACAAGGCGTTCGCGAAATGGGGCCCGAACGCGGACGCCTTCAACCGCTACTGGTTCAGCCTGCCCATGGTTCAGGAGGCGGCACACCAATTGGGAAAGAACCGGATGGAAAAGCTGCGCGGCGATTTCATTCTGATGCTGGGCGCCATGATGTGTCCTTCGGACCTGAGCCCCTCCGCCACCGGCCTTTCGGAGCACCCGGCCTTCATCGACAGTCTCATCGACTTCGAACGACTGCCGCAGATCAAGGAGAACATCGAACTCAATGCGTTTCGTCTGCGCGACCGACAGGTGGTGGATTTCGCCAAAGAGGAAATCACCCCGGACCATCTGCGCGCGGCACTGTCGTTTCCGTTCATTTATCCGCCCTACAAGATCGGGGACGAATATTACTACGAGGGCGCCGCCTTCCAGTGCATCAACCCGAGCCGGGTGCCGGCAAACGAGATCGACTATTTCGTCGTGCTGCAGCCGATGACTGCCAGTCAGATTCGCGCACCGCACAATCTTTGGGATGCCTATTCCCAGTCCGTCATGATGCCGATTGCGGCGCTTGCCAAATATGGCGCTGAGGCGGTCGAACATATTGCCAAACCTGAGCATATGGAAGCCATTGTCGACGGCGCGGTCCAATCGACCGCGATGGAGATCGGCCAGTGCCAGGTCCGACTTGATTGACGGATTGGACAAAAGCGGCGACCTGAGAAAGTTGATCGAAAATGCGCTTACCTGCGCCGAAGAATTCAGCATGGCCGCAAATGTTCACCATGGCTCCTCGAGATGCGTACCGCTGTCGCAGGTCCAATCAAAAATGAAAGATCGATGGTACGAGGCTGACTTTAAAATTACCGAAGATCGGCTGCCGTTTGTTTTCGACTGGTCGCGCTCGAATCTGGAATATCTGTTCGACCTTGGATATGTGACCGGCGAAGACTTGGCCAATGATCTGATTGAAGACGACCACCCGGTAGTCAGATAGGCATGACAACCGCCCGCACTGCCCCGCCAGTCGCCGACCGCATCGCATTCCTGCGCGACCACCCGATTTTCGGCGCGCTGGGGGTCGAGCTGCTGCAGCAATTGCGTTCGCACGCGTTGCAGAAGTCGGTCGCCCGCGGCACCACCATTTTCTCCAAGGGCGATGTCGGGACCAGCCTGTTTGCGATCCTCGACGGACAGGTGAAGGTTGTTTCCTTCTCGTCACAGGGAAAGAACGCGGTCTTCAACATTCTCGGTGCCGGCGACATTTTCGGCGAGATCGCCTTGCTGGACGGCGGCGAACGAACCGCCGACGTCACTGCGATCACCGATTGCAAATTGCTGGTGATCGAACGGCGCGATTTTCTGCCGCTGGTCCATAGCCGGCCGGATGTGGCGCAGCGCCTGATCGAGGTGCTGTGCGCTCGCTTGCGCAATACCAGCCGGCAGGTTGAGGAAGTGATGTTCCTCGAATTGCCGGCAAAGCTTGCAAAGGCCCTGCTTCGGCTGAACGAAGCCGCTATCGCATCCGGCAACAATAAGGTCACCTTGACGCAATCCGAAATTGCCCAGGTCGTCGGCGCCTCGCGCGAAAGCACGAACAAGCAATTGCGCGAGTGGGAGGATCGCAAGTGGCTCCGCCTGGAGCGTGGCGGCCTCGTGATCCTGTCGCCGGATCAACTCTCCGAAATCGCCGAAGCCGGCGAATAGCCACTCTTGCAGAAGACTGAATTCGGATTGGTGCCAGTCGAATTGGCGCTAATCGAACACGACTCCGATGCGCTTGGAATGTCGCCATTGCACATGGGCAACGCGCATGATCGCGTCATGAGGCACAACCAGCGTGAAGGTGTCCGGGATGCCGATCTGGCTTTCGACCTCGAGGCAGGCCCCCTTGTCGGAAAGATTGCGGATGAGGCAATCGAAGCCGGCCGCCTGCCCGAACGCGATCGTTCCGGCTTTCAAAACTTTGCGGCGGGGCGCGATTCTGCGTTCTTCCATCGGACGCACCACGGACCAGGGTAGGAAACCGCCCGTGGGGCCGGCTTCCGGCTATGTTCGAAATCTGAAAAATCCTGCTTCAGTGCGTTCTGAACCGACATGAGGTCCCGAACGAACTGCGCAGACAAATTGTCCGCGCAGGAGAAACCTAACGCGACGATGGTTATGAACCGATTGTCGCACCCGACTGTTTTTTCCAGCACGGTAAAGGCGAAGTAAAAGGGAACGACGAGCTTCCGTGGCATTGGTGTGGCATGCGACTTGAATAGTATGTGGCTGTTAGACAAACGCGTGGTGCGAAGCTGTGCCGGAGCTTGTTGAGGTCGTAACCGAAATCGCAGACGAGATGGCGCGCCGGCCGGACCGGGGCGAGGTTGCGACCTATATTCCGGAGCTTGCGCGGGTCGATCCAAAAGCCTTCGGCCTGGTGGTGATCGCCGCCGACGGACAGGTAGCTTCCGGGGGCGATGCCGACACGCCGTTTTCGATCCAGAGCATATCCAAGGTATTCACCCTGACGCTCGCGCTCGGCAAGTTGGGCGACCGGCTCTGGAAGCGGGTCGGCCGCGAGCCATCCGGCAGCCGTTTCAACTCGATCGTGCAACTCGAATTCGAGCAGGGCATTCCGCGCAACCCCTTCATCAATGCCGGCGCCATCGCCGTCACGGATTCGATCCTGTCAGGTCACCGGCCGCGCGAAACGCTCGGAGACATTCTCCGCTTCATGCAATTCGTGGCCGACGATTCATCGATCACGATCGATGAGGCGGTCGCGGCCTCCGAACAGCGCACTGGCTTTCGAAATATCGCGCTCGCCAATTACATGAAATCCTTCGGCGTGCTCGACAACCCGGTCGATTTCACGCTCGGCGTCTATTTCCATCATTGTGCGATTGCGATGTCGTGTCGCCAGCTTGCGATGGCGGGGCGCTTTCTGGCCTATCTCGGCAAAAACCCCTCAACCGGCTATGCGGTTGTGCAGCCCGAACGCGCACGCCGCATCAACGCGATCATGCTGACCTGCGGGCATTACGACGGCTCCGGCGAATTTGCCTACCGCGTCGGGCTACCGGGAAAAAGCGGCGTCGGCGGCGGCATTCTCGCCATCGTGCCGGGCAAGGCATCGATTGCGGTATGGTCGCCGGGACTCGATGGCAACGGCAATTCGCATCTCGGGCGCATGGCGCTCGAGACACTTACCAAGCGAATGGGATGGTCGATCTTCGGATCATAGCGGGCATCGCCTCGTAAAAGGCCTGCCTGACTGAAAACACCAGCGCGCGAGCTGCTAGCTCGCGCGACCGTCTTCGTCCTGGATCGCTTGATCGTGATACCAGGCGCCGCCGACCGCGAGCTTCACGCCGCGCGGCAATGCCACGGTCGAGACGGACTTGCTGTCTTCGAGTTCCGCGCTCGCAGCGAAGCGCCCGCGCGCGGGAAATTGGTAGATTGTGGCCGACCCGCGATTTTGAGTCGTCATGGCTCTTTGTCCTTTGTGTCGTTCGGTGTGACGCACGCAACCGCATGAGTTGTTTGTTCGAGCCAATATAATGCTTTGCCCGCGGATTGTTCAGCATGCCTCCGGTCAAATCAGCGCATGACGCCAATATAGGCAGCCGCGGGTCTGCTTCTTTGCCAGGCATTCGCTGCACTGCGGATTCCGTTGCTGCGGCGCGTTTGCCCGTCCCAGACGCAATGCCCGGGCGATTGGCATAGGAAATGCTTGGATTCGGCCGGCATGTGGCGGCCCTGCCGTTGTCTGCCGGGTTCACACAGGGTGCCTGACAACTTCTCGTCTGAGCATTCGCGTCATCAGGACAAGAGACACATATGACCAAGTTCAAGCTCGAATACATTTGGCTCGACGGTTACACGCCGGTGCCGAACCTGCGTGGCAAGACCCAGATCAAGGAATACGACGTCTTCCCGACGCTCGATCAGCTTCCGCTCTGGGGCTTTGACGGTTCTTCGACCATGCAGGCGGAAGGCCATTCATCGGATTGCGTCTTGAAGCCCGTTGCACTTTATCCGGACGCGACGCGCACCAACGGCGTGCTCGTGATGTGCGAAGTCATGATGCCGGACGGCAAGACCCCGCACTCCACCAACAAGCGCGCCACCATCCTCGACGATCCCGGCGCGTGGTTCGGCTTCGAGCAGGAATATTTCTTCTACAAGGACGGCCGTCCGCTGGGCTTCCCCGAAGCGGGATATCCGGCGCCGCAGGGCCCCTACTACACCGGCGTCGGCTACAAGAATGTCGGCTCGGTCGCGCGCGAGATCGTCGAGAAACATCTCGACCTCTGCCTCGCCGCCGGCATCAATCACGAAGGCATCAACGCCGAGGTGGCGAAGGGTCAGTGGGAATTCCAGATCTTCGGCAAAGGCTCCAAGAAGGCCGCTGACGAGATGTGGATGGCCCGCTACCTGATGCTGCGCCTCACCGAGGCCTACGGTGTCGATATCGAATTCCACTGCAAGCCGCTCGGCGACACCGACTGGAACGGCTCGGGCATGCATGCCAACTTCTCGACTGAGTACATGCGCACCGTTGGCGGCAAGGATTACTTCGAGACGATGATGAAGGCGTTCGAGATGAACCTGATGGATCACATCGCCGTCTACGGTCCCGACAACGACAAGCGTCTAACCGGCAAGCACGAGACCGCGCCGTGGAACAAGTTCAGCTACGGCATTGCCGACCGGGGCGCCTCGATCCGCGTGCCGCACTCGTTCATCAACAACGGCTACAAGGGCTATCTCGAAGATCGCCGCCCGAACTCGATGGGCGACCCCTACCAGATCGCCTCGCAGATCCTGAAGACGATCTCGGAAGTTTCGACCAGCGCTAAGGCGGCTGCCGCCTGACGCTAACTGTCGTCCGGCGTTCGGCATCGGGCTTGTTGTAGTGTCAAGTCGATGTCTTCGGGGGAGGTACTTGGTCGTCCCTCCCCCGACCTTTTTTGAGCATCCGACGACCCCAGCCTCACACGCGCGTAATAAAATACCTCGATTGCGCATCGATGGTCAGCCATTCCGCTGGCGGCGGTACGCCCCCTGGCGCGTGGTATCCCGATTGACTTAGTAACTGTGCCGATTGTCCGGGCGGACGCCCTGACTGGCCGGGCGCGTCGCCCGCACCGATTCCGGCACCACAATGTACGTCAATGCCGACGCCATCGCGCACGAAGGCGAATTGCGCTAAATAGAAAGCCTCGATTGGAGCATGACATCTCGATGAAAACCCTGCGCGCGTTCACAGCGATCGGCTTCGTCTACGCCGCCATGCCGGCCCTGGCGCAACTCTCGGCCGACATGAAGCTGGAGGACGTCGGCTTCACAATGCGGGAAGCCAACACGCCGCAAAAGATGGCGCGCCTGCAACGCATACCGCCGCGGATTTTCGTTCCACACCGCAAGAACGGTCAGCTTTATTACGTCTATGCCGATCCCGATTATTGCAAATGCGCCTTTGTCGGCAATCAGGCCGCCATGCAGGCCTATCGCGACCTGGTCGCACAGCGGCGCCTGCAGCAGCCCGACAATGTCAGTGCCGGAGGCGCCAATGTGGTTGGGGAAATGCAGCAGGAAATGGACGACGAGAGCGGCACCAATTTCGACGACATTTTCTATCCCGGATACTGATCAAAGATGGCATGGAACCGCGCCAGATTGGCGCGGACTGTGCTCAATCGTGGCTTGCGCCGGCCGGGGAATGCGTGTTTTCTGCCCAGATGGCCATGCAAACGGGCGTCTCCAGCGATTCCTCTACTGCAATGCCCGGACAGCCGCTGTCGTCCGCGCGTCGCAAATACAAGATCGTCCTGATCAAGCCGTCGCACTACGATGCCGACGGCTATGTGATCCAGTGGTGGCGGTCGACGATTCCGTCCAATAGCATGGCGAGCGTCTATGGCCTGCTGCGCGAATGCGCTGACGCCTATGCGCTCGGCCCCGACGTCGATATCGACATCGAAGCCTATGACGAGTGCAACACCGTCATTGATGTGAAGAAGACCATCCGCAGCATCCGCGATGCCGGCGGCGGATTCGTTGCGCTGGTCGGCGTCCAGTCCAATCAATATCCGCGCGCACTCGATATCGCCCGTCAGTTCAGAAAGGCTGATATCCCGGTCGTCGTCGGCGGCTTCCATGTCAGCGGCGTCATCTCGATGCTGCCGAAATTGACACCTGAATTGCAGGAAGCGCTCGATCTCGGTGTCGTGCTTTATGCCGGCGAGAGCGAAGGCCGGATGATGGAATTCCTGCGCGACATGGCAAGCGGGAATTGCAAGCCGGTCTACAATTATCTCAAGGACACGCCGGACATGACGGCGGCGACGTTTCCGATCCTGCCGCGCAAGGTGGTGACCCGCGTCGCCGGGCATTACACGAGCTTCGATGCCGGTCGCGGCTGTCCGTTCCAGTGCAGCTTCTGCACCATCATCAATGTGCAGGGCCGCAAGTCGCGCTATCGCACCGCCGACGACGTTGAAGGCATCGTGCGCGCCAATGCCAAGCAGGACATCACCCGCTTCTTCATCACCGACGACAATTACGCCCGCAACAAGAACTGGGAAGCGATCCTCGATCGCCTGATCGAGCTGCGCGAAAAGGAAGGCTTCAAGATCCGCCTGCTGCTGCAGGTAGACACGCTATGCCACAAGATTCCCGGCTTCATCGAGAAGGCCGCGCGCGCAGGCTGCACCGCCGTCTTCATCGGGCTTGAGAACATCAATCCGCAATCGCTCGCCGGCGCCAAGAAACGGCAGAACAAGATCTGGGAATACCAGGAAATGTTCCACGCCTGGCGCAAGGCCAAGGTGATGACCTTCGCCGGCTACATTCTCGGCTTCCCCACCGACACGCCGGAATCGATCGCGCGCGATATCGAGATCATCAAGAAGGAATTGCCGGTCGACATTCTCGAATTCTTCTATCTCACCCCGCTGCCAGGGTCCGAGGACCACAAGATCCTTCACATGAAGGGCATCCCGGTCGATCCCGATCTCAACAAATACGACCTCGAACATGCCTGCACCGCCCATCCCATCATGTCGAAGGAGACCTGGGAGGAAGTCTATCGCAGCGCCTGGACGCGCTATTACAGCGACGAGCATGTCGAGACCATCATGCGGCGCGCGGCGGCGACCGGCCTCAACAAGACCAAGGTGATTGACGGCATCACTCTGTTCTCGGGCGCATCGCGGATCGAGGGCGTGCATCCGCTGCAATTCGGTTTCGTTCGCCGCAAGATCAGAACGCAGCGCCGTTACGGAATGCCAATCGTCAATCCGCTGATCTTCTATCCGTGGCGCGCTTACGACTTCACCCGGACGGCTGTGCGGTGGGTCAAGCTGGTGCGCAAGTATCGCAAGATCATGAAGAAGGTTTACGCGGATCCGAATATCCAGTCCTACACCGATCACGCCATGGACCCGCCCGCCGGGCACAATGCGCCGATGTCGGATTTCGTGCGCGCCTATGCGGACAAAATTCCGCACACACATGGCGCGCCGGTCCGCGAAAGCGCGCTCGGCTGAGCGTCTTCCCGGTCGTAGGGCCTGAAAACCACTTCGCACGGTTTCGCGTCATGCGCTAATGATTGGCGCATGACTGAACTCCCTGCCGGCCCGCTTTCGGGCGTCCGCATTCTCGACCTGACCAGCGTGATCCTTGGGCCGTATGCGACCCAGATTCTCGCCGATTTCGGTGCCGACGTGATCAAGGTCGAAGCGCCGTCCGGCGACATCATGCGCCATGTCGGCCCGATGCGAAATTCCGGCATGGGCCACATCTATCTCAACCTTAATCGCAACAAGCGCTCGATCGTGCTCGACCTGAAACAGACGGAAGCACGCGACGCTTTGCGCAAGCTGGCCTCCACCGCCGACGTCATGGTCAGCAACGTGCGGCCGGCGGCGATGTCGCGGCTGGGACTCGGCTATGACGACATCCGCAACGTCAATCCGCGCATCATCTATGCCAACGCAACCGGCTATGGCGCGGGCGGGCGCTATGCCGGCAAGCCCGCCTATGACGATCTCATTCAGGGCTTGTCCGGCATCGCCGGGATCACGCGCGACGCCTGGGGCGGCGAGCCGCGTTACATGCCGCTTGCGATCGCCGACCGCACAGTCGGGCTTTATCTCGCGAACGCAATCTCCGCAGCGCTGTTTCACCGCGAACGCACCGGAGAGGGCCAGGCGATCGAAATTCCGATGTTCGAGGTTTTCGCCGAATATCTGCTCGGCGATCACCTCGCGGGCCTGACCTTTGATCCACCGGAAGGCCCGCAATATTATCCCCGCCTGGTGTCGAAGCATCGCCGTCCCTATGCGACGAGGGACGGTCATGTCTGCGCACTGGTCTATACCGATACGCATTGGAAGAATTTTTTCCACGCCATCGGCCGCAACGATCTGATGCAGGACGCGCGATTTTCCACGCACGGTGCGCGCGCCGACAACATTGATGAAGTCTACGAATTCGTCTCCGACACGCTGAAGACCAGAACCACCGCCGAATGGGTCGCGCTGCTGGACGCCAACGACATTCCGGTGACGCCGCTGAACGACATCAAGAGCTTGCTCGACGACCCGCACCTGAACGACACCGGCTTTTTCCGGCTGGTCGACCACCCGACCGAGGGCCGTCTGCGCATGACGGATGTGCCCGGTTCATGGACCGCTTCCCAGCCTTCCGTGCGCAGCCTCTCGCCGGGGCTTGGCGAGCACACGGCGGAGGTCCTGCGCGAGGCCGGGCTGACCGACGCGGAAGTTGAACGCCTCACCGCAGGCGCGGCAAAACCGCCACGCGACTGACGATTAGCGCTGCGGCGGCTTGCGGGCGCGCCACAATCGCGGTCAAATGGCGGCCATTCCGTGGCGTGTGGGGGAGTTCGATGCGACCGGCCGTAAAATTGTGTTTTGTCGCGCTCGCAGCGGGCAATTTCCTCTCAGTTCCAGCCGGCGCCGCCGAGGTTGAGCGCCCAGCAACCTTCGCCCCGGACAAGATTCCGGGCATCCGCGCCGCCGGTCCGAATTACAACATCCTCTCGCCGGTGCGCAGCGACGGCTTCCTGCGCATTTACACGGTGCGATCGCCTTACGGCGATTTCACCGTCGTCAGCGACGCCATGATGCAGCGGCGCATCCGAGAACTCGCAGCCATCATCGAACTCGACAAGCTGACCGAGTCCGACAGCTTCAACAAGGCGCTCGGAGAAGCCGGACTCGCGCCGGTGAAATTCGCGGGCGAATTAATCGTCAATCCGGTTCAAGCCATCGGCAATACGCTGAATGGCATCGGCAACCAGATGAGCCAGTTCAGCTCCGGTATGAACAATGCCGGCAAGTCGCAGGACGCGCCTTTCGGCGGCTTCGGCGCCGACCAGAAGCGTCGCGAGCTTGCCGCCAGATTGCTCGTCGATCCCTATACCGATTTTGAGCCGTTGCAGACCCGGCTGCAAAAGATTTCGCAGGCCGCGGCCTCGGGCGGTCTGGTCGTATCGGCTGCGATGATGGCAATTCCCGGTGCGGTCGGAATTGTGATTTCGAATGCCGGCACGAGCAGCCGTGTCATCGAACTCGGTGCGTGACAAATCGGCGGCCCAGCTTATGGACCTGAACCGCGAGAAGATGCTGGCGATGGGCCTCGATCGCCCGACCGCCGACGCGCTCTTACAGAACAGAAACTACACGCCGCTCGACATGACCTCGATGGTGTCGTCGCTCGAAGTCGTGCCAGTGCAAGGACGCGCCGAATTCATGCGGCGTGCGGTCGGCGTCAACCGCCGCGACGCAGCGGTGTTCAACCGCCGCTATACCGAGATGGTGGCCGACTTCCATCTCAAGACCGGCGCGGTCACGAGCTATGTTTCGCTCGGCGAATTTCCATTCAACCAGGTCCGCACCGGCGGGGTCATCGGCATCTGGCCGGTCGATGCGATGTCGTGGACCGAGGGCACTCGCAGGGCAATGGGCAATGCCTCGGAAGCCATCCGCCGCGGCGGACTGGGACGCGCCGAACTGCGCATTTCCGGCCAGGCCACGCCACGCGCCAGAGAAGGCCTGCAGGAGCTCGGCATCGCGCTCGCCGAGGGCACGCGCCGCTAGCCGCTCCTCTGAGTCGCCGATAGCGAGTCAAGCGCGCCGACGCAGATAAAGGACTCGCCTAGTCTCCGAGAATCGCGATTCATCGTGACACGATGCACCACAACGGGATGTCCATGCTTCCGCTGTCACGCTCGCTGTTCGATCACGAGGCGATGAGCCTGCTGACCGTCTCGGTCGCTGCGGCGTTGCTGACCGCGACGATCGTGGTAGTGGCGGCGCTGACGAACGTCTGACGGCTGCCCGCAGCTCGGCTCAGGCCGAGCCTTCGATTGCGTTTTTTAGTCCGTCGAGATCGTAGGGCTTGCCGAGAAAGCGTATCGGCGAAAACTTTTCCAGCCGGGCCTTCACTTCGAACTGATCCTCGCCGCTTGCGACCACCAGCGGAAGGTCCGCATGCGACTGACGAATCTCGCGCACCAGCTCGTCGCCATGCCTGTCGGGCAGACCAAGATCGAGCAGGACGACGGAATAGACCGCTCCCGGCGCGCGCAGCATGGCAAGCGCCTCCCCCGCCGATCCGGCCTCATCCGCTTCGTGGCCGATATCGAGCAGCATATCGACCGCAAGCATGCGGATCAGCACCTCGTCTTCGACGACGAGCACTCGGCTCGCAGCGCTCATAACCCCCCGCTTTCTTCGGCGGCCCCATACTGGCACGCCGCGAAAATCTTGTTGCAACTATTTCGGCGGTGGACCGTGCGATCCACCGCCGTAAGACTAAATTCCGTTCAGTCGAGTTGGGCGCCGCTCTGCTTGATCGGCGCCGCCCATTTCTCGATTTCGCTCTTCACGAATTGGGCGAGATAGGCCGGCGTGCGGCGCTCAGGAGCCACAACCACGGCGCCAAGCGATTGCAGCCGCTCCTTCACCGCCGGTGTCTCCGCCGCCTGATTGACGGCGTCGGCGAGTTTCTTGACGATCGGCTCCGGCGTGCCCTTCGGCAGGAAGATCGCGTTCCAGGTATAGGCTTCCATGCCGTTGATGCCCTGCTCCTCCGCGGTCGGCAGATTCGGAAGCGCGGCCGAGCGGTCCTTGGTCATGATGGCAATCGCTTTCACGGTGCCGCCGTCGATCTGCGGCTTCGCGGTCGAGACGATCTCGCAGAGGAAATCGATGCGGCCGCCCTGCAGGTCTCCCATCGCCGGGCCCGTGCCCTTGTAGGGCACGTGCACGATGTCGGTGCCCATAACCATGTTGACCACCACGCAGCCGAGATGGGTCGCAGATCCCGCCCCGGCGGACCCAAAGGTCATCTTGCCGGCATTGGCCTTCGAATAGACGATGAAATCCTTGAGATTTTCGGCCGGGAAATCCTTGCGCGCGATCAGCGCGATCGGAACATCGGCAATCAGCGCCACCGGGGTGAAGTCGGTCAGCGCGTTATAGAGCGGTTTTTTGTAAAGCGTCTGACCCTGCGCATGGGTGCCGACGGTGCCCAGCACGAAAGTGTAGCCGTCGGGCTTGGCATCGGCCACACGCCGCGAACCGGTCTGCCCGCCGGCACCGCCGACATTTTCGACCACCACCTGCTGGCCGAGGATTTCACTCATGCGTTGTGCCATCACCCGGCCGAGCACGTCGGTCGGGCCGCCGGCCGCGAACGGGATAACCATGGTGAGCGGACGATCAGGGTAATTCTGCGCTGTGGCGGCGCCTGCGGTGACGAAAAGGGCGGCCATCACAGCCGGCAAAATCGACTTCTTGAACATGGTTTCCTCCTTGGTTTTTCTTGCACCCTTGCCCACAGGGATGAACCTGGTCAAGCGGCGCTTGTGCCGCACGGACAAAAGCACTTTGGCGAACTCGACGTCCGCACGCACGAACACGCGTGCCTCAGTCGACCTGTGTGCCACTCTTGAGGATCGGTTCCTTCCATTTCTCGATCTCGCTTTTCACGAATTCGGCGAGATATTCGGGCGTGCGGCGATCCGGGGCGACGATTTCCACGCCTAAGCCCTCGAGCCTTTCCTTCACTGCCGGCGTGTTCAGACTTTCATTGGCAGCGTTTGCGAGCTTCCTGACGATGGGCGCCGGCGTGCCCTTTGGTAGGAACAGCGCATTCCAGGTATAGGCCTCCATCCCGGCGGTACCCTGTTCGAGGGCCGTGGGCAGGTTCGGCAAGGCCGGGGAGCGCTCCTTGGTCATGATGGCTAGAGCCTTGACCGTGCCGCCGTCGATCTGCGGCTTGGCGAGCGATACGATCGTACACATGAAGTCGAGACGGCCGCCCTGAAGATCGTGCATCGCAGGGCCTGAGCCCTTGTACGGAACATGCACAATGTTCGTCCCCATCGCCATGTTGGCCACCACGCAGCCGAGATGGGTTGCCGAACCCGCACCCGATGAACCGAATTGCATGCTGGATGCGTTGGCCTTCGCATAGGCGATAAACTCATTCAGATTGTTCGCTGGAAAATCCTTGCGCGCGATCAACGCCAGGGGCGCGTCCGCAAGAAGTGCGACCGGCGTGAAATCGGTCGCGGCATTATAGATCGGCTTCTTGCTCATGGTCTGGCTCTGCGCGTGCGTGCCGACCGTGCCCAGCACGATGGTGTAGCCGTCGGGTTTCGCTTCAAGGACGCGCCTCGACCCGGTCTGGCCGCCCCCGCCACCGATATTTTCAATGACGACCTGCTGGCCGAGAATTTCCGACATTCGCTGCCCGATCACCCTGCCAAGAATGTCGGTCGGTCCACCGGCGGCGAACGGGATCACCATGGTCACCGGTCGGACCGGAAAATCCTCTTGCGCGCAAACCGCACCCGAGACGGCCACAAAGCCAGCCGCCAATGCGGGCAGAACTGCTCTGTTGAGCATGAACTCCTCCCGATCCTGTCTTTTGCGGTAGCCTTGCCCGCTGAAATGTCTCGGTCAAGCGGGAGCTTGTGGGCGGAGCGGTGCGCACGTAAACCATGCCGCGACACCGGGAAAGACTTGAACATGCATGACATTCGCGTCGCCATTGCCGGGCTCGGCGCCATCGGGCGCACGCTCGCAAAGAAGCTGCATGACGGCGTGCCGGGACTTGCGCTGGCCTGCGCCGCCGCAGGCGACCATGGCAAGGCGCAAGCCTTTCTCGACCGCGAAGGCATCGACTGCCCGCTGGTGGCGCTGGACGAGTTTCCGGCGCATGCCGATATCGCTGTCGAATGCGCGCCGGCCTCCCAGCTTGAGAACATCTGCCGGCCGATGCTCACCGCTGGCAAATCGGTGCTCGTGCTGAGCTGCGGCGCGCTGCTGCCCAGGCCAGACATTGTCGAACTCGCAAAGGCCCATGGCGGCACCATCATCGTGCCGACCGGCGGCCTGCTCGGACTCGATGCGGTCGCGGCTGCCGCCGAAGGCGAGATTTCCTCCGTTCGCATGGTGACGCGCAAGCCGCCGGCCGGACTGAAGGGCGCGCCCTGGCTTGAACGCAACGGAATTTCGGTCGATGGGCTGAACGAGGCCAAGTTGGTCTTTTCGGGCAGCGCCCGCGATGCGGCGGCGGGGTTCCCCGCAAATGTGAATGTGGTCGCCGCGCTTTCGCTTGCCGGCATCGGCCCGGATCGTACCCGGATCGACATCTGGGCCGATCCCGCCGTCACGCGAAATTGCCACGACATCGAGGTCGAGGCGGATTCTGCGAATTTTAAGCTTTCGATCGAGAATGTGCCGTCCGACAATCCGAAGACCGGCCGTATCGTCGCGCTGTCGGTGCTGGCGACGCTCCGCAAGCTCGGCGCGCCGCTGCGGGTCGGGACATGAACTCTGGCGTAAACTTCCCTCCAAAGAACACATGACGTCGGCAGCCCCCACCATTCTGATTTTTGATTCCGGCCTCGGCGGCCTCACGGTCTATCGCGAGGTGGCGAAACTGCGCGGCGATGCGCGCCTCGTCTATGCCGCCGACGACGAGGCATTCCCCTACGGCCGGTTGAGCGAAGGCGAATTGTCAGACCGCGTCGTATCCGTGATGGGCAGACTGATCGATGCCCATTCGCCGGATCTGGTCGTGGTGGCCTGCAATACTGCGTCGACGCTGGTGCTGGAGGATTTGCGCCGTCACTTCTCTTTGCCTTTCGTCGGCACCGTCCCCGCGATCAAGCCGGCCTGCGCGGCCTCGCAGTCGCGGCTGGTTTCGGTGCTGGGTACCGAGGCGACTGTTGCTCGCGAATATACCCGCGCCCTCATTCGCGATTTCGGTCAGGGCTGCGATGTCACGCTGGTCGGATCGCGCCGGCTTGCGGTGCTGGCGGAGGATTTCCTGCGGGGCGAGGCCATCGACGAGAGCGACGTCGCCGAGGAAATCATGCCGTGCTTCAAGGAGAACGATGGCGCCCGCACCGATACCATCGTGCTGGCCTGCACGCATTATCCGCTTCTGCTGACGCAGCTTCAGAAACTCGCTCCCTGGCCGGTCACTTTTGTCGATCCGGCGCCCGCAATTGCGCGGCGCGTGGCGGATCTCGCCGCTTCGCATCCTGCAGGTTCGAGCAATGGCGGCGCCCGCTTCCTGCTGACGTCCGGTCGCACCCCGCCGGAGTCGCTCCGCCAGACACTGGCGAAGATGGGTCTGCAATGAGGCGGTTGCTAACCGCACCCGGTGCGGATTGAATTAGGCTCGATCGCTTTTTTCGTTCTGGAGCGAACGGATGAATCCGAGATCTGTAATTCTGGTTTTGGTGGCGGTGGCGGCGTGGCCTGTCAGTGCTGCTGCCCAGGCGGTGACGTTCGAGGATCTTCAAAACCAGACAGTCACCGCATCTTTCATCTATGCGCAGACGATCCGCAGGCTCGACGACCAGCGCGTGCTCAACAACGAGAACCGTCAGACGATGACGCTGCGGATCGGTCCCGGAAATAAAATCGACCAGGAATACAAGATTCAGATCGTGGCCCAGAATGGCCGCGAGGTTGGCGACTTCACCGGCAAAATCAGCGCCGAGCTGAACAAGCCGACGCGCTGGCAGCATGGGGAAATGATCTTCGTCTTCGAAAACAACAGCCTGATCCGGCTGCAGACCTTCAACAAGGGTGGCCGCAAGATCACCATCGCTTTCAAGCGCAGCAAGTTCGGAATTGATTGCAGCGTCGATGCTCCGTTCTCCAAGGAGGAAGGCGCAGGCGGCTCGATCGACACCATCTCCCAGACCACCCGGCAGAGGATCGAAATCCTCGCGGCCAAAACCATTTCGTCAGCCTGTCGCGTCGCAAAGACCGGGCCTTAGTGCTGAAAAGCCGGGCTGAGGCGGAAAACCGCTGTTTGACAGGACCCCGCCGAGCCTCTAGATACCCGGCGCGGTTCGGGCCCGATTTTGGGCCCGTTCCTCGTTTCGCGACCCGTGGTTCCGGCCTTCCCGCTTTGGCCAGTGAACCTGTCGGTACCGGGGAGTTCCCCGGCACAGAGGAGGGCGCGTTTCCTCAACCGGTCTATTTCAAGAGGACGCGATGACCAAGCGCACTGAAGCAAAATACAAGCTCGACCGCCGTATGGGCGAAAATGTCTGGGGCCGGCCCAAGAGCCCGGTCAACCGGCGCGAATACGGCCCCGGCCAGCATGGCCAGCGCCGCAAGGGCAAACTTTCCGACTATGGCGTGCAGCTGCGCGCCAAGCAGAAGCTGAAGGGCTATTACGGCGACCTGTCGGAAAAACAGTTCCGCGCCATCTATCAGGAAGCGATCCGGCTGCGCGGCAATTCGGGCGCGAACCTGATAGGCCTGCTCGAGCGTCGTCTCGATGCCGTGGTCTATCGCGCGAAATTTGTGCCGACCATTTTCGCGGCCCGCCAGTTCGTCAATCATGGCCACGTCAAGGTCAACGGCCGGCGCGTGAACATCCCGAGCTATCAGGTCAAGGTCGGCGACGTGATCGAGGTGAAGGACAAGTCAAAGGAAATGCTGCTGGTCCTCGAAGCCGTCTCGCTCGCCGAGCGCGATGTGCCCGATTACATTGAGGCGGATCACGGCAAGAAGTCGGCCAAGTTTATTCGCATCCCCACCCTCACCGACGTGCCTTATCCGGTGAAGATGGAACCGCAATTGGTGGTGGAGTTCTATTCGCGCTGAGTTTTCCGCGCAGAACCTCAAATCAAAAAGGCCGCCGATCGGGCGGCCTTTTTCGTGCCGGCCACACCCTCCGACACGCATTCAGTTAAGGTTACACGCGGGTAAGATGTGTCCCGCGGCGGCATTTAATACTCGAATAGCTAAATGCCTTTAGCGTGCTCCGCCCGGGGGCCTCGCACGGGCCCGATTTGTGGGCACAGCATGTTGACCGTTTACAATTGCATTGTGAACGAGCACGACCTTCGGCTCGTTGTTCTGGCTGCGATCATTTGCGCGCTCGCGTCGTTTACAGCCATTACGCTGCTGCACAATGTGCGCAAGTCGGCCGGTCTTGTTCGCTATACGTGGCTCGCCGTGTCGGCAACCGCGACCGGCTTCGGCATCTGGGCGACGCATTTCATTGCCATGCTGGCGTTCTCCCCTAGCATTCCGACCGGCTACAATTTCAGCCTCACTCTCCTTTCTCTCGTTGCAGCCATCGTCCTGACGGGAGTTGGTCTTGCAGTTGCGCTTTCGAAACTTCCCGGCGCAGCCTGGCTTGGCGGAACTATTGTCGGCGGCGGCATTGCCGTCATGCACTATACCGGCATGGCCGCTTTTGAAATCGGCGGCTGGATCGTCTGGAATCCCGTTCTTGTCGCAGCCTCGATCGCGCTCGGCGCCCTTCTCGGAGCGCCGGCGCTGAAAGTCGGATTGCACGGCAACTCGATCAAATACCGCATCTTCGGCGCGCTGTTGCTAACCGCGGCAATCTGCAGCCATCATTTCACCGCGATGGGCGCCGTTTCGATCGTGCCAAACTCCTCGATCAGCGTTTCGGAATCGGCATTGCCGCCGAGCTGGCTCGCCATCGCCGTTGCGCTCGCCAGCTTCGCCATCATCGTGCTCGCCCTGGCGGGACTTGCGCTCGACGTTCGGGACCGCCGCCGGGCGGAGCTGGAAGCCGATCGCATGCGCGGCCTTGCCATTGCCGCGGTGGAAGGACTTGTGGTTTGCGACGGCGACCGTGTCACGACCGTCAACAACAGTCTTGCGGCCCTCGCCGGCTGCAAGGTCGACGATAGGGTCGGCGCGAAGCTTGAGACCTATTTCCCGGACGAGGCGACCCGGCTCAAACTGCTCGGCAGGCCCAACCAGCCGATCGAAGCCGGACTGCAACACAGCGACGGGATTACCGGCATTCTCGGTCCGAACCAGATGATGGCGCGTCTCGGCGGCGACGAGTTCGCGATCATTCTGCCCGATGTCGCGCATGCAAGCTCCGCGGGGCGGATTGCGGAAAAAATCCTGGAAGTCCTGCGCAAGGAGAACGAAATATCGGCGACTGCCGCGCTCGTGTCCGCCAGCATCGGCATTTCCGTCAGCCCCGACGCGGCCGCTCCGGTGTCCGTCAGGCCGCGCTTCGTCGCCTGATAAGCGGCGCTACGAATAGCCTCAGGCGAGCGCGCGGCCTTGAACGGCAAGACCCTTTTCCAGCATCAGGTTCTGCAATTCGCCGGCCTGGAACATCTCGCGCACGATATCGCAGCCGCCGACGAATTCGCCTTTCACATAGAGCTGCGGGATGGTCGGCCATTGCGAATATTGCTTGACGCCTTCACGCAGATCGCCGAACTCGAGCACGTTGATGCCCTTATACGGCACCTGAAGATAGTCGAGGATCTGCACGACCTGCCCGGAAAAGCCGCATTGCGGGAATTGCGGGGTGCCCTTCATGAAAAGCACCACGTCGTGACCCTTTACTTCGTTATCGATGAACTGGTTCATGCTCATGGAATTCGGTCCTAGTCCCTGTTTCCGCGACCGGCGTCATATCCGCAATATAGGCAGGGGCGCAGCCGCGCAACAGCGCCGGCCGCAGACCCAGGATCACTTCTTTGCAGGACCTGGCGCACACCGTGACCTAATCCGGCACGCCGGTTTGCAGCGCCAGCGCGTGCAGTTCGCCGCCCATTTGCCCCTGCAGCGCCTTGTAGACCAGTTGATGCTGCTGGACCCGCGATTTGCCGCGGAAACTCTCCGCCAGCACGGTCGCCGCATAATGGTCGCCGTCGCCGGCAAGGTCCCGGATCGAAATCTCCGCGTCCGGGATGTGGACCTTGATCAGCCGCTCGATCTCGGCGGCGTCCATCGGCATGTCATTCTCCTCACAATAGGCCTGGAAGGCAGCGCAATGCTGTCGGCAAAACTATGGCCATTTGGGATCGCTGACAAATATCGCTTTGCGGGAGGGATGACCTATCACAAGTTCGGGTGCTGACGGCGGCGCCCGAGACCATTATGGTTCCCGCCTCTAAAATGGGCGGCGTCAAGATGGGGGTACTTCGAGTGATTATCAGGTTCGGATCGTTCTGCCGGATTGCCGGCGCAATCGCTGTGCTGACCGCTGCAAGCAGCGCACAAGCCCAACAGAAACAGAAGGCCCCGCCCCCGCCGCCGGTGGCCGTCCCTTACACGGAGGTACGGTCGTCCTGCGCCTCGGAAATCAAGGGCACCTGCGCCGGCGTTGTGCCGGGCGGTGCCGATTCGGTTTTGTGCCTGCGGCGCAATTTCGCGTTTCATTCGCCGCCTTGCCAGGCCGCGCTGCAACGCGCCGGCATTCCGGCGGTCAAGCCTGCGGTGGCGGCCGATCCGTCGAAGCCGGCCGCGCCCAAAGGAACTGCCGACGCGCCGCGCCGTGTCACCACCGACCGTGTCGCTGCACCGGGACCGCAAGAGCCGTTGAAGGAGCTCAAAGTGCCGAACATGCGTCCGACGCAGGAAGCGCGCTTCGTGAGCCGCAATTGCCGCGAGGATCACTCGCTCTTATGCCAGGGTGTTCCGTTCGGTCAGGTTCTGAAATGCCTCGCTTCGCAACAGGCACGCCTGAGCAAGGATTGCAGGAATGCGATCGCGCGCCGCTGACAATCAATCTGGCAATCAATCTGGAATGGAAAAGAACTGGAGTGCAACGATGACCGGACGCAATTGGTCGGCTCTGATTTTTTCAGCAACCGCCTTGATCTTCATGTCGGCTGCGGCGCAGGCCCAGGCACCGAGCAAGGCGCAGCAGGACGCGATCCGCGGCAATTGCCGATCCGACTTCATCAAGAATTGCTCGAGCGTGAAGCCGGGCGGGCGCGAAGCGCTCGAATGCCTGATGCAGAACAAGGCCAACGTCTCCGGCGGCTGCCAGGCTGCTCTGAACGCCGTCTCCGCGCCTGCGGCCGCGAAGCCGGAACCCAAGGCAGAGCCGGTGGTCGAACCGGCCGCTGCTCCCCCGGCAGGATCGGCAACCGCAGCCCCGCATTCTCCGGAGGCTCCGAAGGCGCCGCCGCCCGCCGCTGGCCGATCTGCACCCAAGGCCGCTACTGCCCCCGTGCGCCCCGTCCCGCCGCCGCCCGCGGCCGCTTCGGCGCCGCCGCCAGCGGATGATGCCGCACTGGGCGCCCATCGCCCGATGAGGCTCGGCGAAGCTTTCGTGATCCGACGCTTCTGTTCCAACGACTTCAAGGTGCTGTGCAAAGGCGTGCAACTCGGTCAGGGCCGCGCGGTCAAATGTCTGGCTGACAACCGCGACGCCCTGTCGCCCGGCTGCAAGCAGGCAATGGCGAAAGCGGGGAACTAGAGATCAGGCTGTCTCCGCACCCGACATGTAGTCGGGTAGCCATGACTCGAAGCGCCTGACGAGATCGGCGACCGCGACCGCTGGCTCGCCTGCGATCGCGAGCGCTTTGCCGGATACGCTGCCAAGTCTGTTCACCGGAACATTCTGCGCGCGCAAATGCGCCGCAACTTGATCCGCACGTCCTGAAGGTGCGGTCACGATATAGCGGGCCTGATCCTCGCCGAACCAGAAGGCCTGCGCGTTTGGCATCGGCGACGCTTCCAGCTTCGCGCCAAGACCCGACGCCATCGCCATTTCCGCAAGCGCGACCAGAAGACCACCATCCGATATGTCGTGCGAGGCATTGATCAGCCCCGTCGCAATCAATTCGCGGACGAGATGCCGTTGCGTTTCTCGGTCGCAAGATCGACCGGCGGCGGCGCGCCCTCCTCGCGGCCGCAGATGTCGCGCAGATAAAGCGACTGGCCGAGCCAGCCCTGCGTATCGCCGATCAGCAGAATGACGTCGCCTTCGTTCTTGAAGGCAATGCTTGCGGATTTGGTGAAATCGTCCAGCAGACCGACACCGCCGATGGTCGGCGTCGGCATGATCGCGCGGCCATTGGTCTCGTTGTAGAGCGACACATTGCCGGACACGACCGGGAAATCGAGCGCCTTGCAGGCTTCCGCGATGCCGCGCACGCAGCCGACGAACTGCCCCATGATCTCGGGCCGCTCCGGATTGCCGAAATTCAGATTGTCGGTGACGGCAAGCGGCAGCGCGCCGACCGCGGTCAGATTGCGCCAGGCTTCCGCCACCGCCTGCTTGCCGCCTTCGAACGGATCGGCCTCGCAATAGCGCGGCGTCACGTCGGTGGTCATCGCAAGGCCCTTCGGCCCGTCCTCGATCCGCACCACGCCGGCATCGCCGCCCGGCCGCTGCACGGTGTTGCCGAGAATGACGTGGTCGTATTGCTCCCAGACCCAGCGCTTGGAGCAGAGATCGGGCGTGCCGATCAGCTTGATCAATGCGTCGGTGACCGAGAGCGGATGCTTCACATCCGTTGCTTCGATCACCGGCTGTTTCGGCGTCTCGACAAACGGCCGGTTGTAGACCGGCGCCTCGTCGCCAAGTTCCTTGATCGGCAGATCGGCCAGCGTTTCGCCGTGGTGACGAATTAGGAAGCGCTTGGTCGGCGTGGTTTCGCCGACCACCGCGAAGTCGAGCCCCCATTTGCGGAAGATGGCTTCGGCCTCTTTTTCCTTCTCCGGCTTGAGCACCATGAGCATGCGCTCCTGGCTCTCCGAGAGCATCATCTCGTAGGCCGCTCATGCTGGCTTCGCGCGTCGGCACCTTGTCGAGATCGAGCGTGACGCCGAGATCGCCCTTCGCGCCCATCTCGACCGCCGAACAGGTCAGCCCCGCCGCGCCCATGTCCTGGATCGCGATCACGCAGCCCTTCTCCATGATCTCGAGACAGGCCTCGAGCAATAGCTTTTCGGCGAACGGATCGCCGACCTGCACGGTCGGGCGCTTCTCCTCGGAATCCTCGCCGAACTCCGCCGACGCCATCGAGGCGCCGTGGATGCCGTCGCGGCCGGTCTTCGATCCGAGATAGACGATCGGCATGCCGACGCCCGACGCCGCCGCGTAGAAAATCTTGTCGGTGCGCGCGAGGCCGACCGCCATCGCGTTGACGAGGTTGTTGCCGTCGTAGCGGGTGTGGAAGCGCACCGAGCCGCCGACCGTCGGCACGCCGAAGGAATTGCCGTAGCCGCCGATGCCGGCGACCACGCCGGACACCAGATGACGCGTCTTCGGATGTTTGGGATCGCCGAACGAAAGCGCGTTCAGGCAGGCGATCGGCCGCGCGCCCATGGTGAACACGTCGCGCAGGATGCCGCCGACGCCGGTGGCCGCGCCCTGATAGGGCTCGATATAGCTCGGGTGGTTGTGGCTCTCCATCTTGAAGACCACCGCAAGCCCGTCGCCGATATCGATGACGCCGGCATTCTCGCCCGGCCCCTGGATCACCCAGGGCGCCTGCGTCGGCAGTCCGCGCAGATGCACCTTCGAGGATTTGTACGAGCAATGCTCGTTCCACATCGCCGAGAAGATGCCGAGTTCGGTCAGCGACGGCTCGCGCCCGATCAGATCGAGGATGCGCTGATACTCGTCGGGCTTGAGCCCGTGCTCGGCGACCAGGTCGGGCGTGATTTTCGGATCGAGTGTTCACGCCGCCTTGCCGAATTGCGCCACCAGCCCGGCGAACAGTCCGCGCCCGTCGGTCGAGCCGATCGATGCTTTCGACGTGGTTCTCCGGATGCGGCATCATGCCGAGCACATTGCCGCGCTCGTTGACGATGCCGGCAATGGCGTTGATCGCACCGTTGATGTTCCAGGTCGGATCGAGCGTGCCGTCGGGCGCGCAATAGCGGAAGATCACACGCCCCTCGCCTTCGAGCCGCGCGATCGTCTCGCCGTCGGCGATGTAATTGCCCTCGCCATGCGCGACCGGCACGCGGATCACCTGGCCGGCATTGTAGCCGCGCGTGAACGGCGTGTCGGAACGCTCGACCTGCAGATAGCACGTCGCGGCAGATGAATTTCAGCTTCGGATTGCGCATCAGCACGCCCGGCAGGAGCCCGGACTCGCACAGGATCTGGAAGCCGTTGCAGACGCCGAGCACCAGCCCGCCCTTGCCGGCAAATGCGCGCACCGCATCCATGATCGGCGCGCGCGCCGCGATCGCGCCGCAGCGCAGATAATCGCCGTAGGAAAAGCCGCCGGGCATCACCACGAGATCGGTGCCGGCCGGCAATTGCGTGTCGGCATGCCAGACCATCGCCGGCTCGCTGCCGGAGACGAGCTTGCAGCGTGCGCGCCATGTCGCGCTCGCGATTGATGCCGGGAAAGACGAGGACGGCGGATTTCATTCGAGCTGCGACCTCACCAGCACCTCGATGCGGTAATTCTCGATCACGGTATTGGCGAGCAGCTTGTCGGCCGCCTTCTTGAGCGCGGCTTCCGCCTTGGCCTTGTCGGCGCCCTCGAGCTCGATGTCGAACACCTTGCCCTGGCGCACGCTGGCGACGCCCGCGACGCCGAGCGAGTTCAGCGCGCCCTCGATCGCCTTGCCCTGCGGATCGAGGATGCCGGATTTCAGCGTGACGGTGACGCGGGCTTTCATGGGTCGAATCGTCCAGAAATGGAACGGGGGCCGATCGGGCCCCCGCGTAGCATCGTTTGTCGGCTGCCTCAATGCGCTCGGCACATTTCCAAGCCTTGTCTGCCCAGGCTATCGCGTCAGCCTTTCACCAGCACCGGGCCGGTGCCGCGCGGCGGCTCGCCCTCGTTCATGATGCCGAGGCGCTTGGCGACTTCGGTATAGGCCTCGAGCAGCCCGCCGAGGTCGCGGCGGAAACGGTCCTTGTCGAGCTTCTCGTTCGACTTGATGTCCCACAGCCGGCAGGAATCGGGCGAAATCTCGTCGGCCACGACGATGCGCATCATGTCGTTTTCCCACAGCCGGCCGCATTCCATCTTGAAATCGACCAGACGGATGCCGACGCCGAGGAAAAGCCCGGAGAGGAAGTCGTTGACGCGGATGGCGAGCGCCATGATGTCGTCGATCTCCTGCGGCGTGGCCCAGCCGAACGCAGTGATGTGCTCTTCCGACACCATCGGATCGTTGAGCTGGTCGTTCTTGTAATAGAACTCGATGATCGAGCGCGGCAACTGCGTGCCTTCCTCGATGCCGAGCCGCGTGCGACAGCGAGCCGGCGGCGACGTTGCGCACCACCACCTCGAGCGGAACGATCTCGACCTCGCGGATCAACTGCTCGCGCATGTTGAGCCGGCGGATGAAATGCGTCGGCACGCCGATGTCGTTCAGATGCTGGAAGACGTATTCCGAGATCCGGTTGTTGAGCACGCCCTTGCCTTCGATCACCTCGTGCTTCTTGGCGTTGAAGGCGGTGGCGTCGTCCTTGAAATGCTGGATCAGCGTTCCCGGCTCCGGGCCCTCGTAAAGGACTTTCGCCTTGCCTTCGTAAATGCGGCGACGGCGGCTCATCGGAGTGTACCGTGGTTTGTGGAAATCCATCGAATGCCGGGGTTCCTGTTGGTGTTTTTAAGACCGCGGCGCAGGTGTCAGACGCGACTGTGTTAGACGCTACGCGGTCATCCGGTCCGTCTGGGCAACCTAGCCGATCGATGGACCGGATACAATGCACGCGGCGGACCGCTATCCCCCGCATATAGGACACTTGCGCAAATCGCCAATGGCCGCTTGACGGTCATATTCGGTTATGCAAGCGCCACAATCAGGACAACTCGTCGCGTTTCGGGCCGGCCGGATGCTGTGTTAACGTGACACAAAATTGCGCAGAACGGCTTGAATGAAGCGCTTCTTCAAATGGGTCGGGATCATACTCGGCGGTATGATCGGGGCCTTCGTTCTGCTGATCGTAGCCGTCGTGATCATTGACAGAATGACCCGCGAAGACCCCAACAGGAACGTCACCGTTTTCCGCGTCGAGCCTGCGCCGGGCGGCGGGCCGCTCGAACTTGTAAGCGCACGCAAACAGGACGGCGGCAATACAACCGGCTGGCGCCTTTATCTGCGCGACAAGGGCGCCATAGCTCTTCCTTCCTTTCCGCTTGCGTCATGGGACGGCGACATTGTTCCGAAAATCGACTGGTGGTCTGCGACCGACGCCAATATCTGTGTGCCGGTCAAACAGGGGATCATCAAATTTCAGTTTTCCGAGAGCCTCATCACCACTACTTCGCCCGGCGGGCAATTCGAGGGGACTCTCCAACGGCTTCAAGTTTCAGGTGAACCAGACCTGCCCGGCAAGTTGATCTTGTGGGGCCGCCGTCCTATGTCTTTGTTGAAACATTCGCCAGTGAGGGGTTCATGACCACTTTCGACAAGCGCGAAGAAGGCTTCGAAAAGAAGTTCGCGCATGATGAAGAGCTGAAGTTCAAGGCGATGGCTCGCCGCAACAAGCTGCTCGGCATGTGGGCAGCGGCCGCGCTCGGCAAGACGGGCGCCGACGCGGACGCCTATGCGAAAGAAGTCGTGCTGGCAGATTTCGAGGAAGCCGGCGACGACGACGTGATGCGCAAAGTTGCCAAGGACCTCGCCGGCAAGGGCGTGACCGAGCAAGAAGTGCGCGCCAAGATGAACGAGTTGCTGTCAGAAGCGGTCAAGCAGATCCAGGCCGGCTAGACTGCGCATGAAACGCAAGGCTGGATTACCGGCCAAGGACGACATTGCGTCCTGGTTCGCGGACAAGTCGTTCTCCACCGACTGGACGTCGTGGCATTTTCCGAATTGGACGAAGCTGCTGCGGCCCTATCGCGGCCGCGCGGTCAGCGTGCTCGAAATCGGGTCCTGGGAAGGCCGCTCGGCGCTGTTTTTTCTGAATTTCATGCCGAAGGCCAAGCTCACCTGTATCGACACCTTTGCCGGTGGACAGGAACACCAGGAAGCGGCTGAACGAAGCGCCGAAGATGCCGAGACTTTGCGCACCGTCGAAAAGCGCTTCGATGCCAACGTGAAGCCGTTCAAGAAGCGCGTCGAGAAACTCAAGGCGCAATCGGCCGCCGGACTCGGCGAACTCGGCATCGATAACCGCCGCTTTGACATCGCCTATATCGACGGCGGCCATCGTGCGATCGAGGTTTATACCGATGCGGCCATGACCTGGCCGTTGATGAAGCGCGGCGGGCTCGTGATTTTCGACGATTATCAATGGGACGAGATGCCGAAGAAAATGGACAACCCGAAACCGGGCATCGACGCATTTCTCAAGAGCATCGCCGGCCAATATCGCGTCGTTTACAAGAAATATCAGGTCGCGATCGCGAAGCTGTAACCATTCGTCCCTGTCGTACGCCCCCCTTGAACGCGGACGCTTTGCATGCCCCTTGACGCATTCTCCCTAGCCCGTCGTCTGCGCGCAGGCGAAACCGTTTATTCCGCCTGGTGCGGTCTGCCCGAACCTCTGGTCTGCGAGGTGATCGCGCGGGAAGGCTTCTCGGCGGTGACGCTCGATATGCAGCACGGCATGTGGGACGAGGCCTCCGCATTGCAGGCAATCGCCAACATCCATCTTGCGGGCGCGGCTCCGGTCGTTCGCGTGCCGCTGTGGCAGAACGCACTGATCAGCCGCATGCTCGATTTCGGCGCCGAAGGCATCATCGCGCCGATGATCAACGGCGAGGCAGAAGCGCGCGCCTATGTGCAGGCCGCGAAATATCCGCCGGTCGGCGAACGCTCGATCGGCGCCCACCGCGCCGGCATGCTCGCGCGCGTGCCGGACCAAAAGCTCTATATCGCCGATGCCAATGTCGGAACGATCACCTTCGCCATGATCGAGACGCGGGCGGCGATGGACAATCTTGAAATCATCGCGGCGATGCCGGGGATCGACTCGCTGTTCGTCGGCCCCTCCGACCTGTCCTGCAGCCTGTCCAAAGGCGCCTCGATGGATTCACATTCGGCCGATGTCGAGGCCGCGCTGGAGAAGGTGCTGAAAGCCTGCGAGCGCCACAAGAAGATTCCGGGCCTGTATTGCCGAGATGCCGATCGCGCCGTCGCCAAGGCGAAATCGGGCTTTCGTTTTCTCGCGGTCGCAAGCGACACCGCGTTCCTGCGCGCCGGTACGGCCGCGCAGTTGAAGGTGCTTGGTTCAGCCCGCTGAATTATTTCTGTCCTCATTCCGAGGAGGTCGGCTCGCCCGGAAGCATGGCAAAGATGCGCTCCAGCACCGCACCGGCATCCTTCACGACGTCCGTGGCGCCTACATCGATGATCCGGTAATTCCGCTCGCGCATCCAGGCAAGCTTCTGGCGGCGCATGTCGGCGGCCGCGGCGTCTTCCGTATCCGGCGTCACATCGATCACGAACCGAAGCGGAAACGAGACGAAGTCCGCGACATGCGGCCCGATCGGCGTCTGCCGCTTGAAGCCCAGCGCCACAAAACGCCTGTCCCCGGTCATGGTCATCCACAAGGCGCGCTCGGCGTCGGTTGGATTGCGGCGAAGCAGCCGCGCCAGTCCGCGCACCGGCGAGTCGGTTCTGGCGATTTCCGCCTTTCCGTGTTGGCCGAGGAGATTGCGCAGCATATCGGCTTCCGCACCATCGAGCAGGCCACCTCGGGCCGGCCCCTTCCGTCCCTCCACCAAAGCCATCATCACCCCGTGCAAGGTGCGGATGTCCTGCTGGCTCGGCTCCATCCGGGTGAAGATGTTGCGCATGTTGACCGTCATGGTGCCGCGCTTTTCGTGTGGGCGGAAAAATTCGATCCGCTCCAGTTCGCGTTCCAGATCGGCGAAGAAGGCGAGCAATTGCTCCTTCGGCGCGGGCGGCGATTTTTCGGGTTTTGCGAATGGCAGCGTGCCGGCGCCTGAAGCCTTGAACCATTCATAGGACACGATCGCCACGGCCTGCGCGAGATTGAGCGAAGCGAAGGCCGGATTGACCGGCAGAGTCAGGATCGTGTCGGCAAGCCCAACCTCGTCATTCTCGAGGCCGTTGCGCTCGCGACCGAATACAAACGCAACGTTTTGGCCTTCCGCCACCCGCTGCGCAGCCGCGCCCGCCGCACCATCCGCACCGGTCACGGGCTTGGCCTGATCATGCGACCGTGCCGTCGCCGCAATCACGTAATTGCAATCCGCGAGCGCGTCCGCGAGCGTCTCGAACAATTCCGCCTGGTCCAGAATGCGGTCCGCGCCGGACGCCATTACGTGGGCACGCTCGTTGGGCCAGCCCTGTTGCGGCTTGACCAGCCGAAGCTGTGACAGCCCGAAATTGGCCATTGCGCGCGCCGCGGCGCCGATATTCTCGCCAAGCTGCGGCTCCACCAGCACCACCACCGGTGCCGGCCGCACTATCCATTTCCTGGTCTTGTCTGTTCCGGCGCCCGGCATCTGCTTCTCCAAGCGCTCCTATATCTGCGCCAGCGCGGGCGCGAAAGCGCCTGCCATGCGATGATCGGCCGTTGATTCGCCGCGCCCCCGTTCAGGAGCCGTCATGAAGATCATGATCGCGACGCCCGCCTATGGCGGCGAGGTCACCACCACCTATTGCGACGCGCTGATCTGGCTCCTGGACCATTTCCGCGAGAAGCATCCGCAAATCCGATTCCAGCACAGATTCCTGTCGCTGTCGGTTTTGCCTTTCATGCGCAATCTCTATGCGAGCCTTGTCCTGCAGGACGAGAGCTTCACGCATCTGCTGTTCGTCGACGCCGATATGGGATTTGCGCCCTCGCTGATCGAACGCATGATCGCAGCCGGCAAGCCCGTGGTCGGCAGCATGGCGCCGCTGCGCAAGCTCGACCTCGCCAGATATTATTCGCTCAAGGACGAAATCGCCGATCCCAAGGTCGCGCAGGTGGTGGCGATGGATTACGCCAATGCCGGCGCGATCGATTTCAAGGGCGCCGCCGGCAAGCCCGGTGAAAGCCGCTCCTTCGACGATCTGATCGTGGACGGCTCCTGTATCCGGGTGCGCAAGACGGGTGCGGGCGTACTGCTGATCCACCGCTCTGTATTCGCGCGCCTGAAGGAGCGCTATCCGGAATTGTGGTGCACGCAGATCGCCGACACCTACGCCCAATTCGGGCTGACCAAGGGCGTACTGCAGTGTTTCGAACCGATGCCGAACGAACACGGCCTCTATGGCGGCGAGGATGCCGCTTTTTGCCGGCGCTGGGTCGAGGGCTGCGGGGGCGAAATCTGGTCGGTCATTACCGAGACCATCGTCCATGTCGGAACCGAGAGATTTGTCGGCAATTTCCTGACCAAACTGCAACACGGGCGAATTCTAGACCTTGCCGGCCGAGCCCGGTTGTCCCCGGCCGCAATTCCGGCTAAACGTCCGGCCTTCCCGAAAATCCTCACACCCCCTCGATGCCCCAGCTCATCCTTGGCGTTCATTCCGGCTCGCACGACGCAGCAGCTGCCCTGTTCGAGGATTACGAGCTAAAGGCCGCAATCTCGCTCGAGCGGCTGACGCGCGACAAGGGCGACGGCACGCCGCCACCCGGATCTTGCGATCGACGAGGTGCTGTCAATTGCGGGCGCGGCGCGGCGCGACGTCGATGTCGTCTGCTACAGCCGCTCGCTACTGCCGACCCGATATTTCCGCCACATCACCGGCATCGACTGGCTGAAGGAACAATACCGCACCCATGTCGCGCGCAAACCGCGCAGGCAGCTGATGCCGGAATTGTTCAGCAATCACTCCGCGAATACCGACGAGTTTTTCGATGTCGCCGCCTTCCAGCGCGACAGTGGGTTTCGTTCCGACGCGTCTCCCTTCTTCTACAACCATCACGAGGCGCACGCGCTGCCGGCCTTGTTCTATTCGCCGAACTGGGATGACGCGCTGATTGTCACTGCCGATGGCGGCGGCGACAACGTGCATTACAGCCACCGCCATTTCGCAGACGGCAAGCTGCGCACGATCTATGGCGGCGAAGAGACGATCCTGACGCCTGCGGTCGAGGATTCGCTCGGCAAGATGTACGGCGCCGCCACCAAGGCGCTTGGCTTTCGGCGCGTGCGGCACGAAGGCAAAGTCACCGGCCTGTCCGCGATGGGCAAGCCGGTCGCAGCCGCGCAGTTGCAGGCGAAATTCTCCGTCGACGAGAATGGCCGTGTGCTCTCGACGCTGCGCAGCGACAGGGAAATCAATTCCTTCATGCGCGCGCTCAAGGGAAACCTGAGCAAGGAGGACTATTCGGCAAGCGTGCAGCAGGTGCTGGAAGACACCATGTTGCTCTCGTTCGAGCGGTTGCTCGACCGTCACCCGGCAAAACATCTTGGCGTGTCGGGCGGCATCTTCGCCAATGTGAAGCTCAACCGTCTGCTGGCGGAGAAATTCGGGCTGAGCGAAATTTTCGTCTTTCCGGCGATGGGCGATGACGGCCTGCCGGTCGGCGGCGCGCTCGCATTTCTTCTTCACCGCGACGGCGTGGAGACCTGGCTCGACAGCCGGCGCGATCTCGGTCCGGTTTATCTCGGTCGCGACTATACCGACGTCGCAGACGTCGCTCTCAGCAAGATCCCGGGCGTCAGCCGCACCGCTGAAAGTCCCGTCGAGGGCTCGGTCCAACGACTGAAGGATGGACAGCTCGGCGCGATCTATACCGGCCGCATGGAATATGGCCCGCGCGCGCTCGGCGCCCGCACCATCCTTGCCAATCCGTCCCGGCGCGAGACCCATGACCTGCTCAACGAGCGTCTGAAGCGGAGCGAATTCATGCCGTTCGCACCGGTCGCGACCGCCGAACGCGCGGCCGATGTTTTCGGCATATCGAATGTCAACCGGCGCGCCTGCCGCTACATGACCATCGCGACCGACGTTCGGCCGGACTGGCGAAAGCGCATCGCGCCGTGGTGCATGTCGACCAGTCGGCGCGCCCGCAGGTGATCGAGCGCGCGGACAACCCGCTCTATCACGACATCATCTCGGGCTTCGAGCGGGCGACCGGCCTTGCAGCTCTGGTCAATACCTCGTTCAACGTGCACGAGGAGCCGATCGTCAACACGCCCGCCGAATGCGCCCGCGCGCTGACCGACGGGCGGATCGATTTCGTGGTCACAAATCAGGCGCTCTACATCCGCGGCTAGAGCGTTTTCCCCGCCGCCGCCGGTTATATCGTGCCTGCCAACAAGGCTTTTACCGGCGGAGTGCGGATGCTATAGGGCGCGCGCCGAACGCCCGTCAGTCGAATTCCCGGTTGGCGGTCTCCGCCCATCGATGTTCAGTTTCCGGTCGGCCCAAACACGCACGGCGACCAGAGGTGCAAGCATGCCAAATCTCGAAATCATGTGGACAAAGGTCGATGAAGCCCCGGCGCTCGCGACCTATTCCCTGCTGCCGATCGTCGAAGCCTTCGTCGGCGCGGCGGGTGTGTCCGTGAAGCTGAAGGACATCTCGCTGGCCGGTCGCATCATCGCCAACTTCCCCGAGAAGCTCACCCCCGCGCAACGGATCAACGACGAACTCACCGAACTCGGCGAGCTCGCGACGAAGCCCGAAGCCAACATCATGAAGCTGCCCAACATCTCCGCCTCGATCCCGCAGCTCAGGGCCGCGATCAAGGAGCTGCAAGGCAAGGGCTACGACGTTCCGGACTATCCGGACAACCCGACGACGGACGCCGAGAAGGACATCAAGTCGCGCTACGCCAAGGTGTTCGGCAGCGTCGTCAACCCGGTGCTTGCGCGAGGGCAATTCCGACCGCCGCGCGGCCGGCGCCGTCAAGCAATACGCCCGCAACAATCCGCACAAGATGGGCGCCTGGAGCAAGGACTCCAAATCGCATGTGGCGTACATGCCGAGCGGCGATTACTACGGCTCGGAAATCTCGACCACCGTCGCGGCTGCCGACCAACGCCCGCATCGAACTGGTCGGCGCCGACGGCAAAGTCACGGTGCTGAAGGCGAAGACGCCGATCCAGGCCGGCGAGATCATCGACGCGGCGGTGATGAGCCGCAAGGCGCTGCGCGCCTTCTTTGCCGAGCAGATCGAAGCCGCCAAGAAGGAAGGCGTGCTGTTCTCGCTGCACGTCAAGGCGACCATGATGAAGATCGCCGATCCCATCATCTTCGGCCACGCCGTTTCAGCTTTCTTCGCCGACGTGATCGAGAAGCACGCCGCCACGCTGAAGCGTCTCGGCGTCAATCTCAACAACGGCTTCGGCGATCTGCTGATCGAAGATCGAGACGCTGCCGGAAGCCGAGAAGAAGGCGATCAAGGACGACATCGCGGCCGAGTACGCGAAGCGGCCGGGCCTCGCCATGGTCAATTCCGACAAGGGCATCACCAACCTGCACGTGCCGAGCGACGTGATCGTCGACGCCTCGATGCCGGCGATGATCCGCGATTCCGGCCGCATGTGGGGCGCCGACGGCAAGCTGCACGACGTCATGGCCGCGATCCCGGATCGCTCCTACGCGACGCTGTATCAGGCGGTCATCGATGACTGTAAGGCCCACGGCGCGTTCGATCCCAAGACCATGGGCTCGGTTCCGAACGTCGGGTTGATGGCGCAGAAGGCCGAGGAATACGGCTCGCACGACAAGACCTTCGAAGTGCCCGCGGACGGAACGGTTCGCGTCGTCGCCGACGACGGCAAGGTGCTGCTGGAACGTCCGGTCGAGACCGGCGACATCTTCCGCATGTGCGAGCTCAGGGACGCGCCGATCCAGGACTGGGTCAAGCTCGCGGTGCGCCGCGCGCGCCTCACCGGCACGCCGGCGGTGTTCTGGCTCGACAAGAATCGCGCGCACGACGCCCAGGTCATCGCCAAGGTCGAGAAGTACCTGAAGGATCACGACACCAACGGGCTCGACATCCGCATTCTGGCGCCGGTCGAAGCGATGAAGTTTTCGCTCGAGCGCATCCGCAAGGGACAGGACACGATCTCCGTCACCGGCAACGTGCTGCGCGACTATCTGACCGACCTGTTTCCGATCATGGAGCTCGGCACCTCGTCCAAGATGCTGTCGATCGTTCCGCTGCTGGCGGGCGGCGGTCTGTTCGAGACCGGCGCCGGCGGCTCGGCGCCCAAGCACGTGGAGCAGTTCCAGCAAGAGGGCTATCTGCGCTGGGATTCGCTCGGCGAGTTCCTCGCGCTCGGCGCGTCGCTCGAACATCTGGCGCACACCTACAAGAACGCCAAGGCGCAGGTTCTCGCCGAGACGCTCGACACCGCCATCGGCAAGTTCCTCGAGTTCAACCGCAATCCTGCGCGCAAGGTCGGCGAAATCGACAATCGCGGCAGCCATTTCTACCTCGCCCTCTACTGGGCGGAGGCGCTGGCCGCGCAGACCAAGGACGCGGAGCTGCAAGCCCGCTTCAAGCCGCTGGCCGAGACGCTCGCCAGGAACGAGGCCAAGATCAATGCCGAACTGATCGGCGCGCAAGGCAAGCCGGTCGACACCGGCGGCTACTACCTGCCCGATTCCGCCAAGACATCGGCCGCGATGCGGCCGAGCGCCACGCTGAACGCCGCGCTCGCCGCGCTCTGACGCGGCAGCCGGCGCTTCCGGGACGATAACTCGCTCGATGACGACCTCGTCGAGCGATTTTCGATTGCGGCACAATCGCCGCTAAAGCCCATTCGCCGTGCCCTCTCCGCGCGCTGTCGCTCGGTTTCTCCACACGCGGTCAGCCATGACTTTGATGGCCGCCGCGAGGACCAGCGTGCAAAGGGCCGCCTTCGACATCGTCTCCATCGTGCCTTCGATCAGGAGGCCGTGGACCACGCTGCCGACGACGATGACCACCGCGAAGGACATATGAGTGATGCGCCACGTTCGCGGTGCCAGTCCCAATCGCCGGCGGAATGCAGCCAAAAGCGCGACGGCGAAGATCGCCCACATGGCGATCACACCGAAGGGGGAGAACGGCGTCGGCGATGCGAAGAGAAGCGCGTCAATCATGTCCGGCGGACTGGTGATCCAGAGGCCCGCGACGTGGACCACCACCGCTACGACCAGCGCGCCTCCGATCCAGTAATGTGCACGCCGTCCACGATAACCCGACAGCCCCGGCAGGTATCCGCCAATCAGCAAAGGCTGAACGAGCACGAGACCCAGCGCGATAATCCCTGCGAATCCGGCAAGGATGTAAATCGGACCGCGATATGCGAGCAGATCGCTTGTCGCTGCGAGGGCGATCGGCACGCAAATGGCGGCCACGAGAGCGGCCCAGATCAGAGGTCTCCGGGCCAATCTCATTCCTTTGTTCCCAACGTCGGTCAGGCCGGCTGAAGGACGAAGTGCGCCTCCAGGCTCTTGTCTTTTGCGCTCCGCATCACCGGACGTAGAAAGACGGTTTTGAATTCGCCACTGTCATAGGCGAGATGACCGTGCGGCTGGCCGAAGATGGGAATAATCTGCGGCATCTCGAGACGGAACTTACCGTCCTTGTCGGTGAGCGTGGCGCCATGACTCTGCGGCTCGTGCTCCTGCCCTTCGGTCGTGTGCGCCCAGATCTGGATGCGCTGCCCGGCAAGCGGAGCCCCATCGCCTGCGCGGCGTACAGTGCCACTCATCCAGAAGCCACCCTTGCCGATCCGATCCACGATCGCCGCGCCCTTGAGATAGTTGTTCGCCCCGCCCGACATCGAAGCGGTCGGTGCGAGGCCTTGCGCGCGAGCGGGCAACAGGAGCCCGGAAACGCCGGTTGCCAGGACGGAGCCGCCAGCGGCGAGGAGGTTGCGGCGGTTGAGTACGAAGGTGGTCATGTGAGTTCCTCCTGGCGACCGTGCGTTGCTGCGACGGACAGCAACAGGCGCAACCTGAATTTAGCGCGGTTGCGACCAATTTCCAGTCGAGTGAGGCGAGGAGCGCGATCAGGCGCAATAACAGTTCTGTGAACATGTGTCCGTCGCTCAACCGGAATCGTTCACGGTCGAACACAACGAGCGGCTTTTCTATTTTCGGTGGCCCTCCGTCATTGCGAGAGCGCAGCGACGAAGCAATCGTGCTACTTCTGGACTACTTCGCTTCATTTGCAATGACGTGCTATAGAGCCGCCGCGGCTGCCGGAGCTGCTTTTTCATTGAGCGCGCCGATACTTCCGTCGATCCGACGGTGTTGCCGGTGCCGCTCCAAAAGGTGGCTCCTCAGAATGGCGAAGATCAAGGTGAACAATCCCGTCGTCGAAATGGACGGCGACGAGATGACCCGGATCATCTGGCAGCTCATCAAGGACAAGCTGATCCATCCCTATCTCGATATCGACCTGCTCTACTACGATCTCAGCATCCAGAAGCGCGACGAGACCAACGACCAGATCACCATCGACGCCGCCGAACAAGACCAAGGAAGTCGGCTGTCGCTGTGAAATGCGCCACCATCACGCCGGACGAAGGCCGCGTGAAGGAATTCGGCCTGAAGGAAATGTGGCGTTCGCCGAACGGCACGATCCGCAACATCCTCGGCGGCACGATCTTCCGCGAGCCGATCATCTGCAAGAACGTGCCGCGCCTGGTGCCCGGCTGGACCAAGCCGATCATCATCGGCCGCCATGCCTATGGCGACCAGTACCGAGCCACCGATTTCAAATTCCCCGGCAAGGGCACGTCTGACCATCAAGTTCACCGGCGACGACGGCAAGGTGATCGAGAAGGAAGTCTTCAAGGCGCCCGGCTCCGGCGTCGACGATGGCGATGTACAATCTCGACGACTCGATCCGCGACTTCGCCCATGCCTCGTTCAACTACGGTCTGAACCGCGGCTATTCGGTCTATCTGTCCACCAAGAACACCATCCTGAAGCAATATGACGGCCGCTTCATGGAGCTGTTCCAGGAAATCTTCGACAAGGACTTCAAGGTCGAAATTCGCAGGAAAAGAAGCATCACCTACGAACATCGCCTGATCGACGACATGGTGGCATCCGCGCTGAAATGGTCCGGCGGCTATGTCTGGGCCTGCAAGAACTACGACGGCGACGTGCAGTCCGACACCGTCGCGCAGGGCTTCGGCTCGCTCGGGCTGATGACCTCGGTGCTGATGACGCCGGACGGCAAGGTGGTGGAAGCCGAAGCCGCGCATGGCACCGTGACGCGCCATTATCGCCAGCATCAGATGGGCCAGGAGACCTCGACCAACTCCATCGCCTCGATCTTTGCCTGGACGCGCGGCCTCGCCCATCGCGCCAAGCTCGACAACAATGCTGACCTCGCGAAGTTCTCGCAAACGCTGGAGAAGGTCTGCGTCGACACCGTGGAGTCCGGCTTCATGACCAAGGATCTCGCTCTCCTCGTCGGCCCCGAGCAGAAATGGCTGTCGACCACCGGCTTCCTCGACAAGATCGACGAGAACCTGAAGAAGGCGATGGCGGCGTAAGGACTGACCACTTTCCGTCGCGCCTTTAATTCGGCGATCAACTGGCCTCGGACTTCGCGGTCTTTTTTGCCTTTTTCGCAGCACGTCTGATGGCCACGAGCTCGCGCGCGCGGACATCGGCAATGCGCCGGTCGGCCACTTCTTCCGGAAAATCAAGCTGCTCCAGCAGGCGCCCGGCGAGCTGCAGGCTCGCCTCGATAGCCTCTGCGATCGCGTATGTCGCACCGAGCGTGGCAAGCCGTGCCGCGTGTTCGGAATCCTTGGCGCGCGCCAGCACGATCGCCTTCGGTCGCAGCTTCAAAACCTCCTCGACCATGCGTTCGGTGGCCTCCGAGCTGGCGAGCGTTGCCACGAAGGCGCGTGCCTTCCTTGCGCCGGCGCGCTCCAGAAGTTCGGGCCGGCTGGCGTCGCCGAAATACACCCGGCGACCCTTCTCGCGCTGTTCGGTGACCAAGGCACCGTTGGTGTCGAAGGCGACCCAGGGCACATTCTCGCTGTCGAGCACCCGCGCAATCGTCTGCCCGACGCGGCCGTATCCGCCGATCATCACATGGTCGCGCATTTCGGCCATGTCCGCATCCGGCGACAAATCCTCGTGTTCGATCGGCTCGAGCCGATCACCAAGCCGCCTGCCAATGTTGGCGAGCAGCGGGGTGACCATCATGCTCAATCCCGCAACGGCGATGGCGGCGGTTGCGACCTGCGATTCCAGCAGCCCCTTGCCGCTCGAAAGTCCAATTCCGATGAAGGCGAATTCACCGCCTTGCGCGAGAAGCAATGACAGTTCGGCCGCGACCGGCCGCTGCACCCGGAACAGACGGGCGGCGCCATAAAGCGCAATCGCCTTGATCGCGATCAGCGCCACCAGCGCCAGCAGAACCCCGCCGATATGCTCCCACACCACCTTGAGGTCGATCACCATGCCGACGGTAACGAAGAAGATGCCGAGCAGCAGACCCTTGAACGGATCGAGATCGACCTCGATCTGATGCCGGTATTCGCTGTCGCTCAATAGCAGCCCGGCAAGGAAAGCGCCGAGCGCGATCGACAGTCCCGACGCGCCGGTGGCAGCCGAGATGCCGACCACGATGGTGAGCGTGATCGCCATGATCAGTTCGCGGCTTCCGGTGCGCGCCGCCGAGCGCATCAGCGGCGTCACGACATAGCGGCCGACCACCATGATCACGGCAACCGCGGCAAGAGCCTGCGCGAAGGGCAGCGCCAGATCGATGAACGATTTGTCGCCGGCGCTGCGTGCCTCCAGGATGCCGAGGGTGAACAGGATCGGGACCACCATCAGGTCCTGAAACAGCAGCACCGAAAGTGCCACGCGCCCCAGCGGCGTTGCCGCACGGTGCTGTTCAACGAGTATCTGCATCACGATCGCGGTCGAGGACAGGGCAAAGCACATGCCCAGGACCAGTCCCGCAGGCGGTGTGATGCCGCTCATGCGGATGGTCGTGCCCACCACCAGAATGCAAACTCCGACCTGCACCAGCCCGACGCCCAGCACATAGCGTCGCAATTGCCACAGGCGCGGCAGCGACAATTCCATGCCGAGCAGGAACAGCAGGAACACGACACCGAGTTCCGCGAGCGGCTCCGCTGCCTTTGGGTCTTGCAGCGTGAAGTAGCTCAGGATCGGATAATAATCGTCGAGATAGCCGAGCCCGAAAGGCCCGAGCGCAAGGCCGATCAGCAGAAAGCCAAGCACGGTGCCGAGATAGCGGTGCAGCAGCGGCACGATGATGCCCGCCGCCACCAGGAAAATCAGGACGCCCTTCAGATGCTCCGCGTGCAGCACAAATTCGTCTCCCTCCGGCGAATTCTACTTACGGGGGCGAGACCAGATTCGTCACGCGATTTGACGGCACGTGACAGACCCTCTCAGCCCGCACCAAGTGCTGCCTCGATGGCCTTCAGCGCGGCATCGGCCTTGGAGCCGTCCGGGCCGCCGGCCTGCGCCATGTCGGGGCGGCCCCCGCCGCCCTTGCCTCCGAGCGCCTCGGCGCCCGCGCGCACCAAGTCGACCGCACTGAAGCGTTTGGTGAGGTCGGACGTAACGCCGACCACGATGCCGGCCTTGCCATCGCCGGTCTTGCCGACGATGGCGACGACACCGGAGCCCACCTGCCTCTTGCCCTCGTCGGCAAGGCTGCGCAGATCTTTCAAATCGATCCCTTCGACCGCACGGGCGAGCAGCTTGATGTCGCCGACCGAACGCAGCGGCGCCCCTGTGCCTTGCGCGTCCGAAGAGCCAGCCGCGCTGCCAGCTCCCATGGCAATCTTCTTTCGCGCATCGGAAAGATCGCGTTCGAGCTTCTTGCGTTCGTCGAGCAACTGCGTGATGCGCGCCGGCATGTCGGCGACCGAGACGCGCAGGATATCGCTTGCGACCGACTGTGCGGCCTGCATCGTGGCATTGGCGGTCTTGCGCGCGGCGCGTCCAGTCAGCGCCTCGAGCCTTCGCACGCCTGCGGCGACCCCGGAATCGGAAACCACCGAAATCAGACCGATATCGCCGGTGCGTTTGACGTGGGTGCCACCGCACAATTCCACCGACCAGCCAAGCGTATTGGAGCCGGGCTTGTCGCCCATCGCGACCACGCGCACTTCGTCACCGTATTTTTCGCCGAACAGCGCACGCGCGCCGGAAGCGCGCGCATCTTCAAGCGCCATCAGGCGGGTGGTAACCGCGGAATTCTGAGTGACGTAGTCGTTTGCGATATCCTCAACCTTCTCGATCTCTTCCACCGTCATCGGCTTGGGATGCGAGAAATCGAAACGCAGCCGGTCGGGCGCCACCAGCGAACCCTTCTGCGCGACGTGATCGCCGAGCACCTGGCGGAGCGCCTCGTGCAGGAGATGGGTGGCCGAATGATTGGCGCGGATCGAGGTTCGGCGCGCATGATCGACGTCGAGTTGCAGCGCTGCGCCCGGCTTCAGAATGCCCTGTTCGACGACGCCGTTATGCACGAACAGGTCACCCACCTTCTTCTGGGTCTCGGTGACGCGAAAGCGCACGCCTTCGGCACTCATGACGCCGATGTCACCGACCTGGCCGCCGGATTCGCCATAGAACGGAGTTCTGGTTCAGCACCACGGAACCGCTCTCGCCGGTTTTCAGCTCCGTGACTTCCTTGCCGTCGCGAACCAGCGCGGACACCACGCCCTCGGCGCTTTCGGTTTCGTACCCTAAGAACTCCGTCGCGCCCGCCTTTTCGCGAAGCGCAAACCACACCGTTTCCGACGCCGCATCGCCCGAGCCCGACCAGGAGGCTCGCGCCTTCTCGCGTTGCTTTTCCATCGCGGCATCGAAGCCCGTGACATCAACCGAAATGCCGCGCGGACGCAGCGCATCCTGCGTCAGGTCAAGCGGAAAGCCATAGGTGTCGTAGAGCGTGAATGCGGTGTCGCCCTTCAGCGCGTCGCCAGCCTTCAGGGATTTCGCCTCGTCCTCCAGAATCGACAGGCCGCGCTCAAGCGTTTTCCGGAAACGGGTCTCTTCGAGCTTCAGCGTTTCGGTGATCAGCGCTTCCGCGCGGCGAAGTTCGGGATAGGCCTGGCCCATCTCGCGCACCAGTACCGGCACCAGCTTCCACAATAGCGGCTCGCGCGCGCCGAGCAGTTCGGCGTGGCGCATGGCGCGCCGCATGATTCGGCGCAGCACATAGCCGCGGCCCTCGTTCGAGGGCAGCACACCGTCGGCAATCAGAAAGGAGGACGCGCGCAGATGATCGGCGATCACCCGATGCGACGCCTTCTGAGGGCCGTCGGGCGAAACATGCGTGAGATCGGCGATGGCCTGGATGATGGCACGGAACAGGTCGATCGAATAATTGTCGTGGGTGCCCTGCAATACTGCGGCGATGCGTTCGAGCCCCATGCCGGTATCGATCGAGGGCTTCGGCAATTCGAGCCGTTTGCCGTCCGGCAATTGCTCGTATTGCATGAAGACGAGATTCCAGATCTCGATGAAGCGATCACCCTCGGCATCCGGCGAGCCGGGCGGTCCGCCCGGGATATGGTCGCCATGGTCGTAGAAAATTTCCGAGCAGGGACCGCAGGGGCCGGTATCCCCCATCGCCCAAAAGTTGTCGGAGCCCGCGATGCGGATGATGCGGCTTTCGGGCAGGCCTGCGATCTTCTTCCACAAATCGAAAGCGACATCGTCGTCGATATAAACAGTCGCGGTCAGCTTGTCCTTAGGCAGCCCGAATTCCTTGGTCACCAGATTCCAGGCAAGCTCGATCGCACGCTCCTTGAAATAATCGCCGAAGGAGAAATTGCCGAGCATCTCGAAGAAGGTGTGATGGCGCGCGGTATAGCCGACATTGTCGAGGTCGTTATGCTTGCCGCCCGCGCGCACGCATTTCTGCGAGGTCACCGCGCGGTTGTAGGGGCGCTTCTCGAGACCGGTGAAGACATTCTTGAACTGCACCATGCCGGCATTGGTGAACATCAGGGTCGGATCATTGCGCGGCACCAGCGGCGAGGACGAAACCCCCTCATGTCCGTTGCGCTTGAAATAATCGATAAAAGCCTGCCGGATTTCGTTGACGCCGCTCATCTGGACCGTTCTTGGGATTCTTGCCGCCGCATGGACCCGTAAGGCCCGCGGCCCTGTTGCCGGACGCAGCGCCCGGTCGGGATTCACTTTTTCAGGGGTTATGTAGCGACGGGGTACCGCCAAGTCCAGAAAACGTCCGAAAAAGCCGGCCAATAGCGGGCAAAAGCGAGATGTTCGCCGAATCGTCCTGAACGGATCGCTCGGCCGCGCGGGGAAGCGATGATCCCGGAAGCGAAGACTGCATAAAAACGCGCCCCATCCTCGCGAGGCGGCACGGGCACATGCCGGGGGACCCTCGTGGGATGAGGCGCAGGGGGATCAGCGAAGCAAAACGGCGAAGGCAGGCGAAGAAGGCCAAAGCAAAGGCCAAGGGAACAAAGGCAGCAAAGCCAGGCTCGCGGGTGAACTCAGCCTTCGTCGGCCTCGTCCTCGTCACCCTCTTCCTTTTCTCCGATCAGGATTTTCTCGGCGATCAGGCCGGAATTCTGGCGCACCGCAGCCTCGATCGCAGCCGCCATGTCGGGATTGTTGCGCAGGAAGGTCTTGGCATTCTCGCGCCCCTGCCCGATCCGCTGGCTGTCATAGGAGAACCAGGACCCGGATTTCTCGACCACGCCTGCCTTGACGCCGAGATCGACCAGTTCGCCCATCTTGGAGATACCTTCCCCATACATGATGTCGAATTCGACCTGCTTGAAGGGCGGCGCCAGCTTGTTCTTGACCACCTTGACGCGGGTCTGGTTGCCGACCACTTCCTCGCGCTCCTTGATGGCGCCGATGCGACGGATGTCGAGGCGAATGGAGGCGTAGAATTTCAGCGCATTGCCACCGGTCGTGGTTTCCGGCGAGCCATACATCACCCCGATCTTCATGCGGATCTGGTTGATGAAGATCACCATGGTCTTGGACTTGTTGATCGAGGCGGTGAGCTTGCGGAGCGCCTGACTCATCAGCCGCGCCTGCAGGCCGGGCAGCGAATCGCCCATCTCGCCTTCGAGCTCGGCGCGCGGTACCAAAGCCGCCACCGAATCCACCACCACCACATCGACCGCGCCGGAACGCACCAGCGTGTCGGTGATTTCGAGTGCCTGCTCGCCGGCATCGGGCTGCGAGATCAGCAGGTCATCGACGTTGACGCCAAGCTTGCGGGCATAGATCGGGTCGAGCGCATGTTCGGCATCGACAAAGGCGCAGATGCCGCCCTTTTTCTGCGCCTCGGCAATGGTGTGCAAGGCGAGCGTGGTCTTGCCAGAGGATTCCGGCCCATAAATTTCGACCACCCGGCCGCGCGGCAGACCGCCAACGCCGAGCGCGATATCGAGGCCGAGCGAGCCGGTGGAAACGGTGGCGATATCCATCGCCTTGTCGTTCTTGCCGAGCCGCATGATCGAGCCCTTGCCGAACGCGCGCTCGATCTGCGAGACCGCGGCGTCAAGAGCCTTCGATTTGTCCATGGAGGAACCTTCAACCAACCGCAGAGCAGCCTGGGCCATGTATTTTTCTCCTTATGACTGACGAATCAGGCGACGTATATGCGCCGCTGCAGGGCCGCTCCGGCCGTCCCCGCAGGCGGGCCTCGCCCGCCGCCCAGATGCAAACTTTTGAAAGCTTTCCGAAAACCCCGAGAAATCATGTTACGAGCAATGTACATGGTTTGTTCTATGTTCGCAATATGTTCTTTTGAGAAAAATGGTGCTGGCCCTTTCGACCCCTACTGGCCTGATTTGAAATCGGCAGCGGCCTGGTTCGCGAAACGTTCAACGCGCATGTGAATAGGTCGATATGTCGATCTGCCGTAGGATCGCCCTACAAAGAGGACACATGCGCGCAACGATCACGCTCTCCGCACTCGCCCTGGTCCTTAGCCTAACGCCCGTTTCCGCCATGTGCGGTGGCGGCCAGCAAACTCAGGCTGGCGCGACGGGCCAGAACGCTATGTGCGGTCGCCCCGCTCAATCGACGCAAGCCGAAGACCCGTTTGGTCTGAAGCAGAGCAAGCCCCAACCTCAGCAACAGCAACAGAGCGGCATGGGAATGTGCCCGTGCTGCCGTGGCATGGCGATGATGCAGGGCGGCGGCATGAAGATGGACGGCGACGATCCGCACAAAGGGATGGATATGACGCCCAAGCAATGAGAACAAAGGCCGCCGACTGAGGCGGCCTCTTTCATTAGTCGCCTAGCGCGAGTTCTATCGTCTGGCCCCTCTTTGGAAGGGCGCGGTTCATCATCAGAAAAACGGTACCTGCCTGTTTGCCGCTCGTGCCTGTTTTGTCCTCGTGCCTGGCCTGCAACCAAAGGCAGCCTGTTTAACCACTCACGCCGTCTTGATTTTGACGTCGGCGGCCGGCCAGGTTAGACCCGCCCATGGCTATGCCGCACCGCACAAATCCACTCCATCTGGTCATCGAACGCCTTGAATCCGGCCACTCCCTGGGCTGGCGAATAGCCGGACTTGCGCTGGTAATCGTGCCCCCGGTTCTGTTCGTCGCCATCATGCTGATTGAGCTGATTTGAGCTGCCGCCGCCGTTCGCGGGCTTCCTACATTTTTGCAGCCTGGTTCGATTGCGGCGGTGGGCTCGTCCAGCGTTCCTGCGCCACGGCGTCGGGCCATGCCGAACCTAAAGGCTGCAACACAATCCAGGTTTCGGCGAGCTTGCCGTCTTCGGTCCGGTAGGACTGCATCCCCGCCTGCGTGACCGGTTCGCCGGTCTTGGGATCACGCCACTTGAACGTGAAGCGAAACCACGCGCGGTTGCCGACAAACAGGTGATCGTAAACCGCAACGCGCACACCGGGCCGATCCGCCTTCATCTTCGCGAGTTCCCCCGCGTAGCTCTCGGCGGTGACCGTCCTGTCGCCCGCAGCCTCGTGCCGAAGATAGGCGGGCGCCACGCAGCTTGAGACCAGATCGTACCGGTCTTCGTGCCAAACGAGTTCCCATCGATCGAACAGATCGCGCATCACCGAATCGTCTGACATTTATCGGCCCATGGATTTGATCAGATGGAGGCAATGCATAGCAAATCGACCTGCATGTCAGTCGATGTGCGGGCAAAATAAACACCGGCAATTCAAATTACAGGGCTTGTTGCCCGGCGTGTGATTCAAGCTTTCAAAGCGCGCAAACTCGTCGAGCGGATATTCAAAAAGGTCGGGAAAAGTCGGCGGGTAGCGAAATGTTTGCGGCAAATTACATTGGCGGCGCGCTTATGAGCCGATCGCCTCGTGACACAGGCCTCGCCAAACAATCAGCCTGAATACCGGGGCTTGATATGGCAGCAGCCACAGGCCGGCTTCACGCCGGATGTTCGCTGAGCAGCAATTGCAGGGCCACCTGCCCCGCCCGCTTCGCTTCGGTCGCGGTCTCGAAGTAGACATCGGAGTGACCGATCGGGCTGCGGCGGCCGGCGCGATAGATTTCCCATCGCCAGGGCTTCGGTAGTGCAGCCCTGTTCTTGGCAACGACGGAAAAATCGGCATGTTCCAACATCGGCGAATACTAGCCTCAAACCTATGAATAAAACAGAATTTCCGAAGTAGAATTGGACCGTTACTTGAATATTCTTTCGGAATGACCATATCCATAGCGTACGAAAACTTACTGAAAATAATATTCCGAGGCCGGCCATGCCGGCCTTTTTCATGTGGGAGGGAACCGTGAGCAAAGTGCAAGACGCGAATTTCGATTGGCATGCCGAAGTCGGCAACAGGGAAATGCGCGGCACGGCCGCCAATGCGGCAGAGCGCGAACTCAAGAAAAGTCGGTGCGGTCGATCTGATGAACCGCGACCCGCTGGCGGGAACGGCGAAAGTATAGCGCGCCTCTCACGGGTCCCGGACGCGGGCTCCGTCAGCGCTTCCGACATCAGATCGGCCTCATCCTGAGGAGCATTGCGAAGCAATGCGTCATCGCAAGCCTGCCTTGGCCGGCTTGCGCCTGTTTGAATCCAATCTCGGGTAAACCCGAGATTGGTGAGTGCGGCCGCCCCAAAGAAATTCGCAACGAGCCGCCCTCGTCCTTCGAGATGCGCCCTTCGGGCGCTCCTCAGCATGAGGGCGGATCGAGCTTGACATTCTCCACAATCTATGATTTTATTCCTATATCTCGTCCCTGCTGCAAGGGGCGTCTGATCAGCGTCATGAGACGCGGGGCGGGATGCGGTGGCCGTTGTTGTGTGCAGGACGTGGCACAGGCAGCGGAGGCCCAAGCTGCGATGATCCGGCTCACCGGCCGTGGGTCACCAGCGGAGGATAAAAAGTTGGCCGCCCCCGCCAGGGTGTCTGTCCTCCGGGGTTGTCGCAGAGCAAGCCTCAAACACCGCGCGCGGAACGCCGGACTTTCGGCGGTTCGTGGTGACTATGCTCGTGTGGTTCTTCTCACTTCCCACACGAGGCCGCGGGCAGGCTGAGAGCCCGGCGTTCCGCGCGCCCTTGTTTCAAGGGCTGGAATGCGAGTTCGGAATGCGACTTGGAATACCGGCGTACCCGCGCCGTCCAAAGAACAGGGACGGCGGAGCTTGGGCACGGCCGCCGCAATTCGGTCAAGCCTTCGTCAACAAGGCTGTTCAAGCTGGAACCGATCGAAGCACCGAGTTTTAACCCACCTGATCTAGGGTGAAGGCATGATACGGCTTCCGCAGGCTTCTGAAGACCGCAATCTGTCGGCAAAGGCCAAGCTCCCTGCGAAGGCCGAGCTTGCGCAAACGCCGTGGCATGCAGCGCCGCCGGTCGTCCCGCACACCAAGACCGTGGTGGAAATCGAATGCGCCGGTGAGCCGCCGCTCGAGGCGCTTCGCAATTCGGGGATATGCTGAAATCCGCTGCAGCGGCGCGGCCTTCAGCCGTGGCGCAGCTTCAAAATCAAAATCGACGCCACCAGACATAGCGTCGCCGCGTTGGCCGCGATCAACGGCAGGTCGGACAGCATCAGACCGTAGATCAGCCACAGCGCGATCCCGGTGATCATCAGCGTGAACATGCCGAGCGAGATGTCGGAGGTCGATTTCGACCGCCACGCCTTCATCACCTGCGGCACATAAGCAATGGTGGTGCATGCGGCGGCTGCAAGGCCGAGCCACGTCGTCAGCGTCACAAATTCGTCCTTTCCGGTTTGGTGAAAGCACCCGGATCTTCAGGGATCAACCATCGCAGGCGACAAAAGTTTGGCGCAAGCACAAAGCTTCGCTTTTTGGCTTCGTCTTTCAGCCGGCGTCGTAATTTCCGCGCGATCGGACGGAAAGCCGGTGCCATTTGCAGATCGCGCGCTACACTTGCAAAGATGCCCCACCCCGCGCGTTTCGTCCCCGCATTGTTCGGCTTTCTGATCCTCGGCCTGACGCTGATCGGCCCCGGCACGCCCATCGACAATCTGTGCCGGCTCGCGCGCAGTCCACAATCCTTCAGGGAATTCTGCCTCTCCGCCCCGCATCTGCCGCTTTACGCGGGTGCGATCGCGGTGGCGCTGGTGGCGCTAACCTTGCTCTTGATTTTGAATTGGCAGCGCGGACGCCAGCGCTCCATATCCTACGAGAGCGACGCGGGACGGTGGATTGTGCTCGGATGGATTTTGGCGATCGGCGGGGCGGTTGCGTTGCTGGCAGGCCTTGTGCTGATCGGCTCCGGCGGTTGGCCCTTCAGCCAGCAATCGCGCCACATCAACACCAAGACCGGGCAATTGCCGGTGGTCATTTCGACGGTGCAGCGGCGTTATTTCGTGAATTATTCCGGCGCGGAGCTGCAGGCGGTGTGCGCGGGGTTTGGCGAAGTGACGATCCGCAACCGCTCCGCAACCCGGAAGATGGCACTCGATCTCGACCTGGTCCTGACACCGCGCGACCCTGACCGCAACTCGCCCCGCACCCATATCCCCGACCGCGCCGACCTTGCCGCGATCGCGCGGCGCGGCCTGACCCCGCATTCGATGTTCCGCAATCCGGTGGAGCTTGCACCGCGTGAGGCCTTGCGCCGCGAACTCGTGTTCGTGATCCGGCTTGCGGAGGACGGCAAGGTACGTTCGGCGCTTTCGGACCGCGACTATTCGTTCGCGCTCGACGTGCGCGACCGCCTCACCGGGCAGCAGATTTCCATGTCTCTGCCGTCGGAATATCGCGGGTAAACCCCGGCTCACGCCGCGGCGGACGCGCCCCCGCCATTCTTGCGTGCCGCCTGCATCGCGTCCCAGACCCGCGCAGGCGTCGCCGGCATGTCGATCTTCTCCACGCCGTAGGGCTTGAGCGCATCGAGGATCGCGTTGATCACCGTCGGCGGTGCTCCGATCGTGCCGCTTTCGCCGATACCCTTGACGCCGAGAGGGTTGGTCTTCGAGGGCACCTCCTCCAGATGCGTCTCGATTTCGGGGAAAAGGTCCGCGCGCGGCATGCCGTAATCCATGAAGGTCGCCGACAGCATCTGCGCGGAGCCCTTGTCGTAGATCGCATGCTCCACCAAAGCCTGGCCTACCCCTTGCGCGACACCGCCATGGATCTGGCCGCGCACGATCATCGGATTGAGCACGATGCCCAGATCGTCGACCACGAAATAGCGGTCGATCCGCACCTCACCGGTCTCCGGATCGATTTCGATTTCGGCGACATGCGATCCGTTCGGATGGTTCGGCGGATTGGTCGAATAGGTCCCCTGCGCCTCGAGACCGACGCCCAACTTCTCGGTCAAGGGTCCCATCGGTGCGTAGAAGGCCTTGGCGACTTCGGTCAGCGGGATGACCTTGTCGGTGCCCACTACTCGAAAGGCGCCGTCCTTGAATTCAAGGTCGCCTTCGGCGGCTTCCATCAGCGCCGCTGCCATCGGCTTGGCCTTTTCGATGATCGCGGCAGAAGCGATTTTCAGCGCGTTGCCGCCGACCAGAGACGAACGTGCGGCATATGTGCCGCGGCCGATCGGGACCTTGTCGGTGTCGCCCTGGATGTAGCGGATGGTCTCGAACGGCACGCCCAGCCATTCATGCACGAGCTGCGCGAACACCGTCGCATGTCCCTGCCCGTGCGAATGGGTGCCGGCAATGATCGACACCGAACCGCTCGGATCGAAGCGCAGATCCATGCGATCGTTGAAGATGCCGCCCTGCTCGATATAGAAAGTCACGGCACGGCCGCGCAGTTTGCCCTCGCCTTCCGACTTTTTCTTGCGCGCCTCGTAGCCTTTCCAGTCGCTGACGGTAAGGCACTTCTCCATCACACGATGGAATTCGCCGGAGTCATAGACCCAGAAGGTCGGCGTCGTGTAGGGCAACTTGCTTTCCGGGATCAGATTGCGCCTTCGGATTTCGTCCGACGGGATCCCGATCTGCCGCGCGGCATGCTCGATCATGCGCTCAGTGAAATAGGCAGCTTCCGGACGCCCGGCACCGCGATACGGACCGACCGGCGAGGTGTTGGTGAACAGCCCCTGCACCATCACATGCAGAGCCTGAATGTCGTAGGCTTCCGGTATAAAGCGTATCGAGAACGCCGCCGGAATGAGACCGGGTCCAACGAAATAGGCGCCAACCTGATACAGCGCCTTGGCGCGCAGCCCGAGAATCTTGCCGTTCTCATCGAGCGCCATTTCGCCGTACATCACCATCTCGCGACCATGCCGGTCGGTGAGGATGCTCTCGGTGCGGGACGCGAGCCACTTCACCGGGCGACCGAGTTTCTTCGACGCCCACAGCGTCACGCAATCGTCGGGAAAGGGACCGCCCTTCAGCCCGAAGCCGCCGCCGACATCCGGTGAGACCACGCGGATCTGGCTCTCCGCGCAGTGGAAGATGTGCGACAGCTCCATGCGCACGCCGTGCGGATTCTGCGTGCAGGCATAGAGCGTGTATTGATCGTCGGCTTCGTCGTAATTGCCGATGGCGACGCGCGGCTCCATCGCATTGGGCGCCAGGCGATTGTGCTCGACGCGCAGCTTGACCTGATACTTGGCCTTGGCGAAGGCCGCGTCGGTCGCGGCCTGATCGCCGAACATCAATCCGAACGCCCAATTGCCTTTCTCATTCTTCTCCCAGACTTTCGGTGCGCCTTCTTTGACCGCATCTTCGAGATCGGCAACCGCCGGCAATTCCTCGTACTCGACTTCGACCAGTTCGGCGGCATCGCGCGCCTGCATCTGGGTTTCGGCGATCACGAAAGCAACCCGGTCGCCGACGTAGCGGACGCGGTCGTGGCAGATCAGCGGCAGCCAGGTCCGAAAGCCGGCGGGCGCGCCGACCTCTTCGGGCATCGGATGCGCGGTGAGTTCGCCGACCTTGTCGGCGATCGCGTCAGCGCCGGTCAGGACCAGAAGCACACCGGGCGCGACCGCGGCCTTTGAGGTGTCTATGCTCTTGACGCGCGCGTTCGCATAGGGGGATGCCACGGCCACCGCATAGGCCTGGTTCGGCAGGTTGATGTCGTCGACATAACGCCCCTTGCCGGTAAGAAAACGCTGGTCCTCGACCCGCTTGACCGCCTGCCCGATACCAAACTTCGCCATTCCGTCCCCCTTGGGATTTTTAGCATTTGAACAACGATAGCGGCATTTGCATCCCCCCTACAATCGCTGTTTCGACGCATCGCGCTTGAGCGGTGTGAACCATTTTGGGCCGCTCGACTGCGGGGCTGCCCGCGTCTAGGCTTCCAAAAAAACCAACACGGGAGGCCGACCATGAGCGATCTGTCCGCGCTGCTGCCGAACGAAATGAAGGAGCTGAAACTACGGCCCCTTTTCATTTTCGATCTGCTGGTGAACCCTGCCAGCATCATCGGCAAGACGCCGGGCGTGGACCGCAGAGTCGGCGAGATTACAGGCGGCCGTTTCGAGGGAGAACGGCTGCGTGGAAAAATCCTGTCCGGCGGCAGCGACTGGCAATCAGTGCGCGCCGACGGCGCCTGGATGCTGGACGTCCGCTGCGTGATGCAGACCGACGACGGCGCGCTGATCGGCATGACCTATCGCGGCATGCGGCACGGACCCAAAGACGCGCTCGATCGCATCGCCAAGGGCGAGACGGTCAACCCTTCCCTATATTACATGCGCGCCACCCCCTATTTCGAGACGGCGGCGGAGAAATACGATTTCCTGAACAAGCTGGTTGGCGTAGCCTATGGACACAGGCTCGCAAGCGGGCCGATTTACAGCGTTTTCGAGGTACTGTAGCGGGGCCTATTCAAACCTCGACACACGGGGGATCGGCCGCTAAATAGCGCCGGCCAACGCGGGTTTTTGTCCCGTCCCGTCACCCGCCATCCGGCCCGAATGATGCTCGAAAAGAATTATGTTCGCTCAAACGCGATGATGACTCGTCCCCTATCCCGCCATCTGTCCAATCTGGAGACGGAAGCCATCGTGATCCTGCGAGAGGCGGCCGCCTCGTTCGAACGCCCCGTGCTGATGTATTCGATCGGCAAGGATTCGAGCGTGCTTTTGCACCTCTGTCGCAAGGCGTTCCATCCGGCAAAAATTCCGTTCGCGGCGCTGCACATCGATACCACCTGGAAGTTCCGCGACATGATCACGTTCCGCGATCGCACCGCCGCGGAACTCGATCTCAATCTCATCGTGCATACGAACCAGAAAGCCGTGGCCGAAGGCGTGCATCCGATCGGCTCTGGATCGGCGGTCTATACCCGCGAGATGAAGACGGTGGCTTTGCGCGAAGCACTCGACATGCATCGGTTCGATGCTGCCATCGGAGGCGCGCGCCGCGACGAGGAACCGAGCCGCTCCAAGGAACGCATCTTCTCGGTGCGCGGTCCCAATCATTCCTGGGATCCGCGCCGGCAACGGCCGGAACTCTGGCACGTCTACAACCCGCAAATTGCGCCCGACGAAACCATGCGGGTGTTTCCGCTCTCGAACTGGACCGAGTTAGACGTGTGGGAATACATCCTGTCGGAAAACATTCCCGTGGTGCCGCTCTATTTCGCGAAGGAGCGGCCGGTGGTTGAACGGGGCGGCAGTCTGATCATGGTCGATGACGAGCGGCTTGAGCTTTCGCCCGGTGAGAAGCCAAAGGACATACTCATCCGCTTCCGATCGCTCGGCTGCTATCCACTGTCGGCAGCGGTGCTGTCGGCCGCTGCCAATGTCGAGGAAATCGTGGAGGAGTTGCGGACCACCCGTATGTCGGAACGCGCCGGCCGTTTGATAGATGTCGACGAGACCTCCTCGATGGAGCGCAAGAAGCGCGAGGGCTATTTCTGATGCTTGCCCCGAATGCCAGCGAGCGCGATCATCTGCGCTTCCTCGCCTGTGGCGCTGTCGACGACGGCAAGTCCACGCTGATTGGACGCCTGATGGCCGAGACCGGATCGATCCCGGACGACCAGATGGCGAACCTCATCAATCTGTCGCGGAAATTCGGTACCACCGGCGACAATCTCGACTACGCCCTGCTACTCGATGGCCTCGAGGCCGAGCGCGAGCAAGGCATCACCATCGACGTCGCCTATCGCTATTTCGGTACTCCGAAGCGCGCCTTCATCGTGGCCGACACGCCGGGCCACGAGCAATATACCCGCAATATGGTGACCGGAGCGTCGAATGCCGAATTCGCGCTGCTGCTGGTCGATGCGAAGGCAGGCATTACCAAACAGACGCTGCGTCACAGCCGCATCCTGTCGCTGCTTGGCATCCGGCGCGTGCTGCTTGCCGTCAACAAGATGGACCTGGTCGATTGCGCGGAAGCGCCGTTTGCGGCAATCCGCGACGAGTTCAAGAAATTCGTCGAGAAACTTTCGTTCGATCATGTCGAGGCGATCCCGATCATTGCCCGCGACGGAGACAATATCGTCAAAGCGAGCACGCGCATGGCCTGGTACACGGGTCCGACCGTGCTGCAGCATCTGGAGACGGTGCCGGTCAGCCGGCATTTGCGCGAGCAGCCGGCGCGCTTCCATGTCCAGCAGGTGGTGCGCACCGACAGCGGAGCCCGCGGTTATGCCGGTTATGTTTCCTCCGGAGCCTTCAACCAGGGTGACAACATCGTGGTCGCGCGCTCGGGCCGCACCTCCACCATCAGCCGAATTTATGTTTATCCGTCGGAAATCGAAAACGTCGAAGCCGGACAGGCCGCAACATTCGAACTCGCCGATCAGGTCGATGTCGGACGCGGCGACCTGTTCGCTCCCACCGACGCGCGGCCCGAAGTCGCCGATCAATTCGCCGCCCATGTGGTGTGGCTGAACGATCATCCGATGCTGCCGGGCCGCACTTATTCGCTACGCGTCGGCACGCATTCGGTCGCCGCCACCGTCACTGCTCTCAAATACGGCACCGATATCGAGACCGGCGAGCATGCCGCAATCACGACACTCGCCATCAACGATATCGGCTATTGCAATCTCGCCACCACCGAGCCGATTGCGTTCGATGCTTATGCCAAGAACCGCGAGACCGGCGCCTTCATCCTCATCGATCGCGAAACCGGCGCGACCGCCGGCGCCGGGATGGCGGATTTCCCGCTCTACCGCGCTAGCAACCTGGTCAAGCAGAGCTACGTGATCGACAAGACCTTCCGGGCCAAGATGAAGGCGCAAAGGCCCGGCGTGGTGTGGTTCACCGGACTTCCGAGCGCTGGCAAATCGACCATCCTCAATCTGGTCGAGCAGAAGCTGAGCCGCCGCGGCATTCACACTTACGCGCTCGACGGCGACAATCTCAGGCTCGGGCTCAATCACGATCTCGGTTTCACCGAAGCCGACCGCGTGGAGAATGTGCGCCGGGCGGGCGAAGTCGCGCGCCTGATGGCCGACGCTGGCCTCGTGGTGCTGTGCGCTTTCGTCTCGCCGTTCCGCAACGAACGGCGCACGGTGCGCGAACGGCAGGACAAGGGTGAATTCATCGAAGTGTTTGTCGATACGCCGCTTGCGATCTGCGAGACCCGCGACCCGAAGGGGCTTTATGCAAAGGCCCGCGCGGGCAAGGCATTTCATGTGACCGGTATCGACTCGCCCTATGAACCGCCGGAACATCCGGAAGTGCATCTGCACACCGAGTCGGGCACACCGGACCAAATGGCGGAACAGGTGGTCGCCGAACTCGCTCGCCTTGGAGTGATCGCGCGCTAGCTTGCGAGAGCGCATTCGATCTGAAGACCGCGCGGATCCACGCAACAACCTCAAAAAGCAATATTCGAACGCGCCCACCGCCGCGGCGGCGGTATCCGCATGATGCGCCCCACATTGGCCACATCGATATCCAATTGTTCGGTGGCCGGATGCTGCAGGAGTGTGCGTGATATGCCGCGGCGTCTTTTTAATCCTGTTACTTTTGTCGGCGATCTGATGATCGCAAACATGCAGATGAGCACAGTGCTGTGGCATCGCCTGTCTTCGCCGCAGAGCGCGGCGGAACGATCGCGAATGATCACCGAAAAGGTCGCTGCGGCGTCCAGCGGCGTGTTTGAAGCGCAGAAGGCGAGTTTGGGCCTGTCGCGCGACATTGCACTGGGAAAGTCACCGGCCACCGGTGCGGCCTTGGAGTTGGCAGAGGCGGGAATGAAACCCGCGCTCAAGACCATGAAGGCCAATGCGAAAAGGCTGAGCAAGCCGCGAAAGAAAAGATAATCCAATTTCTCGTCACAGAACGGCATGCGGCGAATGTCTTCGCCGCCGCCGGTCACAGCATGATGGGGAACGCTCTAACGTATCGAACGCCGCATCGATCACAAACAGAGCGTCCGTGCTGTCATGAGCTGTACTTCACCGTGCAGCCATAGGCGCGCGTCGCGGCATTGGACACCGGCTTGCCGGCTTTCAATTCGGCCAACGCCTCGTCGACGAAATTCTTCGCATCCTTGATGTCAGCGGGACGCGTGGTCGGCTTGTCGTCGATACCGCCCGCATAAGCGAGCATCCCGTCCGGCTTGATGATGTACATATGCGGCGTGACGGTCGCGCCATAAGCCCGCGCAACCTGTTGCTTGGGATCGAGCAGCACCGCAGTCGGCGCCGCCTTGCGCTCGATCGTGAGCGAATTGGCCCGGATGCCATCCGCAAAGCCCTGCGCGCCCGGCGGCGATGAGATGACCGACAGCCAAACGATGCCCTGATCGGTCCATTTCTTCTGCAGCGCCTGCATGTTGCCGCTGCCATAATGCTTGCGAACATACGGACAACCGTCGTTCGTCCACTCGAGCACAATCGTCTTGCCGCGATAGTCGTTGAGATTGACCGTCTTGCCCTCGCTGTTTACCGCCGAGAATGCCGGGGCCGGCGCGCCGACCTTCGGCTCGGCATGCGTCGGCCCGATGGCCAGAAGGGAAATGGCGGCGGAGAATGCGAACATCGTCGCGAACCTGCGTCTATTCATTTCTGTCTCCGATCTAGTGCAATGCGATTCAGATTTTCCCAAGTGCATCCAGCACGAGCGATTGTGTCAGGATCTGCGGTAACACCACGGGCTCGCGACCGCCGCGATATAGCACATAAAGCGGCACGCCGCTGCGGCCGAACTTTTCAAGAAGGCGTGTGATTTCCGGATTCCGGTTGGTCCAGTCGCCCTTCAGATAGGCGATGCGCTTGCCGGCGAATACCTCGCGCACGGCATCTGTCGACAGCGCGGTCCGTTCGTTGACGAGGCAGGTGATGCACCATGCGGCCGTCATGTTGACGAAAACCGGCTGTCCGGAAGCGAGAAGCATGTCAAGCTTCTGCTGACTGAATGCCTCGGATCCGGCCTTGGAAGAGGCGGCCTCCATGTTCATTCCGGCCGGCTGATTGAGGTCTGTCACGATAGCCAGCGCAACGACGCCGGCAACCGAGACAGCGGCCATGCCTTGCAGGGCTCGGCCTGAAACATTCCCCCGCCCCTGCGACAGACCATAGGTCCATGCGCCGAAAGCAATCAGCACGAGCGCTGCCAGTGCGGCAAGCAAGCCGGCCGCGCCGACCTGAAAACTGAGAACCCAGATCAGCCAGGCCACCGTTGCGTAGAGCGGGAAAGCAAGGAACTGCTTCAGCGTTTCCATCCAGCGTCCCTGCCGCGGCAGCAGCCGCTGCAGGCCGGGCACAAAGGCCAGCACCAGAAACGGCAATGCGAGCCCAAGTCCGAGTGCGAGAAAAACGGCAAGTCCAACCGACAAACGGCTGAATCAGCGCAAAGCCGATCGACGCGCCCATGAATGGCGCGGTGCAGGGCGTGGCCACCACCGTTGCCAGCACGCCGGCGAAAAACGAGCCCGACAAGCCGCCCCGCTGCAGCAGACGGCTATCGCCGACCCGCGTAAGCGACGCGCCGATGGTCAGAATGCCGGACAGGCTCAATCCCAGCGCGAACAGAATGAAAGCGAGCGTCGCCACCATCAGCGGCGACTGCAGTTGAAAGCCCCAGCCGATCTCGGCGCCGCCGGCGCGCAGCCCATAGAGCACACCCGCCAGAATGGTGAAGCAGGCAAGTATCCCCAGCGCATAGGCTACGCCGTGCAGACGCACGCGGCGCGGCGTCTCGGCCTTCTGCTCCGTCAGATGCAGAATCTTGATCGACAGCACCGGAAATACGCAAGGCATGAAGTTCAGGAGCACGCCTGCGATCAGCGCGGAAATCACCGCATACAGCAGGGTCATACCGCCCTCTGCTGCCACGGACGCGGCGGACGGCGTCGCCTCGATCGCGAAGGCATGCGCGCGCCGTCTTGCCACCGATATCCTCCTCCAGCACCAGTACACCATCGATGCGTGGCGGTATCGACCTCGCGATCTCGCTGCGTTCGATCGTGACCTGCATGGTCTGTCCATCCGTCCGCTAAGACCTGCCTGGCGGCGTTGTCGATCAGCGTATTGTCATGGGGAAAGAACGTTGCCGAGCGAATGGCATCGCCTCGCAGATCTCTTGCGCGCAGCGACAGCGTGATGTCTTTGCATCGGCTCGAAGGTCGCGCTCCACGGCGATGGCTGCGGCAGCTTGCTGCGTGCCGCGTCGAATGCCGCATGCTCTGCGACGACGAGCCCGCGTCGGATACGGGAAGCGAAAGACGAGACCGACGCTTCGCCGGGGATGCAGATTTTCTCGCAGACGAGATAGGAGACATCGGCGGCGAGGTTGACGGTTGCACCGGGTCTCAAGATCGCGCGGCGGCGTGACGCGTGCAAGCAGGATCGTCTCGCCCTCGTAGCCGAAGCTCGCGACCGGCCCGACCCGGATCAGCGACGGTGCCGGCCACTCGAGATCGCCGGCCGCAAAGCCTTGCGGCAATTTCCACGTCACCTGCGTCGGCTCGCCGGAATCGCCGGGATTTCGCCAGTAGGTGTGCCAATGCTCCTTCATCGACAGCTTGATGCCGACGGTGAACGGCTCGCCCGGCATGATCGCGGCAGGCTCAGAGAGTAATTCGACCTTGACCAGATCAGAGGCTTCCTGTGCGCGCACCGGCACGATCAGCACAATCAATGCGCAGACGGCGCATGCCATGCGATGGCAAATTTGTGACACGATTGGCGCTAGTCTCATGAGGTTTAGGCTAGCACGAAACGGACCGCCGATCATCCGGTGCGGCGATACGCCGTTAACCCGGACGCAAGGCCCGTTCGCCCGGCACCGGTGGCGCAGGAGCATGCATCCGTAACAGGTTGCGAACCTCGCGAAATACGGCATCGATGTCGACATGGAAATTCGGCACAGAACCGTCCGCATGAAGCTCGGGACGCTGCAACAGCCCCGCATTCAGTTCATCACGAACTTCGTGCTCTTTAATATAGGTCATCATTTCTGGCGCTTCCATGTACTGATCCAATTCATAGATCTCAGAATTCCACTGACCGGTCAGCAGCAGGCCCGGCTTGTTGCAGACCCAGCGATATTTGGCCAATCCCGCGCCATAGACCGAAATGAAGAAATGCGAACGCGAAACCCAGAAACCAGCTGGATGCGCTTGACCTCGACCTGTGGGGACTCACCGAATGCGACGAAGACGACGCTCATCTTCAATCGTACTTTCTCGTATTCCAAAACTCCGCTCTCGCCGGTCCAACCTTTGCCGACTTCATCGCCAGGAGGCGAACAAGCGCGGGCTGATCCGCAAATATGAAATCGGGTTGAGCCGTCTCGCAAGACGGCACCAACTGCGCATGGATAGCTGAATATCCTCGACGAAGGTCGGGTCCGGACATAACGCAACCCTATTCTCCTGGGATAGCCTCATCGAGGACTTTCATTTTCCGTTTCTCAAAACAGAAATACTGAAGATCAACCGCTTCGATTTGCCTCGTGTGTCGCAATGGCGAAAAGTCGTCGGTTCGGCGAGCAACTACGACTGCGAGCTGATCGCGAACCATCTAAGGCGTGTGGGCTCGGCTGTTCCCCTCGAGTGACACGGAATTAACGCGCTGCGAGCGGCAGCCTGTCTGGCTCTTGTGAATGATCCTCAAGCCCGACGCCTTCCGGAACCTGAATGTTGCGCGCGAAGATCAGCGTGGCCATCGTGCCGCAGACGCTGACCAAGGCCATCAACGCGAGCACGCCCGCAACACCAGCAGATTCCTTGACCTGTGGCAGCACGAAGATGCCGAGCGTGGCGCCGACCTTGGCGGTCGCCGCGGCAAAGCCGACTCGCCGAGGCGCGGACGCTGGTCGGAAATAGTTCGGGCGCCAGCGTGAAGGTGGTGGCGTTCGGTCCCGCATTCATCGCGAGATTGAACAGAATGAAGCCTGCAAAGACGAGCGCGAGCATGAGACGCTCGCCGCACTGCCAGCCGTGACCGCAAACAACAGCAGCAACATGCCGAGCGTCATACCGGCAAAGCCTGCGACCTGCATGTGGATGCGACCGAAGCGCGGCACCGCCCACAAGCCCGATGAAAAAGCCGAATCAGCAGAAACAGATCGATCGCGGCGCTGCCCTTGCGCATTGGCGATATTCGCCGACAAGTGGCCCGGCCGTGCTGGAAGAAAGATGGATGGCGCCGAGAATGACCGGCGTAAAAAGTCCGACGCCATAGGTCGCGATGTCCATCAGGAACCACGGCACCGATGCCAGCAAGGTCCGCGTGCGATAGCGCTGCGAGAACAGCAGCGATAACCCGCCCTGCTCCTTGCTTCTCGGGTCGCACATGAAGAGGCGGCGCCTCGGTGGCCGCGAGCTTGCGAGCACCAGATTCGCGCCGCTTCCGGGCCGCGCCCATGCTGCATCAGCCAGCGCGGACTTTCCGGAAGCCACAACCGCGCCAGCAGGAACAGACATGCACCGACCCCGGTCGCGCCCACGATCGGCCGCCATGTCGGCCGGACTGCCCCAGACCCCCAAGCGTCGTAAGTGCCACCGCTGCGCCGACCAGCATCCCGACCGATTGCAGCGCGATGGTCGCCACCATCATGCGGCTGCGCGCGCTCTTCGGCATCGTCTCGGACACGTAGGACGCGCTGACCGGGAAATCGATGCCGATGCCGATGCCGACCAGGAACTGGCCCGCCAACAGGTCAAGTCCGGGTGCGTTCGGAAACGCGCTGAGTGAGGCGCCGGCGGCGAGGATCGCCATGTCGACGAAGAAGGCGGGCTTGCGGCCGAAGCGATCTGCCGCGGGACCGCCGAATGCTGCGCCGAACGCCGCGCCCAGAACCAGAGCCGAGCCGATCAGCCCGACCATCAACGGCGCTGATGTGAAGCTGCTGGGTGACCAGCGGCATCGCGACGCCGAGCGAGAAGATCGAAAAGCCGTCGAGCAGCGTGCCGCCGCTCGCCAGCAGCCAGATCGCGATAGTGGCGCGGCCCCATCGGCGCGCCGTCGAGCAGCGCGAGATGCGTCCTGTAGCCGGACGTGCGGCCATGGCCTATCGGCGCTTTGCGGCATTCTCATTGCCCGGCGCGCCTTCTTGCCCTTTGCCTCGGCGTGATAGAGCTTGCGGATCTTGTCGAGATCGACGGTCGGCTTCGGCAGCTTCAGATTCATGTCTTCCATGGTGTCGGCGATGATCTGCGAGACCGCGAGATTGCGAAACCATTTGTGGTTGGACGGGATGACGAACCAGGGCGCATGTTTCTTCGAGCAGTCGTGACAGCGCGTCCTCGAAGGCCGTCGATGTAATCGTCCCAATAGTCGCGCTCGGTGTAGTCGGAATCGCTGATCTTCCACTGCCGGCCGCGGATCGTCGAGCCGCTCCTTGAAGCGCGCGAGCTGCTCGTCCTTGGAAATGTAGAGAAAGAATTTGAGGATGGTCGTGTTGTTGTCCTCGTGCGAGCAGCCTCTCCCAGTCGTTGATGAAGTCGTAGCGCGCCTTCCAGACCTGCTTCGGAACGAGCTTGTGGACGCGCTCGACCAGCACATCCTCGTAATGCGAGCGATTGAACACCGCGACCTCGCCCTTGCCGGGCGCATGCGGATGGACGCGCCAGAGGAAGTCGTGCGCGTGCTCCTCGGGCGTCGGCTGCTTGAAGCCCTGCACCTTGACGCCCTGCGGGTCCATGGCGCTGATCACGTGCCAGCAGGTGCCGTCCTTGCCGGCGCCGTCGATGCCCTTGCAGCACGATCAGCAGCGCGTGGCTGCGGTCGCCGTAGAACAGGCGCTGCATCGAGGTGAGCTTGTCCTTGTAGCGGCTCCGAGCTCGGCTTCGCGTCCTCCTCCGATGTCGTGCTTGCCGTGAAAGTCGGGATCGATATCGGCGAGCCTGAACTTGCGTCCCGGGCTCGACCAGAAACTTCTTCGTGAAATCCATTGTCGACCTCCGTCTCCGCGATCAGGCGCGAAGTGGACGCACAAGGCTGCGCGCATGGGCGTCGCGCTCGGCCATCGATGCCGCAGGTAGAGCAGCTTGACGATATCGAGCACGACCATCCAGACCAGGGAATAGATCCAGACCGCAGCGATCGCCGGCCAGGGCAGCTTCGGCACCAGAATGCCAAAGCGCGCAGATCAGGACGGCCACGATCTGCGTCGCCACGATCGCGAAGAACAAGCGGCAGCGCTGGGATAGGGCGGCTGAACACCGAATGGCGGGTGCGCACGACGAACAGAAGCAGATGGCCGCCGACCGCGAGCTGCAGGAACATCATGGTCTGCAGGCTGCTGCTGGTCGAGCGGAAACATGCGACATGAGCGCGGATCGACTCATCCACTCCAGGCCGATCAGCAGCAGCCCGAAGCTCTCCGCGAACGAGAGCAGCCCCATCAGCGCAGGAGAACACCAGGACCCGGTGCATGTTCCAGCGCTCCGGCTGCGGCGCCGCCGAGACATTGTCGTAGGCGATGGTCATGATCGGGATGTCGTCGAGCAGCGCCAGCACCACGATCATGACCGCCGTCGAGCGGCTGGAATTCGAAGAACACGATCGACGGCGACCACCAGCAACATGATGTCGAGCGTCATCGCGATCCGGTAATAGACATAGCTCTGGATGCGCTGGAAGATCTGGCGGGCGCCGACGATGGCGTTGACGATGGTCGACAGGCCGGGCGCCGTCAGGATCAGCGCCGCGGCGCTGCGGGCGGCGTCGGTCGCCCCGCTCACCGCGATGCCGCAATCGGCCTGCCGCAGCGCCGGCGCGTCGTTGACGCCGTCGCCGGTCATGGCGACGATATGGCCGCGCTGCTGCAGGCTCTTGACGATCTCGTATTTGTGCTGCGGGAAGACCCGGCCGAAGCCGTCGGCGCGCTCGACCGCGTGCGGCGACGTCCGGCGGGATGTGGTCGGGATCGCTGCCGTCCTTGAACACGTCGCTCGCGACCAGGAGATGATCGCCCATGCCGAGCTGCTTGGCGATCTGGTCGCCGATCGCGACGTCGTCGCCGGTCACCATCTTGACGTTGAGGCCGAGCTTTTCGGTCTCGGCGATGGTCGCCTTGGCGTCCGGCCGCGGCGGGTCCTGCAGCGAGATGAGCCGACGAGCTGCCACGTCTTGCCGTCGTCCGATCTGGCGACACCGAGCGCGCGATAGCCGCGGGCGGCGAGGTCGCCGACCTTGCCGTCGTAGCGTGCCAGCGTTGCCGGATCGAGCTTGGCCAGCGCGGCGATGACCTGCGGCGCGCCCTTGGCGTAGTGGCGGGTCTTGCCCTGCGGCATCGATCACGGTCGCGACCGTGCGCTTGTTGACCGGATCGAACGGCACGAAGTCGGTCTGCTTCACTGCTTGCCGAGGCCGGACGGTCCTTAGCGCGTGCAGGACCGCAAGATCGATCGCGTCCTCGCTGCTGCGTCTGCGTCGCCAGCGCCGCGCGCGACAGCACGTCGTCGGGCTTGGCTGTGCCGAACGGGATCGGCTGCATCGACGCGTCAGCTGGTTCATGCGTCAGCGTGCCGGTCTTGTCGCTGCACAGCACATCGACGCCGGCCAGTTCCTCGATCGCCGAAAGCCGCGACACGATCGCCTTCTGCTGCGACAGCGCATAGGCGCCGATCGCCATCGTCACCGACATCACCGCCGGCAACGCCACCGGAATCGACGCGACCAGCAGGATCAGGACGAATTGCGCGATCGATGCCGACCGTCGCCCAGCTCCCAGGCGTCGGCCACGACGATCGTCGCGGTAGACCTCGACCCCGACCAGGACCAGCGCCAGCGCGACCGGCGACGCAGGATGAGGAAGTCGCCGATCTGCAGCACCGCCTTCTGCGAATGCGAGACCGAGCCGGCCGCGGCGACGAGCTTGGCGGTGCGGCCGAAGAAGGTGTTGTTGCCGGTCGTCGTGACCACGCCGGTCATCGCGCCCTGCTTGGCGATGCTGCCGGAATAGGCCGCGTCGCCGACCTTCTTCGACACCGGCAGCGACTCGCCGGTCAGCGCCGCCTGATCGACGCTGAGATACTCGCCGTCGATCAGCAGAAGATCGGCCGGCACGATCTGCCCGGCGGTAACATTGACCACGTCGCCCGGCACGAGCTCGGCGGCGTCGATCGAGAGCCATTGGCCGTCGCGCAGCACCCGCGCCTTCGGCGCCAAGCCCCTTCTTCAGCGCATCCAGCGCGTTGGCGGCCTTGTTGTCCTGCCAGAAGCCGACCGCGGCGTTGTAGATCAGAAGCCCGCCGACCACGGCGAAATCCGGCCAGTCGCGGCGCAGGAGCGAGATCAGCGCGGCCGCCTCGATCATCCAGGGCAGCGGTCCCCAGAAATAGGCGGCGAGCTTGTGCCAGCGGCTCTCGGTCTTGGCCTCGATGGCGTTGCGACCATATCTCGCAAGCCGCGCAGCGGATTCGGCGCTGGAAAGACCCTTGGGGGTCGCGTTGAGCGACTTGAGTTCAGTATCGATCGCGGCTGCATCAAGTGTCGTCATGACCGGTTCCCCCCACCCAACCCATTCCGATTGCAATTCGCAAGTCGTGGGAGGGATATCCGAGGCCGCGCCGGGCTGCAACATGGTCCGCCACTCTCGCTTACCCGGTCAATAAAGTATTGATCGGCCTACGGGGTGAATTTTGACAAAGTAGCTTTTCGTCGGCCGCGCGTTCAATCCATCTGCGATTACGTGAACCAGCGAATTAGCTTTGGCTATCAATATGCCCGCGGCGATCGCACCGCGTTTGAGGCGCATGAAGAACGTGTAGGCGTTTGCCGCGACTTTGCACATTTGGCTATCGCGTTATGCCTACCCTGATTGCCCCGGCGGATCGATCTGGGTTCGATTGTTTCAACCGGACAAAACTTCCATTTTGGTAACGGTGCGGGATAACGGTGTGGGGCTGCCGCGAAACTATAGTCCAGCAACCAGCAAACGCCTTGGCACGCGGTTCGTTAATGCGCTGGCGAAGCAGCTCGGAGCACAATTAACCCAACCGCCTTCAACCAAGGGCATAAACTTTACTTTGCTCGTTCCACTAAACTTGTCGCCTCGGAATTGAGACCTAGCCTGCCTCGGGCAACGACCAAGAGTAATAATTTGAAGAGCCCAAGCCCCGGCCGGAAGCATCGCGACAACTGTGACTCACGCTGATTAGTCACGTGCAGAAGAGCACGCGCGCAAGCGACACCTAGTGTGAGCGCCACGGATACGGAACGCGAAGATCCACCGACCGTTCGGGAACCAGCGAAGGACTATTCACATCCGGGGCTAAAATCGCCATCGCCTCTGTCACCGGCTTTGCCTCTGTCAGCTCGATCAATCGCGCGACCGTCTCGGCGGGCGAAGCGTCACACATCGGAACAACACAGCAGACGAGTTCTTGCCTGATCAGACGAAGGGTTTCGACTAGCGCGGTGACTTGGTCCTTCATGGCAACCCTCTTTATACGCACCACCCTGGCTAAAATAGGCAACTTTGCTGGGTGAAGGTCACCCTAGAAATGAATGACGCCTAAGTAAGACAAAATCATAAACCCAATAGCCAGTCCGCAACTCACCGCAAGAACAAGTAATACCGGGCGGTCTAGATACCCGGCCCGCGCCTCGACGGCGGTTTCGGTGATTCGGCCACTTTATCGATTTTCATGGAGTTCGACCGGAACGGTGGAATGGTTCCGGTCGGAATCGCTCGTCTCGATTGGTGCTGAACAGAAGCTCCATTTTCCCGCCGCTTTTCTCAAAGCCTCAATGATCCGATCCTGCCAGCCCGGCCCTGCCGCTTGAAACTACGCGGCCGCTAACGCCAAAACGATGCGATGGTCAGATGCGCCGCAGGCGTCGCAAGCGGTCGCTCATCGACTTCGGACTCAGGGGTTGTTTTCAATTTGCTAAACACATGAACCTTCTTTGTCCCATTTTGGGCCACGCAAACTGTCGCCGTTCCGACACTTCGCCATGCCCGAGCTTGCGTGCCGGCATGCTCTTAACGAGTGACCTTAAATTGTGAGATAACATTGCCGCAACGCGGAAAGACATCGGACGGCTTCTCAGCCGTCGATATTGGCCGCAGGTTTTTTTGGCGAACGAGTTTTCCGATTTCAATTATCTGAAGTCTTGTGCAGCTTCCAAGGTCACCCCGGCTCCGCAACCTTTTCGGCTTTGTCGGTCGTCGTTTCATCGTTGCTGCACTAGCGAACAATAGCTTTAGCCTTTTTCGCAAACCTAACACCAATCCCAGCGCTCTCATCGCTCGCGAGGAAAGCAATTCCTGCTTTCTCCAGGCACCCAGTGATTTTCACCACCGTTGCGACATGCGCCATGACCGGCCCGGGCGGCGCCCGCTCCAGGCGCTGAAGCGTAGCCAAGCCAATCTTGGCCCGTTTTGCGAGCTGTTCCTGGTGCCAGCCCAATAGCGCGCGGGCGGCCCGGATTTGGGCAGATTCCAGCATAGTTACGAGTGTTCCAGATTTGTTCGCGGTTGACAAGTGCTCGTATTCGAGCGGTGATGCATCATTGTTGCGTCACAGGGAGCTAACCCAATGAACAAGCTCGCGTTTTCTAGGGCCCATTACCAGGCCGTAAAACTCCGCGTTTGGCGAAGACCACCCCGACCTCGACGAAGAAACCCTGGCCGATACCGTCGAAGGCCTCACCGATCTGCATGACATTGTCGCTGCGATCCTGCGCTCCGCGGTTACCGATGAGGCGCTGGGTAAAGGCCTGCGATCCCGAATCTCGGACATGCAGGAGAGGCTATCACGGCTGGAGGACCGGGCTTCCAAGCGCCGCCAGATCGCGCGTGATGTGATGATCGAGGCCGACATCAAGAAGATCACCGCGCCCGACCTGACGGTATCGATCCGGGCCGGAACGCCCGTCGGTCGTGATCACCGACGAGAGTTTGGTGCCGCCGCAATATTGGGAGCCGCGCGATCCGAGATTGAACCGGCAATCGCTGGCGGTGGACTTGAAGGCCGGTCAGTCGATCGAGGGTGCGGTGCTCGGCAATCCCGAGCCGGTCCTCAGCGTGAGGGTGAAATAATGAGCTTCTCGGTCGCACAAATCCGCAAGCTTCAGCGTGACGTGAGAGCCTGCGATGTCCGCACCCGGGAGGTGAATGGGCGGGAGCTGTCCTACATCGAGGGCTGGCATGCCATTGCCGAGGCCAATCGGATCTTCGGCTTTGATGGATGGAACCGAGAGACCCTGGAATCGCGCTGTGTCCTGGCGCGGGAGAACCGGGGCACCTTCAACACCATCTACGTGGCCAAGGTCCGGATCACGGTCCGATCCGACAAGCACCTCGTGGTCCGGGATGGCTATGGCACCGGGGAAGCCCATGGCGCCTCCGCTGGCGAAGCCCATGACAAGGCGATCAAGACCGCCGAGACCGACGCCACCAAACGGGCATTGGCGACGTTTGGCAAACCGTTTGGGCTTGCGCTCTATGTCGGCAGCAAACAGCGCATCCCTAATCCGGATATTGCCCGCAGACGCACCCTCCAGAAGCTCGGACCCAACGGCCGCTATTACGTGCCGCCCCGGCCAAGGCCAAACACATCCGACGCCACCGTCATGCTGGCGGAGACCCATCCAGAGCAAGCTCCGGCCCCAGGAGACGAGCCTAAGGCAGACATCAAGCCCAAGGCGTCTGAAGTCTCCTCAGCATCGGAAGCGATACCCGCGGTCGATCCCGAGGCTCCCAAGCTGGTTCAAACGCCTCATCCGGCGAACGAACTAAGGCATGGCAGAGCGGGCGGAAAAGAATCGACCGGCGCGGGTCTCAGTGGGCTCCTGATTGAGCATCCGCGTCGCCGGCGAGACGCAAGCCACCTCAAGTTTGTCGCCGAGCAGCCCTGCCTGATCTGCAGCCGGACCCCGTCCGATCCGCATCACCTTCGATTTGCCCAACCGCAGGCGATGGCCAAGAAAGTCAGCGACGAATACACCGTGCCGCTCTGCCGCACCCATCATCGGCAGCTTCATCAGACCGGCAACGAGATAAACTGGTGGATCGACCTGGACGTCGACCCGCTGCCGATCGCCCAGCAATTGTGGGACGAATCGCATGGCAAATTGGTTGAGACCGCAGACAAAGCGGCCGGCAAATCCAATGGCCAGTGAGCGTCAGATCGCGGCCAACCGTCTCAACGCTCGTCGCAGCACCGGCCCTAAAATACCGAGCCGATTGCGATCACGACGCAACGCTCTCAAACATGGCCTCACCGCAACGACAGTAATCGATGTCTTGGAGGCGGACGACGAGTTCAGGTCGTTCAAGGACCAAATCGTATCGGCCTATCAACCGGCCTCGACGATCCACGAGGAGCTTATTCGCCGGCTGGTGTCGGTGCTCTGGCGGCTACGGCGAGCCCACGCGGTCGAGACTGGCCTGTTGTCGATTCAGCGCAAGCTGCAACGCGATGTTCGAGTGCCCGCCAGCCAGATCGACATGCTCCAATTATTCGGCCTTGAAGAGGTGTCAACAAACCAAGATCCGGATCTGGCATTAGAGCGCGAACGCACAGAGGCCAAGGCTCGCGCGTTCCTGCGGCTCTGTAATTACAACGGCGAAGCGCTCGATCGATTAAGCCGCTACGAAGTCACCCTATGGCGCCAGGCAGTGCAGTTGATCTTCATGCTGGATGCTTCCATGAAGCCGCCGCCAATTCGTTGAGCGCTTACTAGATTGCGAAACGAAGCCAATTTAGGAACGCAAAGCGCGTCATCTCAGTGCCCCTGCGGGCGTGTCATCGCGATATGTGACCAAACCGTCAGCAGCTGTCCTTCCGCCCCGCTAGTTCGAGATTCAGGAACCACAAATTTCGCAAGCGTCTCCAAACGGCGAAACGCACGGTAGACAGCGAGAGTGCAGACTTCCGCTAGCCACCACGGCACAAAAGATAGGGCGGCCACGTAGGCCAGAGCCCAACCCAAGCCCAAGGTCTTGCTATATCCGCCCACTGTTCCCGTAAAGACAGCCAGTAGGAACGGGACACCAATGTAAAACAACAGCGGTTTGCTCATGGCGCGCTCATGTACGTGCGCTGTATTTCGCACTGGATTCGCACAGCCATATCGCGTCTTAAGCCTACTTTCACGAAGAACGGGCCGTCATGAGCGGCCGTTGGTGAAATTTGCATCCAAAGCACGGCTTAGACTTCTTAACGTGCGGGTTTCCCGCAGAACGCACCAGCGTTTCGCCAGCCAGCCAATTTGCCAGCCAGCCTGCGGGAACCCTTCCTGTAAGGTCATCTTCCCTAGGATTACGAATATCGCAGTTCCTCGACCGGGGGGTCACGGAGTGCTTCGGGTCGTAGACCGCACAGAACCCCAGCATTTCTCATTCGGTTTAATCGACCCGCATCAAGATGATGTGCCACATGGGCCGCGACGCGATTACATGGACGCTGACAGCCTTCGATCATCGAGTTCTTGGGTTGGTAGACCGCACAGAACCCCAGCATTTCTCATTCGGATTGATACAATCGAACCCGCAACATGATGATGTGCCACATCGGCCCGTCGGCGCGGTGACATGGCCCGCTGACCGCATCCAATCATCGAGTCTTTCGATTAATAAACCGCGCAGAACCCCAGCATTTCTCATTCGGTTTGATGGAAAGGCCGTTCCTCACGTTAATATGCGCAAACTTAGGCTCGTCCCCCGGTTCGCGTTCCCTGCTCGCGCGAAATCAATTCCCTGATACCCGGATTTAAATTCCCTGTTCTGGGATCACCCAATTCCGCAATAACACCCACAAACCCGCCAAGGGCCGCGACAACTCACGCATCCACGGCAACGGCCTTGGAATTTTTCGCTGTTGTTTTCCCTGTTAGCAGGGAATTTGAATGCTGCCGGCGCCAAATACTTTAGATATAAAACATATTGAGCGGGCGGACGTTGTTCCCTACGATGGCCGGCAAAAGCCGACCATCGCATAAGCTTCGACCGGAACATGCCCGAACCTCACCCGCGAACTGATCCGCTTGGCGTCGTTTTCATTCACGGTGTCGGGGGCTCGGCGGAGGCCTGGCGGTGGCAGGTCGAAAGCTTTCGGGCCGCCGGTTATGCGCCGCTGGCCGTGGATCTGCCGGGTTATGGCGGCCGGCAGCCGATCGAACGTATTGATTTCGCAGAGCTTGCGGCCGACGTCGAGGCCCAGATCGCAAACGCGGGGCTGGATTGTCCGGCGCTCGTCGGCCATTCGCTCGGCGGCATGATTGCGCAGACAATGTTGCGACGAAAGCCGCAGGGATATCAATCGGTTGTCTTGGTCGGTACAAGTCCCGCCTTCGGCAAGGCGGACGGCGATTTTCAGCGACAATTCGTGGACGAGCGGCTGGCGCCGCTGCGCTCGGGCAGGACCATGCCTGAGCTCGCCGCCGGAATGATTAACGGAATCATGGCCTTAGGGGCTGATCCGGAAGGAAGAAAAGTGGCAATGGCCTCGATGGCTGCGGTACCGCCGCAAACCTACAAGGCCTGCGTCGAAGCCGTTGTAACGTTTGAAGAACGCGCCAACCTCGCACGCATACGGGTCCCCGTACTCTGCCTCGTCGGTGAGTTCGACCGCCAAGCACCCGCGCCGATGATGGAGCGCATGGCCGCCAAAATTCCGGGCGCTATCTACAAGAAGCTGCCCGGCCTCGCCCATCTCCCCAATCTCGAAAACCGCGCCATGTTCGACGCGGCGGTTCTCGACTATCTGCGTGAGGTGTTGCCCCGCGGCGAGCAAAAACAGAGTGTTGCAAAATGAATGTCGCGCATCTCGATAAGGTCGATACCGATGCGCCGCTCTTCGCTCCAGACGCTTTCCGCCTTACCGATTTCCAGGCCGACCTGATTGCGAAATGCCGGCGCTTCGGCAAGAAGGTGCTGGCACCGCGCGCCGCTCAGCATGATCGCGACGCCACCTTCCCGATCGAGAATTTCCGCGACATGCATCCGGAAGGACTGCTCGCAATCTGCATTCCGAAATCGTCGGGCGGTGTCGGGGCGGATTATCAGACCTACAGCCTTTGCGCATCCGAACTCGGCCGCTATTGCGGCGCAACCGCTCTGTCGTGGAACATGCATGTCTGTTCGACGCTGTGGTCGGGACCGATTTCCGACGAGATGGACATCCCGCCGGACGTCCGCGCATTGCATCTGCAACGCCGCGAAGTGCATTACAAACGCATCCTCGACAAGGGCGCGGTCTATGCACAGCCGTTCTCCGAAGGCGGCGCTGCGGCGGCTGGCGCGGTCGCCTTCGGCACCGAGGCGCGGCCTGTCGACGGTGGCTACATCGTCAACGGAAAGAAGATTTTTGCTTCACTCTCAGGCTCCGCCGATTATTACGGCGCACTCTGCACCCGCAGGGCGGAAGGCGAAGAAGCGATGCGCCGCAATACGCTCTATCTCGGCGTTCCCGCCGACGCACCGGGCGTCACTGTCACCGGCGACTGGGATCCGCTCGGCATGCGCGGCACCGTCTCGCGAACGCTGAACCTCAAGGACGTGTTCGTTCCGGAAGACGCAGCCCTGATGCCGCCCGGCGTCTATTATCAGGCGGTGCTGCGCTGGCCGCACATGTTCCTCACGCTCACGCCAACCTATATGGGCCTCGCGCAGGCGGCCTATGACTTCACCGTATCCTATCTGCGTGGCGAATTGCCGGGCATGCCGCCGGTAAAGCGGCGCATGTTCCCGACCAAGCAGCTCGCGGTCGCCGAGATGAAATTGATGCTGGAGCAGACCAAGGCGATCTGGTTCCAGACCATCAGCGAAGCGCGTCCCAATCCATCGAAGGATTCAGTCATGCGCGCCTATGCGGCGCAATATTCGGTGATGGAGAATGCGAACGCGATTGCGGTGAAAGCAATCCGCACCTGCGGCGGCCAGGCCATGCTGAAGAGCCTACCGCTCGAACGCATCTATCGCGACAGCCGCTGCGGCTCGCTGATGCTGCCTTGGACCGCTGAAATCTGCATGGACCGCCTCGGCAAGGAGACACTGTACGAGCCGGGCGAGAAGGATGGATAGCACCCGGCCATCGTGTCCCGGGCGCAGCACAGCACGAAGCGCATCCGCGCGAAGCAATGCGTCTCGATGAACGCGGACGAAAAAGTCGAAAGGAAACTAGATGCGCATTACAGTCCTCGGTGGCGGAAACGGCTCATTTGCAGCCGCGGGAGATTTCGCGCTGGCCGGCCATGACACGCGGCTGTGGCGGCGAGACAAGCCATCGGTGGCGGAGCATCGGGTTACAGGCAGCAAGATTCTGGTCAAGGATTTCAGCGGCAAGCGCGAGGCAACGCTTTCGCTTGTTACGAACGACATCGCGGAAGCGGTGCGCGACGCCGACCTGATCCTCTGCCCCGCGCCTGCGCATGCACAACCCGATATTGCGAAGGCTCTGGCGCCTCATTTGAAAGATGGACAGGTCGTCTTTCTGCCGCCCGGCACCTTCGGGGCGATGCTGTTCGGCAAGGCCGCGCATGACGCCGGCAATCGAGCGAAGGTAGCCTTTGCCGAGACCGGTACCCTGCCCTGGCTGACGCGCAAGCACGGCCCGTTTGAAGTTGCCGTGACGGTGCGCGCCAAGAGGCTGCCGACCGGCGTGTTTCCCCTCGCGTTGAAAGATCATGCGCTGAAGATCATTGGCCAGGCGTTTCCCGGCGTGATCGAGGATTGTGGCGATGCCCTGTCCGGCGCGCTGATGAATGCGGGACCGATCATCCATCCCCCGCTGATCACCATGAATGCCGGGCCGCTGGAACATTTCGACAAGTGGGACATCCACAAGGAGGGCACGCAGGTGTCGATCCGCCGCGTCACCACTGCGCTCGACAATGAACGTATCGCGGTGCGCGAGGCCTTTGGCTATCGGGCGCCGCATTTCCCCCTCGCCGATCATTACGCCAAGGAAGGCGACGAATGGATGTATGGCCGTGGCTCGCACGAACGGCTGACGGATTCGGGTGACTGGCGCGAAAAGATCGTGCTGACCGCGCATCGCTACATGCTGGAGGATGTGCGCACCGGGCTCTCCTTTCTGATCTCGGTCGGCGACCTTGCGGGCGTGCCGACGCCGCTGGCGCATGCTTTCCTTTCGATCGGCGGCGTCGTGGTCGGCGAGGATTTCATGGTGACGGGGCGGACGCTGAAGGGTATGGGCTTGGGCGATCTGGATAAAGCGGGATTGAAGAAGCTGCTCGCAGAGGGTTTCAAGTGATGCGCGACACTATCGCCTGTCTTGGTGCAGGCCGCATGGGGCGCGGCATCGCCGTTGTGTTCTCCTATGCCGGACATCGCGTGAAGCTCGTCGACTTCAAGGCGCGCAGCGCGGATGACTTCAGAAAACTCGAAGCCGAAGCACTCGCCGAAATCCGTGATGTGCTGGTAAATCTTGCAACTTTCGGCATGTTCGATCCCGCCAAGGTCGGTACCATTCTCGATCGCGTCAGCGTCGTGCCGGAGAGCGAGGCGCAAGCTGCGTTCTCCTCCGCTGCCGTTATCTTCGAAGGCGTGCCGGAAGTGCTCGACCTCAAGCGCGAGGCGCTGGCGCGCGCCTCGCAACTCGCGGGTCCGAAACCGATCATCGCCTCCACCACCTCGACCATCCTGGTCGATGACATTTCAAGCGCGGTCGAACACCCCGAGCGTTTCCTCAACGCGCATTGGCTCAATCCGGCCTTTCTGGTGCCGCTGGTCGAAATGTCACCCGGCAAGCACACCGATCCCGCGATCACCGCGAAGCTGAAGGCGATGCTGGAGGGCATCGGCAAGGTGCCGGTGATCTGCGCGGCGCGGCCGGGCTATATCGTGCCACGCATCCAGTCGCTCGCCATCAACGAGGCGGCGCGCATGGTCGAGGAAGGCATCGCAAGCGCGGAAGATATCGACAAGGCGATCAAATATGGCTTCGGCTTTCGGTTCGCCGTGCTCGGCATGCTGGAATTTATCGACTGGGGTGGCGGCGACATTCTGTATTACGCGTGCCGTTACCTCACCAAGGCACTGGACAACGAGCGCTATGCCTCACCGGATATTGTCGAGCGCAACATGAAGGAAGGCAATATCGGGCTGAAAACGCGGCGCGGCTTTCTCAATTATGAAGGAATGGACATCGATGCCTATCGCGCCGAGCGGCTGAAGGCGCTCGCCGGGTTGCTGAATCACCTTGGGCTGGTCAAGCCGCCGGTGGTTTGATTTTTTCTTTTTACCTCCCCCTGAAAAGGGGGAGGTCGACCGTCGCAGCGAAGCGAAGACGGTCGGGCGGGGGTCAAATCTAAAGCGTGCTTGTAACTGACCCCTTCGCCAACCCTCTCCCTAGCAGGGGGATGGAGTCGTACCACAGCGCCCGCGACACGATACCGAAGCTACCCAAACACATCCTGCAGCACGCCGTCCTTCACCACGATGATATTGTCGAGCGCGATCGTGGTCTTCATCACCGGCAAGTCGAAGTGACCGGCGGTATAGCGGCCGGCAAATTCATTGGCGCCGGTGGAGAACAGGAAGTTGCCGGCAACGGCACGAATCTCGGTGCCGTTGGTGTCGCGCTGGCCATACATCGACAAAGCCTCGTAACGCGCCGCAGGGTTCATACCGAAGCCGACATGCGACGACGCGTAAGCCTCGCGGTCGCCCCAGGCCGCGAGATACTTTCGGAACATCTCGGCGTCGGCTCCCTCGCCGACGATGTCGGTGATGTAGTCGTCCTTGAAATCGAGGCGGATCGGCTCCGCCATGTAGCGCTTGAAGGTGAGATTGATGTCGCCGCGGTCAATCATCAGCGTGCCGTTGACCGACTTCGCCTTCGGGAAGCTGACAACGATGCCGCCCGGCCAATGGGCGAGCGTGCCGGGTTTCTCGGTCCAGCCCCAGATGCCGACGGTCTGCGCGCCGACCATATCGACGTCAAGATTGGTGCCCGCGGCCGACGTTACCTTCATGCGTTTGGTCGCGCGCAGCATGCGAGCGGCGGAGCGTACCTGTCCTTCGAGGGCGGGATCGGGCCGCATGCGCTCGAGTGCTTCGGGATGCTCGTTCGAGATCACCATGATGCGGGCGCCGGCCTTCAGGATGTCGGGCGTCTCCGGTGCATGCATCAGACCTTCCAGCGTGCAATCGACCACGAAGCCGGCTTGGCCAAGAGCCGACACCACCGGCGCCAGCTTTCCGATCGCAGTCGAAGCCCCGGTGGAACGCACCGGCACCGAATAAGGATTGCGCGGGGTCGGCAATACGACATGGAACGGGCGTGCGCCGATGCGAAGCAAAGCGAGCTCCGCCAGTTGCACGTTAAGCTGGCGCGATTGCGTCTCGGAGAGAATGGCCGCGGTATCGCCCTTGTTCACCGCGCATTTTTCGAACAATTCGCAAAAGGCGTCGATCCACTTGCCTTCGATGCGATCCGACAACATCAGTTTTCCTCCGGAAACCCGACCAACAGGCGCGCGCGAAGCATGTTGAACCCGAAATTGAGCAGAAGGCCAAGGGTCGAGATGGCAATAATGGGCACGAACATGTCGACGGTCTGGAAGTTACGCGCGGCGCGGACCAGAAGCTGCCCGAGCCCGTCGGTCGAGGATATCATTTCCGACAGGAAGACCACGATGCAGGAAATGACCAGCCCGATCCGGCAGCCGGTCAGGATCGAGGGCAGAGCCGCGGTCAGCACCACGGTGAACAACGCTTTGCGCCGGCTTACGCCCATTGCGCGTGCCGACCAGACGAGCTTCGGTTCGACCGAAAGCGCGCCCTGATAGGTCGCAAGCAGGATCGGAAATACCGCATCCGCGAAGACCAGCGCGATCTTGGAGGAATGGTCGAAGCCGAGCGTCAGGATGAAGGCCGGGTAAAGCGCGATTTTCGGCACCGGCGCCAGCACGCGGATGACCGGACGAAGCAGCGAGCCGACCACCGGGCTTCCCGCGCCCGCTATGCCGAGCGCGACACCGACAATGACCGCAAGGCCGAAACCGCAGAACAAGCGATAGAGCGTGATCGCAACATGCGACATGAAAGTCGGATCGCCCAGAAGCTGTACGAAACGCGTGAAGACGAGACCCGGCGCCGGCAACAAGGTCGGCGGTGCAATCTTGAAGGCCGCGAGGTAATACCAGAGCCCGAGCAGAAGCAGGATCGGGATCGCCCCGATCGCAAGTTCGGACATCCGGCGCTGCATTGTCATGCCGAGCCGACCGCGATCTGGTGCACGGGATCCGCCCAGCCCACTATGATGCCGCGCGCTTTCTCGAACAGGAGGTCGAGCACGAAGCCGAGCACACCGACGATGACGATGGTCGCGTAGGTCGCGGAATATTGCGCGAGATCGAGGGAGTTGAACAAGAGATTGCCGATCCCGGCCTGACGTACGATCATCTCGCTCGTCACCATCGTGATCAGCGCGAGCACGAGGCCAGTGCGGCAGCCGACCATGATTTCCGGCATCGCCGCCGGCAGCACGATGCGCAGCAATTGCTCGCGCTTGCTCATGCCCATTGCTGCGCCGGACCAGAGCAGCTTCTCGCCGACCGCCTTGGAGCCCTGATAAGTGTGATAGATCAGCGGCAGCGACACGCCGAGAAAGATCACCAGTGTTTTCGAGGCATCGCCGATTCCGAGCCACAGCATAATGATCGGCATCAGCGCCGCCTTCGGCACCGGATAGATCATCATGAAGAGCGGATTGAAGAAGGCAGCGACCTTGCGGCTTCGCCCCATCATCAGTCCCACCGGGATCGCAAAGGCGGCCGCAAGCGCGAAGCCCGTCACCATGCGACGCACCGAAGAAAGAATGTCATAGAGCGAGCGCGGATCGCGAAGGATCGCGGGCAACTCCTGAAGGCTCTCCCAGGCAGTCGGCAGCGACTCGAGCCCGACCAGCCGCGCGAGGCCCTCCCACGCCACCAGCAGCGCGAAGCAGGCGATCAGCGGCGGCACGCCCGGGATCGAGGTGAGGGCCTTCATGCCTGCGCTACCTCGTCGACCGGATTTTCCATCATCTTCTCGATGTCGACCACATAGCGCTGATAGCGGGCATCCACCAGAAGCTCGGCGCGTCGGCGCGGACGCGGCAAGTCGATCGGGATCACTTCCTTGATGCGGCCGGGCGAGCGAGTCATCACCATGACGCGGTCGGAGAGGAACACCGCCTCCTCCACGCTATGGGTGACGAACAGCACGGTCTTGCGGTCGCGCTCCCAGATTTCGAGCAGGTCGTTCTGGAGCCGGACGCGGGTATGGGCGTCGAGCGCGCCGAACGGCTCATCCATCAGCAGAATTTTCGGTCGATATGCAAGCGTGCGGCAAATCGCAACGCGCTGCTTCATGCCGCCGGATAATTCCTTGGGATAGAAATCCGCATAACGCGACAGATGTACCATGGCGAGCAATTCACGGGCGCGCGCCTCCGCATCCTTGTGCTTCTGGCCCTGTTCGAGCAGGCCATACATCACGTTGCCAAGCACCGTTTTCCACGGAAACAGCGCAAATTCCTGAAAGACCGGTCCGCGGTCGGGGCCGGGACCTTCGACCGGCTTGTTATCGACCAGAACCGCACCGGTAGTGGGCGGGACGAAGCCGCCGACGATATAAAGAAGGGTCGACTTGCCGCAGCCGGAAGGTCCGAGGATCGAGACGAATTCGCCGTCCGCCACTTTCAGGTCGATATCGGTGATCGCAAGATACGGACGATTACGCTGCGTATCGAAGGTTTTTGAAAGGCCCTCAATCGAGATCATATCGCAGCCACGTATGGGTCATTGAAACTCACTTGAAGCAGTTTTGGTCATTCGGGGGATGACCGAAGGTCGCACCCCGGAATCCAGACAGAGCTTTACCGCGCATCGCTGGATTTCGGATTCGCTGCTTCGCAGCGCCCGGAACGACGAGAAGAAGCAAGAACGCGGCCACGATAGCGGGGCGTGGGAGGAGCGGCAAGCGCCCGGCATGGGCAGCACCTGCGTGGGACATGTGCAATTGCCGCAAGCCATTGCCGCTTGAATGGCGCGTGCCGAAGGCTGACACTCAAACAAAAATTCCAGGGGAGAGCGTCATGAAATCTACCTATGCCGGTATACTGGCAGTTGCGATCGCCTGCTCGGCCGCAACAACCCCGGTCTGCGCGCAGAATTACCCCGACCGGATGATCACGCTGATCAATCCGTTCCCGCCGGGAGCTTCGACCGATCAAATCTCGCGGCTGATCCAGCCAAAATTGCAGGCCGCGCTCGGGCAGAATGTAGTGATCGAGAGCAAGTCCGGCGCCGCCGGCAACATTGGCGTGGCTTTCGTCGCGCGTGCCGCGCCCGACGGCTACACGCTCCTCACCGCGCCAAACGCGAACTTCACCATCGCGCCGCATTTCCAGGCACCGCCCTTCGATCCGCTGAAGGATTTCGCGCCCATTACCACGGTCGCGGGCGCGCCGCTTGCGCTCGTGGTGCACAAGTCACTCGGCGTGAACAATGTCGCCGAACTGATCGCCTATGCGAAGAAGAATTCGGGACAATTGTCGTTCGGTTCGTCGGGCGTTGGATCGCCCCACCATGTGGCCGGCGAATTGATCAATGCCAAAGCCGGCATCAACATGCAGCACGTTCCCTACAAGGGCGGATCGGCCGCGCAGGCGGACCTGACCGGCGGGCATATCAAGGTCGCGGTGCTGACCTTCTCCACCGTCGCAAATGTCGAAGACGACGCACCGATCAAGGTGCTCGCCGTCACCGGCAAGAACCGGATCAAAGGCAAGCCGAATATTCCGGCGGTCTCCGAAACGATACCGGGCTTCGATGTGTTCGGCTGGGTTGCGATGTTGGCGCCAGCCGGCACACCGCAGCCGGTCGTCGCGCAACTGAATACGGAAGTGAAAAAGATTCTGAGCGATCCGGAAATTGCCAAGCGGCTGGAGGACCTGACATTCGACGTGATCGCGGATTCGCCGGAAGGCCTCGCCGAACGCATCCGCTCCGAATACGCGATGTGGGGCGACGTGGTGAAAGCAAGCGCGAAGCCCAACTAACTTCATGCTCCGGCGTTTGACCTCCCGCCTGCACCTCCAGCCTCAGGGTGGCGACACCTTCGTGCAGGGCGCGATCCGGTCAACTCGCCGCCCTAAGTATGAGCAGGATGGTGAAGCGCTCGTCGCGTAATTCGGCGCATTTCGAACAATCCACTTATCATGGCGTGTGCGAGGCAGCCGCGAAATACTCAATACGATCGCGGCATTCCGAGAACGTTCTGGCCGATATAGGCCAGAATGAGATTGGTCGAGATCGGAGCGATCAGCGAGATACGAGCCTCGCGCCACTTGCGCTCGACGTCGAATTCGCGTGCGGCGGCGAATCCGCCATGCGTCTGCATGCAAGCTTCGCCGGCGTGCCAGGCGGCTTCGCTCGCCAGCAGCTTTGCCATGTTGGCTTCCTCGCCACAGGGACGTCCCGCCTCGAACAGCGCGGCCCCGGCGCGGATCATGAGATCGGCAGCTTTCCATTCGGCATAGCAGCGCGCGAGCGGAAACTGGATGCCCTGGTTCTGGCCAATCGGCCGGCCGAACACCTCGCGCTCCTTGGAATAGGCCACCGCCTTGTTGATGAAGAAGCGGCAATCGCCCGAGGATTGTGACGCTGCGACCAGTCGTTCGGAATTCATGCTGTCGAGGATATAGCGGAAGCCCTGCCCCTCGATGCCGATCAGGTTTTCAGCCGGCACTTCCAGATTATCGAAGAACAGCGCGTTGGTCTGATGATTGATCATGGTGTCGATGCGCTGCATGGTCAGGCCCTTGCCGACGGCGTCCTTCATTTCAACCAGCAGCACGGACAGGCCCTCGGTGCGCTTCTTGACCTGGTCGAGCGGCGTCGTGCGCACCAGCAGCGTCATCAGGTCGGACTTGTGAGCGCGAGAGGTCCAGATTTTTTGGCCGTTGACGATATAGCGGTCGCCCTTCTTCTCGGCGCGGGTCTTGAGCTTGGTGGTATCGGAGCCAGTGGTCGGCTCGGTCACGCCGAAGGCCTGAAAGCGAATCGTGCCGTCAGCGATGCCGGGCAGATATTTCTGTTTCTGCGCTGGCGAACCGTGGCGGAGCACCATGCCCATCATGTACATCTGCGCGTGACACGCCGCACCGTGACATCCATTGGCGTTGATCTCTTCAAGGATCGCGCATCCTGCGCGCAGCGGCAGACCCGAGCCGCCATATTCCTCCGGGATCTGGGCCGCGAGATAGCCAGCCGCCGTCAATTCCTTGACGAATTCTTCGGCATATTCGTCGCTATCTTCGAGCTTTCGCCAATATTCGCTCGGGTAATTCTTGCAGATCGCACGCACGCCCTCACGGATCTCGGGATAGTCCTCGCCGAGCGGTACGGACACATTCATCGCGTCTTTATTGATGGCGTCCATCATCGTTGTCCTATTTGTTGCGCCGTGCATCAGCCGGCCGAGCGGAGCGGCGAATTCTCCGGAAACAGTACTGCATTGTCTTCCGCAAGATTGGGCGGGTTCTTGCGGAACGCCGGGCGCTCGCCGTCAAACTGCAAGGGAATGCCCATAAGCTGGAACTTGCCATCCGCGCTGGTTTGCAGCATCCCGACCGCATCCGTCTGCGGATGGTTCAGCACTTCATCGAGCGATTGCAAGGGCGCGCAGGGTACAGAAGCCGCAGCCAGCGTCTCGATCCAATAAGCACGAGGCTTTTTGATAATCACCGCGGCGACCAGCGCATTCACCTTCTCGCGGTTGCGTACACGGTTCGAATTGTTGTTCATTTCGGGATCGTCAGCCCATTGCGGCTCACCGACGGCTTTCGAAAAGCGGCGGAACAGGTTGTCGTTTGCGGCCGCGATCACCACCCAGCCGTCGCTCGCTTGATAAGCCTTGTACGGCGCCATGCCGCCATTCTCCGAGCCGCCACGCTTCGGCACCTTTCCGGAGGCGAGATACATCGCCGTGTGCATGCACATCCACGACAGCGCGGTCTCGAACAGCGAAGTGTTGACCTCGCAGCCTTCGCCGGTTTCGTTTCGCTTCAGCAGCGCAGCGAGAATTCCGATCGCCGCCCACATTCCGGAACCCTGATCGATGATCGAAGGTCCGGTGCGAACCGGCTCTGCACCCTCATGGCCGGTGACGCTCATCAGTCCACCGAAGGCCTGCAGCAGCGGATCGTAACCGGGCGTGGATTTCAGCGGACCGGCGGCGCCGAAGGCGGTGAGATTGCAATAAATGAGAGATGGCTTGAGTTCACGGAGCGTCGCCGCGTGGAGGTTATAGCGCTCGACCAGCCCCGGACGCATGTTCTGCACTACAATATCGGCATGTTCGACGATGTAGTGGACGAGTGTCGCGCGCTCCGCATCGCTTTTCAGATCGACGGTGACCGAACGCTTGTTTCGGTTGATTGCCTGGAACATGCCGGCGGCGCCGTGCAGGAACGGCGGCCCCCAGTTGCGTGCATCGTCTCCGCCCTCCGGATTTTCGACCTTCACGACGGTCGCGCCGAGTTCGGCCAGGATCAGGCCCGCAACAGGCGCTGCAACGCTGTGCCCGAGTTCGACGACGACCAGCTTTTCAAGCGGCAAGTTCATTAAAATGGCTCGGCTTTTGGCGGCGAGGTAGGAGCCGCGGTGTTGCCATGTCAACCAAGTGTTTGGCCAGCCAACAACATGCTAAGTGCGGTTTTGTGTCTGTTTGACCCGCTGCAGCGACCCGGCAAAGATGTGGACAAAGCATAGCCGGAACAACCGGCCCTCGTCTCGGGAGGACTCCATGAGGATTTTATTGCGAGCCGCATTTGCGTTCGGGGTCGCGCTGCTCGCAACTCCGGCCTTGGCGCAAAGCTATCCGTCCGGCCCAATCCGCATTCTCGTCGGCTTCGGTCCCGGCTCCACAGCCGACACGCTGGCGCGGCTCGTCGGCAAGCATATGGAACAGAAATTCGGACAAGCGGTAGTGGTGGAGAACCGGCCCGGCAATTCCTCGATGATTGCTGCGGAAACGGTGGCCCGCGCGCCCGCGGACGGGCTGACGCTGTTCATGGCGACGGTCGCCAACACATTGAATCCTGTTCAAACCAAGTCCGGCTTCGATCTCGGCAAACAGATGGCGCCAGTGGCACTGCTCGGCGTCGTGCCGAACATGCTGGTCGCGCATCCGGACGTTCCGGTGAAGTCGCTGAAGGAACTGATCACACTCGCAAAAGACAAGCCCGACAGTCTCACCTTCGGCACGTCGGGATCAGGCACCGCAAGCCATCTCGCGGCAGAGTTGTTCAACCAGAAGGCCGGCACGAAAATTCTCGCGGTTCATTACCAGGGCGGCAGCAACCAGGCTCTTACCGATCTGCTATCCGGCCGTATTACGCTGATGTTCAATGTCGCGGCAACGCTCGCGCCGCATGTGAAGGCCGACAAGCTGAAAGCTCTCGCGATGGCGCAGCCGCGTCGCGCCGGCGTGATGCCGGAATTGCCGACGATGGATGAGGCAGGAATGCCAGGCTTCGATGTCGGCATCTGGATCGGGTTGCTCGCGCCGTTGGGCACGCCTGCCGATATCGTGGAAAAGCTTTCGGTTGCCGCAAACGAGGCGCTGAAGACCGACGTAGTGATCAAGACGATGAATACGCAGGGCATCGACACGCTCGGCTCGACGCCGAAGGAGTTCTCCGACTTCATCCGCGCCGATCTCGAGAAATGGAATGCGCTGCTCGCGGTCTTGCCGAAAAACTAGCTACTTCGTCCCGTACATGCGGTCGCCGACATCGCCGACACCCGGCACGATATAGCCCCGTTCGTCGAGTTGCTCGTCGATTGCCGCGGTCCAGATATGTACGTCAGGATGATGTGCCTGCACTTTGTCGACGCCTTGTGGCGTGGCCAGCAGACACACGATGCGCAATGACTTGGCACCCGCCTCTTTCAGCCGGTCCAGCGCGGCAACGGCCGAATTTCCGGTCGCCAGCATCGGATGCAGCACCAGCACAAGCCGCTCGGCAATATCCTCCGGCGCCTTGAAGAAATATTCCACAGCCACAAGCGTGCGCGGATCGCGATAGAGCCCGATATGAGCGACGCGGGCCGACGGCAGGAGATTGAGCATACCCTCGAGAAACCCCATACCGGCGCGCACGATCGGCGCCAGCACCAGCTTCTTGCCGGACAGGATCGGCGACTTCATGTGCGCGAATGGCGTTTCGATCTCGATCATTTCCAGCGGCAGGTCGCGCGTCACCTCGTAGCAGAGCAGTTCGCCGATCTCGGAAAACAATTCGCGGAATGCCTTGGTGGAGCGTTCCCGCTCGCGCAGCAGCGTCAGCTTGTGCTGCACTAACGGGTGATCGACGATGGTGACACCGCGCATGACGTCCTCAAATTTGGCTTGCTCAAAACACCGTGCCGTCGCTGATAACATGAATTGGCGGCGCGCCGCCCGGCCGCTTGGAATTGGCCAGCCTGCGCCCGGCTGCCCAGGTGCCGCCTTCCAGGACCGCGCCGAGTGGAAAGCGCGCGGTATCCAGATCAAGCTTGCCGCGGATCAGCGGCGCCAGCGCATCGAGAAGCGCTATCGTCAGTGCGCGCCATTCCACCACCAGTTCGGAGCCTGGCTCATGCCCGCGCGTGGCAGCGCTGGGATCGCGCAACACAATCACGCCGGCATCGACGAAAAGTCCGCCATTGCGATATTCAGCAAGGCCCGTAAGCCCATCAAAGTCGACGACTTTCACGCCACCCTCCTGCAGCGGCTCGACCAGCGAATAGGTCAGCCATTGCGACAACTTGTGGAACGGGATCAGGCCGTTGGTCTCGTCGTTTCGTCGGATCGCGGGATGCCGCCAAGTGTCGCCGAGCGAGATGCCATCGAGCGAAATGCGTCCCGGCCAAATTGATCCGAGATGATGCAACACGCTCCGCAGGATTTCCGGTGCGGGCAGCGCGCCTCCACCCGCGTTCGACGCCAGATGATCGAACAGCCCGCCCGGACGTGCGCGATCTTTCGACGCAAAGACCGAAGGCGCCGCGAGCGCTGCCTCGCCAAGCCTTGCAATCAACGCCGCGCGGCCCTCCAGTCCGGTTAGCGGATTGCTTTCGCGCACCTGAAATCCCGCGGCAAGATCATCCGCGGTGAAAGCCGCGAGACGATTTGCATCCGCCCGCAACGGATCGTCCGGATCACCGGAGAAGGCGCCCGCCTCGAACATACGAAGGCTTGCAATCGCGAGGCCTTCCGAGCGCGCGACCTGCATGCCGCTGGCGCCGTCGCGATAGCGCCAGTCGGGGCCTGCACCGGCATCGAGCAGCACCGAGACGATGGCAAGATCGAAGGCGGCACGCGCCTTTGCGGCCGTATCCGGCCACGAGGCTTTCGCCGCGATTCCGGCCCAAAGATCGTCGCCGGACATTTTGAAATGCCGCCATCGTGCGTGCAGCGGCACATCGAGCGATGGATAATTTTCGCGGATTACTATGGCGACAAGCGCTGCGGTCTCATCCAAACGGTCAAGATGCAGCGAGAAATGCGTGAGCTTCCCCGCCTCCGCCGCCGCCAGCATTTCGCCGGCGCGCTCACGCACAGCGGCTGAGGAAAGCAGAGAATCGACGGCGGGCGTCAGCGCGGACGGCATGGGCTGCGTGATGCGTCAGAAGTCGCGCAGATTGCGGCCGACTGTGGATTTCAGCTCAGCTTCGGTCGGCGCGCCTTCCGGGGTGAAATAGCCGGCAGCCTTCTTGGCTTCCATCTCGACCTTGGCATCGTCAGGGATCAGCCCGTCAGGGATCGGCACTCGCTCGACGACGTCGATTCCGGACTCCGTGATCGCGTCGTATTTCATGTTCGACATCGAGACGAAGCGGTCGATCCGAGTGATGCCCAGCCAATGCAGGACGTCGGGCATCAATTGCTGGAAGCGCGCGTCCTGCACGCCGGCCACGCATTCGGTGCGTTCGAAATAGGTCGCAGCCTGGTCGCCGCCGGGCTGGCGCTTGCGTGCATTGTAGACGAGGAACTTGGTAACCTCGCCAAGCGCGCGGCCTTCCTTGCGATTGTAGACGATAAGGCCGGCGCCGCCCCGCTGCGCCTCCCGCACGGATTCAGCGATGCCGTGGATGAGATAGGGCCGGCAGGTGCAGATGTCGGAGCCGAAAACGTCAGAGCCGTTGCATTCGTCATGCACGCGGCAGGCAAGCGTGCGCTTGCGATCGGCGAGCGCCGCAGGATCGCCGAAGATGTACAGTGTGATACCGCCGATCGGCGGCAGGAACACCGAAATATCCGGCCGTGTCACCAGCTCGGGATACATGCCGCCGGTCTGTTCGAACAAAGTCCGGCGCAGCTTGTCCTCGGTGACGCTAAAGCGCGCGGCAATGCCCGGCAGATACCACACCGGATCAATCGCCGCCTTGGTCACGGCGATGTCCCGCGACTTGTGCACGATCTCACCGTCGATCTTGAGTTGGCCCTTGTCGAAGAACGTCCCCAATTCCGGCAGCGTCAGGCGCGCCTTGGTGATCGCGATGGTCGGGCGGATGTCGATGCCCTCGCCGATCTCCTGTTTGAAGTCTTCGGCGACGCGATGACCCCACGGGTCGAGCGAGACAATGCGCGTAGGCTCGGCCCATTGCGGAAACGGGCCGATCTCGACGACCGGTGTCGTGTCGTGCAAGTCCGGCCGCGCAATCGGATTGAGCGCGCCGGAGGAAACCGCGAGCGCGCGATAAAGCGAATAGGAGCCGCCATGCGCGCCGATCGCGTTGCGGTCGGGGCCGGCATTGACGGTGCCGATCACAGGGCCGCGTTCGCGCGCAGTCGGCGCGCCCCAGCGGATCGGGAAACGCCCGGGCGTGCGATGCCCGGGATGCGATGTCAGACGGATATGACCGTCTCTGTTCGTGGACATGACCTTGCCCCACAAAAGCAAAAAGCCCTCTCCGGCGGGCGCCGGGCGAGTGGCTTCAAAGACAGATAATGACGAAAGGTTGTGATTTAAGCAAGGGGGGTTTTTGGGCCGTTTCCGCGTCATCCGGGGGCCGGACAGAGCCCGCGAACCCGGGATGACCTGATTAGTTAACGCGTCCCCTAATCAAATCCGCCGCCCGCTCCGCAATCATGATCACCGCAGCATTGATATTGGCACCGATGATGTCGGGAAAGACCGAGGCATCCACCACCCGCAAATTCTCCACCCCGTGCACCCGCAACTTGGCGTCGACCACGGCACTCTCATCGCCGGCCGGGCCCATCCTGCAAGTGCCGCAGGGATGATGTGTGGTCACCACGGTGTTTCGAATGAACGTTTCGAATTGCGCATCGGTCTTGATGTTGGCACCTGGCGCGATCTGGCGGGCGATAAAAGGTTTGAGCGCGGGCTGGCGCGCGATCTCGCCGAAGATCGACACGGCCGCTTTCAACGTCTGCCAGTCGCCGTCGGTCGCGAGCAGGTTTTGCCGGATATGCGGATGCGCGGCAGGGTCAGCCGATGCGAGCGCGACGGTGCCGCGACTCTCCGGCCTCAAGACCACAATGCGGCACGCGAAGGTGTCTTCGAACGCAGGCTTGAATGGCGGAAGATACGGACCCGCGCCGAGCGGGCCCGCGATGAAGAGGAGTTGCGCGTCCGGCAATTGATTGGCGCGCGGAGTTTTAACGAAGCCTATCAGCCCGCCCGGAAGATCGGTGGTGAAGCCGGTGCCGAACAACGCGCCGCGTGCAAGCTCGATTGCGAGACGGTCAACCCGCAGATTGCGCTGCACCGGCCCGCCGCCATTGCGTCCATAGACCACGAGCGCTGCGACGTGATCCTGCAGATTCTTGCCGACGCCCGGTACGGCGGCTTTCATGGCAATGTTCTGCGCTTTCAGTTCGTCCGGCGCGCCGATGCCCGACAGCATAAGAAGCTGCGGTGAGTTGATGGTGCCGCCACAAAGCAGCACCTCCTTTGCGGCATGCGCCACCTTGATCTCGCTGCCCTGCCGATATTCGACGCCGGTCGCCCGCACGCCGTCAAACATCACACGGTTCGCAAGAGCATTCACCTCAACCGTGAGATTAGAGCGCTGCAAGGCCGGCCGCAGATACGCGACCGAGGTGCTGCAGCGCCGCCCGTTGCGGATCGTCGCCTGCATGCGCGCAAAGCCAATCTGCTCGCCGGCATTGTAGTCTTCGTTGAAGCCGTGGCCTGCCTGCTCCGCTGCTTCGATGTAGGAATCGACCAGCGGATCGGCATAGCGCGAGCGGCGCGTGGTCAAAGGGCCGGAGCCACCCCGATATTCGGTCTCGCCGCCTTCCCAGCTTTCCTGCTTCTTGAAATAAGGAAGCACATCCTTATACGACCATCCTTCGGCGCCGTTTTCCGACCAGCGGTCGAAATCGCCGCGATTACCGCGCACATAGGCCATCGCATTGGTGGAGGACGAGCCGCCGATGACCTTGCCGCGCGCAACTTCCATCTTGCGGTTGCCGGCATAGGTCTCCGGCTCGGTGTCATAGTGCCAGTCGTGCAGACGCTCCTTGTAGACTTTGCCCCAGCCGAGCGGCAGCTTCAGCCAGAAATCATTGTCCCAGCCACCGGCCTCGAGCAGCAATACGCGCGTGTTCACATCTTCAGTGAGCCGGCCGGCTAGCGTACAGCCGGCCGAGCCTGCACCGACGATGATGTAGTCGTATTCGGAGTTGGACATAGGCTAGGCACCGTTCGTCCCCGCAAAGGCGAGGACCCAAAGCCACACGGACTGGATTCCCGCTTACGCGGGAACAAGCGGAGAAGGCACAGATCGCCACTTCACTTCGGCATCTTGGCGTCGACCAACGTGTTCAGGATCTCGAACTCCTTCTTCACAGCCGGATTGGCTTCGACGATCTTGGTGCCGAGGGCCACAAAGTTCTTCATCATGGCTTCCTGCTCCGCCGCCGGCAGCTTCAGGATTTCGCCCTTGTTGGCGAGCCATGTCTCGTAAGACTTCTTGTTGTTGTCGAGCACCCAGGGGAACGCCTTCTGCTCGGCCTCGCGCCCGGCGGCACGGATCGCGTCCTGCACGTCCTTCGGCTGCGCCTTGAACCAACTCTCGTTCACGAGGTTCACCGACAGGATGTAGGAGAATTGCAGGTCGGTGACATATTTGGCCACGTCGTAATACTTGAACGCGGTCAGGATCGGCATGCCGGCCAGCATGCCGTCCAGACCGCCGGATTGAAGTTGCGGGATCACTTCGGACAGCGCGAGCGGAACGGCGATGGCGCCGATTGCCTTCATCGGCTCGACCTGCAGCGGCGAAGCGAAGGTGCGTACCTTCATGCCCTTGATGTCTTCGAGCTTCGGCGCCGGCTTTTTCAGAAGGATCACCGTCGGACTGTTATAAATCGCACCGATTACCCGCAGGCCCTTGTCGAGGAACATGGTCTCCAGATGGTCGCGATATTTCGGGTCCTGGATCACGGCATATTGGTGCTCTGGCGAGCGGAACAGCCCGGGCACATCGAAAATCTGGAACCGAGGATCGAGATTGGTCACGAACGCGGTCGGAGTGATGAAGGCCTCGATGGTGCCGAGCGAGACGCCTTCCGCCATGCGCGGGATCGCGCCTAACTGGCTCGCCGGGTAAATTTCGGTTTTCACCTTGTCGCCAATTTTTGCCTTCAAGGCTTCGGCAAACAGCTTCTGCCATTCGTGTTGACCATCATTGATGGTGGCGCTCGCAAGCTTCATTACGGTCTGGGCCTGCGCGGCAAACGGAGCAGCGAGAAAGGAAAGCGCGGCGGCGGCTAATATCAGTCGTCGATGTAGCGTCATGGCGATCTCCAAGGGTCAAATTGCGCGGGTCAGGATGAGCGAAAGTTCCGGCCAGTAAGTGATGATGAGCAGAGCGATGATTTGCACGACCACAAAAGGCAGCACGCCGCGGTAGATCGTTTGGAGCGGTACGCCGAGCACCGAGCGCGCGACGAACATGTTTAGCCCGAATGGCGGCGTGAACATGCCGATCGCGATATTGGCGGTCATGACGATTTCGAAATGGATCGGATCGACTCCAACGGTTTTCACAAGCGGCATGAAAAGCGGCGTCAGCACCAAGATTGCAGAGGTCGGATCGAGGAAGCAACCGACGATCAACAGAATTATATTGGTCGCCATCAGGAAGGACCAGGACGAAAGCTGCAAGGTCTGCAACCACGCGACCAGCGCCTGCGGAAAGCCACTGATGGTCAGTATCCAGGAGAACAAAGCCGCGGTCGAAACAATCACAAGGATCTGCGCAGTCAGCATGGCCGAGCGCGCAGCCGCCTCGAGTACGTCGCTCCACGACATGGTGCGATAGATGTAGCGGCCAACGATAATCGCATAAAGACAGGCGAAGCCGCCCGCCTCGGTCGGCGACGAATAGCCGAAATAGATGATGCCGAGCACGAAGGCCGGCATGAACAAGGCAGGTGCCGCGCGATAGCTCGTGCATGTGAAGTGTCGCAGGTTGAATTCCCCCGAGGTCGGGATCTTCATCTGCAGTGCGCGCACCACGACATAGGCCGCCATCATCAGCGCGATCAGAAGGCCCGGCAGCACACCTGCGACGAACAACTTTGGAATCGACTGCTCCGCGGCCGCTCCGTAAAGAATCATCGCGATGCTTGGCGGGATCAGGATATCGATCGCGCCGCTGGAACTGACGAGCCCGGACGAGAAGCGCGCGCCATAGCCGTCGCGAATAAGTCCGGGATAGAGCGACTTACCGACGGCTGCGACAGTCGCAACGCTCGCCCCCGAAATCGCACCGATCAAGGTCGAAGCTCCAACGGTCGCAACGCCGAGCGAGCCCGGGACGCGGCCGATCAACGCGAGCACCCAGACGATCAGCTTGTCGGCGATACCGGCGGCGCCCATCAATTCGCCTGCGAAAATGAAGAATGGGATCGCCAGGAGCGCGTAATTCTCAAGTCCGCCGAACATCACTTGATGCAAGGCCACGGAAGGGATGCTGAGATAGAGCAGAAAGGTCAACACTGCCCCGGCAAGAAGTAGCGCGAAGATCGGTGTCCCGATGACGAGGAGCGACAGTGGCAGCGCGCCGAGCGTCCAGATCATGTTGCCGCCACTCGCGACGGCGCCGCGAGCGCCAGCACATCGCGCATGATCAGCATCAGCGCTATCACGGCGGTGCCGCCAAATCCGATGATTAAAGCCGAATGCGGAATCAGCATCGGCATCCCGAGCGCCATACTGGTCTGGCCGAGCGCCGAGACCCGCTGAACAAAATAAAAGGATTGCAGCGCTGCGTAACCGCAAGCCATCATCATTACGGAATGGGTCAGGATCGACAGAGCCAATGCCATGCGCGGTCCGGCGCGAGTGCTTAGAATCTCAAGCGCGATATGGCTGCGCTCGGCGGTAACAAGAAGCATACCGAGCATGACCATCCAGATCATGCCGAAGACCAGCACCTCATCGACGCCGATCACAACAATGCCGGTCGCGCGCGCGATCGCATTTGCGACGTTGAGCGCCACCAGCGCAAGCAGGGCGACTCCCAGCAGCGTGCGAAGCGCCGCCGCGGCAATGCGCTGCAGCCTTATCCCGAAATCCGGCAACGTGACTTGCTCTGCGACCATGACGCCGTCGTCTCGCTCCTACGCCGCGGTGTTGAGCGCGCTCGGCTTTGCGCCCAGCGCGACTGCAAGGGCGGGCCGCGCATCCATCGATTTCTGCCAGCGCAGGAGTTCCGGCAGATCGGGCCGCTCGACCGGGAATTCCAGACAGCGCTTGACGATCGGCGCAAGCGCGATGTCGGCGATAGTAAGCTTGTCGAGCGCGAAAAAAGATTTGCCCTTGAGATGGCCGTCAAGGATTTTCAACTGCGCTCCGAGATCGGCGAGCTGCGCCGCAAAATCTGGCGCTCGTTCTGCTGGCTCCTTCTTGGCGTCGCGGAACATCGCGAGATACGGCGTGTTCAGTGCACCAAGGAGCCAGTCCATCCAGCGCTCGGCATAGCTGCGCTCGGCGGGCGTCGCGCCGGTCAGCGCGGGCTTATGCACCGCCGCGAGATAGCGCAGGATCGTGTTGCTCTCCCAGATCACGATGTCGCCTTCGAGCAAGGTCGGCACCTTGCTGTTCGGATTGAGCTTTTTGTATTCCGGCGTGGTGGTGTTGTTGAACTGGCGTCCGAAATCCTCGCGCGAATATTTCACGCCGATCTCTTCGAGTGCGAATAGCACTTTCTGGACATTGCCGGAGGTCTGGCGGCCAAGCAGTTTGATCACGTTGAAGCTCCTTTATCGCTTTATTTCTTGAGCGGCTTGTAGGCGATGGCGTCGATTTCGATCTTGGTGTTGATCACAGCCCGCGCCTCGACCGTGGTGCGGGCGAGGACCGCATCCTTGAACATTTCGCCGAATACCTTGTTGTAGCGTCCGAAATCGCGGGTATCGGCAAGGTAGGTGGTGGCACGCACGACATCGGCGAGCGTCGCGCCCTCCTCCGCGAGAATGCGCTGGATGCTTTCAATGGTCGCGCGGGTTTCGACTTCGATCGTGCCGTCGACCATGTTGCCGTCGGCGTCTTTGGCGACCTGGCCCGAAACGAAAATATAGTCGCCGGCCCGCACCGCCGGATGAAATGGCAGATTCGGGTTTTTCTTGCCGATCGGATATTTATCGCCGCGATTGGCTTTGGTCACGTCGTCCATTCGGGTGCCTTTTAGGAGAAAGCGCTGGTTTCGATGATGTCGACGCCATGCACGCGGTCGACGAGATAGACGAGCCCGCGCGAGTCCACCGTCACGTCGTTGGAGGACGGCCGTTCCGCACCGGGAGCAGGTTCGGGAAGATAATGCCCGACCTCGCGCGGATTGAACGGATCGGCGAAATCGACGAGCCGCAGGCCCTGCGCGAACCAGGCGAACGGAATGACGCTGCCGTGGAATCGTTCGGACGGCTGATGGCAGCCCGTCATTGGCGGCTGCGGCGAACCATCGATGTCGAGGCCCGGCACTTGCCAAGTCGCGATCGAAACCGGCACCTGCTCATTGGTGATGTCATAGACCCATGTGAAGCTTGGCGCCGCCGGCCAAAGCTTGGCGACGTCTTCGTCTGCGACCACCAGGATATCCCGGCCGCGCAGCTTGCTCGGCATACGCAGGCAAGTATGGGTCGGGTGCGGGAAAACCGGAGAAGTGTTCACGCCCGAAATCGCCTTCGGCTTCGACAGGTCGGAAATATCCAGGATGAAGAAGCCGTGATGCCAGTAGCTGACATAGAGCCGGTCGCCGAAACGCAGCGGATGGTGACAGCGCGGCGGCACCCAATTGTTCCAGGGATATTCTTCTCCGCCCGCGTTCCACTGACCGGGAATCCACCAGCGGCCGACCTCCTGCGGTTTCGCGGGATCCGCGAGATCGAGAATCATGACGATGTTGCCGACATAACCTTCGGCCGTCGGCGAGATATAGGCATAGCGGCCGTCGAAATCGAAGCGGTGCACACCGCCGCCCTTGGTCATCCATTTGGTGATGAGCTTTGGCGAAGAGGGCTTTGACACATCGTAGATGCCGAGCCCGCCGCCGAACTCGTCCGGGCCTGTCTTGCCGAAGCGCTCGTGGTTGACGATCATCACACCGTTCGACACCCGCACCTTGTGCGAGTGCCAGCCGTCCGGCACGTCGATGGTTGCAAGATGTTTCGGTTTCGATGGGTCCGACACATCGACGATGGTCGTGCCGGACGTCGGGCGCTGATGCCCGACATACATGATCGAGCCCTCGACCCAGACTTGTCCGCCGCCCGGACAATCGAAATGCGAAACCAGCGTAGTATTGGATCGCGAAAGCACACCACACCTACTATTGCAAAGCCGCGCGAGGTTACCCGCGCGGCACACACATTGGAATAGCTCTGCCAGCCAGCGGAGCCAAGTGCATCACTGGATCAATCCAGCCCTACAACCGCATCGTTTTTGTTGCGTCCCCATTTCTTGAACAGGTCAAGCTTCTTCAAGGTGGGCTCGTCGCTTGCGACAAAAAGAAAGACCGGATCCTTGTCGGAATTGTTGACGTGCTGGCACCAGGCTCCACCCGGCACCGCGAGCGTATCGAATTCCTTCCAGTCGAAACGTTGGCCATCGACGATCGAATGCCCGCGGCCTTCGAACGGCGCGACCAGAAGGTTCGCGGTCTGCCGCAACGGTTGCGTCCGCTCGCCCGGCCGCAGCATCTGCGCGAAGAAGGTGATGGTCTTGAATACCGGCTGGCCGGAGGTCGGATCGATATATTCGGCCATCAGCGCTTCATAAGGGTCGCCGTCCCAGTCCTTATGGCGATCCAGCAATTCGCGCATCATGTCCCAGCGATAGACGAACATCGGCGAGGACAAGCCGGAGCCGCGCTTCTCCTTGCTGGCAAATCGCGGCATCAGGCCGCCATAGCCATAGATGCGCTGCGAGTAGTCGGGCGTGAAGCGTTCGGATTGCTGCTTCTTTCGGACCAACTTGCCGTTCTCTTCTTCCTCGTAATTGTGATCGAAGTGAACGGCATTGAGGGTCTCGACCAGCGGAAAATCGAGCACCGAGAGATTGAGCGCCTGCTCGTTACCGACGGTGCCGTGGTTGTGCCAGGTGTCGTTCGGAGTCAGCACCATGTCACCTGGGCCAAACACGATATTTTCGCCGTCGACACCGGTGAAGTTGCCCTTGCCCTTCAATCCGAAGCGCACCGCGCTTGGCGAGTGCTTGTGCGGGGGCATGATTTCGTTGGCATCGTTCAGCCGATAGGCCGTGTACATGGTCGACACGGTCGCGCGCCTGGGCGAAAGGCCCGGATTGATCAGGATCACCGAACGGCGCTCGGAATCTTCCATCGTGATCAATTCGACCGCGCGGTTCAGGATTGGTTCGATGTCTTCCTCGCAGCGCCAGACATACGGGACAGCCTTCTTGCCACCCATAAGCTGCTTGATCTCGTCGTTGGTGACATCGCTCTTCTGCGCCCAGAATGGAAACATGCTTTTCGCCGAAAGATCGTCATAAAGCGATTTCAGCGCGGCATCGCGATTGGGCAGACGGTGGACATTGGCGGGAGGATTCATGGCGGCTTCTCCGGCTTCGGGGCCTTGCGAACTGGTCGAAAGCGTAACACTCCCGAACCGACGGTCAACGACTTCGGGTGCACCAGTTTGCAGAATTGGTTCGCATTGGTAAGATTGCCGAGGAGACGAGCTGCCGATGGAAAAGCCAACCGACGGACGCGACGCGGCTGAAAGAATCCGTGCCCTCATTGATGGCGGACGCCTTGCCGGGTCCGGCCGGCTCGGGGCTGGACGCCTGCCGCCTGAACGCAAGCTTGCCGAAAGCCTGGGCGTAAGCCGCCGTGTGCTGCGCCATGCGCTCGGAATGCTCGAAGCCGAGGGCCGCATCAGCCGCCAGCATGGCCGCGGCACCTTCGCGACAGACGCGAGGCATGCCTCGCAAAATCTGGTCCGCGAATTGTCGCGGCTGACCAACCCGATCGACACCATGGAAGCGCGGCTTGCGATCGAACCGCAGCAAGCCCGGCTCGCCGCTCTGCGCGCCACCAATGGCGACATCGACCGGCTGTTCGAGGCGGCCGATGCGAGCCGTGATGCGAAGGATCCGTTGTCCTACGAAAAGGCGGATGCCGCTTTCCACCGCAGGGTCGCGGCGGCGGCACGAAACCCGATGTTGATCGCGGTGTTCGACGCCGTGCTGCAGACAGTTTTGGACGGCACCTGGCGGCACGGTCGCGAGAGCGCCCATTGCATCAACAATCAGGCGGCCTATGCTGCCGATCACCGCAAGATCGTGATCGCGATTGCCGAGCGCAACGCCGCAGGGGCCGAAACCGCGATGCGGGTGCATCTCAACGCGGTGCAGAAGCGGTTGATTGAACACGCCTTCCCCGACGCGGACGCGGCGGAATAGCGGTCGCAAAAACGGTCAGCAACGCTTTGCGAAATTTGCGGTCGCGTTTCAGGTGCCACTCGCGGCTCATGGCGGCCTCGCGCGTATCGAAGCTCTCCGAGTGAAGCAGCGACCATTTGCGCCCGCGCGTGGTGCGCGCGCCTGTGCCGGCATTGTGCTGGGTAAGGCGGCGTTCCAGGTCGAGCGTCCAGCCGACATAGGAGATCGGCCCGCGGCGAGTTCTTGGTTCCGAGGATGTAGACGAAGGGCATGCGGGCAAAAGTCTAAGCGATTCGTCGTTTGATTGGGCAGAGTCAGCGCGCTTTCAGCCTCGCCTCGACGCGCGAAATCGCGGGCGGACCGTCCGGGTCCTTGGGCGACAGTTCGACAAATTTCCGGAAATCCACCAATGCGTCCGAGAGCGAACCTTTCAACTCCAGCGCGTTGCCCCGGTTGAAATACGCACTCGCATCCTTGGGGTTGAGCTTGATAGAATCGTTCAGGTCGGCAATCGCCTTGTCGTATTCGCGCTTGCGGATCAGGGCGACCGCGCGATTATTGTAGGCTTTCGCATGGCGCTTGTTGACCTTGATCGCTTCGGTGGCGTCGGCAATCGCCCGGTCGGGATCGCCCTTCCGGTTCCATGCGACGCCGCGGTTGCTCAGGGCCCGGACATGTTTCGGATTGATCTTCAGCGCCTCGTTGAAGTCTGCGATGGCCTTGTCCTGATCGCCCCTCGCACTCCACGTGAAGCCGCGGTTGCTGTAGGAGTCCGCATCCTTCGGATTGTCGGCGATAGCCTTGTCACAGGCCGCAATCGCTTTATCGCCGCTCTCTTTCGCGCATAGATCGCGAGCGCTTTGCGCCGGCGCGGGATCGACGAAGGCAACGGCGCCCGCCATGAACGCCGAATAAATCAGAGGATTGCGGAGCCCAGGCATGCTTCCTCGCTTTCGCAGTCCGGTTACGAACAGCTTACGAAATTCTTGCCTGTTTGTCGCCGGTCAAACAGCCGGATTTCGGCTATCGCAATACCCCCAAGTGAAAGCGGGAGCCATTCCCGCAATCGCTATGCCGCGCCCTTGTGCACCTTGAGCTGCGGCAAGCCGATGATGGCGCGCGCCTCCGCGGGCGTGGCAGGCTCCATGCCGAATTCGCGGATGATGCGCACGATGCGCTCCACCAGTTCTACATTCTTCGCAAGCCGACCGCGCGAGTAATAGAGATTGTCCTCCAGTCCAACCCGCACATGCCCGCCGAGCAGAAGCGACTGCACCGCGGCATTGAGCTGTGCGATGCCGATGGCGCTGACATTGAAGATCGCTCCTTCCGGCATGATCTCGACCATCTGCTGCAGCACTTTCGGCGTGTAAGGCATTGCGCCCTGGAAGCCCTTGTGCACGTTCAGCACGAAATTGACGAAATAGGGCTTGGTATCGAGCCCGGCATCAAGACAGGATTGCACATCCTGCAGAAGATGCGTCGGCGAGAACACCTCCCATTCCGGCTTGATGCCCCGCTTCTGCATCTCGGTTGCGAGAAACTTGCAGCGCTCGGGCGAGGTGTTCATCAGGATTTCGCGGCCCTCGAACGTAGCAATGATGGTGGTGGGATCGAGGGTGCACATCTCGGCGCCCGCCTCCATACCCTTCAGCCGCTCCTCCCACATGATTTCGGGATAACCGTTCGGGCCCTGCCGAACCATGTCGCCATTGATGCCGCCGCCGGTCGAGTTATTGATGATGATGTCGCACTTCTCGCGAATGAGCGAGTTAATCTTGCGATAGATATCGGGGTTGCAGGTTGCGAGGTCGTCGGGGCGACGTGCGTGCACAGCGACAAGGCTCGCGCCGGCGTTGAAACAGCGATAGACGTCGTCGGCGATTTCCTTTGGCTGGGTCGGGAGGTGCGGGCTTTGCGCCTTGCTCGCCATGCCGCCGGTGGGCGCGATAGTGACGATGACTTTCGGGGTCTGCATTTTGGTTTCCTCTCTCGTTGTTGGTTTTACAATTTCAGGTTTGAATGCTTCAGTCTTAAGCGTTTCAGACTTGGGCGGAATCTTGGGCGCGATAGGTTTCGCGCAAGGTCTTGCGCAGAACCTTGCCGGCGGCGTTTTTCGGTAGCGCGTCGGTAACGAATATCTCCTTCGGGCATTTATAGCCCGCGAGCTTTTCCCTGGCACGCAGCAGAATAAGGTTCGGGGCACAGTCTCGTCGCAGCACTACCGCGGCGACGACCTTTTGCACCCAACGCGGATCCGGCAGATCGAAGACCGCAACCTCCGCGATATCGGGGTCTTGCAGGAAAACGTCCTCGACTTCGCGCGGATAGACATTCTCGCCGCCGGTAACGATCATGTCGCTCTTGCGATCGAGGATATAGAGATAGCCTTCCTCGTCGATGCGGCCGAGATCGCCGGTGTGCAGCCATCCGCCTTCGATGGTACGTGCTGTTGTGTCCGGATTCTGCCAATAGCGGACCATGGTCATCGGACTCCTCACCATGATCTCGCCGACCTGATCGTCCTCAGCATTGTCGGGCGGCGCAAGCCGGATTTCGACATTACTCAAGGCTCGTCCGCAGGAGAGCAGGAGTTCGCCCCGCCCTGCCTTGGCGCGCTTGTGATCCAAAGGGTTGAGACATGTCACTGCTCCGGCTTCGGTCGAACCGTAGCCTTGAACAAAGTCGCAGGCGAAGGTTTCTGTCGCGCGTCTCAAGGTTTCGACCGGCATCGAAGAGGCCGCATACAGCATCACCCGCAGCGCAGAAAGATCGAAGCTTGCGAGATTCTTTTGCTCCAGCAGCGTGTGGATCATGGTTGGCACAAGGTGCGTGTTGGTCACGCGATGCCGCGCCATCAATTCGAGCACGCCCTGCGGATCGAATTGCGGCATGATGACCGTGGTGCAGCCGGCCGCGAAACTCGGGAACAGATGATACCACATGCCACCGACATGAAAGAACGGCATCGGCGCAAGCGTCACGTCCCTGTCGGTCAAGCCGAACATCTCCTGAATCGCGCCCTCGGAATTCAGAAGCAGGCTGCGGTGGATCAACTCGGCACCCTTCGGGATACCGGTGGTGCCGCTCGTATAGAGAAGACAAGCGGTGTCCCCCGGCGACACTGGGACGTTGAGCGGAGTTGGCTCCAGATCCGAAAGCATCGTCTCATAGCTTTCGAACCCGGTTGCCGCACCGTCGAAACCGATAAAGCGCCGGACGAATGGGAGCGCGGCTCGCATTTCCTCGATAACCGGCACGAATGAGGCGTCGACGATCAGCGCGCTCGGCCGCGCATTCTCAAGCACAATTTGAAGTTCGCGCGGCGCGAGCCGCCAATTCAGCGGCAGCGCAATCAGGCCGCCTGCCGAAACCCCGTATGCTTCTACATACTCGATACGATTACGCGACAGGATGCCGACCCGGTCGCCTGATTTGAGTCCGCACGTATGCAGCGCAGCACACAACCTCTGCACGCGCTCGTAAAGCTGAGCGAAGGTGCGCGCGCGGCCGTCCGGCATGATGAAAGCCGGCTTGTCGCCATAGCGTTCGGCATTACGCCGATAAACCTCGCCGATGACCTGCGCGGCATCTGCCACCCGACGCCTCCCGGATATGCACGGGTTTCCTCCCGCGCCCATACCGTCTAGTATGGACTTTCGCCGCATTATTTGTCAATTGGTCAAGCGTTCAAGAAAGCCGGGGTTGAGACATGCGGATTGTGATCGTGGGCGCGGGCCCGGCAGGGCTCTACCTGTCGCTGCTGCTGAAGCGGAGCGAGCTCGATATTTCGCTCTCCGTCGTCGAGCAGAACGCGCCCGACTCCACTTTCGGCTTCGGCGTGGTGTTCTCGGAAGGCGCATTGGAATTTCTGAAAGAGGACGATCCGGCAATCTTTGCTGCGATCACGCCGGAACTGGAGACCTGGAGCGGGATCGCGATTCATCATCGCGGCGAACGCGTGATGCTCGACGGAATAGGGTTCAGCGCAATCGGGCGGCTGCACCTGCTGCAGCTCCTGCAAAAACAGGCCCGCTCCGAAGGAATTTCGGTTTCGTTCAATCACCCTGTCGAGGATCTGTCGGAATTCGCCGATGCGGACATGATCGTGGGCGCCGACGGCGTGACGTCATTGGTTCGCCGTTCCGACGAAGGCAGGTTCGGTGCAAGCCTGTCCCATCTTACCAATCGCTTCGCGTGGTTCGGCACCAGCAAGGTATTCGACACACTCAGCCAAACCTTTCTGGAGACTGAGAACGGGCCGATCAACGCGCATCACTATCGCTACTCGAAGACCATGAGCACTTTCCTCGTGGAATGCAGCGAAAGCACTTTTTTCGCCTCCGGCTTCGACAAAATGAGCGAGGACGAAACGCGCGCGGCTCTGGAAAGCGTTTTTTCCGGGACGCTGGATGGGAACCAATTGATTTCCAATCGCTCGATTTGGCGACAATTCCCGATCATCCACAATGAACATTGGTCGGTCGGTAACAAGGTGATCCTGGGCGACGCGTTGCACACCGCGCATTTCTCCATAGGCTCGGGAACACGGCTTGCGATGGAAGATGCTATCGCGCTCGCGCGCGCGATCCGCGCTCATCCGCGCGACGTGAATGCGGCGCTTGCCACCTACGAGGCGCAGCGAAAGCCGATCCTGGACAAGCTGGTCACGGCCGCCAATAAAAGCGCCGCATGGTATGAGAATTTTGGCACTCACATGGCGCTCGACCCTTACGAACTCGCCATGTCTTATCTATCCCGTACCGGCCGCATGGACATCGAGCGCATCCGGAGGATTGCTCCGAAATTCGTCGCGGAATACGAGCGCAGAAAAAAGGGAGCGGCGTAGCCCGCTCCTCGTCACAACCTTTATTGCGGCTTCAGACCCATGCCGCCGGCGATCATATTGCGCATGATCTCCGAGGTACCCGCAACAACAGTGGCGATACGCGAATCGCGGTAATGCCGCTGCATCGGATATTCCATGCTGTAGCCGTTGCCGCCGTAGATGTGCATACCAAGATTGGCGACCTTTACGTAAACTTCTGACGCGAAAAGCTTCGCCATGTTGATCTCGTTCATGGCATTTCTGCCGGCATCCACCATCCAGGCAGCGCGGTACATCAGAGAGCGAGCGGCCTCGACCTCGGTCTGCATGTCGGCCAGCATATGCGCAATCGATTGGAAATTGCCGATCGCGCGGCCGAACTGCTTTCGTTCCTTCGCATAGTCGAGTGCGAGATCGACAACGCCCTGCGCCGAGCCAACATCGCATGCCGCAACCGTGATGCGCTCGGTCTGCAATCCCGACAACAGGCAATCCCAGCCCTTGTTGACGCCGCCGACGATCTGGTCTTCGGGCACGCGCACCTTTTCCAAGGTGACCTCATAGGTGCCCATGCAATAACGGCCGAGCATATCGAGCTTCTTCATCGTGACGCCGGGCCGGTTGTTGTCGACCAGGAACAGCGACATGCCCTGCCGATAATGCGCGTCCAGATCGCTGCGGGCGTAGAGGCAGATGACATTGTCCTTGGCGCCCGCGCCCGATTGCCAGACCTTGCGGCCGTTGAGCACCCAGTCCGTGCCGTCCTTGCGCGCCGAGGTGCGGATCGCGCCGACATCGGAGCCGGCATCGGGTTCCGAAATGCCGATCGAGAATTTGATCTTGCCCTCGATCAGACGCGGAATCCATTTCTGCTTCTGCTCATCGGAGCCTTTGCGCGCGACCGTGAGCCCGCAAAATAGTCCTCCCGCATAAGCCATAACCAGGTCGGCGCTGGTGCGAGCGATCTCTTCCGACACCAGCGCAAGGTCCAGCACCTTGCCGCCGGCGCCACCAAGCTCTTCCGGGAACGGTAAGCCGAACAGGCCGGCTTCAGCCCAGGCGTCGAACAATTCTTGCGGATAGGCGCGCTCGCGATCGACCTTGGCAACGTATTCTGGCGTCGCAACTCGATCCATCAGCTTGCGGACGGAATCGCGTAGAAGGATCTGTTCCTCGGTAAAGGAGAAGTCCACGTCACACTCCTGTTCTTGTTCTTGAATACGGTTTGGATCAGCCGGCGCTCTTGCCGAGATAGGTCGCCATCACTTTGGGATCGCGGATAAGGTCGGAAGCCCTGCCCTGATGAACCACTTCTCCGGATTCGAGCACATAGCCATAATCGGCGGTCTCGAGCGCCGCACGCGCGTTCTGCTCGACCAGCAACATCGTGACACCCTCGCTTCCAAGCCGGGTGATGATCTTGAATATCTCGCGCACAATGATCGGAGCCAGACCGAGGCTCGGCTCATCCAGCATCAGCAATTTCGGACGTCCCATCAGGGCGCGTCCGAGCGCCAGCATCTGCCGCTCGCCGCCCGACAGTGTGCCGGCAAGCTGCATGCGCCGCTCGCGCAGACGCGGGAACAGGTCATAGACCTTGTCCATGTCCTCCTTCACCTGCGCCGCTTTTCGCCGATGCACATAGCCACCAAGCAACAGATTGTCGGAGACGATCATGTCGGTGAATAATTCGCGGGTTTCGGGTACCAGCACGATGCCGCGCTCGACCCGCGCCTCCACTTCCGTATTGGCGATATTGTCGCCGCTATAGACAATGTCACCGCTGCACTGCAATTGCCCGATCAGCGCCTTCAGCAAGGTTGTCTTTCCGGCCCCGTTCGGGCCGATAACAGTAACGACTTTACCTTCTTCAATTGCGAAGTTCACATCCTTCACGGCCATCAGCTTGCCGTAGGAGACCGAGACGTTCTTCGCTTCGAGCATCGCTGTCACTCGACGCTCCCGAGATAGGCTTCCTGCACCGCCGGATTGGACTGGATTTCCGCCGGCACGCCTTCGGCGAGTTTCTTTCCGAAATCGAGCACCACCACCCGATCGGCGAGACTCATGACGAAGTCCATGTCGTGTTCGACCAGCAGAATGGTCATGCCGTCGGCGCGCAGACTCCGCAGCAACTCGGCGAGCGCCTTCTTCTCCAGGCTGCGCAGGCCCGCGGCGGGCTCGTCCAGCATGATCAGCAGCGGACCAGCCGCAAGCGCGCGGGCGACTTCCAGTACCCGTTGCTGACCGAGCGCGAGATTGCCGGCAAGCTCATGCGCCTTGTCGGCTAATCCGACACGCGCCAGTTCGCGCATTGCCTCGTGATAGACCGCCCGCTCCTCCGCACCGTCGATCTTCAGCGCGCCGGCGATAAAGCCTGAGCGCGTACGGCGGTAACTACCGAGCATCACGTTTTCGAGCAAGCTCATGGTTGGGCGCAGCTTCACGTGCTGGAAGGTGCGCGCCATGCCGAGGGAGACGACCTCGTGCGGCTTGACGCCGGCCAGCGCGCGGCCGGCGAATGTCACCGAGCCCGACGTCGCCGGCAGCGCGCCGGTGATGAGATTGAAGCTCGTGCTCTTGCCGGCGCCGTTCGGCCCGATCAGCGCGGTGATGGTGCCGGCTTTGACTTCGAAGGAAACATTTTCGACGGCCACAAGGCCGCCGAAGCGTTTGGTCAGCCCTTCTACCTTCAGCAGCGTCGAGCCGCGTTCCGGCTGAGCGTTTTTGGGCAGGGTTGCTTCGCTGGCACCGGCTCGCGGCGCCGGATCGGCTGTGACCGGCAGATATTGACGGATGAGGGGCACGATGCCGCCGCGCGACTTGTGCAGCAGCAGGATGAACAGGCAGCCGAACACCACGATTTCGAGGTTGGCGCTGTTGCTCGTTACATAGGGCAACAGATCCTGCAGCCAGTTCTTCGCGAGCGCGACCGAAGCCGCACCGACCAACAGCACCGGCGATGGTGCCAGCGCCGCCCAGCACCGCCATCAGCAGATATTCGATGCCGGCCTGCAGAGAGAACGGCGCCGGGCTGACGAAGCGCGTCATATGCGCAAACAGCCAGCCGGCAATGCCCGCGAGCGCGGCCGCGAGGACGAACACGCAGAGCCGCACCCAGAACACGTCGATGCCGAGACTTTCCGACATACCTTTGCCGCCGCGAAGGGCGCGGATGGCACGTCCCTGCCGCGAACGAAGGAGATTGGAAGCGCCGAGCAGAGAGAGGCCGCAGAACAGCCAGATAATGTAATAGAGCTTGCGCGGCTCATCGAACTGGAAGCCGAACAGCGAGATCGACGGAATGTCCGCGATGCCGCCGTAGGAGCCGAGCGACCTCGAAATTGCCGAAGCTCAGATAGATCGCAACACCCCAGGCGATGGTGGTGAGCGGAAGATAATGTCCACCAAGATGCAAGGTGATGTAGCCGAGCACGAGGGCTACGAAGACTTGTCAGCACGATGCCGGCAAGGAGCCCGAGCCAGGGCGACCAGCCCATCGCCGTCGTCAGATAAGCTGTCGCATAGGCACCGATGCCGACAAACGCCGCCTGCCCGAAAGAGGTGATGCCTCCGCAGCCGGTCAGCAGCACAAGGCCGAGCGTGATCAGGGTGTAGATGCCGATATAGTTCATCAGTGTGATGATGAAGCCGTGTGACAATAGCGGCAGCACTGCCACCGCGACAGCGCACAGAACGATCAGCCCGTTGCGAAGCGTGCGGCTCACGGCTACTCGTCCTCGACTTCGTCGGCGTCGTGCGCCGAGACATAAAGCCAGCGCCACAGCACAATCGGAATGATGGCGGCGAAGACGAGCGCTTCCTTGAGCGCGCTCGAATAGAACGAGCCGAAGGCTTCAATCAGGCCGATGATGATGGCGCCGACCGCCGCGAGCGGATAACTGACGAAGCCGCCGACCACTGAGCCGACGAAGCCCTTCAGGCCGACGATCAGGCCGGTGTCGTAATAGATCGTGGTGGTCGGCGAGATCAGAATGCCGGCGATGGCCGCAATCACCGACGCGAGCAGAAAGGCAAGCGTGCCCGCGCGCGTCGTCCAGATTCCGACCAGCCGCGCGCCCTCCCGGTTCACGGCGGTCGCGCGCAACGCCTTGCCGGTGAGCGTGAACTGGAAGAACACGTACAGGATCGCCGAAAAGGCCGCGGCGGCGCCAACGATCAGAAGCAATTGCTTCGACACGTCGAAGCCCAGGATTACAACATCGCCGCGCACAAAGGCCTGCGTCCTCAAACCTTCCGGACCGAAATAAAGCAGCGCGAGACCCGAGATCGCGAAATGCAGCGCGACCGCGACCATCAGCAGCACCAGCACCGGCGCGGTCGCGATCGGCTGGAACACGATGCGATAAAGCAGCGGCCCGAGCGGCAGCACGAGTGCTATGGTCAGCAGGACCGAAACCGGCAGCGAAAGATTCTGAGCGCCGATCAGGAAGGTCAAACCGACCGGCAGCACGGGAACCACACCCCAATAGAGAAAGGCTTTCGGAATTTGGCCGGCGCGATTGCGGCGTATCAACGATGCCGCCTCGATGACAAAAGCCAAAATCGCCAGCGTGAGGACAAGCCACACCGTACCGGGCATGCGATTCAATTCGAAGGCACCGAGCGTCAGCGCAGAATAGGCGACGAGATCGCCATAGGAGACGAAAATGACGCGCGTCACATTGAAGATGAGCACGATGCCGAGTGCCATCAGCACGTAAATCGCGCCCGTGCCCAAGGCGTCCTGCACCAGAAGGACGAATATCTCGAACGTCATGTTCCCGCCCGCGCGCGACTGGAGAAACCTGTCAACGCGGTATTAGGCGCCTTGCGCGCCCTGCCCCAGAATTCCCGGAAGTGCCGGTCGAAAATCAAATCCGGCCGGACTTGTCATCCGGCCGGACCGTTTTCGCTCTCGTTAGTTCGGCAGATATTTCCACTGGCCGTCCTTGACCTGGACCAGGATCACCGAACGATCGTCCACACCATAGGACGAGCCCTCAGGGAAGTGATACACGCCATTGGTGCCGACCAGTTCCTTCACGCCGCGCACTTCGTCGCGCACCGCTTTGCGGAATTCCGGGGTGCCGGGCTTACCCTTCTTGAGTGCACGTTCGATCGCCGCCGCGAGGACAAGATTGCCGTCATAGGCGAACGCGGCGAAGCTGTTCCAGCTACCCTTGCCGTTGATGTCTTCGTACTTCTTGATGAAGTCTTCCGACACCTGCTTGATCGGATTGGAAGCCGGCAATTGTTCGTGTCCGCCGATTGGACCGGTCACTCCGACCGCGTCTTCCAGCGACTTGCCGCCGATGCGAAGGAAGTCCTGGTTGAATACGCCGGGCGTTGCATAAACCGGGCCCTTGAAGCCGCGTTCGGCGAGCGCGATATGCGGCAGCGCGCCGGGCGTGCCGGAGCCACCGACCATCACCGCATCGGGCTTCGCCGCGATGATCTTCAGCACCTGACCGGCAACGCTCGTATCCGAGCGCGCATAGCGTTCGTTGGTGACGATCTGAAGGCCGGCCTTTTCGGCAGCCTCCTTAATGCCGTTGTAGGCGATGTCGCCCCACGGATCGCTGAAGCCGATATAAGCGATCGTCTTTACCTTGCGCTTTAGCATGTCATTGACGAGCGCCTTGGCCCAGATATCCGCCGGTTGCGGCATTGCGATCAGCCAGTTGTTCTTGTCGGCCGCGTAGCCCGCGGGTGCGAGCGAGACCTGCTGAACGCCCGCTTTCGAGGTGACGGCTGCCATCGCCTGCGAGGCCGGGGAATTCGAACCGCCGATCAGAATGTCGATGTTGTCGTCGGCGATCAGCTTCTGCGCGTTCTTCACCGCTGTGGAAGGATCTGAAGCGTCGTCGAGGAAGATCATCTGGACCTTCTCTCCGCCGATCTCTCGCGGGAATAGATCAACACCCTTGCGATAGGGCACGCCGAGCGACGCATTGGGTCCGGTCAGCGCAAGCACCACGCCGACCTTGATATCGGCTTGTGCGGGTCCCGCTACCGCGATGAAGGCTGCCGCACTTGCGAGCGCCAGCAGTTTCTTGATTGACATGATATCCTCCCTGGCTCAATACGTACCAGTATGTATGTGGGGTCCTGCGAAGTCAATTCGCAGACGTGCGACACACTGCGCCGTTTGCGGACGAAGGTGAAGCCCAATGTTTCCGCGCGAACACCCGAAACACATTGGTTTGATCGGTACCGGCTCCGTCGGCTGCGGCTGGGCCGCGATCTATGTCGCGCGCGGTCACAAGGTGATCGCTACTGATCCTGCATCCGATGCGGAAACGCGCGCACACGACTTCATCGCTGACACCTGGGACGCTCTTCGCAAGCTCGGCATCGCAACCACCGAGCGCGTACCGGATGACAACCTGACTTTCGTCGGCACACCCGGTGAAGTCGCGGCCTCCGTCGATCTCGTGCACGAAAACGCACCGGAAAATCTTGTTCTCAAACAAGAGGTCTACGAAGAGATCGAAGCCAAGGCGCCGCCGACACTTGTGATTGCCTCCTCCACCGGCGGCATCCCGCCGACGCAATTGCAGGCGAAGATGCGCAACCCGGAACGGCTGGTGGTCTGCCATCCGTTCAACCCCCCGCACCTCGTGCCGCTGATTGAAATTGTCGGCGGCGAGAAGACTGCGCCGGCCGTGGTCGATTGGGCGCTGCGCTTCTTTCGCACCCTCGGCAAGCAGCCGATCCGCGTCGACAAGGAAGTCACGGCTTTCCTCACCAACCGACTGCAGTTCGCACTGCTTCGTGAGGCCGTGCATTGCGTCGCCGAAGGCATTGCAAGCCCTCAGGCGATCGAGGATGCGATGCGCTACGGCCTCGGCCCGCGCTGGGCGGTGATGGGCGCACTCACAACTTTCACGCTCGCGGGCGGCGAAGGCGGAATGCCGCATGTGCTGAAGATCGCCCCCGAATTGCAGAAGTGGATGGACGCGCTTGGCTCTCCGAAGCTGACCTCGCCCTCGGTGCAGGCCGCGCTGGTCAAGGCGGCTGACGAAATCACAGCCGGCAAGCCATTGTCGGAATGGATCGCGTGGCGCAACGGCAAACTCGTCGATGTCGTGCTGGCCGGCAAGTCTGCATCGCCGGCCGAACGCTGAGCCGGAGACCGCCGCCCTATGGCACGTCAAGCCGTCAAGCCGCAAAAGCCCGCCGCCGAACCGCCGCTCGCGCGCAAGGACTGGATCGACGCCGCCATCGAAATGCTGGCGGAAGACAATGTCGAAGCGCTGCGCGTCGATACGCTTGCGGAGCGCTTGGGCGTCACCAAGGGCAGCTTCTATTGGCACTTCAAGGGTCGCGAAGATCTGCTTTTCGCAGTGGTTGAAACTTGGCGACTACGCATGACCAGCGAAATCCGCGCGCTGATCACCGATACATCGGGAACGCCCTGGGAGCGGATCGAGCGATTGCTGCGCATTTCGATTTCGGCGCGGCCGGAAGTGCCGGGCGGGCCGTTCGAGATGACGCTGCGCGACTGGGCTCGGCGGGACGCCAAAGTCGCCGACATCGTGCGCGAGGTAGACAAGGGGCGGACCGATTTTCTGCGCCAACTCTATCGCGATGCCGGACTGAACGATGGCGATGCCGAGGATTTCTCCGAACTGCATATCGCCTTCGTGATCGGCACCCGCATGACGCTCGCCGCCGACGATCGCGACGAAATCCAGCGCCGCCGGCGCATTGCAGCCACACTGCTCCTGCCGCGAGACCGCGTTGGCTCCCACTGACAGCTGGAATTCGATGGCCAAATTGAGGCGCACGAGGCCACGCTTTTGCTTGCGCAGTACCGATCTCCGTAACTAGACTCGACGCTCGACCGGGCGGGACCCAAATTTGATTCCATGAGCTCTCGATGACATTTCGCGGCGCCATCCTTGTGGCTGCGGCCGGCGCATTGATGCTCGGCATGACAGGCGCGCCTTCGTGGTCGCAGCAGCGCGCGGCGCCGCCCGCGACTGCGAGCGTACCGCAATGCGACGCTGCGAAGTTTCGCGTGATCGTCGATGTCGGTCACACACCGGAAATTCCGGGTGCGATCTCGGCGCGCGGCGCTACCGAATACGATTTCAACCTGCGCCTCGCCAAGGTGATCGAGCGCAAGCTGAACGACGCCGGCTATGCACGCACCTCGCTCCTGCTGGCTACAGGACCCGCAATTCCAAGTCTCGTGCGTCGCATTGCACAGGCCAACCAGATGTCGGCCGATCTCCTAATCTCGATCCACCACGACTCGGTGCCGCAAGCTTTCAAGGTGAAGTGGGAATATGAGGGCAAGCCACTCGAATACAGCGATCGCTTCCGCGGTCATTCGATCTTCGTTTCGAGCGACAATGCCGACTATCAGGGCAGCCTCGCTTTCGGAAAGCTGCTTGGCGCGCAATTGAAGGTGCGCGGCCTGCAATACACGCCGCATTACACGCAGGCGTTCATGGGGCACAAGCGGCGGCAGCTCGTGGACGCTGAAACCGGTGTCTACCGCTACGATCAGCTGCTGATCCTGAGAACCACCCGCATGGCCTCGGTACTGCTGGAAGCCGGCTCCATCATCAATCGCGATGAGGAGATTTTGATGGGGCAGGAAGAGCACCAGCTGCAGATCGCAGGCGCCGTCACCGAAGCCGTCGACAAATTCTGCGCGCTTCGGGCCGGGACGAGGACACAGCGCGCCAGCACGCATTGATCGCCCTCTTCGCTTGACTCCCATTCCGCTCACCTGTATTTTTTACGTAAGCGTAAATAAAAAACGGCCTTACGGGAGGATGCGATGCAGGCAGATGCGGCGGTTGCCGGTCGCGCCGGCTTGTCCGGCAATGTCGTCGACTATCTGCTGGAACATCAGATCGACGCCGCGCGCGCGAAGCGTCCTTATCTGATCTCGCCGACCCGCACCTGGAGCTACGGCGAACTTATTGCCCGTACCGGCAAGATCGCAAATCTGCTGCGGGCACTGAACGTCAAACCCGGTGAGCGGGTATTGTTCAGCGTCGTGGACGACATCGACTTTCCGTCGATCTTCCTTGGCGCGATGAAAATGGGCGCGATTGCGATCCCGATCAACACCTATCTCAAGGCCGAGGATTACCGCTATTACATCGGTGACAGCGAGGCAGTCGCGGTGATCGCCGACCACACTATCGCGCCGGCAATCGCTTCGATGCGCGATCAATTGCCGAACCTGCGCCAATTGCTGGTCGCGCGCGAGCGTGTGCAAGGCCTCGACTTCCTGGATGACGCCCTCGGCTCGCAACCGGAAGCGGCGGACACCTATCCTGCAAACCCCGATGATATGGCCTTCTGGCTCTACTCGTCTGGCTCGACCGGCAGTCCCAAAGGCGTGGTGCATACCGGCAACCACATCTATTGGGCGACCGAATTGTTCGGCCGCGGCACCTGCACGATAGACGAGAACGACGTCATACTGTGCCCGCCCAAAATGTACTTCGCCTTCGGCCTCGGCAATCAGGTCTATTTTCCGATTCGTACCGGCGCGCAGAACATCGTCAATCCCGCGCCAATCAACCCTGACGTGATCTGGGAGCAATGGCTCAAATATGAGCCGACGATCGTGGTCGGCGTTCCCACCCTGTTCGCGGGTATGCTTCGGATCGCCGAGGAGAAGATCGGACAGGAGCGCGTACGCAGCGCCTGTCGCCGCCTGCGGCTTTGCATCTCGGGCGGCGAAATCCTGCCGGCCGCCCTGCTCGACCGCTGGATGCAATTCGCGGGCGTTGAGATTCTCGATGGTGTCGGCACCACCGAGATGACGCACATGTTCATCCTCAATCGGCCGGGCAAATCGGTGCCGGGAAGCTGTGGTCGTCTTGTCGGCGGCTATCGCGCGGAGCTCGTGGACGACGACGACAAGCCGGTAAAAACCGGCGAGATCGGAAACCTTCGCATGTTCGGTCCCTCAGCCGCGGAGCGATATTGGAACAAGCCGGAAAAGACCGAAGAGGTCATGGGCCGCGGCGGCGTTCTCACGGGCGACAAGCTCTATCAGGACGAGGACGGCAATTTCTTTTTGGTCGGCCGTTCCGACGACATGCTTCGTGTGGGGGGGATTTGGGTGTCGCCGGCAGAGGTGGAAGGCGCCATCGCCCAGCACCCGGCTGTGATGGAATGCGCGGTCGTCGGCCATCCGGACGCCGAAGACATGATCAAGCCGAAAGCCTATGTCGTGCTGCGCGAAAAGAACGCCGACGCTACGGCCCTGACCGACGAATTGCGCAACCACGTTCGCGCGCGCCTTGCCCACATCAAATGCCCGCGCTGGTTCGAATTCGTCGACGAGTTGCCGAAAACGTCTACCGGCAAGATCCAGCGCTTCCGGTTGCGGCAGCAACCGGAGCCGCGATCCGCTTGATTTGTGAAGCGACCGCGGCCTTACAGACCACGGTGGCGGAGGCCCATTGCCGAAATAGCAGCCGTTAGGATTTGCCAGCCGCCTTGACGCGAGGAGCCGCAGCCTCCGCGCGCGCGGCTGCACTGAGGCGCAGACCTTTTCGTATATCCGTCACCTTGTCGCGCGCGGAATCCTTCACCAGCCCGAAAGCGATCATGTTGAAATATGTATCGATCAACTCATCGATCGGCGTCGTCTTCTTCGGGTCGTACCAGCGCGCCAACCAGTTGCACATGCCGAGGATTCCGAACCCGATCATCTTCGGATCGCCGCATTGGGCGAACTCGCCCTTCTTCTGGCCTTCATCAACCAGTTGTGTCCACATCGCCTCGTAGGAGCGCCAGATCTTGTCCATCTCGCGTCGCACGTCGCGCGCATCTTCCAGATAGACGTCGCGCAAACTCACCGTCATTTCCAGGCAGTGGCGGTCGAAACGCTCGAGATGATTGCGGATCGCGGCATAAAGCTTGTCCTGGAACGAAGACTTCGAATCGAGGACTTCCCGCAGGCCCACGACCAGCTGCTCGCTCTGCGGCCGGATGATCTGCAGCAGGATTTCCGCGCGGTTGTTGAAATAGTAATAGATCGCCTCGCGCTTGACGCCGGTCTCGCGCGCGATGTCGTCGAGCGACGTATTGGCGAAGCCCTGCCGGTCGAAAATCTTCAGCGCGTTTTGCAATATTGCCTCGCGCCGCAGCGTCGATTTCTTCACTTTTTTCGCAGGCTCGCGGGCAGGCATCGGAACGGGTACCCAGTGTTTGCGGATCGACCATGCATAGCCGATCCGCACGCGTGCTGCCAGTTCTGTAAGGCCCTTAGTTCGTCTTCACCAGCGAGCAGCCACCCTTGTTGAGCGGAAGGAAAGCCTGCTCGCCCGGGATCTCCAGCACTTGTTTGTAATAATCCCAAGGCTCCTTCATTTCGGACTGCGCCTTCACCTCGAACAGGTACATCGGATGGATCTTGCGGCCGTCGACGCGAATCGTTCCGTTTCCAAAAAGCGGATCGTCGGTCGGCATTTCCTTCATCCGGGCGACCACCTTGTCGCCGGTGGTGTCGCCATTAAGTGCCTTCACCGCTTTCAGATAATGCAGGATCGCGGCATAGACGCCGGCCTGCATCTCGTTCGGCATATTCTTGTTCGGATGCGCGGCCTGGAAGCGCTTGGCGAACGCCCGGCTCGCGTCATTCGTATTCCAGTAGAAGGGACTGACCGACAAAATGCCCTCGGCGGCGGAGCCGAGCGCATGCGCGTTGTTGATGATGAAAACGAGACCCGCCATCTTCTGCCCGCCCTTGCCAAGTCCGAACTCGGCCGCGCCCTTGATCGCGCTGGTCGTGTCTCCACCGGCATTGGCGAGCGCGACAATCTTCGCTTTCGAGGCCTGCGCCTGCAAAAGGAACGAGGAAAAATCCACCGTACCGAGCGGATGGCGGACGGCTCCGACCACCTTGCCGCCATTGGCCTTCACGAGACCAGATGCCGCGGCTTCGAGGTTATGACCGAAAGCGTAATCGCTGGTCAGGAAGAACCAGGAATCATTGCCGGCCTTCAATGCTGCCTGCACCAGCCCATTGGCGAGCGCGTAATTGTCGAACGTCCAGTGGACGTTGTTGGGCGTGCATTTCGAGCCGGTCAGGTCGGTCGTGACGCCGCCGGAAATCAGGAATGTCTTGTTCTTCTCTTTGGTGATGTCGCTGATCGCAAGCGCGATACCGGAATTCGGCACGTCGACGATCGCATCTACCCCCTCTACGTCATACCAGCGCCGCGCCATGGTGGCGCCGACATCGGCCTTGTTCAGATGGTCGCCGAACACGATCTCGATCGGCCGATTGCCGATCTGCTTGCCGAAATCCTCGACCGCAAGCCGGGCGGCGACCACCGAGCCGATGCCCTGGAAATCCGCATAGACCCCCGACATGTCGTTCATGACGCCGATCTTGATCGGCTTGTTGTCCTGCGCAAAGGCAGGCGCGGCAACCAGCGATGCCGCCAGCGTGATTGCAGACAAAAGTTTCCCGTAGGCAAAAGATGCCCTCATCGTCGTCTCCCATGTTGTGTTTGTAGAGAACCGCCTTCAGGCGGCAGTTTGCTTCTGCGTGCTTGCCTCGCGCGGTACCACCACGACATCCGGTTGCGGGGCGCCGGAATAAAGTCTGCCGACATCTCCGGCGCGTGCCTCCAGAACCGCGCGCTGGTTGATGTAGCCCTTGTCGGTGATTTCATTGCCGTCGACGGAAGGCGGCGTGCTCAGCAGCAGCACGCGCGCAACCTGTCGGCTCGTGCCGGGATTGGCGGCGTTGAATGCGGCAAAGGCCCTGGCGATATGCGCGTGTAGCTCGGGCCGCGTGATGAGTTCGGACAACGGCGTATCCGGCGCGCTGCAAATCTTGCGGCAGCCGTCGAGGTTCGGAAAAACCAGCAACCCGATTTGCTCGCGATCATGACCCGTCACCACTGCGTCCTGAATCGCAGGCGCAGCGGCGCTGATCGCCGACAGCCGCAAATCGCCGACCTGCACCCAGGTCCCACTCATCAACTTGAAATTCTCCGACACGCGTCCGTTGAAGCGCAGCCCCTTCTCCGGTTTGTCGGGATCGACGAAGGCGACTGCATCGCCGAGCCTGAAATAGCCCTCCTCGTCGAACGCCACTTGCGTCAGGTCGGGCCTGCGGAAATAGCCGGGCGACACGTTGGCACCGCGAACTCGCATTTCGAGCTTGCCGCCATCCGGCACGAGCTTGATCTCGCAGCCCGGGATCGGCAGGCCGACGCCGCCGAAATCCGACGACGGCCAGTGACAGAAGCTCGCAACCGGCGCGGTCTCGGTCGAACCGAGCGAAGAGAAAATCGGCACCTTCTTGCCACGATGCTTGATCGCCAGCGCCTCGAGCCGAGCCCACAAATGGGGCGGCAAAGCCGCACCGGCATAGAAGATAGCGTCCAGTTTTTCGAACACATGGCGGCCGAAGGCGTCGTCGGCTTCCAGCGCCGGCAGCAGCATGTCGTAGCCGCGCGGCACATTGTAGAGCACCGTCTGCTGGATTTCGCGCAGATTCTTCAGCGTGGCATCGAGCTTGCCCGGCACCGGCCTGCCGGCGTCAATATAAAGCGTGCCGCCATGTCGCAGCACCTGACCGAAATTGAAATTGGTGCCGAAGGTGTGATTCCAGGGCAGCCAATCGACCAGCACCGGCGGCCTGCGCGTCAGGAAAATCCATACCTGATCGACCGCCTTACCGTTGGAGCAAAGCATGCGCTGGGTGTTGATCACACCCTTGGGCATGCCGGTCGAGCCCGACGTCAGAAGGATTTTCGCAATCGTGTCCGGCGTCACTGCATCGCGGCGCTTCGCGACTTCGGACGTGGCTTCCGCAGCAAGCATGTCATTGAATGTTACCGCTTTCGGAAAATCCGGATGCGGCGCGTCAGCTATAACCTGGATGCGGGTGAGATCGAGCGCTTTCAACGCACGTCCGAACATCGCAAGCGACGGCACATAAATGACGCTCGGCTGCAATTCGTTGATAACGTGCTTCAGCTTGGCGAAATTCTCCGACATCAGCGAATAAGCCGGCGAGATCGGCAGAAACGGAATTCCAACCTGCATCGCGCCGAGCTTGATCAAGCCCATGTTGATGCAATTGTCACAGAGTGCTGCGACCGGTCGATCGGCGTTATGTCCGTTGTCAATCAGCCATTGCGAAATCGCGTCGGCGTGTTTCGCGGCATCGCCATAGCTCATATGCTGCCACACGCCCGCCGCGTCGCGCTCGGCCAGGAAACTGCGCTTAGGATCTATCTTCGCCCAATGCAGGAGATGTTCGCCGACATGTCGCGCATGATCGGCCAAAGGGATTGTGGAGCGCAGAATGATCTCGCCGTTGTCGCGGCGCTCCATCGCAAGCGACGGCGGCGCCAATTCAATGTCAACGAAATCGAGTTCGCCTGGTGCGAATGAAGACATCGCGCTTTCGTCCTCCCGTAGCCGGGATCGTTTCGATGCGCGAAGCATACCCCGATCCTCGTAGTTTGGAATAAGTCTCGCCCCGCAGAGGGAACGAGTCAAGATTTTTTTACACGTATGTAAATTTCACTTTGGCCCGGCTCAGCTCGCGGACAACCGGATGGCCCCGTCGATCCGCACCACCTCACCGTTGAGCATCGCATTCTCGATCATGTGCATCACCAGACTTGCGAATTCGGATGGCCGTCCAAGCCGCGACGGAAACGGGATGGAGGCGGCCAGCGATTGTTGCGCTGCTTCCGGCAGCGAATGCAGCATCGGCGTCTCGAAAATGCCGGGGGCGATGGCGAGCACGCGAATGGCATGGCGCGCCATTTCGCGTGCGGCGGGCAACGTCAGCGAAGCGACACCGCCCTTCGACGAGGCATAGGCCGCCTGCCCGACCTGGCCCTCATAGGCAGCGATCGAAGCCGTGTTGATGATCACGCCACGCTCGCCGGACGGCAGCGGATCGAGCTTTGCCATCTGCGCGCTGACAAGCCGCAGCACGTTGAAGGTGCCGATCAGGTTGATCTGCACCACACGTGCGAAGTCGTCGAGAATTCATCGGGCCGTCGCGGCCAAGGATGCGCTTCGCCGGACCGACGCCGGCGCAACTCACGCAGGCCCGGATCGGGCCGATCGCAGCCTCCGCGGCTTTCAGCGCGGCCTCCGTGCCGGTGGCGCTGGTGACGTCGCAACTCGCAGCGAAGCCCCCAAGCGATTTGGCGACCTCCTGCGCCGCCTTTTCGTTCACATCGAGGATCGCGACTTTCGCCCCGGCCACGTGCAAGGCTTCCGCCGCCGCGCGGCCAAGCCCCGATGCGCCGCCAGTGACGACGGCTCCCTGCCCCTGGATGTTCATGACTTGCGGCCGTTCTGATTGCGCTTGTCCTGCACCGCGATGACGACCGACATCGCGGTGTCGCCGGCGGCGCAGCCGTGAAACAGGCCGTTGCCGCCGCCGCGCATCGCAAGCTCCTCGATCATCTCGATGATGAGGCGCATACCTGTCGGCCCCTGCGGATGGCCGAAGACCAGCGAGCAGCCGAAATTATTCATTTTTTTCGGGTCCACGCCAGTTTCGCGCGAGAATACAATGTCGTTCACGACGAATGGATTGTGCGACTTGATCACGTCGATGTTGTCGATCGAAAGCCCCGCGGCATCGAGAGCGCGCTTCGCGGCCTTGACTGGAGCGGCGGGCATATACGCCAGCCGCTCGCGCGCCTGCCCAAATCCGAGAATACGGATTTCGATGCCGGGTTCGCCGGTGAATTCAGAGACGCGATCCTTCGCCGTCACCACCATGCCGGCATTGCCATCGGCAGGATGAGTCTGGCCCCCGAAGGTCACGGTGCCGCCCTCCTTCACAGGCTTCAGTTTCCTCAGCGCTTCCGGCGTCGTGTCATGAATGCCTTCGTCGCCGGTCATGGTGGCGACTTCTTTCCTGAATTTTTGATCCGGCACCGAAAACGGCAGCGTCATGAAGCGGCGCAGGAAAGCAGCGTCGTCCTTCAGCGCGTCGCGATATTGATCGTAACGGAGCGCCACCAGGTCGTGCTGCTCCTGGGTCGATATCTGCCAGTCACGCGCGCAGTTCTCGGCGGTGTCCACCATCGCGACATGCGCGTTCGGGTCTTCTCGGAAGTTTCCAAGTACCCAGTTCTCGATGTCGGGCGAGCCGCTGGGTCCGCGCGGATTGGGGTGCATGATGACCGGCGAATTGGATGTGCGGTCGCAGGTGACAACGAGCGACGCGGTGGCGTCGCCGTTGCAGAGGTCCGCGGCCGAGGCCGAAAGCGCGCGCGGGCTGGTCGCACAGGCCTGCATCACCGTCGGACCAGTGACATTTGGCGCGCCCATCATCGACATCACCCAGGGCGCACCATAGAAGCACTTGTCCTGCGGCACCGTGAAGCCGAGCACGGCATGGTCGAAGGCCTCGATCGGCCATTGTTTCTCCTTCGCCACTTTCGCGCCGGTGGCGGCCGCGAATTTCAGGCTGTGCAGATCAGCAAGGCTCATCTGCCAGCGCGAGAACGGCGTCGACCAATAGGCGCCGTAAGGGATGCGAAGATCGGAGAGTGAGGTCATGACATTTTCCCGGTGAAAACGTTCGACTAGTGTGGTGGTTCGGAAGTCCGCTTCATTGTCACCGCGCGTTTTTCAAGCGGACTTCCGAACCAAACCACACTAAAATCATAAACTTGCTAGTGTCCTTCGAATCCGAAGTTCGCTACCGAGGCTGCCGCACGATTGTGCGAACTTCGTATTCGGGACACTAGCGAGAGTCGAGGCCTTGATGTTTCATGAAATCGATCAGCAGGTCGCGGCAGGTCTGCGGTTCTTCAATCTGAAGGAAATGTGTGGTGCCGGGAATCATCGCATAGTCGATGCCGAGATCATCATGCGCTGATTTCGCGGTCGCAGCCGCTGGGCTCGCGTAAGGAGATGCGGGATCTCCCGCAATGATCATCAGCGGCACCGGAACTTCCGGCAGCCGCTGGAACAAAGTCTCGTCCTTGTTCTCTCGAAACACCCGCGCCTCGTAGGCCGGCGGGCAGCACAGGGTCCAGCGGCCGTCCGGCAATTGCCGGAGAGTGTGGCGCGCAAGCAGGTCGGCGCCTTCCGGCACCCAGCGCGCGAACGATTTCCGTCGCCGGAATTGCGCTGCAAGCTGGTCGGGTGAATCATAAAACGCCATCCGGCGCAGCGCGCGCGCGGAATGTTTTTCCATGTCGGCATCTTCGAGGTCGTGCAACGGGTGCCCCTTCGGCGGCATCATCGGTGGATCGAACACGCACAGCGCATCCCAGCGCTTGCCGTTGCGAATCGTGTGCACAAGAGAGGCAATCGACGACAGCGAATGGAAAGCGCCGACCGTTTTTGCTTCGCCGAAAGTTGCGCGGATACCGTGGAAAATCTCCTCCATGTCGGAATAGAAGCATTCCCAAGCGTGCGCCTTCTCGTCATGCAGCGGATTCTCGCCGTGATTTCGCATGTCGAACACGACGATGTCATAGTCTTCGGCAAGTGGCAGCCAGAACGGCGCATAGGCGTTGATGGCAAGGCCGTTGCCATGACTCAGTACCAGCCGCGTCGCGCGTTTCTTGCCATAACGGCGCAGGCGGATCACCGCGCCGTCCTGCATGACGAGATCCGCGACCGCAACCGGCGGCGGGACCATGAAAGGCTGGTGAAGGTTCATGCCCTAATCGATGTCTTTGCCATTACGAAGCGATCGGTGCGAATGTCCTCTTCCAGCGCGCCAACGCGAGTGAGCACATCGACCGCGGCATCGATCATGGATGGCGGGCCACACACATAGGCTTCAAGGCCAAAGGCGTCGCCGACATGTTCCGAAAGAAGATCGGTGACAAGCCCGCGCGCGCCTTTCCAAGGCGAATCCGCAGGCTCATCGGACAGGACTGGTGTAAATTCGAATTCCGGCAATTGCTTCTTCCAATCCTCGATCCGGTCGAGTCCGTAAAGTTCAGCGCGCGAACGTGCACCGTAGAATAGCCGGATCGGGCGCTTGTCCTTCCGGGCCACCGCATGATCCAGTACCGACATCACCGGCGCAAGCCCGGTGCCGCCGGCGATGCAGAGCGCCGGCCGCCAGTCATTGCCCGACAGCCGAAATTGCCCGTAGGGGCCCATCAGTTGCAGCGGTTGGCCGGCGGTGAGTTGCGAGACCCATCCGCCGATTTTGCCGCCGGGATAGACCCGTACATGAAAGTCGATCGCGTCGTTGCCCGGCCGGTTTGCCGCCGAATAGGTGCGGTTCGGACTGATGCCGGGTACCACCCACTCGAACGCCTGCCCGGCATAATAATCGATCGGCCACGGCGTCTCGACGGTAACGCCGTAGATTGTGGGTGTGAGCTGCTCCACGCGCTGCACCATTGCGTTCACCAGAGCCGGACGGATCGCAGGCGCATCGGCTTGCAGCGGAATATCGAGCGTCAGCGCACTGCGTGGAAAACACAGGCAGGTAAGGATCTTGCCCTGCGCGCGATGACTGTCGTTGAAGATGGCGGGGTCCGCGCCCGGAAGCTCATGCACCTCGCCCGACTGAAGCGAAGCCATGCATTCCCCGCACTCGCCCGAGCGGCAATTATAGGAGATCGAAATGCCGGCGGCGATGCAGGCGTCAAGCAGTGTCTGGGTCGACGGGCACGGCAATTCGTTGCCCGCCGGCAGCAGCTTTACGTTATGTGTTGTACTCACCTGATCCAGCACGAAAGCTAGCCCGCATACATGACATGCTTGTTCAGGTCGCCGCCAATTGAAGCGATGAACTCGCCGGAGGTGGCCGGCAGTGAGACGCCCCAGTCCTTGGTGATGAAGGCGCGGACCTGCTGATAATAGGTCTCGCGCATGTCCTCATTGGTCGCGGACTTGAAGCCCCAGTGACGGAAGCGTTCGTTGGTGCGCGATTTGTCGCCGCCGAACGACGCTAGGCCCACCGGCAGCCATTTCTGCACCGACTTCTCCACCTCGGCGCGGCCCGCCGGCGTCTTTAGCAAATCCTTCACGCCATCCATACCGAGCCCGACATGGCCGTATTCCTCGTTCAGCGTGTCCTGACACGCTTGCCGGAACGGCTCATAGGGCGACTTGATGAAGTGACGGAACTGATGCGCGGCGGCGCGATCGACCAGCGCCAGAAACACCATCTGGTCGGCCCAGGTGTCGATCGGTACGTCGAAAGTGGAAAGATGCGTCTTGTCCTTCGTTATCTCCTGCCAGTCGAGGTTAAGATCTTCCAGGAGTTTGCGAAAACGCAGGTGATGGCCGTATTCCTCCATCACGGTCTTGGCCATGCGCATCTTCATGTCGGCAGAGGGCGCGCGCAGGATGCTCTGCTCGAAGAAATCCGCGCCAACTTCCTCGCTCACCACATGGATGGCAATCACGTTGAGCTGAAGTTTCTTGAACTCGTCTTCCTGCTGGAAGAAATCGCCCGGCGTCACATTGCCGAGACCGGTCTTGTTTTCGTTGAGCTGGATCATTCTCTGCACTCCTCATTTTTTTGTTTGAGCATAATGCTTCCCGAAACCCGCTTCACACTTTTCGGCATCATGCTCACTGGTAGAAGCTGCGCTGCTTCTCCGAGATATCCGCAATCACATTCTTGACTTGGGTGAAGGCGAACATGGTCTCGAACGCGTCCTCACGTCCGAAGCCGCTGGCCTTGGTGCCGCCAAAGGACGAGCCTGACGGGAACAGATTGTAGCAATTGATCCAGACGCGTCCGGCTTCCACGGCCTGTGCGGTGCGATGTGCGCGTCCGAAATTCTCGCTCCAGATGCCGGCGGCGAGCCCGAAATCGAGCAGGTTTACCGAGCCCAGCATCTCGTATTCGGTGGACCAGTTGTGGAACGTGACGACCGGCCCGAAGATTTCCTCGCGCGCGACCACCATGTCGCATTCCACATTGCTGAAGATGGTCGGTTCGACCGCCAGCGCTTTGGGGTATTTGTCGATCTTGGCGCGCTTGCCGCCGGTGACAAGCTTCGCGCCCTCCGCTTTGCCGATATCGATATAATGCATCACGCTGTCGAGGTGTTCCTCGAACACCATGGTGCCCATCGTGGTCGCCTTGTCGAACGGATCGCCGAGCTTGAGCTGCGGGATCAGCGCCAGGACCTTTTCCTGAAGTTGCTTTGCCACCGAATGATGCACGAAGACGCGCGAACCCGAGGTGCAGACCTGCCCCTGATTCATGAAGGCGCCAAGCATGATGCCCTGCGCCGCGCGATCGAGATCGGCATCCTCGAATACGATCTGCGCATTCTTGCCGCCGAGTTCGAGCGTGAGCTGCTTGGTCGACGGCGCTGCCGCGGCCATCACCGTGCGCCCGGTCTGCACGGAGCCGGTGAGCGACACCTTGCGGATATCCGGATGCGAGACGATCGAGAGACCCGCGGTCTCTCCGCCTCCCGTAATGATATTGACAATGCCGGGCGGCAGGCATTCGGCGATCAGTTTCGCGACTTCCAGCGTCGTGATCGGGGTCGGCTCGGCCGGCTTGTAGATCACGGCGTTGCCGACGGCGATCGCAGGCGCGATCTTGCCCAGGAACATGTTGATCGGGAAATTCCAGGCCCCGATGATACCGATGATGCCGAGCGGCTCGCGATAATCGAAGCTCAGGATATTGCCGGAATTAATTGTTTTGCCTTCCAGCGCACGGCACACGCCGGCGTAATAGCGCAGGCGATCGACCGCGGTCAGAATATTGGCCTTGCTCTCGCGCCACGCCTTGCCGGTATTGGCGGTCTCGAGCCAGGCGAAACGGTCAGCATCCGCCTGCAAACGGTCGGCAAGCTTGTTCATCGCCTCGGCGCGCTTGCGGGGTCCCGCGCGATGCCAAGCCGGCCAGGCGGCTTTCGCTGCGATCACGGCTTCGACCACGTCGCGCTCGCTCGCGTCCGGCACGGTACAAAGCACGTCGCCGGTGAGCGGGCTCCTGGCTTCCAGCGTCGCGTTGGACGAAGACTGGTGCCACTCGTTGTTGATGAAGAGATCGTAGCGCTCGGGGATCGGATACATGACGTGACCTCAAACCGACAACAGATGCACACTGGCGACGGCGGAGTCGCTGCCGAGAAGTCCGCCTGCCATTTGCGCCAGACCAACCTTCGCGCCCGCAACCTGGCGCGGACCGGCCAGGCCGGTGAGTTGCTGATGAATCTCGACGATCTGCGCGACACCGGTGGCGCCGACCGGATGGCCGCGACTGGTCAACCCGCCGCTGGTATTCACCGGGATGCGGCCGCCAAGCGTGGTGTCGCCATCTTGCAGAAGGCGGATGGCTTCGCCGCGGCCGCAGAACAAAAGGTCTTCGATGTCAAATAATTCCTGCGGTGAGGTGGGATCGTGGACTTCGGCGACCGCGATGTCGCGCGCGTCGATGCCGGAAGCTTCGTAAGCGCCGCGGGCAGCACGACAGGTGGCATTGCCATCGGTACTCCCGCCCGGGATTCCGGACACCACCGACGACGCCGCGATCTCGCTCATGCCGTTGATTCCCCGACGCTTTGCGAATTCTTCGCTGACAAGAATCACGCACGCCGCGCCGTCGGCGATGCCGCCGCACATGGCGCGGGTTAGTGGCGGCACCACCACCCGGTCGGCCAGCACTTCCGCGATTGTCAGCGGTGTACGCTCCGCCGCTCGGTCATTTAGCCGGGCATGTTCGCGATTCTTCGCAGCCACCTTGGCGAAATGTTCTGGTGTGGCGCCAAATTGTTCCATGTAGCTCTTGGCGCGGCCAGCATTGATGTCGACAAACACCGACCGCCCGTCACCGAGCGGAGCGTGATCGGTCGCGGTCGCGAGCGCCTTGAACGCGCGCGACCGATCGTCATGCGTCAGCTTCTCGGCACCCAGCACCAGAACGCAGTCATATTGCCCATAGGCGATGGCGCTCCAGCCAAGATGCACCGCATCGGCGCCGCTCGAACAGGCGTTCTTGATCGTGCGCATCGGGATGCCGGCGATCCCTGCAGGCGCCAGCAGCGTCTGCGCGAGAATGGATTCCTGATCGGTGATCGCACCGCCGAACGCGTTACCGACGAACGCCGCTGCAATATCCGAGCGCGCCACGCGCGCCGCCGCCACCGCTTCCACGATCGCATCGTTTGCGATGTCGGCGAGCGATCGCGCGGTATGCCGGCCGAACGGGCCGACGGCGCCGCCTGCCACCATCACGCGATTTGGGTGACGCCTGGTCATACCGGCACGCTGACTTCCGCGATGCCCTTCGCCGTCGGCGTGCCGTCGCTCTTGATGGCGGTGAGCGTGCAGCGCGTGACCGGTCCGGGTTCGCTCACTTCGGCGCGCAGGATCAATGTATCGTCCGGATAGACCGGCGCCGTGAAGGTGATGTCGAGCAGCCTCACCTTGTCGTCACCTACGGCATTGCCCAGAAGCCGCGCGAATTGCGCCGTGGTCATCGGGCCCTGCTGCAGCACGGTTTTGAAACCCGCCTTGTGCGCGAACTCGTCATTCACATGAATTGGATTAGGGTCTTCGGTGGCTTCCGAGAACAACGCGACGCGGTCGCGGCCGCTCGGCGCGATGGTTTCCTCGAACAGGATGTCACCGGCTTTCATCGGTTGACTCACGATTGCTTCACCAGGCGAGTGATTTCGCGCAACGCAAGCTCGTCGCCCTGCTTCTTGCGGTATTCGAACGAGATGTCGGCAAACCAGATCGGTCCGCGCTTGCTTTGCTTCTCAACCACCTTGTCGATAGTGGCGGTAACATTGAGTTCGTCGTCGAAGGTCACGGGCGCGAACCATTCATAGCGCTGGCCGCCATGCAGCGCCTTCTCGCGCGGGATATCGAGGTCCTTGAACAGGTCGACGCCCAGCGTTTCGCCGCGCAGAAAGATCAGGTAGGTGAGCGGAACCTTGCCGTCGTCCGGCACGCCGAGCGCAGCCATGAACTGCTTCGCCTTGGCGCGATCGGGTCGCAATGTATAGGGCGGATAGGTTCGCCCCTGCAGCTCGGTCCGCATTCCCTGCCCTCGCGAAGCGTTTCCAGTATCGCTTCTTGGACCCAACTATAATCCGGCAGCATGCCGGGTCAAGTATTTTTTACATATGTGTAAAAATAGTGAGCCCTGCTTTTCGGGTGCGCTGCGGCACACCATCTTACGACGGACGAAGACGAAACTCTTTCGCCGCGATTCCAGTTGAAGGCCACTGGTATCGAGCCAAAGCCGCAAGTTGAGGCCGCGAAGTGACGAGACTGACAGCCGAAGACCTGGAATCGCTGCAGCGGGCCGTTCAAACGCTCGAACATCCGAGTCTTGCAGCGCGACTCACCGATATGGTGGGTAAACCGATCGAACTCATCGGCTTCGTGCTGCCCGCCGCCGCGACGAACGCGATCACGGCTGCCACTTCCAAGGCGCTCGACATGTCGCTGAAAGTGGCGCTGCTGACGATGCGAAGCAAGCCTCACGCCGGATCGCTGATGTTGCACAAGGCGCTGGCCGCGGCCTCCGGCGCTGCCGGTGGCGCCTTCGGATTGGCAACACTCCCCATCGAGCTTCCGGTATCGACCATCATCATGCTGAGGTCTATCGCGGAGATTGCACGAAGCGAGGGCGAGGATCTTTCAGACCCGGAGGCAGCTCTCTCCTGTGTGCAAGTGTTTGCATTGGGTGGACGATCGGACTCCGACGACGCTTCCGAAAGCGGTTATTTTGCCGTGCGGGGAATTCTCGCAAAGAGCGTGACGGAAGCCGCACGCTTCGTCACACAGCGCGGCGTCATCAAGGAAGGCGCGCCGGTTCTGGTACGCTTCCTGACTCAGGTGGCGTCCCGCTTTGGCGTGGTTGTTACCGACAAGGTCGCAGCCCAGGCCTTTCCGATCGTCGGCGCGCTAGGCGGAGCTGCCGTGAACTACGCGTTCATCGAACATTTTCAGGACATGGCTAGAGGTCACTTCACCGTTCGCCGGCTCGAAAGAGCTTACGGAAAGGACCTCATCAAAAAGGAATACACGCGCCTCGCTCAGGATCGCTGAATCGCTTTCGCTTCCGGCTGGCGCCATCGGTCGGCCTTCTCCTTGTTCCAGGCCGCAAGCGCATCATGCGCGCCAGCCTTGAACTCATCCGCCTCGCCCTCACCCAGCGTCTCGGTCGTGAGTTCGAGCCGGATGCCGTTTGGATCGAAAAAGTAAATCGACTGCACGAAGCCGTGGTCAGTGACGCCAACGACTTCGATGCCCGCCTGCTCCAGCCGCTTCTTGGCTTCGAGCACCTCATCCACATTATTCATGCGAAGCGCGAGATGATTGCACCATGCCGGCGTGTTGGGCGACGGGGCGGCGGCGATATTGTCGCCGAGATCGAAGAAGGCGATGAAAGAGCCATCGCGCATTTCGAAGAACACATGCACATAGGGACAATATTCCCCGGTCGACGGCACATGGTCGGCCTTGATCACATGCGCGAGTGGCAGACCGAGAATGTCCTCATAAAAATGGCGGGTCTCCTCCGCGTCGCGGCAGCGATAGGCAAAATGGTGAAGACCGTGGATTGGCGCGACGGACATAACTGTCTCCCGGAGGCTTATGGCGGTTGAACGCGGGCGTATGGCCCCGATCCTGCATTATTCGCAAGATGAGCCGGAAATATCAGCGGAATTGTAGATCGACCGGGGGTCGAAAGGCCATACGGCTTGCCAAAAAACGGGGCAGATATTGCCCATTCGCTTGGCACAACACCCGGCTGGATATCCGTCTCGGCGCGCGGCAAGAAGCGCGACAAGAGCCGCAACTTGGGCATGAATCAACGCTCTCCTAAGCCCAGCGGTTGGCCCGTCTCCGGAACCGGTATGGACCTGACCGTCAAGATCGTCATCGTGGACGAAAGCCCGGTACGCTCGGCCATCCTTGAAGAGGGCCTGCGCGAGGCCGGCTTCACCGACGTGGTGCGGATTGCGGAGATGACCAATCTCCTCGCCCGCATCTACCAGATCGACCCCGACGTCATCCTGATCGACCTCGAAAATCCGAGCCGCGACGTGCTGGAGCAGATGTTTCAGGTCAGCCGCATCGTGAAGCGGCCGATCGCGATGTTCGTGGACCAGAGCGACACCGCCTCGATCCAGGCCTCAGTCGATGCCGGCGTCGCCTCCTACATCGTCGACGGGCTCAAGAAAGAGCGGATCAAGTACATTCTGGATACCTGCATCTCGCGCTTCAACGCCTTCTCGCGGCTGCAGGACGAACTCGACCGCACCAAGAACGCGCTGGAAGAGCGCAAGGTGATCGACCGCGCCAAGGGAATATTGATGACGGCCAAAAAAATGTCCGAGGAACAGGCCTATGCGCTGCTCCGTTCCACGGCAATGAAGGAGAACAAGAAGATCGCCGAAATCGCGCAGTCGGTCATCACCGCCGCGGAGATGTTCAAATGACCGACGGTAAGCGAATTCGCGTCGGCTTTATCCCGCTTGCGGACGCGACCGCGTTGATTGTCGCGGTCGACAAGGGCTTCACCGCCGAGGAAGGTGTCGATGTCGAACTGGTTCGCGAGGTGTCGTGGTCGAATGTGCGCGACAAGCTCAATATCGGTCTGTTCGATGCGGCGCATCTGCTGGCGCCGGTCGCAATCGCGTCGAGCCTCGGCCTCGGCCATGTCAAGGTGCCGATCATCACCGCGTTCGGGCTCGGCCTGAACGGCAACGCCATCACCGTTTCGCCGGGCTTGTATGCGGCGCTGAAGAACGCCGCCGACGGCGACATCGCCGATCCGATGGTTTCGGCGCGCGCGCTCGCCCGCGTCGTCATGGATCGAAAGGCCCGCGGCGAGGAGCCGCTCACCTTCGGCATGACATTCCCCTATTCGACGCACAATTATCAACTGCGCTTCTGGATGGCGGCGGGCGGCGTCGATCCCGACCAGGACGTGCGGCTGATCGTGCTGCCGCCGCCCTATATGGTGGAGAGCCTCGCCAACAAGCATGTGGATGCCTTCTGTGTCGGCGCGCCGTGGAATTCGGTCGCGGTCGATCTCGGCATCGGACACATTCTGCATTTCGTATCGGAGATTTTGCAGCGCGCCGCCGAGAAGGTGCTGGCGGTGCGGGCGCGTTGGGCCGAGGACAATCCGGAAGTGTTCAGGCGACTCGTGCGCGCGCATGGCCGCGCCGCCGCGTTCGTAGAGGACGTGAACAACCGCGACGAGGTTACCCGCATCCTGTCGGCGCCCGACCGTATCGGGGTCGCGCCCGAAGTGATCCGCCGCACCCTCGACGGCAAGCTCAAGGTCGCGCCTGACGGCACCTATCGGTCCAGCGATCGCTATCTGCTAATCGGCCGCGCAGCGGCGGCACGCCCCGACCCGGTGCAGGCGGCCTGGCTCTATGCGCAGATGGTGCGCTGGGGACAAGCACTGATGTCTTCGGACAAGCTCGCGGCGGCCGTCGCCACTTTCCGACCCGATCTCTATGACGAAATCCTAGGTGCCGAGGCGCCATTGCCCGCTTCCGAGCCGATCGATCGGGTCGGCGCATTCACCGGTCCGGCCTTCGATCCGCACGACATTTCGGCCCATCTTGAGGTCTGGAAGATTAGAAGAAGGTAGCCGCCCATTTTTTGTGCGGCGCACAATGTATCGGCAGATTGCCGTGCAAGATGCAGAACTATTCGGCTTTTCGGCTAATGCCCGATTCGCAAGCATCGAGATAAGGCGCTGAATCTTCAGGTAATTTGGAAGATTCCAAAACTGGCACGAAGCTTGAAAGGAAGAGTCCGACGGGGCCGCCTCGGCGAGCCCGAAAACGATCCAACGACGGGTCGGCCAAGCAACGCCGCTGTCTCGAGGGAAACGCTCGCAATGAGTGCCTCCTTCGTGGACTGCGGCTTTTTTGTTTTGGCGAACCATTGGACCCGGGCCGGGCCAACCAGAGAGACCGTGAGGGGTTACTTGAATGTCGAAGAAGAACGAGACCGAAATTACGAAGCAACGCATCAGCCGCCGCACTTTACTGAAAGGCACGGCCGGCGCCGCCGCCCTGCTCGGCGCAGTGAAGACGCAGTTCCCCTTTGGCCTGCCGATGGCACAGGCCGCCGGTCCCGAAACCACCAAGGCGATCCTTGGCTATATCGCGCTGATGGACGCCTCCGCGCTCGTGATCGCGAAGGAGAAGGGACTGTTCGCGAAACACGGCATGCCCGATGTCGAAGTATCCAAGCAGGCATCCTGGGGAGCGACGCGCGACAATCTTGTGCTCGGCTCGGAGAGCAACGGCATCGATGGCGCGCACATCCTGACGCCGATGCCGTACCTGATTTCGACCGGCAAGGTGACACAGAATAACGTGCCCACGCCGATGTATCTGTTGGCGCGCCTCAATCTCGACGCGCAGGCGATCTCGGTTTCCAACGAATACAAGGATCTCAAAGTCACCACCGATGCGTCGCCGCTGAAGGCCGCCTTCGAGAAGAAGAAGGCCGCGGGCAAGGAAGTGAAGGTGGCGATGACCTTCCCGGGCGGCACCCACGACCTGTGGATCCGCTATTGGCTCGCCGCCGGCGGCATCGACCCCGACAAGGATATCTCCACCATCGTCGTACCGCCTCCGCAGATGGTGGCGAACATGAAGGTCGGCAACATGGACGCGTTCTGCGTCGGCGAGCCGTGGAACGAACAACTCGTCAACCAGGGCATTGGCTTTACCGCCTGCTCTACGGGCGAGGTCTGGTCCAAGCATCCGGAAAAAGCGCTCGGCCTGCGCGCAGCCTGGGTCGACAAGAATCCGAATGCCGCGAAAGCGCTGCTGATGGCAGTGATGGAAGCCCAGCAATGGTGCGACAAACCCGCGAACCGGCAGGAAATGTCGGAGATCGTCGGCAAACGGCAATGGTTCAATGTGCCAGTCGCCGACATCATCGGACGCGCCAACGGCGACATCAATTACGGCAACGGCCGCGTCGAGAAAGACACCAAGCAGTTCATGAAATTCTGGCAGGACCACGCGTCCTACCCGTTCAAGAGCCATGACGCCTGGTTCGTCACCGAAGATATCCGCTGGGGCAAGTTCGAACCCACGACCGACATCAACGCGCTCGTCAATAAGGTGAACCGCGAAGACTTGTGGCGCGAAGCGGCCAAGGGGCTTTCGGTCGCGGCCGCCGACATCCCGGCCTCGCCCTCGCGCGGCCCCGAGACCTTCTTCGACGGCAAGGTGTTCGATCCGACGAAGCCGGGCGATTACCTCAAGAGTCTGTCGATCAAGCGCGTCGAAGTGTGATCGCTACCGGGGCCGCCCGTGCCCGGCGGCTCCGGATTTCATTTCGCGGAGACATTGCATAGATGAACATGTCCGTCATCAAGACCGAGCGAAGCGTAGCAGCGGCGCTATCGCAAGCGGAAGTGTTGCGCATCACCCCTCCGAAACCGGATTTCCTGCGCGCGAAGCTCCTGCCCGTGCTCCGCGACATCGCCGCGAACGTGCTGCCGCCGCTGGTGATGCTCGCTCTCATTCTCACGGTCTGGCAGATCCTGTGCATGCGGCCGGGCGCGACGCTGCCCTCGCCGACCAAGATATGGAGCGAAGCCAAGGACTTGATCCTCGATCCGTTCTTTGTCGCAGGTCCGCAGGATATCGGGCTTGGCTGGCGCGTTCTTGTCTCTCTGCAGCGGGTCGCAATCGGCTACGGCTTCGCCGCCGTGATCGGGATCATGCTCGGCACCATCATCGGACAGTCGATGTGGGCAATGCGCGGCCTCGATCCGATCTTCCAGGTGCTGCGCACGATCTCGCCGCTCGCCTGGCTGCCGATCTCGCTTGCGGCCTTCCGCGACAGCCAGCCGTCCGCGATCTTCGTTATCTTCATCACTTCGGTCTGGCCGATCATCATCAATACCGCGGTCGGCATCCGCAACATCCCGCAGGATTATCGAAACGTCGCGAAGGTTCTGCGGCTGAACCATCTCGAATTCTTCTGGAAGATCATGATCCCGTCGGCGGCGCCCTACATCTTCACCGGGCTTCGCATCGGCATTGGCCTGTCATGGCTAGCGATCGTTGCTGCCGAGATGCTGACCGGCGGTGTCGGCATCGGCTTCTTCATCTGGGATGCCTGGAATTCCTCGCGCCTCTCCGACATCGTGGTGGCGCTGGCCTATATCGGGATTGTCGGTTTCATCCTCGACCGCATCGTCGCGATGCTCGCAAATATCGTCACCCGCGGCACGGCAGCGAGCTGAGGAGATTGGCCATGAAATCGTATTTGAAAATCGACCACGTCGACAAAACCTTCAAGCGCGGCTCGCAAACCACCGTCGTTCTGAAGGATATCGAGCTTACGATTGATAAGGGTGAATATGTCTCCATCATCGGCCATTCGGGTTGCGGCAAGTCGACTTTACTCAACATTGTCGCCGGTCTTACCGATGCGACTACCGGCGGCGTGCTGCTGGAAGACCGCGAGGTCAACGAGCCCGGGCCGGACCGCGCGGTCGTATTCCAGAACCATTCGCTGCTGCCCTGGCTCACGGTCTACGACAATGTGAGTCTCGGCGGTAAACAAGGTGTTCTCCGGCGTGAAATCGCGTGCAGAGCGGCATGAATGGGTGCTGCACAATCTCGATCTCGTACAGATGACTCATGCGCAGGACAAGCGGCCGGGCGAAATCTCCGGCGGCATGAAGCAGCGTGTCGGCATCGCCCGCGCTCTCGCGATGGAGCCGAAGGTGCTGCTGCTCGACGAGCCGTTCGGCGCACTCGATGCGCTCACCCGTGCGCATCTTCAGGACTCGGTCATGGTCATTCACCAGAAGCTCGGCAATACCGTGCTGATGATCACCCACGACGTCGACGAAGCCGTGCTGCTTTCCGACCGCATCGTGATGATGACCAACGGCCCGGCCGCACGCATCGGCGAAATCCTCGACGTGCCGCTCCCGCGCCCGCGCAAGCGGCTCGAGCTGGCCGGCAACCAGACCTACCTGAAATGCCGCCAGCGCGTGCTCGAATTCCTCTACGAGCGGCATCGCTTCGTTGAAGCGGCGTGAAGCGGACCAACAGGGCTGCGCCATGAGCGAATCCCTCGTCATCATCGGTAACGGAATGGCCGCAGCGCGTCTCGTGGAACGGCTCTCCACCCGCGCGCTCGGCCGCTACGCCATTGCCGTGATCGGCGAGGAGCCGCAACTTGCCTATAACCGCGTGCTGCTGTCGTCGGTGCTCGCCAACGACGTGACGGTCGCCGACACCGAGTTGAAGCCCGCCGGGTGGTGGCGCGACCGCGGCGTCACTCTACTCTACGGGCAGGCCGCGACCTCCGTCGATCGCTCGCTTCGCCGCGTCAAGCTCGCAAGCGGCGCCACCCTTCCCTATTCCAAACTCGTTTTCGCCACCGGCTCGCGCCCGATCCTGCTGCCGATCGAAGGCCGTGAGCTGAAAGGCGTTATGACGTTTCGCGACATGCGCGATGTCGCAACCCTGAGGAATGCCGGCAAATGCAATGCAGTCGTCATTGGCGGCGGTCTGCTTGGGCTGGAGGCGGCGTATGGCCTCGCCAAGGCCGGCGCGAAGGTTACCGTCGTGCATCTGATGGACCGGCTGATGGAGCGCCAGCTCGATGCCGAAGCCGCTGCCATGCTGAAGGCGGCGGTGGAAAGCAAAGGCATCGAGGTGCTGCTGAACGCAGAGACCGCGCGCTTTGCGGGCGACAACAAAGTTGAGCGCGTCGATCTGAAGGGCGGCCGCTCTTTCCCCGCCGAAACCGTGGTGATGGCGGCCGGCATCGCTCCCAATGTCGCGCTCGCCCGCAGCGCCGGCGCTTCGATCAATCGCGGCATCGTGGTCGATGCGCAGATGCAGACCGACATTCCCGGCCTCTATGCCATCGGCGAATGCGCCGAACACGAAGGCCGCTGCGTCGGCCTCGTCGAGCCCGCCTATGAGCAGGCGACGGTGCTGGCCGAAACTCTCACCGGCGGCAGCGCGCTCTATGCCGGCAGCATCCCGGCCACCAATCTCAAAGTGACCGGCGTCAGCGTATTCTCGGCAGGCGACTTCACGGGCGCAGCCGGCACCGAGCAGATCCTGCTCCGCGACCGTGGCCTCGGCATCTACAAGAAGCTTGTCATTGCGAACGAGCGACTGGTCGGCGCCGTGCTGTTCGGCGACACCGTAGATGGGCTTTGGTATCTCGACCTCATCCGCACCGGCGTCCCGACCGAACGTTTCCGCAATGAGCTCGCCTTCGGCCGCGCGCTCGCCGAACGCAAGGTTAGCCTGAGCATGGCGGCCTGACATGTCCGGCGATTTCACCCCCGACCAGAAGCGCTATCTGGAAGGCTTCGTGTCCGGGCTTTCGGCGGCGCGTACCGCGCGCGGCACCGGCCCCGCAGGCAAGGGCGAGCCGGTCGGACCCGACGCGATCCACATCAAGGCGCAGGACAAGACCGTCGCGGCGGGCGGCAAGCTCGCGGATCAGGAAAAGTTCAAGCGCGAGCTGCATCCCTTCGACGCCTATCCGAAATTCCGCGAACAGGCCGACAAGAACGAGGCGCCCAAGCCCTCCGACAATTTCCGCTGGCGCTATTACGGCGTGTTCTACGTCGCGCCGACGCAGTCCTCCTATATGTGCCGGCTGCGCATCCCGAACGGGATCATGACGCATTGGCAGCTCGCGGGCCTTGCCGATGTCGCGGAGAAATATGCCGGTCCCTATTCGCATGTGACCACGCGCGCCAATCTGCAGTTGCGCGAGATCGAGCCGAAGAATGCGGTCGCGGTGGTCGAGGCGATTCAGGATCTCGGCCTGTGCTCGCGCGGCTCCGGCGCCGACAATATCCGCAATGTCACCGGCACGCCGACCGCCGGCATCGATCCGCAGGAATTGCTAGACACCCGTCCCTATGCACGCGAGTGGCATCATCACATTCTCAATGATCGCTCGCTCTATGGCCTGCCGCGCAAGTTCAACGTCGCCTATGACGGGGCCGGCAAGATCGCAGTGCTGGAAGATACCAACGATATCGGCTTCCAGGCTGTCGCGGTGAAGGAAGGCTTCGAGGTCGAGCCCGGCACCTATTTCCGGCTCACGCTTGGCGGTATTACCGGGCACAAGGATTTCGCGCGCGATACCGGAGTCATCCTCAAGCCTGCGGAAGCGACTGCGATCTCGGATGCGATCGTCCGCGTCTTCATCGAGAACGGCAACCGCACCGACCGCAACAAGGCGCGGCTGAAATACGTGCTCGATGCCTGGGGCTTCGACAAGTTTCTGGTGGCCGTCGAGGAGAAGCTCGGCCGCAAGCTGTTGCGTGTGCCGTCAGAGGCCTTGGAAGCGCGCCCGGCGTTCGACCGCCTCGCCCATATCGGCGTGCATGCACAGAAACAGAAGGGGCTCCACTGGGTCGGCATTGTGCTTCCGGTCGGCAAGATGACTCTGGAACAGATGCGCGGCATCGCAAAAATCGCGCGCGAATGCGGCGACGGCGATATCCGGCTGACTGTTTGGCAGAACCTGCTCATCTCCGGCGTGCCCAACACGAAGGTCGCGCGGGTCGAAAGCGAGATCACAGGGATCGGGCTCTCGACCAAGGCCACCTCGATCCGTGCCGGCCTCGTCGCCTGCACCGGCTCGACCGGCTGCCGGTTTGCCGGCGCGCATACGAAGGAGAATGCCGAGGAGATCGCGCATTGGTGTGAGGCGCGTGTTGCGCTCGATACCCCGATCAACATCCATCTCACAGGCTGCCATCATTCCTGCGCGCAGCATTATATCGGCGACATCGGCCTTGATCGGTGCGCGCGTCGCGATCAACGACGATGGCGACACGGTGGACGGCTATCACATCCATGTCGGCGGCGGATTTGGTCCGGAAGCCGCCATCGGCCGCGAAATCTATCGCGACGTGAAGGCAGACGTAGCGCCCAAAGTCGTCGAGCGGATGCTGAAAGGCTATCTCGCACATCGCTCATCGGCCGACGAAACCTTCCTCGCGTTCTCGCACCGGCACGAGGTCGATGCACTGAAGGGCTTGTTCAATGCGGAGGCGGTGGAATGACCAGCGTTTCTCCGCAGCCGATCGTCAGCCTCGTTCCAGAGACCGCTCCGTTTTCGGACGAGCAGCGCGCCTGGCTGAACGGATTCTTTGCCGGTCTGGTCTCCCTCGACGGCGCGGGCGTCACCGCGCTCTCGCCCGAACAGAATGCCGCGCTGATGCCGCAGGCGCAAGGTGGTGCTTTTGGCGATGGCGATGACGGCGAAGCTCCGTGGCATGACCAGACGTTGCCGCTCGTCGACCGCATGAAGCTTGCCGATGGCCGGCCCTTGAGGCGGCGCATGATGGCGGCGATGGCACAGCAGGATTGCGGCCAGTGCGGATATAACTGCAACGATTATTCCGACAAGATTTTCTCCAAGGATGAAGAGCGGCTGAACCTTTGCGTGCCGGGCGGCAAGGAAACCGCGCGCATGCTGAAATCACTCTATGAAGAGATCGGCAGCGCGCCTGCCGCTGCAAAGGCACCGGCCGAGTCGAAGCCCGCTACGGCCCTGCCCGTGAGCGATGCCGGGCGCTCACGCGACAATCCGGCGACCGCTGCTTTTGTCGGGCGTTACCGGCTCAACAAGGGCGGGTCCGAAAAGGAAACCTGGCATCTCGATTTCGATCTCAGCGTGGCGAAACTGGAATATGTTGTGGGCGATGCCTTCGGCCTGTTTCCCAGGAACGATCCTGTGCTCGCCGACGCCGTCATCAGGATGCTGGGAGTGTCGCCTGATTTTAGAATCGGCGAACGCAGCTTGCGCGATCTGCTGATCGAGGATGTGGCGTTATCTCCGGCACCCGACTCGCTGTTCCAGCTTTTCTCCTACATCACCGGCGGCGACCGGCGGCAGAAGACGAAGGCGCTGGCTTCCGGCGAAGACCCCGACGGCGACGCGGCAACTCTCGACGTGCTGGCGACCCTAGAGAAATTCAAGGGAGTGCGGCCGGACCCGGAAGCCTTCATCGAGGCGCTGGAGCCGCTGCAGCCCCGTCTCTACTCGATCTCGTCGTCGCCCAAGGTGGAGGCCGGGCGGCTGTCGCTCACGGTCGATACGGTTCGCTACGACATTGCCGGCCGGACGCGACTCGGCGTTGCCTCGACCTATCTTGCCCATCGCATCGATCCCGGCGCACCCATCAGGGTCTATGTGCAGAAGGCGCACGCGTTCGGTCTGCCGTCCGATCCGACCGTGCCGGTCATCATGATCGGACCCGGCACCGGCGTCGCGCCGTTCCGTGCCTTCCTGCATGAGCGCATGGCGACCAAGGCCCCCGGGCGCAACTGGCTGTTTTTCGGCCATCAGCGGCGCGATCGCGACTTTTTCTACGAGGACGAGCTCGAAGCGATGAAAGCGAGCGGCCTGCTGACGCGGCTCTCGCTTGCGTGGTCGCGCGACGGCGATCAGAAATTCTATGTGCAGGACCGCATGCGCGAGGTGGGGCGCGATCTGTGGTCCTGGCTTGCCGACGGCGCGCATCTTTATGTGTGCGGCGACGCGAAACGCATGGCGAAGGATGTCGAGCGTGCGCTGGTCGAGATCGTAGCGCTTTACGGCGCCCGTTCGACCGATGAGGCGATCGCCTTCGTTGCCGATCTGAAGAAGCGCGGGCGTTATCAGCAAGACGTTTATTGAGGGCGACCGCATGAACGCTCTCACGAACGATCCGCCCGTCATCCGCACCACTTGCCCCTATTGCGGGGTCGGTTGCGGCGTCCTCGCTTCGCCCGATGGTCGGGGCGGCGCGATGATCTCCGGCGATCCCGATCATCCGGCGAACTTCGGCAGGCTGTGCTCGAAGGGGTCGGCGCTCGGCGAAACTCTCTCGCTCGATACGCGCCTTCTACATCCGATGGTGCGCAACGCCGATGGCTCGCTCACGCGGACCGACTGGCCGACCGCGCTCGATAACGTTGCCGAAGGATTTCGCCGCATCGTGGAGCGCGACGGGCCGGACGCGGTCGCTTTCTATCTCTCCGGGCAATTGCTGACCGAGGACTATTACGTCGCCAACAAGCTGATGAAGGGATTCATCGGCTCGGCCAATGTCGATACCAATTCCAGGCTTTGCATGGCTTCGTCGGTCGCTGGCCACCGGCGCGCTTTCGGCGCTGATACCGTGCCGGGGACCTATGCCGATCTCGATCTCGCCGATCTGATCGTGCTGACAGGCTCCAACGCCGCCTGGTGCCACCCGGTGCTGTTCCAGCGCATGGTGAAGAACCGGCGCGAACGCGGCGCGAGGATCGTAGTGATCGATCCACGCCGGACCGTCACCGCAGAGGAAGCCGATCTGTTCTTGTCCGTCGCTCCCGGCATGGACAGCGTTTTGTTCGCCGGTCTGCTCGTCTATCTCGCCGACACGCATTATCTCGATTTCGAATACGTCGCCGCTCACACGACCGGTTTCGAAGCCGCGCTTGCGCAGAGCCGCGCAATCGCCCCTGATATCGCAAGTGTCGCCAAGGCGACCGGCCTGTCGGGTTCCGACATTCTGCAATTTTTCGAGATGTTTGCGGCGACGAAGAACGTCGTCACGGCCTTCTCGCAGGGCGTCAATCAATCCGCGCAGGGCACCGACAAGGTCAACGCCATCATCAATTGTCACCTTGCCACCGGCCGCATCGGCAAGCCCGGTATGGGCCCATTCTCGCTCACCGGACAACCGAACGCGATGGGCGGCCGCGAAGTCGGCGGATTAGCCAACCAGCTTGCAGCGCATATGGGCTTCTCTGCGCTTGAGGTTGATCGCGTGCGACGCTTCTGGGGCGCGCCGCGGATGGCCGAGCGCGAGGGTCTGAAAGCCGTGGAAATGTTCGAGGCGATCGCGCAAGGCAAGATCAAGGCGCTGTGGGTAATGGCGACCAATCCGGCCGTTTCGTTGCCGGATGCCGCGATCGTGCGCCAGGCTTTGGGCAAGCTCGAATTGTTCGTGGTGTCCGAGAACGTGCTCACGAACGACACGGTCGCAAGCGGCTCGCATGTCCTGCTTCCCGCCGCCGCCTGGGGCGAGAAGAGCGGCACCGTCACCAATTCCGAGCGGCGGATTTCGCGCCAGCGCAATTTCATACCTGTCGCGGGCGAAGCCAGGCCGGACTGGTGGATCGTCTCGCAGGTCGCCCAACGCATGGGCTTCGGCGGCGCATTCTCTTACACTTCCGCGGCCGATGTATTCCGCGAGCATGCGGCGCTGTCGGCCTACGAGAATGAAGGAACGCGCGATTTCGATATCGGCGCCTTTGCGGGTCTGAGTGAAGGCGAGTTCGACGCGCTCGCTCCCTCCCAATGGCCGCGCGCCAACGCGGATGCGTCCGACGAGAACTCGCTTCTTTGCTGATGGCGGCTTCTTCACGCCCGACCGCAAGGCGCGCTTCGTTGCGCCCGAGCGCCCCACGCTGAAGTACGCCAATAGCGAAGATTTCCCGTTCACGCTCAATACCGGGCGCATCCGCGACCAGTGGCACACCATGACGCGAACTGGCCTGAGCCCGCGCCTTGCCTCGCATCTCGCCGAGCCCTTTGTCGAAATTCATCCCGACGACGCGTTTCCTATCGGCCTGCGCGACGGCGATTTCGCCCGCGTCACGACGCATTACGGCTCGACAATCCTCAAGGCGAATGTAACGCCGACGCAGCGCAAAGGCTCGCTGTTCGTTCCGATCCACTGGAGCGATACCAACGCCTCATCCGCGCGAATCTGCGAAATGGTAAATCCGGCAACCGACCCCTATTCCGGCCAGCCCGAATCCAAGGCAACCCCCGCCTCGCTGGTGCGAGTCCATTATCGCTACGCCGGCTTCATGCTGAGCCGCAACGCCGTAGCGCTGCCGCAATCTACCTGGTGGGTGAAGCCCGCAATCGTTGGCGGCGAAGGCGCCCTGCTCGCTTCGAATGGTGGTCCCGCTATGTGGCGCGACTTTGTCCACACCAGAACAAGCGACGATTGCAGCCTGTCGGAATTCCTCGACGAGCCGCGCGGCATCTATCGCGCCGCGCTGTTCGCGAAGGGTCGGCTCGAGCTTTGTCTCTTTATCGGCCCCGCATCGCGGCGTCCGCAATGGGACGCGGCGAAGGCTTTGCTCGCTGCCGAAACACTCGAGGAGCGCCAACGCCGCGTGCTGCTCTCCGGACAATCGGCCGACGGCGTCGCCGATAACGGGCCGATCGTCTGCGCCTGTTTCGGAATCGGCCTGAAACTTATTCGCGATGCGATTTCGGACGGAACGGCGAAGGATGTCGCCGGCATCGGCAAGGCGTTGCGCGCGGGAACGAATTGCGGCTCCTGTCTGCCGGAACTGAAGAGGATCGTGGTCCATGAGCACGAACGAAATGCGCAGCCCGTCTGAAGCAGCGCCGGCTCGCATGCAGCCGCTTTCCCGGCTGCCGGTATTCTTCTCGCTTGTCGGCAAGCGCGTGGTGGTGGCGGGTGGCAACGCGGCGGCGGCGTGGAAAGTCGAATTGCTGGCGGCCGCCGGCGCCACGGTGGAAGTATTCGCGGCCGATCCTTGCGACGAATTGCTGGAAGTCGCCGGCGATCCGCCTGCGGGATCGGTCGAGATTTTCCAAAGTGAATGGCACGAGGCCGTGCTCGATGGATGCACGCTCGCAATCGGCGCTTTCGATGACGAGAGCGAATCCGCAAGCTTTCTCGCAGCCGCGCGCGCTGCAGGCGTACCCTGCAACGTGATCGACAAGCCGGATTTCTGCGATTTCTCGTTCGGCGCCATCGTCAACCGCTCGCCGATGATGGTCGCGATCTCGACCGACGGCGCGGCGCCGGTGTTCGCGCAAGCGGTGCGCAGCCGGATCGAAGCGATGCTGCCGGCGGGATTTTCGCGATGGGCGCAGGCCGCGCGCAACTGGCGGGGCGCCGTCAAGCAATCCGGCTTGCCGTTCAACGGACGGCGCTTGTTTTGGCAGAATTTCACCCGAGCGGCGGTGCAGAACCCGAACGGCGCGCCGACAGCAGCAGATTTCGAACGGCTGCTACTGGAGACCAAGGCTGACGCACCTATGGCCGAACAGGGCTCGGTCACGCTGGTCGGCGCCGGCCCCGGCGATCCCGAATTGCTGACGCTGCGTGCGCTGCGGGCACTGCAATCCGCCGACGTGATCCTGTTCGACGACCTGGTATCGAGAGAAATTCTGGATTTCGCGCGCCGCGAAGCAAAGCGCATGCTGGTCGGCAAGACCGGACATGGTCCCTCCTGCAAGCAATCCGAGATCAACTCACTGATGATCGGGCTTGCCAAAAGTGGACGGCGCGTGGTGCGGCTGAAAGGCGGCGACCCGATGATTTTTGGCAGAGCGGGCGAGGAGATCGACGCCTGCCGCAAGGCTGGCATCGCCATCGAAGTGGTGCCGGGCATCACCGCGGCGCAGGGCGCGGCAAGTCGGCTTGGTATTTCGCTGACGCATCGCAACACCGCACGTCGCGTACAATATCTCACCGGCCACGGCGAGGACGGTGCGCTGCCGGCCGACACCGACTGGGCGAGCCTTGCCGATCCGCGCGCGACCACGATCGTCTATATGCCGAAGAAGACACTTCGACAGCTTGTCGAGAATGCGTTGGCTGCCGGGCTCGACCCATCGACGCCCGCGATTGCTGTTGCGCATGCTACCCGGCCGGACGAGACCATCGTGGCGGCTCCGATCGGAGAGCTTGCGGATGCAAAGCTACCGGATGGGCCGACGATTGTGATGATCGGGAGTGTCTGCGCGGCGGCGCTTCAGCGTCATTCCGGGACGGACCGAAGGTCCGGGCCCGGAATCCAGATGCACATGATCCACACGTAACTGGATTCCGGGTTCGCGGGCTCAGGCCCGCGCCGCGGAATGACGGCGCACTACACCGTCACAAAGCGATGAACGATCGCAGCATCGCGGTCGAGGTCCGCGCTCGAGCCGCGCCAGACCGTGCGGCCCTTCTCAATAACGAAATGGCGATCAGCGATGCGCTTCAGCACCGACAGATTCTTGTCGACGATCAAAATCGATTGTCCGCGCGACTTCAGAAGCGAGATGCAGCCCCAGATTTCCGCCCGGATCACCGGTGCCAATCCTTCCGTCGCCTCGTCGAAAATCAACAATTGCGGATTGGTCATCAGCGCCCGGCCAACCGCCAGCATCTGCTGCTCGCCGCCCGACAGCGTGCGCGCATATTGATTGCGGCGCTCCCGCAGACGCGGAAACAGCTTGAACACCTCCTCGAGCGTCCAGGGATTTTTCCGCTTCAGACGGTTGGAGGCGGTCGCGACCAGATTTTCGAACACTGTCAGAAGCGGAAACACCTGCCTGCCTTCCGGCACGAGGCCGATGCCGGCGCGCGCGATGGATTCCGGCGTGTTACCCGCGATGGCGCGACCGGCGAATTCAACCGCGCCCTGGCCTGGCACGGTAAGTCCCATCACCGAACGGATGGTGGTGGTCTTGCCCATGCCGTTTCGTCCAAGCAGTGTGACGATCTCGCCCTCGCCCACTTCGAGGTCGATATCGAAGAGTACCTGCGAGCGTCCGTAACTTGCCTGTAGCCCCGCGACCTTGAGCATCAGGCGTCTCCCTCGCCAAGATACGCGATGCGAACCTGCTCGTTGCTGCGGATGTCGTCGGCGGAGCCGGTCGCGATCCGCTCTCCGTTCACCAGCACCGAGATGCGGTCGGCGAGCGCAAACACCGCATCCATGTCGTGCTCGACCAGCAGAATGGTGATTTCGGTCTTCAGCACTTTCAGAAGTTCGATCATGCCGGTGCATTCGGCAGTGCCGAGGCCGGCCATCGGCTCATCGAGCAGGAGCATGCGCGGGGCGGTTGCAAGCGCAATAGCGAGCTCGAGTTGCTTTTGCTCGCCGTGAGACAGCGAGTTGACGAGCGTGTCCGCGCGTGTGCCAAGCCCGACGCGGTCGAGATGGCGGCGGCCTTCGTCGCGAAATTTTGCGATCGTGCGCGCATCTTTCCAGAAGTGATAGGAATGTCCGCTATGCGCCTGCACCGCGATCGCGACGTTATCGAGCGTGGAATAATCCGGCAGCAATTGCGTGATCTGGAACGAACGCGCGAGCCCGTGCTGAACGCGGGCCGGAGTTTTCCAGGCGCTGATCTCGCGGCCGTCGAAACGGATGGCACCCTCGTCCTGATGCAACTCGCCGGCAAGCTGGGAAATGAAGGTGGTCTTGCCGGCGCCGTTCGGTCCGATCAGCGCGTGCAATTCGCCTTCGGCGACGTCGAGCGACAGATTGTTGACGGCGACGAGGCCGCCGAAGCGCTTGGTCAGACCATCGACCTGAAGGAGCCGCTCACTCACGCTTGCCTCCCCAACCCGAGAACAGGGACATCAAACCGCCGGTCGAGAACAGCACGATCAAGATCAGGACGGGCCCGAGAAAGAACTTCCAATGCTCGGTCCAGGAGGTCAGGAAGGTCTCGAGCCCAACCAGCACCACAGCGCCGAGCGCGGGCCCGATCAGCGTACCGGTGCCGCCTATAATGATCATGATCATCAGGTCGCCGGACTTGGTCCAGTGCAGCATGTCGGGCGAGACGAATTTCGAATAATTCGCCATCAACGCACCCGCGAGCCCTGCGCCCATGCCGGCGATGACAAAGGCGACCAGCTTGTAGCGATAGGTGGAAATGCCGATCGCGGCCATGCGGCGCTCGTTCTGCCGGATGCCGCCGAGGATGAGGCCGAATTGCGAGCGCACGAGTTTCGCGAACACGAAGAAGTAGACGACCGCAATGCCGACCGCGACGTAAAAGAAGGTCGTATCGTCGGCCATGTTCAGGTCGAACAGGACGTTGCGCCGCCGCACGATCAACCCATCGTCGCCGCCATAGGCCTTGAGCGACACGAACAGGAAGAACAACATCTGCGCAAAGGCGAGTGTGATCATGATGAAGGGCACGCCGCTGGTGCGCAGCGACAGCGCGCCGAGCACGAGTGCGAGCAGGCCGCTGACGATGATCGCGGCCGGCAGCGTGATCAAGAGCTGGTTGGTGCCCGGAATGAATCCGAGAAACGGATCGCCGGAAGCAAAGTGGTTGTAGAGGATGCCGACGACATAGCCGCCCATTCCGAAATAGGCGGCATGACCGAAGCTGATCATACCGCCATAGCCGAGGATGAGATTGAGACTTGCAGCGGCGATCGCGTAGATCGCAATTCGCGCCGCAAGCCCGATCAGCGACGGATCGCCAATCGCCTTTGCGAAATACGGGAAAGCGGCGGCGCAGAGGATAAAGAGGATCGTGCCCGCAACCGGCCACCAGGACCGGCGCGGCACGGCTTGCGCCTGCGCGACATATTTCTCGTCAACCTTGAGCATGGAACAGCCCCTGCGGCCGGATCAGGAGCACCAGCGCCATGACGAGATAAATACCCATGGACGACACACCGGCGCCAAGTGCATCGGCCTCGGACGCCGCCATGAATGTCTTGAACACGCTGGGGAGAAAGGCGCGCAACATAGTGTCGGTGATGCCGACGATCAGCGCGCCATAGAAGGCGCCGCGGATCGAGCCCAGGCCGCCGATCACCACGACGACGAAGGTAAGGATCAGGATCTGCTCCCCCATGCCTACCTGCACGGCGAGCAAAGGCCCCGCCATCAGCCCGGCCAGTCCCGCGAGCAGCGCGCCGAGGCCGAACACGATGGTGTAAAGAAGCCGGATATCGACGCCGAGCGCACGCACCATTTCGCGATGGGTGGAGCCCGCGCGCACCAGCATGCCGATGCGGGTCTTGTTGACGAGCAGATAGAGCCCGCCCGCGACCAGCAGGCCGACGATCATGATCGCGATGCGATAGGTCGGATACGGGATGCCGGGGATGATCTCGACCGAGCCGGAAAGGAAAGGCGGCATCGAGACGAACAGCGGCGTGCGCCCGAACAGGATAGTCGCGCCCTCGTTTATGAACAGGATCAGCCCGAAGGTCGCAAGCACCTGCTGCAGATGATCGCGGTTATAGAGTTTGCGGATGACCAAAAATTCGATCAGCAAGCCGGCAATCCCGGCGGCGGCAAGGCCGGCGAGGATGGCAAGCACGAACGAGCCGGTGCGCGCCGCTACAAGCGCTGCGCCATAGGCTCCGATCATGTAGAGCGAGCCATGAGCGAGGTTGATGACGTTCATAATGCCGAAGATGAGCGTCAGCCCCGCCGCCAGCAGGAACAGCATGATGCCGAACTGCACGCCGTTCAAAAGCTGCTCGAGCGCGAGCGTCATCGCGGGCAACACGTCATGTGGTTACATCCCCTCACGGCTTTGGGCCGGGCACCGCCCGGCCACGCCGCTTTGTTCTAATGCAATTTGTAGCGTAAAAGGAACGGCGATTGGAAAGGATTTTTCCAAACGCCCCCTCGAATGGCGCCGGCGGCTCTATGCCGCTGTCGGGCGCGTTCGAATTTCGGCGAGGCCCTCGACAAGCGATGCTGTCGTCGCCAGCGGCTGCTCAATCCTGATGCGGCAGGTTGCCTTCAACCATGTGGAACATCTTCCCGATCGGCTCTTCCCACATCAGGTTGCGCTCCATGGCGCGTGCCGGCATATCCTGGATCACGTATTGAACCGCCTGTTCGGTGCCGATATTGACGTGCTCGTGCGAGGCCCAGGGTGAACAGGCAAAAGTGTCGCCGCGCGACCAGTCGAAACGATGCTCGCCGACGATCGAATAACCCTCCCCCTCTATGATGTGATAGAGCGCGTAGGAATTGTGCCGGTGCGGAACGATATGCTCGCCCGGATTGATGATCTGCAATCCGAGAAACAGCGAAGGCAACACGCCGCCTGCTTCGCCGGTATCGGAATTCACCAGTGACAGAAAGCGACGGTCCGCGCGGCGCAGTTTGTCCTTCGAAAGCTCTTCAAGCTTCGGGCGCGCGTCCGCCCAGCGCCAGATGGCCGGCCGGATGTTTTTCTTGACGAGAAAGGGATAATACTCGTCGTCGGTCATCATCTGCGCCCACTCGGTGCGCTCGGTTGGGCTGCGGTCATGGCCCTCGATGGGAAGCGCCTTTTTTGGCATCGTCGTCATGTTTCCTCTCCTGTTTGCGTCTTGGCCGATTGAAACGATTTGCGACGAAGCTCATTTCGCCGCGCGGCAGTGCCAGTTCAGAAAGGTGAGCGTGCGCTGCCAGGCTTCCGCAGCGGCGACCGGGCGATAGACCGGGCGAAAATCCTCATCGAAGGCGTGCGGCGCGCCGCGATAAACGAAGAGCTCGTAACTCCGTCCATGCGAACGCAGCGCATCATCGAAAGCCGAGATATCTTCGAGGCTGATCAGGCGATCGGCTGAACCGAAATGCCCAAGCAGTGGCGCGCGCAACTGCCGGGCCCGATCGAGCGGCGAAACGGGCTTGTTCGTAGAGGTCGCGGCGTAGCGAATGGACCCGTAATAGTCGACGGCCGCAGCGATGCCGTCGGCCTCGCAGGCCGTGAGATAAGCGTAGGTGCCGCCGATGCAAAAGCCGAGTGTCGCGACCCGATCCGCGTCGACATCCGGCCGGTTTCGCAAAGCGCCAATTGCTGCCTTTGCATCCGAAAGCACCCGCATGTCCGGCAACGACTGAACCGCCGTCCCGATCTTCTCGGGAGTGGAGACATCCGGCGCACTTCCCTCGCGGGCGTAATAATCGAGGATTTGCGTGGAATAGCCCGCGGCTGCGAGCCTCGTACCGACACGCCGGATGTAATCGTTGACCCCCGCGATCGCCGGGAACAGAAGCACAGCGGGGGACGGCCAAGCGCCCGCCCCGGGGAAAAACTCGGAGCGCAACCGCTCGGAGCCATTGGTGAATTCGATTTGGACCATGCGACCTGCTTGCCCGCAGGCCATCGCTTTGCCTATTACTTATATTTGAATTATTAGTATTCACTGCATGAATACTAAAGGCATTGACCTCAACCTGCTGATCGTGTTCGAGGCCGTACGACGCCATCGGGCCGTATCGAAAGCCGCCACCGCGCTTGGGCTGCCACAACCGACCGTCAGCAACGCGCTCCGGCGTTTGCGTCATATCTTCGACGACGAGCTTTTCGTGCGCGCCGCGGGCGGCGTGATCCCGACGCCGTTCGCGGAGCAAATCTCCGCACATGTCAGCGAAGGCATCGCCGCCTTCGACCGCACCCTGAATTTCAGGAACGAGTTCGATCCGGCTATCGCGCAGCGACTGTTCACAATCCTGATGACCGACATCGCCGAGGCAATAATCCTGCCGCGACTGCTCGAAGCCTGCCGGCGCACGGCGCCGGGCGTGAGCTTTCGCACCATCCAGCTTCCGACCGACGCCATTGTGCCAGCGCTGCGCTCGGGCGACGTCGACCTCGCGATCGGTTACATCCCTTCGTTGCGAAGTGGCCTGATGCAGCAGATGCTGTTCATGTCGGATTATGCGTGTCTCGCAAGTGCGAGGCATTCAACGATTCGCCGGCAGGTGACGAAGCAGATATTCCGCAGTTCGCGTCACGCGATCGCCGAAGCTCAGGGCACTGGCCACGACATCGTGGAAAGAACACTACGCAAGTCCGGCCTCGACCGGCAAATCGGCGCGCGCGTCCCGCATTTTTTGGCGCTTCCCATGATCGTCGCTTCCAGCGACATGCTCGCGACAGTTCCGCGCCCGCTTGGGAAACTGATGCGTCAGATTGCCGATATCCGAATCTACAATCATCCCCTGCCCCTGCCGCAAATCACCATGCGCCAATTCTGGCACGAACGGTTCAACGACGATCCCGGCAGCAAATGGCTGCGCACCACCTTCCGAAAGGTGTTGGCGCAGCCCATGAAGACAGATGACATCCTGCGGATCTGAGGGACCCGCAGGATGTATTTCATTTTCTAAAGCTTGCAGTCCTTGGAGTAAGCGTCGCCCTGGTCGGTCATGACCTTGCCTTGGGTCTTGATCACCACATTTCCGCTTGCGTCCTTTTCCACCTTGGTCGCGTACCAGTCCTGGATCGGATGCTGGTTCGGACCGAACTTGAACTTGCCGCGGACCGCCTCGAAGTCGGCCTTCAGCATCGCCTGGCGGAATTTCTCGGTGTCGCTCAGATCTCCGTTCACGGCCTTCAACGCGGCACCAATCGCAAGTGCGGTGTCGTAAGCCTGGCCGGCATAATAGGTCGGCAACCGGTTGTACTTTTTCATCCACGCGTCCATGAATTTCTTGTTCGCGGGATTGTCAAAATCCGTATTCCAGTGCGTGGAGCCGTTGGTACCGATCGCAGCCTCCCCAACCGCCTTGACGATGTTCACGTCAACAGAAGGCGCCGCGACCACCAGTGGAATGGCGCCGAGCAATCCAGCCTGTTGATATTGCCGCGCAAACGCGATGCCGAGACCGCCCGGATGGAAGTGGAAGACGACGTCAGGCTTCGCGGCGCGGATCTGCGCCATTTCCGGCGCATAATCAGTCTGATCCAGGCGCGTGTAGGTTTCACCGATGATCTCGCCCTTGAAGAAGCGCTTGAAGCCCGCGAGCGCATCTTTGCCGGCCTGATAGTTCGGCGCCAGGATGAAGGCCTTCTTGTAACCGAGATTGGTGGCGTTCTGCCCGGCACTCTCATGCAAAGTGTCGTTTTGCCAGGACACGACGAAGTAGTTCTTGTGGCACTCCTTGCCGGCGAAATTGGAAGGACCGGCATTCGGGCTCACATAAATTCCGCCGCCATCCAGGATGTCGGGCACGGTAGCGCCGACAACATTCGAGAAGATGATGCCGGTGAACAGCTTGATGCCGTCGGTCTTCATCATCTTGTCGGCGATCTGCTTGCCTTGACCTGGCTTTAGACCGTCGTCTTCGACCACGAGTTGGACCGGGACGCCGCCGAGCTTTCCACCTTCCATGTCGATTGCAAGCTGCATCGCGTCGCGCGCGTCGGCACCGATATAGCCGCCGGGACCCGACAGCGTGGTGATAAAGCCGATCTTCACCGGCTGCTGCGCCGCGGCTGCGGTCGCCATCAGCGCCGACACCGCCAGCGCCAGCGCCAGACCAAACTTGATTGTTCTCACTTTAACATCCTCCAGTTGCAACATATTCGCGGTCAGGATACAGGCTCGAACCGATAGCCTGCACCTGAACTTTCGATCCGGCCGAAGGCCGGCGGCGGAAAATGATAGGTTGCGACGATCGTCTCGCTGTTCGCGCAGGTCTCCAGCAGATGGCGGCGCGTCGCGCGCGCCTGCGCCGGATCGGCGCAGAAATTCGACGTCAGGTCCGGCGTCGCAAGCTGTAGCGGAGAGTGCAGTACGTCGGCCAGGAACATCATGTCGCGCCCGCCAAGGTCGAGCCGCACCACCGCCATGCCAGCCGTGTGGCCGGGCGCAGGCTCAAGGCGAAGTCCAGGCGCGATCTCGCAAGGAAGCTCGACCGCCTCATAGGCGCCCGCTTCGATCACGGGCTTTACACTGTCGAGATAGGCACCGTGCAGCACATGATCTTCCGGCCCGCTGCGTGCGAGCGACCGGATATGGTCGAGTTCGATCCGCGGCACGATATAGCGCGCATTCGGGAAAGCGAGTTTCCACCCGCTCCCGTCCGCAATCGTATTCCATCCGACGTGATCGGCGTGCAGATGGGTGTTAATGACGATATCGAAATCTTCCGGTGGATGTCCGAGCGCGAGGAGACGCGCCAGGAAATCACCATTACGACGGTGCCAGAGCGGTCGGTCGGGACGCTCCTTGCCATTGCCGATGCCGCAATCGATCAGGACCAGACAGCCTGGCATATCGACAATGTAGGACGAGAAATCCAGCATCAGCTTGCCGGCCTCGGGATCCGCGCAAGCTGGATAACGCAAAGCGGCGGATCGCAACAAATCAGACGGCGCGTCGCGAAAAACGGCGGCGACCGGCCAAGCGACGCCCTCCATGTCGGCGACGCGCGAGACGCTGATCGTACCCATCCGCAGACGATCGCCCTCAACAGCCACATCGTCGTCAAGCGTAACCATTACAGTTTGCAGTCCGCGGCGTAAGGATCGCCATAATTCGTCAGGATTTTCTCTCGCGTCCGCAGGATCACATTGCCGGCAGCATCCTTTTCGACCTTCATCGCGTACCAGTCTTGAACCGGATGCTGGTTCTTGCCGAACTTGAAGGCGCCTCTTGTCGTCTGGAAATCCGCTTTCAGCATCGCCGCGCGAAATGCATCCGCATCGTCGATCTTCCCGCCGACCGCTTTGAGCGCCGAACCGATGGCCATCGCCGTGTCGTAGCCCTGGGCTGCATACATGGTCGGCGTACGGCCATAGGCCTTGGTGAAGTTTTCGACGAAAGACTTGTTGGTAGGATTATCGAAATCGGTGTTCCAGGCACCGGACACGTCGATTCCGAGAGCTGCGTCTCCGATCACCTTCAGCAACGAATGATCCATCGACGGTTCGGCAAGCACCATCGGAATGGTGCCGAGGAGACCGGCCTGCTGATACTGGCGAGTGAACGCGATCCCAAGTCCGCCTGGATGGAAGTGGAATACCACGTCGGGCTTCGCAGCGCGGATCTGCGCCATCTCGGGGGCGTAATCGGTTTGATCAAGGCGCGTATAGACTTCGCCGATCACCTCGCCCTTAAAGAAGCGTTTGAAGCCTTCGATCGCATCCTTGCCGGCCACATAATTCGGAGCGAGTACGAAGGCGCGCTTGTAGCCCAGCGAATTGGCGTTCTGGCCCGCACTTCCCTGCATCGTGTCGGTGAGCCAAGACATTACAAAATAGTTCTTATGGCATTCCTTGCCCGCCAGGTTGGACGGGCCTGCATTCGCGCTGACGAATATGCCTCCGTTGTCGACGATGTCCGGCACCACCGCGCTCGCAACATTGGAGAATACAATTCCCGTGAAAAGCTTGACGCCCTCCGATTTCGCGAACCGCTCCGCGATCTGCTTGGCCTGTCCCGGCTTCAATCCGTCATCTTCGATCAGCAATTGAACCGGAACTCCGCCGAGCCTGCCGCCCTCAGCATCGATTGCAAGCTTAAACGCATCCCGGATGTCCTGTCCGAGATATCCGCCCGGTCCCGACAGGGTGGTTATGAAACCGATCTTGACCGGTTGCTGTTGGGCGTGCGCTACGCCGCACGCGGCCGTGGCGAGCAGCGCAACACACGCAATCACTTTCGATTTCATCATCATCGTCTAAGCCTTTTGTAGCAATCTTCAGCGCAAGAACGATCACGCCGCGGAAGACTTGACCGTGCTAGCAAGTTTCAAGCCACAACCGGCGAGCGTGGTCCGCACGGCGGCCTTCTCCGCGTCCGTCAGTTCGAGCATCGGACGGCGCACCGGACCCGCGGCCTGACCCAGCAATTCCTGCCAATATTTGGCATGCGCATGCGGCTTCTCGGCCGGCCGCGTCTTCCTGAAGGCTTCTCGCACCGGATTAAGGCTGTCACGCAACTTGCGCGCGGCAGCGACGTCGCCCTTGAAAGCAAGATCGGTATATTCACGTATCCGCTTGTCGACTGCTGTCTGGAACAGATAGGGCGGGTTGGAGCAGAGATAAAGCTTCCAGCCGAGTTCGACGATATTGTCGAGCCACTCTTCCTCCGACGCGGTCGAGACCAGGATCCTGTCGCCCGCCATCTGCGTGAGCTTCGCATACATCTCGCGTGGGACACTATATTTGATCGCGACCACGGTCGGCAGGTCGGCAATTCGATTGCACAATTCCGGGCTCATCAGATAGCCGGAGTCAGGATGGCTCCACATCGCGATGCCGATATTCACCTGCTCGCCGATATATTTGTAATACTCATAAAGCGTTTGATCCTGCGCCTTGAAAAAATGCAGTACCGGCGCGTGCACCACGATGTAATCGGCGCCGATCGCCTCGGCATGTTTCGCAAGATCGATGACCACGTCCATGTTCTGGTCGGAGCAGGACATGATGGTCTGCAAGCCGGATTTCTTCGCAGTCTCGACCGCGATCTCGAACGTGCGCTTGCGCTCGGGCACGGACATCGAGAAAAATTCGCCCTGCTTGCCGGCGATAAACACGCCGTCGACGCCAAGGTCGTTCTTCCAGTGCGCCAGATTTCCGGCAAAGCCCTTCTCGTCGATTTTGAAGTCTTGCGTGAACGGCGTGAGCGCCGCTGCCCATACGCCTTTCATGTTTTCACGCGAATAGGCCTTCGCATCTTTCCTGCCATATTTCATCGCTCTCGTTCCTTTCCTCAAGTCCTCAAATTCCGTTCTGCATGGCTTTCCAGATTTTTTCACTGGTCAGCGGCATATCCAGATGTGTCACGCCAAAACCTTTCAGCGCGTTAACCGCCGCGTTCACGATTGCGGCCGGGACCCCGACGCAGCCGGCCTCTCCCACTCCCTTGGCACCCAGATGATTGAACGGGCTCGGCGTCTCGATCTTGCCGAGCTGAAGCTCCGGCAAATGTACTGCGCGCGGCATGGCATAGTCCATGAAGGAGGCGGTCACGAGCTGCCCATCCTCATCATAGACGATCCGCTCCAGGGTCGCTTCGCCGAGCCCCTGCATCAGCCCGCCGATCATCTGGCCCTCGACCAGCGTCGGGTTGATGACGGTGCCGGCATCGTCGACCCAGACGATCCGCTCGACGGCCAATTCTCCGGTGTCGCGTTCGATCGACACATTCGCGATGCAGCAGCCGCTGGCCCAGGCCTCGCCTTCTGCCTCGTACACGACACGGGTGCGAAGTCCCTCGCCGAACTCGCCGACGATCTCGCTGTCCGCAAAAGCGATCCGCGCAAGCTGATGCCACGCCAACGCGCGGCGTACCGAATGGCGTATCTCGAAGCCGGCTTCCGTGAGTTCGACCTGATCTGGTGCCGCCTGCAGCAAACGCGCCGCACACTGTCGCGCCTTCTCACGAAACTGCTCCGCTGCCTGACACAGCGCGCTGCCACCGATGGCCGTGGAGCGGCTGGCAAGGGCGCCGATTCCTGGCGGACAGGTCGCGGTGTCGCCGTGATCGATCAAAATGGTTTGTGGTTTCTGTCGCAACACATCGGCAACGATCTGCCGGTAGGAAGTGACCCGCCCCTGCCCCTGCGCGCTCGAACCCGTTGCTGCAACAATCCGACCGTCGCGCAGGATACGGACTTCCGCGCTTTCCCAGCCGTGACCACAAGGCTCGGTATAAACGGCAACACCAGTTCCGGTAAGACGAACGTCGTCCCGCAGGACCTGCAGATCATAGCCTGCTCGTTCGCTTGCCTCGTCGAGCAAACGAACATAGTCACCGGAATCGAGCCGCTCGCCAGTCGGCGTGCGCCACGGAAAAGCATCCGACGCAACAAGATTGCGGCGACGAATGTCGACCGGATCGATGCCGGTGAGACGCGCCGCCTCATCGGCGAGCCGCTCCATCAGCATCGCAGCCTCCGGCCGGCCGGCGCCGCGATAGATGCCAACAGCCGCCGTATTGCGCGGCCGGCCTTCCAGCGCGATATCGACGTTCGGGCAGACATAGGGGCCGGGAAGACATCGCGCCGCGTTCTTTCCAGGAACGCCGGCGCTGTAGGGCAGCCAATGCCCGAGCGGATAATCGAGCGTGGCGCGCAGACCCAGGAATTTGCCATTGGCATCCACGGCAAGCTCGCCCTCAAGGTTCGCACCGCGGCCCTGCGTTGCTGCGAGAAAATCTTCCGAGCGCGAGCCGCGCCATTTCACCGGCCGCTTCAGCCGCAACGCCGCAAGCGCCACCAGCGCGTCTTCGGGATAGAGCGAAGCCTTGCCGCCGAAGGCGCCGCCGACATCTGGCGCGACGACGCGAATCTTTTTCTCCGAGATGCCGAGAATAATCGCGAGGTCCTGGCGCGCCCGGTGCGGCGTCTGAGTCGAAAGCCACACGTTGAGCATCTGCTTGCCTTCATCCCAGGACGCCATCGCCGTTCGTGGCTCGAGCGGCGCGGGTGCCACCCGCTCATAGGCGATGCTGACGCGCGCGACGTGCGCGGCGGAGGCAAAGGCCAGGTCTGTATCGCCCGCGTTCCAGCGATGGCGGTAAATCGGCTCTTCGTTCTCCCATTGCGGCAGCGGCTCGATCTCCGCCTCGATCAGCGCTGCCGCATCGGCCGCAGCCGACGCACGTGTTGCGACCACAGCAGCGATCGGCTGGCCGACGGCGTTGATCTCGCTCGCAGGCAAAAGCGGAAACGGCAACAGCCGCATGTCCGGCAACACGCGATTGACCGCGGCATGTCCGAGCGTTCCGGGGGCCTCCGCTTTCAGCACCGCCACCACGCCGGGCACATTTTCGGCATCTGTCGTGTTCAGGCTGACAAGCCGCCCGCGCGGATGATTGCTGCGGGCAAACTCGATCCACAGCATTTCCGGCATTCGCAGATCGTCGACGAATACGCCCTTGCCGGTGATCAAAGCGGCATCCTCGAACCGGCGAAGCCGCCGGCCGATCCATTGCGTCCGGAGAACTTGGTCGCGGGTGCGGTCCATGCCCAAAAAGGCTCAAAAATCCGATATTTCGCCGCCCTCGCTGGGCGGTTCGGAATGTCAATTTCACCCTGCCGTATTCATTCTACAAGATGACATTATATTATCTATTGATATGCTCTTGTTATGAATATCACGCTTCGCCAGATCCAGGCCTTCCGCACCGTCGCCGAATTCGGCTCCTTTACCCGCGCCGCCGAGCGGCTCAATCTCGCACAGCCTGCGCTTTCGCTTTCGATCCGCGAACTGGAACGCGAATTGAATCTGAAGCTGTTCGACCGCACGACGCGCCGCGTCGAACTGACCGGCGCCGGCCGCGAATTCCTGCAATCGGCCGACAAACTCCTGGCCGATCTCGACCTTGCCGTGCGCAACGCGCGCGATCTCTCAGAGCGCAAGCGTGGCCGCATCATAGTCGCAGCCCCTCCTCTGCTCGCGGCCATGATCGTTCCCGCCGCCATCGCCGAATACAACAAAGCCTTCCCCGGCATCGACGTCGGGCTGATCGATGCGCGCAACGACCAAATCCTGGAAAAGCTCCGCTCTGGTGAAGCCGATTGCGCGATCGGCACTTTCGACGATCGCGTCGACGGCATTCACCGCGAGGTGCTGGCGCAGGACGCGCTCGCCGTGTTCTGCGCTCCGTCCTCCCCGCTTACGAAACTCAAACGGGTGCGCTGGCGCGATCTCGACGGCCACAAGCTCGTGATGCTGACCCGCGATTCGAGCGTGCGCGCGCTGATCGACCGGCACCTCGATGCCGCGGGCCTTCCCTCCGGCAAGCCGCTTTACGAGGTCTCGCAGATGACCACTGCGATCATGCTGGTGGAGGCAGGTCTCGGCGCCGCCGTGCTGCCGGCCTATATCTGGTCGTTCGCGCGCAACCGCGAGATTGTATCGCGGCCGCTCGTCGAGCCGCAGGTGATGCGCAACGTCTATCTGATCCGCGCGGAAAGCCGCTCGCTGTCTCCGGCGGCCGAAGGCTTCTCCCGGGTGTTGCGGAAGTTCACCCGCGTGGCTATCGCGCGGGTGACGCACAAATGATCTATATTTGAAACCTATCAATCAATAATATTTTGTCGTCTTGCAGAATGAATGCAGGCGCGGTGTGATGGCACGCTGCGCCAGAACCCGGAGACCTTGCATGGCCCGCATCGAAAAGGCCGATCGCACCACCCTGCCGGAAGAATTCAAGGAACGCTTCGACGTTATCGAACAGTCGAACGGCTATATCCCAAATAGCTATCTCCTGCTCGCGCACCGGCCGCCGATCCTCAAGGCGCTGATGGACCTGTCCAAGGCGGTGATCCGCGACGAAGGCACGCTCGATCGCGGCTTCCGCTTCCTGGTCGCCTATATTTCGAGCCGCACCGCCGGCTGCCAGTTTTGTCAGGCCCATAATATCTCGAGCGCATCGCGCTGGGGCATCACCGACGAGAAGCTGAACGCGATCTGGGATTACGAGACCTCGCCGCTCTTCACCGATGCCGAACGCGCCGCCTTCGACTATGCCCGCGGCGCCTCGGTGGTGCCAAATGCGGTGACGGATGAAATTTTCGCGCGCGTGAAGAAGTATTATTCGACGCCGCAGATCGTGGAGATGACCGCCGTAATCGCGCTGTTCGGCTGGCAGAACCGGTTGAACGACACCTTGCACACAGATCTCGACCAGCACACGCTGGACTGGGCGGATCAGTTCGGTCTTGGCGAGAAGACCGGCTGGGACCCGATCGATCACGTCCCGGGTTCATCCGACAAGGCGGCTTAAAGGAGTTTTCCAATGGCACAGGCAGCAACCGCGCAGAAGTCCGAGACTTCCACAGGCCCCACCTCATTCAACCTGATGAAGTGGATTGCGGAAAATCCCGACAAGCTGAAACCACCAGTCAGCGCGAAGACCATCTTCCGGGCAGACGATTTCATGATCACGGTAGTTGGCGGGCCGAATGCCCGCACCGACTATCACGTCAATCCGACTGAGGAATTCTTCTTCCAGCTCAAGGGCACGGTGAAAGTCCGCATTCAGCATGAGGACAAGCCGCATGACGTGATTCTGTCCGAGGGCTCAATCTATTTGCTGCCTGCCAACGTGCCGCATGCGCCAATGCGCGGCCCCGACACGGTAGGGCTGATCGTCGAGCGCATCCGCAAGAACGGCATGATGGATACCCATCGCTGGTATTGCGAGCAGTGCAACAACGTATTGTTCGAAAAGACGGTGTCGATCGAAATCCTCGAGCGAGACATGCCGCCGGTATTCGACGCCTATTACAGCGACCCGGAAAACCAGCATTGCAAGACGTGCGGGCACATCAATCCGGGCCGCCCGGCGAAGGGCTAATGCCTCGCCCGCCGCTTCACGGTCGCCGACGGCTTCTCGCCAAAGCGCGCCGCATAACTCTGCGCAAAGCGGCCAAAGTGCTGGAAGCCGAATTCTAGCGCAATTTCGGTGACGCAGGCACCGGCACCGGACAACATCGCTGCACGCGCAGCGTCGAGACGGATGTCGCGTGAAAGCTCCAACGGAGTGCAATCGCGATAGCGCCGGAATGCCTGCTGCAAGGTCCGCTCGCTGACACCGGCAACGGCGACCAGCTCGGAAATTCCGACGCTGCGGCCAAACTGCGAGCGGATATGCGCTTCGGCACGTCGGAGATAGTTGGGCTCGTAATCGTCGCCTGCGACACTCTTCTGCGTCGCAATCAATCCCGACAGCAGCAAATCCTCCATCTCGCGCCGAAGTCCGGCATGCGCGCTCAGGCCCCGCTCGTTCGCAAGGTCCCGGCAGATATGCGCTACCAGTCCAACCAGCCCCTCCGCCTCCCCGATCCTTGCCGGAATGTGTGCAAAGCGAACCGGCCGTCCCGCATGGGCCGAGAGCCGCTGGCGCGGAATCTTGATCATCAATTGCTGCGCGTCCCGGCTCCAGGTCTTGCGATAACGCAATCCCGGATTCATCACGAACAAGGTGCCGGGTTTCAGCAACGTCTCAAAACGCTCAGTATGAAACGCCACCTCGCCGTCGAGCGTGAACTGCGCAATATAAAAATCCAGCGCCGGCGCCACCACCTCCACCTCCGTGCCGTAGCGGAGCAAGCCGATTGCAGCGTCGCAGAGCTTGGCCTGCCCATGGCTGAACTCGACACTCCCGGCCGAGAGCCGCAAATCATGATCGGCGAAGATCGCAGCCAGATGCGAACGCGCAATATCCGGCCGGGTGGTGCAGGTCGCCGGCAGCAGCCGGTCGAGATCGCGAAGGTTTCCGATGTCGTAAGGCATGGGCTGATCCTCTGCGCCGATCATGCCTGCGGATTTCGGACATGTCATGCCCAAGTCGTGCGCCTTTCGGCTAGCGCAAAGCGGGTGCTGGCGATCAGATAAGGGCAAATCGTGCTCGTGTCGCCCTCTTGGGAACCAAAGCCATGCTCAAATCCGGCAAGGATTATCTTCAATCGCTGAATGACGGCCGCGTGGTCTATATCGGACGCGAGCGCGTGCAGGACGTGGCAAACCACCCCGCCTTCCGCAACACCGCTCGCGCCTTTGCTGATTTCTTCGACCTGAAGCGCGATCCGGCACAACGCGACGTCCTCACCTATGAAGAAGACGGCGACCGCCAATCGATCTACTACATGAAGGCGAAGACCAAGGAGCAGCTTGCGCAACGCTCGAACGCGCACCGGGTGCTGGCGGAACCCAATTTCGGGCTGCTTGGCCGCTCGCCGGATTACATCGCGAGCTTCGTCACCGGCATGAATCTGAAGCCGGAATTGTTCGGAAAATATGCCGACAATGTGCGCAACTATTACAAGTTCATGCGCGACAATGACATCTTCGCCGCGCACGCCATCGTCTCACCCCAAGCGTCGCGTGATCCGGATTTCTTCCAGAAGAAGAACCTGCCTAATCCTGCCTGTCGCGTGATCCGCGAAGAGGACGACGGTGTCGTGATTTCCGGCATGAAGATGCTGGCGACTGGCTCCGCGCTCGCCGACGAAATCTGGATCGGCAATATCCTGCCGCTCTCTCCCGAGGCCAAGGCGGAATCCATCACCTTTGCCGTCCCCTGCAATACCCGAGGCGTGTCGCTATGGTCGCGCAAGCCATTCGCGCCATCCGCCGTGTCCGAATTCGAGGCACCGCTCACCTTCCGTTTCGACGAGGCCGATGCGATGGTGATGTTCGACAACGTCAAGGTGCCGTGGGAGCGCGTGTTCGTGCACAACGATCCCGCCTTGTCGCGCGGGCTTTATATCGAAACCGCCGCACATTCCTATGGCAACCACCATTCCAACGTTCGGTTGGTGGTGAAGATGCAGTTCCTCACCGGTCTTGCGAGCCGGATCGCGCAGGCCAATGGCGCGGCCGAAGTGCCGGCGGTGCGTGAGACGCTCGGCCGGCTGGCGGCGCTCGAAGCATTATTGGAGGCGCTGGTCGCAGGCCAGATCGAGGCGGCCGAGGAATGGCCGGTGAAAGGCTATGTCACGTTCAATCGCCGCATGATGTATGCCGCGCTGAACTGGGGCGTGGAGAATTACTCGATGGTGATCGATACGTTGCGCGAATTGTGCGGCGGCGGCATGCTGCAAATGCCGGCTGACGGTTCGGTGCTGGAAGATCCGGAGCTCGCGCCGCAATTCAAAACTTACTGGCAGACACCGCATATGAGCGCACTCGAGCGCATGAAACTGTTCCGGCTGGCCTGGGACATTGTCGGCTCCGAACTCGGCGGGCGGCATCTGCAATACGAGAAGTTCTTTCCGGGCGCGTCCTTCGTGGTACGCAATCACAATTACCGGGAGGCGCCCTGGAAGGCGTGGCATGATCGCATCGATTCGATCCTGCAGCGCATGACCCCGCCTGCCGGACTGACGGAGGCCGCGGAGTAATCGACGTATGTCTCGCAAATTGCGGGTTGTGTTTATCGGCTATGGCGCAATCAACAGCCGCGTCGGCGACCTGTTGAAGACACGGGGCGCGGCGGTGGAGATCGTGGGCGTCGCTACCAGGGACGACCCGGCGGAACGCGCGCGGATTCCGCAAGGCGTGAGTTTCCTGGCTTCCCCCGCAGAACTCGCGGCACTCAAGCCCGATCTGGTGGTCGAGGCGGCGGGACGCGCCGCGATCGATGCCTGGGCGCCAACAGCGCTCGCGGCGTCTGCGTGCATGATCATCGCCTCCACCAGCGCCTTCGTCGATGATGCGCTGCTGCCGCGACTTGTCGCCATCGCCGAGAAACATGGCAGCCGCGTCATGCTGCCTTCCGGCGCGATCGGCGGGATCGACGCCATCGCAAGCGCTGCGACGCTTGGGCTCGGCAGCGTGACCCACCAGATCGTGAAACCGCCGGTCGCCTGGAAAGGCACGCCGGCCGAAAAACTGCTCGACCTCGACGCGCTGAAAGAACGCACAATCTTCTTCACCGGCACCGCGCGGGAGGCTGCGAGCCAATATCCGCAGAATGCCAACGCCACGGTGGTCACGTCGCTCGCCGGCATCGGGCTCGACAAGACCCGGGTCGAACTGGTTGCCGATCCCGCGGCTCGGCTGAACGGCCATCGCATTACAGCGGAAGGAGGCTTCGGCCGCATGAGCATCACGCTCGAAAACAACCCGCTCGCGACCAACCCGAAATCCTCGGAACTGACCGCATTGAGCCTCGTGCGCCTGATCGAACAGCAGACCCGGCCGCTCACGATCTGAGCATTTTTTCCTGCTTGCACAGGTCCGGTCCCCGCTTGAGACATATCAATGCCTCACCGGGAAGGGATGCTTCCTTTCCAAAGACGGCTTATAATATCGCCAACAACCTCAATTCATGCGGAGATATCCCATGCCCCGGCTGCGCCATTTTGCTGTCTGCGTGAGCGACCTGGACAAAGCGTCGAAATTCTATGGCGATGTGTTCGGACTGAAGCGGCACGGTCGTGAGGATCTGTCGATCGGTTCGGCTGTCTATATGGGCGACGGCACCATCAATCTTGCGTTGTTGAATTTCATTGGTTCCCAAGGGCACGATTTCGGCGACGATCCGAAAGGCCAGATCGGCGCCAACCATTTCGGCTTCCAGGTCGAGAACATGAAGGAGACGCAGGCGCTGATCGAAGCCAATGGCGGGAAGTTCTTTTTCGACCTCGGCGACGAGCGCAAAGGCAATTTCGAGCGCAAGTTCAAGGACCCCGAGGGCATCATCTTCGACATTTCCGAGAATGGCTGGGTCGGTACGGACAGCCGCAAGATCAAGGCCGATCCCAAACATGCTTTTCTGGACGAGGTGCTGGTCAAGCCGGAGCAATTGTCCGGCCGGATCAAGCATTTCGCAGTGACGGTCCGCGACCTTGAAAAATCAGCAGCATTCTATCAGGCCGTGTTCGGCCTGAAGCATCTCGGTTACGACCATCAGCCAATGGGCTCGGCCATTTATCTGACCGACGGCGTCACCAATTTTGCGCTGCTCTGTCTCAACAAGCCTGACATCAAATCCGGCGCCAATCATTGCGGCTTCCAGGTTGTGGACCTGAAATCCACCGAAAGCCGCATCGACCAGGCGGGTGGAGCTTTCTTTTTCGATTTCGGCGACGACAAGCATGGCAATTTCGAACGCAAGTTCAAGGATCACGACGGCGTCGTGTTCGATATCTCGAAGCACGGCTGGGTCGGCACCGAGAGCTACACCGCAAAGGAGCCAGATGCTGCTGAGATGCAGTTGGCGAAGTAGCCGCGCGGCTCGGCTCCGGCAACGCGATGCCGGAGCCAGCGAGGATCAGTTAGCTGTCAGGCCGGCTTCAGACACCAATTTTTCGGCCGATTTTCGACCTTCGGCAATCTGTTCGCGCAACTCTTCTGCGGTTGCCGCGGCGGGAGCGAGACCCCGATCAACCACATTGCGCTTCATAAAAGCTGGATCGGAAACGATTTTAGCGATCTCGCTGCGTACTCTGTCGACGATCGGCTGCGGCGTTTTCGCAGGGGCAAACAATGCGAAGAATGGCCTGCCAAGATATCCGCTGTAACCAAGTTCCGCTGCAGTGGGGACGTCCGGCAAGCTTGGGAGCCGCCGCTCGCCGTCGATGACAAGGCCGGTCACCTTCTTGGCCTCCAGCAGCGCCTGGAGATTGCCCACGCTGATGAAAGCGACGGGGGTTGTGCCAGTCAGCATACCGTTGACCGCATCGCCGCCGCCGCGAAACGGAACCTTCACCACGTCGCCGCCCTTCTGCTTGTTGACGAAGGTTTCGACGAAAGCGGTATGCGCGACGCCGGGCGAGGCATAGCTCATCGTACGGGGCTTCGACTTCGAGAGCTTGATCAGGTCGTCGACCGACTGGACGTTCAAGTCGGAATTGATCGCCAGAATTTGCGGCATGAAGAACAGTGTCATCACCGGTTCAATGCTTTTGTCGGGATCGTAGGGCAGGCTCTTGAACAAATAGGGGTTGAAGATCACCGGCTCGCCAGGCAGCACGCAAAATGTGTAGCCATCCGGCTCCGCGTCGGCGCAGGCCCGCGTCGCAATATTGAAGCCTCCGCCGGGGCGGTTTTCGATGATCACCGGCTGTTTCAGGCTCTTGCTTAATTCCTCGGCCAGCGAACGTCCAAAGATATCGCTCACGCCGCCGGCGCTGGACGCGTTGACGAACCGAATCGTCGCTTTCGGATAATCGCTCTGCGCTGGCGCCGGCGTAGCCAATGTTGCACCGACAATAAGCACCAATCCCGCTGCTACGGCTCTCATCAACTCCTCCTCATTTCGATTTTTTCCAGCGGATGTCAGCGGGATGGAGCGAGCACCTCCGCGATCCAGTCGGTCATGTAGTCGATCTGGATCGACATGTTGTCCACGCCGCAATGCTCAATTCCACCCTCCGACGCATCGAAAATCCGCAGATCGCGTCGCGGGCTGTTGATCGCGCGCTCCACCATCGTGGTGGCCTGTTCGAGAGGCACCTGACGATCGTTTGCGCCATGGGCGACCAGAACCGGACATCGAATGCGTTCGGCAATCCCGCCTTCAAGAGTCATGGCGGCAATGGCTTTGGCCGTCTCCTCCTCTGTGCTCGTGCCGTAATACCACATGGCGTGATCGAGCCAGTCGGCGATCGAACGGGCCGCACCGGGGTTGCGGAGTATGCGGCCATGCGATCCGTCGTTATCCCAGCGCGCGCCATGGGCCACCGCGCAGGCAAGACGGGGCTCGAAGGCCGCCGATCGGAATGCATAATAGCCGCCGAGACTGGGAGCGATGATGCCGATTCTCTTCGGATCGACCTCGGGCCGCGGCGAAAGCCAGTCGACGCAGGCACTTGCCGCGCGCTCCATATCCGCTATCGCCGGCAGCTTGAGCTTTCTGAGCGCCACACCGACGCCTGGATGATCGACATGCAGGCAGCCGATATTACGCGCACTCAATTCCGAAGTCAGGTCGGATAGAAACGCCCATTCCTTCGAGACGTCGAAGCCGTCGAACACGATCATGCAGGCGCCGGGCTCTGCCGTCGGCGGCGCGACATAGAGCGCCGGCAAGGCTGTGCTTTCGTAAGGCACCTCGACGAACTGAACCGGATTGCCCGACAGCGTCATGCTGAGCCGGAAGGCATCCATCATCGCGTTGTAGCTTTGCATCTTGCGCGGATCGCGATGACTAATCTGGCGTTCAGCCGCCATGTAATACAGGCAGGCGCGATGATATTTCCGGGCGGCGCTTCTGTTATGTCCGTTGGAGCGATCCCGATCTGCGAGACCGCGTACGCGGTCGGCAAGCTTGCACCAGGATTCCCACCACTGAACTTGTCTCTCCTTGGCCGATGTCCCCTTCGGCGCTTCGTCGCGAAGCGGCCGGCAGGCCTCTTCGATCTCCGACATTTCCCCGCCGACTTGCGCCGTCATCAGAACGGCCATGTTCCAGGAATAATTGTCCGGAAAATATTCAAACACCCTCACGCTGGATTGCATTCCGATCTTGGCCCTTTTTCCCTTGATGTTTCTTGATACGCAGTCAAACCCGATGGTCCTTTTAAAGTCCCTCGGAAAAATAGTTTGTACGGATCGCGTGGACCAGCCGCGCGGTCAACGCATGACTTAGGTCCCCGTCGGCACGTGTCGCGCGGTCTTGGTGCGCTGGGCGACCATCCATTTCGACTTGCCGGCGAGTGTGAGAAATCCGCGGCGCAGCGGCGTCGGCCAGGTGGTTGGTAATCCGAGGAACACCGAAATGCGCTGGGTGTGCTCGGTCATCGGCCGCTCGTTGGTTTCCCAAGTCTTGAGTGCCGTCGCCATATCTTTCTCGCGATCGAGGTAATAGGCGAGCGACAGCCCGTTCATCATCGAGCAGCCGGCGCCCTGCCCGATATTCGGCGGCAGCGCGTGCGCGGCATCACCAAGAACAACTACGCGCCCGGCCGACCAGGATTTCAACCGCGTATATTCGAAGCGCCCATAATGCCCGTTATCGACGAAGCGATCGATCAGATCGGACAGATGCGGAAACGATTGCTTCCAGGTCGCCCGGTCGATCGGGACACGGCGGCCCGCCTCGTCTGAATGCAGCATGGTGAGCGCGATATAGACTTCGGTCTCGCTCACCGGCGTATAGAGGATGCGCCGGCTGCCGGACCAGTTCTCGATCGTGGTGCCGCCGTCGCCGGAAGCCATCTCCTCGGGGGTCTTGTCGATCAGGATGCGGATCGCGCCATCCGGCAAATAGCGGCGCTTGGCGACGAGATTGAGTGAATCGCGAATCTTGGAATTGGTGCCGTCGGCGGCGACGACCAGATCGGCCTTCAAACGCTGGCCGTCGGACATCAGCAATTCGCCTTCCGGCGTTGCGGACACACCTTCGGAGTTCAGCACGATTTCCACGCCGTTCTTGCGGGCCTGATCCGCAAGCGCGGTAATCACGCGCTGGCGCACGATGCTGAACACGCGCTTGGAGGGATCCCAGCGATGTACCGACAGCACGCGGTTCTGCTCGTCGCGCATCTCGCGGGTATGGGCGAAGGGGGCGCCCTTCACCGCCTCGTCATAGGCGCCGAGCTTCTCGAGCACCCGCAGTCCATTCTCGTAGATATAGATGCCCGCTCCGGTCGGACGCAATTCAGGCGAGCGCTCGTGCAACCGAACGCTCCAGCCCTTTTGCGCGAGTGCGCCGGCCGCCGCCAGGCCCGCAAAGCCGCCGCCGACTATCTCTGCGTGTCGTTTCTCGGGCATCGTCACAAATCTCTGCAGTCATGGCCGGGCTTGTCCCGGCCATCCACGTCTTTGGCAGGCATCCTTAATGACGTGGATGCCCGGCACAAGGCCGGGCATGACGGCCGTTGGAGTTACCCCTATTTGATGAACTGGTTGGTGTAGAGATCATCGATCGGGGTCTTCTTCTGGATGAAACCCTTCTCCAGATAGAAATCCTGCAGCTTGGACAGGCGGTCAGGATTGATCTCGCCAGGCTTCTTCTGGTCGACATAGACCAGCTTGGCGTAATAATTGAGTGCGTTCTTGATGACGTCTTCCTTGCCCTTCCACTCGGGCACGAACTTGACGAAATCCTCGGCCGCCTTGTCGGGATCATCCATCACGTCCTTCATGCCGCGCATCGCCGCGGTCACGAATTTCTGGATCATCTCCGGCTTGTCCTTGATCATCTGGTCCGACACCGCGATGCCCTGCGCCAGATGGGGGAAATACTGGTCGGTCGGGATGATCTTGATTTTGGCGCCGGTCGCCTGCAGCAGCGCGATCCAGTCCGGCACGCCCGCCATGCCGACCGATTTTCCGGTCGCGACCAATTCCCATACGCCGGTCGGTCCGGCCTGCTGAATATTCACGTCGTTCTGGGTCAGGCCGACGCTCGCGAGCAGCCCGATCAGCGCGTAAAAAGTTGTGTCCTGGAACGACAGCACAGTGAGCGTCTTGCCCTTCAGATCGGCCGGCTTCTCGATGCCGGAATCCTCCCGCACCACCGTCTGCATGAAGCCCTTGCCGCCGAACAATGCGACGATCTTCACAGGCACCCCGTTGCCGCGCACCATGATCGGTCCGTCGCCGACGATGCCTCCGATCGGCGCATTGCCCGCGCCGACCATCTTGGCGACTTCGACGCCGCCGCGCGCAACCTGGAAGTCGACGTCCAGCCCGGCTTCCTTGAAATAGCCCTTGCCCTTGGCCAGCTGCAGCGGCGCGAAGGCTGGCAGGATCGGCGGAGCCGGAAACAGATAGGTGACCTTCTCCTGTGCGCTGGCCTGAGGCATGGCCCAAAATCCTGCGCCGACAGCCGCAGCGAGGGCACCAATGGCCATTCGCCGTGTGAATAGAGAACGCTTGAAACCGGTCATTGAGAAACCCCTATCGGTGCTTTGTGGTGACGTGCCCCACTCCCAGGACGCGACACCATTCAGGCGTGACACCCTTGGATTTGTCTTACTATACTCAACGGTCTCGCGAGGCGCTACTCAGCCAACAGGCATGGGGGGATGAAGAATTGGTCCGGATGTTGCTATTTCTGGTTGGGGCTTAGGCGATGAACAGGCTGGAATATCGAGACGTGACGATGCGCTTTGCAGGCGCGAAAGGCAGCGTTTTTACCGCTATCGAACAAGTGAATATCGCTGTCGAGGACGGGGAAGTCGTCTCGCTGATCGGACCCAGTGGCTGCGGCAAGAGCACGCTGCTCAATATCGGAGCAGGATTATATGCGCCAAGCGTCGGCGATGCTTATGTCGACGGTGAGCGCGTGGAAGGCCCGAACGAGCATGTTGCCTTCATGCTCCAGAAGGATTTGTTATTGCCGTGGCGCACCATAGAACAGAATGTGATGCTCGGCACCGAAATCCGAAAGCTGGACACCGCGAAAAGCCGCCAGAAGGCGCGCGACTTGCTGGCGGCCTTCAGGCTCGGCGAATTCGCAGAACGCTACCCGCATCAATTGTCCGGCGGCATGCGCCAGCGCGCGGCGCTCGCGCGGACGCTTGCGGTCGACCCTTCCGTGCTGCTGCTCGATGAGCCGTTCTCGGCGGTCGATGCACAGACCCGCATCATGCTGCAGCACGATCTCGCGCAGACGCTCAAGAACGCCAAGAAAACCGCGCTCCTGATCACCCACGACCTGCTTGAAGCGGTGATCCTGTCTGACCGCGTTCTGGTCATGAGCCGAAGACCCGGCCGCATCATAGACGAAATCCGGATCGACATCCCAAATCGCGAGCAGCCCTTGCAGCGGCGCACCGACCCGAAGGTCGCAGGTTATCTCTCGCGCCTGATGGAAAAACTCGATATCGGCTACCCCGCGATCGATGACCAGGCTTTGAAGGCGTCGGCATAATGGGAAACGATGCCAATCTCGTCCGCCGCGGCACGATCGCAAGCGTGATCCTGCTGGTGCTTTTTCTAGCTGCGTGGGAATGGGGGCCGGGGCTATTGAATATTCCGACCTTCATCGTGCCGCCGATGTCGATGGTCTATAAAGAATTCTTCCGGATGTGGAGCGTGAACAATCTCGCCTTCCATACCGGCATCACGGCCTACGAAGTGCTGATGGGATTTGCGCTCGGCAGTCTTTTGGGAGCCGTGATCGGATATCTGCTCGGTACCTCGCCCACCGCCGAATTTGCGCTGTCGCCCTATATCCTCGCGCTGCAGATTGCGCCCAAGGTTGCATTCGCGCCGTTGTTCATCCTCTGGATGGGATTTACAATCTATCCGAAAATCCTGGTCGCGATTCTGATCGTATTCTTCCCGGTCATGGTCAATGTCATGACCGCCGTGCGCGGGGTCGATCCCGACCTGATCAATCTGGCGCGTTCGTTCAAGGCGTCGCGCTCGCAGATTTTCTGGAAGATCGAGTTCCCGGCTTCGATGCCGCCGTTCTTCGCTGGCCTTCGCATCGGATCGACGCTGGCCGTGGTCGGCGTCGTGGTCGGCGAACTGGTCGGCGGCAATTCCGGCCTTGGCTATCTGCTTTCCTTCGGCGAGGGCCAGGGCAATACCGCGATGGTGTTCGTTTCGATCATCATGCTCACCGTGGTCGGCGGCATCGCCTATCTCGCGGTGATCCTGCTCGAACGGCGCGTGCTGCATTATATGCCCAAGCGAGCGATGGGGGGGATCTGAGATCCGTCCAGAATGTCCCGCCGCCTCGACAAGTCCTGGACCGTCTTTCGCAGCATCGAAAACGACGATCACGATCGATGTGTAGATTGGTTCGAGCGCCCGGATCGAACGTTCGGCTTCGAGGAATTCCGCCGAGACGTCGAGGATGCCGGTATGTGGACGCCGGTGTCATTTTATTCCGGCCTCACCTACGACACATGTGACGCAGTTTTGGAAGCCGCACTCAAAACCGTGATCTGGCTTGAAGCCGTGCTGAAGCCAGAGCAAAGCTAAGTGACCAGGCCGGCCTTTTCACACCAGCACATGCCTCACTGCGCTGTCGATGCGCGCGTCGATATCACGCGCCGACGGTGCCTTCTCGATGCCGAGCAACATCTTCAGATGCGAATATCCGCGAAGCAGCTCCAGAAACTCTTCCGCGGCGCGGCGAGGATTCTCGACCCTGAAGCGGCGGTCATCCTTGTTGCGGACGAAATAGTCCTCCAACGCATCGATACAGGCCTGCGGGCCTGTCTCGTAGAACAATGCGCCCAGTTTCGGAAAACGGCGACTCTCCGCGATCACGATCCGATGCAGTTCGGTGGTGTCGCGCGCAAATACGATGTCGGTCATCTTGCGGGCAAAGGCGCGTAGCGCCTGCCTCGGCTCGCGCGCGAAAATTTCCGCGAGATCTTCGGCAACGATCCGCTGGCAGAGCTCAATGATGACGCCCGCGAACAATTCTTCCTTGCTACCGAAATGCCGGTAGACCGTCATTTTCGACACACCGGCGGCGGCTGCGATCTGATCCATGGAGGCGCCGCCGAAGCCGCTCTTCAGGAACACCGCTTTGCCGCCATGCAGGATCGCCTCTCGTTTCTTGTCCGAAAGGTTGCGGCCGTTGGCGGCAGATTTTTCCAAAGCCAGCGTCACGATTCCTCCAATAGCATCTTGCCGAAAACGATACTACGCAGTATCGCTTGGTTCAATTCCAGTCTAGTGTGGTGGTTCAGAAATTCCTTTATTGGCGCCGCGAGTCCTATCAAGGGAATTTCTGAACCAAACCACACTAGAAGCAATACATTGCTAGTGTCCTTCGAATCCGAAGTTCGCTCACGAAGTTGCCGGACAGTCAGGCGAACTTCGGATTCGGGACACTAGCGGAAGCTCAGCACGCGGAGATCGCCGTGCAGACGCCTTCCCTCAACGATCTTGCAAACGCGGCACAACCGGCGCGCGTTCATCGGCGACTATATACCGACCCCGCGATTTTCGAACTCGAGATGGAACGCATCTTTGGCGTGGCGTGGCGTGGCGTGGCTCTATGTCGGGCACGAAAGCCGGGTGCAAAATCCCGGCGACGCACCGATGGATGGTTTGGCGGTTGCGTTCTGATCTGTCATTCCGGGGCACGCCGAAGCGTGAACCCGGAATCCCAAGGCACGTGAAACCGTGAATGGATGCCGGATTCGCCATATCCAAGTCGGCTGTTGCCAACTTAGTTCATAAATTTATGCCGATCTCGGGAAAACCCGAGATCGGCCTGCGCGCGCCGGAATGACCTCACGGCAATATCGGCTTCTCCGGCAGATAGCCCGGCGCGAAAATCTTCTCCGCGGTCAGCTTCTCGCCCGGCACTTCGATATTATTGTTGATGAAATCCACGGTCTTCTTCATGCGCTCGAGCGTGATGGTGCCGAGACCGTTCTTTTGCACTTCCGGCGTGATCGCGACGCGCTTCAGGATCTCGATTTCCTCCACGATGATCTGCGGATCGAGCGCCTTGACGTATTGAAGCTGGATCTTCGCCGCTTCCTTGGGATCGTCGAAAGTGTCTTTCCAGCCGCGCAGGGCCGCACGCACGAATTTCTTCACCACATCGGGATTGGCCTTTAGGAAATCCTCGTGCACGCCGATCGAGTTGGCGTAAATCTCCAGGCCAAGATCGCCCGCGAACAGACAGACCGGCTTGGCATCCGGCACCGCGCGCTTGATCGCGGGTTCGCTCATGATGAAGAGATCGATCGACGGCACCTTGCGCGCCGCCAGCATCGGAACGCGTGCCGGCGCATCGATATTCACGATCTTCATGGTCTTGGAATCGACGCCGTTCATTTCCATCACCGCCGCCCAGATGCGCGGCAGGAACGAGGCGGAACTCGATCCGAAGCTCAAGCCCGGTCAGTTTCTTGGCGCTGTCGATATTGGCGCCCGGATCCAGGCTGAAAATGCAGTAAGGCGGCTTCTGGTAATTGGCCGCAACGATGCGGACCGGCGCGCCGGCTCCACCCGCGGCGACGAGGCTCGGAATATCGATGAAGCCGAATTCAGCCCCCTGCGTCACCACTGTGCGAATCGCGTCCGCCGTGCCCTTGGAAGGCAGGATGGTGACGTTCAACCCCTCCTCTTTGAAATAGCCCTTGCCGAGCGCAACGTACCAGGGCGCATGACGGCCCAAGCTGATGAAGTCGAGCACAAATTTCACGTCGCGATCCTGCGCCTTGGCGGCAGATATCCCGGCCCCCGGCATCGACAGCGCCACCGCAATCGCGGCCCACATCACTCGCTTCAACATAATGCCCTCTCCTTCATCGGACGCCCGAAATTGACATCATAAATATCATAAGATATTTCACCAGATACTTTCGGGGCTGTCCAGCGGTTCTCGGCTGCGCGCATGGTCAAATTTGGCGCGTCACCGGACCGGCTGAAAGCCAAGCAAAATCGGGGCCGCTCCCCGCTACCAAGGACCTTCGCAGCTTTCATGGCCTTCGGCAGCATCCAAAATGTGCGCAAGGTTTTCGCTGCGAGCGAATTGACTTCGCGCTCGGCCGAGCCGGTGGTGGCGCTCGACGACGCGAGCTTCGAATTCGACGAAGGCCAGCTCATTTCGCTGCTTGGCCCCAGCGGCTGCGGCAAGACCACACTCCTGCGTATCATCGGCGGACTGATCCCGAAGACTTCGGGCTCGGTGACGATTGGCGGACGCGAGGTGACGCAGCCGCTCGGCGATTACGGCTTCGTGTTTCAGAGCCCGAGCCTGATGCCTTGGCGCTCGGTGATCGACAACGTGCTGTTCACGATGGAGATCCTGAAGCGCAACGATCGCGCGGCGCGCGAACGCGCAACCCAACTGCTGAACCTGGTCGGCCTTTCCGGATTTCTCGATGCTCGCCCTCATCAATTGTCAGGCGGCATGCAGCAGCGCGTCGCGCTTTGCCGCGCCCTGATCCATCAGCCGAAATTGCTGCTGATGGACGAGCCATTCGGTGCGCTGGACGAACTTACACGCCTCGAGATGAACGACCTGCTGCTTCGCATTCGCCGCGAGACCGGCGCCTCGGTGCTGTTCGTGACCCATTCGATTTCGGAGGCGGTGTATCTCTCCGACAAGGTGATCGTGTTCAGCCGCCGCCCGGCGCGGGTTGCAACCGAAATCCCGATCGCTTTGTCTTATCCGCGCAGTCAGCAGGTCCGCTTCACACCCGCCTTCACCAAGTCCGAGCGGATCGCAAGCGAAGCGCTCGGCGTCGTGCCGCCGGCCGAAGCGGGAGCCGCGTGATGGGCGTACGCCTTGCCGGCCAGATAGGATATCCGCTGCTCGGCGTTGCAGTGATCCTCGCCGCTTGGACAGCCTTTTGCGTGCTGCGCGGCATTCCGACGGTGGTGTTGCCGACACCCGACAAGGTTTTCAACGCGTTTGTCGCGCGTTTCGACCTGCTCGTTTCCGAAGGCTGGGTGACGCTGAAGGAGACGCTGTACGGATTCATCCTGGCGCTGGTCGTCGGCATTCCGATGGCGGTGGCGATCGCGAATTCCCGTGCGCTCAATCTGATGTTCTATCCGCTTTTGATCGGCCTGCAGTCGGTGCCGAAGGTGGCGCTTGCCCCCATCCTTCTGGTCTGGCTGGGAACGGGCATCGAATCCAAACTCGCAATCGTTTGGCTTGTGGCGTTCTTTCCGATCATCGTCGATACCGTCGCGGGCCTGCGCTCCACACCGCGCGAATTGCTCGAACTCGCGCATAGTCTGCGCGCAACCCCGCTTCAGATTTTCCTCAAAGTTCAGTTTCCGGCCGCGCTGCCATTCGTCTTTACCGGCGCCAAGGTCGCGATCACTCTTGCGGTGATTGGTGCCGTGATCGGCGAATTCGTCGGTTCAAGCGAGGGCTTGGGATTCCTGCTTCTCAGCGCCACCTCGCAACTCGATGCGCCGCTCGCCTTCGCCGCCCTGTTCGCGCTCTCCTTCCTTGGGATGTTTGTATATCTTCTGGTCGAACTGGCCGAGCGGCTCGCCGCGCCCTGGTTGCCACCCGCTCCGCAGAGGCATTGAGCGATGGCAAAGGCAAAGCACATCGCCAAGACCGGCCTCAGAAAGGTCGTTCGCAAACCTGTGGTCTCGAAAGCGGCTTCGCTTGCCGACCAGGCATTCGAGGATATCAAGGAGAAAATCCTCAAGCTGTATTTCCTGCCCGGGCAATATCTAAACGAGGGCGCGCTCTGTGCCTTGCTGAAGGTCGGTCGAACGCCTGTGCATCAGGCCCTGCAGCGCCTGCAACACGAGGGACTGGTCGAGATCATGCCGCGCAAGGGCGTAATCGTGCAGCCCGGCAGCATTCCCGAAATCCTGAAAATTCTCGATTCACGCGCGACCATCGAAGCCGACCTCGCGCGCAATGCCGCGACCCATGCAAGTGCCAAGGATGCTGAAGCCTTGAAGGCGCTGGCGCGCGCCGGCATTGGCAATGGTCAGGATTCGCAACTCGAAAGCTTTATCGAAGCCGACCGCGCCTTTCACCGCAAATTCGCCGAGCTTGCCTCGAACCCGGTATTGAGCGATTTCGCGCGCAGCCTGCACGAGCGGTCGATCCGCTACTGGTATCTGCACCTGTGGCAGACCTTCGACGGCAAGGCGAGCGCTCGGGAACACTCCGCGATCGCCGATGCCATCGCCAAAGGCGACGGCGAAGCTGCGGCGAAAGCCGTGCGCGCTCACATCGAAAGCCTGCGTAGCCGCCTGATGCACGCGCAGGAAGCCGCGCGCGGCCGCGCGCCGATGCCGCGAATGACATGACAAGAAAACGGAGGATCGCAACATGAGTGCGAACACGGCCTATTCCGGAATTCCCAAGCTCGAAGCCGGCATGCCGAGCCTCGACGAAGTGCTGCTGCAGGCCAAAGACCTGCCCTGGCGCGAAAAATCGCTGAAAGGCGTCTCCGAGAAAATGCTGTGGCGGAATGAGCAGACCGGCGCCTCGATCGCGCTGATCCGCTTTGCAAAGGGCGCCGGAATCCCTGCGCCGCACAGCCACGCCTCCAATCAGTTCATGTTCTGTCTGGAGGGCAAATACGAATACACCAAGACCGGCGTGGTGCTGACGGCCGGTTGCTTCTACTGGAATCCGCAGGGCAACGTGCACGGACCCGCCATCGCGCACGAAGATACGGTAGTGGTCGAGATTTATGACGGCCCGCATTATCCGATCCGCCCGTCCTGGTACACCAGCGACGAGGATGCGCGCTGATGGCTGCGAATGCGGCCGCCGCGCCCGACACGGTGCGCGTGAATGCGGAACGGCTTGGTTCCGCCGTTGCGGACATTTTTGCGGGCCTCGGCATCGCGCGCGGCGATGCTCAGCTGGTCGCCAATGACATCGTGCTTGCCGATCTTGAAGGCGTGGTCTCGCATGGCGTCATGCTGGTGCCGATGTATGTCGACCGCATTCAGAAGGGATCGGTTTCGAAAAAGCGGTTGGGCGACGTCGTCAGCGACAACAAGACCGCAATCGTCATCGATGCCGGCAACGCGCTCGGACAGCTCACCGCGCATCAGGCGGTAAAGCTGGCGGTCGAACGCGCCAAGGAACTCGGAATGGCAAGCGTCGCCGTACGCAATGCGTTCCATTTCGGCACTGCCGGCCGCTACGCGCGACTGATGGCTGAGCAAGATTGCGTCGGCATGGTGATGTCGAATACGCGTCCTCTCATGCCGGCACCGGGCGGTGCCGAGGCTTTGACCGGCAACAATCCGATCGCGATCGCATTGCCGAGCGCGGGCGAATTCCCGGTCGAGGTCGACATGGCGATGAGCGCAACCGCCATGGGCAAGATCCGCCTTGCCGCCGCGGCGGGCCAAAGCATTCCCTCCGACTGGGCGATGGCCGCCGACGGCAAACCGACCACCGATCCAGCAGAGGCCATCAAGGGCATGCTGGCTCCGGCCGCCGGACCCAAGGGTTTCGGGCTTGCCTTCGTGATCGATCTGCTCTGCGGCGGACTTTCCGGCGGCGCCATCGGCGCGGAAGTGCGCCCGCTCTATGGAGACGCATCCGAGCCCTATCGCTGCGCGCAGCTTTTCATCGCGATCTATACCGGCGCGTTTCCGGACAGTGCGGGTTTCGCAAAGCGCGTCAACGAGCAGGCCCAGCGCGTCACCGGCTCAAAGCGAGCGCCGGGCATCACTCGCGTCTACGCGCCAGGCGAACTCGCGTATTCGACGCACCTTGCAAATGCCGGGACCTGCAACCTGAGCCGCCAGACTTTCGACAGCCTGATCGCGGCCGGCAAGCAGGCCGGCGTCACAATCGAACTTTAAGAAAGAAGCGTCATGAAAAAGCAGATCGTCTCGAAGAAGCTCCGGCAGCCGAATGGGCATTTCTCGCACGCCACCGCAATCGCCGCGAAAGGTACCCTCGTCTTCATCTCCGGCATGACAGCGCGCATGGCGGACGGCACCATCGCCGGACTCGGCAATGTCGAGGTGCAGACCCGGCAGGTCTGCGAGAACGTGAAGGCCGCAGTCGAGGAAGCCGGCGGCACACTGGATGATATTGTCCGCGTCGACGTCTATGTCCGAAACATGGAGCATTTCGACGTCATCCACAAAGTACGGCGTGAATATTTCAACGCGCCCGCCCCCGCTTCCACCATGGTCGAAGTCAACAAGTTCACTTCGCCCGATTATCTGATCGAAATAAACGCCATCGCCGTACTGCCGAACCGCTGAACGGCGGATCGGGAAATGAAAGCCAGCTTTCAGGCGGATGGAGATGTGATCGTCGTCACCGGCGGCGGCAACGGCATCGGCCGCGCGCTCGCCCGTGCCGCGGCCAGGACCGGGGCGCGCGTCGTGGTCTGCGACATCGACAATGCCGCGATGAACGAGACCAAAGGCGGCGACAAGAGCATCGCCTGCGAACTGCTTGATGTCTCGGACCGCGAGGTGGTGATGAGGACGTTCGGCAAGATCGAGCGCGATTATGGTCGTATCGATGGCCTCGTCTGCGGCGCCGCCATCCAGCCGCGCCATTCGGTGCAAGAAACATCGCCGGAGGAATGGCGGCGAGTGATCTCGGTCAATCTCGACGGCGTGGTGTGGTGCTATCAGGCAGCCATCAAGGGAATGATCGAGCGCCGCCGCGGCTCGATCGTGGCTTTCTCATCCGGCCTCGCACATCAGGGCTGGCCGCAGGCTTCGGCCTATGCAGCCACCAAGGGAGCCTTGATCGCTTTCGCAAAGAGCGCCGCCAAGGAAGTCGCCCAACATCGTGTCAAATTCAACCTGATCGCGCCGGGCGTCATTGACACCCCGCAATATCGCGCCGCCAATGAAGGCGTCGATCACGCGCGCTGGCAAGCATCGATCGGCGTCGGCACGCCCGAGGATGTGGTCGGGCCGCTCCTTTTTCTACTGTCCGATGCCGCCACCATGACCGCCTCCCTGCTGTCGCGCGATTTGGCCTATTCAGCAAATGACGAGTGATCGCAAGACACCACCCGTGAAAATGAAGCCCGTTCTGATCGTGGGCGCGGGACCTGTCGGCCTCACGACGGCACTGGGCTTGAGTTTCTACGGCCTGCCGTTTCAGCTCTTCGAGGAAGACGACGGCCTGTCGAGCGACACCAAGGCCGGCACCATCCTGACGCGCACGCTGGAAGCGTTCCGCCGCTACGGCATCGCGGACGAGGTGCTGGCCAAGGCCTTGCGCGTCGACGAGATCGGCGACGTCGAACGAGCGACCAATATTGCGCGGCCTTCGGTGCGAGCCGACCTGCTTGCCGATGAGACCCGCTATCCTTTCGTCATCAACATGCCGCAGCACCACCTCGAACCGATCCTGCATCGTGGCCTGAAAGAACGGCATCCGGACTGCGTGCATCTGCGTCACAAGCTGATCTCGTTCAAGAGCGACGACAATGGCGTCGTCGCGACATTCGAGACTCCCACCGGCCTGCGCGAAGTCGAAGGCTCCTATCTGCTCGCCTGCGACGGCGGCCGAAGCACCATCCGCTCGCAGCTCGGCATTCCGGTCGAGGGTGAATCGCTGAACGTGCTGACGCTCCTGGTCGACGTGAAGGTCGATCTCGATGTGCAGAACCCGCGCGATTATCCGTACCTCGCCTATTTCGCCGATCCGACCGAGTGGATGATTCTGGTTCGCCAGCCGCATTGCTGGCGCTTTCTGTTTCCGCTGGCCGGCGGCGAGCCCGAGCCGACGCGCGAGCAATTCCGCGAGAAGATCCTGCGCTTCATCGGCCCGGTGAAGGACATTGAGATCCTCAACACCATCGTCTACCGCATCCATCACCGCATCGCGACCGAGTGGCGGCGCGGTCGCGTCTTCCTCATGGGCGATGCAGCGCATCTGATCACGCCGATGTGGGCGCTCGGGCTCAATACCGGAATTCTCGACGCCATCAGCCTGCCCTGGCGTCTTGCCTGGGTGGCGCGCGGCCTCGCCGATCCGGCTTTGCTCGACGGCTATGCGCGCGAGCAGCGTCCGGTCGCGGCAATGGGTTCGGGCGAGATGGCGGAAGCAGCACGCAAATACATGCTCGGACAGAACGACGCCGTGCGTGCGATGTCCGGCGGCGCGCTTGCCAATGCGCTGACGCGTACCATGCTAGGCGTCCGGCTCGACGTCGATCAATCCGGCGATTGGTCGATGGTGCGCACTGAGCTTGGCCCTTTGCGGGTCGGCGAGCGCGTGCCCGACATGGTGCTGCATGGCGGCAACGGCAGGCCGGTGCGACTGCATGACCTTACCGACGACTCTTTTGTCGCGCTCTATTTCACGGATGTACGCCGCCGCCCGGTCATCCCGCCGGACCGGCCCGGACTGAAGCATTATGTCGTGTCGCACCGGGACGCGCCGATCGATTCAGGGCTTCGTGAACGCTCGCTGTTCGACGTCGGCGATAAATTCCGAAAACGCGCCGGTTGCGAGACCGATACCGTGATGCTGATCCGCCCTGATGACCATATCGCCGCGATCGCACCGATGCGGGAGGGAGTCATCGACGACGTCTACACGAAGATCATCCGGCCGGCATCGGCGAAGCAAAAAGCGAGCGTCGGATGACCGAACGCATCGCTCTCGATGTGCATGCGCATCTCGCGCCGATCTTTCCCGATGAGCTACGAGACGTCGCGGGCGTGGAATGGAAGCCTGACACCAAGGTGCTTGTGATCGACGGCCATGAGGTCGGCATGAAGCCGCTATTCGATCCGCCGGCCCTGGTGGCATGGATGGATCGCAATCAGGTCGAGGCGGCCTGGATTTCGATCCCGCCACCGCTCTACCGCGCGCAGCTTCAGGGAGCGGAGGCGCGCGCCTGGACCATTTACGCCAATGACGGACTGCAGCGCATCGCTGGCCGCTATCCCGGCCGGCTTTCCTTTCTGCCGCATCTGCCGCTGCAGGCACCCGACATTGCACTGGATGTCGCAATGAAATGGATTGGCCTCGGCCATGCCCGATTCGGGGCGCCATCCGGCGGTTACGGCGAGTTGGTTCTCTCGGACAAGGCTTATGAGCCGCTCTGGCGCGCGCTCGACGCAGCGCGCGCCTTCGTGTTCTTCCATCCCGGCGAATGCGGGGACGGGCGGCTCACCGCGTTCTATCTCTCGAACCTGCTCGGCAATCCATACGAGAGCGCGGTTGCGATCGGCCATCTGACGTTCGGTGGTGTGTTCGAGCACCATCCGAATATCAAGTTCTGCTTCGCGCATGGCGGCGGCGTGCTGCCACAACTCGCCGGACGCTTCGAGCGCGGCTTCGATACCGCGCGTCCCGGCATTGACACCAAGGCCGCCTCTCCACGTAGGCTGTTCCAAAATGTCTGCGTCGACTGCATCACCCACGATCCGCATTCGCTGACGCTGGCGGAAAAGGTCTTCGGCGAAACGCAGATCTTGTTCGGCTCGGACTGGCCGTTCCCGATGGGGCTGCCCGAACCGCACCAGCAAATGGCGGCGATCGATCCCGCGCGGCGGAAGCGGATTTTCTGCGACAATCCGGAACGCATCATAAAGGAGACCCATCGATGAACGGACCATCGAAACGAGGACCCACGCTTGGGCCGCTCGGCGACAAGATACTGTTCGAGAATGAATATGTGCGAATCTGGAGCGTCAAGCTCGATCCGGGCGAGCGGCAAGCCTGGCACAAGCATGATCTGCCTTACGTCATCGTGCCGATGACCGAAGGCAAGAACATCATGTATTTCGAGGACGGACGCGAGAAAGAGACCAGCGAGACCACAGGCGGCGTGTTATGGCGCGAGGCCGGCATGCCGCACGAATTGCTCAATGTCAGCGACTGGCAATACCGCAATGTGCTGATCGAGATCAAAGCCACACCCGCCGCGGGCGGATGATCGAAGGAAGTGTCGAAGAATGATCCGTTTCGCGTTGAGTCTTGTCGCCGTCTGTTTCGCCACCGCCGCGCAGGCGCAGAACTTCCCGTCCCGCCCCGTCACCATCGTGTCGCCCTATCAGGCGGGCGGCACGAGCGACATCATCGCCCGCGTGCTGGCGCAGAAGCTCTCCGAGCGCTTCGGCCAGAGCGTGGTGATAGAGAACCGTCCTGGCGCCAATGGCGGTATCGGCGTCAACCAGGTGGTGCGAGCGGACCCGGATGGGCATACGCTGCTCGCGGTCGCCTCGAGCGCGCTGACGCTCAACCCGATCTTCTACAAGTCGCTGAGCTACGACGTTGCGCGCGATCTCGCACCCATTACCCGCACCGGCTCGGTCGCCAATGTGCTGGTGGTCAACAACACGGTCCCGGCGAAAGACTTGCAGGCGCTCGTAGCCCTTGCAAAGGAAAAGCCCGGCGAACTCCTTTACGCCTCGCAGGGCGTCGGCTCGAACGGTCATCTGATCGCCGAGCAATTCCGGCTGCGCGCCGGCGTCGATTATCGTCACGTGCCTTACAAAGGCTCGGCGCCGGCGGTCCAGGACCTGCTGGGCGGCCGCGTGCAACTCATGTTCGACAATCTGCCGTCCGCGCTGCCCCAGATCCAGTCCGGCAATCTTCGTGCAATCGCGGTCACGACTGCCGAACGCTCGTCATTGTTGCCAGATGTCCCGACGATTGCGGAAGCCGGTTATGCCGGCTTCGACGCACCGGCGTGGTTCGCGGTGCTGACCTCGAAGGCGGTGCCACCCGCCATCCGCGCCGAACTGGAGAAGTCGATCGTCGAGGCCTTGAAATCGCCGGACGTACGCGAGAAATTGAAGGCCGCAGGCGTGGAAATCTCCGCCGATGGAGCCGACGAACTCCAAAAGCGCATCGATCGCGAGACTCAGGTCTGGCGCGACGTGGTGACCAAAGCCGGGATTGAAGCGCAGTGAGTATTTAGGTTCGTCGGAGAAATTAGCTAAGCGCCCGGCACCAGCGCGAGCACGCGCAACGGACTGCCGGAGCCCTTCTCGATCTTGAGCGGCGGGGTAATCAGAACGGTCCCCGTCGGCGGCAATTGATCGAGATTGCACAGACTGGCAAGCCCGAGCTTGTTCGCACCATGCATCAGGTGATGCGCGGGGAAAGCCGGCTCGAATGCGAAAGCCTGACCGGCATCGGTGCCGACCGCTTCCACGCCCCAGCCATTGACGTTGCGCTGGGTGACCAGGAATTTCACCGCCGCCGCCGACGGCCCCGGTACGTGCGGGCCGTCTTCTTTCATATTGAGGAACCGGGCCGGATCCTCGCGCTTCGACCAGTCGGTACGCATCAGCACCCAGGCGCCGTCCGGAATACGGCCATGCTTTCGTTCCCATGCTTCAATGAAGGCGGGTTCCAGCAGGAATTTCTCGTCGGCGGCGGCTTCCTTGGTGCAATCGATCACGACGGCCGGTGCGATGAAGCGCTGCACCGGCACGGTGTCGGTATAGCCATCGGCATAATGCTGCCCGGTCACCCAATGCGCCGGCGCATCGAAATGCGTGCCGGTATGTTCGCCGCAGGCGATGTTGTTCCAGTACCAGCCCGGACCGCGGTCGTCGTAGCGCGAGATTTCCATGATCCGGAACGGATTGGATGGCGCGAGCGGAGGCGGCAACTGAATCACCGGCGTTGACGTTTTCAAGGTCTGGGTCAGGTCGACCACACGGATGCGGCCATCGGCGATAAAGGAGGCGAATTTCAGAAGGAGATCGGACACGTCCTCATCCTTTTCATTGGAAAGATAACCGGCGGATTTCGCTTTATCTTGTGCGGTGCCTGAGAATTGCGCCATGGCGCGTGAAAATCCACCCGCCACCACTTCGATGTCGTTCGCCACCACCACAATCGGGTAGCCCTGATCGCGCCGTGCTTTGGCGGCTTGCGCATCGCCGGTGAAAATCCCGCACGGGATGTTCGCCGCCTTGCAGGTATTGAGCACAGACTTGCAGGCTTCCTCATGGCGCGCATCGACGTGAGGAAAGCCGCCGAGCGAGATCGCGAGATCGCCAGTCCCGATCAGCACGAAATCGACGCCCGGCGTATTGGCGATGGCTGCCGCATTGCGCACGCCGCGCACGGTCTCGATCATCACACCGACCACGGTGCGGCGAAGCTGGGATTCATAATAGCTGCCAAAATTACCGCCAAGCGGGCGTACGCCGCCGCCGGAGCGAACGCCTTCCGGCGGAAACCGCGACGCGGCAACCGCCGCGGCGGCCTCATGGTCGGTTTCGATCAGCGGTACAATCACGCCTTCGGCGCCGGCGTCGAGCGCCTGACCGATGGCAGCCAAGGAATTTTCGGCAACCCGCACCAGAACCGGCGCGGCGCTTGACACGATGCCAAGCGTGTCCTCGAGTGATTTGCGGTCCCACAACCCGTGCTGGGCATCGATCACGATCGCATCGGGCTTTGCCTGTACGGCAAGCTCCACGACCGAAGACGAACCGAGCGCCATCCAGATCAGGCCGATCGGCTCGCCCTTTCCGATCCGGTGACGCAGCGGATTACTCACGCCAGACATTGCAGTCCACTCTGTTTAACGCCCGTATTCTTGTTGGCCCCTATCCTATCCATTTGCAGGCACAGATGTTCATTTTGTATTGAGTTTCGTACCGGCACAATCCTTTAACCTTAACTGCCCGCTTGCGGATGGCTTTCGCCACGCACAGAAATCGTGCGGAAGGGATAGTGATCCGTCCCGCCGGCAAATTCCGGGAATTTGTGAAAGTCCTTGCGCAAGGCCGCACGCACTGGGCTTGTCATCGCCGCATTCATAGCTTCCGCGCTGTCGAACACGGTCTTGTTGCGCTGCATGGATCGACGCTGCTCGAAAGGCAGCGCGGAGATCAGCGTAGCGGGCGTATAAATTTCGATCTTGCGGATGTTCGGGAATTTCGCGAGCAGCGGCGGATGTCCCTCGACATAGAAAAGGTGCCAGGCATTTTCGTCCTTCGCCGGCCCTTCATATTCCACCATGTAACTCAGCACGCCTTCCGTGGGCTGTGAGGTGAGCGGTGCCGCCACCGGATAGCGGCGCGTCAACATGACCTGATGACTGGCGACCGCACCGTCGAGACTCGCCAGGGTTTCGGGATTGGCAAGCGCCTGAAGATAGCCGTGCGGCTTCAGATTGCGTTCGAGATCGGCGATCTCGGCAAATTCAAGCTGCAGCACGAGCTGCGGTGTCTTGTGCAGTTCCGCGGCGTAATGCGGGTCATGCGCATGCACCGGGGTCATCACATGACCTTCGACCAGGCGCGGGCAGCCCCGAACCAGCGCGAGCAAGCCTTGGTGGTCGTGTTCGTCGAGCGCGGGCGATTTGCCTTCTTGCGCGTCCCATTGGCAGAACCAGGAAATCGCCATGCGCTTTACTCCAGACCGTTATCGCTTCAGCTTGATGCCAGCCGCCTCGCGGTCCCATGTCTGTGCAGACCGGCCGCGCTCGCGCAACTTGAATTTCTGCACCTTGCCGCTTTCGGTGCGCGGCAGATCGGCAAGAAATTCGACGAAGCGCGGGATCGCAAAATAGGAAAGCCGCCCCTCGCAGAAACGCACCAGCGCCTCGCCGTCGAGCGTTGCGCCTTCCTTCACGACTATTGTCGTCATCACCTCGTCCTCGGCAAGCTCGGACGGCACCGGGAACACCGCCGCCACCTCGACTGACGGATGCGACATGATCACCTTCTCGACCTCGAAGGAGGAAATGTTTTCGCCTCGCCTTCGGATCGAATCCTTCATGCGGTCGAGGAATTTGAAATAACCGTCCTCATTTTGCATCACGCGATCACCGGTATGCAGCCAAAGGTTTCGCCAAGCCTCCACCGTCTTGTCGGCCATGCCGAAATAGCCGGACGCCATAGCGAATGGCTCATCGGCGCGCAGCAGCAATTCTCCGGGCGTGCCGTGCGGCACCTGGTTATCGTCTTCATCGACCACTCGCGCCTGAAAGCCGTCGGCCACCTGACCGATCCAGCCGCTGCGGCGATTGCCCATATGAGTGCCGATCACCGCATTGCTTTCAGTCGCGCCATAGCCATCGAGCAGCACGATCCCAGTGCGCTCGGTGAAAGGCTCCTGCATCGGCAGCGGCACACCCGGCGCCAGCGCGCAACGAACCTTGTGGCGGCGCTCGTCCTCGCCTGGCGGACGCGACATCAACATCGGCACCATTGCGCCGAGCACATAAGTCACGGTCGCGCCCGAAGCGACCAGAGCCGGCCAGAAATTCGACACCGACATGCGCTTTTCGACAACCTGCGTCGAGCCGGTGAGCAACGCCTGAAACAAGGTGCACAGCGCGTTGACATGAAACAGCGGCAGCGTCGTGTGCAGCACGTCGCCTTCGCGCAATTCGAGCTGGCGCGCAGCGGTGTAGCCCCACCAGAAATATTGCGCATGCGGACAGCACACACCCTTGGATGGACCCGTAGTGCCAGATGTGAACAGGAGTGTGAGGAGATCGTGCGGCTTCAGGTCGGCGGAGGCGACCGGCGCCGTCAGATCGGGCAGTTTACGAACCGGCACCTGTTGAATTGTTGCTGCCGTGTCCGGAGCCGGATCAATCAGCCAGATCGCCTCGATCGCGAGCTTTCCAAAATCCACGAATTCCAGCGCCGTCAGCCATTCGTTCTCCAGCACCAGAAGCCGCGCGCCCGAGGTCTTCAGCATGTGCTCGAGCTGCGCGCCGCGCGCCGCCACGTTGATCGGCACCGACACCGCGCCGATCCAGGCGAGACCCAGAAACAGGTCGACGAATTCGGTGCGGTTGCCGCACAAGATTGCAACCCGGTCGCCGAATGCGATGCCCGCATTCGCGAAGCGGCCACCGCTGCGCGCAGCAAGTTCGCAGGCGCCCGCATAACTCAGGCTCTCGCTGCCGCAGCCGAACAGCGCACGATCGCCATAGCGCGCCGCCTGCCGGCGCAGCATCTCGGGCACAATCCGCGCAGACGGCTCAAACTCCGTCTTCAGCCTGGTCAGTTCCGTTCTGATCATGAGCGCGACGACAGGATGAGCACAATCATGGGCGCAGACCAGCTTCCTTCAACAACGGCATCACAGTCTCGCAAAAATAGGGCAGCTCATTCTTGTAGTTGACGAAGGAGAGTGCTGCGCCGTTGAAGCCTGCCCCGGCAAATTTAGCGAGCTCCCCGGCAACCTTTTGAGGCGTGCCGACCAGAGGATAGCTGCCGGTGCCGGCGGCGAAGCGCTGCTTGTATTGCTTGAACGCCTCGTCCTCGTGGCTGTGGCTGAAATTCTGTTTCTGCTTCATGTGATAATCGACCGCCACTTCGTCGATGTGCTGGCGCGAGTAATAGTCGTAATAGTCTTCGGCTTCGGCCTGCGTCGGACGGCATACCACATGCCCGATGGTGAATACGCCGATGTCGCGGTTGAACTTCTCCGCACGGCCCTTGATATCGGCGATGTGCGCTTTGCCAACTTCGAGGTCGGTGAAACTCGTGAACAGGTGATCGCAGTTCTGCGCGGCGAAGTCGCGGCCCGGCGGGCCGAAGGCCGCATTCATCGTCACCGGCCGCGGCCTCTGCAATGAAGCCGGACGACTGACCGCGCCTTTCAGCTTGTAAAAATTACCGTCGAAATCCAGCGGCGTATCGCTGTTGTAGGTCTTGACGATGACGTCGATCCACTCCTTCGCCTGCACATAGGCGTCCTTCACGAGCGTCACCCCGAACATATCGAACTCGTCCGGATTCCAGCCACAAACGATGTTGAGACCGGCCCGCCCGTGGCTGATGTGATCGACGGTCGCGAGTGCCTTCGCCGCATAAAGCGGGTGCACGAGCGGCACATGCACGGTCATGAACAGCGCAATTCGTTCGGTGATAGAGGCGAGGCCCGCCGCCCAGGTAAAGGTCTCAAACGACCATTCCCGCACATTGGTGGTGCCGCCATAGCCGCGCCAGCGCGCGATCGGCAGGAAGAAGTCCATTCCGGCGCGGTCAGCGGTCTTGCAGGCGGCGGCGATGTCGTCCCAATTGGCCTTCCAGGCTTCAGGGACTGTAGAAAACGTCAGACCGCGATCGGCATTGGCCGAGAACACGCCGAGCTTGAACCCGGCGTTTGTTGGGTCCGACATCGGATTGACGACTGGCATTGGATTGACGGCCTGCATACCGGGCTCCATTCCCAAACAATATACTGTATCCAAATTACTCGGCGGGCTTCGTCGTGTCAATTAAAGAGGACGTTTTAAAGAGCAGCTTTAGCTTGGTGTTCCGCTGAGGCGTCGTCATTTTCGATAAGTCCGGTAGGCCAGCACGGCTGCATCGACATGTTGCTTGAATAGCGTGCTGACGCGGTCTGCCTTGCCGGCCTGAAATGCGTCATGGATCGTGCGCAACCGATCCAGCACATCTTCCCGTACCGGCCGCTGCGTCAGCGTCACCAGGCGGATGATCTGCACATGATCGATGTAGCGCGCCAATGCCGCAACGAGCTGAGTGTTCGGCACCTGCCCCATCCAGGCCCTGCGAAACGCCGCGTTCGCAACCACAAAGGCCGTAAAGTCACTGGAGTTGCTCGCCTTGATCCCGGCATCGATCGCGCTGTCCATTTTCTCAAGCGCGGCGTCGTTCATCTTCTTGGCTGCGATTGCAGCGGCCGCCGGCTCCAGCAGACGCCTGATCTCGAAAATCTCCTCGATCTCCTGGTCGCTGTAGCGACGCAGGACGAAACCGCGAGACGTGCTCTCGATCATGCCGTCATGAACGAGCTGCATCAGCGCTTCTCGAACCGGCATACGCGAGACGCCGAATTCGTTGGCGATATCGACGTCCACCAACCGTTCATCCAAGGCCAGTTGCCCGGTATGGATGCGCTCACGCAGATTTTCGTATATCTGCTCGCGCAGGCTCATCGCCTTGGCGATCCTGGCCGGCTTCGCGGTCCTGTTCGTTTTCAATGCACGATCGGACATTCTCGTCTCTCACTGCATCGGCGGCCAAGGCCGGTCGGCGCTTTCCGGGGGGACCGCGTCGAGCAGGGCCTTGGTATAGGGATGTTGCGGATTGGCGAATACGCTTTCGGTCGCGCCCTCCTCCACGATCTCACCGGCATGCATCATCAGGATGCGCGAGCAGAGATAGCGCACGACCGCGAGATCGTGGCTGATGAATACCATGGTCAGGCGGCGGCGGCGATTGAGGTCGAGCAGGCAATTGAGGATATGGGCTTGCACCGACACGTCGAGGCCGGACACGATCTCGTCGGCGACCACGAGATTGGGCTTGGCACCGAGCGCGCGCCCGATATTCACGCGTTGACGCTGTCCGCCGGACAATTGCGAGGGAAAGCGGTCGAGGCAATCGGGCGGCAACCCGGTATCGCGCAGAAGCGCCTCCGCCACCGGCCGCCGCTGCTGCTCCGGCTTGTAGCTTTCACCCACTTCCAGCGCCTGCGTCAAAAGCTTCATGACGCTGCGGCGCGGGTTGAGCGCCGATTGCGGATCCTGGAAGATGAGCTGGGTGTCGCGCCGCGTCAGATGGATGACGTTGTAGGTCTGGTCGCTGCCGTTGACCCGAATGGTTCCGGCGCTCGGCCGTTCGAGGCCGACGATCAGGCGGCCGACGGAGGTCTTGCCGCTGCCGCTCTCGCCGACAATGCCAAGGATCTCGCCTTCGCGCACCTTGAAGGTCGCGGATTTCACCGCATCGAAGCGCGAACGCTGCAAGCCCAGAAAGCCGCGCGCGGCATGATAGCTGAGCCGCACATTCTCAAAATCGACGCTCGCACGATCGCCCGCCGGATCGCCGGAAACCATCGCTGAAGCCGCAGCGATGTCGGCCCTGCCGCAAGCCTCCGCGCAACGCACCCAATGTCCCGTGCCGACCTGACGCACCGGCAGCCGCGTATTGGCGCAGCTCGGATCTTTCACCGGACAGCGCGGCGAAAACCGGCACCCGGCAAGACCTGCAAAGCTCGCAAGTCCCGGCATGTGATCGGACAGGGCCGGCAGCACATGGCGCGGACCGGTCAGTGCCGGCATCGCCGCCAACAGGCTCTTGGTATAGGGATGCGAGGGCGCCTTCAGCACCGCGGCGGCCGGACCGAACTCCACCATGTCGCCGGCATACATGACGCCCACGCTCTTGCAGACATGGCCGGCGAGCCGAAGGTCATGGGTGATGAACAAAAGCGCGGTGTGATGCAACCCCTGCTGCTCGGCGATCAGACGCACGATATGCGCTTGCGTCATCACGTCGAGCGCAGTGGTTGGCTCGTCCGCAACCACCAGCGCAGGCTCGCCCGCGAACGCCATCGCGATCAACACGCGCTGGCATTGCCCGCCCGACAATTCATGCGGATAGCGCAACAGCGCTTCTTCTGCGTCGCGAAGCTGCACCTGTTTCAGCCGTTCGATCATCAGCCCGCGACGGCGGCTCGATTCAATTCCGATATGGCGCAGATGCTCGCCGAACTGGCTGCCGATGGTACGCACCGGATTGAGCGCGCTTAACGGCTCCTGCGGGATAAACGCAATCTTGCGCCCGAGCAGCGCACGACGTTGCGATTTGCCGAGCGCCATCAGATTGTCGCCGTCGAATTCCACCTTGCCGCCGGTTACCGAAAAATTGTCCGGCAGCAGACCGGATATCACACGGCCGATCATGCTTTTGCCGGCGCCGGATTCCCCGACCAGCCCGATGATCTCACCCTGCTCCAGCGCAAACGAGATATCGCGCAGCACGTCGACCTTGCGGCCTCCCATCCGCGCCGTCACCGTCACCTGATCGAAGGCGAGAACGCTCATCAGAAGGTTCTCCGCCGCAGCCGCGGATCGAGCGAGACCCGCAGTCCCTCGCCCAGCAGATTGAAGCCCAGCACCGTCACGAACATCGCTAGGATCGGCATGATAATGCCCCATGGCGCCTGGTACATGTAGTTGCGGGCGCCCGCGATCATCTTGCCCCAGGCCGGAACATTGGCCGGGACACTCAGGCCGACGAAGCTCAGGATCGCTTCGACGATGATGCCGATACCGACCTGCAGCGTGAACAGCGTGATGATGAGCGGGGCGACGCTCGGCAGGATTTCGCGAAGAATGATGCGAATGTCGCCGAAGCCAAGAAGCCGCGCAGCCGAGACGAAATCCTTGCGCGCGACCACGATCACTTCGGAGCGCACCACACGGCAGAAACGGGTCCAGTCCACCAGCACGATCGAGAGAATGACGTTGCCGACACCGGTGCCGAAGCCGACCATCAGCGTGAGCGACAGCACCACCGGTGGCAGCGACATCCACAAATCGACCAGATTGCTGATGATACGGTCGACCCAGCCGCCGAAATACCCTGCGAGCAGCGCGAGCGTTGTACCGAACAGCATTGCCCCCATCGCAGCACCAAAGCCGACCAGCAGCGCGACACGCGCCCCATAGATGATCTGCGAGAGAATGCAGCGCCCCAGGCTATCGGTGCCGAACGGATATTGCGCCGTGCCATCCGCGTACCACATGGGCGGCATCAGCATGTTGATGAGGTCCTGATTCTCCGGATCGTTGGGCGCGATCTGCGGCGCGAACAGCGCGCACAACACCATGACGCTGACGATGACGGCGCCGATGACCACCTTCGGCGATCGGACCGCACCCCGCAGGGCTTCCGCCACCGGAGACGGCGCTTTCGCGGCCTCAGGCGCGGCGGAGCTTGGGATTGAGAACGACATAAAGCACGTCCACAATTGTGTTGATGAGCAGCGTGATGACGCAGAACACAAGCGCGATACCCTGGATCAGCGGCAGATCGTGATTGCGCACGGCTTGCACCATCAGATTGCCGATGCCGGGATAGGAGAAGATCGTTTCCACCAGCAGCGTGCCGCCGAACAGAAAGCCGAACTGCGCGCCGATCAACGTGATCGTCGGCAGCGCCGAATTGCGGAGCATATGGGCGAGGATTATCTGCCGTTCGTTCAGGCCGCGCTGGCGCGCCACCGTGACGTAGTGGTCCTCGGAAGATTTCGAGGAGCGAAGAGCGCAGAACGCGGATCACCAGCGGAGAGAACCCGAGCGCGAGTGCGGTTGCAGGAAGCACGAGATGCGCAAGTGCGTTCTGCCAGGAGCTCCACTGGAATGCGACCAGATAGTCGATCAGCAGGAACCCGGTGCCGGAGGGCATCACGACGCCGGAATCGACGCGGCCTGCGAAAGGCAGCCACCCGAGCATCACGCCAAACCCAAGCAACAGAAAGATGGCCCAGAGGAAAGCCGGAATCGACAGCATGCAGACCACGAGCACATCGAGAACATTCTCGATAATCGTGCCGCGTGTGCCGTAAAGCAGGAGACCGCCCGGAATTGAGATGATCAGCGCGAGCGCAAGCCCGACGAACGACAATTCCAGAGTCGCCGGCAGCGCGTTGGCGATGAGCCGCGTCACAGGCTCTCGAAACGAGATCGACGAGCCAAGATTTCCGGTCAGGGCATCACGCAGCCAGATCATATACTGGTAGGCGATCGAACGATCGAGCCCGAGCGCGTGCCGCACCACGTCCGCGTCGGCCTGCGTCGCGTTCGGCGGCAACAGCATTGCCAGCGGATCGGCCGGCAGCGCTCGCAGTACGAAAAACACCACCATCGACAGCAGCAATATTGTCGGAATGGCGCCTGCGAAGCGCTTCAGGGCGACGTTGATGAGTGCTTTGAACATGGATCAGCCATCCCCGCGAAAGCGGGGATCCATAACCACCAAACAATCGTTGGTCATGTTCAACCGTGATGTAAAACGAGAACGCCTTCCGACTTCAGAAATCACAGCGTATGGGTCCCCGCTTTCGCGGGGGCCGCATCGAGTGATTTTCTTCACCCCTTCCGTTTGCCTTCGGCCGGCAGGATATACCCTTGCGAATAGGACGGCAGGTCGACCGTCTTCTTGGTCACGACATTTGCCGCCTGCTGCAGCAGCGGAATACTCCAGGAATTGTCGGAGGCGTCACGCGCAAGCGCGCGGTATCCCTCCAGCCGCTCCTCGCCGAGTTTCATGGCGAACAGCTTGGCGATCCGCTCGCCATTGGCCGGCTCCTTCCAGGCCGAGAAGCGGAGCGCCGGATTGAGGATGCGGCCCGCGTAGTTTTCCGGATCACCGGTCGCGTTCGCCCAGCTATAGAGCATGATGCCGGGAAGCTTGGCGGCGTGATTGAGTTCGAGATATTTCGCGACCGTAGTCTCTTCGATTTTCACATCGACGCCGATCTGGCGCCACATCTGCGCGATCGCCTGCGCCATTTCGTAGTCGTTGGTGAATGTGCCGTTGGTGGCCAGTAGAGTAACCTGCAACGGCTTTTCCTTGGTAAAGCCGGCTTTTTGCAGCGTCTCAGCCGCGCGCTTGCGATCGAACGGGAATGTATAGCCAGGCACATCGCCGCTCGAACCCGGCGTTGCCAATACCTGCAGCGGCTTTGCCACGTTGTTGAAGAACGCCTTGGCGAGCGCTGCCTTGTCGATCGCCAAGTGCAACGCCGTGCGCACATCCTTGTTCTGATAGGTGTCCACATAGCTCGGGATCTGCAGCATGTAGATTTCAGCCTGCGGATAAATATTGACCGAAAGATCCTTGTTGCCCTGCAGCCGGATCGCTTCGCGGATCGGCAATTGCACGGCAACATCGACACGGCCCGATTTAATCGCGGCGACGCGCGTTGCGGCTTCGGGTAAGGCCTGGAAAGTCACGCTCTTGATCGCCGGCACACCGCCCCAATACTTGTCGAAGGCTTCGAGCACGATGCGCGAACCGCGCTGATAATCGACGAGTTTGTAGGGCCCAGCGCCAATCGGCTTCGCCACGAAGCCGTCATCGCCAACCTTCTGGTGATATTCCTTCGGCAGAATATAGACGGTGAGGAAGGCGAGATAGAATTCCGCCGACGGGTTCGGTTTGGAATAAACCAGCACCGCGGTGGTCGGCGACTTGATCTCGACGTCCTTGAGATCCTGAAGCAACCCAGCGATCGCAAGCTTCTTGTCCTTCTGCGGCCGGTCGAGCCAGCTGTACTTCAAATCCTCGGTAGTCAGCTTCGAGCCGTCGTGGAAGAAGATGTCGTCGCGCAGCGTCACTTCAAGGCGCGTATTGTTATCGTCCAGCCACTTGCGCGATACGATCTGGCGCGGCTGCAGCTTCTGGTCGGAGGAATAATGTAGCGGCGAGTCGAAAACGCTTTTGTAGATCGACTGACCGACCGGAAACGTCACAGCGGTCGGATCCCAGCTCTGAACGTCGGCCATGAACGCGATATTGAGTGCGTCTGCTGATTGCGCGCCTGCGAATTGTGTAAGAAATGTCGTTGCCGGCAGACCCAGCATCAATGACACGAATTCGCGTTTGGTCAGATTGTCGATCGCACTCATCGTAAACCCCTGTCTGTTGATTTTTTATGCGGTGACTGCCTTCGATTGCCAAATCGGCTTTCCGGCTGAATTGTTGTCGGCAGAGAGGATTGCAAATAATGTGCCCGCAATGCCAGCGTGACCGCAGCCGTGTTTCTGCGGGTCGTTGCATGGCAGTAAAGGCCATGCACGTGACATTTCGTACATCCTTCCGCGATCCTGCATTTGCGCCGGAAAACCGGGCATCAATGCCGGCCGCGAGCCGATAATGGGCCGCAGCATGAGGTCAGCCGTTCGCGCGCTTTGCACTGCAATGCTTCCGCCAATGGTTGCAGGCACGGCATCGCCCGGACAGCCGCGCTTGCATGAAATAGTATACTGTATGTTATTGTGACCCCGTCAACCCCCACCCCCCGAAATCGCAAGGCGCCAATCCCATGAAAGCCGTCCAATTCGATGCGTATGGTGCAGCGGATGTGCTGCAATGGCGCGAAATCGCGCAGCCTTCGCCAGGTAAAGATGAAATCTTGGTCGATGTTCATTCGGTCAGCGTCAATCCCATCGACTGGAAAATTCGCGCGGGAAGGATGGCAGCCGCCATTCCGCTCGCCTTCCCTGCTATCACCGGCCGCGACGGTGCCGGCATTGTGCGAGCCGCGGGCCCCGATGCCGACGGTTCGCTGATCGGAAAGCGGGTCGCATTCTTCGCGCCGCGCGGGCAAGGCTCCTGGTCAGAACAGATGGCGCTGCCTGCCGCCAACGCCGCAATCGTGCCCGATAATGTATCGACCACCGATGCCGCTGCGATCCCGCTTGCCGGCACCAGCGCCTGGATTCCGATTGTCGAAGTCGCAAAGGTTTCAGAAGGAATGGAAGTGCTGGTTCATGCCGGCGCAGGCGGCGTAGGCTCGCTCGCGATCCAGATCGCGCGAGCGCGCGGCGCGCAGGTGACCGCGACCTGTTCGGAACGCAATGCCGAACTGGTCTCCTCCTTCGGCGCGCATCGCGTCATCGCCTATGACCGCGTGCCGTTTGAAAAGCAGGTCGGGGACATCGATGCCGTGTTCGATACGATGGGAGGCGACATTCACCGCCGCAGCTATGAAGCGCTCAAGCGCGGCGGCATGATGGTTTGTCTTGCGGCCGAGCCTATCGTCGATCTCAGCGCCGAATATGGCGTCACCGTCGTGCAGGCGCCGATCCTGCCGCGGCGCGATATTCTCGACTCGTTGCTCGGCATGGCGGCCGAACGGACGCTTCGGGTTTTCGTCGAGCAGGTGCTTCCGATCACTGAATTCCGGCAGGCTCAGGAAATGTCGCAGAGCGGACATGTGCGCGGGAAAATCGTCTTGCAGCTTCGCGGCCCGAACGGAACGCCGATCGGATGAGTGAAGCGCCGCGATACGACGGCGTCGTCATCGCGGCGCCGTTGAATATCTTGAAAAGCAGCGGCGGCCCGGCGCGCGCTTTGACTCTTATCGAAAATTAGCGACGCGCGATCACCGCGACGGGGCCGCCGCCATCGGGGCCCTGATGCTCGGCGCCGCCCGACACATAAATTTCGGCATGCCCGACCAACCCCGCAAGTGCACCGCAGACGAAGGCGCGGGCGTGTCGTGTGGGCGAAATATCGGAATCGTCCAACATGGTGTGGCGAAAGCCGCGCAAGCTCGCACTCTGGCTCGGCTCGGCCTTCGCGAGCAGCGCGACCAGCCGCCCGCGTTCGTCTGCCGCCAATTGTCCGTTGGCAGAAAATCCCAATCGCTGCATCGATGACCGCACCGGCTCGACGTCGATAGCGTCCGCCATCACCGCATGATCGACAATCAGCGGGCCGCTCCACGAATTCGACATGCCGATGACCACGATCTCATGCCCGAGCAATTCGATGCCTGCGGAACAGCTCGCGCGCCCGGAATAGAGCGACCAGTCGTCACCAATCTGCGTGTCGGCGATGGCATCGGCTTTCAGCTCGCCGAGCGCGACCGCAACGCCAAGCGCACTCGCCGCGCGCGACAATCCCATGGATTTCAGCGTCGAATTGGTGGCGACCGCCGCGCCGCGTGCCTGCGCTTCGCCGATCCGGTGTGCGGTGAGCAGCGGGCATTTCACCTGCACGAAATGCACGTTGGCCCCATCTGCGATACCGGCATCCTGCATCGCCGCACGCACCCCTTCCGCCACCATCGCGATCTGGCCGCTTCGCCCCAGAGATCCGGCCGGCAACGCCACCGTATGCGCACGCCCGATCGCAAGCGCGGGTGACGCCCCGCCCTCACCTTTCGCCCGCTCGAAAATCGTCCAGTGCGGCGCCATCGCGCCCTCGGTCCCGCCCGACATCACGAAGCAGATTTTCTGCGCCTGCTCTGCCGGCATGAAGCGGGAAAAGAAATGCGTCAGCGTCATGGTGGCGAAGCCGCGGCTGAAATCGTTGACGCAGCCATTACCTTCGGTCTTTCCGAAAACCGCGATCACTCCGCTGGGATCGATTTCGCCACGTTGGATAGCATCCGCGATGCCGGAGGCATCGTCGGGAGCGTTGGCGGAAATGCGATGAACCTTGGCAACCTGCACGACGTCATCCTTCAGCAGCAGGGCGCATCACCTGCAAAATTCGCGGCGACCACGGTTTCCATTTCCTTCAACGCGGCGGCGAGACCCGCATTCTTGCCGATGTCGGCGCGGAACCACGACAGCAATTCCTCGCGCAAGGCGGGATAGTCGATCCCCACCACACGGCCGTCCTTGACGATCGTGCGGCCGCCCACGATGACTTCCTCGATGTGATCGGCCGTAACGCGTGAGAACAGGAGATCGCGCGGATCCAGATCGGACGTCAGGCGATCGTCATCGACGCGAGCCCAATCCAGCAGCAGCAGATCAGCCGGCGCGCCGAGCGCGATGGCGCCGCCGTCGTCGCGGTTCAGCACCGAGAAGCGGCCGTTGCGGCATGCCATGGTCAGAATATCGTCCCGGCCGACATCGACCTCGAAGCCGTTGCCGCCATGCAGGAGATGAGTCAGCCGCATCTCACGCAAAGAATCGTCATCCTCGTCTAGTGCGAGGCCGTCGATACCCAATGCTACGCGGCATCCGCTCTTCTTCATTTGGGCAAGCGGCGCGACACCGGAACGGATACCCAAATTCGACGATGTATTGACCGAGATGGTCACGCCGCGTTCCGCCAGGAGGTCGAGTTCATCCGGCCGCGCGTAGGTGCAATGCGCAAGCGTCAGCCGGGGCGACAGCAGCCCGATCGCGTCGAGGTAGCGGATCATGCCGCTTGCGAAATTCGCATCGGCCCAGTCGCGCTGATAGCGGGTCTCGAGGCAATGCATATGCACCCGCCGCCCCGTTCGCGCAGAGGCTTCCGCGACCGCGCGCAGAAGTTCGTCGCTACACCATTGCACAGCGGCCGGACCATATTGCACGTTGAAATCCGGCGCATCGCAAGCCGAAGCAACCGCATCGACGAGCGCGATCTGTTCGGCGACCGGCAGCGCCGCGCGCAGGAAGCGTTTGCGGATTTCGTCCGCGGCGGCGGACGAAAGCGCAGAAAGGATCGGCTCGGAGGGCCCGTAAACCAGCGGATTCCGGTCACGGAGCGCCACCGCGAAGCCGACCCTCACGCCGACATCGCGCGCGGCCTTCGCGACTGCCTTCGCCTCGGTGACGTAATCGGTCAATCCCTGCACGCGCGTGTAATGCACCATCACGATGCCCGCGCCGCCGAGCGCGGCGTGCGACAGCGACACCGCGCTTGCGACATAAGCGTCGACCGCGGGCAACATGGCGAGATAATGCAGCCAGATTTCGAGCGGCTTGCCGGCGGCACCGAACGAGCTCGACCGCGCCGCGCGCGCATGGTCGTGCGCGTTGGCAAGTACGGGCATGGCAAGGATCGACGGCGCGCTGACCGAGAGCGGCGCAAGCTGCGCGATACGCGCGCCGTCCAGCAGCAACCGCGCCGGGCCAAGAGGCTCGGCCGGCGGCCCCGGCAGCACATGCTCACAATCGATCAGACGCGTCACGTTGGTTACCGGCAGCTTCGCTGTGAGCTTAGCCCATCGCCAAGTCGCCGTCCTTGCGGTGCGCCCAGCCGGTTACGCGGGTCTCGATCAGCGAAAACACCACGTAGAGCGTGACACCCATCACCGCGAGGATGATCAGGCCGGCAAAGACCAGTGGCACGTCAAACGAGGACGAGGCGATCATCATCACATTGCCGATGCCGCGATTGGAGGCAACGGTTTCCGACAGCACGACGCCGACAAAGGCGAGCGTGACCGCTACCTTCAGCGAAGCGAAAAAGTAAGGCATCGCCCGCGGCAGTCCCACATTCCACAGGATATCGAGCTTGCTGGCGCGAAGCGTCTTCATCACGTCTTCGAGTTCCGGTTCCGTGGTTGCAAGCCCGGTCGCGACGTTCACCACGATCGGGAACATCGACATGATCATAGCCGTGAGGATTGCAGGCACCGCACCGGCGCCGAACCACAGGACGAAGATCGGAACCACTGCAACTTTCGGAATCGATGCGAATCCGATCAGCAGCGGATAGGCCACGTCATAAGCGATCTTCGACGAGCCGACCAGCATGCCGAGAGATATGCCGATCAGGATGCCGAAGCCGAAGCCCACCAGCGTGGTGTAGAGCGTCTGAACGGTGTGCGGCCAAAGCTGCGGAAAACGCTGCCACAACGTCGCGATGATTTGGCTCGGCTTCGGCAGAACGATGTCGCTGATGCTCAACGCCGTACACAAGAATTCCCACAGCAGGAAGAAGCCAATGATCAGCGCGGCGGATGCGATGCGACGTCGAAATTGCGGGTTCATCACGCGGCCTCCTTCACGGGGCGGTTGGCGATGATGAGTTCGCGCAAGCGCTGCGTCATGGTGACGAATTCGGGTGAATAGGATTGCTCGATGGAGCGAGGACGCGCAAAGGGCACTGGAGTATCGTCGATGATGCGGCCTGGTCGCGCCTGCATCACGCAAATGCGGTTGGCGAGGAAGCCCGCTTCCTTCAGATCGTGGGTAACAAGGAGCACTGTCGGCTTTCGTGTCATCCAGAGGTCCTGCATGATCGCCCACAGCTCTTCCCGCGTGAACTGATCGAGTGCGCCGAACGGCTCGTCCAGCATCAGGAGCTGCGGGTCGTGAATGAGCGCGCGGCAGAGCGATGCGCGCTGCATCATGCCGCCGGACAATTGCCAGGGATATTTATCGCCAAAGCCGGCAAGTCCGACCTGCTTGAGCAGCGCATCGACGCGGTCGCGGAACTCGGTCTTGCGCTTGGATCTGAACTCCTGCCGGAACGGCGGCACGATCTTCAGCGGCAGCATCACATTGTCGCGGATCGTCTTCCAGGGCAGCAGCGTCGGATTCTGGAACGCCATGCCGACACGCATCGGCTCTGCCCCGACCTCTCGCCCCGAGACATAGACATAGCCCTTGGTCGCTTTGAGGAGACCGGTCACGAGCTTGAGGATGGTCGATTTGCCGCAACCGGACGGTCCGACCAGCGCGACGAAATCGCCGCGCCCGATGGTCAAACTCGTCGAAGTCAGCGCCTGCACTCTCTTGTCGCCGCGGCCATAAACCAGTTCGACATTCTCAAGCTCAACGAAAGCCTCGTCGTGAGTCAGACGCTTTTGCCGGTTGCTCATGCTGCGTTCTCCGCCGATTGGCTCGAGTTGAAGTCGCGGGTGACCGCCCGCAGGGTCTTGTCGGCATTGCGCACGTCCGGCACCGGCATTTGCTGGATCGTGTGCACCGAGCGGCCGTAGCCGCGGGTATCCGCCATCAGCCCGCGGTCGCGCATCACAAAGCGACCGCGGACGATGGTGTGGATCGGCAATCCCTTCACGGTGCGGCCGTGCCAAGGCGATATCTTGGAACGCGACTGGATCTTGGCGTCGTCGATGGTCCACGCGCGCGTCAGATCGACCAGCGCGAGGTCAGCATCCGATCCCGGCTGGATCGCGCCTTTGCGCGGATACAATCCCCAGGTCTTTGCCGGATTGAACGAAGACCAGCGCACATAGTCGCAAATTGACATGCGACCCGCATTCACCTCGGTCAGCATCGCCGGCATTTGGGTCTCGACGCCGGGAAAGCCGCAATCGACAGCCCAGATATCGTTGCGAGTCTTTTCCTCCTGCGTATGGGGGGCGTGATCGGTCGCAATCATGTCGACGGTACCGTCTTTCAGCGCGGCCCAAAGCGGCTCCTGGTTTTCCTTTTCCCGCACCGGCGGATTGACGCGGATCACGCCGCCGAAACGCGCATAATCGTCGGTCGACAGAAACAGATATTGCGGGCAGGTCTCGCCAGTCACATCGACGCCGCGCGCCTTGGCTTCGCGCAAGGGCCGCAATTCGTCGGCCGAGGAAATGTGCAAGATATGGATGCGCGCGCCGGTCCATTCCGAGAGGATGCAGGCGCGGCTCACCGCCTCGATCGCGACCACTGCCGGCCGCGAGGCGATATGCGCGAGCGCATCGTGCCGGCCGGCCCCTGTCAACCGAGTCTGCCGCCGTTCCATGATCGAATTTGTCTCGGCATGCAGCGAAATGCGCTTGCCCGTCTCCGCCACGACCTCGAAGGCTTCCAGCATGGCGCCGGTCGAGGGCGACGGGATCTTGCCGAAAGTGTTGCCCATATAGAGCTTGAAGCCGATCACGCCGCCTGCGATCAGTTCCGGCACCTGCGCTATGGTCTCCTCACCAAGGAGCCCATAAAGCCCGAAATCGACATGCGCCTTGCTCGCCGCGATCTTGTGCTTGGCTGCTAGAATCTCGGCGTTGCCGGTCGGCGGAATGGTGTTCGGCATGTCGAACACCGTGGTGACGCCGCCAAAAGCCGCCGCAGCCGTGCCGCTTTCCCAATCCTCCTTTTGCGGATAGCCGGGATCTCGGAAATGCACATGCACGTCGATCGCGCCGGGCAGGATATGCAGACCTTTGGCGTCGAGCGTCTCGCGCGCGGCCGGCATCGCCTCGGCCGCACCGACGCTGATGATTTTCTCGTCCTTGATCGCGACGCTCGCCGGTATCGCAGCGTCCGGCGACACCACGATGCCATTATGGATCACGAGATCGGCGGTGACGGTCATGGCGCCCTCACAACATTGCCCAGCCGCCGTCGACCGGAAGGTCGGCACCGGTGATCTGACGCGAGACGTCGCTTGCGAGAAACAGGCAGGCATTTGCCACGTCCTGATCGAGCGTGATGCGCTTCAGCGCATAGTCCGCTGCGTGGCGTTCGGCAGCCTCTTCAACCGTGATGCCGAGGCGCCTGGCCATATCCGCGCAGACCTTGTCACGAAAGCGCGGGCCATCGACCATCCCGGGGGCTACGCAATTGACGTTGATATTGTGCTGACCGACTTCGAGCGCGAAGCTCTTGGTGATGCCGCGAAGCCCCCATTTGGAGGCGGAATAGGCCATGCGTCCGGCGCGACCGCGCATACCGAAGGTGCCGCCGACATTGACGATCTTGCCGTATTTTTGCGCGATCATTGATGGCACCACGCTGCGCATGGTGTGAAAGCAGCCATTCATGTTGAGCGTGACGATCTCGTCGAATTCCTCCGGCGTCGTTTCCGCGCCGGTTTTGCCGACAGGGCCGGAGCCGCCCGCGACGTTCACCAGAATATCGATGCGGCCATAAGCCTTGCGGGCCTCCTCGGCTGCCTTGTCACATTGCTCGGGCTTGGTGAGATCGCAGGCGATAACGACCGCTTCGGCGCCCGCCGCTTTCACCTCTTTCGCCACCGGCGCGATCGCGGCAACGTCGCGGCCGATCAGCGCAAGCTTCGCGCCTTCCGCGGCGAAGGACGTTGTGATCGCCGCGCCCATGCCCTTTGCGGGTCCGGTGATCACCGCTACCCGCCCTTTCAGATTCAAGTCCATCGAACGATTCCCGGTCTTCGTGATCCCTCCCCGCTGCGCGGGGAGGGATTTGCAACAATGTCTCAGAACAGCTTCTTCGGCAGATCGGCGACCGGCGGAAGGAAGGCCGGCGTGAAGATTTCCGTGACCGCCGGCGTGCGCGGCAACCCGTTCGCCTCGACCAGGATGTCGATCGACTTCTTCAGCCGCTCCGGATCGGCATTGCCGAGACCGATCTTGGCGATCTCCGGATGATTCATCTCGTCCTGCAGGGTGGCATCGAAGCGCTCGCGCTCCACACCGCTCTTGATCAGCGGCTCGCGCTTGGCGACGGAGGCGACCGAGGCATCCGGCTCTTTCAGCGAATCCACAAGGCCCCTGTTGATCGCACGAACGAGGCCCTCGACCGCCTTCGGATTTTCCTTCACGAGCTTCTTGGAGACGATGATGGCGTTGGAATAGAGGTCCATGCCGTAATCGCCATAATTGATATAGCGGAGTTTCGAATCGTCCACGCCCATCAGCTTGGCGGAGAAGCGGATAGTATTGACGTAACCGAACACGCCATCGACCTGACCCTGCATCAACATCTGCTCGCGCAGATTGGGCTGCATGTTGGTGATTTCGACCTTGGTGCAATCGATCTTGGTGATCTTGCAGAGCGCCGGGAACAGCTTGAGCGCGCCATCATTGGCTGCACCGCCGAGCTTCTTGCCGACGAAATCCTTCGGCTCCTTGATCGGGCTGTCAGCCTTCACCGCGACCGTGAAGGGCGGGCGGTTATACATGACATAGACCGCGATCGGCGCTTCTTCGGGCTTCTTGGCGGCAAACTCTATCAGCGCGTTGATGTCGCCGAAGCCGACATCATAGGTGCCGTTTGCGACCAACGGCACCGCAGCGCCCGAACCGTTACCCTGGTCGATCGTTACGTCGAGACCCTCTGCTTTGAAATAGCCGCGGTCGTCAGCGAGGAAGAACCAGCCCTGCGGGCCCTGATATTTCCAGTTCAGTACCATCTTGAGTTTGGTCTGCGCCGAGGCCGGTGCCGACAGCGCAAAGGCCAGGCCGATCGTGGCCGCTAGTGCGAGAGTGAGAATTCGCAAGTTCTTCATGACGCGCTCCTGTTTTCGGGGTTTCGGATCGCCTCGTCCGAAACCCGCATCGGGGATGGCCCTGCAATCGCCATGCCCGGTCCCTCTTGGATGTGACGGTAGGTGCGATCAGTGCTACGATCTGCCGCTGATTTTTTGCTGGAATGGTGCCGTTTCGGCATCACTGATTTGGACACCCGAACCGGTATCGCGGGCTAATCCCATGAGACATCTACGTTTTCTGCATTATTTCGATGCCGTGGCGCGGGCCGGATCGATCCGAAAAGCCGCCGAGCAGCTCAATGTCACGTCCTCCGCCGTCAACAGGCGGATCATGGATCTGGAGCAGGAGCTGGAAACTCTCCTGTTCGAGCGTCGCCCGCGCGGGGTGCGGCTCACAGCGGCCGGGGAATTGTTCGTGCATTATGTACGCGAACAGACCTCCGATCTCGACCGCGTGCGCTCGCAGATCGAGGATTTGAAGGGCATGCGGCGTGGCACCGTGCGCATTGCCGCGAGCCAAGCGCTGGCGCTGGAATTCCTGCCGCGCGAGATCGCGGCCTATCGTGCGCGCTTTCCGTTCGTGCATTTCGACGTGCGCGTGCTCGACCATATCCGGGCGATGACCAGCCTCGCTGAATACGAGGTCGATCTCGTGCTCGTGTTCCGGCCGCCCTATCTTTCGAATTTCCGTCCGCTGATGTCATTCGAGCAACGGCTGGTGGCGCTGATGCCCGCAAACCATCCGCTAGCCGCAAAACCTACAGTTCGGCTGCGCGATTGCGCGCGCTATCCTGTGGCCTTGGCCGAGCCCGAAATCGGCGGCCGTCAGTTGCTCGACGAGGCGCTGGCACGGCACAAATTGCAATTCGATATCGTCGCCCAGTCGAACTCGTTCGAGTTCCTGCGCCATTTGGTGATGCGCGACAATGTGATCTCGTTTCAGATCGGCATTGGCGCTTCTTCGGACGAGGCGCGCGGCATCGTCACGCGCGAGATCGACGCGCGCGATGCGCCACGTTCCGATCTGGTGCTCGGACAACTGAACGATCGCAGCCTGCCGGTGGCCTCGGCGAAATTCGCCGAGCAATTGCTGCAGTCGCTGTTGGCGATGCGCGGTGAAACGGCACCCCCGGCTCGGGCTGGCGCGGCTTAGTCTTGGCTGCCGCCGCCGGCGAAACGATTAACACCGAAATTGGTGCGAGTGAGCTTACGGTTTGCTTCCAGCAAAACAGGAATTGCCGGCGCCTGGCGTTTTTCAAGCGCGACGAAATCCGCATCCACCATCTTCATCAACTCGGCAAGCTCACCCCGGAGAGCCCGCATGTCGACCCTGGTCGGCTCTCCGCCGGACAGCACGACCTCGCCATCGACCATCACGGTATGCACGCCGCGCCCGGTCTCGGAATAGACCATCTGACGTGTGGCGCTGTTGAACGGCTGATAGGCAAAGTCGGCAAGATCGATCAACGCAAGGTCGGCTTTCATGCCGGGCTTTATCTCGCCAAGCTCTCCATGAAGCCCGACGGCGCGCGCGCCGCCGATGGTCGCCGCATCGAACGCATGGCAGGCAAGAATCCCGGACGGCTCGCCATCGCTGCCTTGCGCCAGCAGCGCATACATCTTCATCGACTGGAACAGGTTTTGGCAATCGCTGCAGCTGCAATTGTCGCAGCCGAGCGCGAGATTGATGCCGGAGCGTTTGAAATCGATCAGCGGCGCAACACCGTTTTTCAGCTTAAGATTGGCGATCGGATTATGCACCACGCCGGCCCCTGCCTGCGCGAGCTGATCGAGCTCGCCGCGCGTCAGGTAGACGCCATGCACCAGCGTCGCGCGCTGCGTCAACAGCCCGATCTCCTTCATATATTGCACATAGGAACCACCGAATTTCGCATAGATCTCGCGCGCTTTCGCAAGCTGCGCGCGGGTCTCGCAGACATGCGTAAACACCGGCAGCCCGTGGTCGGCAGAGAGTGCCGCAAGACCTTCCAGCAATTCCTGCGAACAGCGTTGCGGCCCGGACGGACTGATCGCCCAATGCAGCCGTGAGGGCAGCGGTTTCCTGCGCGCGATCTGGGCCGCAATGAAGGCGAGATCGGCCTTGGCATCCCCCGGCCTGCCGCCGACGATATCCGCAACCTCCGCCGGCATGTCGGCCGGCAGGAACGGCTCGATATCGAGTGCCGGCAGGTCGCGGACGGCAATCGAGAATACCACGCGAATGCCGGCTTCCGCATAGGCCGCAAGGATGATGTCGAGCGTTTCCTCGTCCTGCGGCACCAGTGAATTCATGTCCTGGATCATGGTGATGCCGTGCCGCAGGGCCTCCAAAGCGCCAACCAGCGTCCGGGCGCGAAGCTCGGCCGCGCTGCGCTTGCCCCAATAGGCGGGCTGCGAATGCAGCGCCCAGACATCGAAGGGTATGTCCTCGAAACGGCCTTTGAGCAACGTGTCGTAAGAATGGTAGTGCGCGTTGACAAGTCCCGGGATCACCAACATGCCGCGCGCATCGATGACGCGTGCGCCGCCGTTTTCGGACTCCTGCAGCACTTGCGCGGCGCGCTCGGAGTGTTCCGGCTCGACCGCAAGGATGCGGTCGCCTTCGACAATCACATCACGTACGGATGGCTTATGGATATCGCCGGCGCGGTCATAGACCCGGCCGCCGCGGATGAGTGTGGTGATGGATGGAATTAAATCTGGCATCGGACGGTCCCTGCGAAGCGATACGAGACACTATCGCAGGAACCGCCGGATTCTCGAAAATCAGTTTGAACGCACCGGGATCGTGCGTTCGGCCTTGGGCGGCAAGAAGGAGCGATTGAACACTTCTGCGGCCGCGGGCTTGGTCTTCAATTCGTAGGCCTCCGCGATGATTCCGATCGACTTGGTGAGACGATCGTCCTTCAGGTCACCGACACCCAGCTCGGCGGCCTCCGGCGCATTCATCAGGTTCGCCAGCGCATAGCCGATGCGCTTCTTCTCCACCTCGGCATTGATCAACGGCTCGACCTCGGACAGCGTCTTGATGCCGAGATCGGGATTGTCGATCACTTCCTTCAGCGCCTTGTTGATCGCGCGCACCAAGCCCGCCACCGCCTTTGGATTCTCCTTCAAAAGTTTCTGCGACACCATCACGCCGTTCGAATAAAGATCGAGACCGTAATCGCCGAAATTGAACCAGCGATAATCCTTGTCCGGATCCTGCTTCTGCTGGATCAGGTTCATATAGCTCGTGACGTTGAACACCAGCGTGCCCTGAACTTGATCCTGAATCAGCATCTGCTCCTGCAGGTTGGGCGCCATGTTGGTCATGTCGATCTTGGAGATATCGATGTTATTGACTTTGGCCAAGCTCGGCAAAAGCCGAAGCGACGCGCTGCCCGCGGGGCCTCCGAGCTTCTTGCCTTCCATATCCTTCAGCGTCTTGATCGGACCGCTCACCTTGGTGAGGAGGACGAAGGGCGGGCGATTGTAGATCTGATAGACCATCACCGGCGCTTCACCCGGCTTGTTCGCGGCCTGTTGGATGATCGCGTTCATGTCGCCGAAACCGGCGTCATACGCGCCTGACATGATACGTGTGATGGTCGCGGCCGAGCCCTCGCCCTGATCAATCTTGACGTCCAAGCCTTCGGCTTTGAAATAGCCCTTGTTGAGCGCGACATAATACCAGGCGTGGATGCCCTGATGCTTGAAGTCGAGCGTGAATCGGATCGGCGTCTGCGCCGCCGCCGGCGCCGTGGCAAGGACCGCGGCACCGAATGCCATCGCGAGTAAGCCGCGGCGACCAATTTTTGTCGTTGTCATCACTTGCTCCCGTGAACCCGGCGCGAGCCGCGGTCGGGATCGCCGCGGCCCAACGCACACTGAACCGGGTCTCAGCCAGCAAGCCTTATGCCATCGGATTCACCGCATGCTGCCGGTGCGTCTGCCAACAGAATCGGCAGAATCCGATGTGCCTGCCTGAAGCGCGGGCAGAATTGGTCTATTGCATGCCGATTGCATTGGTGCGGCACACGCGCTGTGCTTAGATCGAGCACGCCTTCCATTCTGGAGACCCCTCATGACCTCCTCCGGTAATCTCCCGCTCGCTACCGTCCACGGCCTGTTTCACCTCGCTATCAAGACCTCCGATCTCGCCGCCACACGGCATTTCTGGACCAAGGTGATCGGCCTTCGCGACATGCACCGGCCGGATTTCGGTTATCCGGGCGCCTGGCTTGCCTGCCCACAACCCGGAGGCCTTGCGATCATCCACGTCTATGCCGGCGGCCCTGCGTTGGGCTCCGACGGCAAGGCGCCCTACGGCACTTCGGCGATCGACCACGTCTCGCTCTCCTGCTCCGGCTTCCGCTCCTACATTTCGCGCTTCAAGGCAGCCGGGCTCGACTGGCGGGAATTTGCGGTGCCAGGCACGACGCTGTGGCAGCTCTTCGTTTATGACCCGAGCGGTGTGCAGCTCGAACTGACGTTCGAGGGCGCGATCGAAGGCGACGAGCCGCCGGATCTCTCACCCGGCCGCGTCTATGTGCCGGGCGCGAGCTTCTTCAAGGCCGCGACCTATCCAAAAATGCTGGAGCCGGCTTGAGGCGCGCGCCTCACAAGTTTTGCCGGTAACGGCTCCACGCCTCGATCAGCGGCGTCAGGTCGTCCGGGTGACCTTCCATCGTCACGCTGTCTTCTGCGATCGGCATCCACGCCTGCGCGCTTTTCGTCCAGATATGCCCGACCGGATGCAGCCAACTGGTATCGTCAAGCGTACCGGGCTTGAGGATTGCGACCTTGTCGTTTGCGCGCGGGTAGTGAACCGGGCGTACGCCGCAAGTCTCACAGAAATCTCCGTCGATGACGCGCCCGCTATCCGCCGTGCGGCTGTACCGCCGCGGGACGCCCTTCACGAAGCGGAAGGCCGCACGCGGCACCAGCACCGACATGCCGAAAGCGGCGCCCGATTGCCGCTGGCATTCGGTGCAATGGCAGACATAGACCGAGAGCGGCTCGGCATTCACTTCGTAGCGGAGCTGCCCGCATTGACAGCCCCCGGTGAGCGGCAGTTTCATCGTGTTTTCGTCCTGATTAAGTCACCGTGGCCCGCACACGGAAGGATGGCGCTGCCCATTCGCGGCCTTCCATTACCGCACGCAGATGTGCGACGGCATTGCCGATATCCTGGTAGCTGAGATAGATCGGCGCGATGCCGAGCCGGATGCAATCCGGCATCCGGAAATCGCCGACCACGCCGCGCGCCTTCAACGCCTGGACCACCGCATAAGCTTCCGGATGATGATAGATAACATGATTGCCGCGCGCTTTCGCATCCTGCGGAGAGCCGAGCACGAGGCCGTGGCCCGCGCATTCGCGCTCCACCAATTCTACCAGCAACGCGCTCATCCGTTCGGCTTTCTCGCGCAGCGGCGCGACGCCGGCTGCCAGCATCAGGCCGACCAATTCCTGAAGCACTGACAGCGCCACCACCGGCGGCGTACCGGTCAACATGCGGCGGATGCCGGGCGCCGGGCGATAGCGATGATCGAATTCGAACGGCGCCGCGTGGCCCATCCAGCCGGATAGCGGCTGGCGCATCTGCGCATGGTGGCGGCGCGCGGCGAACAGAAATGCGGGCGCGCCCGGCCCGCCATTCAGATATTTGTAGCCGCAGCCGACCGCGAAATCGGCCTGCGTTTCGTTGAGCGCGACCCGTATTGCGCCTGCGCTGTGGCAGAGATCCCAGACCGCAAGCGCACCCGCTTCATGCACGCGCGCGGTAATGGCCGCCATGTCCTCAATCCGGGCGCTGCGATAATTCACATGACTGAAGCTGACCGCCGCAACTTTGTCATCAAGCGCGTCCGCAACCCTCGAAGGCTCGACGTGGCGAATTTCGGCGCCAAGAAAGCTCGCGATCCCCTCGGCGATATAGAGATCGGTCGGGAAATCGTCGCTGCTGGTCACGATCACGCGGCGGCCGGGCCGAAGCGACAAGGCGGCAGCAAGGCATTTGAAGAGATTGACCGAGGTGGTCTCACCTGCCACCACTTCGTCCTCACCGGCGCCGATCAGATTTGCGATCTGTCCACCGACGCGGAGCGGCAGGTCGATCCAATGGTGGTCGTTCCAGCCGGAAATCGCAGACCTACCCCATTCCTGCTCCACCACCTCGCGCGCCCGCGAAGCCGCGGCCTCGGGCAAGAGGCCCAAAGAATTGCCATCGAGATAGATCATGCCTTTCGGTATCACGAAGGCATCCCGAAACGCGCGCAGTGGGTCATTGCGGTCGAGTTCGGCTACCCTGCTCAAATTCTCTTCTTGCGTCATGGCTTTCTGTATAATGGATTTTTCGCGGGTCGAGCAGTCCCTCCTGCCGCTCGCGACCACGGGTAATTGCTCGCATGAAGCGTATCGGCATCGTGGGTTTCGGGTTCATCGGCGCCTCGCTGTTTCGCGAGATCGTGACCGAGCCGCGCGGACTTGAAGTTGCGTTCGTGCACAACCGCTCGCGCGCGAAGGCCGCGGAAGTTCCGCAGGTTCTGTTACTTGACGAGCTATCCGATTTCGCATCGCGCAAGCCTGATCTGATTGTGGAATGCGCGCATCCAGACATCACCGTCTCGCATGGCGAGGCATTTTTGCGATATTCGGACTACATGCCGCTGTCGGTCACGGCACTTGCCGACGACAATCTGCGCAAGCGGCTGATCACTGTAGCCCGCGAAAGCGGCCATCGTCTGCTATTGCCGCGCGGGGCGCTGGTTGGCATGGACAGCCTGTTCTCCTGGCGTCACATGTGGCGTGAGGTGACCATCACCTTCCGCAAGCACCCCCGCAATCTCGATCTCGCCCGCACCGGCCGCAATCCCGACAGCATCACCACCGAGACCGTTCTCTATGACGGCCCGGTTCGGGGGATTGCTGCCGACTACCCACGCAACGTCAACACCATGGTGACCTGCGCGCTCGCGACAACTGGCCTGGACCAATGCCGCGCCCGGCTGATCGCGAACCCCATGCTCGACCACGCCGTCGCCGAGGTCGAGGCCTTCGGTACAGACGGCTCCTATCTCCAGACGGTGAAACGCCAGCCCGCCATCGGCGTCTCCGGCACCGAGATGTTTCAATCCACCTTGCGATCGGTCATGAAGGCGACCGGAAACCTGCACGCCCTCGATTTCACCTGACAAGGCCGATGCCGGCCTGGAGACCCACCATGAAAAAACTCACGCTTCACGTTACCGCGCTGATCGGCGCGACGCTGCTCGCCGCGGCCCCGGTCCTCGCTCAACCCAAGAAAGTCGCGATCGCCAGCATGGGCCCGCATGGCTCGCTCGAACAGGTGATCGCGGGCTTCAAACAGGCCCTCGCGGACAAGGGCTTCGTCGATGGCAAAGACGTCGTCTACGAATACAGCCACGGCAATTTCGATCCCAACCTGGTCCCGCAGGTGCTGACCAAGCTGGAAGCCGGAAAGCCCGCGGTACTGCTCACCATTACGACGCCGATGACTCAAGCCGCAGTCAAGATTGTGCGCGACCAGACAATCCCGATCGTGTTCGCGCCGGTTACCGATCCGGTCACGGCCGGCCTCGTGCCGGACTGGGATCACGGCTCGGCGCGTTTCGTCGGCGCCTCCAATCTGCAATCGATGGAAGCGGTGCTGGACTTCGCAAAGAAGCTGCTCGGCGACGTAAAGTCGTTCGGTATGCTCTACAATCCCGGCGATGCGAACGACATCGCCAACAAGAATCTGGCAGAAACCGCCGCCAAGGCTGCCGGCATAACTTTCAAGGCGGTCGGCGTCAATTCGGTCAACGATATAGGCTTGCGTGCCGCGACCTTGCAGGGCGTCGATTTCATCTACGCTATCCCCTCGAGCATGCTGATGCCGGCGTTGCCGGCGATCGCGTCCGCCGCCGACCGTATGAAAATCCCGGTGATCTCATCGTCGCCGCAGGGCGCGCAGGATCATGTTGTGCTCGCCGCGATGTCTGTGTCCTGGACTCAGGTCGGCTATCAGGCCGGCTTGCGCGCGGCCGCGATTCTGAATGGCGCCAAGCCATCGGAACTCGCCAATTACAAGCCGGCACCGGCAGATCATTCGGCGGTCATCAGCGGCAAGCGCTTGAAGCAATCCGGCAAGGAATTGCCGGCGGCACTTACTGACTGCAAGTGCGTGATTGAGTAAAGCGGCGGCTGCGAACTAATTCGGGATTAAGCAAGCCGCTCGATCGCGACCGATCGACAATCCATCTCGTAATCCAGCACGTCGACCGGCGGGCGGCAGAATTGCCACGTGAGCCCCGAGCGCGCGGCGCCCCGAAGCACGATTTCATCTGCCAGGAAGGGATGCAGGTCGTGCACGGTATAGACCTGCACCGCGCTTGCATCCCTCCATGCAAATCCGAGTGCGCCCATGCGGCGCTCCATTTCGGCAAGCACATAGAGCGCTTTTTCTCGCAAACCGTCCGGCGTAACATCACCGGGACGGATGGCATGATCACGATAATTGCCCTTGCCTTCCGGCGCTTCGCCGCTGCCGGCGACAACGAATTCACCGAAGCCAGCCTCTCCGGTCTCGGTAAAGGTGAAGGCATGAAAAGAAGGAACAGCCGGAGGTGCGATTTCCGGGCAGACATTGCTGCGCGCCACTGGATTGATCGCACCGTCGAAAATACCCCAGCGCGATAGCGTACCAACATAGATCTCATTGAAGGCGCGGAAGCCGTCTTCCGTGAACGGCGCCGGCGATCGCAATTCGCAGGCGGCAAAAGCGGTGAGCGGACGACCGGCCGCCTCGATGATCCTCTCGACGCGCTGGAATCCTTCCGCCAGCGGAATTGGCTCGCGGAACATCACCCGCACCAGCCGATGACCGGGCAGCGGAGCTATGCCTGCCGAATACTGGAACACGCCCTTGACGAAGCGGTAGTCGCCCGGCTCGAAATTCAGTGTTTCCATGCGCAAGCTCTCAAACAAGACCCATATAGGCTTCGCGGATCGAGGGATCGGCGGCAAGCACTTTTGCAGGACCTGACATGCTGACGGTACCGCGGTTGATGACATAGGCGCGGTCGGCGAGTTCGAGGGCATTCATCACATCCTGCTCCACCAGCAGGATCGCTACGCCCGAGCGATTGATGTCACGCAACCGCTCGACCAGCAATTCCACCGCACGCGGCGCAAGCCCGAGCGACAATTCGTCGATCATCAGCAAACTCGGCTTAGCCATCAGCCCGCGCCCGATCGCGCACATCTGCTGTTCGCCGCCCGACATTGTGCCGGCATCCTGCCGCCTGCGGTCGGCGAGGATCGGGAACATGGTGTAGACGCGGTCGAGATCGGCTGCGACACCTTCGCGGTCGTCGCGCAGATAGGCCCCCATCAATAAATTGTCGCGCACGCTCATCGCAGAAAACAGACGCCTGCCTTCTGGCACATGCGCGATCCCGGCTTTCACGAAAGCTGACGGCGAGGCGTTGGTCATGTCGTGCCCGTCCACCAGGATCGAGCCAGCGGTGACCGGCAGGATGCCGGAAACGCAACGCAGGAACGTGGTCTTGCCGGCCCCGTTCGAGCCTATCAGACAGACAAGCTCGCCGGCTGCGACTTCGAGAGAGATATCCCAGAGCACCTGCACGTCGCCATAGCCGGCCTGTACATGCGACACGCTGAGCTTTGCGGCTTGCGTCATGCCGCGCTCCCGCCATGCGCACTATTGTGCGCAGCGGCAAATTTCGAGCCGAGATAGGCCTCGATCACGCGCGGGTCGCGCATCACCGCGTTTGGCTCTCCTTCGGCAATGAGCTGGCCATGATGCAGCACCACGATCCGCTGCGAGATCGAGAGCACTACCTTCATCAGATGCTCGATCACAATGATGGTGATCCCGCGTTCCGCCACTTTTCGGATCATGCGGAGCGCTTCGTCGATTTCGGACGGATTGAGGCCCGCATTGACCTCGTCCAGCATCAAGAGCTTCGGCTTCATCGCGAGGCCCTTCGCCAGTTCGAGGCGCTTTCTTTGTGCAAGCGTCAATGTCGCAGCCAGTTTCTGTGCGGAATCAGACAATCCGGTGAACGCAAGACACTCGCTCGCCTGCGCATGCGCATCCTTCAGGCTTTCCGCCCTGCCCGCGAACAGCGCACCGGCGGCAACATTCTCCAGCACCGTCATCTTGGGGAACGGCTGCACGATCTGGAAGGTGCGCGCGAGCCCGAGCCGCGCGATCTGATAGGGCCGCATGCGCGTGATGTCGCGTCGCTCGAAAAAAACAGAGCCCGAAGTCGCGGGATGCACACCGGTAATAAGGTTGATCAACGTCGTCTTGCCGGCTCCATTGGGTCCGATGAGACCGAGAATTTCGCCCTCCTCCACGACCAGAACTCACATTGTTGACTGCGCTCAGTCCGCCGAACCGGCGCGAGACACCCTGAAGATCGAGCAGCTCCGTCACGCGCGAGCTCCGCGCCGCATCCACCATTCACGCACTAGCGAAAGCAGGCCGTTCGGCAAGAACAGCACCAAAAGTACGATAATGACGCCGAGCGCCGCCGCGTGGATGGTGAGAAAATTGCGCCAGACCAGTTCCTCGAAAGTGAGCAGCAAGACCGCGCCGATGACCGGGCCGAACACAGTGCCGAGCCCGCCGAGCAGAACCATGACCAGCGGCTTCACCGACAGCAACACGTCGAACACGTCCGGCGGTTCGATATAATTCACCCAGGACGCATAGACCGCCCCCGCCATACCGACATAGATCGCCGACAGCATGAAGGCCGCGGTCTTGTAGCCGTAGGCGTTGACACCGAGAATATTGGCGGCATCCTCGTTCTGCTGGATGCAGCGAAGCCCAAATCCGAGCTTGCTTCTCATGATGATTATCGCGGTCGCGGTCGAAGCGATCGCTAGCGTCATCATCGCCGCGAAGAAGAATTTCGCCTGTGCATCGACCGAGATTTTCAGGATTGGCAGATTGAGGCCCATGCCGCCGCCGGTGAGATCGGGCGTCGTATTGACGATCTCGCGCAGCATCTCGGCGATGATCAGGCTCGCAATCGCAAAATAGTGGCCGCGCAGATGCAGGATAGCGCCACCGATGAAGCCCGCGAAAACGAACGCGATAAGCCCAGCAATGCCCCAGGCGGCGACCATCGGGACGCCGTGATTTTGCATAACGCCCGCGGCATAGGCGCCGAGACCGAAAAAGGCCGCGGTTGCGAAGGATGGATAACCGGTCAAGCCGCCGATGTAATTCCAGGACTGCGCAAGCGCCGCATACATGCACATGATGGTCGCAAGGCGCAGGATGTAGTTGTTGCCGCTTAACGCAAGAGCGGAAAGCAGCACGGCTCCAACGACCAGGATGAGCCAGTCCCTCATTCGTAGCCCTTCCGTCCAAGGATGCCGCTAGGACGCACGAACAGCAGCACCAGAAGAACGGTGAATGAGAGCGTCACCGCGTGCTCGGGACCGAACCAGAACGAGCCGAAGCTCTCGACGATCCCGAGCACCAGCCCACCGATCAACGCACCTGGCACGCTGCCAAGCCCGCCGAGCACGCAGACGACAAAGGCCTTGCCGAGAAACAGCGAGGAATTCAGCGGCGAGATCGGATAGATGATCGAGAGAAGCGCGCCGGCGGCTCCCGCCATCAAGGCGCCAATACCGAAGGTGACGGCATTGACGCGCTTGACGTTAACGCCCATCAGCGCAGCCGCTTCGCGGTCCATGCGAACGGCCACGATGGCCCGGCCGATGCGGGTGTCGCGCAACAGCCAGTAGAGCAAAAGCGTGAGAATGACCGCCAGCGCCATCGCCGCCACCCGGTCGCCGGGAAGGAAGATCGGTCCGATTTCGATCGACTGAAGCGGATTCACCAGGTTGATCTTGCGATAATCTGCGGTGAAGGCGACCAGCATCATGTTGTTGAGCACAAGGTCGAGGCCGAAGGTCAGCGTCAGCGTAATCAGCACAGGGGCCGCGATAACCCGGTTGACCAGGCTGATCTGCGTTGCATAGCCGACAACATAAAGAAGCGCGCTGGCGATCCCGACCGACAGGAAGGGATGAATCCCGAAATACTGATAGGCGAAAAACGCTATATAGGATCCGAGCACGATGAAGGTACCGTGCAGGATGTTGATGACGTTGAGCACGCCCCAGACGAGTGAAAAACCAACGGCGATGCAGGCATAAAGCCCACCGAGCACCAGGCCGTTGGCCAGGATCTGCAGATAGATCAACGCTGCCCCCGTGACGCCCGGCCCCGCGCGGCGCCTATTTCGCGATGAACTTGAAGTCGGTCTGCTTGATGCTGGCGGGGTAGATCACGACCGGCTTGCCGCCCGCGATTTGGAACACCGGAGGTTCGAGCGAATGCACCTGTCCGGTCGGGCCAAACTTGATGCGGCCGAAGAATGTCTCGGTATCAAGCGACGCGAGCGCGTCGCGCACCTTGGCGGGATCGATCGAATCCGCCTTCTCGATGGCGAGTTGAAGGATCGCGCCAACCGCGGCGGCTGACGCCTCCGAATAATCGGCCTCGCCCTTGTATTTGGACGCCCACAGCTTGTTGAAGTCTTCGGTCGATCCGAAAATATCCTTGCCGTTGTAGCGTACCGCCGGGTGCCACCAGGCCGCGCTCGATACATTTTCGGCGAGCGGCCCGCTGGCGTCGACGAATTCCTTGTATGCCGGACCCGCTATCATCGTGACGATCTGCGGACGCAGGCCGAGATCGTTCATCTGTTTTCGGATCAGGATCAGGTCGTTGATGTAACCGGTGGCGAATACCCAATCCGGATTGGCGGCTCGCATCTGGGTGATGGCGGCGCCATGATCGAGCGCGCCGATCGCGTAGCGCTCGAAGGTCACGACATCGAGGCCGCGACTTTTCGCGGACTTTTCCATTTCCTGCGCGATCGCGAGCGGAAACAGGTCATTGCGCGCCAGGATCGCAACCTTCTTGATCGCCTTGTTCTGGCCGGTGACGATATCGGCGAGCGGTTCGGTCAAGGTTTGGTTCGGCGTGAAGGTGCCGAACAGATATTTGTAGCCCTGGTCATAGACCTGTTCGGACGACGCGGTCGCGGCCAGCGTCGGGATGCCATATTTCTCCGACACGCCGGAGGCCGCCTTCGCGGCGCCCGACCCGAAAGGCGAGAACAGGAAATTGACCTTGTCTTCGGTAATCAGCCGCTCCGCCGATTGTACCGCGCGCGGCGTATTGGAGGCGTAGTCTACATAAACAATCTCGACCTTGTAGGTCTTGCCCCCAACCTTGATTCCGCCCTTGGAATTGACCGTCTCGGCCCAGAGATTGTTGCCGCGCTGCTGCTTCGTGCCCTCCGGCGACAGCGGTCCGGTGAGCGGCAGCGGCGCACCGACTTTGATAATGTCCTGGGCATTTGCCGCAACCATGCTTTGCAGAATGGCTGCCGACATAGCCGTCGCGAGGGCAGTTCGAAGCAGTTTGGACATGGTCGCCACTCTCCTAAAATCACATCAACACCGAAGATTGGGCGCATCGCTCGCCGCGGACAAGCGCAAAGATAGCCCATAGCAGGGATTGAAATGACAACGATGCAGGCAACCCACCATTTGGTCTTTTTTTCCTACAACACGCTATTCTTGGCTGGTTCATTCCATCGCCCATCGGGGACACCGACACGATGACGCATCACCGCCTGGACGCCGCGCCCGACACCGTCCATTGGGGCTATTTCGATGCCTCGCTGAAACCAGTGCTGACGATCGAGAGCGGAGACAAGGTCACGATCTCAACCGTCTCGGGTGCTGCGGACCAGATGCCGGGCGCAGACTTTGCGATCCCCGCCGCACTTCCTGCGATCCACGCCGTGGTACCTCGCCAATTCGGACCGCATATCTGCACCGGTCCGGTCGCGGTGCGCGGCGCCAGGCCCGGGCAGGTCCTGGAGGTGCGGATCGAAGATATCGCCCTGTTCTACGACTGGGGCTACAACATGATCCGGCCCGGCGGCGGCGCGCTGCCGGACGATTTCGCCTCACATCGTCTGATCCACATACCGCTCGACCGTGAGCGCATGGTCGGTCGGATGTCGTGGGGCGCGGAGATTCCGCTTCGTCCGTTTTGCGGCGTGATGGTGGTCGCTCCTCCTGCAGATTGGGGCGCAATTTCAAGCGTGCCACCGCGCCGCAACGGCGGGAACATCGACAATAAGGAACTAGTCGCCGGTACGACTTTATACTTGCCGGTGCACGTGGACGGGGCGCTTTTCTCGGTGGGTGACGGTCACGGCGCGCAGGGCGACGGCGAGGTTTGCATCACCGCTATTGAAACCGGCCTCGTCGGAACCTTTTCGCTGCATTTGCGAGACGACATGACCTTGGAATGGCCGCTCGCCGAAACGCAAGACCACGTTATCACGATGGCCTTCGATCCCGACCTCGATACGTGCGTGACCATTGCGTTGCGTGACATGATAGGGCTGGTCAGCGCTCGCGCCGGGATTTCGCGCGAGGATGCCTACACGCTCTGCAGCCTTGTGGCCGACCTGCGCGTGACCCAGGTCGTGAACGGCAGCAAGGGCATCCACGTCATGCTGGAAAAAAAATATCTGTTGGCGGCGCGCTGAAACGACTTTCAAAGCACGGCTCAAAGCGTCACCCTTTTCCAAGTTTTGCATCACAAGCCATTGATTTTTGAAGATAATTTATTGCTATTGCGAATTATTTGCACTTAAGTAATGGTGCGAGGGGGCATTGCAGAGCGCAGTTAATATGTCTGGGATTGCAAGCTTATGACGGGGGAAAAAGTGCGCTCGGCTCGAACAGTCGCGCTCGCAGCGTTTGTCGTTACAGCATGCTTGCTCTTTGCAACGCCTGTGATGTCCCAAGCTTGGTGGGACACAACACGAAACGGCATTCCCGACGTATCGATTGCAACAAGCCTGCCTCATAACGGTGATCCGACGGGAGCTAGAAAATGGCTTTCGGATCGGGGCGTTGTATTCGGGATAGAGTACACAAACGACGTGCTGTCGAACGTCCGCGGCGGACTGAAAACCGGCACCATCGACCAAGGCAAGGTCCAGGGCATCGTCACCGTCGACTTCGACAAGCTCGCCGGCTGGAACGGGCTATCGCTGTTTGCGAACTTCTTTCAAATCCACAATACCGGCCGTATTCGACCGGACTATGTAGGCGGCATCAACACGATCGCGGCGATCGAAGCAATTCCCGCAAACCGATTGTCTGAGCTCTGGCTCGAGCAGAAATTCGCCAATGACAAGGCCAGCATTCGTATTGGTCAGCTTGCGGCCGACAATGAGTTTTTCTACAGCGAACTATCGACCCTATTCCTGCAAAGCGATTGGCCGACCATTGCCGCGGTGGATCTTCCGGGCGGAGGCGCCGCGTATCCGCTCTCCACTCCCGGTGTTCGGCTCAAGCTGCAGCCGATGCAGGACGTCGCATGGCTGATCGCGGCTTACAACGGCAATCCAGCAAGCCAGTGCGGATTGGACGATCCGCAGCTTTGCAATCGGATACGGGTTGAACTTCCGGGTCAACGACCCGCCTTTCCTGATCAGCGAGTTGCAGCTCACTCGCAATACCGGGAAGGACGACAAGGGGCTTGCCACAACGCTCAAACTCGGTGGCTGGTATCACACGGGCAAATTCGAGGACCAGCGTTTCGCCAACGATGGCTTACCGCTGGCGAATCCGAACAGCACGGGCGAACCCAGGCTGCACAAGGGCAACAGCGGCATCTATGCAATCATCGATCAACAGCTCTATCGACCGGCCGCTGGCGCCAATCAGAGCGGAATCTCGATGTTCAGCCGTATTTCGGTGAGCCCCAACGATCGCAATCTGGTGGATTTCTATGCCGACGGCGGCGTCATCTTTGCCGGATTGATTCCCGGCCGTCCGAACGACAAGTTCGGCGCCGCCGCTATTTATTCGAAGTTCTCAAACAGCATCCGCGGTTATGATGGAGACGTGATCACTTACACCGGGATCCCGATTTCGATCCGCGACTATGAAATAAATCTGGAGCTCACCTATCAGGCGCAGATCGTGCCGGGATGGACTATTCAGCCCGACCTACAGTTTGTCTGGCACCCGAGCGGTCAATCAACAATACCGAGAGCCACTGTCGCCGGCGTGCGATCGCAGTGGCGATTTTAACGAGGCTGCGATCAATCGCTGCTTGCGGGCCAACGCAAAAATATTCCGGCCCGGAATGGGAATTTTGAACCTTACGTTGTCGCGGGCTCGGATTCGACCGGATTAGGCGGCACCGGATGGCGCGGCGTCGCGGTGCCCGGAACGTCCGGCATCGCAAGGCGTGCGAAGACCGGGATCACCAAGAGACTGCAGATCGGCGATAGCAGCATACCGCCGACGATCACCCAAGCGAGCGGCTGTTGCACCTGCGAGCCAATACCGGTCGAGAACGCGGCCGGTACGAGCCCGATACAGGCCGAAAGTCCGGTCATGAAGATCTGGCGCATACGGGTCTGCCCGGCATCGATAATCGCAGCCTGGCTGTTCATACCCTCGTCGATATTCCGGCGGATGTAAGAGACGAGCAGGATGCCATCCATCGCCGACACGCCGAACAGGGAGATGAATCCGACCGCGGCTGACACGCTCGCGTGCAATCCGCCGACGTAAAGCCCGAGGATGCCGCCTGCCACCGCAAACGGGATGCCCGACAGCGCGAGCAGGCTGTCCCGCACCGAATTGAATAGGCTGTAGAGCAGCATCAGGATCAGCATCAGACTGAGCGGCACGATGAAAGCGAGACGCTTCTTCGCCTCCTGCAACGCGCCGAATTCCCCCGACCATTCGAGGCTGTAGCCCTGCGGCACCTCGACATTCTTGGCGATCCGCTCCTGCGCCTCCGCCACCGTGGAACCTAGATCGCGGTCGCGCACGCTGTATTTCAAAGGCACGAAGCGCTGGCTGTTCTCGCGGTAGATATAAGCAGCTCCGAACTTCGAGTCGTACCTCTCCTAGATCGCCAAGCGCGATATAGGCCGGCAGCCCTTTCGAATCCGGGTTCGGCAGCGCGACCGGGATCGAGCGGATCGCCTCCACGCTGGTGCGCCAATTCGGAGCAAGGCGCACGGTCAGCCCGAAATTCATTTCGCCTTCGTAGACACGGGTAACCTCTTGCCCGCCAATTGCAGCCTGAACCACCGTATTGATGTCGCTGACCGAAAAGCCATAGCGCGCAGCAACGGCACGGTCGATCCGCACGATCAGATTCGGCTGGCCGAGCAGATTGAAGGAAGCTGCATCGCGAACGCCTTGGACCTTGCCGATCTCGGTCTTCACGTCCCTCGCCAACCGTTCCAGTTCCGACAACTCGCGCCCAAATATCTTGATCGAGTTCTCGCCTTTGACGCCGGAAACGGCCTCCTCGATATTGTCCTGGATATACTGGGAGAAATTGAAGTCGATCCCGATGAATTCCCGATTCAGCCGCTCGCTCAGCTCCTTCACCAGCGATTCCTTGGTCATGCCCTTCGGCCATTGATCAAAGGGCTTGAGCGGCACGAAGAACTCGGCGAGGAATGCGCCGTCAGGATCGAGCCCCTCGTCGCCACGGCCCTGCTCCGAAATCACGGTGCGTACCGGCGCATAGCTCATGATGATGTTGCGAATGCGCGCAACAGTGTCCATACCGGCCTCGAGCGCAATGGTTGGCGGCAGCGTGGCGCGAATCCACATGTTGCCTTCTTCAAGCTTCGGCAGGAATTCCGTGCCGAGCCGCGCGCCCATGATGCCGCTGACGACGAGAAACGCCACCGCGACCAGCGCCGCGATCCGCGCATTGCCGACGGCGACCGGCAGAATTGCCTGATAAATCGAACGCAATCGCCGAACCAGGAATGTCTCTACCTCGCTGATCTTCTGCGGAAGCAGGATCGAAGCCATCACCGGCGTCACCGTGAAGGTCGCGATGACCGCACCAAGCAGCGCGTAGGCATAGGTCCGGGCCATCGGGCTGAAAATCTGGCCTTCGACGCCCTGCATTGTGAAGAGCGGCAAGAAGGCCGCAATAGTGATGATAACCGAAAAGAAGATCGGCCGATCGACCTCGACCGCCGCATGCAGGATTCGTCCGAGGCGGTCGCTGCGGCGTTGCTCAGTCGGCGTCAATTCATGCGGATCGTAATGAGCAAGATGGCGGAAAATATTCTCCACCATGATTACGGTTCCATCGACGATGATGCCAAGGTCGATGGCGCCAACGGAAAGGAGATTGGCGGACTCGCCGCGCAGTACCGTAATCATCACCGCAAGAAGCAAGGGCTACCGGAATGGTAGCAGCGACAATCAACGCGCAACGCAAATTTCCGAGAAAGACCCACTGGATCAAAAATATCAGAGCAATACCGAACAGCAAATTATGCATCACAGTCGCAACCGTGATGGAGACCAGATCGCCGCGATCGTAGAATGGATAGATCTGCACGCCTTGTGGCAGCGTCCCGTCGCTGTTCATCTTCTCGATCGCGGCACGCACGCGCACGACCACGTCCATCGTGCGTTCGAGCTTCTGCATCAGCACGATACCGGTCACCGTGTCGGTACGGTCGTCGCGACCGGACATGCCGAGCCGCGGCTTGAAGCCAATTTGCACATTCGCGATGTCGGAAAGAAGTACCGGCACGCCACCCTGCTGGGTCAGGACGATGTTTCGGATGTCCTCGAGCGACGCCACGACGCCGAGTCCGCGCACATTGACCGACTGCTCTCCCATCGTGAGTGTGCGGCCGCCGACATTGACGTTGCTAGACGATATCGCGCTGATCACCTGCGGCAGCGTGAGTGCCGTGGCCATCATCTTGTTGAGGTCGACCTCAACCTGAAATTCCTTGTATTGCCGCCCATGACCGCAACATCGGCGACACCGGGCACGATACGAAGTCTGCGCTCCACCACCCAGTCCTGGATGGTCTTGAGTTCCGTGGAACCCATGCCTGCCGGACCACGCAGCTCGTAGCGAAAAATCTCGCTGATGCCACCCGCGGGCGAGATCACGGGCTGCACATCTTTGGGCAGCACTGCGTCCTTTAGCCGATTGATGGTTTGCTGCCGGACGAAATGATAGTCCTGCCCGTATTCAAATTGCAGGCGGATGAAGCCTAGCGCGAAGACGGTGTTGGAACGGACAAATTTCAGTCCGGGCGTGCTCGCTACCGCAATCTCGATCGGAATCGTGATATAGCGCTCAACCTCCTCGGGAGATTGCCCCGGCCATTGTGCGATGATCTCGATGATCGGAGGCGCAGGATCGGGATAAGCCTCGATATTGAGCGTACGGAACGCCGCGAAGCCGAGCGCGAGAAACGCGCCAAAGCCCACCAGCACCAGCGGACGACGCGCCAGACAGAACGCAATGATAGCTCGGATCATCGGGGCAGAGATCCGGTCCTGTCAGTTCGCCTGCCCCTCATTGCTTCCACTCATTGTCCACGAAGATCGCACCGCGACCGACGACGACTTCACCGGCCTTCAATCCATTACGAATCTGGACGCGTCCGTCCTGCTCGAGTCCGAGCGTCACATTGCGGCGTTCAAACGTCTGTTGCGAGCTCTGCACCCAGATGGTCGCTACATCACCTTCGCGGATCACCGCTTCCACAGGCACGGCCGGCGCCTCGCCCTCGTTGCCGATCGATATCTTGTAGCTGACGAACATCTCCGCCTTGAGCGACCGGTCGGGATTCGGGATTTCCGAACGGATCATCACGCGACGGGTTTGCGCCTCCGACGACGCGCCGATCGCGATCACCTTGGCGCGAAATACGCGGTTTGGCAGCGCCGTCACTTTGACTTCGAGCTCCTGACCTACCCTGACCAGGGCGATGTCGGCCTCGGGCACGTAAGCCTTGAGCCACATCGTCGACAAATCCGAGATCGAATAGAGAGCTTCCGCGCTGTCACTTCGCACGTACTGACCGGGTCCGACCTTCCGCGCCACTATGGTTCCTGGAATCGGCGCGTTGACGGTGACCAGCGGATTGATGATCCGATCCTTCTCAACACGGGCGACTTCAGCCTCACCACGGCCGACAATCACGCGAAGCTTGTTGCGGGCGGCATTGAGCGCACCCTGCGCGGTGCCGAGGTCGTTCTCGGCAACGATGAAATCGGTACGGGCCTGGTCGACCTCGCGCTGCGAGGTGGCGCGATCGGAAAGCAAACCAGTCTGCCGGTCCAGTACGCGCTTTGCGAGATTGAATTGAGACTTCGCCTTGTCGAGTGCCTGTACCGCCGCAATAAGGTCGGTCTGCGCCTGTACCACTTCCGGGCTGTCGATCTCGAACAGTGGGTCACCGATCTTCACTTCGTCGCCGATTTTGGCGATCAGTCGGGTGACACGGCCGGCGAACGGCGTCAGCACCACCGTGCTTGCATCCTCGTTGAAGGCGATCTGGCCGATCGCCGTCTTCTTCATCTGGAATTCGCACAATTCGGCCGGGACCAGACGCAACTGATGCATCTGCTCATCGCCGACCTTGACGCTGTTCGCGCTCGCACCGGGCGGCGGCGCGCCGAAGGCGGCGGTCGGTATCAGGCTCGCCACAACGAAAAATTGCCGCAGGGCGAGTGAATTCAGAATTGATTTCATTTTGTGGCGTCGGGGTTTCTTATTGGTTGGGTGAATATCGCTTCTTCGGCGACCACAGGGACGAGCAGCGGTCTATTCCACCAGCCGCCGCCAAGAGCCTGAAAAAGAAGGACGGTATCGGAGAGAAGTTGCGCTTCGCTTTGCACGCGTGCGATTGATGTTTGCAGGAAAGCAGCTTGCGCAGTCAAAAGGGTCTGAACGCTGTATTGGCCGCGCTCGATCTGACGTTGTGTGAGCTCAAAACCGCGGGCGGCGGCACGTTCAGCGGCGGTCGCGGCCGCCAGCGCCTTGGTATCGGCTTGCAGAGCACGCAACGCGTCCGCCACGTTCTGGAATGCGGTCAAGACAACGCCGCGATAGATTTCCGCGGTTTGGTTAAACGTCTCCTCTGCCGCGATCTGCTTGTTCTTGAGCGTGCCGGCATTGAAAATCGGCTGTGCAAGGTTGCCGGCAATGGTCCAGAGTCCGGTCTGCGGTCCGAACAATTGCGACATCGCAAGCGCCTGGCTACCGACATTTCCACTCAGCGAGATATTCGGCAGGCGATTGGCGATGGCGACGCCGATTTGCGCATTGGCCTGGCGCATATTGGCCTGCGCGACGCGAATGTCCGGGCGCTGAAGGATCAGGCTCGCTGGCAAAGTCACCGGAATACGGTGCGGCAGCGTAAGTGAATTGGGTGCGAAGATCGAACCCGTGCCTTCACTGGGGAAGCGTCCGGTCAAAACCGACAGAAGATGACGCTGCTGGAATAGCTGCTTTTCGAGCGCTGGCAACAGAAGCTGCGCCTGTGCGAGCGCGGTCTCCTGTGCGGCGACGTCAGGTATCGCGATCTGGCCGGCGTCGCTCTGCTTGCGCAGGATGCCGAGCATGTTGGTCTGAAGCCCGACAATACGCTGCGTCGCGGCAATCTGGCCGCGCAACGACGCCTCACTGATCGCCGCAAGCGCAATATTCGAGGTGAGCGTGATATAAACTGCCTCGCGCTGAAACTCCGCGACTTCCGCGAGCGCGTCCGATGCCTCGACCTGACGGCGAATGCCGCCCCAGACATCGAGCGTGTAGGATACGTTGAGCTGCGCGGTGATCAGGCTGTATGGATTTTCGCCGTTGGGCGGCGTCGATGTATTGCAGCAAGGGGCGACCTGCTGCCGCGTAGGATTGAAGGAACCATCGACCGCCGGGAACAGCGAACCGCGCGATGCTTTCGCGTTCGCATAGGCAACGCGGATCGAGGCTTCGGCAGCCTTCAGATCCGCGTTGTATTGGATGCCTTCCTCGATTAGACGGCTTAACGGCTTCGAACGAAACAGCTCCCACCAGCGATAGGGAAGATCGCCGGCGACCACGCGCGCTTCCACGCGACCGCCATTGTCGCCACGACCGATATATCCGGTCACATCCGGAGCTTCGGGCGGCCGGAAATCCGGCCCGACGGCGCAACCTGTCAACATGGTGATGACTAAACCCATTCCTATGAGGGTGCGATTATGTTTGCGGCTTTGCGGCTTCACCCTGGAGCGCAGCGACAATGCATTGGGCACGTCGCGGGCCAAAACGCCCGGCCGACAATCGGCCGGAAATATCTGGCGGTTCCCGATCAAGTTTCGCGCCCCAACTCGAACTGCTTGGGCGCTGATGCATCGACGCCCCCGCCACCCTTATCGGTCCTTTTGATTGCCCTTGTCAGCAATGGACTGCAAAGAGAGGACCAGTTTTTTTGCGAGCCGCGGCAAAGAAAATTATCTTTTTAAGTCAATTATTTAGTCAGGAAATTCGAAGTCGTTTGCCGTTTCGCTTAGGCGGGGTTCCGCCGATTTGCGAGGCATCGTCGGCGGATTCCTGCCGATCGGAAGAGGCGTAGTCTCGGCGATCGATTCCAAGCCGCGCCATCTTCTCGCTTAGCGTCCGCCGCGGAATGTCGAGACGCTTCATAGCCTCCGCAATGCTGCCGCCACTTTCGGCGAGGCAACGCTCGATCACGGTGCGCTCGAAGGCCTCGACCTGGTCGGACAGTGAATTACCAAGACTTTCTGCGAGCGGCGTTCCAGTCCATTCGCCGAAGCCAAGCGCATAACGTTCAGCGGCATTTCGCAATTCCCGAACATTTCCAGGCCAGTCATGTGCCATGAGGGATTGCAACCGCGCGGTTTGCAGCGGCCGCAACTCGCGCCCATGTGCCTTGGCGGCGGAAGCTGCGAAATATTCGAACAACAACGGAATATCCTCGCGCCGCTCCCGCATAGGCGGAACCGTCAGCTCCACGACAGAAAGCCTATAGTACAAATCGGATCGAAAACGCCCTTGCGAACTCGCCTCGCGCAAGTCGATCTTGCTGGAGGCCAGCACGCGTACGTCGATATTGACACTTCGATTGGAGCCGAGACGCTCAACCACGCGGTCATTCAGCGAGCGCAGCAATTTGCCTTGGCCGGAAAGCGGCATTGAATCAATCTCGTCGAGAAATAACGTGCCGCCGCTTGCGTGTTCGAGCTTGCCGACGCGAGCCTTTAACGCGCTGGTGAAAGCACCGGCCTCGTGCCCGAAAAATTCGCTTTCCACCATGGTTTCGGGAATCGCCGCGCAATTGACCGCTACAAAATTGCTTTTGCTGCGACGTCCGAAATCATGAAGGCAGCGGGCGACCAGATCCTTTCCGACGCCGGTCTCGCCATAGATGATCACGCTGACATCGGCACCAGCGAGTTCAGCAACGTTGGCGCGCAGCCGCTCGGCGGCTGACGACGTGCCTATGATGCGAAGCGACAGATCTTGCTCGCTTACCGCACGGCGGAGCCTGCGGTTTTCGATCACGAGCTGACGCTTCTCCGAGGCGCGGCGTAACGCATCAAGAAGCCGATCCGGCGCGAATGGCTTTTCGAGGAAGTCGTAAGCGCCGAGCCGCATCGCCTCGACCGCGGTTTCGAGGTCGCCGTGACCCGTGATGACGACAACAGGCAATTCCGGATCGACATGCTGCGCGTGGCGCAGCAACTGCATCCCGTCCATCCCTTCCATTTTGAGATCGGTCACAAGCACGCCCGGAAAATCGGCCGTAATATTGCCGATCGCTTGTGCGGCCGCCGCAAATGTGCGCGGTTTAAACCCGCCAAGCTGCAGCCATTGCTCCACGGCCTGCCGCATTGATGCTTCGTCGTCCACGAACAGGATCGGACCAAATTCAGGCATGAACACCAGCCGGTGAAACCGCCTGCGCCACGAGCGCCGGCAGATCGATGATCATTTCCGCTCCGCCTTCGGGACGATTGGCGGCGCGGATGTTTCCGTGAAAATCCTGCACGATCCCATAGGAAATCGACAGCCCTAGCCCAAGCCCCTTCCCGACCGGCTTGGTTGTGACGAATGGATCGAAAACCCGGTTGATCAGATCGGCCGGAATACCCGGACCGTTATCCGCAACGCTGATATAGGCGCGCTTACCGGATGTCCAAACTTTGATTCCGATCCAGGGCGTGTCTTTATCGGCTACGGCGTCAAGTGCGTTGGTGAGCAGATTGACCATAACCTGTTCAAGCTGCACGAGATAACCGGTCACCATAAGGCCCTGTGCCTCAATTTTCTTTTCAATACGAGCGCCGGCCGCCTTGATCTGGCTGTCGACCAGAAACAAGGCGCCATCGACCGCCTGCTCAACCTTCACCTGATCGGGCCGTGCGGGGTCGCTCTTTCGCGCAAATATTTTCAAATGGGAAGTGACACTCGCCATGCGGTCGGCGAGATTGTTGATGATCTGGAGATTGCCCGAAACCTGCTGGATATCGCCGCGCTCGGCAAAGATGCGCGTGCTCGCAATGAACGTGCGAATCGCCGCCAGCGGCTGGTTGATTTCGTGTGCAATCGCAGCCGACATCTGTCCGAGCGCAGCGAGCTTTCCAGCCTGCACCAATTCATTTTGGGTCATGCGAAGCTTGTTCTCCGTGCGCCGACGCTCCTCGATTTCGGCTTCGAGCGAGACATTGGTTTCACGAAGCTCGCGCGTGCGGCGTTCGACTTCCGCCTTCAAACGGTTGCCGGATTCACGTTCATAGACATAGGCGCGGTGCCGCTGCAGCCAATACAACAACAACACAATAATCATGGCGGATAACGCGCCGCCGATGATGCCGCCGTCACGCTGATCGGCGTCGATGGATTCGAGTTCCGGTGAGGCGGTGGATGGTCCAGCCGTATTCCGGTAGCGTCATCGATTGATACAGGAAGCGTCCGCCGTCGGACTCCGAACTCATCTTAATGATCGATCCAGCGCTACGCTTTTCGATCACCTCGAACCCGATCGGGTCATCCGCGTCCGCCCCCTGCAGCGACGTCTGCGCGCCACGAATCGTACCAGACGGGTTCAAGATACGGAATTTGTAGATCGGGTCGCTGGACAGGAACACCACCCCGCTCTTGTCAGTGACGAAAACGCGCTCACCGGCGAGTTCCCAATTGTTTTCGAGTTGATCGAATTCGATCCGCACCATAGCCACACCGAGCGGCCGGGCGGCGCGCACGGATTCGGAAATGTAATAGCGCGCGCTGCGGCTGCCCGGCTCTACGCCAAGATACGTACTGCGGCCGGTCGCGAGCGCAACTTTGAAACTCTGCTGATCACTCAGGTTGCGTCCGATCAGGCCACCGGACTTCTCCCAGGCACTGCTGGCCTTCACAATTCCGCTTAGATCAAGGACGTAAAGAGCGCTGGTGTCGGCTTCGAGACTGAGACGAGCGAGTTTCTGGTTCAGATCCTGCCATTTTACGATGTCGCCTGGATTCGACAGCGCATTCTGAACATCGGTATCGAGCGACAGAAATACGGGTAGATGGTCCTGCCGATTAATTTCGGAACGCAGTGCATTGGCAAAAAGCTGGACGCGCTGCTCGTTGACGGCCTGAAGCGAACGCAATCCGTTCTCTCGCCAGACTTCCTGCGACGCGAAAACGGAGCCGACAATCGCGGCAGCCGCAAAAGCGAACAGCAGCAGCCGTTTGCTCCACGATATCCGACCGCCGTCATCGTTTCGTTGCGACATGGGCGACAGGATACCGCACCGTAGCGCCGTGATCCAGATTTGCCGACGATCGTGGAACCCGGCAGGATCGAATGATTAACATCGCCAATCTACTCGGCGGGTAATGAGGGCCTGGCGGCTTTCGACCTACAGCTTTTGGGTCAGATGGCCGTCCCACGCACTAATGTCGAAAGCAAGACTCGGGTCCCGTCAGGTATCGGCACCGGCTTGTTGGTCACGCGATCCACATAGACATGCACAAAATGGCCCCGCGCAGCCGCGCTTTGGTCGTCATTGCGGAACAGGCCTATCTCGTACCGGACGGAGCTGGTCCCAAGCTTGGCGACGCGAATGCCCGCGTCAACCGTGTCGGGAAAGGTGATCGGGCGGAAATATTGGCATTGGGTCTCTACCACCAGGCCCACAATGCTGCTTTGCTGCAGGTCGAGACTTCGGCCGTCGATCAGGAACTTGTTCACGACAGTGTCGAAATAGGAATAATAAACAACATTATTGACATGTCCGTAGACGTCATTGTCGTTCCAGCGCGTCGTGATGCGCGAGAAATGAACGTAGCAGGTTCGCGTGTCTGGCTGCTTTGCGGTCATAGCGCCTCTTGGTAGATTGCGAGCGCGTCGCCGTAGGTCATTTCGCGGGGATTGTTCACAAGCAGTCGGGTCTGCTTCATCGCATCTTCGGCGAGGGCCGGCAGGTCCTTTTCGGCGATGCCAACCTGCATGAGACGCGTCTCAAGGCCGAGCTCAGCGGTGAGGCCGGACAAGGCCTCTACCAGCGCAAGCGAGCGCGCCTCATCCGAGCCTGACGCTTCTGGCGCCAATATCAAACTGAGTTCCGAATAATGGGAGGCAGCGGCCGGCGCATTGAAGCGCAGTACATGCGGCAGCACCAGCGCATTGGAGAGGCCATGCGCCACATGAAAGCGTGCGCCGACCGGGTACGCCAGCGCGTGAACCGCAGCGACCGGCGCATTCGCAAATGCCATGCCAGCGAGCATTGCGCCGAGCAGCATGTTCTGGCGCGCGATCCGGTCACGCCCATTTACGCAGGCGGTACGAATATTTTCGCTCAACAGACGCAACGCCTCGCGTGCGAAGGTGTCCGAAATCGGATTCTTGGCGTGCTTGCTGGTATAGGCCTCGATCGCGTGTACCATAGCATCGATGCCGGTTGCCGCCGTCACATGCGGCGGGCAGCCGAGCGTCAGGTCCGCGTCGAGCACGGCATAATCGGGAAGCAGCACCGGCGAGACCACGCCCTTCTTCTCGCCGGATCGCGTGGTCACAATCGATATCTGCGTGACCTCCGAACCGGTCCCCGCGGTTGTCGGCGCGAGGAGCAGCGGCAATCGCGGACCTTTTGCGAAGCCAACGCCGTAGATATCGTCGAGCTTCTCTTTGCCTGCGGCGAGCAAGGCGACCAGCTTCGCGACATCCATCGAGGAGCCGCCGCCAAGCCCGATCACGCATTCGGCGTCGCTCTTTTGCGCGCTTTCCACCGCTTTCATCACGACGTCTTCCGGCGGATCGGCGACTACATCGGTGAAAAGCTCGACACGGATGCCCTTCGCCTTCAGCGAGGCGATTGCTGCATCCAATAAGCCGGAAGCCTGGATGCCCTTGTCGGTGACGATCAGTGCCGAGCCCGCGCCCAAATCCGACACGAGTTCGCCGATGCGCGCGGAGCTGCCGGACTCGACCAGGATGGCTTTGGTGGTGCGGAACGAGAATTTGAGCATGGGACCTCCAGGCAAGGCCTACTCTGCCATTCTTAGCGCAGGCCGCCGACATCGCCGAGTCCTATGCCAAGCGCCAGAGGAAGCTTGCCGGTCGAATGCCATTGATCAAGCGCGGAAAACGCACGGTCGACGACGTGCGAGACCGACGAACCGGGCGCCCGGTGGCCGACGCTCACCGTCTTCAGCCGCGCAAGATTGTCGGGTCGATGCGATTTCCTCGGCACACGCCGCAGAGATTGGCGAATGCCCAATCTGGGATGAGGCCGGCCTCTCAATTCCGGCCTTAGCGGACAAGGCGTGGGTGAAATCCGCCGGGTGATTTTTCCGGACGCTCTTTCCATTGATGAGATTTTTTAAATCAATGGAAGAGTGGTCGAGGCCCGTTCAACGCACCGATCACGGCTTTTGCCGGAAATCCTGCGGCTCGAGCACTTCCACCCCGAACTCCGCTGAAGAGCCCATCAGCCAAGACCAGAAACTGCCGGCCATGCTGCGAGCCACGGCGAGATGGAAAGCATCACCATCGTCATCTCGCCAAATCTGAACGCCAATGCCAGCGATTGTCGTGACAGCGGTTACGCCATGGCCGAATGCACGCGGGTGCAGATCGATCGGGCACCCTTTTGCGAGCGCAGCCCGCACCGATGTGCCTTCCACTCTAAGGACTGCGCGCGCGTCACTCTGATCGGATACCGCTGCAATGTGACCCAGGTCGGTTGAAAGCCGGGACGGCAGGTCCGCCTGCCGCGATACCACAAGCCATTGCAGCGGTCCGGCCCAAAGCACAGTGATGTCGTTGACTACGACGCCTTCGGAATGGACGGCAGCTCGACCGCATAGCGGTCAGCGAAATGCTGGGTGAGCGCAGACAGATCCGCCTCGCTGCCAATCACGCAGGCAATCGCAAGATCATGGCGCGGTGTCATCACCACTCCCGCGACGGTCTCCGCAACTAAACCGAGCCGTCCGAGACGTACGACGCCGTCCCAAGCGCCAACCCGCCGCCATGCCGAAGGCTCAGACACGCAGACGCTCCTCGTTCGGATCGACAAAAGCCGGCGAACACACTTCGACATCGAAGGCGGTATCGCGCAAAGGATCGACGCAGCGCAGCCGCTCGCCTATTCGTTCCGGCCCGCGGCGCAACAGACCCAGCCCGACCCAGTGTTTCAACGTCGGTGAAAAAGCGACCGAGGTCATATAGCCCTCATCGTTTTCCGCGGTGACCGGACGGCCCGCAGCGATAAAGTGCGAACCGGCGCGCAGTCGCTGTCCATTATCGAGCGGGCGAAACCCGACAAGGCGCGGCCGCGACGGATCGAGTAGCGCGGGCCGCTCGGCCATCAGCCGGCCGATGAAATCCTTCTTGCGCGACATCATCCGTTCAAGACCTAGATCGCGCGTCGTCGTTTGTCCGTTCAATTCATTTCCGGCGACATGACCTTTCTCGATCCGCATGACGCCGAGCGCTTCGGTGCCATAGGGGCGAACGCCATATGGTTTGCCGGCTTCCATAATGGCGCGGATCGCCGCGTCGCCATAAGACGCCGGCACCGCTAGCTCGTAGGCAAGCTCTCCCGAGAACGAAATCCGAAACAGGCGCGCCTCGATTCCGCCGCCAACACTTATCGTTCGTGCGCTTAGGTAAGGAAAAGCCTCATTGGAAATATCGTGTTCCGCATCGACCACCTGCCGCAATACGTCGCGCGAGCGTGGCCCGGCGATCGAGAACTGCGCCCATTGCTCGGTGACCGATACCATGCGCACATCGAGATTCGGCCATAGCGCCTGATGACAGAATTCAAGATGCTGCATCACGCGGACTGCATTGGCGGTTGTGGTCGTCATCAGAAAATGATGCTCGGCAAGACGAGAGGTCGTACCATCGTCCATCACAAACCCATCCTCGCGCAGCATCAACCCGTAGCGTGCCTTGCCGACAGCCAGATTCTTCCAGCCATTGATATAGACACGCTCCAGAAATTCCGCGGCATCGGCGCCCTGAATGTCGATCTTTCCGAGCGTTGAAACGTCGCAGACACCGGCCGTGCCGCGGACGGTCTTTACTTCTCGCACCATAGCATCGAGCCAATCGCGATCGCCGGATTGCGGAAAATACTGCGCGCGCAGCCACAAGCCTGCTTCCACAAACACCGCATTCTGTTCACGCGCCCACGCGTGCGACGGCGTCAGGCGATAGGGGCGAAATTCCCGTCCGCGGTGATGGCCGGCCAACGCGCCGATCGCGACCGGGACGTAAGGCGGCCGGAATATCGTGGTGCCGGTTTCGGCGATCGTCTGGCGGCGCAACGCCGCCATCATGGCATGGCCGGCAAGATTCGATGTCTTGCCTTGATCGGTCGCCATCCCGAGCGTGGTGTAACGTTTCAGATGCTCGACGGAACGAAAGCCCTCGCGATAGGCGAGTCCGACATCCTTGGCCGTGACGTCGTTCTGAAAGTCGACGAAAGCCTTTCCGCCGGTCGGTTGCGGCTGCCAGACCGGGCACTGGCCCGAAAATTCCGCATCGGTTGCAACAGGTGGCAACGGTTTCGCATCGAAACCGCAATCTGATGCAGCAGCAGCGCCCATCGTACCGCCCTGCCCGATCGCCTGCGCCAGCTCGAAACCACCGGATGAGGCGCCCGCGACGGCAAGTCCAGTCGGCAATTGTTGCGGCGGCAGAAACGCAGCGCGCGCTTCATCCCAGACGGGCTTATTGCCGAGATAGGTCGTGAGATGGATGGCGGGGCTCCATCCATTGGACATCGCGACAAGATCGCATGAAAGGTGTTCGGTCGCTCCAGAAGCGGTGATGATATCCACGCTCTTGACCGCTTTGCCGCCGCCTGCCGATGCCACGGCGGCACCGAGCATGATGCGCGTGCCGCTATTTCTGAATTTCTCCGAGACCGCAGGATTCACATCGGTACGTGTGTCGGTGATCGCGACCAGATTCGGCACCGGATGCGAGCAGAGCCTCAGCCGTTTTCCAGCCGTCGTCGCCGGTTGTGGCAACCACGCAGCGGCGTCCCGGCACTACTCCAAAACGATGGATATAGGAACGAACTGCGCCAGCCAGCATGACGCCCGGCAGGTCATTGCCGTCGAAGACAAGTGGCCGTTCGAGCGCGCCCGCGGCAAGCACGGCCCGCTTCGCGACGATCTGCCAGAAGCGCTGACGAGGCTGATGCGGCGCCGGCTGCGCAAGATGATCGCTTACTCGTTCCAGCGCGCCATAGGTTCCCTGATCATAGACGCCAAACACCGTCGACCGCGGCAGCAGTCGCACTTCGGGCAGTGTCCGAAGCTCGGCAAGGACGGATGCGAGCCAGTCATTCGCGTCGTTGCCATCGATTTCGCGGCGTTCGGCCAACAATCCTGCCGCCAAACTCGAAGCTCTCATCGCAAAGGATGACGCGCGCTCCCGAGCGGCCGGCTGTTAGCGCCGCCGCGAGACCCGCCGAGCCGCCGCCGATCACCAACACGTCGCAGTGCGCAAAGGCCTTTTCATAAGTGTCGGGGTCCGGCAGACCGGCGGCGCGCCCGAGACCCGCCGCGCGACGGATCAGCGGTTCGTAAAGCTTCTCCCAGAAGCTCTTCGGCCACATAAAGGTCTTGTAGTAGAAGCCGGCCGACATGAACGGCGAGAACGGCTTGGTCATCGACAGCAGATCGAAACCGAGCGAGGGCCATCGGTTTTGTGAGCTGGCTTCAAGACCGTCATAGAGTTCGATTGTCGTGGCGCGCGTATTCGGTTCGCGGCGTGCGCCTTGCCGCAACTCGACCAGCGCGTTCGGCTCTTCGCTGCCGGCCGAAAGAATGCCGCGCGGGCGATGATACTTGAAGGAACGTCCGACAAGCCGGACGCCGTTTGCAAGCAGCGCCGACGCGAGCGTGTCGCCTGCAAAGCCTTGGTAGCTCTTGCCATCGAAAGTGAAATGCAGCGGACGGGAACGATCGATGCGACCGCCCGCGGGGAGCCGGTATGTCATCCGCCGCGCTCACCTTTTCGCGCCAATGCCGCCTGCTTTGCGGTGACAACGGACGTCACCGCATGGTTGATCGTATTTCTCTCAACCACCAGCCAGGCATGACATCCGGCGCCGTGATACCAATATTCGCGATGCTGGCCGGCAGCGTTGCGGCGCGGATAGACATAGTCGAACATCGCGCCGGGTTCCGCATTCATGCCATCGGGGCGCACGGGATCTGCGTCACCGAGAATCGTGAATTCGCGCCGGTCGCGTTCACCACAATAGGGGCAAGGGATTCTCATGACCGCCTAATGCAGGTTGGGTTGGGCGCCCGCGCCCTTTTCGTCGATTACGGCGCCGGAAGCGAAGCGATCGAGCCGATACGCACTTGCAGCCGGATGCAGCGAATTCTCGGCAATCAGATGCGCAAAGCACCAGCCGGAAGCCGGCGTCGCCTTGAACCCGCCATAGCACCAGCCGGCATTCAGATAGAGTCCGTCGACGGGCGTACGATCGATGATCGGGCTGCCATCCATCGACATATCCATGATGCCGCCCCAATGCCGAAGCACCCGGATTCGGCCAAGTCCTGGCCAGAGCGCCATCGCCCCTTCCATCACGTCCTCGATCACCGGCAGGTTCCCGCGCTGCGCATAGGAATTGTAGCCGTCGATATCGCCGCCGAAGACAAGACCGCCCTTGTCGGACTGGCTCACATAGAAATGTCCGGCGCCGAACGTGATCACGCCATCGATCAGCGGCTTCAGTCCTTCTGAAACGAAGGCCTGCAGGACGTGACTCTCGATCGGCAGCCGCAGGCCTGCCATTGCGGCAACGCGCGAGCTGTTGCCCGCGACAGCGAGTCCAACCTTCCGAGCGCCAATAAAGCCTCGGCTGGTCTCGACACCGGTGATGCGACCGGCTTCCTGACGCAGACCCGTCACCTCGCAATTCTGCAGGATGTCGACACCACGGCGGTCGGCGGCGCGCGCATATCCCCAGGCCACCGCATCATGCCGCGCCGTGCCACCACGACGCTGCAGCAAACCACCCTGGATCGGAAAGCGTGCGTTGTCGAAATCGAGGAACGGCGCGAGTTCGCGGACTTGCTGCTGATCGAGCAATTGCGCATCCACACCGTGCAACCGCATCGCATTGCCACGTCGGGCAAAAGCATCGCGCTGCGCGTCGGAATGGCAGAGGTTGAGAACGCCGCGCTGGCTGACCATGGCGTTGTAGTTGAGGTCCTGTTCGAGGCCCTCCCACAGCTTCATCGCGTGCTCGTAGAACGGGATATTGCCGGACAGGAGATAGTTCGACCGGATAATGGTCGTGTTGCGCCCGACGTTGCCGGAACCCAGATAGCCCTTCTCGACCACCGCGACATTGGTGATGCCGTGGTTGCGCGCAAGATAATAAGCCGTCGCCAGTCCATGCCCGCCGCCACCGACGATGATGACATCGTAGTGCCGCTTGGGATCGGGCTCGCGCCACATAGGCCGCCAGCCGCGATTTCCTCGCAGGGTCTCGGTCAAAATCCTCAAAGCGGAATAGCGCACGCGTAATCCTCGTGAGCCGCCATCCTGGCCGCCCGCGAACCCGCTGATTGACTAAAAACGACATTTTGTTATCTGTAAGCGCCATAGATTGCGGGAAACCATGCAAAATAACGGCGCCAGAAAAATCGGATTTCTGCTCATTCCCGGCTTCTCGCTGCTCTCCTACGCCTCGACCATCGAACCATTGCGCGCCGCTAATCGTCTCTCCGGCCGCACGCTCTACAGATGGACTCACATCTCCGCGACTGGGCAGCAGTCGGAAGCGTCGAGCGGCCTGCAGATCGCCACCGAACACAAAGTCGGAGACAACTTCGAACTCGATACAATCTTCGTTTGCGCCGGCGGCAATCCGGCCCTGTTCCGGAATCAGCGCACGCTCGCCTGGCTGCGCACGCTTGCGCGCCGCGGCGTTCGGATCGGAGGCGTGTCGGGCGGCCCTTACATTCTCGCGCGTGCCGGGCTACTCGATGGCTATCGCTGCACCATCCATTGGGAGCATATGACCGCGTTGCGTGAGGAGTTTCCAAGCCTGCGAAGCGAGCCGCACGCTCTACGAAATTGACAGGAACCGGCTGACCTGTGCCGGCGGCATCGCAGCGCTCGACATGATGCGCGCGATCATCGCAAACGAGCACGGGCCCGCGCTCGCAACCGCCGTCAGCGGATGGTTTCTGCAGACCCAATTGCGGCCGGGCAGCGGTCCGCAGCGCCTGACCTTGCGAGAGCGCTACGGCGTATCGAGCGAGAGTCTTCTCAAGACGCTGGAACTGATGGAGTCGTCGACCGACAACCGGCTGTCACGGCAGGAATTGTCGCGGCGCGCCGAGGTCTCAGTGCGCCAGCTCGAACGGTTGTTCGCGAGCCATCTCAATACGACCATCGACGCACAATATATGAGGATCCGCCTCGATCGAGCCCACGCACTGATCCACGAAACCACCCTGCCGATCCTCGCTGTCGCAGTTGCAAGTGGATTCGTCAGCGGCAGCCATTTCTCGCGCGCTTACAAGTCGCAGTTCGGAAAGTCACCGCAAGAGCAGCGGAAGGCGGGCATCTCCGCGCTACCAGACTATTGATCAAGGCAGTGGCCGGATGCGATCCGGCCACCGCTTTCGCGGCTAGCGGGCCGAAAAGCGCGCGCTGTCCAGTCGGTATTCGGCGACGCGGAACCAGGCGTTCGAGTCGTTCGCGAACTTGGTCCAGGGTTCATAGATGGTCTTGAAATCCGGATTTTTGTTCGAGAGGTCGTCGAAGGTCTCCAGCGAGGCTTTGAAACAGGCGTCCATGACCTCGCGCGGGAATGCACGGATTTCCGCTCCGCCCGCGATAAGCCGGCGAAGTGCCGCCGGGTTCTTCGCATCGTAGCTCGCGATCATCATGGTCATCTGCTCGTTGGCCGCGGTCTCGTACGCGATCCGGAATTCCTTCGGCAATCCGTCCCACGCACCCTTGTTGACGAGAGACGTGATCTGCGCCGAGCCTTCCCACCAGCCGGGCGTATAATAATATTTCGCGACCTTGTAGAAGCCGAGCTTCTCATCGTCATGCGGGCCGATCCATTCCGCAGCGTCGATCGTGCCGCGCTCGAGCGCTGAGTAAATGTCCGCGGCTCCGATCTGCTGCGGCACCACGCCGAGCTTCGAGAACACGGTCCCGCCGAGACCGCCGATGCGGAACTTGAGCCCCTTCAAGTCCTCGACCGAGTTGATTTCCTTGCGGAACCAGCCGCCCATTTGCACGCCGACGTTGCCGACCGGCACCGGAACCAGATTGGCCTTGCCGAAAAGCGTGCGGAGCATTTCAAGCCCGCCACCGTAATACAGCCACGACGCCTGCTGGCGCGCATTGAGACCGAACGGAAGACCTCCATCGAAGGCATAGGCGGTATTCTTGCCGATGAAATAGGAAGTCAGCGTGTGCGAACATTCGACTGTGTTGTTGGCGGCAGCGTCGAACACCTGCAGTGGCGGCACGATCTCGCCGCCGGCGAAAACTTGAACCTGAAACTTGCCGTCGGTGAGCTGGGCGATGCGCTCGCACATGGCGACGGCCGATCCGTAGAGCGTATCGAGACTGCGCGGCCAGCTCGTTGCCATGCGCCACTTCACAGTCGGCGTCTGCGCGATGGCAGGAGCCGCGAGACCAGCGGTCGCAGCAATCAGACCGGCACTCTTCAGAAATTTACGACGTTGCATAATACACCTCTCTTCTCTGTGTCCCAGTTGCCATTCACCAAACTGCAGGCGTTGCAGCGAATTGCCCGCAATGACTTATCCTTTGTTCGAATGAGCGCTTCCCCGCAGTCTGTTCCACTTCTCGTAATCCGGCACGCTCCGGCACCTGCCTCAGCCTTTCTTTGCGACCACCATAAAGCAGTGCACATAATCCATGGCGTGGCCCTTAGGCGCAGCCGCGACCTCGGCTTCATACGCATCGTAAAAGCGATTGATGATCGCCATCCGCTCTTGTTGCGGGCGGTTCGGATCCAGACCACCCATGAAGGTGCTCTCGCTCCAGGATCGCAGGGTCGGCACATAACTCTTCGCGAAGGCAGCCGGATCACCCTTTTGCTTGAAATCGGCCGCATACGGGCACCCGGTTGTGCGAGTGAACACCTTCTCGAGCACGAGTCCTGCCTTGCTCACGGCTGTGTTCGGATCCTCGAAGGGTGCGACGAATTCTTCTTTCGTCTTGTAGAACTGAACGAAGTTGGCGCGCTTATACTCGGCCTCGGTGATGGTGCCGTCGCGCAGCAGATTGCGCCAATGCTTGGCGAAGGTGTCGTGCATATTCACCCCGCCGGTATGGCCGAGATAGTGTCCCTTCTCGTCCTCGCAGAAATTCGCGAACACGAATTTCCCGCCCGGCATCATCTCTCGCGCACGATGCAGCAGGATCGTGTCCCAATCGGCGAGAGCGGATTTCCTCAGTAGCTTCTTCTCGTCGGGATTGGCGCCAACCGCATGTGGATGGTCTGCGATCTGCAACGGCAACTTGCTGAGCCAGTGCATGGCGGTCGCCGAAAACCCGAGCGAGACGGTCGAGTCCGGGAATATCTGTCGATAGAAGGTCGTGCCGGCGCCAAACGTGAAGACGTTCGGCTGTTGCCCGAGCGGGTTGTCCTTGTGTACCGGGAGCAGGCCCTGAAGAAGCTGGAACAGCACCGAGAAGTCGTTATGTGGCAGGTCGGTATAGGTGATCGTGATCTGCCGGTCCGGGGCGGACTGACGAATGCGGGTCACGGCCTTTCTCATCATGTCGATCGACGTTCCGCCGTCGGCCGCACCGTAATCTGCGATTGCAAACGGTGTTGCGCCTGCAAGCGGCATCGATTCCAGCGCCTCCAGCACGAGGTCCGCTGCCGCATCGATAACGGCCTTGGCGCCCACCGTATTGGCGCTGTAATAGCCGGCTCCACGCATTGCGATCACCGGCGAATTTGTTTCGCTCTCCTGCTTGGTCTTGGTGGACATCGATTTCTCCTGACGTTTACCGCTGTGCGGCCAAGGCTTGAATCTGCGTCACCAGATCGGCTGACACGCCGATGCCGGACGTGGCGCGGTCGCGGGCGGCTTTGCGCTTGCCACCCGGCACATGCGCTCCGGGCTGCGCCGCGATTGCTTCGACGAGCCGCTCCAATCGCTGTCCGAATTCACCGGCCGAACTGGTTGCGACATCGATGGCGATAAAGAATTGTCCGGTTCGCGGTGGTCCTCCCATCGGCCCCGAGAACGGGCTCGCATCCATCGCCAGCATCGCTCCGCTGGCAGCCGCGGCGAGCAATTCGACCATCAGTCCGGCGCCGAAGCCCTTGTATCCTCCGCTCGGTGCCATCGTCCCTTTCAACGCAACTTCGGGATCGGTAGTCGGCTCGCCTTCCGGGCCGAAGGCCCAGCCTTCCGGGATCGACGCACCGGCGCGCTTTCGGCGCATGACTTCGCTCTTGGCAATGACGCTGGCGCTCTGATCGATCGAAATCGCAGCGCCGCCCTTGCCGTCAGGTGCTGCGATCGCAAATGGATTGGTGCCGATCACTGCTTTGCGCCCGCCGAAGGGGGCGATCGACGCCGGTGCATTGGTGAAACCGAGCCCAAGCAGCCCCGCGCCGGCCAGTCGTTCGGTGTGATAGCCGAGTACTCCGCAATTATAGGAATTGCGCACTGCCATTCCGGCGAGCCCCAGTTCGCGCGCCAAAGGTATGAGAACCTTGAAGCCTGCGTCGATAGCGGGATGGGCGAAGCCGCTTTTGGCGTCGACCACAACAAGCGCGGGCTTGGGTTTGGTCACCACCGGAACGGCCTTGCCGTCCACCTTTCCGCAACGCAGATGCTCACAATAGGTCGGCAAATAGGCAAGACCATGCGAGGCAATTCCATCTGCCTCGGCGCCCATGATGGCGGCGGCCAACGGCCCCGCTTGCTCCGGCGACGCGCCCGCGGCCAAAAGAGCGGACATTGCCAGCCGCTCGATCTCATCCAAAGTCATGGTTTGCGCCGTGCTCATTTTCCGATCCGTTCAGTCATTGTCGATCAATCCTGCACCGGCACCCTCGCGGCGAGAGCGTTCGGTTGCGGGGACATAAGTTCGGCGCACGTAGGTAGACAGAGACGTCCAGGTTTCGGGATCGACCTCGATACCGCTCATCGACGCCGGCTTGTAATGCGACAGCGGCGGCCTCTTAGCGACTATTTCGCATCTGATCGTCGGCAGATCCGGGCCGATGCACGGAATTTCGGCGCAAGGGTCGCCGCGCTCCGTCAGCACGATTTCTGTTCCGTTCAGATCGAGACGCAACGCGCGTTTCAGGATACGTGCCGCACTTGCAGCAAACGGAACGAGCAACAGCGGCTGTGCCACCGGCCCCGCCACGAATGGCTTCGTCAGCAACCGGTGAGCATCGTCGCAAAGCGCTGCGCCGAGCACGATCGGACACATCGCCATTTCGCCCTGCCACCGGCCGGCCTGCATCGTAATGGCCGTCGTAATGTCCTTGCGGCGGTCATGACGGTTGAGAATATCATTCAGTGCCGGCATCGGATCGGCGCCATGGGCTGCAAGCCAGCGGACAGCCTTGCTGCCCTCCTCGGCCAAGCCCCATGAAAGCCCGGCGCCCTTAATCGCCTTCTTTACCTCGGCTTCAAGCTCGTTCAGGGACCAGGTCATGCGCCCTGCCCCGAAACTTGCGGCAGCACCCAATCGTCGGGATCGCAATGCCCGATATCTTCCGGCAACGGCGCGTTCTGAAACATGGTGATGCGCACCCAGCGATCCGATTTCGGATCGAAGCGCATGGCTCCGAAGCAAGCCAGCTTGCAGCGCAGCAGATCGATCGGCCGCATTTCGGCCGACAACAGGTTGTCGTGGATCTCCGCATAGGGGTGCCGCGCCGAACTCTGGATGCGGCGGACCACCTGCCGAAATTCCGGATGGCGCAATAGCAATTCGGCGACGCGCTCGCCGCCGTCGCGTTGCTGTAGCTTTCGATAGAGTCGCTGAACATCGCGTGCGATGCCGAGCGGCTGCTCGCGATCAGCACCCGGCTCTTCGTTACGCTCGCCTAACCGCGGCTCCAGCTTTTCCTCGGATACGTACCAGAAGCGCGCCTGAGCCTGAGGGTCGTCAAAATCGGTTTCGATCGCAAAGCGATAATCTCCGCTCGATAAGCGCGAGAAGAGCGGCCCCTGACATGCCGCCATCGATCGTGAATTCGGCCTGCTCGTCGCAGGCCATCGTGTCGGAAAGGTCATCGACCAGATCGCCGTGCGGCTCGATCATCAAGGAGACCAGCAATTCCTGGGCCTCAAGACCGAGTTCCGCCTCAGCCCACCGGTAAAGCAAATCGAACGGCAAAGCTCCGCGCAGCACCTGCAGCAACCTTCGCGGAAATCCTTTCGAGGTCGGCCAAGAGCTCTTTGATGCGACCTTGCTGAACCGGATCGGTCGTATTCCAGGTTTGCGAGCAATTTGCGCGAGCGCGCGACCAGCGACACGAGCTTGGGCCAGGTCGCATCGTCTGACAGGCTACGTACGCGTGCAAGCGCTGCCTCACGCGCGCCTATCCAGCGGTCAAGTAGTGCGGGATGATTCACCAGGAACGGCGCCATGCCGAGACCGGTCGCATTACCAACACCGAGACTGCGCCTGAGCGCTGGCGCAAGCGTTGTTGCTGTCTTCGGCGACTTTATCTTGGCGGCATGATCGACGAGATCGAACGTGAAGGCGCGCACCAGAAACACCGCCAGCATTTCTGCCTGGAACGGCCCGCTGAATTCCGAGCGGTCGCTAATTGCTTCACGCACAGCAAGCCCGAACTTGCCGCTGCCGTAAACTGCGGTGGTGCGCATAAGATAGCCAATTTCCGCGAGAGCCTCAGGGCGCGGCTGATTGCCGGCAGCCAGACATGAGGCGACGTGATCGAAGAGGCGCACACTCTTGTTGGCGCGCGCCAACACAATCTCCTTTTCGCTGACCCGGCCGGCTTCCTGGCGAGGTACGTTGGCGGCAAGCCTGGCAATATCGACCGCGGTAGGGTCGCCATCGAAGAGCGCGAAAGCTGCATCCCATTCTTCAGCGATCACGCGGTCGGTGCGCTTCTCCGGAGGCAGATCGTGCGCAAAACAGACAAGACTGTAACTGCGCAAAGGTCCGGCCGCGCGATAGATCGCGACCCCTTCGCCCCGTTCATCGACGTCCCAGCGCGTTCGCGACATGCGCCAGCCTTCGCGATCCAGCCTTCGCAGCAGCACGCGCATGAAGGACAGCCGGGTCTGATGGAAACTCCCGAGACGGGCGAGCCTCATGACGGTTTCCGGCGACCGCAAGTCAACACTGGCCGCGCCGTTCTTGTCCGGCGGGGTGGCGCCCGCCGGTTCGAGCAAGGAGGATTGCGGCAACGTCGCCATCATAGGCCGCTGCTGCTTGTGGCGCGCTTCACCGGCATTTCACGCTCGCGCCTTTCGGCCTCGCTGGGTTCAAACGATCGTTCGAAGAAACTGAGCCAGTTGCCGCCCATGATCTGGTCGATCTCCGAAACGGCAAAGCCCACTTCCGCCAGTCCGGCGGCAATGTTGCCAAATTGCGTGTTGTTGCGAAACCATTCCGGCTGCGGCGGAAACACCGCAGCCCCGAGCGATGACGAAGCTCCGCGCGAGTCGCGCGTCCAACGGCCGGCACGCATCCATTCGACAACCGAATCCGGCTGATCCTGACAAAGGTCCGAACCGATCCCTATATTCGCCGTGCCCATAATTTCGGCGGTCCTCGCCACCATCTCGCAGAAGCTGCGAAGGCTGCAGCCGGAGCCTCCCTTCAGATGGAGAGGATAGAGACTCAATCCGAGCATTCCGCCGCTTTGCCCGAGCGCACGCAGCACCGTATCGGACTTGTTGCGCACCACCGGATGCCATGAAGCCGGATTGGCGTGGGTGATCGCGATCGGTCGAGAAGACAGTTCGATCGTTTCCAGCGTCGAACGCTCGGCCGAGTGCGACATGTCGATGACTAGACCAACCCTGTTCATCTCCCGGATCACTTCGCGGCCCATCCGCGTGATGCCGGGGTCTTCAGCCTCGTAACATCCGGTCGCGATCAGGCTCTGGTTGTTATACGAGAGCTGCATGAACCGCACGCCGAGGCGATGCCAGATTTCGATCAGCGCGAGATCGTCCTCGATCGGCGCCGGATTCTGGAATCCAAATATCACCGCCGTACGCCGACCCTGCTTCGCGCGCCTGACATCATCGGCCGAATAGGCAGGACATATCAGTTCAGGAAAATCCTGAAACCACCGATTCCATTGACCGATATTGGAAATCGTTTCGCGGAAATTCTCGTGATAGCAGATCGTCACATGGATCGCGCTGACTCCGCCCGCACTCAACTCCCGAAATATCTTCTCCGACCAATTGCAATATTGCAGTCCGTCGATGATGAGGCGGTCGCTTGCGGTCATGGCACTAATCCGGCGCTCCCGCATGGATGTAGGAAGTCTTCATCGCGGTGAAGAACTCTATCGCGACGCGACCCTGTTCGCGTGGGCCATAGGACGATTTTTTCCGTCCGCCGAACGGCACATGATAATCGGTGCCCGCGGTCGGCAGGTTCACCATCACGCAGCCGGTTTTCATGTTGCGGCGGAAATGCGTGGCGCGTGCGAGTGACTTGGTGATGATGCCGGAGGTCAGGCCATAAGGCGTGTCGTTGGCAATCTGCAGTGCTTCCTCATAACTGCCGGTTTCGATAACGCAGGCAATCGGACAGAACATCTCCTCGCGATTGACCCGCATGTCGTTCCGGCTGCGAACGAACAGCGCTGGCGCGAAGTAATGACCCTGGGTGCGACGCGTCAGCCGTTCGCCACCGCAAACCCGCTCACAGCCTTCGCTTTCCGCAAGCTTCACATAGTCCAAAGCCTGCGCAATCTGACGTTCATCGACCACCGGCCCGATCTGCGTGCCTTCGTCGAGGGCGTGGCCGACCACCAGCGCTTCGGTCTTGGCTTTCAGCTTCGCAGACGAATTCGTCATGCACCTTTCGGTGGACGATCAGCCGCGACGAGGCAGTGCATTTCTGCCCCGATCCGAAATACGCACCGTTCAGCGCGTGTGCGACCGCGAGGTCGATGTCGCCATCGTCCATGACCACGAGCGGATTTTTGGAGCCGAGTTCGAGCTGGATGCGGGTAAAATTGGGCGCCGCCTTGATTGCGACCTCGCGCCCGATCTCGTAGGAGCCGGTAAAGGTGATGGCGTCAATGTCTGGGCTTGCCGCCAGCGCGTTGCCAGCCACTGTGCCCGAACCCATGAGCAGGTTGAAGGTGCCGGCCGGTAGCTTCTGACGGCTTATGATCTCGGCGAGTTGCCAGGCGATGGCGGGCGTAGCGCTCGCCGGTTTCCAGATCACGGCATTGCCGAAGGCCAATGCCGGAGCAATCTTCCAGCAGCCGGTCGCGAGCGGAAAATTCCATGGTGAAATGACGGCGACCACCCCGACCGGCTCGCGGCGGACATCGACCTCGATGCTCGGCCGCACGGAGTCCACCGCATCGCCCGAAATCCGCAGCACTTCGGCAGCGAAATATTGAAAAAACTGTCCGGAGCGGAAAACCTCGCCGACGCCTTCGGCGCGCGGTTTACCCTCTTCGCGCGACAACAGCTCCCCGAGTTCCTGACTGCGGGCGCATAATTCGTCGCCGATCGCCGTCAGTGCCCGATAGCGGACCTCAAGCTGCGAGCCGGCCCAGGCCGCCGCGCCGGCCCGTGCGGCCGCAATCGTCTGCTCCACCTGTGCGGCGTTGCATTCGGAAAAATATCCAACAATATCAGATATATCAGAAGGGTTGATGCTGGGACGAAGGGAGCTGCCGGCTACCCAGCGACCGTCAATATAGTTGTGCTTTTCTGACGCCATCGAAACACTCAACGGTTCCCACCGGTATCGAATGCCGGTCCGGCATTTCGGTCAATTCGGAAAGACGCTACAATAATTCGGTTTTTCCGTAGAGACCGATATCATGCGCGCCTCCCTCGCTACGCTGCGCGTCTTCGCGGCGGTGGCAGAATCCGGCAGCATCCGCTTGGCAGCGGAAAGGCTTGGCCGCACGCCATCCGCCGTTTCTGAAAAACTGAAGCAGTTCGAGCAGGAAGTCGGGGCTCCGCTGTTCGAAAGCGGCCGCAAGAGCCGGCTGACCCCGGTTGGCAGCTTCGTGCAAACGCAGGTGCGCGATCTTCTGAGCCATGTCGATCGCAAGCTTGCGTCGCTGCAGGCCTATTCGCGCAACGCCATCGGCCGTATCGACATCGCCTCGGTGCCGTCGATCGCAACCACGATCCTGCCCGCGGTCATCGCGAAATTTCGCACCCAATGGCCGGCGGTAGAGATCACGGTACGCGACGCGGATTCGCGAAGCGTCGCCGACCTCGTGCAGTCCGGAACGGTGGAACTCGGCATTGCCAGCATGCAAAGTGAGCGCCGTGCCATCCGCTTCACCCCGCTGTTCGAAGAACCGATCGGCTTGGTCTGCCGACGGGACGATCCGCTCTTTCGCGCCAAGCGCCCCCAGCGATGGTCGGCATTGCGCGGCCGCACCTTGCTGGCCAACGCGATTTCCAATTCTCACAACATTGACCCAGAAGCGCAGCCGACGCAGGCACCGATCGTTGTCTATAACGTGCTGTCGCTGCTGGCCCTGGTACGCGCCAATGTCGGCATCACCATGCTCCCTCGCCTGTCGGTCAGCGAGATGCATTCCGAAATAGGCTTCATACCGATCGACGAGCCGGATGCGCGGCGCACGGTCGGCCTAGTCACGCGCGTGGGTGAAATCCTTTCGCCCGCCGCCACGGCCCTGCTGACGATCGTGCGTCAGCAGCTACGCGAAATCGCGGATGACTTCGCGATAACCCTGATCGACGCGGAACCCTTGGCCTGATCACGGCAGCGCGCCCGAAGACCAAAACCCGTCACACATGCAACGGCGCACGGCTTTTTGTCGCACGTTCGATGCATTCGAGAATATGTTCGGGCGTGATCGGTTGCCGGTTTATCGTTGCACCGAACGGCACGAGCGCATCATTGACCGCGGTCCAGATCGCAGCACCGGCCGCGACCGCGCCGGCTTCGCCGACACCGCGCGCGCCAAGCGTGGTTGCCGAGATCGGCGTCTCGACATGTGCGACATGGATATCCGGCATCTCGCCCGCCATCGGCACGAGATAATCGGCGAGCGTGCCATTTTCCAGCTGCCCAGTCTCGCCATAGATGCAGTGCTCGTACAAAGCCGATCCAATGCCCTGCACCACCCCGCCGCGGATCTGCTCATCGACCAGCAGCGGGTTGATCACCGTGCCGCAATCATCGACCACCCAGAAATTTAGAAGCCGTATGGTGCCGAGCCCGGGATCGATCTCCAGATGCGCCGCCTGCACGCCGTTCGAGGAGAAATAGGGCGTGTCGCGCGGCGCGTAGTTTTCAGCAACGTCGAGCGAGGGCAGCGTATCGAGCGGAATAGTGTGCGCGCGATACGACACCGTCGCCGCAAGCTCCGCGAGCGAAAGCTGCGATCATGCCGGCGGCGTTGACGATGTTGCCGCCCTCGATGCGCAGCCCGGACTGCGCCTGCAGAATCGAGCCCGCGATGGCAAGAATATTCGCGCGCAACTTTCCAGCAGCGCGAAAAGCCGCTTCGCCGCCGAGCGAGATACCGCGTGAGGCCCAGGCACCGCCACCGAAAGGCGACGTGGCCGTGTCGCCACTGACGATTTCGACATTTCCGGTATCGACTCCGATCGCCTCACCGACAATCTGTCGCAAGCCCGTGAGCGTGCCCTGCCCCTGATCGGTAACGCTGGTGGCGCATCGGATATGCCCGGTCGGTTCTAGCGAAAGCCTGCAGGCCTCGAATGCCGAAACCCGCACGCCGAGTGAGCCGTAGAGCGAAGGTCCGACTCCTGTCTGCTCGATGAAAGCGGCAAGGCCGATGCCACGATAGACGCCCTTGTTTCGCATCGCAGTCTGCTCGCGACGTAGCGCATCGTAATTCATGAGCGCGAGCAGCTTGTCGTGACACTTGTCGAGCGATAAATCGCTGAGCACCGTGCCGGCAGCGCTGCGCGCGTTCGTCTGCCCCGGCAGCGCATAGTTGCGCGCGCAAATCTCGGCCGGGTCCATGCCAATCTTGCGTGCGGCGAAGTCGAGTAACTGCTCGGTCACCGTACAGGCGATGGGCTGACCGACCGCGCGCAACACACCACTTGGCACCTTGTTCTGGAAATAACCCCGCAGCGAGCCCTTGAAATTAGCGAGCCGATAGGGCGCAGCCGACATGTGGACCGACTGCAATCCCTCTCCAATGCAGCCGCGCGGATAGGTCGAATAGGCGCCGAAGCCAGAGCGGACCGCAACTTCCATTGCCAGTAGCTTGCCCTGCGCATCGACCGCGAGCCGGCCTTTCACGGTCGCCTCGCGCGCATGAACGTCGCTGACGAACGCTTCGAGTCGGTCGGCGATGAACTTCACTGGCCGCTTCAGCAGGGTGCTAAGCGCGGCGACCGCCATTTCGTCGGGATAGGTGGAAAGCTTCATACCGAAGGCGCCGCCGACATCCGGCGTGATCACCTGCACATTTGAATAAGGCAAGCCCAGCTGCTGCGCGAAAATCTCACGCATCTGGCTCGGCACCTGATGCGAGTGATAAACGGTGAGCCTTTGCAGGCGCGGGTCGAAATCGGCAACGATGCCGCGCGGCTCGAGCGTCACGCCGGTCTGACGGCCGAATTCGAAATCATGCTCGACCACGGCTGCGGCGTCGCGGAAGACTGCATCGGTGTCGCCCGCGACAACGGAATGGTCGAGTCCAAGATTGGTAGCGAGTTGAGTGCTGACGGGAGCCGCGCCAACCTGAGCTGCGTCCTCCATCGAGGCGATGGCGGGCAACTCTTCCCATTCGATCGCGATGTGTTCGATCGCGTCTTCTGCTTGTGCGCGGCTCTCCGCCACCACCGCGACCACCGGCTCGCCCTGCCAACAGACTTCTCCCCGCGCGAGCGGAGACTGGATCGGCGAGACATGGCCCGGAAACGGAGCCAGTTTGGTCTGCCACGGCCGGCAGACCGCGGCGAGCTCTTCGCCGGTCACCACCGCGATCACGCCGGGCATTCCGGCAGCTTTGACGGTGTCGATTGCAAGGATGCGCGCATGTGCATGTGGCGAACGCAGGAATACGGCGTGTCCCATGTGTGCAAGCACGATGTCGTCGGTATAGCGGCCGTTGCCGGCAACCAGACGCTGCGCCTCCGGCCGCGGCATTCGCGCGCCGATCATGCTTTTTGCAGCGCTCATGCCGAGCTGCCCCTGCGCTTGTCCATCACCGCCTCGATCGCATCGACGATGGCGTGATAACCGGTACAGCGGCAGTAATTTCCGGAAAGGCCGTCGCGGATGGCCGCGCGCGACAGCCTTGGGCCGTTCAGCATTTCGGTCGCAGTTGCAAGCATTCCCGGCGTACAATAGCCGCATTGCAGGGCATTGCGGGCGACGAACTCCGCCTGCAGGTCGGCAATCACGCCGCTTTGCGTCAGCCCTTCGATGGTTTGCACGTGTGCACCATCGGCCTGCACTGCGAGCATCAAACAGCTTCGCACCGAACGGCCTTCGAGCATGACATTGCAAGCGCCGCAGACACCGTGTTCGCAACCGACATGCGTGCCCGTTTTCCCGAGCGCGCCGCGGATCAGATCGGCAAGATTGAGCCGCACTGGCACGCGCAGCGCCACGTGATCGCCATTCAAAGTGAAGGCAATGTCGTTTGCCTCGTCAGACATGACCGAGCTCATGACGCAGATCGGAGAGCGCACGATATATTAATGTCGCGGCCTGATGCCGCTTGGTCTCGGGGCGGCCCTGGTGATTGCCGATCGGGTCCATGCCGGCCGCAATGGTCTGCGCCATGTCCTGGAGATCGGAATCGCTGGTATTACGGTTTATCGTCGTTTCGTGTGCAACCAGCAGCGGCGCGGGCTCCGACCCGAAAACAACGACCTCGATCGCTCCCAGCATGTCATCATTCTTCACAGCCTTCACCCCGATGCCGACGATCGCGAAATCGCCATGCCGGCGGCTCAGTTCGGAAAAGCGAAACACGTCGCCCTTGCCTGCGCTCGGAAACGTCACGCCCGTGATCATCTCGTCATCGCGGCGCCCGGTTGCGTAAAGACCCTCGAAAAAATCGCGGGCCAAAACATCGCGTGCACCATTTCTGCTTCGCAGATGGATCACGGCATTGAGCAGTACAGCGACTGCCGGCACCTCCGCGGATGGGTCGGCAAGCGCGAGACTGCCGCAGGTGGTGCCGCGATTGCGCACCGCCATATGCGCCACATAAGTCATGGCCTCCGCCAACAACGGCACTTTTTTACCGATCAATACCGATTCCAGCACCTCGTAATGCCGCACCAGCGCGCCGATACGAATGCCGCTTGCAGTCTCAACGATTCCGCGCAGAGCCGCGATGCGGTTGATGTCGACCAGCATGCCCGGCGACGACAACCGCATATTAAGCGTTGGCATCAGGCTCTGACCGCCGGCCAGAACCTGCGCCGTGCCCAAATTGTCGGCGAGCAATGCGAGTGCCTCGTCGAGGCTATCGGGACGTCGATAGAGAAAATCCGGGGCTTTCATCGCTAACGCCCGGTGTGATCAGTCCGGCACGAATGTCGTGACGATTGAGGGGAACATGAAGATCAGCACCATCATCAGAATGGTCAGCCACACATAGGGGATTGCCGCGCGGTAGATCGTGCCGATGGTGATATGCGGCGGCGCCACCCCTTTGAGCACGAACAGCAGCAGACCGAAAGGTGGCGTCAGCAGCCCGATCTGCATGCAAAGCAGATAAAGGATGCCGAACCAGACCAGATCCACCCCCATAGCCCGCAGCAGCGGCATATAGAAGGGCAAGGTGATCATCATGATGCTGGTCTGGTCGATAAAGAACCCGAGCAGGATCAGGATGGTGAGCATGCCGATCATCACCACATTCGGGCCAAGCTGCGCGCCCTCGATCAAAGCCACGAGCCCGGCGGTTGCACCGGAGAAGCTCAGAAGCTGGGCGAAGGTGGTCGCGCCGACGATGATGAAGAGGAGAGAGCCCGAAATCGACAGCGTACCAAGAAACGACTTCCAGAGATTCCTGCGGGGTGAGGCTCCCATAGCAAAGCGCGAGCAGGATTGTGGCGAGCGCACCAAGCGCGCTCGATTCGGTCGGCGTCGCCCAACCTTCGGTCATGCTGAAAACTACAATTCCGAAAATCAGGATCAGCGGCGCCACGGTGACGAGCAGATTGATCCACGGATGCGCGACTTGTATCGCGTGGTCGTGCGTCGAAGGTGCAAGCGCGGGATTGATCCAGCAGCGTAGCATCACATAGGCGATGAACAGCACGCTGAGTATCAGCCCCGGCACGATGCCGCCGACCAGAAGCCCTGTAATCGAAATACCGGCCAGACTTCCCAGCAGCACGGCGAGGCCGGAGGGCGGAATCAGGATATCGACGCCGCCGATCGCAAGCGCGGGCCCCATCGCCATCTTGGGATCATAGCCGCGCGACAGCATCTGCGGCAGCAGGAGCGAGCCCAGCATCGCAGTGGTGGCGATGGTCGAACCGGAGATGGCCGAGAAAATGGTGCCGGCGACCAGCGTTACGACTGCGAGCCTCCCGGGCACCCGGCGGATAACGGCGTCCACTGCATCGACCGATTTCAAGGCGAGCCCGGTATGAAACAGCACCTCGCCCATCAGGACGAAAAGCGGAATCGGCACCAGCGAGAATTGAGCAACCGAAATCTGCTCGTTGCGCACCATCTGTTCGAGGCCGGGAATGCCGCCGAAGATCAGGTAGGAGCCGCCAATATTGATAATGAAAAATACAAACGCGACCGGCAGCGCCACCAGCAGCAGCAGCACCTTGGCGGTGAACATCACCGCGAGGATGGAGACCCAGCTCACGGCAATTCTTCCGGGCGAATGCCGGGCACGCCCTCGGTCGGCGCATGCACCACGGCCGGGGGAGTGCGGATCAAGTCGATCAGCATTTCGAGCGCCTGCAGCAACATGGCGAGCGACGACAATGGAATGATCCAGTCGAGCCACCATTGCGGGAAGATCAGGTCTTTGAACACGAGCGTGCCGCCCCGGTAGCTCTGGACCATGATCATGGCGCCAATCACGCCGGTAATCAGCGAAATCGCCATGATGATTGAAAGCACGCCGCTTTCGATCCGGCGCGCGCTCGCAGGATCGAGCCGGCTCACGACCAGATCGACCCGAATATGCTCGTTGGTGCGCAGAAGATAGGGCGCGACGAAGAAGGTCGAGATGAACAGCGCGTATTCGGTAAGCTCGATCAGACCGATGATCGACGGAAAGCCGAATAAGCGCAGGATCACTTCTGCACTGATCCCTACCATCATGGCCGCGACAAGAAGAACGGCAAGCACGCACAGGACCTGTACGAGCCAGCCGTTCAGCCGGAAAATGGCGCGCATTTCAGCGCTTAAGCGTATGATATCGGCTGCCCGTCCCTATTTTTTGATGAGCAGCGGCTGCAGCTTGCCGATCGCCTCAGGGCTCAGCTTCCTCAGATCGTCCCAATAGAGCTCCAGCGCGATCTTCTTCCATTCGGGGCCGAAATCCACCGTCTTGATGCCGCCCTTGTCCATCGCCTCGAGCGAGGCCTTCGTAGTCTGGACTGTGTAGTCCAGGATATCCTTCTCGAACCAATCGACGGCGTCGTCCAGCACCTTGCGCTGCGCGGGCGTCAGCTTGTCGTAGGAATTCTTGTTCATCAGGATATTGACGACCACGTTGTAGAAGCCGGGATCGATCCGCACCTTGGTCAGCTTGGCCCAGCCGAAATCGTCGATGCCCCAGAGCGGATAGCCATAGCCCTGCACCACGCCGCGTTCGAGCGCGGTGAAAACCTCCGGCGGGGCAATGTTCACGCTGGCGATGTTGTAGTGCTTGAAAATCGCATTGTAGTTCGGCTGGCCGCGCAGCCGCATGCCCTTAAGGTCGTCCGGCTTGGCGACCTGCGCATCCTTGGTCAGATAAAGATGGAACGGAACGCCCATGCCGTAGGTCGAAAGGTAGACGGCGTTCATGCGGTCGTTAGCGATCTTGTTCAGCATCGCATAAGCACCGGAGGCGCGCTGCTCGGCGACCGTCATGTCGGAGAGGATTTGCGCGTCGCCTTCCACCATGTTGTTCTTGTAATAGGCCGGCGGGATCGAGGCGATGTCGAGCACGCCGGACTTTACCGCATCTGCCTGGTTGTTGGCAGGAACTGCTTCGGGTCCACCGACGATGCGAATCTGCAAAACACCCTTTCCGGTCTCGTTGACGCGGTCGACAAAACGTTTGAACGGAATGCCATAGGTGGTGGTGGGCGGGACAAAGACCGCAGCCTTGAGCGTGACCTCCTGTGCCCGCGCCGGCATGGCGGCGAAACCGGCAAGAGCCACGATCGCGGAAGTGACCAACGGCAGCGCGCGCAAAGTCTTTGTCGCCAGCATGATAGTTTCCCCTGTTTTTTGTAATTGTCTCATAACCGAATTGTGTTCGTAACACCGAATACGGTCAAGCGGCATATTCGGGCGCGCACTGATTTCATTTTGTGCGGCGCAAAAACATCTCGACATTGGTTGCAAATGAAACAGATGGGCGGTCTGGAATGCCAGACCGCATTGACGAGACATCCATATTTCCCTTATTTTTAAGCACAACTTGATCACGCGACTTGGGCAATTGAAGCGCGGTGACGCCGCATGTTCGAACGCCGTCTGGCGCTCTCGTTGCCGATTTTGACCGCCGAAGGCGCAATGTCATAACCATCGCCGCTCAAAACCGAAGCATATTCAACTTGAGCCGCGCACGGTCGTGGCCGGATTCTTATAGCAACGGGCGATGCTTTCAATTATCGTCCTGCCGCGAAGTCGCCAGCCACAAGGAGACCGTCATGGGCAAAATCCGCCACATCGCCATTCAGGTGCCTGACCTCGAAAAGGCAGCAGCATTCTATGAGGGCGTGTTCGAGCTTAAGCGCGTCAGCAAAGTCAACTCGCCGATCGGCAACGCGATCTCGCTCTCCGACGGCGTGATGAATCTCACGCTCCTGCAATTCCCGGAAGGCACCAAGGGCGGCAAGGGTGGCCCGGACTGGGCGGGCCTTCATCACATCGGATTCGTGGTCGAGGACGAGGGTAAGGCAGCCGAGAAGATCAAGGAGCATGGCGGCGAGTTTTTCATGCAATTGCCGAGCTATCCGGGCGTCGACGCCGAGAAGAAATACAAGGACGTGAACGGTATCGTGTTCGACGTGTCGGAGCATAACTGGCGGCTCTAGTTGAACTCGTGCCATGCGCATCGTTGCCATCAACGAGCAGACGATCCGGCTGACGACGGCGAGCCGAAACTCCTCCATCAGTTTCGACGGCATGACGGCGAGCGCAATCGCTATTCATACCGACGCCCGCAAGGACGGCAAACCGCTGATCGGCCTCGCCTTCGATTCAATCGGCCGCTACGGGCATGGCGCGCTCCTGCGTGAGCGCTTCATCCCCCGCCTGCTCGACGCTGATCCGCGCGATTATTCGGACGGCAATGGTGGCATCGATCCAGACAAGGCCTGGGCCATCGCAATGCGCAACGAAAAGCCCGGCGGGCACGGCGAGCGACCTGGCGCCGTAGGCCTGCTGGATGCCGCTTTTTATGACCTGGCGGCGAAAAATGCTGGGTTTCCGCTTTGGGCCTATCTTGCCCGACAGGACGGCCGTGACGCCGGCAACAGCATCGTCGTGTATGCGAGCGGCGGCCATTATCGGCCGGCCCACGACGTCGAGACGCTTTGCGACGAGGTGCGCGCGGCGATTGCGCGCGGGCATCGTCAATTCAAGATCAAGATTGGCGGAGAGCCGCTTGTCCACGACCTGATGCGCATCGAGGCGGTGCTCACTCTCCTGCAGCCCGGCATGACGCTTGCCGTCGACGGCAACGGCACCTTCTCGCTCAACAAGGCCATCGAATACGCAGACGCGCTTTCCGGGCTTCCGCTCGCCTGGATCGAGGAGCCGGTGCATCCACTCGACTATGATCTGCATCGTGAACTTGCCGAGCGCTGCGCGATCCCGCTCGCCACAGGCGAAAATCTGTTCTCCGTCGACGATGCACGCAACCTTCTGCGTCATGGCGGGCTGCGCGCCGACCGCGATATTCTGCAATTCGACGTCTCGCTCAGCTATGGCATCGTCGAGTATCGGCGCATCCTGCACCGAAATGTCAGCGTTGGGCTGGAGCCGAGAGCGCTGCGCGCCGCATGCCGGCCATCTGCTCGCCTTCAACGTCGTGGCGGGGCTCGGCCTTGGCGCAGGAGAATCTGCAATGGACGAGAGTGCACTCTTCGGGCGGGTGACGTCGGGACTGCCGCTCGCCGACGGTCGCGTAACGCTTTCCGACGCTCCCGGAACCGGCTTTGAAGCCTCGCCGGTCTTTGAAGAAGTGTTTTCCGCGCTGATCCACTGACCTGGCATTTTACAGTAATGGCGTTCACAAGTTCAAAATCGAGCAAGATTCGGCTTTCAATGCCCACGAAATGGCGCTAAATGAAGTGTCGGCCGCTATCCAGGATCGTGCCTAGGATCGTGTCATGAACAGGATAATCGACGAACCGCGCATCGCCAGGTCTCTACAGGAAGGCGACATCCGCGCCCTAATCCGGCCCGACCACGTCCATCGCCGCGCCTATGCCGATCCCGAAATTTTTGAGCTCGAGCAGGAGCGCATTTTCGGCAGGCTTTGGATCTACGTCGCGCATGAAAGCCAGCTCAAGAAACCGGGCGATTTCGTGCGAACCCGGCTTGGGCGATACGAAGTCCTAGTTACGCGCCATCACGACGGACAGATCTATGTCCTGCACAATCGCTGCCCGCATCGCGGCGCGCGGCTTTGCATGGTCGAGGGTGGTTCGAGCCGCTCCTTCTCCTGCCCCTATCATGCCTGGGTGTTTCGCCCCGATGGCTCACTCGCCTCGGTGCCGCACCCGAAAAGCTATCCGGCGAATTTCGACATCGCCGACCCGCAAAACCACATGCAGCGGGTCGGTAACATCCAGAGCTATCGTGGCTTCGTGTTCGCCAATCTTTCAGACAATCCGTCGCCGCTCCTCGACCATCTCGGCTCGATGACCGAGGTGATCGACAACCTGACCGATCGCGCTCCCGAAGGCGAGGTGGAGATTTCGGAATCGAGCTTCTCGCTCGAATATCGCGGCAACTGGAAGCTTCATCTGGAAAATGCCGCCGACATCTTTCATCCGACGTTTGTGCATTCCTCTTCCGTGATGCCGGCGCGGCGAGCGCCCGCCAACGCCTCGCGGCTCGACAACGACCAGACCCGCGAAATGCTGATGGCAAACGGGCTCGGATATCAGGAATGGGAGGGTATTCATCTCAACGGCACCAGCGATGGCCACACCTACATGGCCAATATCTATAATCGCGGCGTGCTTGCGAGCGAAAATCCCGATCCGGTCACCGCGCGCTATCGCGCGGCGCTCATTGCTCGAACTCGGTGAAGAGCGCGCCAATGCGGTGCTCGGCATGAACCGCTTCAACAACATCATCTATCCGAACCTGATCATCAACGCGCAATATCAGCAGATGCGAGTGACGCTGCCGATCTCGGTCGACCGCACGCTGGTGCGCATCCATTGCTTCCGCCTGAAGGGCGCGCCCGACGAGATTTTTCATCGCGCGGTGCGCTTCATAACGACGCTCGGATCGCCCGCGTCGATGATCTTCTCCGACGACGTCGAAATGCTGGAGCGCTGCCAAACCGGACTTCCATGGATACCGGGCCCTGGGTCGACTTCTCACGCGGACTTGACGGCGACCGCGCAAGCGGGAATGGCAGCATCTCGGGCGCCGCAAGCGAAATGCCGATGCGGGTGCAGTTTCAGGCCTGGCTGAAACACATGACGGCAGAGGCGGCCTGATGCTGCCTTACGACACGCTTCGTCAGATCGAGCTTTTTGTCCTTAGGGAAGCGCGCCTGCTGGACGAAGGCGAGTTTGAATCCTGGCTCGATCTCTATGCGCCGGACGGCATCTACTGGATGCCCAGCAAGCCCGGCCAGACCGATCCGGTCGGCGTCGCGTCCATCATATATGAGGATCACGCGATCCTTTCGATGAGAGTCGATAGGCTGCTGGAGGCGCGCGCCCTGGTTCTCACGCCAATGCCACGCACGGTGCATTTTGTCAGCAATATAGAGGTGCTGGACGGCGAAGCTGGCTCGGACGAATTCGAGGTCGGCGCCGCCTTTCTGTGCACCGAATTGCAGGGCGAGCGGCAGCGAATTTACGCGGGCCGCCAAATCCATCATATTACGCGGCATGAGGATTCGTTTCGCATTCGCAGAAAGCGCGTCGCGCTTGCCAATTGCGACGGCGTGCATGTCCCGATGACGATACCGCTTTAAGCCGCCGGAAGGCACCTGTGGTTCAGGTCAAGAAGGAATCGGTCCGCAACGCCATCCTGGATTCGGCGCGCGACCTGTTTTCCGAGCGCGGCTATCACCGCACCACGTTGCTCGACATCGCGCAGCTCGCCGGCACCGGTGTTTCCAGCCTCTATTCCTATTTTCCGTCCAAATTGCACTTGCTCTATGCCGTGGTCGAGCCATGGGAAAAGGAATGCTTCCGCAAGCTCGAAGAGCGCGTGCGCAAGATCAAGAACCCGCGTGACAAACTGCGGGCGATCCTGCTCGGAATCTGGTGCGATATTCCGATGGACAATATCGGGCTTGCCAACAGCCTGATGGAAGCGCTCGCTTCCGCCGACCCGGCAGAGAAGAAGCCCTCGCCGCTCCTCGTCTGGACCGAACAGCGGCTGATGGTCATGCTCAGTTCGGCGCTGCCGCAGGGGCCAATCAACTACGACCTTCTGCCAAATTTATTCATGATGGCGCAGGACGGATTTGTCATCAACCGCCGCCTGAACGACATTCGCGACATGGAAGGGCTCGTCGATACGATGTGCAAGATTCTGATGAATTCGGTCGAGGGGAAACCTCGACAGCATCCGAAGCTTCGTTGACTTGTAACATCCTGAACGGCGGACTGCTTTGATTCCATTGCTCGTTATGAAGCGCGCTCAACACTGCTCCTTCTATTTTATGCGACATACAAAGCCTGTTGAGTGAAGCCGGACGCGCTATTGCATCACTCCGATCGCGGAAACCGGTACACCCGATAGCAATTCCAACGGTTCATGACCGATCACTGCGCACGTTGATAGCCGCACACTATCCGTTCTAGAATTGCTGTCGTGCACGAGTCGTGCACAATACGTCGTCGCCGGCATATGCCCGGTTATCTCCCAGGGCGGCCGGGCCTGTTTAACCCGATGTAAGGAACGACCGGAATGGGGTGGCATCGTTGGTTTGCTTGGCGCCCAGTCACCCTTCGAAGTGGAGAATTTCGGTGGCTTCGATTTGTTGAACGAAAATGGGACAACGGGGAAAGGTCAGGCGAGCCGCACTGGCGCTATCGTTGAGGGTCTATTCGCGTTGATTTGTTCCATATTGCGGAACGTCCATAGGTGTTGCGGCACGCAACGACCACTTCCTGCCTGAACGGCAGGGCAATAGCAAAACGATACCGTCGTAGTTCCAGAAGTTTGGTAGGAAAACAGGCGGCCGTCCTTTTCTCAGATGTGGAAAAGAAAACCCCAGCCGCACCATCTGAATCATCAGCCTGTTAAGGAGCATCCGGGGGTTTGTGTTTGGCCCTGACCAGCGCGCTAACCGCCTCGTCGTAGGTGAGCCCGAGCTTTTCGGCTATGGCATCCAGCGTTAACTCATCGGAAGTCCGCCTTATCGCAGCGCCCTTCTCCAATGCTCTCCGGGAGGCGTCATCGACCTCATTGGTCTCGTCCATCTCCACGCTTCCTACGTCAGAATGATATCTATGGCGCCCGGACATCGACTCACTTTAGATTGCGGGCACGGCGTGCGGCGATCTGCGGAGGTTATCTATTTCGGAGAAACGGGACAATGGAAGCTTGGATAGTCTGGATGCTTGCGCTATCGATTGCCATTGTAGCAGGCTGGGTTGTAGGCGTAGTAATGGCCCTTGTGTTTGGTATGCTAGAAGTTTATTCCGCCGTTTGGGTTTGCTATCTATTTGCCGGCATTGGGTTATGTACCCTCATTTGGGGGTCAATCTATTTGCATTTCGGCCATCAGCGAGATTTGTCGTCCCAATAGATTTTGCTAGCGCAAAATCCGACCGCCTTGGCCCCACTGCGGTACCGGCAACACCTTGGCGTCTCTCTATCGAGCTCTCGGGGGCGGCGACATGATGTGACTTTTTTTAAAGCGCGCCACGACTTTACTCGCGCGGGGTGAGAGAGGTCACACTTCAACTAGACCGCTGCGTCAGCGTCATGCGCTTTAATCTCGGCGGTGCCGTGAACAACTCGGAGATCGCCTCTTCGTTAGATGATAGTGGGTGTTAGAGGCGAAACCCGGCCGCCCGGGGGACGGCCGGGTCAGATGATGCCGACAATAACGGGGTTGGGACGTTTTGACGGCACTCCAACATCATGATCGATGGTCGTTAAAAAGTTCTATCGCGGCGTCTCTTCAACTCGAAACGTGTCGTGAAAAGTAGTCGCGCAATTGGGACCGCCTACGATTACAGGTCACAGAACGAAGCTTTGTTTCTGCGGCGGCCGCACCGGGTGCCGTCTCATGCCGGTTTCTTAATGCGGAGAGTTTCGCGCGTATGCTCGCCAGCTTAGTTTTGAGTGATTGAAGAGATGTAAGTGGTGGATTTGAAAATTCGCTCAATTCCGAGAAAAAACCCGGCCGCCCTTGGGGGACGACCGGGCACTGGAGGTTTGCGCCGGGCTGGCTGGGGTCAGCACGCCGACGCCTGCAAAACATACAAAGCCAACGCGCCATTTTTGTGTCAGCGAGCGCAATGAACGTTAGTGACGTGTCTCGATTTGACGCAACTTTGGCCTCGACCGCCAGGCTTTCTCCAGTACGGTGCCGTCGGCCACCATTGATTCCTTATCTTCGTGCCCGAGGGGCCTTTCGACTTGGAGTGGAGTGACCGTGTCTCGAGGCCGCAAACCGTCCCGCCGTCCCCGCGCCCTAAGGGAACGCACCGGGATCTTTTCAGCGCCAGCCTTCCGAGTTATCGTGGGCCCGGTCGAACTCTTCCCCATGTCACAGTGCAGTGTTTATTGAAGCTTTGTTTTGTTAAATTAGCTTCGCCGAAAATCACCCGCGGGCGCCATTTTAGCAAAGTCATAATGGAGAAAAGCTAATGCGAGCAAAGCGCAAAACCTTACTTCGCAAGAACGCTCAAAGCGCAAACGCCACTGCACAGATCGCGCAAGAGGCAGTTAAAGTGGCCGCGGAACAGCCTCGCCAACTGTTCAGTGATTTTGGCACGGCCACGCAGCAAGCTGCGGATGTTATGACAAAATGTTGTTCGACCGCAGTCAAACGTTTGCAGGACTATAACAGCAAGATTCTTGAATTCTCGGCAGCTAACACGAAAGCTAACGTAGAGTTTATGCAAACGCTCGCTGGGGTTAAGTCGCCTTCAGACTTCTTTCAGCTTTCAACTGAACATGCACGACGTCAGCTTGAATCCATGACCGATCAATCCAAGCAACTGGCAGCAATAATGCAAGACTTAGCAGCCACTGCCACCGAGCCGCTCAAAACAGTTGCTACGCGTGCATAGGATCATAGCAGCTCTGAGCGCTAGCTCGTAAGGCCAAACCGGCTCACCTCCGGTCCGCACAAGCCGTCGAGCTATATGCAATAAGGTGGCCGCTTGGACTCGGTAAAATAGCCTGCACGACCGGCCTCGATGGCTGGCGTTTGTCGTCAACGGCTCTTGATTTTAGCCAGGTAATTAGACGCGATACAGTGCCGTAATTTGTGCGAAGGCCATTGTTAAGCTCACGTTACTTCCTAACGGACAGAAGCGATAGCCATTGCTGCTGGAGTAGCAGCAGTAGCGTATCTTCTGAACGCCAAAATATCCCTTTCCTGCATCTGCTTTAACGATCAAAAGACTGAGACGAAGATCAGGCGAACAGAGAAAGAATAACCCCTCCCTGATCCATTGCATCGTTTCTTTGAGGCTGGGCTGTAGATTGTCGAGAGGGCGCGGTATAACCGGCCTGCCGGCTAACGCGCAATTTTTGATTTCATTTCGAAATATGCGCACCTCGCTAATATCGTAGGGCAGACGCTCGCGTTCCCGCATGATTTCGCCCATGGATAGTGCTGACCTATCCAATTCACGTAGCAAGTCTCGCAGATACATTTCGTCTGATTCGTATGCTGTCTGCGTCATGTTTCACTCCAGCATTATGAAGCGATTGCTGGGCGAGGTAGCTCGGCAATCCTACCTTGCGCAGCCGCGATAACCCCTTTTGCAACGTTTTCCCAGCTGTAGTGGCGTGCCGCCTCCGTTGCGAGCGCCAACCTAGCACGCTCGCGGTCGGCGACATCCAACGTAAGCCACGCGATCAACTTGTTAGCGATTTCCTCCACCGCACCTGGCCCGACTTGAAACGAAAGTAGCTGCCGTAACTCGTGGGGCAGCGCAGGTTGCAGCGTGCGAGTAACTTCCGCCATCCCAGAGTGCCCGGCGGATAGCGGTAGCGCGCCACAGGCCGCGGCCTCAACAGCGACCATTCCGAACGCCTCGGGAAAGGTGCTTGGCATCACTTGGGCTTCGCAAACCGGCAGTAAGTCGGGCAAGTCGTGATGCTCGATTCGTCCTGTGAAATGAATTCGCGCGGCCGCTGCCGGTGCAGCGTCCAGCCACGCCTCATCAGCGCGATCGAGGAACGCCCGCAGATATTTCAGCTCTCCTTTGGGGCCTCCCTCCAGCTCACGCCCCCTTGCCGCAATTTCATATAATGTAGTCATGTCCTTGCGGCCAAGCGCGTTCACAAATTGGCCCAGCGCCTCCCTGAATGTCCCAAAGCCGACAACGACAAGTTTCGCGTTCGGCACGCGCGACACCACAAGTGGCCACGCGGCGAGTAGTAAGTCGACACCCTTTGAGACAATCAGTTTCCCGACGTAACTCACGATATGATCATGGCGCGGATCGAGGTTTCGCAGCGCCTCCGCCGCACCAGGCTCACCTCCCCAGGAGGCCGTCTCGGTCCGGAGCTTGTCCGTGAGCCGATTCAAGCCGATGATCGCCTCCTCGGTCGTACGAGGACGGAAGGAGTCCACGTCAACTCCGGGCGGTCCTAATCGCGTTCGCTCGGGCAGCGAGGGATCTTGGGAGACCACTTCCCACAGACTTTCGGCGGTGTGACGCGACCCCACTAACACACCCGACGCACCGCTAATCCCTTCAAGCGCATATGGCAAAAACCGCTCGGGGTGCGGCCGAACGGTGTACTCTAATGCGCTTCCATGAACCTTGACGGCATAAGGTACCCTCCCCTCCAGTGCCCGCGCAAGAATTACAGGACCCATTACGAGGTGATTAGCCAAAGCGATGTCCGGGGACGGCACCGATCGGACCGCGACGATGTTGGCATTCAGGTAATGGTTGAGCGCGGCCTCGTCGAGTTTGGGAAAGGGCAACGCGTCGAAGCCGTCGTAGTGATCCGCAACGTACACCGGAAGAACTCGCCCGATGTCCGGTACGTAAATCGTGACGCCCTCCGGCGCATCCGCAGTTCGATCCTGGCACAACAAGTGCACTTCGTGGCCTAATTTGGCCAGCGCACGAGACAAGTTCGCGTTGTAGATGTTGCTGCCAGTGCCACGCAGCAGGTAGCCATGGAAAATCAGGATCCGCATACGCTTACTGTTGTATTCAAAGCTTAAGCCTCAAAATCGGATCGAAACGACGGCTACCCTCAACCACATGCATAGGCTCCGATTTCGCCTTAACGTTGTGGACCTGACAAACAAAGATCACGTTCGGCACGGAACACATTGCTATACAGGTTTGAGATCCAATGTCGTCCGTCCGACGTAACGTTGAGGTACCGGATCGCGCTCTGAATATGAGGCGACACAGTGTTCCAATAGAACTTTGGATAAAGTTCGGTAAGATCAGCTGGCGAAGTATAGCCGAGCTGCTTATTCATCCCGACTTCTTCGAATTCGAAATAGAGTGCATTTGCTTTGCGCAGGTAATGTGGATCACCGAGTTGGCCAATCAGATCCGCAGCGCGCACCAAGTTGCCTTCTTCATTGTCGTCATTGTTGGCACTCTGAGTCGATGGAAAACGCGTGCATTCAATCGCATCGGCGATGCGGGTGGCATCCAGTAATTTGTTTTTCGCAAAACGATCCCGCACAAACAGCTTCGAACGATCGACATGACAGGGCATCAATGCGGCGTCGGAGGAGCCACGGGGCAGCGTAGCTCTGTTGCCTTTGGCATCCATCACATAATGTTCGGAGCAATCGCCATTTAAAATTCCGCGAACGTAGCCAATATCGTGGCACAAACAGGCGATCAGAAGGTGAGCGAAATCACTAGCGGTCGTTTCGACGAAGAGCCTTCGTCCTTTCAAAATATCGTATCCAACAAGCGTCACTAACATCGTATGTTCGACGTTGTGGTATAGCGCGTCACTATTGCCGATACAGTCGATCGAAAGTCTCGCAGCCGACTGCACCACTTCTATAAGCTCAGCATCCGTCGAACCAAACCGACGACCCAAGTGCTCGGCCAGGTGCGCCCCCAAGGCCTCCGCCGCCAATTCGGGAACGGTAAACATCCCTCCCTCCCATGCACTCGTGCACTTATTTTCGCTGTCTAGGATAGGATGTCGAGACTTTCTTTTATTCCAGTTCTTCACCGAGCAATAGTTTGTTGCGCACGCAACTAGAGGGCCGGCTGTTCGGCGGCTCCGTGCGAAATTAGCGCCCTGTCGGCGCAAGTGTCGACGCTCAAATTTCGAGGATCTGGATTTGCGCCAAGATCGACGAAGGACAAACAATCTCGGAGTTCTTGCCGTGCAGAACATTGTTGTCTTCGCTAACGCAGGAAATCAAAGATGATTAGTGGGAAGTTGCAGATGGAGACTTTAAGATTCGCGTGAGTGGGGCGGAAAGTACGGTAACCGCTTGCGCGTCATGCACGAAGAAATGGCCGTCCTCTTTCGAAGTAGGCGCGACGATAAAAGTCGCCTGTGATCCTCCACGGCTATATGCTGAGGCAATGTTGCGGCCCATAGCCGGGCTAAAATAAGTATCGTTTTCCGAATAGATCCAGATCACAGGCGCACGCGCGGTAGCGCCAAACTCCGCAGCCGTCGAAATAAGCTTGTCCGGCGCGCAATTGCTGTTGGGCTTATTATCCGACCTGCCGCCTCGACCGGCTGCAAATACGACAACCGCTCGAGCGAGATCCGGCCGCTTTCCAGCGAGCGCAAGGCTGGCCCAGCCGCCGGCAGAATGGCCAATCAAGAGCACAGGTCCACCGGCGACAATTGGCTGCTCGCGCATATAGCCAATAACGCTCTCGAGCGTCGCCGCGCTCGTCAGGCCTGCGACCTTGAAGTCTGGATGCTCGCAGGTACCCGCCGTCTCAAGATAAGGCCCACCGGATCTGGCCGTGTCCGGGACGTTGGGGGATCACCACCACAAAACCACGAGATACCAGCCATTGCGCAAGTAGCGGATAATCGGGATCGTTCATCTGCTCGCGATATGCCTCATCCTCCGACGATCCGTGACTGATCACCGCCAGTGGTGACGGGCCGGCATTCTTCGGCCTGTAGACCACCGCACGAACTGCGCCCACCGAGCCCGGAACAAGCCAAACCTGGCGAGCATCCGAAGAACTGCTCGGATCAATCGGTCCAAACTGAGAAGAAGTGCTACAGGCCGAGAGCGAAAGGCAGCAGAAGATCGCCGCGATCCAGACGCGGATCATCCACGCCCGACGGCAGCCAATGCCTTGTCGGCGCCGGTGATGGCCGGCAGGTTGATGGTGATCGGCTGGCCATCGGCCTGGTAGATGGTGACGACCGCAGACGGCGCCGCCATGATCTCACGCATCAAGGCGTCGTCCATCTGAAGGGACGATTCGCACCGCGCCTGATTGCAAACGACATAGTTCAGCTTGCGGACCGCGCCGTTGCCAAGCTTCAACTCGACGCCCTTCTGAATCTGCAGCCCGATCTGCGTCTGTGGCGTTTGCAAAACGGTCATCAGCGCACCCTCAGGGTTGCGTCCCATGACCCAGGTTACGATCGGCCGCCGCTGCTGGTCCAAACCATTCATCACCGCGGAGCAGGTCTTGCGCTTGCTCGTATCGGTTTCCGTGCAGGTAACCTGCCAGGAGTCGAAATTAGTGGTCTCGGTGCGCTGAACCGTGGGGGCAGCGGGCGCGGCAGGCGCCGCCGGCTTGGCGTGATTACCTCTTTGTTGCCGCGGCTGCTGGGCGTTGGATTCTGTCAGTACCACCAAACATCAGCGCCATGGCGCCGGAAAGAACGGCACAGACCAGTGCGATTGCAGACCAACGATACATTTCACACCCATTTTTTACGAGCGCTGAGAGCCAATCGATACCCTGCCCCCGCAAATCAGCTCGTAGAGCTTTTCACCAAGCTTTGTTAGCGTCGGCGGGTCCCCGAATGCAAGGTCCCTGGTTCGTCTGACAAACACCGATCGGGAAGTTTAGACAAAAAAATGGGGGACCGGAAGCCCGGTCCCCCACCCAAATTTAGTCGATTTACCAGTTGTAACGAACGCCGCCCTTGGCACTGACGGTGGTGAACTCGCTGTTCCACTTCACACCGCCGTTGAAGAACGAGGACCAACCGGACTGCAGGCCGATGAAGTTCAAGGTTCCGTTCACGTCGCCATACGTTCCCTTGAACTGATCTGCGATCGTCAGCAGACCCGCGTTGATATTCAGTGCGGCCGGATCTTCGAACTCGTGCCACACGCGGCCGGTGACCGAAGCCTCAACCTTCATCCCGCTCCAGTAGTTGGCCACACCCACTCGGCCACCCAAGCTGCCGCGAACCGAGTTGGTATCGCCGAAGCCGAAATTCTGGCCGAGCACCGTGATCTGGTCGATGCTGGTACGCAACCAGGCGATCGTCCCCAGGGGCTCCCAGAACGCAGCGCCGTATTGGAAGCGGTAGCCGGCGTCAGCCTGGATACCGTAGGAATTGGCATCCGTCTCCGGCGCGGCATAGCCAATCGACCGCCGCTCTCTCCAACCGGGATTGAACAGCGCCGACGCGATGCTCGTCATCCCCGCGCCATACGGATACGCCTCGGTGGTGAATGTCGAGCCCTCGTGCGCGAGCCCCTTCGATCATTGTCAGGCAGTCGCGCACGAATCGGATGCAGCTGGAGTTGATGTGGACAATGTGAACCGGCGCGCCGGAGACCGCGCTCGCTGCGATCATTTCGCCGACGGACTCAACACTGGACCCGGGCTCGAGCGCGCCGACGCTCCGGATGTGAACAAACACCGGACGATGCCACTTCGCGGCCTCCTGGAAGATCCGGATGATCTCGAGCCGCGTTGCGCCAGGCGTGTATTCCAGCCCCATCCCCACGCCTAACGCGCCGGCGGTGAGGCCCCTGTCGAGGAACGCGAGCTGACGCGCAATCTGTTCGTCGCTGGCAACGTTGTTTGTCGCTGGCCCCGATGGCGGATCGTCGATCGATCCCGCTTCTCCCATTACGCTTGTCGCAAGCGTGTCGCCAAAGGCGAGCACGCGCGCCGCTTCCTGGCTCACAGTGGCGCCATAGTTGATCAGCGCTTTTCCCTCACGCACTGCCACGAATTTTGCAAAGTCAGGCACGCCGCTCTCCATCTCGAGCGCAGACGTCACACCGTCCAACGCCTTCAACCGATACGCGGCCGGACTCTGGTCGTGCTGATGCAAGTCGATGAATCCGGGGCTGACGACCAGTCCCGTTGCATCGATCACCTTCGTGCCCTTGAGGGGCTGCGCCGAAACCCGGGCGATGCGATCTCCAACGATCCCGACACTTCTGACCGCGTCGAGGCGTGTCTCCGGATCGATCACTCGGCCGCTGTTGATGACGAGGTCGTATTGTTGCGACTGTGAGCACGCCGCGCCGACCGCACAGACGAGGAGCACACCAAGACACAGCCGGTTCGTGCCGAGCTGTGTGGCGTTTCGGTCAAATCCCAGCATGATTGATGACTCGCGAGGTGGTTGCCTAACTGTTCCCATTGTGTGCAATACCCCCGACTGCTTCTGCAACGCGTTCGTCCAATAACGCCGGGATGCGGAATCCTTCTTGGCGCGACTGCCTAACGCGCTTTCCTAAAGCGTCGGGTCATTGCAACCCGGTCAGCACCTCGGACGGTGCTCGCGGCCTGGAAAGCGAGGAAGGGATGAGCCCCACCAGCTTACTGTCGGTTGATCAGGAACTGCTGAATCTTCCCGTCCGGCGAACGATACATGGCCGTTCGAGCGAGCGTCTTGCCGACCTTGTACTCGACGATCGCCACCTCCATGCCGCCGCGCTCTACCGTCTGCCTAACGACGACATCGGTGACCTTGCCGTGGGCGGCCATCGAGGCGCGATCCTTGGCGAGGTGCTCGTCGGTCAGCAACGCATTGAAGTCATCGCCGAGCGTCGATCGATCGACCTTGCCCTGCTCGACCGACGCGAGGAACGCCTTCGCGGCCTCCAGCGCGGTTGGCCCGGCGATCTTCGGCACGTCGACGTGCGGGGTGAGCTTGGCGATCAGCGCCGAGGTGATCTCTCCAGTCGCGGCAAAGTCCGCGTTCGCGAGCGTGACGATGCCTGACCGCGTCGCGGGAATCACGATGTTCTGCGTCACGATGCCGGCGATGCCACCGCCATGCGAGAGGATCACCGCATCGCCCGTCTTCTGAACACCGAGCCCGCAACCGTAGGTGGTCAGCCGCCCGTCGGTCAGCACACGCGGCGTGGTGAGCTTGGCGTACGAGGCAGGACTGAGCACCTTGCCATCGATGAGCGCGAGATCCCAGGCCAGCAAGTCGGTCGGCGTTGACCAGATCGCGCCTGCGGCACCGATCCATCCCTGCGCTTCGGGTGCAACGGTCGTGGGATCGGCGAGTGCGTACGACGTGTAGCCGTTCGCGGTATTGGAATCGTTAGGGATTCGATCGAAGGCCGTGCGCGTCATGCCGATCGGTGTGAAGATCCGCTCCTTCATGAACTCACCGACCGATTTTCCCGATGCCGCCTCGATCGCCTTGCCGAGGATGAGGAAGTTCGTGTTGCTGTACGACCATCGCGATCCCGGCTCGAAGTCGAGGGGACGAGTCGCATAACGCGCGATGACGGTGTCGGTCGGTTCCGGCTTCGCCATCTCGCGCACCACGAAGTCGAGCGGGTAGTAGTCCCGATAGCCGGAGACGTGCTGCCCGAGGTCCAGGAGCGTGACGTCGTTCGCTCGCGTCGCCGACGGGAAGTATTTCGCGACGCGATCGTTCATTGACAGCTTGCCCTCCTGCTCGAGCAGCAAGGCCGAGCTGCACGTGAACTGCTTCGTGACGGAGCCAATGCCGAACATCGTCGTCGGGGTCACCGGCAGCTTCGGTTCGAGCGATCGGAAACCGTAGCCCTTGGCGAGGACGACTTTTCCGTCCTGCATGACGCCCACGGATAATCCGACGAGTCGTTTCTCCGCGACGACGCGCTGGATGAGGGAATCGACCTCGTTGACGTCGATCGCCGGAACTGGAACGGTTGGCACGGCCGACGGCGTGGAGGCAGCCGTCTCTTTCGCGGGGGCGTTGGTGCACGCCGCAAGCGACGTGAGGGCGAGAGCGATGTAGTTGCGCATGCGGGTAACGTGGGCCGGCTCGCGCGAACCCGCAAATGAGGAGGACCTCGAGCCGCGCAAGGGTGCGATCCTTGGGCGGCGTCGAATGGTGAGCGCGCAGCTGGCGCCGCACCTGGACGTCCTCGACATCGTTAGGCTTGATTCGGCGCGGCGGTTCACCTTGCGCTGCGGGGCAGCCTGTCTGCCCGGGATGCCTACGGAACGACCGTTGGCGGCGTTCCCGCACGGGGCGAGCGAAACCAGCGCTCATACCAGCCGATACTCCGGTCCACCACGTCGGCGACGTGCTTCGTTTCGCGGATGCCGTGGCCTTCCCGCGGATAGCGCACCATCACCGTCTCCACACCGACGTCCTTCAGCGCGATGAAGAACTGCTCCGCCTCGGCGATCGGAACGTCGTTGTCGTTCTCGCCATGCACGAACATCACGGGTGTCTTCACCTTGTTGACGTAGCGGATCGCCGAACGCGCCCAGAGGGTGTCCATCAGCATCCCCTCGTGCGGGTAGCCGCCGAACTCCACGGCGAGATAGTCGTGGTAGTAGGAGAGGTAGTTCTGCGTGACGAGGTTCGAGATCCCGGCAGCAGGGACGGCGGCGCGGAAGCGCGTCGTCTGCGTCACGAGCCAGTTCGCGAGCTGGCCTCCGTAGCTTCCTCCTTCGACGCCGATGCGCTCCGGATCGAGGAACGCATAACGAGCCAGTGCGGCGTCGACGCCGGCCAGGACGTCTTTCGCCTCCTTCCCATTCTGGTCGCCGAAGATCGCGTCGGCGTGTTTCTGTCCGTAGCCGGTGGAGCCGCGGTAATTCACCATGAGCGCAGCCCACCCCTTTCCGGCGTAGATCTGCGCCTTGCTGTTGAAGGCCGGCCCCTGCTGCCCGTGCGGGCCGCCGTGGATCATCACCATCATCGGCACTCGGCTCCCAGCGGGCGGCGCGGCAGGGCGCGTGATGAAGGCTTCGACCTGAAGCCCGTCGACGCTCGGGAACGTGAACGACTCGGTCGGGGCGACCGTACGTTCGGCGAGGAGCCCCGCGTTGAGCGAGGTGACCGCGCGCGGCTTCCCGCCAGTCGTTAGGTACAGCTCCGACGGAGACGTCGGTGTGGAGAAGGCAAAAGCGACGATGCTGTCGCGCGCCACCGAGTAGGAGCCGACCGACCCGACGTCTTCCACGACCACCGACGGCACGCCCCCCGCTACCGGCTGTCGATAGAGTCGCACGTTCCCGCGCTCCTGCACCGTGAAGTAGATCTGCCGTCCGCCCGCGGTCCACTGCGGTGCTCCCTGCCGGTTGTCGATCGTCACCAGCTCGCGGCGATTCTCGCCCGAGGCGTCCATGAGCCAGACGTGCGTGTCTTCCATCGTCGTCTCCGACGACGTCAGCTCCCGACGCGTCCCGAGGAAGGCGATCGACTTGCCGTCGGGCGACCAGGCCGGCAAGTACTCGGCGCTCTTCGTGCGAGAGAGCATGCGCTGCGAGCCGTCAGCCACCTTCACCGCGAGGATATCGTAGTTGAAGACCCGATCGGCGTCGGGCTCGCGGTTGGAGACGAAGAGAATTTCGTCGCCGAGTGGCGACCAGCGGATCGAGTGCTCGTAGAAGTCGCCCTTCGTGAGCTGCTCCACTTTTCCGCTCGACAGCACGGCGACGAAGATGTGGAGACGACGGTTGTCGTTGAACCTCGTGAGCCCCTCGGTCGCCGTCGGCTTGTAGAGATAGCGCGTGATGACCATCGGATCGCCATTGGCGTCCGCCTCGGGGCCGGGAGTCGCCGAGATGAAGGCGATGCGCGTGCCGTCCGGTGACCAGGCCAGCCGGTCACCCGACGAAGGAAGCGGATGGTTCGTTCCCTGAGTCGGTGCGATGAAGCGGAGCGAGGTGCCGTTGGCATCGGCGACCATCACGCCGAAGCGCTCCCCCTCTCGTCCGAAAAACGCGACGCGCGAGCCGTCGGGAGACCAGCGCGGGCTCGACGCTCCCTCGGCCGAGCCGCCCAGCGGACGAGGCGTGCCGCCGGGGAGCTCCATGAGCATGATCTGCGTCGTGGGTCGTCCCGGGCGCTCGGCGCTCGTCACGCCGAATGCGACGTGCCTGCCGTCCGGGGAGAGCTGCACGTCGCCGACGCTGCGCAACTTGTAGAGATCGGCGCTGGTGAAGGGACGCGTCGTCTGCGACGATGCGCGTCCAGGGGGCGTCAGGGTGAAGACCAGCGTTCCGAGCGCGATGGCGCGGATCGAGGAGCCGAGCACTAATGCCTCTCCCGTTAGGTTTGCGACAGGCCGGCCGCCATCTGGCATCACGCCGGATGGCGAGCCAGCCCGGGGGCCGAACGTACGTACGTACGCTCGGTCGCCGACTTACTTCGACGCCGCCGCGAGACGCCGGATCTCGCCGGCCATCGTACGCACGCGAGCACCGTCCTTCGCACCGGCGACATCCCTGTCCACCTGCTGCGCGAGTGCGTTCAGCGCCGCTGCACGGGCAGCGCCACCCTTCATCTCCGCAATGTCGAGAGCGGACGAGATGGCGGCCGTTCGCTCCGAAGCGAGCCCACCGTTCCGCACCAGCTGGTCGAGATACGACCGCACGACGACGAACGCCGGCGGCCACGTCATCTTCGGCTGGCTCTGCGGGTTGTAGTTATCGAATCGCACCAGCTTCGCCGCGGCAATCTCATTCGCCGACAGCTGTGCGCTCGGCGTCAACTCCAGGATGTCCATGCCGCGATCGAGCTCTGACGAGAAGATGAGGCCGTTCCAGTAATAGGCCCCCCACGAACCGCCGATGGCGTTGCCTCCGCCTCGAACGGAGGGGTCGACCGGTGGGCTGCGGCACGTCGGCGCCCCTCGGCGGAGTGATGGAGCCGCGGTCGAAATAGCCGATCTCGATGGCGCTGTCAGCGCTGGTGAAGTCCATGATGTTCACGCCGCCCTGATACCATCCCTGCACGTACAGGTCGCGTCCGGGCACGGGGATGATGCCGCCGTTGTGCGACACGCAGTTCTCCTCGGGCGCCTGCGCGGAGGGGAGCTTGAAGTAGGCACGCTGGTCTGCTTTTTCTTCGCGTCGAGCGAGATCACCGTGTTGCCGCCAAGCTCGATCATGCTCGACGCCTGGCACATCGGGCCCGTGCCACCGCCCCACTCATCGGTCTGGATGAGCTTCTTCCCGTCGTTGCTGAATGCGGCCGTGTGCCGCCCCTGGAAGTTGTTCGTATCGGTGAGCGCGTCCAGGCGGACCGGCTTCTCGGGGTTCGAGATGTCGACGACAATGGAGTGCGTGGAGCAGGAGGCCGCGAGCAAGTGCATCTCCGGATACGCCGTCACGTCGTGGCAATTGCGCGGACCGGTTGGCATCGCCGGATCCGGCGCCGGACGGGTACGGCCAGCCGCCGCCTGCCGCGGGTCTACCGGGGCGCAGAACTGCTTGCACTCCTTCCCGCCATCGAGGCCGGTGAAGATGCGAGCCCCGGGAATGACCGCGGCATGTTCGGGATGGTCGAGCGGCACCTTGATTATGTCGAGCTGGAACAGCGAGTTCGTCGGGTCGGCCGGGTCCGTGCCGTTCTTGCACCCCGCCAACTCCGTTTCCGGTCGCGCTGCCTGCTGTCCCGAGACGTAGAGGTAGATGATCCGTGGATCCTTCGGGCTGGGCACGAGGGTGTGCGTGTGCGAGCCTTTGCAGGTCTGCACGTTCTTGACGAGCTTCGGCGCCTTCGGGTCGGACACGTCGAAGATGCGCACGCCAGCCATGTGGTCCTTCGGATCCTGCACGCCACCGTCGGCGCAATCATTTCGGTTGCCCGCGCCCTCGGCGGACAGGAAGAGCAGGTTGCCGACGATGGTCGGGTCACCCTGCAATGTGATGCACTTCGTAGCCGACGCCACCACCGGGTTCGCGGGGTCGGTGATGTCCCAGATCGTGAAGCCGGCGAAGTTGGCCTGATAGACGTAATGGGTGCCGAACGCCATGTCGGAGTTGATGAATTTCAACCCGGTCGCCGTGTCGAATGCCGCCGGCTTCTTCACGAACGCCACCTGCTTCATGTTGCTGATCGCAATGCCCGCATCGTAACGGCCGGGCTTGAGAGTGCTTCGGGGATCCTTGTTGGTCGGATACGTCTGTGCCGACACCATGGTCGGCACGACGGTCGTCGCCAGCAACAGGATGAAGCCACGCATCATACGCATCGAGTTTTGCTCCGGGGGTGGGGACGTGGGGCGTTTCACTGTGGAGGGAGTTGCGACAGCAAGCGTCTCATGATGCCGATCTCGGCAGTCTGTGCCGTGACGACATCGTTGGCGAAGACATTGGCATCCACTTCCTGGCCGGCGCCCGGGGACTTGAAGAGGTCGTCCACCATCTTGAGTGCGCCGGCGTGGTGCTTGATCATGCCGGTGAGAAAGAGCCGGTCGAAGGCAACACCCTTCGCCTCGCTCATCTCCCTGAGCTCGTCGTCGCTGAGCATGCCGTCCATCCGCATGTCGTGCCAGGAGGACGTGTCCGGGGCGAACTGCCCGTTCCGGCGAAGCCACCCCTGCATGATGATGATCTCGGGCACCTGCGACTGGTCGATCTTCCGCGAGAGCTTGAGCACGTTCGGGTTGGCGCCATTCGCCTCCGCCATCCGCGACATCACGATCGCCTGGGCGTGGTGGGCGATCATCCCCTGCATGAATTCGACGTCGGCCTTCGTATAGGGCGCGCCCTTCGGGACGACGATATCGGGGCCCATGCGGTGCTTGCTGTGATCCATGCCCGCCATTCCACTCTGCGCGAAGGCGCGCGAGGAGGCGCCGGCGAGCAGGCAGACAACGGTCAACGCGATTATCGGACGAGAGGCTGTCATGGCGAATGTGCTCCGGAAGCGGGCCGGCTCATGGAACAAGGCGGCGAAGAATGGCGAAAAAGGAGGCGCCCGCGATCACGAACGAATGCGTGGCGAGCCTCCGGGTCGTTGATGCTCATCCGCAGGGGCCGGTGCAACCGGGCGCCGAATTCCTCCGAACGGCGGTGCGCGGCATCCCTTGCGTCGTACGCTATCGCAGGTCGACCGTCGTCCGGGCCGTGCCCCCTCGAGCGCGTAATACTGGCGCGCATTCGGAATTGCGCCCGCGTGCAGCGCGATCGAGCATTGGGTGACGCGCCACATGGCCGCGCAGTTGAACTCGGGCGTTCGGCGGAGACCGAAAACAAAGGAGACACACAGATGACCAAAGTAACGCCTTTCCTAAGGTGCGGGTGGCCGCGCTGACTCGCGCCCAGGTTGCGAAGGTGCATCTTGGGATGAGTGATCGGCCGTACCTCGCCAACCGCGCGCTCGCGATCCTCGGCGCGATGCTGCGGTTCGCCGAGTTACACGGACACCGGCCCACGGGAACCAACCCGTGCACCGGGATCGAGCTCTATCCCGAGCGTTCACGGGAAAGATTCCTGACGGACGAGGAGTTGAAGCGGTTCGGGACCGCGTTGACGAAGGCTGAGCGCGTGGGGCTCCCTACCCCACCCAAGCTGCAACGGAAGCCGCCCGCCCCAGAGAAAGCGAAGCACCGCCCCAAAAGCGCCGGCACGCCCGTCCCCGCGAACCCGTTCGCGGTCGCCGCGCTCCGCTTCCTCGTCCTCCCCGGCTGGCGCGAATCCGAGGCGTTAGGCCTTCGGTGGGATCAGCTGGACGACGCTCGAGGGATCGCCGCGCTCCCCGATACCAAGACGGGCCGCTCCGATCGCCACGTTGGCGCCCCTGCCCTAGCTCTCCTCACCGACCTTCCTCGCCTCGCCGATTCGCCATTCGTGTTCCCCGGCGCGAAGCCGGGCACGCACTTGGTGGAGATCAAAAGGGTATGGGAGGCCGTTCGACACTCGGCAAAGCTCGAGGGCGTCAGGCTCCATGACCTGCGTCACTCGTTCGCGAGCGTTGGTGCCGCCGGTGGGCTCTCGCTTCCGATGATCGGGGCGCTGTTAGGCCATCGAGAGGTGTCGACTACCCAGCGCTACGCGCACCTCGGCGATGATCCCCGTAAGGCGGCTGCAGATCGGGTCTCGGCGCACGTCGCGGCGGCAATGGCCCCCGAGCCGGCCGCTGATACTCCAGTCCTCACTCTTGAGCCCCGCTCGCGGGCGGGCTGAGCACCGCTAGTTCCGGGTATGCGGAAGGCGAAGAAAACCGAAAGAGGCGGTCCTACCCCTCGCTTTATCCGTCACATCCGTCACAACTTTGGTAACCCTAACGCGGGGCATCACTTCCGCTGTGACGGATCTGTGTCGCTTGTGACGGACCTCTGCCGCCAGAGCTTCTCCGCTGAAGCGGTTGCGCTGCCACGCCGTCAGTCGGGACAACGGTCGCGATGCCAGTCGGTTACCTGCGCGGTGAGCGCGACTCGTATCAGTGGCCGGTCAGGCAAGTCCGTCTGGAGCTCGACAACGATTTTGCCCGCGGCGAGGCGCCGGCGCAGGTCGTCTATCGGAAGCGGCCAGTCATACGGCAGGCCCATTCGCATTTGACACCACGATGTCTGCCGGTGGGGTCGGGAGCGGCTTCGTCAACCCGAACAAAGCGATGAAAGTTCCGTCACTGCTGTCGCGCAACTCGACGCGCGTGATCCGCGGCTTGACGTTGGAGGAGACCGACCAACTAACCGTTCTCCTGACCGAGTCGCCCGCCTGATCCTCGCGGATGCCCACGGTTGCCCCCGCCGCCCCCGCGGAGATCGAGCCCTGAGCGAGAACCGATCGGTTCGGTGTGCCGCACTCGTTAGGTCCCAACACGTTGCATCCGACTGCAGCGCAGAGTACCAGGATGCTCACGAGCAGACGATGTACCATTCGCGCGCCTTGGCGTTGATGGAGTAGCTCCGGTGTTGCTCCGAACCTACCGAGCCGTCATTCATCTGTCACCATCTCGGCAACGCCCGCACCGGCACGCGAACCGGGCGGCTGAGTCGTATCGCGGGTACCCGCACGGGTCGGCGGCGGCCGCGCTATGGATCATACGTCATGGTACGCGGAAGAAATCGCCGCCGCTTTCGCGAGCCCTCTTCGTGCAATGACTTGATGACGTAGGGATTGCAGGTCGCGCACGCGCCATGCTTTATCCCTGGTATGAGTACCCGCTGCTCATAGAGTGGCTCAACCCGCGCCGCTACCCCGCGTTCAGCTCCGCCCGCCGCGCCTCCACCGCCACCCGAAGCGCATCCAGCGACGCCGGATCCCACGTCGCCCACGTCCGACGGACGAACGAGTCGAGGACCTCGCCATCCATCTGACTGACGTGGCGCACCCGCGAATGCGCGGATCGCGTCGTCGAGCGGATCATCGGCCATGCATGGTCATCTCCGTTGCCGAAGATGACACCGGGGTGTTACAGCGGCGCGCCGCGAGTACAACCGCCTCTACGCGTACCCGTTCGAGTGGACGTGGAGCAGTCACCAGATGCGCCGCTGGTACGCCGAGCACGCAACGTCATGACTCGATGCCGTGATATTTGTGGCCAGCGACACTAGAGGGCTTCTAGAGCGAGATGCCTCCGATGACTAGGAGGACACTCGCCACGGCGAACCACCGACGGTACGCCGTCGGCACGATGAGCCATGCGGGGCCGACCACGGCCACCAAAACGAGGAGAAAGGTGAAGAATGAAGCCCTCCGCGCGAGCAACCCGGCGGACACCACGAGCGCGGCGGCGACGAACAACCGGCTTCCCGGAGGCATGCGCGTCACTCGCGACTCTTCTTCCGCGGCCATGGTGAAGTCCTTCCACACGACGTAGGCGACCAAACAGAGACCGGAGACGCCGCAGAAGACGAGCACGGCGACAATGAGCCGAGCCAAGAGGTACATCATCGAACCACCAATGAGCCGAGCCAAGAGGTCTATCATCGAACCATCAATCCTTCTCTCGTACGACGTTGGGTTCGGGTAGGCATGGCGCGTAGGATCGCGCAGGGCGCGGCATCTCGCTAGGGATCCTCGGAAATGTTGTCCCAGTCGCGCCGCCGTCGATCGAGGTGGCTGGACCCGCCGCGGGTCCCCAGCGAACCGCACGCGTACGATTGCCGTGATGCTACTTCACGCGGAGTAAGCGACCTGTTTCGTAGTCGCGACTGCTGCTCGGAATTCTTGCCTCGTCTGCGGAGGCGGCAGACACCCGAACCTGAGCGAAGTACCCGCGTCGCGGTAGCAGGGCCCCGTTAGGCATGGTGTTGGTTGTCCAGTGAAACGGTCCGCGCGCAGCGATGGCGGCGGTGTCGCCGTTGAATGCGGGCGTGACGGCAATCGGCTCATCCGACCAACTCGCGTTCGGGTTCACGGTCGGGTTCACGTAGTAGGCCCACACCCATACCGTACCGGGCGCCGGGGCACCAGGCGGCTTAACGATTCTCCCACGAATTTCCATCTCTCCGGCGGCCCAATCGAGCCTGACAACGCCCGGCACAAACGAAACGGCGGTTACCGTCCTGATCGTTGAGGACCCGGACGAGGAGGAACTCGTGGTGCTTCCCGACTGAGCGACGAGCGCGATCACGATGGAAAGGCCGATCCCCGTCAAGGCCGCCTTTATGTTTGAACGCCTACGCCGATCGGGCGACGCATGATTCGGTACGGAAGGTGTAGCGATCTGTCTCGCAGGGCGGCCCACACCGCAGTGTGGACACGTCGCTGCCTCGGTGCTCACCTGTCGCCCGCACTCGCGGCACGGCGCCAACGCCATGTGGTTCTCTCCGTTTCGAGCCACGAGACCACGCGGAACCGATTCTAGCGCCTAAAAGCGGCGTCCGCGAGATCGGATCGGGGCGACTTGGGTCGGGGGTCGTTAGGTCTGTAACCTAGTCAACACCTCGCGCGCGTCGCGCACGAGCGCCGCAAGGTACTGGCGCATCGCGATCGCCTCACGGGTCGCCTGTCCGTGTCGGTAGCGGGCCGCCGTGCATTCTGGATTTGCACCGCGCGGTCTTGATCAGTACTCGGCCCAGTTTGGAGGATCGGATCGTAAAATGCGCGAAGGACGGATTCGCGACATGAAACGAAACCACCCCTCACGCCTCGTTCGTGCAGTCCGTCACAGGTTTTGGACGGTCGGTCTCATGGTTGGTAGCCGTAGGCGCCTGTCGCGCCTACGGCGCCTTAGTGGCTTCCCAGTTCGACTTGGCGAGCACCGAATCGGGCTTCGAGGCTAACACGGTAGTCGCCACGCCGACCAACTTCCCGTCCTTCAGATGACCCACCGCGTGGTCTATCACCTTCGGGGCACCCTTCGGACTCGGTGGGGGGGTCCAAGGCTTGGACGTCGCGATCATGCTGTCGGCGTCGAATTTCAGAGCGTATTCAACCGACCGCTTGGTCTTAGTGTCCGTCAGCTTGGCGGTCGAATCGTTGACGGTGGTGATGGTAAAGGAGTGTGTGGTCGTATCGCCTTCGGCTTTGGTCGTTCCCTTCCATGTCCCCTTCACGTCGGCAGCCGTGAGCGCGGCGGGAGGAGGTGGCGGTGGCGGTGGAGCGGGCGTGCTGGTGTCCGCGGCCGGCTGTTCCTTCTTGGCACAGGCAGCGACGAGCAGGGCGAGCAGAAATACTTTGCGCATTGACCCCTCGATGCTGACGATCGAATCCGGAGAGTTTCACACGAGTCATTGGCGACCCGCGCGCCAGCCATTATGCAACGGAGGGTTGTCCGCTAGCGCTGACACCGTTAGTCACCGTTTTCCGCCGTCCAGTCCGGCGGGGCCAAGGCCGGCGCTGGTTCGCCGGCGGCGCGGTGGCGCTTGCCCCACGTCCCGGAGGACGTTCCCCTGTCGTCCGCCGTCGAATACCGCGACACCGCGGGTGGCCTCTGGCTCGTCTCGGAGTCGCGCGCCTCAACCTGGTCGCGCCCCGCGATCGACGGGCCGAACGTGTTCCTCGTCGTCCGGTTCGAACGGGAGGCGGAGGAACGCTTCGTCCGCTGGCTCGGGGACCCGGCCTGGCGCGAGCCGCGCATGCTCGGCCGGCTGTTCGAGCTCGCCACGCGCCGATGCCCGACCAGGACGACCGGACCGGCGTCGGCCCGCCTCCTCCGGAGACCGTGGCGCTGTGGGTCAAGCTCGTCGCGTCGATGGGGCCCGACGAGCTCGACTCGTTCGAGGAGCGCACGTTCCGCCAGTGGGACCCGGCGTCGTTAGGCACCCTGCGGCGCGCGATCGAGCGGCGACGGAAGGAACTCAGTCGCTAGTGGCCGAACGCGCTTCATCGCACCGGCTCCGAGCTCGCAACCGATCCGCTCGAGGGGCACTTATCGTTTGTACACATATGAAAACGCGGGATTCCCGTAGTAGATCGTCACCTCATTGGCCCCGAAGGTCGCACGGAACCGCGCGCGCCGGGGGTCTGTCTCGAACTCCGCGCCGTTGTCGAACACGAGCCACTCGTCTGCGCGCGAGTACCTCCCCTCACGGGAGGAACGCCCGATCACCGACGTCGCAGTCCGCGAAGCCAATGGGAAGCGGGCTCTGGCACCGGAGCTGCATCGTCTCGGTCAGGGTGCCGTCAGGCCGGAGCGTAAGGGAGCCCGCAAGGACCTCGAACGGTGACGGATCCCACGGCCCTTGGAATACCATGCTGCACGTTACCGGCGTCGTTTCCAGCGATTCGTCCGCCCTGCGCCACAAATGCACGCCGGTGCAGATCGTTCCCTCGCCCGAGCGGGCGATCTGATGCACGACGTCGCCGAACGCGGCGGTAGCTAGAAGTCGATACGCGGCACCATTCCAGACGCCCCTATCCTCAGCGGGGTGGAACCCCTCCACCTGGAGCGACACGAATACCTCGTCGCGGGCGGCGGCCCTGACGATGTCATCGTACCGCTGTAAGTGCGTGCCGGCGGGAAGCCGGACGCGGAGGCCGCGTAGCTACCGACGTAGGCGTACGTTCCCACGCGCAGCACGCTGGACGCCGGGCCGGCTGGAATTTCCTCCTCCCCGCAGGCGGTGAGGACTAGGAGGGTAACGAGTTGCGAGAGCGTTATCCCGGCGCGGCGCATGGAAGGTGTCCGTTGTCGTTGATCCACGATGGGACCGCGGCGGCGCAAACGATATACGACAAGCGACGTAGCCGTAAGCGCCGCTAGGCAGCAGGCCCCGTGCGTGAACCCCGCGGAGGCGGCGCGAGACCCGGACAACGCGAGCGGAGGAGTCGAGGCGCCGCCGGAAACAGTCGCGTTGTGGTGCGACCTCGTGAAGTCGATGGGGCCCGACGAGCTCGACTCATTCGAGGAGCGCACGTTCCGCCAGTGGGACCCGGCGTCGTTAGGTGAACTGCGGGTGGCGATCCGGCATCGGTGGCGCCAGCTCGGTCATCGAAGTGACTGACGAGCAGCTACCCGCGGAGCTACTCGATCACTGGGCTCTAGCGGGTCGCGCGAATGGACCGCGACATTCCTCGAGGACTTCATCGGCGCGCGAGCGACGGAGCTAGCCCGTCGAGTTGCTCGTCGAGCTCGAGTTGGCCGTGCAGGCGACGCGTCGCGAGCTGCCGCGCGAGCGGGCCAAGGCCGGCGCGGGTTCGCCGGCTACGTCACGCCGCGTATAGCCGGGCGATAGCGCGCGAGCATTGTTACCCCGCGTCCTGCGCTCACCCCCCCAAGGTACCCGTGGACAGATCCTCAACGGCCGACCCGCTGAATCGAACGGCTACCGCACCGGCGGCAACCCACGTCGAAGGCGTGCTGTTCCGCCGGCTGTGGTTTTCGACGCGCGCAGCGGAGCGCGCTTGCGGCCTTCGTCACTGGGAGCGCGCTGGGCTGCGGCGGTGACGGCGTCCCCGTTTCGGGCATCGAACCCGGGTCCAAGCGCCTCGCCATCTATGTCGTGTACGGCCCGCCGGATTCCCGCCTCTTGGAGCTCGATTCGCTGCAGCTGGCCGTGGCGTTCGTCGGTCCCGGCGGGGGCCCGGTCCCGGCCGGCGAAGTCATTAGCTGGGGAGTCTCGGGTGGCGGGTTCGCGGCGGTGTCGGCGACAGGCCTCGTGAAGGCGATCCGCGAGACCGACTTCGATCAGCCGGGCGGCGGCTCCTTATACTGGGGTACGCAGTACGCATTTCCGCGACGGTGGGCGGTTATACTGCGTCCGACACACTCGACGTCATCGGGTGGCGGAAGCCATTCCTGCCCGGGCTCGACGAGTTCAGTGGCATCGCCTACCTGGACGGTTCCGGCGGGGGCGGCGTCAGCGAGACCGGATTTCCCGTCGGCGGCTCCGGAGCCCTGATGATCAGCTGCGGCTCGGTGGCGGCAGGCAAGTGGACGGTGGAGATCAGCCCGTACAGTCCGCAGGATCCGGCCACGGACCGTTCGCCACGGGTGTTCGCATTCGGACACCATCTCGGTCGCGTTCGACGACGAACCCCGCAGGCTCGAGCGGTGGGAGCGGGTCGGCTCGCGGCTTCGGGCCGTCGACCCCGTGGAGATGGTGCGGCGCATGCGACGCGCCCGCACGTTCGCCCTCGCGGGCCGGTCCTACGCCGCCGATGTAGCGCTGAGCTACGCGTTCCGACTCGGAAATGTGGAGCAGGTCGCGGGGTCCGCGGTCTTCCGCGTCTGCGGCTGATCCCGAGGCTGCCGCACATCTCGGGGCGACCGTCGCAAGACGCACTATTGGCTTTCCCTCGTCGTGGGGCCAGCGACACCATCACTGATTGTCCTGCCGCCCGCACCGCCTCCCGTTCGAGTGCCCGCCGACGCCAGGCGGAGCCCGCGCCTAACGCGTTCCGGCATCGGCGCTGGCGGTTGTAGGGTAACGCATTAGAAGTCCGACGCCCGTTCGGGCGGCCCCGCGGCAGTGGCCGCGCGGGGAGCACTTATTCCGGGAGTGCCGGGAGCGTGCGCGGCGGCGCCCGGAACACCTTCCGCCCTTGGAGTACGACCTCGGTCACCAGAAGGGGGAGCGCCCAGCAGAACCAGCTCGCCAGCGCGGCACGCTCCGGCGGCGTCGCCCCGATCTCGAGCGCGTTCAGCGCTTCGAGCAGCAGCCGGAACGTGACGAAGCCGAACGTCACGACGTAGCTCCGCACCATCCACTCGCGGTGCTGCGGCACGTTGCCCCGCCGGATGGCGACGAGCGCGAGCCCCGAGGTCGCTACCCAAGCCACCGCCAGCCCGGCGAGACCCCAGGCGAAGATCAGCCCGGTCCCGGCGCGCACGATCATGCCGGCTGCCATTACGGCGCCGGCGCCGACGGCCGCTAGGTACGCCCGCCCGCTCCACCGGTGTATCCGCGCGTACCGGCGCCGGAAGGCCGTCCAGAACTGAAGAGGGCCGAGGAAGAGCGCCAGCATCCCGGCGGCCACGTGCGGCAGCAGCCAGTGG